>NZ_JBYMEM010000006.1:0-1355581 GCF_057766565.1 Streptomyces sp. MGP-P1 | reverse complement strand
GTGTTGTGCGCTTCGTTGGGTTATCGCCGCCGATATAGTTCTCTCGCAAAGGCAGAAAGTAGTCGTTTTCGCATTTATCGTGAAACGCTTTCGCGTTTTTCGTGCGCCGCTTGGCCGTCCAGCTCGATCCGCCGGGTGAGGTCCGTCCCGGCCACCCGGCGCGCGGTCCGGGTGATCCGGCCGAGCGGGGACAGCACGCGTCCGGCCATCGCGTAACCGAAGGCGAAGGCGATCACGCTGAGGCCGACCAGGGCGAGCAGCGAACGGTTGAGCAGGGTTTCCAGCGCCGCCTTGCGCTGGTGGTTGACGCAGGCGTTCATCGCGGCGTTGAAGGCGTCCGGGCTGGCGTTCGGGGGCAGGTCGCAGATCTCGCTGGTGACCTTGCCGCTGACGATCTCGAACGGCAGATCCGTGCCGACGCTCAGCGCCTGCGCCGCCAGCATGTAGATGATCGACAGCAGCACGATGCCCGCGATGAGGAACATCCCGCCGTACAGCAGCGTGAGCCGTATCCGGATGGTCGGGCGCAGCCAGGGGTAAGGGGGCTCCTGCTGCTTGGGCTCCCAGGTGGGCTTAGGAGGCGCCGCGGGGGGCCCGGGGGTGGCGGCCATGGTCCTCAGATCCGGTATCCGGAGCCCGGCACGGTAACGATGACGGGCGGTTCGCCGAGCTTGCGGCGGAGCGTCATGACCGTGACCCGCACCACGTTGGTGAAGGGGTCGGTGTTCTCGTCCCAGGCCTTCTCCAGCAGCTGTTCCGCCGAGACGACCGCGCCCTCGCTGCGCATGAGGACCTCCAGCACCGCGAACTCCTTCGGGGCGAGCTGGATCTCCACCTCGTCACGGAAGACCTCGCGGCGGTTCGGGTCGAGCTTGATGCCGGCGCGCTCCAGGACGGGCGGCAGCGCCACCGTCGTACGGCGGCCCAGCGCGCGCACCCGGGCGGTCAGCTCGCTGAAGGCGAAGGGCTTGGGCAGATAGTCGTCGGCGCCCAGCTCCAGGCCCTCGACCCGGTCGCTGACGTCGCCGGACGCGGTGAGCATGAGCACCCGGGTGGGCATGCCGAGCTCGACGATCCTGCGGCAGACGTCGTCCCCGTGCACGACCGGGAGGTCCCGGTCCAGCACGACGACGTCGTAGTCGTTGACCCCGATGCGCTCCAGGGCCGCGGCACCGTCGTAGACGACGTCGACGGCCATGGCCTCCCGGCGCAGTCCGGTGGCCACCGCATCGGCGAGCAGCTGCTCGTCCTCGACGACGAGTACGCGCACGGCGCAGTCCTTCCTTCGGTCCTTCGATGGGTTCACAGAGCCGGCGGCCCCCGTGGGGCCCGCCCGGACACGGGCAATTGCCGACTGTGCGCCTCCATCCTGCCCGCAACACGCATAAACCGGCGGTAAGGCGGCGGTGGGGCGGGCCTCCCGGCGGCTGCCCGCCGGGAAACCGGCGGATTTGCGGGCCAGTTGAGGTTTCTTTGAGCCGCGGCGCGGGGAAGAGGGGTGCACACCCGCGATCACGCCTGTCACGTGGCATGCCACTGCTCGCTCCGTCTCCCCGGAGCGGCGGCGCGATCACCCGCTCCTCCGGCCCCCCGGCCGGGGGGATCCCGGGCACACCCCCGTGCCACCGACCCACGATGAGGGGGCGCATCATGGACGCTTTCACCGCAGGTCTGCTGCAGCGCATCAAGACGACCGAGACCGACCTCACCCGGGCGCGCGAGGACGGCGACGACTTCCTCGCGGATGTCGAGCAGGGCGAACTGGACGATCTGCGCCGTCTCGCCGCCGAGCACGGCGTGGAGATCGGCGCCACCAGCGTCTGAGCCGTACGCCACGGGGCCCCGGACACCGTCATGGTGTTCCGGGGCCCCGTGGCGTGTGCGGCGGCCTCACGCCCCTCGCCAGGGCTTTCCCCGGCGGACTCCGTCAGTCGTGCCAGGCGCCCAGCTCGTCGAGTGCGGCCTGCAGCGGCTCGAAGACGCCGGGGGTGGCGGCCACCGTCAGGTCCCCGTCGGCGGGCAGCCCCGGCCGACCGCCGGTCAGCGCGCCCGCCTCCCGGGCGATGAGGTCGCCCGCCGCCAGGTCCCAGGGGTGCAGCCCGCGCTCGTAGTAGCCGTCCAGCCGGCCCGCCGCCACATCGCAGAGGTCGACGGCGGCCGAGCCGCTGCGCCGGATGTCCCGGAGTCGGGGGATCAGCTGCTGGGCGATGTCCGCCTGGTGGGCACGGACGTGTCCGACGTAGTTGAAACCGGTCGAGACGAGCGCCTGGTCCAGCGGCGGGGCGGGCCGGCAGCGCAGGGCCTCGTCGTTCGCGAACGCGCCGCCGCCGAGGACCGCCCGGTAGGTCTCCCGGCGCATCGGGGCCTCGACGACGCCCACGACCCGCTCTCCGTCGCGCTCGGCGGCGATGGAGACCGCCCAGGTGGGCAGGCCGTACAGGTAGTTCACCGTGCCGTCGAGCGGGTCGATGACCCAGCGGATGCCGGTGGAGCCCGGGGAGCTGGCCCCCTCCTCGCCGAGGAAGCCGTCATCGGGGCGGAAGTCGGAGAGGTAGCCGGTGATCAGCTTCTCGGCGGCGATGTCCATCTCGGTGACCACGTCGATGGGGCTGGACTTGGTCGCGGCCACCCCCAGGTCGGCCGGGCGGCCGTCGCGCAGCAGGGCTCCGGCGCGGCGGGCGGCCTCCAGGGCGAGGTCGAGCAGTTCGGACAGGGCGGGGTCGGTCACGGCACTCCCAAGGGGTCGGTGCGTAGGGGCGGGCGGCGCTACGGGCTACGCGTACGGGCTGTCGGCCCCGGCGGCGGCGGGTTTCGGGGCCCTGGCGGGGCAGCAGCCGACCGGACAGAGGTCGTGGGAGGGGCCCAAAGCGCCCAGCGCGCAGCGCTCCACCGCCCGGCCGCGCTCGGTCGCGGCGCGCTCCAGGACCAGGTCCCGCACGGCCGCGGCGAAGCGCGGGTCGTCGCCCACCGTGGCGGACCGACGGACCGGCAGGCCGATCTCCGCCGCCTTCGCGGTGGCCTCGGTGTCGAGGTCGTAGAGCACCTCCATGTGGTCCGAGACGAAGCCGATGGGCGCCATCACGGCCGCGGGGACGCCCTCGGCGCCCAGGGTCTCCAGGTGGTCGCAGATGTCGGGTTCCAGCCACGGGATGTGCGGGGCGCCGCTGCGGGACTGGTAGACGAGCTGCCACGGGTACTCGATCCCGGTCTCCTCGCGCACCGCGTCGATGATCAGCCGGGCCACGTCGAGGTGCTCGGCGACGTACGCCCCGCCCTCGCCGTGCGCGTCGGCCGGGCCCGAGGCGTCGGCGGCGGAGGTCGGGATGGAGTGGGTGGTGAACGCGATGTGAGCGCCCGCGCGGACGTCCTCGGGGAGGTCGGCGAGCGAGGCGAGGACGCCGTCCACCATGGGCTCGACGAAGCCGGGGTGGTTGAAGTAGTGCCGCAGCTTGTCGACCCGCGGCACGGGCAGCCCCTCGGCCTCCAGGGCGGCCAGCGACTCGGCGAGGTTCTCACGGTACTGGCGGCAGCCGGAGTAGGAGGCGTAGGCGCTGGTGGCGAGGACGGCGATCCGGCGGTGCCCGTCGGCGGTCATCTCACGCAGGACGTCGGTCAGATAGGGGGCCCAGTTGCGGTTGCCCCAGTAGACCGGGAGATCCAGGCCGTGCTCCGCGAAGTCCTCGCGCAGCGCGTCGAGCAGGGCTCGGTTCTGCGCGTTGATCGGGCTGACCCCGCCGAACAGGAAGTAGTGCTTGCCGACCTCCTTGAGGCGTTCCTCGGGGATGCCGCGGCCGCGGGTCACGTTCGCCAGGAACGGGACCACGTCGTCCGGGCCCTCGGGGCCTCCGAAGGAGAGCAGCAACAGGGCGTCGTAGGGAGCGGGATCGCGCAGATCGGACATGACATCGATCCTGCCACCCGCCTCCGACAGGGCGGCCACCGACATCCGACGCCCCGTCGGAAAGACCGGCGGGGCCGGGGTCGCGGGGGTCGGGCAGCTGCGTCGCTCCCCCGCCGCCGCCCGGGAACCAGTGTCCGGAACGTCCGGCCCGGCCGTAAGCTGTATGGGCCACCTATACGCCTGACAGGCACGACCGGAGTACCCCTTGCCCAGCCCCTACCGCGCCATCTTCTCCGCCCCCGGTTCGAGGGAGTTCTCCGCCGCGGGCTTCTTCGGCCGGATGCCCTTGTCCATGATGGGCATCGGCGTCGTGACGATGATCTCCCAGCTCACCGGCCGTTACGGGCTGGCCGGGGCGCTCTCCGCGACCCTGGCGATGTCGGCGGCGGTCTGCGGCCCCCAGGTCTCCCGGCTGGTCGACCGCTACGGGCAGCGCCGGGTGCTCCGCCCGGTCACGCTGGTCGCGGTGGCCGCGGTGGCGGGCCTGCTGATCTGCGCCCAGCAGGGGCGCCGGAGTGGACGCTGTTCGTCTTCTCGGTGGGCGCGGCTGTGTGCCGAGCGTGGGGTCGATGGTCCGCTCCCGCTGGGCGGCGATCTACCGGGGCTCCGGCCGGGATCTGCACACCGCTTACGCGTGGGAGTCGATCGTCGACGAGGTGTGCTTCATCTTCGGCCCGATCATCTCCATCGGTCTCTCCACCGCCTGGTTCCCGGAGGCGGGGCCGCTGATCGCCGCCGGTTTCCTGCTGGTCGGCGTCTTCTGGCTGACCGCGCAGCGGGCGACCGAGCCGGTGCCGCACCCGAAGTCGCAGCACACCGGGGGCTCGGCGCTGCGCTCGCGGGGACTCCAGGTCCTGGTGGGAACCTTCGTGGCGACGGGCGCGATCTTCGGGGGCGTGGACGTGGTGACCGTGGCCTTCGCCGAGGAGCGCGGCCACAAGGCCGCGGCCTCGCTGGTGCTGGCCGTCTACGCGCTCGGCTCGTGTCTCGCGGGGGCCGTGTTCGGACTGCTGCACCTGAAGGGAAACCCCGGGAGCAGGTGGCTGGTGGGTGTCTGCGCGATGGCCGTGAGTATGATCCCCCTCCTACTGGCCGGGAACCTTCCGTTGCTGGCCGTGGCGCTCTTTGTCGCGGGCCTCGCCATCGCACCGACGATGGTCACCACCATGGCCCTCGTCGAAGCGCACGTACCGCGCACCAAGCTGACCGAGGGCATGACCTGGACCAGTACCGGGCTCGCGGTCGGAGTGGCGCTCGGCTCCTCGGCCGCCGGCTGGGTGGTCGACGCCGCCGGGGCGAAGGCGGGGTACGCGGTGCCCGTCGTGGCGGGAGCGCTCGCGGCGGCGGTGGCGGTCCTCGGATATCGCCGGCTGGCCGGGCCGGCTGCGACGGGAGGGCGCGGGAAAGATGACCGACACCTACGCACGGACGACGAGCGCGTGGCGTAACTGGCCGGGCACCGTCACCGCCCGGCCCGCCCGCACCGTGTCTCCCGCGTCCGTGGACGAGCTCGCGGACGTGCTGCGCCGGGCCCGCGAGGAGGGCCTGCGGGTGAAACCCGTCGGCGCGGGCCACTCCTTCACGGCGGTGGCCGCCACGGACGGGGTGCTGATACGCCCGGACCTGCTGACCGGGATCCGCGACATCGACCGGACGACGATGACCGTGACGGTGGAGGCGGGCACTCCGCTCAAGCGGCTCAACAACGCACTCGCCCGCGAGGGCCTGTCGCTCACGAACATGGGCGACATAACGGAGCAGACGGTCGCCGGGGCGACCTCCACCGGTACGCACGGCACGGGCCGGGACTCGGGGTCGATAGCGGCGCTGATCCGCGCACTGGAGCTGGTCACCGCCGACGGCACGGTCCTGGTCTGCTCCGAGCGGGAGAACCCGGAGATCTTCGCGGCGGCCCGGATCGGGCTCGGCGCCCTCGGAGTGATCACCGCCGTGACCTTCGCCGTGGAGCCGATCTTTCTGCTGACGGCCCGTGAGGAGCCGATGAGCTTCGACCGGGTCACCGCGGACTTCGACTCCCTGGTCGCCGAGAACGAGCACTTCGAGTTCTACTGGTTCCCGCACACGGAGAACTGCAACACCAAGCGCAACAACCGCAGCGCCGGGCCGGTCGCCCCGCCCGGGAGGCTGAGCGGCTGGATCGACGACGAGCTGTACTCCAACGGGATCTTCCAGGTCGGCTGCTGGCTCGGCCGCGCGGTCCCGGCGACGATCCCCGCGATCGCCGGACAGTTCAGCCGGGCACTGTCGGCGCGTACGTACACCGACGTCCCGTACAAGGTGTTCACCAGCCCACGCCGCGTGCGGTTCGTGGAGATGGAGTACGCCGTTCCGCGCGAGCAGACGGTGGCGGTGCTGCGGGAGCTGAAGGCCATGGTCGAGCGGTCACCACTGAAGATCAGCTTCCCGGTCGAGGTGCGCATCGCTCCGGCCGACGACATGACGCTGTCCACCGCCTCGGGCCGGGACAGCGCGTACATCGCCGTACACCTCTACAAGGGCACGCCCCACCGGTCGTACTTCACCGCGGTCGAGCGGATCATGACCGCGCACGCCGGCCGGCCGCACTGGGGCAAGATCCACACCCGCGACGCGTCCTATCTGTCGGAGGTCTACCCGCGCTTTCGCGAGTTCACCGCGCTGCGCGACCGGCTGGACCCGGACCGGCTGTTCGGCAACGACTACCTGCGGCGTGTGCTCGGCGACTGAGTTCCCGAGCCTTCCGGTACGCCGTCGGCCCCGGTCCTCTCCCTTGTGGAGGGGGCCGGGGCCGATGTGCTGTGCGCGGTACGCCTACGGGTCACTCGGCGTCGACGCCGGGCGGGGCCTGCTCGCCCTGCCCCGGGGCGACGCCCGTGCCGGTCGAGGGGGCGCCCGTTCCGGCGTCGCCGGAGGGCGTCGGGGTGGGCGGCACCGGGTCGGGGACGGTCCCGCCGCCGGAACCCGAGGGCGTCGGCGTGGGAGTGGACCCGGTGCCCGGGTTCTCGCCGCCCGTGCCCGTACCGGGGTCGGGGCTCTCGCTGTTGCCGTCGCCGGGGTCCGTGGCGGGGGCGGATCCGGTGTCACCGCCGGGGGTCGGCCGCTGCTCGTCCCCCTCCCCGTCCCGGCCGGTGTCCCCGGAGGGCGTGGGGTCGGCGGGCCCGGGGTCCCGGTCGTCGTCGCCGCCGCGCACGACGGAGCTGAGGGTGGTGCCCTGGCCGCCGCTGAGGTCGTTGCCCGAGATCATCTCGAACGCGGTGATCCCGGCCATGGAGACGGCGAAGACCGCGGCGGCCGCGAGCGCGGGGCGCTTCCAGCCGCGCAGCCGGGTTCCGTGGGTGACGCCCTCTCCGAAAGCGTCGTCGCCGACGGCCGCGCCCACCGCGGCCCGCGGAAGCAGCCGCGTACGGTCGTCGGCCGGCGGCGGCAGCTGCGTACGGTCGGCCCCTGCCTCCGCTCCCGCGCCCGGACCCCCGCCCGGCGGAACCCGGAGCATCCGGGTCCGCGCGTCGCCGAGGTCCAGCAACTGGGTCCGGTCCGTGTCGACGGGCTTCAGCGGCCGGGTGCTCTCCGCGTCCGGGATCACCTCCGGGACCGCGCCCGGGTCGACCGTGGGCAGCACCGTGGTGGCGTCCTCCTCGGCCGGCTCCGGCTCGGACCGCCGGGCGGCGCCTCGGCGCCCGGCGGGCGTCGTCTCCTTGGTGTGCACCGTCACCTGGCGGCCCTCCGGGTGGGTCACCTGGACCGTCACCTCGCGGATCTGTTCGCCCGTGCGGCGGAAGAAGTGCTGGAAGACCGAGCCGCCGCAGGTGGCGACGACGCTCATCACACCCGCTCCCGCGATCGTGCCGTACACGCCCAGCTGCGAGGCCAGCACGGCCGCCGCGACGGCCGCCACGGCACTCCCGGCGACCTGCGGGAGACTCAGATCTATGCGCCTTTCCTTGGGTTCTGTGTCACTTTCCGGCTTCTGAACCATTACCAGCCCTTGCTTGACATCTCTCCCACCATGCAACAGGAAGGGACAAATGAGCGAAGCAGATAGTTCCGTTTCCGGAGATTGTGTGAAGCACAACACGCGACAGGGGCATTTCACGGAGAACTGGGTAACCCAACTCCCGCGCCCCACGAGAAGTTCGGCGGCGTGCCGGTCCACCTCGATGGCTCGAATGGAGTACTGTGACGAGCCCTGGGGCGGACTCCGACGTGGGAATCCGCAGCCACCGGAGGGTCCGACGGCACCACTCGAACCGGCGGCGTGAAGGCATCACACGGATGCCTGCTGCACAGAGCGGCCAAATCGGTCGCTTTGGGTCGCAATGGGTAACCGTGTCATGGTGGTGCACCAGGACGAGCGCCCGACACGCCGGGCAACTTGGCAAGGTTGTGGCAGGCTGCACCCGGGCAGGTCACACTCGACTAGCGGAAGCAGCGACGCACGTGACGTCGGCAGGCACCACCCGGGAGGTCCCCATGCCCGAACTGCGTGTCGTGGCCGTCTCCAACGACGGCACACGACTGGTGCTCAAGGCTGCGGACAGCACGGAGTACACGCTTCCGATCGATGAGCGGCTGCGCGCCGCCGTGCGCAACGACCGCGCCCGGCTCGGCCAGATCGAGATCGAGGTGGAGAGCCACCTCCGGCCCCGCGACATCCAGGCCCGCATAAGGGCCGGTGCCTCCGCGGAGGAGGTCGCCCAGTTCGCGGGCATCCCCGTCGACCGTGTACGCCGCTTCGAGGGCCCCGTGCTCGCGGAGCGCGCCTTCATGGCCGAGCGGGCCCGGAAGACTCCTGTGCGCCGTCCCGGCGAGAACACCGGCCCTCAACTCGGCGAGGCCGTGCAGGAGCGTCTCCTGCTGCGCGGCGCCGACAAGGAAACCGTCCAGTGGGACTCGTGGCGTCGCGACGACGGCACATGGGAAGTCCTGCTCGTCTACCGGGTCGCGGGCGAGCCGCACTCGGCGAGCTGGACGTACGACCCGCCCCGGCGGCTGGTCCAGGCCGTGGACGACGAGGCGCGCTCGCTGATCGGCGAGACCGACGACGTCGCCGCGCCCGAGCCCAGCTTCCCGTTCGTGCCCCGGATCGCCCGGCTGCCGCGCGACCGGCCGCTGGACCGGAGCCTGGACCGGCAGATCGACCGCGACCGACCGCTGGACCGGGCCCTCGACCGGCAGATCGAGCGGCCCGCCCCGGCCGCCGCCGAACCCGAGGAGTACGTGAGCAGTGCCTCGGCCGGTGAGCGCGACTCGCTGACCAGCCTGCTGGAGGCGGTGCCGAGCTTCCGGGGCGACATGGTCGTCCCCGAGCGGCCCAGCCAGCCCGAGCCGCCCGCGCTCGAACCGGCCGAGGAGACGGAGGCGGACGAGCCGCCGGCCGCCGCCTCGGCGGGCGCCGGGTCCGCGTACGCGGATGTGCTGATGCCCAGGGCGGTGGCCGGTCACCGCGACCGGCTGACCGGGACGACCGACCGTCAGGCGGAGGCGGACGGAGTCCGGCCGGGCCGCCGGGCCGCCGTGCCGAGCTGGGACGAGATCGTCTTCGGCACCCGGCGCAAGAAGCAGGACTGACCGGTCATGACCACCGGTGGGAGCGGGGTCCGTACGCGGTCGCGTACGGACCCCGCTCCTTTTCCGCCTCCCCGGCCCCGACCGCACCATGCGGCCGGGGCCGCGGGACTACTGGGGCTCGGGCCCCGTGGCGACCGGCCGGGAGGGGTCCGAGGACCACTCGGACCAGGAGCCGGGGTACAGGACGCCCGTGAAGCCCGCGATCTCCAGGGCCAGCACCTCGTGCGCGCCGGAGACCCCGGATCCGCAGTAGACGCCCACGCCTTCGGGACTTCCCTCCGCCCCCAGGCCGGCGAACCGCGCGGCGAGCCGCTCGGCCGGCAGGTAACGCCCGTCCTCGTCGACGTTCTGTGTGGTCGGCGCGGAGACGGCCCCGGGAATGTGTCCGCCGACGCGGTCGATCGGCTCCACATCGCCCCGGTAGCGCTCCGCCGCGCGCGCGTCCAGCAGCAGACCCGAGCGGGCGAAGGCCGCCGCGCCTTCCGCGTCCAATGTGGGCAGGGCCCCCGCCTTCGGCCGGAAATCGCCCTCGGCGGGGCGCGGGATCCCGGTGGAGAGGTCGCCCGTCCAGGCGGCGAGGCCGCCGTCCAGGACCCGTACGTCCTCGTGCCCCGTCCAGCGCAGCAGCCACCAGGCTCGCGCCGCGGCCCAGCCCAGGCCACCGTCGTACACCACGACCGGGGTGTCCTGGCCGACTCCGGCCCGGCGCATCACGGCCCCGAAAACCTCCGGGTCCGGGAGGGGGTGACGACCGCCGTCGCCCGCCGGCCCCGCCAGCTCCGTATCGAGGTCGACGAAGACCGCGCCGGGCAGATGACCGGCCTCGTAGTCGGGACGGCCGTGGGGACCGCCGAGCTGCCAGCGGACGTCCAGGAGCACCGGCGGGCGCGACCCGGCCGACTCGCTCGCGTATGCGGATGCGGTGATGATGGGCTTCATGGGTGCCATCCTCGCGCAGCACCACCGGCGCCCGTAACGGCATCGGAAGGGACGGCCGGCGGGAAACCGGCCGTCCTTCGTCGAGATCCCGGACGACGCGGCGCGGCCGGTGTGTCTGACGCGCCGGGGGGTGCGAGCATCTGCACGGGGCACGCGGACCGCTTCCCGACCCGGGACGGCGTACCTGTCCCGTCCCCCGCACGGCCACCCATACGGTCCGAGGAGAGAAGACGATGACCGAGGCCCACGCCCGGCGCACGCCCGGAACACCTTGCTGGGTGAGTCTGATCGTGCACGGCCTGACCGCGACCCAGGAGTTCTACGGGGCCCTGTTCGACTGGGAGTTCCGGCCGGGTCCCGAACAGCTGGGCCCCTACGTCCGCGGGCTGCTGCACGGGAAGGAGGTCGCGGGCATCGGTCAACTGCCGCCCGACCGCCACCTCCCGATCGCCTGGACCACCTACCTCGCCACGGACGACGCCGACGCCACCGCGGAGACCATCCGCTCCTGCGGCGGGACGGTCGCGGTCGGACCGCTGGACGCGGGCGAGGCGGGACGGCTCGCCATCGCCTCGGACCCGGTCGGGGCGGTCTTCGGCATCTGGCAGGGCTCGGAGCACATCGGCACCATGACGGCCGGCGTGCCCGGCACCCCGGTCTGGAACGAGTTGGTGACCCAGGAGACCTCGATGGTCGCGAAGTTCTACCAGACCGTCTTCGGCTATGAGACGGAGGCGGTCGTCTCGGCCGACTTCGACTACCAGACGCTGCACCTGGACGACGTTCCGGTGGCGGCGCTGCACGGGGTCGGCCACGCGCTGCCGCGCGACCGGGGCCCGCACTGGATGACGTACTTCGAGGTCGCCGACACCGACCGGGCCGCGGCCCGGGTGGTGGAGCTGGGCGGGCGCGTCCTGCAGCCGCCGCGCGAGGGGGCGAGCGGCAGGGTGGCCACGGTCGCGGACCCGGAGGGCGCCGTGTTCACGCTCATCCGGTCCGCCGCCGGGGGCGGATCAGCGGAGGGCCGGGCGTAGCAGGCGCTCAGGCGTCGGAGGCGACCGGCAGGACGTCCGGGGAGAGAGTGCCCGCACGGGCCGCGGTCGCGGTCGTGCGGCGGCTGTGGTGACGGCGGCACAGCACCTCGTAACCGACCTCGCCCGCGAGACGGTTGACGTCGCCGACGACGACCTGGGCGCCCTCGACGACCATCTCCCCGTCCACGGTGCGGGCGTTGTGCGTGGCGCGGGCGCCGCACCAGCAGAGCGCCTCGACCTGGAGGGCCTCTATCCGGTCGGCCAGCTCGATCAGCCGCTGGGAGCCCGGGAACAGCTTGGTGCGGAAGTCCGTGGTGATGCCGAAGGCGAAGACGTCGAGCCCCAGGTCGTCGACGACGCGGGCCAGTTGGTCGATCTGGTCCGGGGCGAGGAACTGCGCCTCGTCCACGATCACGTAGTCGACCCGGCCGCCCCGGCTGACCCGGCCGACGATGTGCGCGTAGAGGTCCATGCCCTCCTCGGCCTCGACGGCGTCCGTCACCAGGCCGAGCCGGGAGGAGAGCTTCCCCTCCCCCGCGCGGTCGTCCCGGGTGAAGATCACTCCCTGGAGCCCGCGCGCCGAGCGGTTGTGACCGATCTGCAGGGCCAGCGTGCTCTTTCCGCAGTCCATGGTTCCGGAGAAGAACACCAGCTCGGGCATGAGGGGTCGAGCACCTTTCGGAGGGGGGTGGGCACGGCGGGAAGGGTTACGAGCGTACTTCGAGGAGGGGGACGAGCTGTTCCACGGGGGTCAGGGAGCCGTGTACGCCGGCCATGGCCGACTCGTGCGGCTCGTTGACGGAGGCCGTGATGATCACGTCGTCATGGGCGGCGGCGACCACGTCGCCGATCCGGCCGTACACCCGCTCGTCGATCGTCGGCCCGAACCAGCCGGCCGCGATGGCCTCGTCCCGGCTCGCGACCCAGAACTGCTCGCCGAGCACCTCGCGCCAGACGGTCAGGACATCGGCCTGGGCGCCCGGCACCGCGTAGACGTGGCGGGCGCGTCCCTCGCCGCCGAGGAGGGCGACGCCGGCGCGCAGCTCCCAGTCCTCGTCGAAGTCGATCCGGGACTGCTCGTCGAACGGGATGTCGATCATGCCGTGGTCGGCGGTGATGTAGAGCGCCGAGCGCGGCGGGAGCTGCTCGGCGAGGCGCCGGGCGAGCCCGTCGACGTACATCAGCTGGCCGCGCCAGGCGTCCGAGTCGGTGCCGAAGCGGTGGCCCTTGCCGTCGACCTCGCTGTAGTACGTGTAGACGAGCGAGCGGTCGCCGGCGGCCAGGCGCTGGGCGGCGACGTCCATCCGGTCCTCGCCGGAGAGCCGGCCGAGGAAGGAACCGCCGCTGAGCGCGACCTTGGTGAGGGGGGTCTGCTCGAACGTCGGCGCGGAGACCTGCGCGGTGTGCACGCCCGCGGCGTCGGCGAGCTGGAAGACCGTCGGGTACGGCTGCCAGACCTTCGGTGCGGTCCACGGCTTCCAGCGGAGCTGGTTCATCAGCTCGCCGGTCTCCGGGTTGCGCGCGGTGTAGCCGGGAAGGCCGTGCTCGCCGGGCGGCCGCCCCGTGCCGACCGAGGCGAGCGAGGTGGCGGTGGTGGAGGGGAAGCCAGCGGTGAGCGGGCGGCCGGTGCCGCCGCGCGAGCTGGGGAGGAGGGAGTGCAGGAAGGGGGCCTCGTCCGGGTGGGCCTTGATCTGCTCCCAGCCGAGGCCGTCGATCAGGAAGACGCAGTTGCGGTCGGCCGGGGTCAGCTCGGGGATCGCGGCGGTGAAGCCGGGCACTTCCTGTCCGGCGGCGAGCGTCGGCAGCAGGTCGGCGAGCGAGCCGCTGCCGTACTCCGGCACGGGCGCGGTGTCGAGGGGCAGCAGGACGGGGTCCTGCCAGGCGGGCTGGACCATCAGCGGCCGGTCGCCGCGGTGGCGGCCGTGGCCTCGGAGAGCGACTGGGCGAAGGCGAGGGTCTGACGCACGGCGTCGGGGCCGTCGCCGGCCTCGCTGACCCGCAGGCTCAGGTCGTCGGCGGTGGAGCTGCCGGTGTAACCGTGGTCGGCCTCGCAGTTGGCGTCGCCGCAGGCGGCGGGCTCCAGGTCGATCCGGGAGACCGCGCCCCAGCCGATGGTCAGGACGACCTCGCGGGGCAGGGTGCCCGGGACGTACTTCTCCGGGTTGGCCACGACGCGGCTGACCACGACGGAGGAGATCCGCCCCAGCTTCACCGACTCGGTGGAGGTGGTGGCGTACGGCGTCGGGGAGCTGGTGTCGGCGGCCTGCTCGTCGGTGTGGCTGACGATGAACCGGTGCTCGGTCAGGACGAGGACCGTCACATGGCGGCGCACCTCGTTGGAGTCGAACGTGGTCTCCTGGTGCACCAGGTACGAAGCGACCGGCTCTCCGCCGACGGCGGCCTCCACCGCCTCGGCCACGAGGGCCGGGTAGTAGCCGCTGCGCTCGATCGCCGCGCGCAGCCCCTGGGTCGTCGTACCGGTCTTCGCCATGAGCACCATCCTACGGCGGACCGGTGACTGCCGGGGACGCCCCGGCGGCCACCGGCGGTCAGGCCGGTGGGTCTCAGTAGTTCGGAAGGCGGCGGGGGCCGAGGTCGCTCCGGGCGGGCGGCGGGGCGAGCCGGACGCTCGCGCCGAGCACCGTCAGTCCGTGCGAGGCGACGACGACCGGTTCGAGGGCGACGGAGACCACCTCGGGGTGGTCGTCGACCAGCCGGGACAGCCGCAGCAGCAGTTCTTCGAGCGCGGCCGTGTCGACCGGGGCCGAACCGCGCCAGCCGAACAGCACCGGGGCCGCCCTGATGGACCGGATCAGCTCGGCGGCGTCACGGTCGGTGGCGGGGACCAGCCGGTGCGCGGTGTCGCCGAGCAGTTCGGAGGGCGCGCCCGCCAGGCCGAAGGAGAGGACGGCCCCGGCGGCGGCGTCGATGGAGGCGCGCACGACCGTGTCCACGCCGCGCGGGGCCATCGCCTGGACGACGGGGAGCAGTTCGGCGGGCTTGCCGAGGAGGTCGGTGAGCTCGCCGTACGCGCGGCGCAGCGCCTCCTCGTCGGCGACGTCGAGGCGGACCCCGCCGAGGTCGGCGCGGTGGCGCAGGTGGGGCGCGGTGGTCTTGAGGGCGACCGGGTAGCCGAGCCGGGCCGCCGCGTCGACGGCCGCCCCGGGGTCCGGGGCGGGCAGGGTGGGGCGGACGGCGATGCCGTAGCGGCCGAGCAGTTCGCGGGCCTCGTCGTGGGTGAGCGGACGGCCGCGTGGGTCGGGGGCGGTGGCGAGCTGTGCCTCGATCAGGGCGGCGGCACCCGGCTCGTCGATGGTGTCGTCGAGGAACTCGGGGATCTTGCCGGGCACGGCCGCCTGGCGCCGCCACTGGGCGTACTTCACGGCCTCGGCGAGGGCCCGCACGGCGCGTTCGGCGGCGGGGTAGGCGGGGATGCGGCCGGGAGCGGGGTCCGTGGCGGTCTCCGGGGCGGGGCTCGCTTCCGGGGCGCCGGGGGTGGGCGGGGCGTCGGGGGTGGCCGGGGCGGAGCTTGCCCGGAGGGCCCCGGGGGTGGCCGGGCCCGTGCTCGGGGCGGGGCTTGCCTGCGTGGCGTCGGCGGTGGCCGGGGCCGGGGCGGTCGAGGAGGCGGTGGCCGCGCGGGTCCGGTCGGCGGCGGGCGTCGCCGTGCGGGGGCGTGGCGCGGCGGTGCTGGACGCGGCGGCCAGCGCCTCGGCGAGGCCGCCGATCTCGACGTGGACGACGGCCACGGGCTTGGCCGCACCGCCGGCAACGGCCTTGTGGAGGGCGGCGGCCAGCACTTGGCCGTCACCGGTCTCGGCCTCCCCGTTCTCCCCCACCCACGGGATGGCGGTGACGATCACGGCGTCGCAGGTCCCGTCCGCCAGCGCCTCGGCCAGCGCGTCCCGGAAGTCCTGCGGGGAGGCGGCGGTGGTGAGGTCGATCGGCGGGCGCGGGCGCAGTCCCTCGGCCAGGCAGGCGTCGTACGTCAACAGGCCGAGGGACTCGGAGTTGCCGAGGATGGCGACCCGGGTCCGGCCGGGAGCAGCTGGCCCGCCAGCAGGAGTCCGGCGTCGACCATCTCGGTCACGGTGTCGACCCGGATGACGCCGGCCTGGCGCATCAGCGCGGAGACCGTGGCGTCGGGGATGCGGCTGACCGGGACGGCGTGACCGGGCGGGGTGGACCCGCTGTGCCGGGCGCCCTTGACCACGACGACGGGCTTCACGGCGGCGGTGCGACGGGCGAGGCGGGTGAACTTGCGGGGGTTGCCGAGCGATTCGAGGTAGAGCAGGGCGACGTCGGTGTCCGGATCCTCGAAGGAGTACTGGAGGAAGTCGTTGCCGGAGACGTCGGCCCGGTTGCCCGCCGAGATGAACGAGGACAGGCCCGCGCCGCGCCGGTGGAGGCCGGAGAGCAGGGCGATGCCGATCGCGCCGGACTGGGTGAACAGGCCGATCCGGCCGCGGGCGGGCGACTCGGGGGCGAGCGACGCGTTCAGCCGGACGGACTCGGCGGTGTTGATGATGCCGAAGGCGTTCGGGCCGATGATCCGCATGCCGTACGAGCGTGCCTGGCGGACCAGCTCGCGCTGGAGTTCGCGGCCCTCGGCGCCCCGCTCGGCGTATCCGGCGGAGAGGACGACCAGCCCCTGGACGCCGTGCTCCCCGCAGTCGGCGACGGCCTCGGGGACCCGGTGGGCGGGGACGGCGATGACCGCGAGGTCGACCTGCTCGCCGATCTCGCCGAGCGAGCGGTGGGCGGGGACGCCGTCGAGGGTGGCCAGGCCCTCGTCGAAGGCGCGGTTCACCGCGTACGTGCGGCCCGTGTAGCCGGCTGCGAGGAGGTTGCGCAGGACGGTGCGGCCCACCCCGCCGGGGGTGCGGCCGGTGCCGATGACCGCGACGGAGCCGGGGGCGAGCAGACGCTGCACCGAGCGGGCCTCGGCGCGCTGTTCGCGGCCGCGCTGGACGGCGAGGGACTTCTCGGTGGGTTCGAGGTCGAGGGTGAGGTGGACGGAGCCGTCCTCGAAGCTGCGGCGCTGGGTGTAGCCGCCGTCCCGGAACACCTTGATCATCTTGTTGTTGGCGGGGAGCACCTCGGCGGCGAAGCGGCGGATGCCGCGCTCCCGGGCGACCGCGGCGATGTGTTCGAGCAGCGCCGAGGCGACGCCCCGGCCCTGGTGGGCGTCCTGGACGAGGAAGGCGACCTCGGCCTCGTCGGCGGGGGCGGAGGCGGGGCGGCCCTGGTCGTTGATGCGGTCGTAGCGGACCGTTCCGATGAACTCGCCGCCGATCGTGACGGCCAGTCCCACCCGGTCGACGTAGTCGTGATGGGTGAAGCGGTGCACGTCCCGGTCGGATAGGCGGGGATACGGGGCGAAGAACCGGTAGTACTTCGACTCGTCGGACACCTGCTCGTAGAAGCTGACCAGTCGCTCGGCGTCGTCCGTGGTGATCGGCCTGATGCGCGCGGTGCCACCGTCGCGGAGCACCACGTCCGCTTCCCAGTGGTCGGGGTACGCGTGATGCGGACTCTGTTCCGGCGTGGGCTCCATGGGCAAAGCCTACGGCGGGGACCCCGGTCGCGGAGGGATCGGTGCCCGGGCAGTCCGAGGGGTCCCGGACCGGGGCCGCCGGAGCACAGGATCCGGACAAGGAAGCCGGACACAGGACCGGGCAGGAGGCCGGGCACAGCACCACGCACTGCATGAGAGACTGGTCTAGACAACCGTTGATATGTGAAGGGCAGAACCATGGCTGAGCGCCGCGTAAACGTCGGTTGGGCCGAGGGCCTGCACGCCCGCCCCGCTTCCATCTTCGTCCGTGCCGCCACGGCTTCCGGCGTCCCCGTGACGATCGCCAAGTCCGACGGCAACCCGGTGAACGCCGCCTCCATGCTCGCCGTGCTCGGCCTGGGCGCGCAGGGCGGCGAGGAGATCGTGCTCGCGTCCGACGCGGACGACGCCGAGGCCGCTCTGGACCGGCTCGCGAAGCTGGTCGCCGAGGGCTTGGAAGAACTCCCCGAGACCGTCTGACCCACGCGACCCGGCCCGGCCGGATTCGCCAGGTGCGAGAGCCGTGACCCCGTTGAGGGATCACGGCTCTTTCGCTTTCGGGAAAGAGCTACGCATCAATTCCGGGCAGCACGAACAATGCCCCGCCATTACTTCTCTTTGTCTACGGCTCTTCTGTTAATTACGGACGCCCGCGATGTTTACGTCGTGTTGCGAAGTCCTCACGCGGGGAACGGGCGCGGCGCGCCGCCCCGGCGGGTGCGGGCGGCGCAGCCGGTGGGTCCCCGTGGCGCGTTCCGCGTACTGGGCGGTCAGCGCCCTCGCCCGCTCCGCGTCGCCGCGCGCCACGGCGTCCACGATCGCGCCGCGCTCGGCCCAGGAGTCGACCGGTCGGGCCGGCTGCTCGACCGCGTACATCCAGGCGATTTTGTGGCGGAGCTGGGTGAGCAGGGCGATGAGTCCGGGGCTGCCGGAGGCCTGGGCGAGGGTCTCGTGGAACCAGCCGGCCAGCGAGCGCAGGTCCTCGCCCTCACCCCGGCGGGCCCGCTCCTGGCCCAGTCTGACCAGGCCCCGGAGCACCTTCAGGTGGGCTTCCGTGCGGCGCTGCGCGGCGCGGGCCGCACCCAGGGGCTCCAGAAGCATCCGCATCTCCAGGAGGTCCGCCGCCTCCTGCACCGTGGGCTCGGCGACACAGGCGCCCGCATGTCTGCGGGTGACGACGAAGCCCTCGGACTCCAGGGTGCGCAGGGCCTCGCGGACCGGGACGCGGGAGACCCCGTAGCGGCGGGCCAGCAGCTCCTCGGTGAGGCGGCTGCCCCGCTCGTAGACACCGGAGACGATGTCGTCACGGATTGCCGTGCATACCGAATGCGCGGGAATGCGCATGTCCGAACCTCCGCCTTGATCCCCGCGAAACGCGGCCGCCCGACGTCTGTTCCGTGACTCTATTGCAATCTGCCTGAATTTCCGATGGCAGGCCGGAATCCAAGGATATCCACGGGCTGGAATCGCCGAAGGCCCCGGCGGGCGCCGGGGCCTTCGGACGGGGTCGCGCGGGGCGGGTCAGACGTTCAGTCCGTGGGAGCGCAGGTAGCCGACGGGGTCCATGTCGGAGCCGTAGTCGGGGCTGGTCCGGGCCTCGAAGTGCAGGTGCGGGCCGGTGGAGTTGCCGGTGGAGCCGGAGAGGCCGATCTGCTGGCCGGAGGAGACGCTCTGGCCGACGGAGACGCCGATCGAGGAGAGGTGGCCGTACTGGGTGTACGTGCCGTCCGTCATCCGGAGCACGATGTTGTTGCCGTACGCGCCGCCCCAGCCGGCCTCGACGACCGTGCCGGCGCCGACGGCCACGACGGAGCTGCCGGAGGCGGCCTGGAAGTCCACGCCGGAGTGGCTGCCGGAGGACCAGAGCGCACCGCCGGTGTTGTAGCCGGTGGTGACGTGGGAGCCGGCCACCGGGAGGTGGAAGGCGTTCAGACGGGCGCGCTCGGCGGCGCGGGCGGCACGGGCCTTCTCCTCGCGGACCTCCTGGGCGCGGGCCTCGGCCTTGCGCTCGGCCTCCGCCTTCGCCTTGGCCTTGGCTGCCTTCTCGCGGGCCTCCGCGGCGGCCTCGGCCTTCGCCTTCGCGATGGCGTCGGCCTGCAGCTTCTGGGCGTGGGCCTGGGCGTCTATCTGCTCGGCGAGAGTGGCGTCGAGGGCGACGGCCTGGATGAGGCCGGTGTCGGCGACCTGGGCGGCCTCGGTGTCCGCGGCGAGGGCCGGGGAGGCCAGCGAGCCGAGGACCCCGGTGGCCAGAGCCGCGATGCCGGCGGCCTGGGCGCTCCGGCGCGTGAGGCGCCTCGGGGCACGGTGCTTCCCGGTGGCACGGGTGAACGCCATGGAGGGGCTGATCCTTTCCTTCCTTCTCGCCTACCGGGTTAGCTGACGGGTTCGGAGCAGGAAGGTCTCCTACGGATCCCCACGCCGGTTTCGCGGCACGGGCCTCCGATTCACCCCAGGGACTGCGTGGGTCCCCGGCTCCCCAGGCTCGCGCCTGACGGGGACTCGGCGATGACTGCCCGGCGCCGCGGTTGCGGCATACGGGTGGCGGACAGCCGAGCCGACGCTAGGCGGGGCGACTTCCCATCGCCAAACGGACCGGGGGATTTGTCGCACATCCCACAGGGCAGACAGGCAGCCTCTCCCCCAAAGGTGACGAGTTGGGCTAATCGGACAGAAAGGAAGAACCCCGACGAACATGCGTCCGTCGGGGTCCTGTTCGCGGCGGTGTGCCACGGGTGCGTCAGCCGGTGACGACGGACACCTCTCCGATGCCGAGGGCCCTCACGGGCTCCTCGATCCGGGCGGCGTCCCCCACGAGGACCGTGACCAGCCGGTCGACCGGGAAGGCGCTGACCACGGCGGCGGTCGCCTCCACGGTGCCCGTCTCGGCGAGCCGGGCGTAGAGGTGTGCCTGGTAGTCGTCGGGGAGGTGCTGCTCGACCTGGTCGGCCAGCGTGCTCGCGACGGAGGCGGCGGTCTCGAACTTCAGCGGGGCGACGCCCACCAGGTTCTGCACGGCCGTCTCGCGCTCGGCGTCGGTCAGTCCCTCGGCGGCCAGCGTCCGCAGGACCTTCCAGAGGTCGTCCAGTGCCGGTCCGGTGGACTCCGTGTCCACCGAGCCGCTGATCGCGAGCATGGCCGCGCCGCCGGAGTCCGGGCCGCTGGAGCGCAGCACCTGGGCGAAGGCCCGCACCCCGTAGGTGTAGCCCTTCTCCTCGCGCAGCACCCGGTCCAGCCGGGAGGTGAGGGTGCCGCCCAGGCAGTACGTGCCGAGCACCTGGGCGGGCCACACGCGCTCGTGCCGGTCGGCGCCGATGCGGCCGATCAGCAGCTGGGTCTGGACCGCGCCGGGCCGGTCCACGATCACGACGCGGCCGGTGTCGTCCGCGGTGATGGGCGGCACCGGGCGGGCCTGGCCGGCGTTGCCCGACCAGTCGCCGAGGGTCTCCGCCAGCAGCGCGTCCAGGTCGATGCCGGTCAGGTCGCCGACGATAACGGCCGTCGCGGTGGACGGCCGGACGTGGGCGTCGAAGAAGGCGCGCACGGCCCTCTCGTCGATCCGCCGGACCGTCTCCTCGGTGCCCAGGCGCGGGCGGGACATCCGGGCGGTGGCCGGGAACAGCTCCTTGGAGAGCTGCTTGGCGGCGCGCCGGGACGGGTTGGCGTGCTCGTGCGGGATCTCGTCGAGACGGTTGCCGACGAGGCGCTCGATCTCGCTCTGGTCGAAGGCCGGGGCCCGCAGCGCCTCGGCGACCAGCCCGAGGGCCTTGGTCAGCCGGGAGGCCGGGACCTCCAGGGAGACCCGGATGCCGGGGTGGTCGGCGTGCGCGTCGAGCGTGGCGCCGCAGCGCTCCAGCTCGGCGGCGAACTCCTCGGCGCTGTGCTTGTCGGTGCCCTCCGAGAGCGCCCGCGACATGATCGTGGCCACGCCGTCCAGGCCCTCGGGCTCGGCCTCCAGCGGCGCGTCCAGGAAGATCTCCACCGCGACGACCTGCTGGCCGGGGCGGTGACAGCGCAGCACGGTCAGCCCGTTGGGCAGGGCGCCTCGCTCGGGCGCCGGGAAGGCCCAGGGGCGGGCCGTGCCGGGCGTGGGCTGCGGGTGGTACTCCATGGCTACTCCAGTCACGGCGGCGTCGCTCACTTGTCCGCCCCCTCGTGCGCGTCGGTGCCCTCGGTGGCTGCCGTGCCCTCGTCGGACTCGTCGGCCTCGTCGGCCGGCTCGATGGGCTCGTACACCAGCACCGCCCGGTTGTCGGGGCGCAGGGTCGCCTCGGCCGCCGCGCGCACCTCCTCCGCGGTGACGTCCAGGACGCGGCCCACCGCGCTCAGGGCGAGCTGCGGGTCACCGAACAGGACCGCGTAGCGGCACAGTTCGTCGGCGCGGCCGGCGACCGTGCCGAGCCGGTCGAGCCACTCGCGCTCCAACTGCGCCTGGGCCCGCTCCATTTCCTCGGGGGTGGGGCCCTCGGCGGCGAACCGGGCCAGCTCCTCGTCGACCGCGGCCTCGATCGTCTCCACCTCGACGCCGCCGGACGTCTTCACGTCCAGCCAGCCGAGCGAGGGTGCTCCGGCGAGCCGCAGCAGCCCGAAACCGGCCGCCACCGCCGTACGGTCGCGGCGGACCAGACGGTTGTGCAGCCGGGAGGACTCGCCGCCGCCCAGCACCGTGAGCGCCAGGTCGGCGGCGTCACAGGCGCGGGTGCCGTCGTGGGGGAGGCGGTAGGCGGCCATCAGGGCGCGTGCCGGGACCTCCTCGTGGACCACTTCGCGCAACTGCTCGCCGATGACCCCGGGCAGCGTCCCGTCGCGCGGCGGCTGCTTGCCGTCGTGGGAGGGGATGGAGCCGAAGTACTTCTCGATCCAGGCGAGCGTCTGCTCGGGGTCGATGTCGCCGACGACCGAGATCACCGCGTTGTTGGGCGCGTAGTACGTACGGAAGAACGCGCGGGCGTCCTCCAGCGTGGCCGCGTCCAGATCGGCCATGGAGCCGATCGGGGTGTGGTGGTACGGGTGGCCCTCGGGGTAGGAGAGGGCGGTCAGCTTCTCGAACGCCGTGCCGTAGGGCACGTTGTCATAACGCTGGCGGCGTTCGTTCTTGACGACGTCGCGCTGGTTCTCCATGGACTCCTCGTCGAGCGCGGCGAGGAGGGAGCCCATCCGGTCGGCTTCCAGCCAGAGCGCCAGCTCCACCTGGTGGGTGGGCATGGTCTCGAAGTAGTTGGTCCGCTCGAAACTGGTCGTCCCGTTGAGCGAGCCGCCGGCCCCCTGGACGAGCTCGAAGTGACCGTTCCCCTTGACCTGGCCCGAGCCCTGGAACATCAGGTGCTCGAAAAGGTGAGCCAGACCGGTGCGTCCCTTGACCTCGTGGCGCGAGCCGACGTCGTACCAGAGGCAGACCGCGGCGACCGGGGTCAGATGGTCCTCGGAGAGCACCACACGCAGGCCGTTGGCCAGGCGGTGCTCGGTCGCTGTCAAGCCGCCGGAGCCGGCCTGTGCGGTGGCCGTGTGACCCATGGGCATGTACGTCCCTTCGATCGCGATACTGGACTTCCTGCCAGACCTGCCACTCTAAGCAAGCGCACCGGCACCTGGCGAAGTTCCCGTTCCGTGGATGTTTCCGTCAATGGTGTCGCGGACGCCCCCTCGGCCCGCTTCGGACGGGTCGAGGTCGGCGTTGTCAGTACGGCGGTCCACAATGGACCGCGTCACTAGCTCGTGTCGTACCGAACAAGCTCAGGTTGTCCGAACAGAATCTGTGAAGGAGTCGCAGCCGCGATGGCCCGCCGTAGCACGAAGACCCCGCCGCCGCCGGACGACTTCGAGGAGAAGATCCTCGACATCGACGTCGTCGACGAAATGCAGGGCTCCTTCCTCGAGTACGCGTACTCGGTGATCTACTCCAGGGCCCTGCCCGACGCCCGCGACGGCATGAAGCCGGTGCACCGCCGCATCGTGTCCCAGATGAACGAGATGGGGCTGCGCCCCGACCGCGGCTATGTGAAGTGCGCCCGCGTCGTCGGCGAGGTGATGGGCAAGCTGCACCCGCACGGCGACGCCTCGATCTACGACGCCCTGGTGCGCATGGCGCAGCCGTTCTCGATGCGCCTCCCCCTGGTCGACGGCCACGGCAACTTCGGCTCCCTCGGCAACGACGACCCGCCGGCCGCAATGCGGTACACCGAGTGCCGGATGGCCGACGCCACCTCGCTGATGACCGAGGCGATCGACGAGGACACCGTCGATTTCCAGTCGAACTACGACGGCCAGGAGCGCGAGCCGGTCGTCCTCCCCGCCGCCTATCCCAACCTCCTGGTCAACGGGGTCTCCGGGATCGCCGTGGGCATGGCCACCAACATGCCTCCGCACAACCTGGGCGAGGTCATCGCGGCCGCCCGGCACCTGATCAAGCACCCGGGCGCCGACATCGAGACGCTGATGCGCTTCGTCCCGGGACCCGACCTGCCCACCGGCGGCCGCATCGTCGGACTGGGCGGCATCAAGGACGCGTACACGGCGGGCCGCGGCACGTTCAAGATCCGTGCCACCGTCGCCGTGGAGAACGTGACGGCCCGCCGCAAGGGCCTCGTCGTCACCGAACTGCCCTTCGCCGTCGGCCCGGAGAAGGTGATCGCCAAGATCAAGGACCTGGTCTCGGCGAAGAAGCTCCAGGGCATCGCCGACGTCAAGGACCTCACCGACCGGGCGCACGGGCTGCGTCTGGTCATCGAGGTGAAGAACGGCTTCGTGCCGGAAGCGGTGCTGGAGCAGCTCTACAAGCTGACGCCGATGGAGGAGTCCTTCGGCATCAACAACGTGGCGCTGGTCGACGGTCAGCCGCTCACCCTGGGCCTCAAGGAGCTGCTGGAGGTCTATCTGGACCACCGCTTCGAGGTGGTGCGCCGGCGCAGCGAGTTCC
This sequence comes from Streptomyces sp. MGP-P1, assembly GCF_057766565.1. Classification (NCBI taxonomy): domain Bacteria; kingdom Bacillati; phylum Actinomycetota; class Actinomycetes; order Kitasatosporales; family Streptomycetaceae; genus Streptomyces; species Streptomyces sp. MGP-P1. Next base: position 1,331,672 of record NZ_JBYMEM010000006.1, on the reverse strand, counting down.
GCCGCACCAAGCGCCGCGACCGGCTGCACCTGGTCGAGAGCCTGATCGTCGCCCTGCTCGACATCGACGAGGTCATCCGGATCATCCGGGACAGCGACAACTCCTCGCAGGCGAAGGAGCGCCTGATGGCGCACTTCTCGTTGAGCGAGATCCAGACGCAGTACATCCTGGACACCCCGCTGCGCCGGCTCACCCGCTTCGACCGGATCGAGCTGGAGAGCGAGCGCGACCGGCTCACCGGCGAGATCGACGCTCTGACCGCGATCCTGGAGTCGGACGCGGAGCTGCGCAAGCTGGTCTCCTCGGAGCTGGCCGCCGTGGCGAAGAAGTTCGGCACGGACCGGCGCACGGTGCTGCTGGAGTCGGCCGGTGCGCAGATCGCTTCCGTGCCGCTGGAGGTGGCGGACGACCCGTGCCGGGTGCTGCTCTCCTCGACGGGCCTGCTGGCCCGCACGGCGAACGCGGAGCCGGTCGAGATCTCCGAGGACGCCCGGCGGACCAAGCACGACGTGATCGTGTCGGCGGTGGCGGCGACGGCGCGCGGCGACGTCGGGGCGGTGACCTCCACGGGCCGGATGCTGCGGCTCTCGGTGATCGACCTGCCGCAGTTGCCGGACACGCACGCGGAGCCGAACCTCTCCGGCGGGGCGCAGACCTCCGAGTTCCTCAGCCTGGAGGCGGACGAGGAGCTGGTCTGCCTGACCACCCTGGACGAGTCCTCGCCGGGTCTCGCGATCGGCACCCTTCAGGGCGTGGTGAAACGCGTCGTGCCGGACTACCCGCCCAACAAGGACGAGTTGGAGGTCATCGCCCTCAAGGACGGTGACCGCGTCGTGGGCGCGACCGAACTGCGCACGGGCGAGGAGGATTTGGTGTTCATCACCTCCGACGCCCAGTTGCTCCGGTACCCGGCGGCGTCGGTACGTCCGCAGGGGCGGGCCGCCGGGGGCATGGCGGGCGTCAAACTGACGGCCGGGGCCGAGGTGCTGTCGTTCACGGCGGTGGACCCGGCGGCCGGGGCGATCGTGTTCACGGTGGCCGGCTCGCACGGCACGCTGGACGACTCGGTGCTGACGTCCAAGCTCACCCCGTTCGACCAGTATCCGCGCAAGGGCCGGGCCACCGGCGGGGTGCGCTGCCAGCGGTTCCTGAAGGGCGAGGACGTCCTGGTGTTCGCGTGGGCGGGCCCCACCCCGGCACGGGCCGCGCAGAAGAACGGCACCCCGGCGAAGCTGCCGGAGCCGGACCCGAGGCGGGACGGCTCGGGCACTCCGCTGCTGGAGACGGTGGACGTGATCGCGGGACCGCCGCTGTAGGCGCCCTTTTCGTACGGCGGGGAGCGGCCCTGGGGCGTCACGCCTCCACGGCCGCTTCCGGTACGTCCACGAGGTCCGCCTCCTGTACAGGCACGGGGTCCGCCCGTTGTACGTCCACGGGGTCCGCCTCCTGTTGTACGTACCGCAGCACGCCCCACATACCGCGCTCGACGGCAGCGGCGCCGGCGGCCCCGGCGTCGGCGGCCCCGGCGTCGGCGGACTCGTCGAGGGCGGAGCTTCGGGGCCGGGCTCGTCCGCGCGGCAGGCGGCGAGTCCGGCCAGCAGCACTTCGGCGTCGATGCCCGCGCCGATCATGACGAGCTGGGTGAGCCGCTGTTCGCCGCGCGCCCACGGGCGGGGGACGAAGCGCAGGAAGCGGCCCACCGCGTGCAGCGCGTACGTGTTGTCCCGGTCACCGGCGCCGAAGTCCGCGAACCCCTTGATCCGGTAGAGCCCGTCGGGCCGGGAGTCGAGGAACTCCATGAAGCGGCGTGGGTCCATGGGGACGTCCGAGGTGAAGTCGACGCTCTCGTACGCGGCGTGGAGGTGGTCGTCGTGCCCCTCGTGCCCATCAGTCGCCTCCTCCCGCAGCAGGTCCTCGAAGGTGAGCTGGCGGACCGTGTCCTCGTGGTCCGGTCGCAGGGCCGGGTCGAAGAAAAGCTCGGGGTCGATCCGGCCGTGCACGGCGGAGATCACGGCGGCGGGTCGGCTCAGCTCCGTGACCGTCGCACGCAGCCGCTCCCGCTCGGCCTCCCCCACCCGGTCGGTCTTGTTCAGGACGACGAGGTCGGCGACGGCGAGATGGCGGTCGAGCTCCGGATGCCGCTGACGGGTGCTGTCGAACTCCGCCGCGTCGACGACCTCGACGAGGCCCCCGTACAGAATGTGCGGGTTGTCGCTGGCCAGGAGCATGCGGACGAGCTCCTGGGGTTCGGCGAGCCCGCTCGCCTCGATGACGATGACGTCCAGTCGGGCGGACGGCCGGGTCAGCGTCTGAAGGAAGGTGTCGAGTTCGCTCGCGTCGACGGCGCAGCACAGACAGCCGTTGCCCAGCGAGACGGTCGAGCCGACCTGCCCCGAGACGGTCATGGCGTCGATCTCGATGGCCCCGAAGTCGTTGACGACCACGCCGATCCGGGTGCCCTCGCGATTGCGGAGCAGATGGTTCAGGAGGGTGGTCTTGCCGGAGCCCAGAAAGCCCGCCAGGACGACGACCGGGATCTGCGGGGTGCGGGGCGGGGTCAACGGGGGCCTTCCTGGGGCGTCGTCAGGGTGCCGGGACCGGCTGCGGCGGGGGCGCGCCGACGTAGCGGGCCGCCGGGCGGATGATCTTCGAGTCCTCCGCCTGCTCCAGGATATTGGCGCTCCAGCCGATCACCCGTGCCGCGGAGAAGGTCGGGGTGAACATCGCGCGCGGCAGCCCGCACAGCTCCATGACCACTCCGGCGTAGAACTCCACGTTGGTGTGCAGTTCCCGGCCCGGCTTGAGCTCGGCGAGGATGGCCTCGACCTGGCGTTCCACCTCCACGGCGAAGTCCACGAGCGGTCCGCCGAAGCCCTGTGCGAGGGACTTGAGCATCCGGGAGCGCGGGTCCTCGGTGCGGTAGACGGGGTGGCCGAAGCCCATGATGCGGCGGCCCGAGAGGACCTGTTCGCGGATCCAGCCGTCGATGCGGTCCGGGGTGCCGATAGCGTCCAGGGTGTCCAGGGCCCGGCTGGGGGCTCCGCCGTGCAGCGGCCCGGAGAGCGCGCCGACCGCCGCGACCAGGCAGGCGGCCAGGTCGGCTCCGGTGGAGGCGACGACCCGGGCGGTGAAGGTGGAGGCGTTGAAGCCGTGATCGACGGTGGAGATGAGGTACTGCTCGACGGCCCTGGCGTGCCCGGGCTCCGGCTCCGACCCGGTCAGCATGTACAGGTAGTTCGAGGCGTGCGGCAGGTCCTCGCGGGGCTCGACCGGCTGGAGCCCCTGACCCAGGCGGTGGAGGGCGGTGAGGATCGTGGGGACGGCCGCGCAGACGGTGAGCGCGTCCTGGCGCCGCTGCTCGGTCCCGATGTCGTACACGGGGCGGAATCCGGCCGAGGAGCCGAGCAGGGACAGCGCGGTGCGCAGACCGGCGAGGGGGCCGGAGACGGCGCCGGCGCGGGCGATGGCGGGCAGCGCGTCGCGCACCTCGGCGGGCAGGGTGCGCAGCGCGGCCGTGCGGGCGGCGAAGTCGGCGGCGGCCGCTCGGTCGGGCAGTTCGCCGTGGACCATCAGGTACCAGACGTCCTCGAAGCCACGGGTCCGCGCGAGCTCGATCGCCGAGTACTGGCGGTAGTGGTAACAGCCCTCGCGGCCGCGCACGTCGCCGAGGGCGGTGTCGGTGACGACGACGCCGGCGAGACCGCGGGGGACGGCAGGGGTGGTGGTCATGGCTGTTCTCTTTTCGACGCACGGAACATTGATTCGACTGTCTATGCTTGACTTGAATTCTGTCAACGTTGATTCAATCAACTTATGAGGTGGATCTCTTGGGCTCCCCCGTGGATTCAGGATGGATACGGTGGTCGGCATGACGGATCAATCAGCGCCCGACGAGCAGGCGCCGCCGCACCGGCTCACCACCCGGGAGGCCGCCGAACTGCTGGGCGTGAAGCCGGAGACGGTGTACGCGTACGTCAGTCGGGGCCAGTTGAGCAGCGCGCGGGCCGCCGGGGGGCGTGGCAGCACGTTCGACGCCGACGAGGTCCGGGCGCTGGCCCGGCGCTCGGGGCGCAGGGAGGCCTCCCCGGCCGGGGGCGACCTGGCCTTCCGTACGGGCATCACGCTCATCGAGGGCGACCGCTGCTTCTTCCGCGGGGTCGACGCGACAGAGCTGGCCGGGCACTACAGCTACGAGGAGGTCGCCGAGTGGCTGTGGACGGGTGAGCCGAGCCCGGGCGCCCGGTTCACCGCGGCAGCCGGGACCCTCGCGGCGGCTCGCCGGACGGTCGGCGCGCTGCCCGCGCACAGCGGGTCGACGGACCGGCTGCGGGTGGCGGTGACCGCCGCGGCGGCCACGGATCCGCTGCGGTTCGACCTGTCGCCCGAGGCGGTGCTCAGCAGCGCCCGGAGTCTGATCCCGACGCTGGTGGGCGCCCTGCCGGAGCTCGGCGTCCCGGCCCAAGGAGAGGATTCCCTGGCGCGGGGGCTGTGGTCACGGCTCACCGCGGAGCCGGCCGACGCCCCGTCCCTCGCCGTGCTGGACGCGGCCCTGACCCTCCTGATCGACCACGATCTGGCCGCCTCCACCCTGGCGGCCCGGGTCGCCGCCTCCGCGCGGGCCCACCCGTACGCCGTGGTCTCGGCGGGCCTCGGTGTGCTGGAGGGGCCGCTGCACGGCGCGGCGAGCGGACTGGCGCACCGGATGCTCCGGGAGGCGGTGGACCGGGGCAGCGCGGTCCCCGTGGTCGCCGATCACCTGCGGACCGGGCGGCGGGTGCCGGGCCTGGGCCACCGGCTCTACCGGGGCGAGGACCCGCGGGCGACGGCCCTGTTCGCGCTGCTGGAGGACGTGCCGCAGGCAGCCGGGGCGCTGGCGGCGGCCCGCGAGGTGGTCGGCACGACGGCGCGGCACGCCCCGCTGCACGCCAACATCGACCTGGCCCTGGCCGTCCTGTCCGTCTCCCGGTCCATGCCGCCGGACGCGGGCGAGACGGTGTTCGCGGTGTCCCGCACCGCGGGCTGGATCGCGCACGCGCTGGAGGAGTACGGAGAGCGCCCGCTCCGCATCCGCCCCAGCGGGCACTACACGGGCCCCAGGCCGCCCCAGCCGCTCCCCGGACTCCGGACGGCCCCCTGAGCTCCGTAAGTGCACATCAGCCACGGATCACCGGGAATTCTCGCGCGGCGGCTGCGCGGTGGATCCGCGCACCACCAGCTCCGGCTCGAAGAGCAGCTCGTCCGAGGGGACGGTCCGCCCGCCGATCTGTACCGAGAGCAGCTCCACGGCCGCGCGACCCATGGCCTCGATGGGCTGGCGGACCGTGGTCAGGGGCGGCTCGGTGCAGTTCATGAAGGCCGAGTCGTCGTAGCCGACGACCGACACGTCACCGGGCACCGCGAGACCCCGGCGGCGGGCGGCGCGCACGGCGCCCAGTGCGAGCGGGTCGCTCGCGCAGATGATGCCGGTGACGCCCCGGTCCAGCAGCCGCGTCGCGGCGGCCTGCCCGCCCTCCAGCGAGAACATCGCGCGGGCCACCCATTCGTCGGGCACGCTTGTGCCCGCTTCCTCGGCCAGCAACCGGGCGGCGGCGAGCTTGCGCTGCGACGGCACGTGGTCGGACGGGCCGAGGACGAGTCCGATGCGCTCGTGACCGAGCGAGACGAGGTGCCGCCAGGCCTGCTCGACGGCGACGGAGTCGTCGCAGGAGACGCCCGGGAAGCCGAGGTGGGCGATGGCCGCGTTGATCAGCACGACGGGGATCTTGCGATCGGCGAGCACCTTGTAGTGGTCGTGCGGGGCGTCGGCCTGGTGGTAGAGGCCACCCGCGAAGACCACGCCGGAAACCTGCTGCTGGAGGAGCAGCTCGACGTAGTCGGCCTCGGAGACGCCGCCCTTGGTCTGGGTGCAGAGCACCGGGGTCAGCCCCTGCTGGGCGAGCGCGCCGCCGACCACCTCGGCGAACGCCGGGAAGATCGGGTTCTGCAGCTCGGGCAGGACAAGGCCCACAAGCCGGGCCCGTTCGCCGCGCAGCTGGGTCGGACGCTCGTACCCGAGAACGTCCAGCGCGGAGAGGACGGCCTGCCTGGTGGCGTCGGAAACGCCCGGCTTGCCGTTCAGCACCCGGCTGACCGTCGCCTCGCTGACTCCCACCTTCTGGGCCACTTGAGCAAGTCGTCGCGTCATGTGCGCAAGATTAACGCAAGAAACGCAAGAAGATTGCGTTGGTGGCGAACTCCTCGGAACCGCTCCAGGAACGCTCACAGAGACAGCGCCGCGAAGCAAGAGGCGCGTATACCGCAGGCCCGGACAGCCGGGCCGAAACGCGGCCGAATTTCCGCCCCGGCGTCGCGCCCCTTACCGTCTCTACGATGAACGCCCCACCGACCCCGGGCAGGGGACCGCGCCGGTTCGGCTGGCCCCAGCGGGTCTTCTCCCAGGTCCTGCTGATGCAGCTGGCCATCATCACCGGCGTGACCATCCTGGTCACCGGCCTGTTCCTGGCCCCCCTCAGCGACCAGCTGGACGACCAGGCGATGCGCCGCGCCCTCGCCATCGCCCAGAGCACCGCCGCCCAGCCGGGGATCGTGCAGGACCTGACCAGCACGGACCCCTCCGAGCGGGGTCCCGTCCAGTCGGCCGCCGAGCGGGTCAGGCGGGCGACCGGAGCGGAGTACGTCGTCGTCATGAACCAGCGCGGGGTGCGCTGGTCGCACCCCGACACCCACCGGATCGGCGCGATCGTCTCCACCGACCCCGGCGAGGCCCTGCGCGGTCGCGAGGTGATGGAGATCGACAGCGGCACCCTCGGCCGCTCCGCGCGGGGCAAGGTGCCGTTGTTCGGCCCGTCCGGCGACGTGGTCGGCGCGGTGTCGGTGGGCATCGCCTACGACAGCGTCCGGGCCCGGCTCCTCGGGGCGATCCCGGGGCTGCTCGCGTACGCGGGCGGAGCCCTGGCCGTCGGGGCACTCGCGGCGTACCTGATCTCCCGTCGGCTGCAACGGCAGACCCATGACCTGGCGTTCTCCGATATCTCCGCGCTGCTGACGGAGCGCGAGGCCATGCTGCACGGCATCCGCGAAGGGGTCGTCGCCCTGGACGGGGCCGGCCGCGTCCGGCTGCTGAACGACGAGGCGCAACGGCTGCTCGGCGTGGGCCCCGAGGCGGCGGGCCGGACGCTGGAGGAGGTGCTGGGCGACGGCAGGACCGCGGACGTCCTGGCCGGACGGGTGGTCGGCGACGACCTGCTGGCGGTACGGGGCAGCAGGGTGCTGCTGGCCAACCGGATGCCCACGGACGACGGCGGGGCCGTGGTGACCCTGCGCGACCGGACCGAGCTGGAGAACCTGGGCCGCGAGCTCGACTCCACCACGGGGCTGATCGACGCCCTGCGCGCCCAGGACCACGAGCACGCCAACCGGCTGCACACCCTGCTCGGACTGCTGGAGCTGGAGATGCACGAGGACGCGATGGAGTTCGTCACGGAGGTGGTGGGCGTACACCGGGCGACGGCGGAGCAGGTCACCGAGAAGGTCCAGGACCCGCTGCTGGCCGCCCTCCTGGTGGGCAAGGCGACGGTGGCCGCCGAGCGCGGCGTGGCGCTACGGCTGGCCCCCGGCACCTTGCTGCCGGACCGGGTGGTCGAGCCCCGGGGCCTGGTCACCGTCATGGGCAACCTGGTCGACAACGCCACGGACGCGGCGGCCGGATCGGAGGGGGCGCGGATCGAGGTCGGGCTGTGCACGGAGGGACGTACGGTGATCCTGGAGGTGCGCGACAGCGGCCCCGGCGTCCCCCCGGAGCAGCACGCGTCGATCTTCACGGAGGGCTGGTCCACCAAGGAGGTCCCGGCACACGGCAAGCGTGGTCTGGGGCTCGCCCTCGTCCGGAGGCTCGCGGAGCGTCAGGGAGGCAGTGTGACGGTGTCCGGGGCGGACGGAGGCGGTGCGGTGTTCACGGTGGTCCTGCCGGAGGCGCTGGCCGAGCCCGGGCCGGGGGCGTCGGCCGATCCCGGCGCTTCCCCCGACGGTCCGCCGTCCGCCACGTGGCCGGCCACAGCGGGAGGGCAGCCGTGATCCAGGTCCTGATCGTGGACGACGACGTCCGGGTGGCGCAGATCAACGCGGCGTACGTCGCCAAGGTCCCCGGCTTCCGGGTGGTCGCGCAGGCCCACTCGGCGGCCGCGGCGCTGGAGGCGGTCGAGGAGGTCCCGGTGGACCTGATCCTGCTGGACCACTATCTGCCGGACCGCAACGGCCTCGCCGTCGTACGGGAACTGCGCCGCCTGGGCCGTCAGGTCGACGTGATCATGGTGACGGCCGCCCGGGACGTCACGACCGTGCAGGACGCGATGCGGCACGGCGCGCTCCAGTACCTGGTGAAGCCGTTCACGTACGCGGGCCTGCGCCCGAAACTGGAGGCGTACGCGGCGCTGCGGCGGGCGCTCGACGGGGGCGGGGAGGCCGAGCAGGCACAGGTGGACCGGCTCTTCGGCGCGCTGTGGGCGGCGGACGAGCCGGCCCTCCCCAAGGGCCACTCCCCCACCACGGCCGAGCTCGTCCGAGGGGCCCTGCGCGGAGCCGACGGCCCGCTCTCCGCCCAGGAGATCGCGGACAGCGCGGGGATGAGCCGCCAGACGGCCCAGCGCTATCTGAAGCTGCTGGAACGCACCGGCAAGGTCCGGCTGACGCTGCGCTACGGGGAGACGGGCCGCCCGGAACATCGGTACGCCTGGTCCGCCGGCTGAGCTGCCCGGGGCGCCCTCGCACGCCCTACGCCGCCCCGGCCCCCGTCAGCGCCCTGACCTCGGTCTCGGCGTGCTTGGCCTCGTCGGGCGGCTCGGGCGAGGTGACCGTACCGTTCCAGCCGGCCAGGAAGCCGAGCGGGATGGAGACCAGGCCCGGGTTCTCCAGCGGGAAGAGCTGGAAGTCCACGCCGGGGAACAGGGACGCGGGGCTGCCCGAGACGACGGGTGAGACCAGCACCAGGACGACCGCCGGGACCAGGCCGCCGTACACCGCCCAGACGGCGCCCCTGGTCGTGAAGCCACGCCAGAAGAGGGAGTAGAGCAGGGCCGGGAGGTTCGCCGACGCGGCCACGGCGAAGGCCAGGCCCACCAGGAAGGCCACGTTGAGGTCCTGGGCGAGCAGCCCGAGGCCGATCGCGACCACGCCGATTCCCGCGGCGGCGACACGTGCCACGGCGACCTCGCCGTATCTCCCCCGCCCGGGGCGGCGGAGCGAGGCGTAGAGGTCGTGGGCGACGGACGCGGACGAGGCGAGCGTGATGCCCGCGACGACGGCCAGGATGGTGGCGAAGGCGATGGCGGCGACCACGGCGAAGAGAATCGTTCCGCCGGTGGACCCCTCACCGCCGCCGAGGTGGAGCGCCAGCAGCGGGACCGCGGTGTTGCCCGCCGCGTTCGAGGCGCGGACCTCGGCGGAGCCGACGAGGGCGGCGGCGCCGAACCCGAGCACGATCGTCATCAGGTAGAAGCTGCCGATCAGGCCGATGGACCAGACGACGGAGCGGCGCGCGGCGCGGGCGGTGGGCACGGTGTAGAAGCGCGACAGGATGTGCGGCAACCCCGCCGTGCCGAGAACGAGCGCGACGCCCAGGCTGATGAAGTCGAGGCGCGAGGCGAGGTCCCCGCCGTAGCGGAGGCCGGGCGCGAGGAAGTCCTTGCCGTGGCCGCTGCGTTCGGCCGCGGTGGTGAGCAGGTTGTCGACGTTCCCGTGGAAGCGGACCAGGACGAGCACCGTGAGCGCGACGGCACCGGCCATCAGCAGGACGGCCTTGACGATCTGGATCCAGGTGGTGGCGCGCATGCCGCCGAACGACACGTAGATCACCATGAGAGCGCCGACCCCGACCACCGTCCAGGACCGGGCCGCGTCGCTCGTCCCGCCGAGCAGGAGGGCCACCAGGCTGCCCGCGCCGACCATCTGGGCGACCAGATAGAGCACGGAGACCGTGACGGACGAGGTGCCGACGGCGGTACGCACCGGGCGCTCCGCCATCCGCGCCGCGACCACGTCGGCCAGGGTGAAGCGGCCGCAGTTGCGGACGAGTTCGGCGACGAACAGCAGGACGACCAGCCACGCGACGAGGAAGCCGACCGAGTAGAGCATGCCGTCGTAGCCGAAGAGGGCGATCAACCCGGAGATCCCGAGGAAGGAGGCCGCCGACATGTAGTCGCCGGCGAGGGCGAAACCGTTCTCCAGGGGCGAGAACAGACGCCCGCCGGCGTAGAACTCCTCGGCGGAGCCCTGCCGGTTGCGGCCGACCCAGGTGGTGATGAAGAGCGTCACCGCGATGAACGCGCTGAACAGCAGCAGGGCGAGAGTCTGGTGGTCGCCTCTCAACGTCCGAGCCCTCTCGTCGTTCCCCGGCCGAGGCCCCGGGTCATCTCCTGGGTGTCCCAGCGCAGGTCGAGCGCCGCCCGGTCCCTGCGCAGCCGCGCGTGCCGTGCGTACGCCCAGGTGAGCAGGAACGTCGTGAGGAACTGGCCGAGACCCGCCACCATCGCGACGTTGACCGCTCCGGCGACCGGGCGGGCCATCAGCTCGGGCGCGGTGGTCGCGGCGACGACGTAGGCGAGATACCAGAGCAGGAAGGCGAGGGCGGCGGGAGCCACGAAGCGGCGGTAGCGGCGGCGCACCTCGCGGAAGGCGGCGCTGCGGTGCACCTCCAGGTAGACGTCGGCCGCGCTGGGCCCGGTGTCCGGCTCCGCCGCGGCGGGCGCGTCGAACTCCGGGACCCCTGCCGTCCCGTCCCGGCCGCACCGGTCAAAGACCGGCGCGTCGTCCCACGGGTCGTCGAGCCGCACTCCCGCGGCCTCCGGCCCTTCGTCCTTCTCCACCGTACGACTCCCCTGATCCACGGACCTTTTCGGCCGCATGGCCAACCATGGGCGGTTCGAGAGGATCCCGGGCGCGCCCTTCGCCCGGCTTCACCCCTTCAGGTGACAGAAGTCCCGTACGGCTGCGCGAACGCGGGGACCTGGGTCCGGGACCTCGGAAACGCACGCGGCCCCCGCTCCGGGGATACGGGAGCGGGGGCCTGAGCGGGCGCCAGGGGCAGGGGATCAGGCGTCGATGCGCGAGCGGTCCAGAGTGGCCGCGGAGCTGGTGATGAACTCCTTGCGGGGCGCGACCTCGTTGCCCATCAGCAGGTCGAAGACCTGCTCGGAGGATTCCAGGTCGCCGATGTTGATGCGCCGCAGCGTGCGGTGGCGCGGGTCCATCGTCGTCTCCGCCAGCTGATCGGCGTCCATCTCGCCCAGGCCCTTGTAGCGCTGGATCGATTCCTTGATCCGGACGTTCTTTCGCTGGAACTCCAGGAGGGTCTGGCGCAGCTCGCTGTCGGAGTAGGTGTAGACGTACTTGTCCTGGCCCTTCTTGGGCTGGACCAGCTCGATCCGGTGCAGCGGCGGGACCGCGGCGAAGACCCGCCCCGCCTCGACCATCGGACGCATGTAGCGCTGGAAGAGGGTCAGCAGCAGGCAGCGGATGTGGGCGCCGTCGACGTCGGCGTCCACCAACAGGACGATCTTCCCGTACCGCGCGGCGTCGATGTCGAAGGTGCGCCCGGACCCGGCTCCTATGACCTGGATGATCGCCCCGCACTCGGCGTTCTTCAGCATGTCCGAGACGGACGACTTCTGTACGTTGAGGATCTTCCCGCGGATCGGCAGCAGCGCCTGGAACTCACTGTTCCGGGCCAGCTTGGCGGTGCCGAGCGCCGAGTCCCCCTCGACGATGAACAGCTCGCTGCGCTCGACGTCGTCGCTGCGGCAGTCGGCGAGCTTGGCGGGCAGCGAGGAGGACTCCAGGGCCGTCTTGCGGCGCTGGGCGTCCTTGTGCTGCCGGGCGGCGATCCGGGTGCGGGCGGCGGCGACGGCCTTCTCCAGCACCGCCCTGGCCTGGGCCTTGGCGTCCCGCTTCGTCGAGGTCAGGAAGGCCTTGAGCTCCTTGGCGACCACGCCTGCCACGATCCGGTTGGCGGCGGAGGTGCCGAGCACCTCCTTGGTCTGCCCCTCGAACTGCGGCTCGGCGAGCCGTACGGTGACGACGGCGGTGAGCCCTTCGAGGGCGTCGTCCTTGACGACGTCGTCCTCGGCGACCCGCAGCATCTTGGCGGAGCGCAGCGCCTCGTTCACGGTCTTGGTCAGGGAGCGCTCGAACCCGCTGACGTGGGTGCCGCCCTTGGGGGTGGCGATGATGTTCACGAACGACCGCAGGGTCGTGTCGTAGCCGGTGCCCCAACGCAGGGCGATGTCGACGGCCAGTTCGCGGGTGACCTCGGTGGCGGTCATGTGGCCGCGGTCGTCGAGGACGGGCACGGTCTCCTTGAAGGTGCCGGTGCCGCTGAGGCGCTGGACGTCGCAGACGGCCTTGTCCTGGGCCAGGTACTCGCAGAACTCGCTGATTCCGCCGTCGAAGCGGAACGTCTCCTCGGTCTTGCCCTCGCCGTCCAGCCCCCGCTCGTCACGGACGATGATCGTCAGGCCGGGGACGAGGAAGGCCGTCTGGCGGGCGCGCTGGTAGAGCGTGTCCAGGTTGAGCTTGGCGTCCTTGAGGAAGATCTGGCGGTCCGCCCAGTACCGCACCCGGGTACCGGTACGGGTCTTGGGGACGCGCTTGCCCTTGCGCAGGCCGTTGGCCGGGTCGAACGGGCTGTCCGGCCCCTGCTCGGTGAACATGCCGGGGACACCGCGCCGGAAGCTGATGGAGTGGGTCGCGCTGTTGCGGTCGACCTCGACGTCCAGGCGGGCGGAGAGCGCGTTGACCACGGAGGCGCCGACGCCGTGGAGGCCGCCCGAGGCGGCGTAGGAGCCGCCGCCGAACTTTCCGCCGGCGTGCAGCTTGGTCATGACGACCTCGATGCCGGAGAGCCCCGTCTTGGGCTCGACGTCGACCGGGATGCCACGGCCGTTGTCCCGGACCTCGACGGAGGCGTCGTCGTGGAGGATGACCTCGATATGGTCGCAGTGGCCGCCGAGGGCTTCGTCGACGGAGTTGTCGATGATCTCCCAGAGACAGTGCATCAGGCCACGGCTGTCGGTGGACCCGATGTACATGCCGGGCCGCTTGCGGACCGCCTCAAGACCTTCGAGGACGAGCAGGTGCCGCGCGGTGTAGTTGGAGCTGTCCCGGTCGCCGCCTGCTCCGGTCAGCATCGCGGTGGACGGCACGGACGTTTCGGCGGTCACGCGGTTCGCTCCTCGCTGAATTTCATCTGGGGCCCCCGTGGTTACGGGGCTGGTCTTCGGTTGCCGCTGAGAGCCTACAGAGGCCTGGTAGAGCGGTTGTAACGCCACCCTCGGGGAATCCTCATGCTAGTCGAGCTTCTTCTGGGCTCGCATGGGTGTTCGATCATTCGTTGGAGTGACGTGCACATCACGTTCCCTTCGACGCATGAACCATTTAGGCTCCGGGCACGTCCTCATGAACAAACCGGCAAGCCGGCCGGCGGGACCGACCCCCTAGACAAGCAATGCGAAACCGTAGCGCTCCGCATACGGCACATTCGCCGCCAACCGGCGACAGACAGCCACACCGAGAAGAAGTTTCGAAGAAAAGCCACGAGCGGGAACGTTTTCGGCCTGGTTGGATGTTGACCCTGGTACGACAGCTCGTCGAGCTAGAGAAGAGGCGACGTGACTACTGTTCTGACCCCCGCGAGCCCGCTGACCGCAGCAGACCGCTGTGACCGTTGCGGCGCCCAGGCATATCTGCGCGTCGTCCTGATCAGTGGCGGTGAACTGCTCTTCTGCGCCCACCACGGGCGCAAGTTCGAGCCGGAACTCAAGAAGATCGCCGCGGAAATACAGGATGAGACGGATCGGCTCACCGCCGTGCAGGCGGCTGCTGCCGACGAGGAACAACACTGATACCTCGCATCCACGACGAGCCAGGGGCCGGTCCAGGACCGGCCGACGGGCGGCTCCCCCACCGGGGGGAGCCGCCCGTTCTCGTCGGCGAGGCCCTGCGCGGACACGGTGCGGGGAGTCACCGCCCGCGCACGATCCTGCCGCGGGTCAGATGCGGCCCTCGGCCCAGCCCAGCGCGGCGGAGACCCGTGTGTACACCCCCGGGCTGCCCGCGCGCCCGCAGCCGCCGCCCCAGGACACCAGCCCGATGAGCCGCCCACGGGCCACCAGCGGCCCGCCGCTGTCGCCCTGGCACGCATCCCTGCCACCCGCCGGATCGCCCGCACAGAGCATCGCCGAGGCCGTGTACGTGCCCTCCGGGCCGCCCGGGTAGGCCCGCGCGCAGTCGCTGTCCGGCAGGACCTGGACCGGCGCGGAGCGCAGCACGGAGGCGTACGTGCCGCTCCCCGTCGTGTCGCCCCACCCGTAGACGTCCGCCGCCGTACCGGCCCGGTAGGCGGGGTCGCCGCCCTTGGCCGTCGGGATGACGCCGCCCTTCGGCATCGCGCGGGACAGGGTCAGCACCGCGAGGTCGCCGGCGTTGGAGGCGGGGTCGTACGCCGGGTTCACCCAGATGGACCGGACCGGGATCTCCTGGCCGCCGGAGTCACTCAGCCGCTCCCGGCCGGCGATGACCAGCAGATCCCTCACCCGCTCCGCCGGTCCGCCGAGCGCCTCGTCACTCAGACAGTGGGCGGCCGTCAGGATCTTCGTGGGCGCCACGGCGACGCCGCCACAGAACTGTCCCGAGCGCGCCCCTCCGAACCGGTCCCGGCTCGACAGCGCCACCGCCCAGGGGCTGTCCGCCACCGGAGCGGGCTGTCCGCCGACGATGATGCTGTCCGCGACCGCCGCGGAGGGCGAGGCGAGGGGCGCCACGGTCGCGGCGGCGGTCAGGGCGAGCGCCCCGGTCAGGGCACGGACGACGGAACGGGGCATGGAGGCTCCTGACGCTGAGGCGGTAACGGTCCACCCAGCGTGATGCAGCCGGTCACCGTCCGCACCCGAGGACACGCCGGAGGGCCCGGATCCCCTGGGGGGTTCCGGGCCCTCGGCCGGTGAATCTTCCGCGATCTAGTCGAGGTAGTCGCGCAGCACCTGCGACCGCGACGGGTGCCGAAGCTTCGACATCGTCTTCGACTCGATCTGGCGGATGCGCTCACGCGTCACGCCGTAGACCTTGCCGATCTCGTCGAGCGTCTTCGGCTGACCGTCGGTGAGACCGAAGCGCATCGAGACCACGCCGGCCTCACGCTCGGAGAGCGTGTCGAGCACGGAGTGGAGCTGCTCCTGGAGGAGCGTGAAGCTGACCGCGTCCGCCGGGACGACGGCCTCGGAGTCCTCGATCAGGTCACCGAACTCGCTGTCGCCGTCCTCGCCGAGCGGGGTGTGCAGCGAGATCGGCTCGCGACCGTACTTCTGGACCTCGATGACCTTCTCGGGGGTCATGTCGAGTTCCTTGGCCAGCTCCTCCGGGGTGGGCTCGCGGCCCAGGTCCTGGAGCATCTGGCGCTGCACGCGCGCGAGCTTGTTGATGACCTCGACCATGTGCACCGGGATACGGATGGTGCGGGCCTGGTCGGCCATCGCGCGGGTGATCGCCTGACGGATCCACCAGGTGGCATACGTGGAGAACTTGTAGCCCTTGGTGTAGTCGAACTTCTCGACCGCGCGGATCAGACCGAGGTTGCCCTCCTGGATCAGGTCCAGGAAGAGCATGCCGCGACCGGTGTAGCGCTTGGCCAGGGAGACCACCAGGCGGAGGTTGGCCTCCAGAAGGTGGTTCTTGGCCCGTCGGCCGTCCTCGGCGATGATCTCCAGCTCGCGCTTGAGCTTCGGCGCGAGCTTGTCGGCGTTCGCCAGCTTGTCCTCGGCGAAGAGGCCGGCCTCGATGCGCTTGGCGAGTTCGACCTCCTGCTCGGCGTTGAGGAGGGGAACCTTGCCGATCTGCTTCAGGTAGTCCTTGACCGGGTCGGCGGTGGCGCCGGCGACGGCGACCTGCTGCGCGGGTGCGTCGTCCTCGTCGTCGTCGGAGAGGACGAAGCCCTTGTTCTCGCCCTCGCCCTCCTCTTCCTCGCCCTTGCCGGCCTTGACTTCCTCGGCCGCCTCGTCGCCGTCGAGGATCTCGTCGTCCTGCTTGCCGGACTTCTTCGCCGCCGTCTTCTTGGCGGCCGTCTTCTTCGCGGCGGTCTTCTTGGCAGCCGTCTTCTTGGCAACCGTCTTCTTGGCGGGAGCGGCCGCGACGGCGTCGTCGGCCACCGCGTCCGCACTCTCGACCGCCGGGGCGGCGGTGGCCGCGACGGTCCTGGTCACGGTGGTCTTGGCCGCGACAGTCTTGGTGGCGGTGCGCTTGACCGGGCTCTTCGCTGCGACGCTCTTGCGGGCGCGCTTCGGCGACTCCGCGGCACTGACCATCAGCGTCACACCCTCTTCCTCGAGGATCTGGTTGAGGCTGCGCAGAACGTTCTTCCACTGGGTTGGCGGAATCTGGTCAGCCTCGAAGGCCCGACGCACGTCATCGCCGGCGATCTGCCCATCAGCCTTTCCCCGCTCGATGAGCGCCATCACAGACTCGGACTCGGCGATCTCCGGCGGGAGCGTACGGGATGTGCTGGCCGACACGAACAACCTCTCGGAACGATGGAAACGGCTTCCGGCCCGGCCCTGGAGAGGGCTGGAACCGACGACCGTCGGCTGGGGATGTCGCCGACGGCGCGGGTTTGGCCTCAGAACTGCACAGCGCACCCGAGGGTTGCTGTATTCCTTCCGCGACGCTCACCTCTTAAGTCATCGCGCTGCTTCGAGGAGTGTTACGGCCAATCCGCGTGGCCCGAGTCACACCTCATACGCGACGAAATGGGCCAAGGGTGCCATCCCCCCACAATTATGCCGCCGGACCCGTGAGGTCCGGCGGCACCGGGCCCACTCACCCCGGCCGCGCCCGGTCAGTGCTCGCGCGGCGCGGGAACCACACGCTCGACGTCGGGGTGGACGACGAGCAGTTGGCGCATGGCCGTCTCGGCTGCCCCGGAATCACCGGAGGCCAGGGCGTCGGCGATGCGCGCGTGGTGCCCGAGCGAGGTCTCGCCCGGACGGTCACAGCCGGTGACCGGACCACCGGAGACATGAAGGGCGGCCGAGACGATGCCGGAAAGGTGTTCGAGCATCCGATTGCCCGCCGCCTGGATGAGCAGCGCGTGGAACTCCGCGTCGGCACGGGAGAAGGTGATCGTGTCCCCCTGCCCCATCGCGTGCCCCATGATCTCCACCATGTCGCCGAGCCGCTGCTGAAGGTCGTCCCGGCCGTGCCCGGCCGCGAGTCGGGCCGCGAGCGGTTCGATGGTCCAGCGGAGCTCGGCCAGCTCACGGCGCTGGTCGTCGCGCTGCGGACCGAAGGCCCGCCATTCGATGATGTCGGGATCCAGCAGGTTCCAGTCGCTGACCGGGCGGACCCTCGTACCCACATTGGGGCGCGCGCTGACGAGCCCCTTGGCTTCGAGGACGCGCAGGGATTCGCGTACGACGGTGCGGGACACCTCGAACCGCTGGCCGATCTCCTCGGGAACGAGGGGGCGGTCCGCGCCGAGGTCACCGGAGACGATCATCTGGCCGAGCTGCTGGACGAGTTGGCCGTGGAGACCGCGCCCCCGGCTGGCAGACCCGCGTCGGCTCGCCCGCCCCAGCTCGGAATCGGAACCACCCCAGGCCCGGGAAGCGGCACGCTCGCCGGCCGGCGCCTCCGTATAGGGGTAGCGGTCGAGTTCGCCCGAGCCGGCCAGGCCGGAATCGGCGGTGCGGGCGGCGGTCATCATGGTGTGCGCAAGGGTACTCACGCATCCTTTGTCGGCGCGGCTCGCCCACCCCTTGAGGTCTTTGGTGAAAAGCACACGAAAGGGTGATCGGCGCTCGCTCCGCAATTGACGCCATATTCCCACAAATCAGTCATTTCTCAGGGAGTTGCGGGCCCCTGTCCTCGATGCGGGGCGACCGCGATCACCAACGCGCCCTTCCCCGAAGGCTGGTGAACAGATACGCGCAGATCAGGGCCGACAACGACAGGGCGAGCGCGGTGCCGACGGGCTGCGCCACCACGCGTGCGACGGCCAGGACCCAGTGGTCCGCCTGCTGCGGCAGTTGCCACCCGGCCAGCTCGCGCAGCCGCCCCGGGAGCCCGGCGACCGAACGCGCGGACGGCGCCGCGAAGAGCTTCTGCACCAGCGGAACGACGAGTACCGGAACGGCCAGCACCGCGGCGATCCCCGCCCCGGCCACCCGGAAGACACCGGCGGCCAACAGCCCGGCCCAGGCACAGCCGACCGTCAGACCCGCCCAACTCGCACCGAGCGCGACGGCGTTCGAGGGGATCTCGATCAAGTCCGGCCCGTACACGAGCCGGAGGCTCTGCGCTCCGCACACCACGGCGAGGCCCGCGAGCAGCAGCGCGAAGCTCGCGGTCACGGTGAGCTTGGCCAGCAGCAGACCGAGCCGCCGGGGCACGGTGCCGCGCGCGGCGGCGAGTGCCGGATATCGGAACTCGTCCCCGAAGGACAGCGCCCCGAGCAGACCCGCGCCGAGCGCGGCGGGAGGGAGCGGCAGGAGCGCGGGCCACGCGGCGAGCACACGGGGCAGCGCGGTGCCGTCCGTGCGGGCGAGCAGGACGGACACCGCGGCCGACACCACCAGAACGGCCGCCATGATCATGGTCGTTGTCCGGACGCCCAGGGAGCGTCGCAGTTCGTATCGGAGGGGGCGCAGGGGGCCGCGCGCGGGGCGTACCCGGATCGGGGGTGGCAGCTCGGACAGCGCGACGGCCGAGTCGCCCCGCTCCTCGCTCCCGGCTCCCGCCGGGGCGGCCGGGGCGGCCGGCCCGGTGTCGCCGATCTCGTCGGCGAGCCGGTGCACGGGGACGCCGTGCCGGTACGCGGTGTCGCCGATCTCCGCGCAGCTGCTGCCGTACACCGTCAGCCGGCCGCTCGCCTCCTCGACCACCTCGACGGAGCGCCGCGCGGCTCGGGCCTCCCGGCTGACCACGGCAGCCAGCCTGGCCGCGTGCGGGGTGCGGACGGCGACCCGGGCCCGGAGCCGGGTGCGGGCGAAGTCGGAGACGTCCTGGTCCGCGACGAGGCGCCCGCCGCCGATGGTGACGACGCGGTCGGCCGTGCGGGCCGCCTCCTTGGGGTCGCCGGTGGTGTAGAGGACCGTGCCGCCTTGGTCCGCGTGGGCGCGCAGCAGCCCGTACAGCCAACTGTTCTCCCGCGGGGACAGCCCCTCCGCCGGCTCGTCCAGGATCAGGGTGTGGGGGTCCCCGAGCAGCGCGGAGGCGAGGCCGAGCCGCCGGTCCATCCCCACCGAGAGGGCGCCCAGGCGCTGGTCCCCGAGCCCGGCGAGACCGACGACCTCGAGCACCTCGTCGGCCCTGGTCGCGGGCGCGCCCGCGGCCGCGCAGAGCATACGGAGCTGCCCCCGGGCGGTCCGGGCGGGATGACCCGGCACGTCGCCGAGCAGTACGCCCACCTCCCGTGCCGGGTGGGCGATGCGGTGCAGGGGCCGCCCCCGGAAGTAGGCGACGCCTCGCCCCGCGTCCAGTTCGAGCATGAGCCGCAGGGCCGTGGTCCTGCCCGAGCGGGGGGCGCCGAGCAGGGCCGTGACACGGCCGGCGGGAGCCTCGAAGGTCAGATCGTTCACGGCGGGCGGAGCGTCGCGACGGGGGGTGCTGGTGAGTCCGATGGCCTGGAGCATCGCTTCTCTCGCGTCTCTCGCGGAAGGTGAGACCGCTCGGCGGCAGGGGGTACCGCAGCAACATAACGCGACATTTCAGACTTTTGGCGCAGGGGTGGGTCGACAGGCGTTCCGCGGGGCCGTCGCAGCGGAACGCCCGGCGGCTCAGACCTCGGGTCGCAGCATCGGCGGATTGAGCACCGTGGCCGCCCCGGCCCGGAACAACTGCGCGGGCCGGCCTCCCTGACGCGTGGTCGTCCCACCGGAAGGCACCAGGAATCCGGGCGTTCCGGTGACCTTGCGGTGGAAGTTACGGGGGTCGAGAACCACACCCCAGACCGCTTCGTACACCCGGCGCAGCTCGCCGACCGTGAATTCCGGCGGACAGAACGCGGTGGCCAGCGAGGAGTACTCGATCTTGGAGCGGGCGCGCTCCACGCCGTCGGCCAGGATCCGCGCGTGGTCGAAGGCCAGCGGCGCCGCCTGCTCGCCCTCACGCCCGGCGCCGGGATGCAGCAGATCCTCGACCGGCGCCCAGCGCGCGCTGTTGGCATCGCCGCCCGCCCGGGGTGCGGGCAGGTCCGGCGCGAGGGCGAGGTGGGCGACGCTGACCACCCGCATCCGGGGGTCGCGCGCCGGATCTCCGTACGTGGCCAACTGCTCCAGATGGGCCCCG
Source organism: Streptomyces sp. MGP-P1 (assembly GCF_057766565.1). Lineage (NCBI taxonomy): Bacteria > Bacillati > Actinomycetota > Actinomycetes > Kitasatosporales > Streptomycetaceae > Streptomyces > Streptomyces sp. MGP-P1. The sequence goes on along the minus strand of NZ_JBYMEM010000006.1, from coordinate 1,311,347 downwards.
TTGCCCGCGGCCGGTCTCGCCGGGTCGTGCGCGCTGAGGCCGGTTTCCTCGACGAGTTCACGCGCCGCCGCGGACCCCAGGTCCTCGTCCATCCTGACGAAACCTCCGGGCAGCGCCCATCTGCCCTGGAACGGGGTCTCTCCGCGGCGGACGACCAACGCGCAGAGGGCGTGACGGCGCACCGTGAGCACGACCAGGTCGACGGTGACAGCGAAGGGCGGGAAGGTCGACGGGTCGTAGGGCGGCATGCCGCGATCATAGTCGTCTTCCTGACGATAAACACTCCCTTCGGCATGCTCGTGATCAGTCGGGGCTCCTTGATCTCGGATGCGTGGCGATCAGTGGGACGGTGGCCCGGATTCCGGCAGTCGGCGGGCCGGAGCAGACGGCCGGCCGGCAGCCCGGGGCGGACTCGCCCCGGCGGTTTCGCGGCTCGCACCCGGGTCACCTCCGCGCCCTGCTGCCGCGTCGCCCGTGCCGCCGGGCCTCGTGCGACCGCCGTCCGGCCACCGAGGTCCGGGGACGGGCCGAAGCGGGTGACGGCTTCACCCGCCCCGCACCCGGGCGCCGGTGAGCGCGCCCGCGCCGCCGGCCCCCGTCCGGCAGCGGGCGGACCTTGCGGACGCGCAGCGAGGTGGCGCCCCGGTCGGCGGCGGTGTCCGTCACCGCCCGCACGGCCCGGGCGTCGGGGCTCGCCTCCTCCGCGGCCTCGCGCAAGCAGCGGCGCAGAGCCTCCGGGTCGAGCCCTTCGTTGCAGGCCCGGTGCAGCAACTGCGCGAACGTGTAGCCGGGATCGGCGCGCAGCGCCAGCGTCAGGGCGACCCGCGCGCCCGGCTCGTCGCCCGTGGACCAGGAGACCCAGCCCGCCAGAGTGAGCGGGGCGGCGGCGTGCTCCCCGTAGGGTCCAACGCAACGCCGCGCCAGCGTCCGCCAGAGCCGCAGGGCCGCTTGCGCTTCCGCCCCCTCCATCCAGGAGGCGGCCCTGTCCCGGGTCTCCCGGTCCTGGAGCCCGAGGATGACGGCCGCGGCCTCGTCGGGGCCGATCAACTGGTCGTCCCCGGCGTCCGAGAGCGCGGGCGGTGCGGGCTGTGTCTCCTCGATGCGGCCCATGAGGGTGCGCGCCAGCCGGAGGGTGTCCGCCGCGACCTCCTCCCGGGCCCGCTCGTCGAGGAGCCGCGGGATCAGCGCGGGCCCTGCCCTGTCCAGGGCCTCCTCCTGCGCGGTCACCGCTGCCGGGGCCCGCCAGGGCCTCAGCCGCGCCTCCATGTCGCGCAGCGTGCCCCGCACATGGACGCCCGCGTAGGCGGCCGCCGCGGCCATCACCGTGGTGCCGGGCATGGCCAGGGGACTTCCCTGGTCGGGGCAGCACCGGGGGTCGGGGCAGCAGTAGGACCAGTAGCGGCCGTCGGAGATGCAGAGCGCTTCGAGGACGGGAACGTCGAGTGCTCCGCACGCCGTGCGCAGGCGCTGCGCGAATGGCCTGAGCCGCTCCATGGTGAGCCTGCCGCCCGCCCCGTCCGGAGAGTCCTGGCAGAGGAAGATCACGATCGCGTCGGGCCGTCCTTCGCGACGCTCGCTCCCCGATACCAGGCAGTCCGCCAACTGGTCGGCGACCGGCCCCCATTCGCCGGGCGCCTGCGGAATTCCGAGACGGAGCCGGCCGCCGAACCGGCCCCGGCCGCCGTGCAGGGCGACCATCACGACGCTGTCGTTGGGATAAAAGCCCATCAGATACGGGAGGGCGTCGGCGAGCTCGGCGGGGCCGCGCAGGGTGATCTGCTGCTCCGCGGCCGGGCCGGTGGATTCATGGTGCTTGTTCATGCCTTGACGGTCCCTCAGTCCGCCCCGCCCCGCGACCCCTGTGGATAACGTTATCCACAGGGGTCGCTCCCGTCGCTCGGGGCGCACTATCGTGCTGTGCTCGGTCCGGTGCGCGCCTCTGGCTCCTGGAGGCGAGCACACCCGGGCCGGATCAACCCGGTTTCGGCCCGCCGTAGTTCGCCACTGCCGTACCGCACCTTTGAAACGCCCCCGAGCGGCCCATGCCATCAGCGATTACCCGCGTGTATTCGTTGATCACATCGGAGCATTCATGGACATGCGCCGCGGACGGGAGGGCGCTCGGGGCTCGACCTAGCCCGCCACGGCCAGGACCAGCGGGAGCACCTGATCGGCGCCGGCCTGACGGAGCAGGCGCGCGCCCACGGCGAGGGTCCAGCCGGAGTCCGTGGAGTCGTCGACGAGCAGAACCGGTCCATGGGCTTCGGCCAGCGCGGCGGCGAGTTCGGCGGGCACCGTGAACGAGTCGGCCAGGGCGCGCAGCCGCTGGGCGGAGTTGCTGCGGTGCGCGGCGTGCTCGTCGGCATGCGGGGTGTAGGCCAGGCTGCCCAAAAGCGGGAGCCTCCCGACCCGGGCCACGCCCTCGCCCAGGGAGGTGACCAGTTGGGGGCGGGTGCGTGACGGCACGACGACCACCCCCACGGGGCGCGCCACCGCGTCGGGAGATCCGCCGGCCCAGCCGCCCGGCGAGCGGGCCCAGTCCGCCAGCACCGCCACCACGGCGTTCAGCACGTCGTCAGGGACCGGCCCGTCCGCCGCCTGCGCCGACAGGAGCGGGCGCAGCCGGTTGCCCCAACCGATGTCGGACAGCCTCCCCAGCGCACGTCCCGTCATCGCCTGCTGCCCCGCGGGGATTCGGCCCTTCAGGTCCATGCCTACCGAGGCAAGGCCCGTCGGCCACATCTTGCGGGGCTCGACCTCCACGCCCGGCCGGTCCAGCTCGCCTGTCGCCGCCGAGAGGGCCGAGGAGGAGACGGCCGGGTCCAGCCAGGGGCCGGCGCAGGTGTCGCAGCGGCCGCACGGCACCGCCTTCTCGTCGTCGAGCTGCCGCTGCAGGAACTCCATGCGGCACCCCGTGGTCGCCACGTAGTCCCGCATCGCCTGCTGCTCCGCCGCCCGCTGCTTCGCGACCCACGCGTACCGCTCCGCGTCATACGCCCACGGCTGTCCCGTCGCGGTCCAGCCACCCTTCACGCGCTTGACCGCACCGTCCACGTCCAGGACCTTCAGCATCGTCTCCAGACGCGAGCGCCGAAGATCCACCAACGGCTCCAGCGCCGGCAGCGACAACGGACGGCCCGCCTGCCCCAGCACGTCCAGGGTGCGCCGCACCTGCTCCTCGGGCGGGAAGCCCACCGAAGCGAAATACGCCCAGATCGCCTCGTCCTCCCTGCCCGGAAGCAGCAGGACATCGGCATGGTCCACGCCGCGCCCGGCACGCCCCACCTGCTGGTAATAGGCGATCGGCGACGAGGGTGATCCGAGGTGCACCACGAAGCCGAGGTCCGGCTTGTCGAAACCCATCCCCAGCGCTGAGGTCGCCACCAGGGCCTTCACCCGATTCGCCAGCAGATCCTCCTCCGCCCGCAACCGGTCGGCGTTCTCCGTCTTCCCCGTGTACGAGGCCACGGGGTATCCGCGCTGCCGCAGGAACGCGGCGACCTCCTCCGCCGCCGCCACCGTCAGCGTGTAGATGATCCCCGAACCCTGCAGATCCCCCAGCCGCTGCCCCAGCCACGCGAGCCGGTGCGCCGCGTTCGGCAGCTCCAGCACGCCCAGCCGCAGGCTCTCGCGGTCCAGCGGTCCCCGCAGCACCAACGCGTCCCCGCCCCCGGTGCCCAGTTGCTCCGCCACGTCCGCGGTCACCCGCGCGTTCGCCGTGGCGGTGGTGGCGAGCACGGGTACTCCCGCCGGCAGCTCCGCGAGCATCGTGCGCAGGCGACGGTAGTCGGGCCGGAAATCATGGCCCCAGTCGGAAATGCAGTGTGCCTCGTCGACCACCAGCAGGCCGGTCGTCGCCGCGAGCTTGGGCAGCACCTGATCACGGAAGTCCACGGAATTGAGGCGCTCCGGGCTCACCAGGAGAACGTCGGTCTCGCCGCGCTCCACCTCCCCGTAGATCGTTTCCCACTCCTCGGGGTTGGCCGAGTTGATGGTGCGTGCCTGGATGCCTGCCCGCGCCGCCGACTCGACCTGGTTGCGCATCAACGCCAAGAGCGGCGAGATGATCACCGTCGGGCCGGCTCCGCGCCGCCGCAGCAGCGCGGTGGCCACGAAATACACCGCGGACTTCCCCCACCCCGTGCGCTGGACCACCAGCGCGCGACGGCGCTCCTCCACCAGGGCCGCCACCGCCTGCCACTGGTCCTCCCGCAGCCGCGCCGACCCTCCGGGCGCACCGACCAGCTCAGCGAGGATGGCGTCGGCTTCGGTGCGGAGCTCCAGGGTGTCCATGCCTCCATGCAACCCGATGGGACTGACAATCAGCGAATCCACCCACCGCGACGACGGTGTTTCTGCTGGTCCTCGCGATTCAGGGGTGGCGGAAGGAGTCATCCCGGGCGGGCATGGGCAGGGATATCAGTGTCATTCCGGCTGATTCCCGTCAGCCACAGCAATTGCTCGTTGCCGCCTGCCGGTAGGCCAGGGAGAATTGGAGCTGCCCCCGCACAGTTCCTCATCGGGCCCGGAAGGGCTGTGCCGCGGCGCGCCCTCATTCGACCCTGCCCGCACCGTGGGCGCGTAGCGAAGGGAGGACCGTGACCTTCGGATTCGCCCCGTCCACAGCCACTTCGACAGCGGCGTCCTCGGTTTCCGCAGACTCCGACAACCGCCTTGCCCGGATGCTCGAACCAGCGGAGTGGGCCTCGGCGGGCATACCCCTGCTCCGGAGTCCCCGGGAGGTCGTCAGCGGACTGCACTCCCGGCACCGACCGACCCCGGCCACCGCCGTGGTCGCGGTCCTCGATCATGAGGAACGGCTCACGGCGAGCGCCTCGTTCGCCCGCCGGTCGACGGTGGCCGCGGACGGCTGGGAGTTCCGCAACGCCCTGCTGGCTCAGCTGCGGCGCGTCCTCCCGCACGATCTGCGACGCCGCACACCGGTCCGTACGGCCGTGCTTCTGTACTGCCGCGACGGCGACGAACGCTGGACCGAGGAGGACGGTGCGTGGATGTGGGGTCTGCGGGACGCCTGCACCCTGCACGGCCTCCGCTGCGGCGCCTACATCACGCTCACCCGTGGGGGCTGGCAGGTGCTCGGCGAGGGAAGGGGCGGGCGGCGGCCCAGTTCGCTGTCGGAGCCGGAGCTCCTGGCCGACGCCGTCGTCGAGCACCGGACCACGCCGACGCGGTCGGGCGGCGGAGCGGCGGAGGCGCTGCGGCGCACCGCGGCCCGCTGAGCGGGCACGGCGCACCTGCCGGACAGCACCGGTCGACCACCGGTCGGTCCCCGTCGTGGCCGGGCGACCGGCGGTGGTGCCCCCGCCCGCCCGTGGGGCGGCCGGGAGCACCGGTGGGTGTGCTCAGACCCCGGCGCCGAGTGCGGAGTCGACCGTCTGCGGTTCTCCGCAGACGATCAGCAGCGCGGCCGCGCGGTCACGCGCGACGGGCAGGGTACGGGCCACGGCCGGGTCCGCGTCGTCGTTGACGGCGACGACGACCACGGGCCGGGATGTGGCCCGGTCAGCCGCGGAGATGTCGGCGAAGAAGACGTCGTCGCCCGCGTCGTGCTGGGCCCAGTACGCGGCTTCGCCGAAGGACAGCTCGTGGGCGGCCCACGGGTGCTGCTCGCCGGTGGTGAGCACCAGGATGTCGCCCGGTGCGCGACCGGACTCCAGCAGCAGGTCGACCGCTTCCTCGGCCGCGTCGAGTGCTCCGGCCGCCGGGGCCGGGATCAGCTGGACCTGCGGCGCGGAACGATTCTCCGTCGGCTCGGGACGGGCGGGGGCCGGCGCCGGAGCGGCGGGTGCCGCGGGGGCGGGTGCCGCGGGGGCGGGCTGGGCGCGCTGCGCCGGGGGCGCGGGGCGCGCGGGGCCGGGACCCGGACGACCGGGTCGCGGGGTGGCCGCGGAACGCGGACCGGGTACGGGACGGGGGGTCGGCGCGGTGCGGCCGGCGGCCGGAGTGACGCGGGGACCCTGGGCGCTCTCGGGAATCTGAGGCTCCTCGGAGATCAGAGGCATGAAGGTGGTCTGGGGCGAACGCCGATGTCGTCGGCGTCGGTGAGAGGGGCGCGTGTGCGCGATCAGAATTCGAAGCCGAGCTGGCCCCCGCTTTCGAGTGCGGCCGCCTCGGCGGAAAAACGGACCTTCTTCAGGTGCTGCCACCGGGGCAGCGCGTCCAGATACGCCCAGGAGAGGCGGTGATGGGCCGTGGGCCCCCGCTGCTCCAGCGCGGCCCGGTGCACGGGCGAGGGATACCCCGCGTTGGCACCGAAGGCGAAGTCGGCGCAGTCCTCGGACGCGGCGCCCAGCTCGGCCATCATCCGGTCACGGTGCACCTTGGCGATCACGGAGGCAGCCGCGACCGCGACACAGGACTGATCGCCCTTGATCACGGTACGGACCTTCCAGGGAACGCCCAGATAGTCGTGCTTGCCGTCGAGTATCACCGCGTCGGGGCGCACCGGCAGCCCCTCCAGGGCGCGCACGGCGGCGAGCCGGAGGGCGGCGGTCATTCCGAGGTCGTCGATCTCCTGCGGCGAGGCGTCGCCCAGCGCGTAGGCGGTGACCCAGCTCCGCAGCACGGGAGCGAGCTCGGCGCGTCGCCGGGGGTCAACAGCTTGGAATCGGTGAGGCCTTCGGGCGGTCGCCGCAGACCGGTGACCGCCGCGCACACGGTGACGGGTCCGGCCCACGCTCCGCGTCCGACCTCATCGACACCGGCGACGGTCCTGGCACCGGTGGTAGCGCGAAGTGAGCGCTCGACGGTGTGCGTGGGTGGTTCGTACGGCATGTCGCCAGCCAGCGTACGCCGAGAGCCTCGGCAACAACACCCCGGGGCGCCGTGCGTCCTGCGAATCAGTCGGCGAAGGCGGATCCGAGGTCCCGCCGACCTCCCTGGCCCGTGGGGCCGGACCCCCTGGAGCCGCGGGTGCGGCCCCCTGATCCCGTGAGCTCAAGGGGCCCGTCGGCTCAGTACGGGTCGTAGCCGTCGCCGTCCGGCCCGTATCCGTCCCGGGTCCCTTCCCTGCCCGCGCTGTAGCAGTCACGCGCGTCGCCCTTCACCGGGCGCTTCTCCAGGATCTCCCTCGCCCGCGCCTCTCCCCAGCTGGTCGCGTACCAGGGGGTGTCGGCGTCGAGGACGTCGTTCTGGATGATGCGCAGCGCACAGGAGCGTTCGGGTTCGGGCAGTCGGTCCAGGGCCGGTACGGCGTCGGCGGACAGGCCCTTGACGTAGTCGATGTCGATGGCCGTCGATCGGCTGTCCTCGAAGCGGCTGTCCTCGAAGCGCTGGACGTTCTGCTCGGCGATCAACCCGTCCGGTGAGAGCAGCCCGAAGGCCAGGACGCCGGCCGCCGCGCTCACCGCGATGGCCCGGGGCAGGAACCGGGCCCCGAAGACGCCTGCCGCCAGGACGAGGACCAGCACCACCCCGAGCCAGAGCTCCATCGCGGCCACGGATATTCGGAGCCTGGTCAGGCCGTACTCGTCGACGTACAGGTCCATGCGGCGCAGCGCCGAGGCGACCACGACGAGGGTGAGCACGCAGAGGGGGCCGAGGACCGACCGCACCAGGGTGCGGTCCCTGGTGCCGCCGCGCGGTGCCCAGCGCAGGGCCAGGGCGATCACGAGAAGAGTGAGCAGCGTGGCCCACAACAGCTGCCAGAAGCCCTGGCGGGCGTACTCGGCGTGGTTGAGTCCGGTCACGTCCCGGACCTTGTCGTAGCCGCCGAAGAGCACGACGAGCTGGAGGGTGATGAACGCGGCGAAGAGCAGGTTGAGGACGATCAGCGGAAGGGCCCATTCGGCCCGTCCCCGGGGTTTGCCGGGCCGTACGGTGATGCCGTCCCAGCGCACCGGGGCGGCCGCGGCGTGCGCGGCGGCGAGCGCGCCGGCCAGCCCGAGGGCGAAGAGGAAGATCCGCCACGGTCCCTCGCCGACCGAGGCGTCGGGCATGAGGCTGCCCAGCAGTTCGGCGAACGCGGCGTCCGCGCTGGCGAAGAGGGTTCCGAACACCACCAGCAGCACGAGGGCCACCACCGTGGTGCGCAGGGCGGCGCCCCAGCGCGCCCGGGAACCCTCGGCCCGTGCGCGTACCCCCCGCACGCCCCAGATGATGCCGGGGACGACCGAGTCGAACAGCCCCAGCGAGCCGATCAGCACCCCCAGCCAGCTGCGGCTGCCGTGCAGCGCGAGCGAGCCGAGCGCGAAGGCGGACACCACGGCGAGGAAGGTCGGCCAGCCGGCGTCCCGGAGTGCCGGCACCGCGAGCAGCGCGAGTCCTCCCACCGCCCAGGTCGCGGTCCAGGGCCGTAGCCGGCGGCCTGCCGCCCGGGCGGCGAAGAACGCGGCCAGGGCGGCGGGCACGGCCACGATCAGGAGGTTCACCCCGAGTCCGTCGCCCAGGAAGAGCGCGCTCAGGAGGGCGGTGGCCAGGACCGAGCCGAGCACGGCGGGACGGATCAGGGGCGGTGCGGGGGGCCGGATCCGGGCTGTCACATCATTGTCCTCGGCGGAGTGCGCCCCGGCGCCGTACTGCCAGGGGCTGCCCGGCGGTCCGGCTTTCCTGGTCGCCTGGGCCTGTTGGAGCGGGTCGCCGGAGGCCTGCGGCGGGGCCGGATCCCCCACCGCGGAGGGCCGTGCGGCATCGGCGGGCGGCGCACCGGCGGGCCGCGCCGCGGTCGGATCCGGTCGACGCTCCGGGATGCCGGCTGCCTCGGAGGCCGTCGGCGGTTCCGGTGGCCGGGGTGCCCTGGCCTTCTTCGGGTTCTCCGGCGGTCTGGACGCCTCGGACGGCTGATCGGACATGGGACCCCTCCCCCACCGGGTCCACGCGCGGCCCTGGGCCGTACACCTGTCCCGGCGTCTCATTCGGCGCACGCCCTCAAGATCAACGAGGGGCGGCGTGGCCGAAAGAGTAGTCCCGAACTCTCGTTCGCAGACACGCAGAGTGATCCTGTGGCAGGACCGTGACAGTGGGCCGCGCCCCCGGTTCAGGGGAGACGGGACGGAACCGGCGCGGTCAGCGCGGGAGCGGCGTCAGCCAGGCCGGGGGCTCCTCCGTCTGTGCCAGCCAGTCGGCCGGTGGCGCTCCGGCCTCGCCCGCCGCGACGACACCGCCGACGATGGCGCACGTCGTGTCGACGTCACCGCCGGCCTGGGCGGTGACCCAGAACGCCTGCTCGTACTCCCCGAGGCTCCTCGCCGCCGACCAGAGCGCGAACGGCACGGTGTCGTGGGCGCTGGTCCGGCGGCCGTTGCCGAGGACCGCGGCGACCGTCCCGGCGTCCCGGTAGTCCAGCATGTCGCGGGCCCGGCGCAGGCCCGCGCCGACGGCGCTGCGGGGCACCAGCGCGATGACGCCGTCGAGGAGGTCCTCGGGGCCCGGCGGCCCGCCGGGGGCGGCGGCGAGCGACGCGGCGGCGGCCACGGCCATGGCGCCGACGACGGCCTCGCGGTGCTGGTGCGTGGTGTACGAGGAGATCTCCGCCTGGTGCGTGGCCTGTTCCGGATCGTCCGCGTACCAAGCGCCGAGCGGGGCGATGCGCATCGCCGAACCGTTGCCCCAGGAGCCCTGGCCCTGGAACAGCGCCGAGGACAGCTCCCGCCAGTCGCCGCCCTCCCGTACGAGCCTGAGGAGCCGGTTGACGGCGGGACCGTAGCCCCGGTCGAAGTCGTGGTGCTCGGCGAAGGAGCGGGCGAGCGCGTCCTGGTCGACGCGGCCGTGGGCGCTGAGCACAGCCAGGACCGAGCAGGCCATCTCGGTGTCGTCGGTCCACTGCCAGGGCCCGGGCGGCAGGGCCCGCTGTTTCAGCAGGGGGTAGTTGGCCGGAACGAAGAACTGGGAGCCCAGGGCGTCTCCCACGGACAGCCCACGCAGGCTGGCCAGGGCGCGTTCGAGGCGCCGCGCGGAAGCAGAATCAGCGGTCATCGCCGTGCCACTCTATCCGGTGCGGCCGTACGGCTCGGGGGTCCGCCAGCTCTGGAAGGGCCGGTCGAGGGTGTAGCGGCCCCTCTCGCCCAGCAGCAGGGTCCGGGTCTCGCCGTTGCCCGGGTTGGACAGCGACTCGAACTCCGCGACCGACCAGTGGAACCAGCGCATGCAGAACAGCCTCATCGTCAGTCCGTGGGTGACCAGCAGGACGTTCTGCGGGTGGTCCGGCGCCTCGAAGCTCCGGTGCAGGCTCTCCAGGAACGCCCCGACCCGGTCGTAGACGTCGGCGCCGGACTCGCCCTGGGCGAAACGGTAGAAGAAGTGCCCGTAGGCGTCCCGGTAGGCCTTCTGCAGCCGTACGTCGTCCCGGTCCTGCCAGTTGCCCCAGTCCTGCTCGCGCAGCCGGGGCTCCTCGCGGACGCGGACGCGTTCCGGATCGAGGCCGAAGGCCCGGAACGTCTCGTGGGTGCGGCGGTACGGCGAGATGTAGACGCTCACCCGTTCCTCGCCGAACAGCTCGCGCAGCTCCTCCCCGGTCTCCCGGGCCTGCCGCAGACCTGTGGGGGTGAGCCGGAGCGCGTGGTCGGGCTCCCGCTCGTACACCGTGTCGTCGGCGTTGCCCTCGGACTCGCCGTGCCGGACGAGGACAATGCGCTGCGGTCGTGCCATGTCCCGACCATAGATCGGGTCGGGCCGACACGAGCGGTCGGGGCCCTCGGAGCACGGAGCGGGGACACACCGTCCAGGTCGGAGCGGGCACACCGTCCAGATCGGAGCGGGGTCACACCGTCCAGGAGGATTCCAGATCCACGACGTCTCCCGTCAGGGCGATCACGTCCGTCGCGGTCCCCGCACGGGCCGCCAGCCGCTCGGCCCCCGCCGCGCGGTACTTGCCTCGCTCGGCGCTCGACTTCCACAGGGACAGCGCCAGGAACTCGTTCCCGGGCGCCTCGCCGAACACGCCGCGCAGCATGCCGGGCGATCCGGCCATGGCGGGGTTCCACACCTGCTGCTGCATCAGCACGAAATGCTCGGCGCGCTCCTCGTGCACCCGGCTGTGCGCGACCCTGACGACGTCCGCCTCGGCGAAGTGGGGCTCGAAACCCGTCTTCACGTCGAAGCGGCGCTCGAAGAGCGTGACCTGCATGTCGCGGAACATGCCGGACTGCCCGGCCGCCAGCCGATCGTGCCCGCGGGCCATGAAGGAGTCGTAGAAGACGCGGTTCTCCCAGAACGCGAAGACGTGGGCGACACCGGGGCGCGTTCGGCTCCACCCGCCGCTCTGTCCTTGGAACCCCGGCTCGCCCAACAGCCCCGCCCACTTCCGCTGTCCCCGCTCGAAACCATGACGGTCCACCACGGAGCAGCGAATCCACTTCACCAGCACCGCGCCATCGTACGGCGCGGAACGTGGCACGCGTCACGGTCTAGGGGAGCGCCGCCCGGCCGGTCGTTCCGCCCGCGCACCGGGTCGCGGGGGCCGAAGGAGGCCGCAGCACCCGTGCCGGGGCCGGTCAGTGGCCCGAATCCGTCGCCCGTGACCGAAGCAGTTGGTTCCGGGGCCGGTTGCGTACATGATCGGGTGAATCGTGTATCAGGTGAGGGGAACGGCCCGTGGGCCGTCGGCCGGGAGGGAAGTCCCTTGAGCACTCCGAACAAGGACATCGAAAAGGTCGAGGTGCGGGTCAAATGGGACCCCAGTCCGCACGGGGCGGCGGCCAACGACCTCGACATCATCGCGGCCACCTACCCGGCCGGCGAGCCGTACGGCGCCCCCGCCTACCTGGTGCACTTCGACAGCCGCTCGCCGGACGGCACCATCACACTGAACCGGGACAGCCGGACCGGCCAGGGTTTCGGCTTCGACGAGGTCATGACCATCGAGCTGAACCGGCTGGCGGACACGTACGGGCGGGTGGTGGTCGGTGTCGCCATCCAACAGCGCGACGGTCGCAAGACCTTCGGCGACATAGGGAACACGGCGATGGAGATCCGCGAGGGCTACACGAGCCTGACCGAGAGCGACTTCTCCGACGTGGCGTGGGCCACCGCGGCGGTCGTCGGGGAGTTCACCCGCGACGGCTCGGGGCTCTGGGGCTTCCGGTCGGCCGTACGCGGCTTCGACGGCGCCCCCGACACGTTCGCGGCGGTGATGGGGAGCCGGGCCGCCGAAGGGTGACGTCGGTCAGTTCCGGCCAACCCGGCTCGGGCGTCGGCGACCCGCCGAAAGGGACCGGGGACATACCGAAAGGGGCCGGGGACGCACCAAGGGGACCGGCCGATGGCCGGTCCCCTTGGTGCCCAGCGGGTCAGCCGCGCGTCGGCGCGGTCCCGCCTCCGGTCAGCTGCAGCCGCTCGTCGAGCCGCAGCCCTCGCAGATGTAGCAGGAGCCGGCGCGCTGCATCTTCGTACCGCAGGAGAAGCAGAGCGGGGCGTCGGCGCTGATGCCGAGCTGCATCTCGACCAGTTCGGCCGAGGTGTGCGCCGTCTTCGGAGCGGGCTTCACGGCGGACTCCTCGGGAGCCGCCACCACCTTCAGCGGCTCGGCGCGGACCGGGGCCGACTGGGCCAGGCTGTCCGCGTCCACCCCGTCCGCCTCGAACGACGGCTCGTAGCTGCCGGTGTCCAGGTGGCGCTGGCGCTCATCGGCGGAGTGGATGCCGAGGGCCGAGCGGGTCTCGAAGGGCAGGAAGTCGAGCGCCAGGCGACGGAAGATGTAGTCGACGATCGACTGCGCCATCCGCACGTCCGGGTCGTCCGTCATACCGGCTGGCTCGAAGCGCATGTTGGTGAACTTCGAGACGTACGTCTCCAGCGGGACGCCGTACTGCAGACCGACCGAGACGGCGATGGAGAAGGCGTCCATCATGCCCGCGAGGGTCGAACCCTGCTTGGACATCTTCAGGAAGACCTCGCCGAGACCGTCGTCCGGGTAGGAGTTGGCGGTCATGTAGCCCTCGGCGCCGCCCACCGTGAAGGAGGTGGTGATGCCGGGACGGCCCTTGGGGAGGCGCTTGCGGACCGGGCGGTACTCGACGACCTTCTCGACCGCCGTGCGGATGGTCTCCTCGGCCTTCGCGGTGACCGCTTCCTTGTCCTTGGTCTTGGCGGAGAGGGGCTGGCCGACCTTGCAGTTGTCGCGGTAGATCGCGAGCGCCTTGACGCCCAGCTTCCACGCCTCGAAGTAGACCTCTTCGACGTCCTCGACGGTGGCCGTCTCGGGGAGGTTCACCGTCTTGGAGAGCGCGCCGGAGATCCACGGCTGGATGGCCGCCATCATCCGGACGTGGCCCATCGCGGAGATGGAGCGCTCGCCCATCGCGCAGTCGAAGACGCTGTAGTGCTCGGTCTTCAGGGCGGGGGCGTCGACCACGTTGCCGTTCTCGGCGATGTGGGCGACGATCGCCTCGATCTGCTCGGGCTGGTAGCCGAGGCGGCGCAGCGCCTGCGGCACCGTGCCGTTGACGATCTGCATCGAGCCGCCGCCGACCAGCTTCTTGAACTTGACCAGGGCGAGGTCGGGCTCCAGACCGGTGGTGTCGCAGGACATCGCGAGACCGATGGTGCCGGTGGGCGCGATGACCGAGGCCTGCGCGTTGCGGAAGCCGTTCTTCGCTCCGAGCCGGATGACGTCCTGCCAGGCCTCCGTCGCGGCGGCCCAGACCGGCGAGTCGAGGTCGTCGACGTGGACGGCCTTGGCGTTGGCGTCGGAGTGCTGCTTCATGACGCGCTGGTGCGGCTCGGCGTTACGGGCGTAGCCGTCGTACGGACCGACGACCGCGGCCAGTTCGGCGGAGCGGCGGTAGGAGGTGCCGGTCATCAGCGAGGTGATGGCGCCGGCCAGCGCGCGGCCGCCGTCGCTGTCGTACGCGTGACCGGTCGCCATCAGCAGGGCGCCGAGGTTGGCGTAGCCGATGCCCAGCTGACGGTAGGCGCGGGTGTTCTCGCCGATCTTCTGTGTGGGGAAGTCCGCGAAGCAGATCGAGATGTCCATCGCGGTGATGACCAGCTCGACCACCTTGGCGAAGCGCTCGGACTCGAAGGACTGGTGACCCAGGCCGTCGTCCTTGAGGAACTTCATCAGGTTCAGCGAGGCGAGGTTGCACGAGGTGTTGTCCAGGTGCATGTACTCGCTGCACGGGTTCGAGCCGTTGATCCGGCCGGACTCCGGGCAGGTGTGCCAGGCGTTGATGGTGTCGTCGTACTGGATGCCCGGGTCGGCGCACGCCCAGGCGGCCTCGGCCATCTTGCGGAAGAGGGACTTGGCCTTGACCTCTTCGATGACGTCGCCGGTCATCCGGGCGCGCAGCCCGAACTTGCCGCCCGCCTCGACGGCTTTCATGAACTCGTCGTTCACCCGGACCGAGTTGTTGGCGTTCTGGTACTGGACGGACGTGATGTCGTCGCCGCCCAGGTCCATGTCGAAGCCCGCGTCGCGCAGCGCGCGGATCTTCTCCTCCTCCTTGACCTTGGTCTCGATGAAGTCCTCGATGTCGGGGTGGTCGACGTCGAGGATGACCATCTTGGCCGCGCGGCGGGTGGCGCCGCCCGACTTGATCGTTCCGGCGGACGCGTCGGCGCCGCGCATGAACGAGACCGGGCCGGAGGCGTTGCCGCCGGAGGAGAGGAGCTCCTTGGAGGAGCGGATTCGGGAGAGGTTCAGGCCGGCGCCGGAGCCGCCCTTGAAGATCATGCCCTCTTCCTTGTACCAGTCGAGGATCGACTCCATGGAGTCGTCGACGGCCAGGATGAAGCAGGCGGAGACCTGCTGCGGCTGGGGCGTGCCGACGTTGAACCAGACCGGGGAGTTGAAGCTGAAGACCTGGTGCAGGAGGGCGTACGCCAGCTCGTGCTCGAAGATCTCCGCGTCCTCGGGCGAGGCGAAGTAGCTGTTGTCCTCGCCGGCCTTCCGGTACGTCTTCACGATCCGGTCGATCAGCTGCTTGAGACCGGTCTCGCGCTGCGGCGTGCCGACAGCTCCGCGGAAGTACTTGCTGGTGACGATGTTGACCGCGTTCACCGACCAGAAGTCGGGGAACTCGACGCCACGCTGCTCGAAGTTGATCGAGCCGTCGCGCCAATTGGTCATGACGACGTCACGGCGCTCCCACGCCACCTCGTCGTACGGGTGCACGCCGGGGTTGGTGTGGATGCGCTCGATACGCAGACCCTTGCTCCCCTTGGCGCCCTTGGTACGGGAACCTCGTGCCGGGCCGCTCGCCGTCTCTGTCATGCCGCCTCCCATATGTGGGCGAAAACGCCCTGAAGTGCCCAGATCTTCCCAGGCACAATGTGTGTCCGATGCTCCGGAAGCCGTACTCGGCAGCCGGAAGCACATCTCATGTCGCCCTGCCGCCGGTCCGCAGTCATGACGTCTGCGGCACGGGCGTCCCGGGCGGGTACCGCTCAGTCGGCGGCGATGGCGGGCGCGGGGACCTCAAGGGTCTCTCCGCTCCCGCGGTCCTCTGCGGAAGGCCGCTGCGTACGCAGTTCCACGATGGCGGCCTCGAAGTCTTCCAGGGAATCGAACGCCCGGTAGACGGACGCGAAGCGCAGGTACGCGACGAGGTCGAGTTCCTGCAGCGGGCCGAGGATGGCCAGCCCCACGTCGTGGGTGGTCAGCTCGGCGCTGCCGGTGGCGCGCACCGCCTCCTCGACCCGCTGGCCGAGCTTGGCGAGGGCGTCCTCCGTGACGGGTCGCCCCTGGCATGCCTTGCGGACGCCGGAGATGACCTTGGTACGGCTGAAGGGCTCGGTCACGCCGCTGCGCTTGACCACCATCAGCGAGCAGGTCTCCACCGTGGTGAAACGGCGGGAACAGTCGGGGCACTGCCGACGGCGACGGATCGACGTCCCGTCGTCGGTGGTGCGACTGTCGACGACCCTGCTGTCGGGGTGCCTGCAGAAGGGGCAGTGCATGGCTCCCAACCCTCCCTCACACTCACGACTGAATAGCCTCTTCAGGGCCTTGTCCGGGCCCTTGGAAGCAGTCCCCAGCATAGGCGATGACCACGGTGCGATTGAACCGCGACCACAACTTCTGGGCGACTGAAGCAATCCAACCACTAGATCTAGGGTTGGGTCGCGTTTTCGGCCCCATCGCGTGTCGCGCACCGGAACTGGCTCGGAGGCCGCCCGGGGGGAGCGTGGGCCAGAGAAGAGGGTACGGGAGACGCGGGACCGCCGAGCCGCCGGGGCTCCGGCGCACGGGCTCGGGTGAAAGACTTCGTCCGGCGCCGCGACGGGCCTCCACGGCACTTCCGCGTGACCTCTATCCTGTTGCTCATACACCTGTCGGTAGCAGTGCGGCACCCCTTTATTCGTTTTTCACTCGAACGTGTGTTTGGCGCAACCTTTCGAAAGCTACTACCGTTGTCCAGCTAGGGAGAACATTCGAGAGGGGCCGACGTGACCACCACCGCAGACAGTGCCACCATCACCGCCCGGGACCATCGCTCCCAGAGCCGACTTGAGCCGGTGCATGCCATGAATGACTCAGTCACGACCACGGACGGGCCCGAGCCCGCGCGCCCGGGACGTTCCATGCCCGGCAGGCCCCCCGGCATCCGGGCGGACAGCTCGGGGCTCACGGACCGGCAACGACGGGTCATCGAGGTCATCCGCGACTCCGTGCAACGGCGGGGGTACCCGCCCTCCATGCGAGAGATCGGTCAGGCGGTGGGCCTGTCCAGCACATCGTCCGTCGCCCATCAGCTGATGGCGCTGGAGCGCAAGGGCTTCCTCCGCCGGGACCCGCACCGGCCCCGCGCCTACGAGGTGCGCGGATCGGACCAGCCCAGCACCCAGCCGACCGACACGACGGGCAAGCCCGCCGCGTCCTACGTACCGCTGGTGGGCCGGATCGCCGCCGGTGGACCGATCCTCGCGGAGGAGTCCGTCGAGGACGTCTTCCCGCTCCCCCGCCAGCTCGTCGGCGACGGTGAGCTCTTCGTCCTGAAGGTCGTCGGCGACTCGATGATCGAGGCCGCGATCTGTGACGGCGACTGGGTCACCGTCCGCCGCCAGCCTGTCGCGGAGAACGGGGACATCGTCGCCGCCATGCTCGACGGCGAGGCGACGGTCAAGCGCTTCCGCCGGGAGGACGGTCACGTATGGCTGCTCCCTCACAACGCCGCGTACCAGCCGATCCCCGGCGACGAGGCGACCATCCTCGGCAAGGTGGTGGCGGTGCTGCGCCGGGTCTGAGAAACGCGTCGGTCACGACCGCCCGCCCCGGGATCCCTACCTAGGACGTCGATCATGACGTCGGTCCCGGGGCTTCGCCTTGCCCGGCCGGCCCCGTCGGGCGGCCGGGCGAACCCCGGGGGATCAGGCCTCGGCCGCCTTGGCCTGTGCGTCGATGGCGGCCAGTGAGCGGCGCGCCTGGTTCCGGTCGGTGGTGTACCAGAAGTCCGGCAGCGAGGCACGCAGATAGCTTCCGTACCGTGCGTTCGCGAGCCTTGGGTCCAGCACGGCGACGACACCCTTGTCGCCCGTGGCCCGGACCAGCCGGCCCGCGCCCTGGGCCATCAGCAGTGCGGCGTGCGTCGCCGCCACCGCCATGAAGCCGTTGCCGCCCGCCTCCTCGACCGCCTTCTGCCGTGCGCTCATCAGCGGATCGTCGGGGCGGGGGAACGGAATCCGGTCCATGACCACCAGCTGGCAGCTCGCTCCGGGGACGTCCACGCCCTGCCAGAGCGACAGGGTGCCGAAGAGGCAGGTCTCCGGGTCGGCGGCGAAGTTCTTGATCAGCTCACCGAGGGTCTCCTCGCCCTGGAGCAGGATCGGCCTGTCCATCCGCCCCCGCAGCTCCTCGGCCGCCGCCTTGGCCCCCCGCATGGAGGAGAACAGCCCCAGCGTGCGGCCGCCGGCCGCCTCCACCAGCTCGGCGAGCTCGTCCAGCATGTCCGTACGCGACCCCTCGCGCCCCGGGGTGTTCAGATGCCGGGCGACGTAGAGGATGCCCTGCTTCGGGTAGTCGAACGGGGAGCCGACGTCCAGCCCCTTCCACTGCGGGACGTCCTCGCCCGCCGTTCCCTCGGGGGCCAGCCCGAGGGACGCGCCCACCCCGTTGAAGTCTCCGCCGAGCTTGAGGGTGGCCGAGGTCAGCACCACGGACCGCTCGGCGAAGAGCTTCTCGCGCAGCAGCCCGGAGACGGAGAGCGGGGCGACCCGGACGGAGGCTCCGAACCGGTCGTGCTGCTCGTACCAGACGACGTCGTACTCGGAGCCCTGGGTGATGCGCTCGGCGACGCCGTGGATCGACTCGACCGAGGCCAGGGCCTGCTTGCGGACGGCGTTCTCGTCCTCGACCGACTTGTCCCGGGTGGCGCCGATGGCGGAGATCACCGTGCGTGCCGCGTCGCGCAGCGCCATCAGCGCGTACCCGAGGTCCTCGGGCACCTCCTCCAGGCGCCCCGGGGCGCCAGCTCCATGACCCGTTCGAAGCCCTCGGCGGCGGTCTGGAGGGCGTCGGCGGCCTTCTCGTTGACCAGCTTCGCCGCCCGGCGGACCGCGCGGTTGACCTGGGCGGGGGTGAGCTCGCCGGTGGCGACGCCGGTGACCCGGGAGACCAGCTCATGGGCCTCGTCGACGATCAGCACCTCGTGCGACGGCAGCACCGGCGCGCCCTCGATGGCGTCGATCGCGAGCAGCGCGTGGTTGGTGACGACCACGTCCGCGAGCTTCGCGCGCTCGCGGGCCGCCTCCGCGAAGCACTCCGCGCCGTACGCGCACTTCGTCGCGCCCAGGCACTCGCGCGAGGAGACCGAGATCTGCGCCCAGGCCCGGTCCGAGACGCCGGGGGTCAGATCGTCCCGGTCGCCCGTCTCCGTCTCGTCCGACCAGTCCCGCAGCCGCAGCAGGTCCTGGCCGAGCTTGCTGGACGGGGCCGCCGCCTCGAACTGGTCGAACAGTCCCTCCTCCTCGTCCTGCGGAACCCCTTCGTGGAGCCGGTGCAGGCAGAGGTAGTTCGACCGGCCCTTGAGCATGGCGAACTGCGGACGGCGGCGCAGCAGCGGGTGCAGGGACTCGACCGTACGCGGCAGGTCCCGCTCCACCAGCTGCCGCTGGAGGGCGAGGGTGGCGGTGGCCACGACGACCCGCTCCCCGTGCGCCAGGGCCGGCACCAGATAGCCGAGCGACTTGCCCGTACCGGTGCCGGCCTGGACGAGGAGGTGGGATTGGTCGTCGACGGCCTCGGCGACGGCTTCGGCCATGGTGACCTGGCCGGGCCTATCCGTACCGCCGACGGCGGTGACGGCGGCGTGCAGGAGCTCGGGGAGGGATGGCTTCGTCATAGCCCGACCACCCTACGGCGCGCCACTGACAACAGCGATCACTCCCGGACGCGGGCGGAGGGGTGCAACGGGTTGGGGACCATGCCGTGGATCGCCGCGTGCGGCCGGCTGGCACGGTCCCGGTAGCCGTCGACGAGCAGGCGGTTGCGGTTCAGGCAGAGGCGCTCGATCTCGGGGGTGAGCATGTCGAACAGCTCGAACCGCTCCTTCAGCTCCGGGAAGCGGGCGTGGTGGCGGACTATCTCCGCCCGGACGAGTGACCAGAACGCGTCCTCGGAGACGCCGAGCTGCTCCTCGCACAGGGGGGACAGATAGCGGAAGACGCCCACGAAGAGGCCGGAGTGGATGAACTGGGTGAGGAAGGACGGCTCCTCGGTGAGGAGGACCGCGCGCACCTCGTCGGGCATGCCGGCGTGCTCGGGCAGCGGGCGGGCGCTGACGTTGACGTCGTCGACGAAGTCCTTGATGGCGAGCCGTACGGGCACGTCCTCCTCGTCGAACACGACGATGGCGTTCTCGCCGTGCGGGGAGAAGACGGTTCCGTAGCGGTAGAGGAAATGCAGCAGGGGCGGCAGGAGCGCGGCGAAGAGCCGCTTCAGCCAGGCGTCCGGGGAGAGGCCGGAGCGCTCGACCAGCTCCGCGGTGAAGGCGCGGCCCGCCGGATCCGTATGGAGGAGGGAGGCGAGCGTGCGGGCCTTCTCGCCCGGCGCGAGACGGGGCGGCAGGGGCTCGCGCCAGATCGCGCCGAGGATCTCCTTGTACTGGTAGGGCGCTTCGGGGAGGTGGTCGTACAGCGGATGCTCCACGGCGACGGAGGCCACCTCGCCGAGGAGGACGACCCGACAGGTGTCGCGCAGGAACGGGTCGCCCTCGCACAATCCCTGGACCCAGGCGGTGACCGCGGGGGCGGCGAGGGTCCGCTCGGTCGGCAGGCCGCGCCAGACCAGGGTGTTGAGGATGGAGAGCGGGAGCTTCACGGTGTGCCGCTCGGGCCGTTCCACGTTCGCGAACGTGCGGATGGACTGCTGCGGGAGGCGGGCGTCCCCGTCGGTGTGCAGGGCCACGATGTCGCCGTCGGCGATGGCCGGGGCGAAGAGCGGCACGATCCACTCGTCCCACTGCCAGGGGTGTACGGGGAGGTAGAGGTAGTCCCGCGGGTCGTGCCCCCGGGCCCGCAGCACCTCGGCGAAGGCGTCCCGGACGTCGTGGTCGAGCTCGCCGGCGTACAGCTGCTCGGGGGTGCCGACGCGCCCCACGCCCCGGTACTGCGCGATGCGGGTGCTGACCGCGATCCACGGCAGCCGGAGCGGGCTGCGGGTCTCGGGGGTGAAACGGGCGGCGTCGGCGGCGGAGAAGCCGAGCCGCCCCTTGCTCGCGACCAGCCAGGGGTGGCCGGTCTGATGGCCTTCCAGCTCCGCGTAGTCCAGGGCGGCGAGCCGGTCCGCGGTGAGCGCGGTGTGGTCGAGCCGGGCGTCGGCGGACAGGGTCAGGGTCAGCTCGCGGATGAGGTGGCCCAGCGTCGTTCCGTCCAGTCCGAGGAGGACCCGGGCGCGGGTGAGGAACGTCAGCGGGTCGCGGAACGGCAGGGTGCCGGCGGCAGAGCCGTCGGGCCGCGCCCCGGCGCTCGCGGCGACGGGTGAGCCGTTGGCCCGGGCGGTCGGCGGTCCCGTCGTGACCTCGATCGAGTCGGGGTCGACGCGCCAGCTGCCATAGACGCCGCGCCGGGCCGTGAAGGCGAGGGCTCCCCCGTCGTCGAGGGTCAGCCGGTGGCGTCCGCCGGTCCCGGGCTGCGGGACGGGCTCGATGATCTTCTCGTAGGCGAACTCGCCGAGCATCTTGGCGAGGAGCCGTGCGGCGGCCCGGTCCCAGATCTGTCGGTTCAGCTCCGGAGGGCTGAACAGCTGCGGGGACTCGGCTGATTCACGGCTCGCGGGATATATCGGCACGGGGACTCCTCCGGATGGAACCTCTGAGGTTCGAGCGGTGTGGAAAGTGCGGCGAGTAAGTCACAGCTGGGCTCGGTGTGTTCGGTCGCGGATCATCAGCGCGGCGCGTTTGTCGGGGAGATCCACTTCGGCGGAGAAGCGGAAACCGGCGCTGAGGAAAGCGGATACGGAGGGGGTGTTGCGCAGGTCCGGCTCGGCGACGACCCGACCGCACCGCGGAAGGTTGTCCAGGACGAGGTCGGCGACGGCGCGGAGCAAGGCGGTGCCCACGCCCCGGCCACGGTTGTTCACGCCCCCGATGAGGAGATGGACGCCGGTGTCGTGGGGGCGGGCGGGGTAGTGGCGGGCCAGAGGGTCGAGGTCGGCGCGGTAGATCTCCCAGTAGCTCATGGGTGTGGAGTCGAGTACGCCCAGGCACGGGATGCTGCGTCCGTCCCCTTCGAGCTGGGTCCTGAGGTGGTCGGCGGTGACGGATTCGGGTCCGGCGAGCTCCCAGAAGGCCGCCACGGCAGGATCGTTCATCCAGCGGCTGACGAGGGCGAGATCACGCGCCGGCCGGACGGGGACGAGGGCGAACTCCCCCGCCGCGGTGGTCGCGGGCGGCCAGGCCCCCGGGTCGCCCAACAGCTCATGGGCGACCCGGGGCCCCGCCGCCTGGGCGCTTCGCTCTTCGGCGATCAGGGCGAGTAGCTCCTCGGTGAGCTCCAGGTCGAGGGTGTCCTCGACGCCGGCGCTGCCGTCCGCGCGGCTGTCGGACCGTTGGGCGCCGGTCCGTTCGACGGAGGCGTGGTCGGCCGGTGCGGCGTCGGATTCCGCTGAGGGTTCGGCGGGAGGCACGGTGGCGCTCTCCTCTCTGGACCGGGTGCGGTCGGTGGGCGTCCGGGGAGCGGGTGCGGTCGGAGTCTGCCCGGGGCGGTTGCGGCTCAGCTGTGCAGGGGGTTGGCGATGGTGACGTACACGGACTGGGTGTCGACCGGCCCGACCAGCTCGTCGAGGCCGTGGAGCCGGGTCAGCAGGTTGGCCTTGCAGCGCAGTTCGCGGTTCTCCAGGAGATACGCGGGCAGGGGCGAGCCCAGTTCCGCGGTCTCGGTGAGGAATCGGCGCAGGACGGTGAGGAGTTCCTGCTCGTCGCCCAGGCGCTGGGCGCCGAACGCCCCGATCAGGCCGAGGACGTTGTTGATGCCGAGGTAGTAGGCGAACCGTTCGTCGGTGACCGGGTCGGAGACGAACGTGTCGCTGACGGCGCCGATGCCGGGGAGTCGCTGTTCCAGCTCGTCCCGGCGGGAGTCGCGGAAGTAGTAGCCCTGGTTGTCCCGGTAGCGGCCGCCGACGGGCCAGCCGTCCGGGTCGAGGAGGACGAGGGTGTTCTGCTGATGGGCTTCGAGGGCGACTCCGCCGTGGGCGTCGAGCCAGAGGACGGGGCGCACGACGTGGTGCAGATAGCGGCGGAACCATTCGGTGGAGACGGCGTTGGCGCCGCAGCCGGTGCGGGCGGCCAGGCCGGCGACGACCTCGGCGAGCCGGGAGCGCATGCCGGGCCGGCCGGGCCGGGGGCGCTGCGCGGTGAGTCCCGCGATGCAGGCGGCGTCGTCGCCCGGGCCGAAGGGGTTGTGGCGGAGCATGACGTCGAGCCCCATGACGGATGCGCCCTCGGGGTCGTCGACGGCGAGCCAGGCGGGGTCCCGGACGACGTCGAAGCCGGGGTGCTCCCGCTGCCAGCGCTCGGCGAGTCCGGTCGACAGGAGGCGGTGGACCTCGACTCCCCGGTGCAGCTCCTTGCGGAGGTTCTCCCGGCGCGAGTTGGTGATGCGTACGCCGAGGGAGAGCTTGAGCATCACCCGTGCGTCGGGGCGGTGCACGGTGCGGATGGAGGAGGTGGGGTGCCAGTGCTCGCCGTGGGGGCCGAGGTCGTGGAGCAGGCCGGTGTCGGCGAGGGCGCGGACCTGGGGGCGGTGGAGCAGATCGGCGGCCTGCCAGGGGTGTACGGGGACGGCGACGGTGCCGGGGGGCAGGCTCAGCCCTTCGGCGTGCGGGGCGAGCAGTTCCTCGGCGGTGGCCGGACCGCCTTCGGTCCAGGCGGAGTCGGTGGCGATCAGCGCCCGGTCGACGGCGAACCAGTGGAGCGGGAAGGACCCGTGGAGCTCGGGCGAATAGCGACGGGACTCCGACTCGGAGAGGCCTTCGCGGCTCTTGGGCGTGGGGTGGAGGGGATGGCCGAGCAGCAGGGACTGTTCGGCGGTGAGGAAGAGGTCTGCCTCGGCGGGGTCCGCCGGGTTGCGCCGCCGCTGGTCGATGAAGTCGGCGGTGTGGCGTACGGAGTCGGCGACCCGGGCGACCAGATCGCCCGCGCCGCTCTCGCCGCCCTCACGGCCGATGAGGACGGCGACGGTGGGGGCGTCGGCGTGCGGAGCACCGGCGGGGGCGTTCTCCAGGACGGGTGCGCCGAAGCGGTGGGCCCCGGTGGCGGACCAGTAGCGGACGGGGACGAGCAGGGCGGTACCGCTGGCGGGGAAGGCGATGCGCAGGGTGTCGCCGTCGGGGCGGGGCAGGTCGCTCTCCCGGGTCCAGCACCGCAGGAGGCTCTCCGTGCCCGCCGCGTCGGCGGCCCGCAGCGGGTCCGGGTCGTCGAGGGCGTCGGGGCTCGGGCCCCGGCCCGCCCGGGTGCGGAGGTCCGGACCGGGCGGGTACGCGGCGGGGTCGGGATCGCGCGGGGATTTCTGGCGGGGCACGGTCGTCGCCTCGACCGTGCCGGGGGCGGCCGGTCCGTCCTGCCCTCGGTGCTGGGGGGTGCCGTGGCCGTCGGCCTCGGACGCGGGGGTGGGGTTCACGACGTTCTTCCTTGTGGGGATTCCGGGTTCAGGTGGTCGGCCCGGCGGTGGTCCGACGGTGCGGGGAGCGTGTCGCGGCTGCCAGCGCGTCGGCGAGACGGTCGACGACGGCACTGGCCTGCTCGTCGGTGAGGGTGAGGGGCGGAAGGAGGCGGACCACGGCGTCGTGGCGGCCGCCCAGTTCGACGATGAGGCCGCGTCGCAGACATTCCTGCTGGACGGCGAGGGCGAGCGCCGGATCGGGCGGCGGGGCTGGGTGGTCGTCGCCCGCCTCGGCGGGCAGGGGCGCGCGCTCGGGATCCACCAGCTCCATACCGATCATCAGTCCACGCCCCCGTACGTCACCGATTCCCGGGTGGTGTGCCTGCAGCTCCCTCAGACGGGCGAGCATCCGGGCCCCCAGGACCGCAGCGCGGTCCGCCAGTTGGTTCTCCCTGACGTACGCGAGCGTGGCCGCGCCCGCCGCCATGGCGAGTTGGTTGCCACGAAACGTACCCGCGTGGGCGCCCGGCTGCCAAAGATCCAGTTCAGCGCGGTAGACGATCACGGCGAGGGGCAGGGAGCCGCCGATCGCTTTGGAGAGGACCATGACGTCGGGCATGACGCCGCTGTGCTCGACGGCCCAGAAGGCGCCGGTCCTGCCGACCCCGGTCTGCACCTCGTCGGCGATGAGGGGGATGGATCGGTCCTCGGTGATCCGGCGCATGCGGCGCAGCCAGGAGTCGGGGGCGGGGTTGACGCCGCCCTCGCCCTGGACCGGCTCCACGATCATTCCGGCGGGGGCCGGAACCCCGCCCTTGCGATCGTCCAGCAGATGTTCGGTCCAGCGGGCGGCGAGCGCCGCGCCGCGCTCGCCGCCGGTCCCGAACGGACAGCGGTAGTCCTGCGGGAAGGGCAGCCGGGTCACCCGTACGTCGGTGGCGCCGCCGGAGGCCGCCAGGGCCCCGGCGGTCATGCCGTGGTAGGCGCCGGTGAAGGTCAGCAGGCCGGTGCGCCCGGTCGCGGCGCGGACCAGTTTGAACGCGGCCTCGACGGCGTCCGTGCCGGCGGGGCCGCAGAACTGGATGCGGGCGTTGTCGGCGAACTCCCGCGGCAGGGTGGAGAACAGCTCGGTGGTGAAGTCGTCCTTGACCGGGGTGGCGAGGTCCAGCACGTGCAGGGGTGCGCCGGAGTCGATGACCTTCCGGATGGCTTCGAGCACGACGGGGTGGTTGTGCCCGAGGGCCAGTGTGCCGGCGCCCGACAGACAGTCGAGGTAGCGGCGTCCGTCCGCGCCCTCGATGGTGAGCCCGCGGGCGCGCACCGGGACGATCGGCAGGGACCGCGCGTAGGTGCGGGCCGCCGATTCGCGCGAGTTCTGGCGGCGGAGAATCCCCTCGTGTGCGGAGGGCGGCGGCGTCACCGGTGCGGGTTCGGTCACGGACACGGCTCTTGATCCTCCTGCGGTAACAGTTGCGTTGCACGTCGGTACGTTTTCGCGTGGACGCACCGAGGGCGTGAACGCTGTCCTGGTGTCCCCCGTACGTACCAACGACGCCGTCCGCGATGGATCACGGGTGAATCGGAGCATCCTGGCGGCGACGGAACCGCGGACCTGCCGCGTACCGTCACCATCGGCACCGGCATAGTGGGGGCCGCACAACGGCGGGGAAGCACCTGCTCCGGCGCCCGAAGTGTCCGCAATGCAGCACGAGTACCGAGTGACGAAGTCCCAGGGGGATCACGAGATGCGACCCATTCGCCCGACCGATACCGCACGGCGCGGGAGGCGCGCACGGCGCATGCCCTCCACCGCGCTCGCCGCGACCGCCGTCGCCGCCGTACTGGCGCTCACCGCCACGGCGTGCGGTCCGGAGGAGGACAACGCGGGCGGTACGCCCAGCGCCTCGGCCGACCAGTCGTCCGACGGCAAGGTCGTCATCCCGGACGACCTCAAGAACCGTCTCAAGGAGCACGGGATCGACCCCGACAAGTGGCGGGACGGGGAGTGGAAGAACTGGGACAAGGACAAGTGGCTGCGTGAGGCCAAGGACTTCGTCAACCCGATCATCGACGGCCTGTGGGACCCGGACCGGATGCGGGAGGCCGACAAGCCCCCGGAGAACCCGGTCGACGACGACATCTCCGGCGACGACGGCGTGACGGACCCGACGCCGGTCCCGGTCCGGGCCGCCGGTGTCGCGACGCCGTACCACGACAACGCCCCGGAGTCCGGGAAGCTGCTCTTCGACGGCCCGCAGGGCTCGATGGTCTGTTCCGCGACCGTGGTGAAGGACCCGGCGAACCCCGGCAAGTCCAACATGGTGTGGACCGCCGGGCACTGCGTGCACGCGGGCAAGAAGGGCGGTTGGTACCGCAACATCGCCTTCGTCCCGGCGTACAACAACGACGGACTGTCTCTCGCCGAGCTGGAGACCGCGCCGAAGGAGAAGATCGCTCCCTACGGTGTGTGGTGGGGTCAGTGGGCCCAGACCTCCGAGCAGTGGATCGCCCAGGGCGCGGCCGTCGGCGGCCAGGGCGCCCCGTACGACTTCGCGGTGCTGCATGTCACGCCGGAGAAGGGTGCGGGCGGCAAGTCGCTGGAGGAGACGGTCGGTTCGGCCCTGCCGGTCGAGTTCAACGCTCCCGCCGTGCCGGAGATCGACGCCATGACGGCGACGGGTTACCCGGCCGCGCCGCCGTTCGACGGTCAGAAGCTGCTCCAGTGCGAGGACAAGCCGGGTCGGCTCTCCGTCTTCCAGGACCAGCCCACGATGTACCGCGTCGGCTGCACGATGACCGGCGGTTCCTCCGGCGGCGGCTGGGTCGCGGCCGGGCGGGACGGCAAGCCCGCCCTGGTCTCGAACACCTCGATCGGCCCGGTCACCGCGGGCTGGCTGGCCGGGCCCCGGCTCGGCAAGGAGGCCGAGGGCATCTACCGCGCGGTGAGCGAGAAGTACGCGGGCCAGTAGGTCGCACGCCGAAGGCCCGGCCCTCCCGGATCTCTCCGGAGGGGGCCGGGCCTTCGGCTTGTCGCGGCTGTACGGCTGTCAGTGCGCGGCGGGGACGAAGGTCCCGAGCTCCGCGGCCAGCTCCTCGTGGACCTGGGCCTTGAGCAGGGTGCCCTCGGCGGTGTGCTCCTCGGAGAGCACCTCGCCCTCGGCGTGCACCCGGGAGACCAGAGCCCCCTGGATGTACGGCACGAGCACCTCGATCTCGACGGACGGCCGGGGCAGCTCGGCGTCGATGAGCGCGAGCAGCTCGTCGATTCCGGCGCCGGTCCTGGCCGAGACCGTGATGGCGTGCTTCTCGTTGCGCAGCAGCCTCTGGAGGACCAGCGGGTCCGCCGCGTCCGCCTTGTTGATCACGACGATCTCGCGTACGTCCACCGCGCCGACGTCCCGGATCACCTCGCGCACCGCGGCGAGCTGCTCCTCCGGCACCGGGTGGGAGCCGTCCACCACGTGGAGGATGAGATCGGACTCGCCGACCTCCTCCATGGTGGAGCGGAACGCCTCGACCAGGTGGTGCGGCAGATGCCGGACGAACCCGACGGTGTCGGCCAGGGTGTAGATGCGGCCGCTCGGCGTCTCGGCCCGGCGGACGGTCGGGTCCAGGGTGGCGAACAGGGCGTTCTCCACCAGGACACCGGCCCCGGTCAGGCGGTTGAGCAGCGAGGACTTGCCCGCGTTGGTGTATCCGGCGATGGCGACGGAGGGCACCTTGTTGCGCTTGCGCTCCTGCCGCTTGATCTCGCGGCCGGTCTTCATCTCCGCGATCTCCCGGCGCATCTTCGCCATCTTCTCGCGGATCCGTCGCCGGTCCGTCTCGATCTTGGTCTCACCGGGACCACGGGTGGCCATGCCGCCACCGCCGCTGGAACCACCGCCGCCCATCTGACGGGAGAGCGACTGACCCCAGCCGCGCAGGCGAGGCAGCATGTACTGCATCTGGGCCAGCGAGACCTGCGCCTTGCCCTCACGGGACTTGGCGTGCTGGGCGAAGATGTCGAGGATGAGGGCGGTCCGGTCGACCACCTTCACCTTGACGACGTCTTCCAGGTGGATCAGCTGGCCCGGGCTCAGCTCACCGTCGCAGACGACGGTGTCGGCACCGGACTCGAGCACCATGTCACGGAGCTCCAGCGCCTTGCCCGAGCCGATGTAGGTGGCCGGGTCCGGCTTGTCGCGCCGCTGGTACACCGCGTCCAGCACCTGTGCGCCCGCCGTTTCGGCGAGTGCGGCGAGCTCCGCGAGGGAGATCTCCGCGTCACGCACCGTCCCCGAGGTCCAGACACCCACCAGCACCACGCGCTCCAGGCGCAGCTGGCGGTACTCGACCTCGGTGACGTCCTCGAGCTCCGTGGAGAGACCGGCCACGCGTCGCAGCGCGGCACGCTCGGAGCGGTCCAGCTGGTCGCCGTCCCGCGCTCCGTCGATCTCCTGGCTCCAGGCGACGTCCTCTTCCATCAGGGCGTCGGCCCGAAGGCTCTCGGTGAGGCTCTCGGTCGCGTTCTCCGTGGCGCTCTGCGCGTTCTGCGCGTCCTGGGGAAGGGAAGAAGAGGAGGTCATTGGATCCTTACGTCGATAGAAGTCGTTACGTCAGTCACAACGTGTGATCTTCCCGGATGATTCCCTGCCGGGAACTCCGGTGCGGTCCGCCGCGCCGACGCGTCGATAGTGGCACGGCTCCGCCGGGCTCGTCACGCGGGTTTCGCGCTGCTCCAGTCGGGGTGGCCCGGCATCGGCGGGGTCTTCTCGCCGTACAGCCAGCCGTCGAAGAAGGCGGACAGGTCCCGTCCCGCGATGCCGGACGCCAGCCGGGTGAAGTCCGCGGTGGTCGCCGTGGAGTCCCGGTGCACCCGGACCCAGGTGCGCTCCAGCCGGTCGAAGGCGGCCTCGCCGATCTCCTGGCGCAGGGCGTAGAGCACCAGGGCGCTGCCGTCGTACATGACGGGCCGGAACAGGCTGAGCTTCTGCCCCGGGGCCGGGCCGTCCGGGTGCGCCGGAGGGCCGCCGTCCGCGCGCCAGCCGTCGGAGAGCTTGTACGCCTCACGCATCCGTCGCTCCAGGGTCCCGCCGCCGTTCTCCTCGGCGTACCGGGCCTCGTACCAACTGGCGTGTCCTTCGTTGAGCCACAGGTCGGACCAGCTCGCGGGCGAGACGCTGTCGCCGAACCACTGGTGGGCCAGCTCGTGGACCATCACCGAGTCGACGTACCACTCCGGGTAGCCGGGCTCGGTGAAGAAGGACTTCCCGAACAGCGACAGCGTCTGGGTCTCCAGGGCGAAGCCGATGGGGCTGTCGGCGACGAGCACCCCGTACGTCTCGAAGGGGTAGCGGCCGACCTGCTCCTCCATCCACTCGATTTGGGCGGGGGTCTTCTTCAGCCAGGGCTCCAGCTTCTTCCGATCGGCGGCCGGGACGACGTCGCGCACCGGCAGTCCGTGGGGGCCGGTGCGGTGCAGGACGGCGGAGCTGCCGATGGAGACCTGGGCCAGTTCGGTCGCCATGGGGTGCTCGGTGCGGTAGGTCCAGGTGGTCGTGGCCCCGCGCCGGGTCTTCCCCGCGGGCAGGCCGGCCGCGACCGCCGTCAGCTTCTCGGGGGCGGTGATCCGGAAGGTGAAGTACGCCTTGTCGGACGGGTGGTCGTTGCCGGGGAAGACCCGGTGGGCGGCGTCGGCCTGGTTGGCCATGGCGAGGCCGTCGGCGGTGCGGACCCAGCCGCCGTCGTCCCCGGATCCGCCCGGGTCGCTGGTGTGCCGGACGGTGATGTTCAGCGGTACGCCCGCGGGGAGGCGGCGGGGGGCCTGAACGACCAGGTCCTCGCGCTTGCTGCCGAAGTCGGCGGCCAGTCCGTTGACCTCGACCCCGTGGACGGCGCCCCGGGCGAAGTCGAGGTTGATCCGGTCCAGCGGAGCGGTGGTGCGGGCCCTGATCTTCGTGACGGCGTCCAGGGGCTTGGTGTTGCTGCCGTGATACGTGAAGGCGATGTCGTACGCGAGGACGTCGTATCCGGGGTTCCCCAGCTCGGGGAAGAGCCGGTCGCCGATGCCCAGGGGCTCGGGGGTGGGCAGGGTGGCGGCGACGAGGGTGGCCGAGGCGGTCGCCAGCAGGGCGGCGCGCAGGCGGCGGGAGAGGAGCGGCATGGACTACCGCTATCAGCGCGTCGCCGCCCGGCCGGGGAGCCGCGCGCCGCGCCACTCGAACGAGAACGCGTCACCGGCGGGAGGAGCGGTGCAGCCAGCGGGGAGGCACCGCGCCGGGCGCGGGCCGTTTCCGGGGCTTCCGGGCTTCCTCGCTTCCGGGGCTGCTCAGCCGGCGGAGGCCGGGGCCGGGTGCTGGGCGCGGCTGACGTCGTAGACCCCGGCGACCTCGCGCATGGCACGCATCAGAGCGGGAAGGCCCGCCGCGTCGGGGAGCTGGAGGGTGTAGGTGTGGCGGACGCGCTGCTCGCTGGGCGGTTCCACGGTGGCGGAGACGATCGCCGCCTCGGCGGTGGCGATGGCCTCGGTCAGGTCGGCGAGGAGCCGGGGGCGGCCGAAGGACTCGGCGACCAGGGTGACCCGGCAGCCCGCGTCGGTTTCCCGGTCCTCCGCGTCGGCCCAGCGGGCCCCGACCGGGGCGCGGCCGATCTCCTGCATGGCGGCCACGGCGGGGCACTCGCGGCGGTGCACGGTGACCGTGCCACCGCGGACGGTGAAGCCGGTCAGCTCGTCGGGGGGCACCGGCGTGCAGCAGCCGGCGAGGCGCACCGGCGCGTCCGGCCCGTCGACGACGACGCCGGTGGCGCGGGGCCCGGACCGGGTGCGCGCCGGCGCTGTGGCCTGGGCGTCGCGCCCCGGGGCGGCGGGCACGGCCGGGCCGGGTCCGCCCGCCTCCACGGACGTCATCGTCGAGGGGGCGGGCTTCGCCTCGTCGGGGTGGTCGGTGAGCCAGCCGGTGATCGCGATCCGGGCGGTGGGGGTGCGCGCGTGGTCGAGCCAGTCGGGCGAGGGACCGGACGCGGTGTCCTGGGCCAGCAGCAGCTGCACGGTGTCGCCGTCGCTGAGGACGGTGCTCAGGGTGGCGAGGCGGCCGTTGACCCGGGCCCCGATGGAGGTGTGCGCCCGGTCGCCGAACTGCGCGTAGGCGGCGTCGACGCAGCTGGCCCCGGCGGGCAGCCCGAGGGTGCCTCCGTCGGTGCGGAACACGGTGATCTCGCGGTCCTGGGCGAGATCGTCGCGCAGGGTGGTCCAGAAGGTGTCGGGGTCGGTGGCGGACTCCTGCCAGTCCAGCAGCCGGGAGAGCCAGCCGGGCCGGGTGGGGTCGGCGCGCTCGTCGGACGGCTCGCTCTGCGGGGTGGCGGCGTGGTCCTGGGCGTACGGGTTGCCCAGCGCGACCACGCCCGCCTCGGCGACCTTGTGCATCCGGTGCGTGCGGATGAGGACTTCGGCGACGGCGCCTCCGGGGCCGACGACCGCGGTGTGCAGCGACTGGTACAGGTTGAACTTGGGAGCGGCGATGAAGTCCTTGAACTCGGAGATCACCGGAGTGAAGCAGGTGTGCAGTTCGCCGAGGACGGCGTAGCAGTCGGCGTCCTCGGCGACGAGGACGAGCAGGCGGCCGAAGTCGGTGCCCCGCAGTTCGCCGCGTTTCCCGCGGACCCGGTGCACGGAGACGAAGTGGCGTGGTCTGATGAGGACTTCGGCGGTGATGCCCGCGTCACGCAGGGTGCCCCGTACGTTGTCGGCGATGGTGTCGAGGGGGGCGCCCTGGCCTTCCGCGGCGGCGATCAGGGCGCGGGTGCGCTCGTACTCCTCGGGGTGCAGGATCGCGAAGACCAGGTCCTCCAGCTCGGTCTTGAGCGCCTGCACGCCGAGCCGTTCGGCGAGCGGGATGAGGACGTCCCGGGTGACCTTGGCGATCCTGGCCTGCTTCTCGGGGCGCATCACGCCGAGGGTGCGCATGTTGTGCAGCCGGTCCGCGAGCTTGATCGACATGACCCGGACGTCGTTGCCGGTGGCGACGAGCATCTTGCGGAAGGTCTCCGGTTCGGCGGCGGCGCCGTAGTCGACCTTCTCCAGCTTCGTCACGCCGTCGACGAGATAGCAGACCTCGTCGCCGAACTGCTCGCGTACCTGGTCGAGCGTCACTTCCGTGTCCTCGACGGTGTCGTGGAGCAGGGAGGCGGTGAGGGTGGTGGTCTCGGCGCCGAGCTCGGCGAGGATCAGGGTGACGGCCAGCGGATGCGTGATGTACGGCTCGCCGCTCTTGCGCATCTGGCCGCGGTGCGAAGACTCCGCGAGGACGTAGGCCCGGCGCAGGATGGTCAGGTCGGCGTCGGGGTGGTGGGCGCGATGCGCCTCGGCGACATGCCCGATGGCGTCGGGCAGCCGGTCGCGGGAGACCGGGCCCCGCAGTGCCACCCGGCCCAGTCTGCGCAGATCGATCCGGGGGCGGCTCCGCCTGCGTAGGGGAGCGCCCGGATCGGCGGCCTCTGCACTCATGGGCACCTCCGGCGACGTCGACCGGCGCTGGGGAGGGGCGGATGCCCCTCGGGACCGGTGCTTGATGCTATCGACCCCACCACGTGGCGCAGTCCAGCTCTCGCCCAGCGTGAAACGGATCACCCATTCGAGCGAAGCTCGGGCGGGTCATCGTTTCGAGCGAGCCATCCCTCAGGGGGTTTCGAGCCAGATCGGGTCGATGACGCCCTCGGCGACGATCACGGCCGGTCCGGTCATGTCGATACCGCCGTCGGGGTGCTCGGTGATGACGAGGGTGCCGCCGGGGAGGTCCACCCGGTAGGTGGCGGGGAGGCCGGTCTTCGCGGGGTCGGCCCCGTCCCGGCGGGCGGTGGCGACGGCGACCGCGCAGGCGCCGGTGCCGCACGAGCGGGTCTCGCCGGAGCCGCGCTCGTGGACACGCATGCCGACGTGGCGCGGGCCCCGGTCGACGACGAACTCGATGTTGACGCCGTCGGGGTAGACGGCGCCGGGGCTGACGGGCGGGGCGGTGAGCAGGTCGCCGGCGTGGTCGAGGTCGTCGACGAAGGCGACCGCGTGCGGGTTGCCCATGTTGACGTTGTGGGCGGGCCAGCTGCGGTCGCCGACGCTGACCGTGGCGTTCTCCTCGGGCAGCAGGGCACGGCCCATGGAGACCGTGATGTCGCCGTCCTTCGCGAGGTGCACGCGCTTGGGGCCGCCCCGGGTGGCGACGGTGAGGTCGCCCTTCTCGACGAGGCCGGCGCGCTGGAGGTAGTGGGCGAAGACCCGCACGCCGTTGCCGCACATCTCGGCGATCGAGCCGTCCGCGTTGCGGTAGTCCATGAACCACTCGGCCGCGTCCGCCATGGAGCGCGCCTCGGGGTGCGCGGCGGACCGCACGACGTGCAGCAGGCCGTCACCGCCGATGCCGGCCCGGCGGTCGCAGAGCCGGGCGACGACGGCGGCGGGCAGTGGGAGGGCGTTGTCCGGGTCCGGGACGATCACGAAGTCGTTCTCGGTGCCGTGACCCTTGAGGAAGGCGATCTGCGAGATGCTCACAGGCCTACTGTACGAGGCGGCGCCGACAACCCGCACGAGCGGACCCGGCGGCCGGTCCCGCGAGCGGCACGGAGCCCGGGCGCCCGGGCCCATGACCCGCGCGGGCGGGCCCGGCGCAGGGCGTTTCCTGCCGTCAGCGCAGTCGGTCCACGCGCCAGACGGCGAGCGCGACCAGGGCGGCTCCGGTCACCGCGTACAGCGCGATCACCCGCCAGTCGGGGCGGGCGCCGGAGCCGCGGGAGGGCAGGCCCGGCCAGGTGTGCCCGACGCGGCGGGCGGCCATCATGCCCCAGCCGGCCGCGCAGCAGCTGATCAGGAGCCCCAGCATGGCGACGATGGCGCCGCCGTCGCCGAACTCGAAGGCGAGGGGAAAGGCGAACATCAGCGAGCCGACCGCGGCCAGTACGACGATGGGAGCGAGCTGCCAGATCCGCAGCTTGCGGGTGGGCCGCAGCTCGACCTCGACCTCCGGGGTCACGTCCTGCTCGTCGGGCCCGTCGGGACTCAGCCGCCCCGCGGTCTCCCGCGGTGACGGCCCGTCGTGCTGTGTGTCGCGCTGCTCCGTGTCGCGAGGGCCGGCCTCCATCGCCACGCGCCCTCCCAACTCGGACTCCACTGGTGGATCGATGCTCGATGATGGCACGATCACGGGTGCCGAATTGACGGGCGGAGCTTCCCGATGCCATCACGTGATCAGGCTGTTATGGCTCCGCTTTGGGGTTTATGCAGGTCAGGCGTCTGCTGCTGGTCGGCGAGTCAGCAGGAGGTCAGCAATAACCCCAGGTCAGCGCCCGATTACACGGTCGCGACCGAACTCGGCGAAGGGGCCGCAACTTCGTGTCGAACAAGCTTGCGCGGGGCATGGGCAGCTTCTTCAAGTCCTGCGCGTGTCGCCGCCCGGCAGGCTGCCCGCACCTCCCCACGATCCGATGCCGCAACGCCCGGGGCAAGCAGGCCGAGGAGTCCGGCTTCCCCACCCAGGACGCCGCCATCGAGCGCCTGACCCAACCGGGCGGGTCCCCGGCTTCGCCCGGGCGCCGGTATCGAGGCACATTCTGCTGCTCAAGTTCAGCCCGGCTCCGTATCCCCGTGCACAAAAAAGGCAATGGGTCATCGTGATCTGGCTCCTTTGATGACCGGTACCGGCAGGTGGCTTTCGCGCGCCACGACGGAGTTGGACGGCACAGCTGCTATACGTGGGTGCCCGGCACGCTGCGAGTGCTTCGGCCGTCCCTCGCCCCGTTCCGGCGTGCTGTCGGCATCTGCGCCCGGCGTCACCATGGTGACGGAGAGAGGGAGCGTATGAACAAGGACGCACTGGTCGAAGCCGTGGCAGGCAAGACCGCTCACACGGGTACGCGGTTGCCGACGGAGGACGTCGAGCGGGTGATCGATGCGCTGTTCGGAACCGTGGAGTACGCCGGAGTGATCGCTGAGAGCCTCAAGCGCGGGGCCGGCGTCAGCCTTGTCGGATTCGGTGCCTTTCACGTCGAAGGCTCCCGCCCGGCCTTGAGGCCGGGGCAGGCGCTGGAGGAGTACCTCGACGGCACCGTCGGCTGACCCTGCCGCGTCCGCAACCGGGCCCTGCGTGTTCGCCCCGTACGGTTGCGTCCTTGAGCGCGAGTTCCGACCGCTCGTGCCACGAGCCTGCCCGGCAGGTCAAGGGCTGGTGACGGGCCTGATCGGCTGCCCGGTCGGCGCGGCGGACTCGGTTGTGGCGCCGCTGGCGTTCAGCCGGCCGCCGCCAGAGCGGCCGAAGCACCAGACCCGAACGGCGTTGTGCCCGGGGCGTTGCCCGACGCATAGCCGCAGGCATGAGGACTCGCGCTGCCTTCTAGGAACTCACTGTTGAACTGGCGGTCGATGAGGTGCGCCCGCCTCGTGGTCGCGCGGGCCGAGCAGTCTGGAGCCGTACCAGTCCGATGCGTCGGTCAGTCCCGGCAGCACGAGGAAGTAGCCGCCCCCCGTCGTGGTGCTGAAATCCGCGAACCGCTCGCCCTCCAGCCGTTTCTGCACGGTCGCGAACTGCGATGCGATGTTCCGCTGGTAGCAGCAGAAGATGAGTCCCACATCAAGGGTCCCGTCGGGTGCGAGGCCCTGGTCGATGTTGTAGCTCCGGCGCAGCAGGACCGAGCTTTCGCTGCCGGGGGTGCGCGGGTTGGCCCGGCGGATGTGGGAGTCCAGGGGCGTCAGGCGGCCCTGCGGGTCACGTCCGTAGTCGGGCAGGTCGCTCTCCTCGCGTCCGTCCAGCGGTGCGCCGGTCGCCTTGCGCCGACCGAAGATCCGCTCCTGTTCGGCTGTCGGGACGCGGTCCCACGCCTCCGCGTGGAGCCGGATGGTGCGCAGGACCTGGTAGGTCCCGCCTCGCGCCCAGCCCGGTCCTTCCGGGCCGACCCAGACCAGCCGGTCCATCTCCCGGGCCGATGTCGTGTCCGGGTGCGCGGTGCCGTCCTTGAACCCGACGAACGAGCGTGGAGCGCCCTCGGGGCGGGGCGGGTTCAAGAAGCCGTCGGTCCGCCACCGCGTCCGCAGCAGTCCCGCGGTCTCCCGGGCAAGGTCTCGTACGACGTGGAGAACGGCGTCAGGGTGCTGGGCGCAGATCTGTACGGAGAGATCGCCGTGACAGCTTGCGGAGTCCAGCCGGTCCCCGGGGAAGTGCGGCATGGGGATGAGCCCGGGCGGGCGGGTTCGCTCCAGTCCGTATCGTCCGTCGAAGAGCGAGGCGCCGACGCCGACGGTGATGGTCAGTTGGTCCTGCGGGCCGCGTACCGCTGCCACATCCGGGTCCTTGGGTGTGACGCCCGCCGTGAGGGTACGGCACCGGACGGTCAGCGTCTTGAAGAGCGCGGCCAGCTCCGCACGGTTCTGTGCGAGGACGTCGAAGGCGACGAAGCCGCCGAACGACTGCTGGCGGGTAAGGATTCCCGCCTGGTGCGCACCGTGGAACGGCACCCCGTCATCGCCGTCCGTCGTCGGCGTGCCGGAAGCGTGGCTGACCGGCACCGTGCCGGTCAGACTCGCGGCTCCAAGAAGACACGCGGCCCCTCGTACCACCGCACGCCGACCAGGGCGCTGAGCCCGGCCGTGGTCAGTTTCCGTCATGGCCGTTCTCTCCGGGGTCGGTGATGCTGCTCTGTCCCTTTCACCTCTACCCGAGTCGGGCACTGGCGACCGAGGACAACGCCTCTCGCATCCGTATGGCGTATGGCGAGGTCACAAGACGCGCCGTTGCATCGGCTGGCCGGGGAAATGGTCCCTGCCCCGCAGCCTCCGCCACCTCAGGAGGCCCGAGGTGCCCGGTCGGCGTCAGTGCGCTGCGGAGTGGAAGGGTTCGTGGTCCCGTTCGTAGTTCGCCAGGGCCAGTCCGAGAGCGAAGAAGGTGGGGGCCCACTCCCCGACGAAGATGCCCCAGCGGTCCGCGCGTGCGGTGCCGGCTGCCTCGGCCTTCATGGATCCGCACCAGGAGGCGACGGACAGCCCGATCGACGCGAACGCCGCGGTGTAGGCGTGCTCGGACTTCAGGCCCTTCTCGTGCAGCATCTTGACGATCATGGCTCTCCTCTGGGCAGACGGGATAGCGGTCTGTATCCACCGTCGCTCAAGAGCTCCGGGCCCGCATCTCTGACCTGGCGGATAAGTTCCTGTCGGCCTGCGACGCAGCCCGACGGTCAACCGAGCGTCAAGGTCCGCAACTTTGCTCGAACCAGCAGACGGACGCTGCTGTCAGGAGCGTGGGCCGGCACCGAGCAAGGGGTCCGCTGCTCGTGAGCAAAGGGATCCGTCGACCCCCGTCCCACGGCCGCCCGATGACAGTCTGGACACCTGGCACAAAATGCCCGATGTGTCTACGGGACCGGCCACGACGCTCCCTGGCCCCCTCCATGCGGGGCACCCATCGGCTCGAAACCGCTGGAAGGCCCGCGTTGTGGTGAGTTCGGGTCGGCGGGCCCTCTGGCCTGCAAGGGTGAGTGGAGTGGAGGTCGCCCCGCCCGGGGCCAGGAGAGGCTGGGCAGGATCCGGCCACGGAGGAAGTCGAATGGCAGCGAACGGGCCTGAGCCGCTTGGGGACGATGCAGATCCCGTTGCGGTGTTCGCTGCGTGGATGCGGAATCTGCACCGGGAGGCCAGGAAGCCCAGCTACACCGAGATCGTGCGGAGGAGCCGGACGCGGTATCCCGCGGCAACGGTCAGGCAGAGCACGATCTCGGACACGTTCAACGCCAAGCGGCTCCCCCGCTGGGACACCGTCGAGCCGATCGCGTGGGCGTTGGGCGGAGACCTGATGGTCGCCGAATGTCTGGAACGCTGGAAGAGAGCTGATGCCGCCCTCTCGGCCCTGGCGTCCCAGCCCGCTCACCTCCCGGCCACGGAGGAGGAAGAGACGCCAGGAAGGCCCGGCCCGCCGCCAGGACTGCCGGGGACCGGTCCGGGCGACGAAGTGCCCGGCAGGAAGCGGCGGCGTACTTCACGACGGGCTCTGGCGACGGCGACGGTCGCCCTGTGCATTCTGGGCTACATCGCCGGCAGACACCTCACCGACGACACAGCATCGCCCGGCGCCTCCCCCACACCTACCGCCACGACGGCCTCCCCCAGCAGTACGGAGAAGCCTCACAGTTCCAGCCCTCAGCCGTCCGCAGGCGCCGGCAGACCGGCCATGGAGCAGCTGACCGCCATCTTTCCCTGGGGGGACAGGCCGATAAAGACCGCGTGGACGCGGGACGGTGAGATAGGCGTCAACGTCACCCAGACAAGCCCAAGCCTCGGCTACTTCGTCATCACCGATACCCGCAGCTGCACCGTGACCGGTGCCGCGATCGGGGAGTCCATCGTGCTCACCGGCCCCGCCGATACGTGGATCCGGCTCATCGTCACCGACATCGGCCACTTCAGCCCCGAGCAGCCACTCATGCCCGTGACCTTCCAGATCACCCGCGGACACGGCAAAGCACCTCACGGGAAAAGGTTCTGCGCCTGAGCGGCGGCACGCCACACACCAGCCTCCCGCCGACGTGCGACCCCGGCCCTTCCGTCGCCCGCGTTCGATGTCGTTCGCTGACCTTCTACAGCCCCCACCGAACGCACCCGAGCTGCCTCAATGAGTGGCGTCAGCCCGCTCCGCACCTCCGGAAGGCGCCCCTCATGACGTTCCTGATCCTGCCGCTCGCCGGCCTCGTACTCGGCGTACTCGGCCCGCTCCTGGCCACCGCCGTTGCGGTCCTGGCCCACGACCCCACCCGCCGCGCCGACGCCCGCCAGGTCCTCTGCCTCCTGCTGGCCCGCCCCGGGCCAAGGCGAAACCGACCCGAGCACTTCCCCGAGCCGCCGGCCCCGTGGACCCGCGACCACCCCGGACTGCCGCAGCGGCACGCGAAGTGATGAGGGCTCAGAGGCGCGGCGTACTGCGTGTACCGCGGGCGGCATCGATCGCATGCCCGTCCCCCCTGTGTTCCGGGCGGGGGCAGGCGCGGGTCGTCAGCTTGACCGGTCGGTCGTGCGGTGGTGTTCGGCGTTGATGCGCTGGGCTTCTTCGAGCTGGTCCTCGAGGATGACGATGCGGCAGGCAGCCTCGATGGGGGTGCCCTGGTCGACGAGTTCACGGGCGCGGGCGGCGATGCGCAGCTGGTAGCGGGAGTAGCGGCGGTGGCCGCCTTCGGAGCGCAGGGGGGTGATGAGGCGGGCTTCACCGATGGCGCGGAGGAAGCCGTGGGTGGTGTTGAGCATTTCGGCGGCCCGGCCCATGGTGTAGGCGGGGTAGTCGTCGTCGTCGAGACGGCCGAACGAGTCGTTTGCTGTCACTTGCACCTCTCTGTGGAACGCGCTTGAGGGGCCCTGGTGCCATATGGCACCAGGGCCCCGAAGGAACTGCTACACCATCGGCCGGCCGTGATCGACTGCGCCGGCTCTCTGTTTCCGCAGGCCCGCCCCGGGAGAGGTCGGGGGCTGCGGGGATCGCGGTTGCTTGACCGGAGACCACCTCACTATCGATGTCCTGCGGTACCCGGGCCCACCTCTTGCACCCGGGCGATCCTGATGGCGACCAACTCCTCCGTTCTTCCCTCTTGGTCAACTGCTTGCGTACTGCTGCTACTGCGTCCTGCTCGGTGACCTGTGGCAGCGTCACTCTTCGGCAGCCAGCCCCGTCGCCCGTCCTGCGTCTGCTCCGGCTTGGAACCCCACTGCCGAACCTCCCGGCACGCGCGCCCGCAGCCGACGCCTTTACCGAGGGACCACTCACTTCACTGCTGGTCCTGCGAACTGCTTTCGCGGGTACCGACGCCGCGTTCTCGCCGCGGCCCCGCTCGCGGCGGCCCCTGAACCCGCGGGCCACCCGGTCCGGCCGTCAGTCCCGTCGCCGTCCTGCAACCGCTGGCTTCGAAACTCCACCGCCGCACCGTCCTGCACACGGCAACTGCGTGTA
Organism: Streptomyces sp. MGP-P1; assembly: GCF_057766565.1. Lineage (NCBI taxonomy): Bacteria > Bacillati > Actinomycetota > Actinomycetes > Kitasatosporales > Streptomycetaceae > Streptomyces > Streptomyces sp. MGP-P1. Next base: position 1,271,412 of record NZ_JBYMEM010000006.1, on the reverse strand, counting down.
CTGCTGCCCGCCAGTTCGTCTCTGCCGGGCTCTGCTGATCTCGGCTACGAGAGAAAACATAATCACGACCTCGCCGAATGTCTACCTTGGTCGTCACAGATTTTCCGTGGCCGGACATTGAGGTAATCGAGCGCTGCCGGGTTGGGGGCGGCGGGGCGGGGCACATGGAACACCCACGCAGGACCGGCAGTGACGAGCAGAGGAGACCAGGGTGAACCTGACGAACACGATGCGCGTCGACGCCACCGCCACTCGCCCCACGGCCACCGTCGCCGATGCGCGGGAGAAGGCCCGGAGCTTCCTCGAAGCCCTCTCAGAACCGGCTCTCGCCCCGGAAGCCGCCGACACCGTGACCCTGGTCGTCTCCGAACTCGTCACCAACGCACTGCGCCACGGAGGCGGTACCTACACCCTCCGCCTGACCGCCCACCCCGACCTCATCGAGGTGGCCGTCGACGACCCCAGCCCGCAGGCCCCACGCCTACGCGCCCCCGACATGACCGGCGCCACCGGCGGCTTCGGCTGGCGCATGGTCAACCACCTCGCCCGCACCACCGCGGTCATCCACCGGCCCACCGGCGGCAAAACCGTCAGCGCCTTCCTCGCCCGATAGCACCACGCCCCCGGACGGCCACCGCCTCGCATCGCAACGGGGCCGGTAAACCGGGACGTGGCACCACCGAGGCCGGCTGGAGGCCGAGCAGGCGCAGACTGCTGCAACGCGCCAGGCCGGGGCACGTCGAATCCTCGCAACCTGCGCTGGAAGCGAGCGCCGGGAGTTGGCTGGATCTGCCGACGACGAGGCCGGAGCGGACAGCAGCGGTGCGTCTCCAGCACGGCGAGCGTGGTGACGACCGGCCACATCGGCTCGTCCGGTGTGCGGGAGCCGGAGGCGGCCGGTGGCCGGTGGCCGGTGGCCGGTGGCGCGGAGCTTGTCGCCGGAGACCAGGTCGTGGATGACCGCGAGGGCGACCGCCGGGTCGGCGACGTTGCAGGGCAGGACCATCTCGTCGGTGGGGCAGACGGTGGGGGAAAACCGGGCCGTGCTGCCGTGCCGGTCGCCGGGCACGGTGGCGTCCTCCAGGAAGCCGTCCAGGACTAGGGCGCCGTCGTTGCTCACGGTGTCAGCCGGCCTTCCCCGGCACCCGTTCCTCACCAAGGAAGGACTCCACATGTGCCTGCTGACTGGACGTGGTCGTGGTGGATGCCTCAAGCGCCTGGGTGGCCGGGCGGTCGATGGTGATCTCGGGCCCGGTTGAACGGGCCGACGAAGGTCCAGTGATTCGCAGGAAAAGGGACGGCGTCGTGTGGGGTGCGCAGGAATGGGCTCTAAGCGAGTCCGATCTCGATGATCTGGTCTCCCGGGTGCGGGAGGAAGGGGCGGATACCCGGGTCGTCGAGGCGGTCAAGGTCGCGCTTCCCCATGGCGAGCTACTGGCTCCTGCGGATAGGCACGGTCTGAAGCGTCGCACCGTCGTCTACGCCCTGTACTACGGCGGCAAAGCCCTGGACTGTCTCCTACTCCACCTCAGCGAGCAGTCCGCGGAGTACGTGCGTCGGCACGCCGGCTGCCTTGCCGAGTACCTGGACCACGCCGCCGTATGGGCGCTGCAGGAAATCGTCCAGTTCCTCGCCGCCTCCGGGGTTCCCCGTAGTTGCGCTCTGGAGGTCGGCGGGAAGGTCCTGGAGTTTGCTGCCTGACCGACATCGTCGCGGGCGGGCAGCCCACAACGGCAGATATCACCGGCTCGTTGTTCATGACGTTCCGTGACGTGCACTCGCAGTACGTGGCTTCATTCCATCGCAAGGAGACAGATAGTGAGCCGTTCGCTGAGCCCCGTGGTTTCGCTGGCCATGGTGATCGCTGCCATGGCCGTGGGGCCTTTGCCGACTGCTGAGGCCGCGGCGGACGGGGGCACCCCCCGTAGACACATCGCCTCGTACCACACGGAGCACGCTTGCGAGGAGGCAGGCCGGGACGGCGAACGCGCTGGGCGGTGGAAGGACCCCCAGTGCGTCGAATCCCCCTGGCACGATGTGGACCCGTGGGACCTGTGGGTGAAGTGAGCCGGAATCCGCCTGCGAACGCTACCCGGGCGCACAGCCGGGCGGTACGGATGGCCGGCATCGCCGCGGCGTTTCTGGTCGCCGCCCTGGTGTTGAGGCTCGTGGTGGTGTTGCTGACGAGAGGCCGGTGGCTTGCCTCCCACTATTCGGAGCCGCAGGCGACCGCCGAGGTGACGCGCCTGGTCGTCGGTCTGCCGGTCTGTGTGATTGCGGTCCTGCTGCTCGCCGACCGGTCCGGGCGCCGAATGGGCGCACTGCTACTGGCCGCCGGAGCCGTGTGGATCGTTCCGCCCGCTGTGTTCGACGTGTTCGCGTCCCTCGGCAGCGGCATGGTGCCGGTGGACGCGGCGATGATCCTGCTGGGAGCAGTGGTCATCACCGGCCATCCCTTGACGGTTCTGCTCTTCCCTTTGTGTTTTCTCCCCGGAACCTCTTCGAGATGGTGGCGGTGGGGGGTCGCCGGGGTAGTCGGCTGCACCTGTCTGGGATACGGGACGGTGTGGGCGCTGGGGACGCCCGGTGTGCCCCCGTTTCTCAGCCCGTGGTCCGACACAACGGCGACACAGTGGGCTCTGGAGTTCCTGGACCCGCTGGGCGAGGCGCTGGACTGGGTGAGTGGCGTGGTGACCGTTGTGGTGACGGCGGATTTGGTCCGGCGCTCACTGGGCATGGCTGCCGGGACAGGTCGGCGGGTGTGGGCGCTGCTCGCCATGGCCTACCCGGCCTGCGTCGTGCTGTTGCTGTCGGGGTGGTGGGGTGAGCGCTGGACCATGGCGGCCCACGCGGCGGGGGGCGCGGTGTGGGGGGCCGTGATCTGTCTGACGGTGGCCCGTGGCGGTATGTGGAGACTGGAGCGCGTCACCAGTCACCGGCTGTCCGTCGCGTTCGTACTCACTGCTCTGGTCGCCGCAGCGGTCTGCGCCGCCGTGGTGGCGTGGGCGGTGCTTCCGACCGCGAGCAGCGCGGCTGTGCCTGTCGTCGCGGGCTGTGCGCTGGCGGCGGGCTGGGCTGCCAGGCCCGCCGCGCACCGGGCGACGCTGGCGGTGGAGCGGTTCTTCTACGGTCCGCGGGCCCGGCCTCACGAGGCCATGAAGGCGTTGGTGGTAAGGCTGCGGCAGGCTCCGCACCCCGGAGAGGTCCCTGAACAGATCTGCCGCAGCGCGGTGGAGGACCTGGGGCTGTCGGGAGCGACGGTCAACGTGGACACCCGTTCAGGGCCGCGGCAACTCGCGGCCGTGGGCGTCCCGGTGGCCGACCCGAGGCAGATCTTCGTCCTGCGCCACCACGGACAGGTGGTGGGCCGCCTGGAGGTGGCGCGCGATGGTGCCAGCACGCCCGCTGAACGCGACAGTGACCTGTTGTCGCTGCTCGCCGACCAGGCCGGCCCGGCGCTGGCCGCGCTACGGCTGGCCGAAGAGGCGCAGGCCGCCCGGGAGCGCCTGGTCCTGGCCCGGGAGGAGGAACGCCGCCGCCTGCGCCGGGAGATTCACGACGGTCTCGGCCCTCACCTCGCCGCCGTGCAGATGAGGCTGGGCACCGCCCAGGCGTGCAGCCCGTCGGCCTCGGCGGCTCCGGAGCACCTGCGGATGGCCGCCGAGGGGCTCGGTGAAGCGCTGGCCGAAGTACGGCGTATCACCGCCGGTTTGACGCCGGCCTCCCTCGTGGAGCGAGGCCTGCTCGACGCCACCCAGGTCCTCGCGCACCGCTTGAGCACCGAGGCCGTACGCGTGGCGGTGGTCGGCCCGGATCTGCCGCTGCCCGTCCTGGCACCCGCGGTGGAGACCGCCGCCTACCGCATCGCCTCCGAAGCGCTGACCAACGCCGTCCGTCATTCCGGGGCGCATCGCGTCCAGGTCGCCTTCAGCGCCGGCCCTACGACGCTGACGGTCACCGTTACCGACGACGGGACCGGCCTCGGCACCCAGGCCGTTGCGGGGACCGGCCTGGCCTCGGTCACCGAACGGGCCGAGGAGATCGGCGGCAGCTCCGCAATCGAAACCAGCTCCAGCGGCACCACTGTGCGAGCCACCTTGCCCATGACCCCTCTGCACGAAGACCGACAAGGACGACGATGAGTGAACAGACCGAAGCAGCCAGCAGGCACAGCGAAGCCAACGCGTCCGTCTGGCGGGTGCTGCTTGTCGACGATCATCCCCTCTTCCGGGAGGGACTCGCCGCAGCGGTCGATCTGGACGACGGATTCAGCGTGGTCGCGCAGGCCGCCAGCGGCGAAGAAGCCCTCACCGAAGCTGCCCGCACCGCCCCCGACCTGGTTGTCATGGACCTTGGCCTGCCGGGACTGTCCGGCATCGAGACCACCCGGCAACTGCTCCGCGCGCACCCGGACATCAGGGTCGTGGTCATGACCATGTCCGAAGACGATGACAACCTCCTGGCGGCGATGCGGGTCGGCGCCCGCGGCTACCTCCTCAAGGGGGCCGTACGGGAGGAGATCCTGCGTGCCTTGCACACCGCCGGACAGGGCGGCGCGGTCTTCAGCCCTCGCATGGCCGAACGCCTCTCCTGTCTCTTCGCCGCCTACAGCAGCGCCCCCGCCAAGGAAGCGTTCCCGACCCTCACCCCCAGAGAACGGGAGATCCTTGATCTGCTGGCGAGTGGACTGAGTTACGGGCAGATCGCGCAACGACTGTTCGTCGTACACAAGACCGTAACCAACCACGTCGGGTCCATCTTCTCCAAGCTGCAGGTGCACGACCGTGCCGCGGCGATTGTGCGGGCCCGCGACGCGGGACTGGGACCGGGGCCGGGGCAGGGCTGAGGCCCGATCCTCCGTCGCATACGCCCGCTCAGGGTCGGTCCACAGGCCCCCCCACCATCGAGCCCTGGGTCATCGGACGCGGCGGAACGCCGCCCAGCCCCCGAGCTCGGTTCCGCGACGCTCCGCGTGTTCGCATGCGGAGCAGGTGTTGGTCGTGGTGCGTAAGTGCTGGTCGCAGCCACCTGTCGATGGCCGCGACCAGCATGGTTGCTTCGCCGACTCTCACTCCGGGCAGGTCAGGCCCGGGCGTGAGGGCGTCTCATGCTCAGCGGTCGGTGTACAGGGTCCACCAAATGGCCCCGTTGGCGCAGGTGTACCGCGACCACTGCCCCCGCTCGATTCCTTCCTGCCCGGCCTCGATGCACCCACCACGGGTCCAGTACGTCCCCTGCTTCACGTCGGAGGGCACCTGGGCTGCCGACAAAGCAGCAGCCGTGACGGACATCGGGGCGGTGGCGCTTTCGGCTGCGACGGCCTGGGACACCCCCGTACCCATCGTCGCGGCCACGATGACCGCGTATCCGGCGATGCCAAGACGCATACGCTTCATGTGCTGTTCCTTCCTCAGGAAACGGGAACCCGGAAGACCACTGTGCCGAGCACTGCTGCCCGCCGGATTCGGACAATCAAAGCTTCGGCCGCCCGCCGACCCAGGCGCATGGGCCATCCGCCCCCTCGCCGCCCAAACCCGAACACCGCGTCCAGTCGACTCCTGGCACGCGAGTCATCACTGGCCGAAACCCTCAAAGCGTCCAGTTCGAGGACCCGCGTTGCGGGCCAGGGGGAGACCCAGGTCGACCTGCCCGAACCGGCAGCGCCCATGAGCGACCAGCCGGTAGGGCAGTGGTGGTTGCTCCAGTTCCTGGCGTCGCCGACCGGCTCCGCGATCTGGAGATCGGCCACCAGCAGCAGGTCGTCAGCGTCGCGGACCGCATCCGCATCCGCATCCCAGCGGGCGGAGCGCGGTAGCCGTTGCATTGCGTCGGGACGCCGGTGTCCGCAGTGTTCGGCTCGCGGCCACCGTCCGATCTTGAAGAGTCCACACACCTCGCCAAGATCACGTGGTGGCCGGTGCGGTTCCCGCCCCAACCAGCCCGAGCGTGAAGTGTGGCCGCCTAGGAGACGGCGGGCGCTTCCAGGCACAGGCTGGCCATGGGCGAGCGGGCAGTCCAACCGAGGGTCGAGTAGAGGGCGCGGCCCTCGGAGCTGGCGACCAGGACGCCCGTGGTGGCGCCGGCGGCGTGGGCGGTGTTCTGGAGGGTGCGCATGATCAGGCCGCCAAGGCCGCGGCGGCGGTGGCCGGGGTCGGTCTCGATCTGGTCGGGGACGGCGATGGTCCTGGTGACGGCGATCTGGCCGCGGGCGGCGAAGTGCCCGTCGCGGGTGCGCACCAGGACGCGGGTGACGCCGGCGCGCGTCCAGGAGGTGAGGGTGTATCCAGCGACGGTGAGAGGGTCTTCCGCGGTGAGTGGCGCGGTCATCAGGTGGGACGGGGTGTCGAGCCGCCACCGGGAGTCCAGCCAGGGCCGCACCGTGGCGTCGTCGGTGAACAGCTTCAGCCAGGTGCCGGGCGCGCTGGTGGCGTCGACGATCTTGCGGACATCGACCTCGGCCGGCACGGGCAGGACGTGCCGGGCCACGTGGCCCACCATGCCGACATCGATGCTCCAGCCCCAGGGCTCGGCGACCGGCGCGGCCGTGCCTCGGGAGAGCGTCCAACCGTCGAGCCACATCCGGACGAGTTCGTCGATCGCGGCGTCCAACACCACCCACCCCCGTGCGTAATGATCCAAATCAACGATGGCACCTTACATTGGGGTGCGGACGCATGACCAGACCAGCCGTACAGCCCCCGCCTGACGTCGGTTCAGGCGGCAGGCGTGCACCAAGAGCGAGCCCACCACGGCCGCCCAACGGCTGAGAGTCACAGTCAGATCGTGCAGCGACTTGCAGGACCCCACCCTCGGCCCATCCCGTGCAACTGACTACTCATCAGCAAAGTCGGCAAGAGGTCAGCACTCATCCGCGAGGGCTGTTCCAGATTGTCGAAGTCTGATGAAGCCCCGCAACCAGGATTCTCTCTGACCTGCGTCGATGCAGCACTGAAGCTCCCGCTACACGTCGCTTCTCCTGTCATGCGATCAGGCTGTGACCGCTCGTTCGACCAACGTCAGTGCCCGATGCGGGAGTTCCCCCGGTCACGGTGGCCGCCGCCGAGCCACACGACACGCGCGTCACGGCGGAACCAGGAGTCCTGACGGCGGGCGAAGCGCTTGGTGGCGCGTACGGTCTCGGCCCGCGCGTCGTCCTCGGCGCACTCCCCCGCGAGCACCGCGAGGATCTGCTGGTAGCCGAGGGCCCGGGAGGCCGTGAGACCCTCGCGCAGCCCGGACTCCTCCAGGGCGCGCACCTCGTCCACGAGCCCCGCCTCCCACATCCGGTCGACGCGCACGGCGATGCGCTCGTCCAGTTCGGGGCGGTCCACGTCGACGCCGATCTGCACGGCGTCGTAGACCGGCTCCTCGCCGGGGAGGTTGGCGGTGAACGGCTTGCCGGTGATCTCGATGACTTCGAGGGCGCGCACGATGCGGCGGCCGTTCGTCGCCAGGATGGACCGGGCGGCCTCCGGGTCGGCGGCGGCGAGGCGTTCGTGCAGGACGCCCGGGCCGCGCTCGGCCAGCTCCGCTTCGAGGCGGGCGCGCACCACGGGGTCCGTACCGGGGAACTCCAGGGCGTCGATGGCGCCCTTCACGTACAACCCGGAGCCGCCGACGAGGATCGGCGTGCGCCCCTCGGCGAGCAGCCGGTCGATCTCCAGGCGGGCCAGTCGCTGGTACTCGGCGACGCTGGCGGTCTCGGTGACGTCCCAGATGTCCAGCAGCCGGTGCGGTACGCCGTCGCGCTCGGGGAGCGTCAGCTTCGCGGTGCCGATGTCCATGCCCCGGTAGAGCTGCATGGAATCGGCGTTGATCACCTCGCCGCCGAGCCGCTGGGCGAGAAAGACCCCCAGATCCGACTTTCCGGCTGCGGTGGGGCCGACGACGGTGATGACGCGGGGGGCGGAAGCGGGAGGGGTCACCCGGACAGTCTCCCAAAAATCCGGGCCCTTCCGACCACACCGGGTGTCCGTGGGGGCGCGGCCGTGCGCGGAGAGCGACGTCATGGAAGCGCCGGGGAGCGCAATGAGGCGTGTAAAAACGGCAAGAACGGACAAGTGACGGACAATGGGGGCGGGAGAACGCTCCCGCGAACGGTTCTCAACAGTCCTCACTGCACGGAAGGTGACCCAATGGGGTTCCTGGACAACCTGAAGGCCAAGCTGGGGCCGGCCAAGGACAAGGTCGGCGACCTCGCGCAGCAGCACGGGGGCAAGATCGAGCAGGGCCTCGACAAGGCCGCGCGCACGGTCGACCAGAAGACCAAGGGTAAGTACAGCGACAAGATCGATTCTGGGACGCGCAAGGCCAAGGAGGCCGTGGACAAGCTGGGGAACAAGGACGGCGGCACGCCCGGTACACCTGGCGCCCACGGCACCCCCGGTACACCTGGCACGCCCGGTACTCCTGGTACGCCCGGTACCCCTGGTACGCCCGGTGGTACCCCCGGCAATACCCCTCCTCCGCCGCCGCCCGCTCCCTGACACGGTGACCGCGGACCGGTGGCGGGTACGGGGCCGAGTGCCCCGTACCCGCCACCGGTCCGTTCAGGACCAGGCGGCGACGGTGTACCCGACGCCGTACGGGGCGTCCTCGTACAGCAGCCGGCCCGCGAGCCCGGCGGACCGTGCGGCGCCGCCGAGCAGCTGCCAGGGGGCACGTCCGGCCGCCTTGAGTTCACGGGCGAGCGTCGCGTCGAGCGCGGCGAGGGCGTCGAGGTCCGCGGAGCCGAGCGCTTCGGTGGCGCGGGCGTCGAAGGCGGCTGCCCGCTCGTCGAGGTAGCCGGGGGCCTTGAGGGTGCGGCAGGCGCTGCCGTCGCCCATCACCAGGAGCGCGACCCGCTCGGCACGCCGGGCGAGGGAGTGCCCGGCCGCCGCGCACTCCGGGGCGGCCTCGCTCTCCGCCACGGCGAACCCTTCGACGGGAGCGCCCGCCCACCGGGCCCGGCCCAGCAGCCAGGCGCCCACGGTGAGGGACCCCGGCAACAGCCGGTCCGGGGCGGCGACGTCCCGCGGTGCGTCGCCGAGCGTCACGTCGAGGTCCACGCCGACGCCCCGGAAGGACCCGCGCGCCCCTGCCGGGTGGGGCCCGGCGGACCGGTCGTCGCCCGGCCCCACGACGACGAGCAGGTCCGGGCGCGAGGCGGCGAGCACCCCCACGGCGTCGAGGCACGCGTCACGTGCGGCGTCGAGCTCGGGGGCGGCCCCGGCGGCGACCTCGGGCACCAGGAGCGGCGGACAGGGGCACACGGCGGCGGCGACAAGCATGCCGGTCAGCGTACTTGCCGAAGGTCGGAGCGGGTGGGGCCGGTCGGCCGCGCGGGGCCCGTGTGCCGGGGCCGGCGCCACTGCCCGCGGGGCCGTGTACCGGGGCCGACGGCTAGTGCCCCCGAGCCCGCGTACGGCTGCTGCTGCGGCTCCCGGCCGGGAGCCGCAGCAGCAGTCCGATCCGTCAGCCGATGCCGCAGGCCGGGGCTGCGGTGGCCGGGAGCGGGTCCGGGGCGCCGATGCCGGGGAGGCCGAGCATCACTCCGGCGGGCTTGGCGGCCGCCTCGGTGGTGCGCCTCTCCCAGGCGTCGCCCGCGCGGGTGGACCGTACGGCGAGCGGCGTGCCCTCGGCAAGCAGGTGGTGCGGGGCGGCGTAGGTGATCTCGACGGTCACCACGTCGCCGGGGCGCACGGCCTTCTCGGGCTGGGTGAAGTGGACCAGCCGGTTGTCGGGGGCGCGGCCGGAGAGGCGCCGGGTGGCGCCGTCCTTACGGCCCTCGCCCTCCGCGACCATGACGTCCAGGGTGCGGCCGACCTGCTTCTTGTTCTCGTCCCAGGAGATCTGCTCCTGGAGGGCGGACAGGCGCATGTACCGCTCCTGGACGACCTCCTTGGGGATCTGGCCGTCCATGTCGGCGGCGGGGGTCCCGGGGCGCTTGGAGTACTGGAAAGTGAACGCGTTGGCGAAACGGGCCTCGCGGACGGCGTGCATCGTCTGCTCGAAGTCCTCCTCCGTCTCGCCGGGGAAACCCACGATGATGTCCGTGGAGATGGCGGCGTCCGGCATCACGGCGCGCACCTTCTCGATGATCCCCAGGAAGCGCTCCTGGCGGTAGGAGCGGCGCATCGCCTTCAGGATGCTGTCCGATCCGGACTGCATCGGCATGTGCAGCTGCGGCATCACGTTGGGCGTCTCGGCCATGGCGGCGATGACGTCGTCGGTGAAGTCGCGGGGGTGCGGCGAGGTGAAGCGGACGCGCTCCAGGCCCTCGATGGCACCGCAGGCGCGCAGCAGCTTGGAGAAGGCCTCGCGGTCGCCGATGTCGGAGCCGTACGCGTTGACGTTCTGGCCGAGCAGGGTGATCTCGGAGACGCCCTCGGCGACCAGGGCCTCGATCTCGGCCAGGATGTCGCCGGTGCGGCGGTCCTTCTCCTTGCCGCGCAGCGCCGGGACGATGCAGAAGGTGCAGGTGTTGTTGCAGCCGACCGAGATGGAGACCCACGCGGCGTAGGCGGACTCGCGGCGGGTGGGGAGCGTGGAGGGGAAGGCCTCCAGGGACTCCGCGATCTCGATCTGTGCCTCCTCCTGGATGCGGGCGCGCTCCAGGAGGACCGGCAGCTTGCCGATGTTGTGGGTGCCGAAGACGACGTCGACCCAGGGGGCCCGCTTGACGATGGTGTCGCGGTCCTTCTGCGCGAGACAGCCGCCGACGGCGATCTGCATCCCGGGGCGCTTGGTCTTCATGGGCGCGAGGCGGCCGAGGTTTCCGTACAGCTTGTTGTCGGCGTTCTCCCGCACCGCGCAGGTGTTGAAGACGACGACGTCGGCGTCGCCGTCGGAGCCTTCGGGGGCCCGGACGTAACCGGCGCCCTCCAGGAGACCCGACAGCCGTTCGGAGTCGTGGACGTTCATCTGGCACCCGTAGGTGCGCACCTCGTAGCTCTTCTGGACGTCCACTGCTTCGCTCCGGTTGCCGCTGCTCATGGGACAAGGGTAGGCGGTTGCCGGGCGGCCCCCTCCCGTCCCCTTCCCCGGCCCCACCCGGCCGCCGTCCGACCGCCGCCCGGCCCGGCCCGCTGTGGGCCGGGCCTCACGGAGAAGCCTGGTCAGGGGGGCGGTCGAGCTGGCAGGATCGCGCGCATGTTCCACGCTCTGTCCCGATTCGGCCGCCGGCGCACCCTGCGAACGGCCGCCGTGCTCGCGGTCGTCCTCGGGCTGCTCGCGTGGTGGTTGCAGCCCGAGGGAAACGAGGGGGACCCGAGCGGGTCGCTCACCTTCTCCACCGGTGTGCCCAGCGGTGTGTACCAGCGGTACGGGGAACGGCTGGAGGTCGCGCTCGCCAAGGACATGCCGGAGGCGTCCATACAGCTGCGGACCAGCGAGGGGTCGCAGCAGAACCTCGCCCGGGTGGCGACGGGCGAGGCGGACTTCACCATCGCCACCGCCGACGCGGTGGCCACCTATCTGCGCGACGGCAGGCCGGGGGCCCAGCGACTGCGCGGCTGTGTCCGGCTGTACGACGACTACGTCCAGCTGGTCGTCCCCCGCGACTCCGACGTGCGGACGGTCTCCGATCTGCGGGGCAAGCGGGTGGGCGTCGGCCAGGAGGGTTCCGGGGTGCGGCTGGTCGCGGACCGGCTGCTGGCGGCGGCGGGGCTCGATCCGGCCGCCGACGTCACACCGGTGCCGGTGGGCATCGACACCATGCCCGTACGGCTGACCCAGGGCAGGCTCGACGCGTTCTTCTGGTCGGGCGGGCTGCCGACCGCGGCCGTGCAGGAGCTGTCGCGGCGCTTCGACATCCGGCTGGTGCCGCTGGAGGCCGAGCTGGTCGCGAAGCTCCAGTCGGCGACCGGTCCCACCCGCTTCTACCGGTCCGCCATGATGCCCGGCGACGTGTATCCGCAGGCCCAGCAGGGTCAGTCGGTGCCCACGGTCGCCGTCGCCAACCTGCTCGTCACGACCGACCGTACGGACGCGGCCATGACCGAGGCCTTCACCCGGACGGTGATCAACAGCCGGGACCGGATCGGCCGCGAGGTCCACGCGGCGCAGTTGGTGGATCTGCGGACGGCGATCTACACGGATCCGCTGGACGTGCACGACGGGGCCAAGGCCTACTACCGCTCGGTGAAGCCGTGAAGCCATGCCGTTCCTGAAACCCCACCGCTCCTGAAACCCCACCGCTCCTGAAGGACCGACGGCGCCTCCCTGCCGGCTCGCCATCAGCTCCCCGGCAGGTCCCGGGGGACCGAGACGGTCACCCGCAGGCCGTGCGGTTCGTGGTGCTCGTACGCGATCGAGCCGCCGCCCGCCGCGAGCAGGACCCGGGAGATGGAGAGGCCCAGGCCCGATCCGCTGACGTTCTGGTGGCGGGGGCTGCGCCAGAAGCGGTCCCCGACACGCTCCAGCTCCGCTTCGGTGAGGCCGGGGCCCCGGTCGGCGACCACGACGGTCGCCGTGCGGGCTCCGGCGGCGACGGTGACGGTGACGTCCTCTCCGGCGGGGGTGAACTTCAGGGCGTTGTCGACCACCGCGTCCAGGGCGCTGGAGAGCGCCACGGGGTCGGCCCAGGCGGTGGCCGCCGGGGCCCCGTCCAGGGTGAGGTTCACGCCCTCCCGCTCCGCCATCGGGCGCCAGGAGGCGACCCGTTCGGCGGCGAGCGGGACGATGTCGATCAGCTGGAGGTCCGCCTCGGCGTGCTCGGCCAGCGCGAGGTCCAGGAGGTCGTCGAGAACCCGGGCCAGCCGCTTGCCCTCGGTGCGCACGGCCGCGATCTCCTCGCTGTCCTCGGGCAGCTCCAGGGCGAGCAGTTCGATGCGCAGCAGCAGGGCGGCGAGCGGGTTGCGCAGTTGGTGCGACGCGTCGGCGACGAAGGCGCGCTGCTGCTCCAGCACGTCCTCGACGTTGTCCGCCATCTCGTTGAAGGAACGCGCCAGGCGTCTGAGCTCAGGCGGCCCGGCGGAGGCGGCGACCCGGGAGCGCATACGGCCGCCGGCGATGTCGTGGGTGGCCGCGTCCAGGGTCCGGACGGGCAGCAGGACCCAGCCGGTGAGCCGTACGGCCGCGCCGACCGCCACCAGCAGCGCCAGCGCCTCGCCGAGGCCGATGAACAGCCACGTCCGCAGGATCCGGGACCGCATCTCGCCGGTGGGCGAGTCGAGGACGACCACGGCGACCACATCGCCGTCGCGCACGACGGGTGAGGCGACGACGACGCGGCCGTCGCGCCAGGGCCAGATCTGCGGGGGGTCGTGCGAGCGGCGGCCCAGCAGCGCCTCGTTGAAGGCCGTGCGCCCCTCGCCCTTGGCGGGCAGGGTCCAGTAGCCGGGGGCCTTGGCCAGGGCCCGGTAGTCCCGGAAGAAGACGCCGGCGCGGATGTCGTACACGGAGGCGTAGAGCTCCAGGTCGGTCTGGAGGGTGCGGCGCCGCTCCTCGCTGTCCGGGGAGGTGTCGGTGATGGACTGCGCCAGGGCGGCGAACCGTGCGGTGTCGTCGATCCGGTCGATCACCAGCCGCTGCTGCTCGGCGGCGGCCACGCTGATCGCGAGCGGGAAGCCGAGGGTGAGCAGGACGGCGGCCATCAGGACGATGAGCAGCGGGAGCAGACGGGAGCGCACCGGGAGACGTACCCGCCGGTTACGCGGACGGCGCGACGAGCCGGTAGCCGACGCCCCGCACGGTCTCGATCAGGGCGGGCAGCCGCAGCTTGGAGCGCAGGGAGGCGACGTGGACCTCCAGGGTGCGTCCGGTCCCCTCCCAGCTGGTGCGCCAGACCTCGCTGATGATCTGCTCGCGGCGGAAGACTACGCCGGGGCGCTGGGCGAGAAGGGCCAGCAGGTCGAACTCCTTGCGGGTGAGCTGGACTTCCGCGCCGTCGACGCTGACCCGGCGGGTCGGCAGCTCGATGGCGACCGGACCGAGGCGCAGGGCGGCGGCGGGGGTCGGCGCGGTGTCCTCGCCGCTGGTGGTGCGCCGGGCGACCGCGTGGATACGGGCGAGCAGTTCGCCGGTGTCGTACGGCTTGGTGACGTAGTCGTCGGCGCCGAGGTTGAGGCCGTGGATGCGTGAGCGCACGTCGGCGCGGGCGGTGACCATGATCACGGGGGTCGCGGTGCGTTTGCGGATCTTCCCGCACACCTCGTAGCCGTCCTGGTCGGGCAGGCCGAGGTCGAGGAGGATCACCCCGAAGGGCTCCTTCTCGGCGGGCAGCAGGGCGCGCAGGGCCTCCTCGCCGTTGCGGGCGTGCACGACCTGGAATCCGTGCCGGGCGAGCACGGCGGACAGGGCCGCCGCGACATGGTCGTCGTCCTCGACGAGCAGCAGTCTCATGGCCCTCCCCATCCGTTTCTCCCGGGGCCGTCCACGGCTCCTCGGGTCTCCGTACTCCCCCGGGGCCGTGCGGCTCCTGGGGCTCGTTCGCTTCGTCGTCCCGTCGGCAGCGCCGTCGCACGGCGTCACCACGTAGGGCCCGACATTAACCCGCGCTTCATCCGCGAGATCCCCCGCGAGCCCCGATGAGACTTCCCGTTCTGAGGTGTTTCACGTCTTTCCCGTTCCAGGCATCCACGCCGATGAACGGCACAGCCGTCAAGGGCCTCACGGTTACAGCAGGGTTTCCGTTATGCACCCGGTACGCCTCGGGGCGGCGCGTGACGTCCTGTTCACGCGGAGTGTCCGGTTGCCGCCGGATCGTTATGCTCAATTTCCGCTCAGATGTAATGACGCTGGTAGCACTGCGTCATTACTGTCCTTGTTCAACCGAGGAGGACGGAGCAAGAAGCCGATGAGCGGAGTTTCAGTGACCAAGGACGCCGAGGGTGCCGCGCCCGCGGCGAACGACCTGGTCGTACTGAGCAACGTCAACAAGCACTTCGGCGCGCTGCATGTGCTCCAGGACATCGACCTGACCATCGCCCGTGGCGAGGTCGTGGTCGTCATCGGGCCTTCCGGGTCCGGCAAGTCCACGCTGTGCCGCACGATCAACCGCTTGGAGACGGTCGATTCGGGAGCGATCTCGATCGACGGCAAGCCCCTGCCCCAGGAGGGCAAGGAGCTGGCCAGGCTGCGTGCCGACGTGGGCATGGTCTTCCAGTCGTTCAATCTCTTCGCACACAAGACGGTGCTGGAGAACGTCATGCTGGGCCAGGTCAAGGTCCGCAAGGCCGACAAGAAGGCGGCGGAGGAGAAGGCCCGGACCCTGCTCGACCGGGTGGGCGTCGGCGTACAGGCCGACAAGTACCCGGCGCAGCTCTCCGGTGGCCAGCAGCAACGCGTCGCGATCGCACGGGCGTTGGCGATGGACCCGAAGGTCATGCTCTTCGACGAGCCCACGTCGGCGCTCGACCCGGAGATGATCAACGAGGTCCTGGAGGTCATGCAGCAGCTGGCCCGGGACGGGATGACGATGATCGTCGTCACCCACGAGATGGGCTTCGCCCGTTCCGCCGCCAACCGCGTCGTGTTCATGGCCGACGGGAAGATCGTCGAAGAGGCGACCCCCGACCAGTTCTTCAGCAACCCGCGCAGCGACCGGGCCAAGGACTTCCTGTCGAAGATCCTTCACCACTGACGACAACGACCCACGACCTAAGGATTGCTCACATGAAGCTCCGTCAGTCCGCCGCCGTCGCGGCCATCGCCGTCCTCGCCCTGACCGCGACCGCCTGCGGCGGCAAGGAGGGCTCCGCCGGCGACAAGCCGGGCGGCACGAAGCCCGGTTCCTCCGAGGCCCCCGCACTGCCCACGTACACCGCGGCCAAGGACGTCGCCCTGGACTCCCCGGTCTTCAAGAAGGCCAAGGAGCGCGGCAAGCTGATCATCGGCGCCAAGGCCGACCAGCCGTACCTCGGCTTCGAGGACCAGTCGACCAAGGAGCGCTCGGGCTTCGACATCGAGATCGCCAAGATGGTCGCGGCCGACCTCGGCTTCTCCGACAAGCAGATCGAGTGGAAGACCGTCGACTCCGGCGTCCGTGAGACGGCCATCTCCAAGGGCCAGGTCGACTACTACGTCGGCACGTACACGATCAACGACGAGCGCAAGAAGCAGGTCGGTTTCGCCGGGCCGTACTACAAGGCCGGCGCCGACCTCCTGGTGCGCAAGGACGACAAGTCGATCACCGGCAAGGACTCGGTGAAGGGCAAGAAGGTCTGCTCGATCGTCGGCTCCACGCCGCTCCAGGAGATCAAGAAGCCGGAGTACGGCGCGAGCGTCGTCGAGCTGGCCAAGTACTCCGACTGCGTGCAGCAGCTGCTGACCAAGCAGGTCGACGCCGTCACCACGGACGACTCGATCCTCAAGGGCTACGCCGCCGCCAACTCCGGCAAGCTCCACGTCGTCGGCGACCCGTTCACCGACGAGCCCTACGGCGTCGGCCTGAACAAGGACGACAAGGTGCTCCGCGAGGCCATCAGCAAGTCGCTGGAGGAGCGCGTCAAGGACGGCACGTACAAGAAGATCTACGAGGCCACGCTGGGTCTGTCCGGTTCGGACTACGTCGAGCCGCCGGCCATCGAGCGCTACTGACGCCGTCGGCCGGAGGACCGCGGGCTCCGGCCCGCCGTCCGACGGCCGGCGCCCCGTCATCCGTCACGACGCCCCGCGAGTGACCCAGGCGTCCCGTACGCCACCGCCGTCCCGCTTCTTCCGGGGACCGCGGGCGTACGGGGCGCCCCTTCCCCTGCCCTGATGCCGCTGACCGCCGACGCGGAGACCTCATGAACGTACTGCTCGACAATTTCCCAGAGTTCCGCGACGGCTTCATAGGAACCGTGTCGATCACCGCCGTCAGCTCGGTTATCGCCCTGGTCCTCGGTGTGCTCATCGCCGGATTCCGGGTCTCGCCGGTGCCGCCGCTGCGGTACTTCGGCACCGCCTGGGTGACGCTGATGCGCAACACCCCGCTGACGCTGCTCTTCCTGATCTTCTTCTTCGTCGTGCCCGAGATCCTCTTCCCGGGGATGAGCACGTTCGTGCTCGGCTCGCTGGCGCTCGGCTTCTACACCTCCTCGTTCGTGTGCGAGGCGGTCCGCTCGGGCATCAACACCGTGCCCCTGGGACAGGCCGAGGCCGCGCGCTCCATCGGCATGACGTTCGCCCAGACCCTGCAGATCGTGGTGCTCCCGCAGGCGACCCGGACCGTGATCCCGCCGCTGAGCAGCATCTTCATCGCGCTGACGAAGAACTCCGCGATCGCCGGCGCCTTCAGCGTCGCCGAGCTGTTCGGCTGGCAGAAGCTGATGAGCGACCGGGGCTACGACATCGTCCCCGTCTTCATCTGGGTGGCCATCGGCTACCTGATCGTCACGTTTACCATCAGCGGCCTCTTCCGGCTGCTGGAGCGTCGCATGGAGGTCGCCCGATGAGCGCCAGCGTTCTCTACGACGCCCCGGGTCCCAAGGCCGTCGTCCGCAACCGGATCTACGCGGTCGCCGGCAGCCTCGCCATCGCGGCGCTGATCGCGATCAGCATCGTGCGGCTCGCCGACAAGGGACACCTCGCCCCCGCGATGTGGGACATCTTCAACTACACGGGCATCCGGCAGAACATCGCCGACGCCCTGATCGCCACGCTCAAGGCGTTCGGTCTCGCCGCGATCGGCTCGCTGGTCCTCGGTGTGGTGCTGGTGGTGGGCCGACTCTCCGACCACAAGCCGGTCCGCTGGGCGGCGACCACCTTCATCGAGCTGTTCCGCTCGCTCCCGCTGCTGATCACCATCTACGCCATCTGGGTCGGCTTCCTCACCGACTACTCGATGTGGGCGCTGGCCGCGGGTCTCTCCGTCTACAACGGTTGCGTCCAGGCCGAGGTGCTGCGGGCCGGCATCAACTCGGTGCCCAAGGGCCAGAGCGAGGCCGCGTACGCGCTCGGCATGAGCAAGACGCAGGTCATGGTCAGCGTCCTGATGCCGCAGGCCGTCCGGTCGATGCTGCCGACGATCATCGGTCAGCTCGTGGTGACCCTCAAGGACACCTCGCTCGGCTTCATCATCCTGTACCCGGAGCTGCTCCAGACCGCGCGGCTGATCGCCTCCAACACGCAGGTGAACGGCCAGTACCCGTACGTCTCGACGATCGTCGTCATCGGCACCCTCTACATCGCGATGTGCCTGCTGCTCTCGGCGCTGGCGACGTGGATCGAGAAGCGCGGCCGCCGCGCCAAGACCGGCATCAAGGTGGCGCCCGGCGCCCGGCCGCCGGCATCCCGGCAGTGGAGGCCGTTCCCGGCCCGGACGCGGGGGGCGCAAGGGGCGCAGGCCCGACGGCCGACGGTGCCGGTGGGACCGGTGTGAGGAAGGACTGACCGTCCCCGGGCCTTCCCGGCCCTGACGAGCAGGAGCATTCGAGGCAGCGGCGCACGCGTCGCTGCCTCGGTCACTTGACGCAAGCACCACCAGTGGGTTGCATACGTTCTGTGATCACGCACCCGGCTTCCTATGCCACGTTCCGCATGACCGTACGGGTCGGAGGGCACGAGCCGTGGACCCGGTGATCGTCGTCGGCGCCGGGCCCGTCGGGCTGACGCTGTCGCTGGCCCTCGCCACCCAGGGCGTCCCCTCGATCGTTCTCGACGAGGGCCCCGGCCCGGAGGAGCCCCGCCCCGCCCGCACGGTCGTGCTGCGCGAGGACACCGCCGACCTGATGGGCCGCCTCGGCTGCCGGGAGCTGGACCGGTCCGGGCTGCGCTGGTCCGGGTGGCGTTCGATGCGCCGGAAGCAGCTGGTCCGGAACGTGCCGCTGAGCGGGGGCGGCGGCGACGCGGACGAGGCCCCGCTCACCGGGCTCCTTCCCTCGCCGCTCCATGTTCCGCAGCATGCGCTGAGCGCCTCGCTGCGCGCGGCGGCGGACAAGGAACCGCTGGTCCAGCGGGTGCCGCTGAGCCGGATCGACACGCTGGAGCAGGACCCCGACGGCATCACGGTGCACACGAGGGAGCCGGGTTCGACCTGGTGGCGCGGGAGTTATCTGGTCGGCTGCGACGGCGCCCGGTCGACCGTGCGCAAGCTGCTGGACATCCGGTTCCCCGGCCGTACGGCGGTGGAGCGGCATGCCGTCGCCGCGCTCCGGGCCGAGCTGCCCTGGCCCGACGAGGCCGTCCTGCACCGGCAGCCCCCCTGGCGGACCGGGGCGCCGAGGTCTCCGCCCGGCCGCTTCCGGACGGCGTCTGGCGGCTGGACTGGCTGCTGCCGCCGCGCGGCGAACTGGTCACTCCCGAAGCTCTGATCACCCGTATCCGCGACACGCTGGCCGGCTGGTGCGGCGAGACCCCGGCGTACGAACTGCTGGACACCGGCGTCCACACGCTCCACCACCGGCTCGCCCGGCGCTGGCGCAAGCAGCGTGCCTTCCTGGCGGGGGACGCGGCGCACCTGCTGGGCGCCGTGGGCACGCAGGGACTGGACGAGGGGATCCGGGACGCCGAGAACCTGGCCTGGAAGCTGGCCCACGTCTGGCACCACGGCCCGGCCGAGCACCTCCTCGACAGCTATCAGGCGGAGCGCCGGGCGGCGGTGGCCTCACGGTTGCGCGCCGCCGACCAGTCGCTGCCGATACTGCGCGGCGGAGGCGGTCTGCGGACCCTGGTCCCGGGCGCCGCACGTGGTCACGACACCCTGCTCTCCGACGGCCATCTGGGCTGCGGAGCGCTGGGTGCGCCCCCTTCGTACTCGCACTCCCCCCTTGCACCACCGCACGCGGAGGCGCACACCGTCGTCGGTACGCCCCCCGGTGCGCCTGTCGCCGATGTGACGGTGACCGCACCGGACGGGACGACGGCGCGGCTGCGGAAGCGGCTGGGGCAGGGGCATCCGCTGGTGGTCCTGGTCGCGCCGGGGACCGGGGTCTGGGACCGGCGGCACTGGCAGACCGCCGGTGTCATGCCCCGCCTCACGGACGCCGTGGCGGCGCTCCCCGGGTCGACGGAGCTGCTGGTCACCGAGAGCTATCCGGGGGCCTCGGCGCACACGGTCCTGCTGGTGAGGCCGGACGGGCACCTGGTGGCCGCCTTCGGCGGCGTACAGCCCGCGGAGCTGCTCACCGCGGCACGGGCCGCTCTGGGCGGTGCGCCCCGCGAAGCGCGCGAGCCCGTGGAACCGGGCGACGACGGGGACGAACACGACGCGGGGCGCGAACCGGAGCCCCGGGCGCGGGTCCACGCCGAGGGGACCGCTGGTCTCCAGTGATCGATTGACCGTCACGGGCGCGCGTGGTGTACTCCAGATCATGACCGACACCGATGTGCGCCTGTGGCGGAGGGTCCATATGGACCTCGTCCGTTACGCGGGCTGCGTGTGTCGCCCGTCCTGCTGACTCGCCTCCCTCCGCCGGTGCGTGCCGCTTTCCGCACGGCCGGAACCCCGCGCGAACTCCCAGGACGGTCCTCGTGTCTTCCTCCAGCTCCGCCGTGCCCACGGCTGCCGCTGTTCCCTCCCCTTCCACCCCCGTGACCGGGGGCTCCGCAACTTCCACCCCCGTGATCGGGGGCTCCGCAACCACTTCCGTCCCCATGACCGCAGGCTCCGCAACCACTTCCGCCGCACCGACGGTCGCGGAGCTGATGGACTTCGTCCGGGGCGCCGCTCGGGACGAGGCGCTGATCGCCTCGCTCCCCCTCGATCCGGAGGGCCGCACCTGGATTCGGCTCGACGGACCGGGCGGCAGCGAGGCGTGGCTGATCGGCTGGCCGCCGGGCACCGGCACGGGCTGGCACGACCACGCCGACTCGTTCGGCGCGTTCACCACCGCTGCCGGCGCCCTCAAGGAGCACTCGCTGGCCGTGCGGCTGCCCACCGACGGCTGGAAGACGCTGGAGCTGACGGACGGGGTGGACCGGTCGAGGAACCTGGCGACCGGTCAGGGCAGGGCCTTCGGACAGAACCACGTCCATGAGGTCCTCAACGAGTCCGAGGTCGCCCACGCGGTCTCCGTCCACGCCTACTACCCGCCCCTGCCGCGGATCCGCCGGTTCAGCCGCACCGGTGCGGTGCTCCGCCTGGAGCAGACCGAGAGCCCGGAGGACTGGCAGTGAGCGAGGACCGGAACACCAACCGGGGCGAGGCCGTGCCGACCGCCCCGACGCCCCTGGGCATCGACGAACTGCTGGAGCGGGTCAGGGCCGGCTACGACCGGATAGACCCGCCCGAGGCTGCCGCGGCGGCGGAGGCCGGGGCCCTCCTGGTGGACATCCGGTACGCGGAGCTCCGCGTCCGGGACGGACTGATCCCGGGCGCGCTGGTCGTCGAACGCAACGAACTGGAGTGGCGGCTCGACCCCCTGGGCAGCCACCGCGCCGCCGAAGCGGTCGGCCACGACCTCCGGATCGTCGTCATCTGCAATGAGGGATACGCCTCCAGCCTCGCGGTCGCCTCCCTGCGCCAACTGGGCCTGCACCGCGCCACCGACCTGATCGGCGGCTTCCAGGCGTGGCGCGGCGCGGGCCTTCCGGTCGTCTCCGCCACCACCTCCACCTGACACCCGGGAGCTGATGCCCGGGAGCTGGCGCCCGGGCGTCAGTTGCCGGGCGTGCCCCCGGGATCTGCCCTCTGACGCCCGCCACCTAGCTCAGGTGGCGGGCGTCAGGCATCAGGGGGACAGCGGATAGGGGGCAGACGTCAGGGAACAGGCGTCAGGGGACAGGTGTCAGGCATCCGATCCGTTCGGATGTCACACACCCGAACGCCACGTTCCACTGGAGCAATCGCCGCGCGTGACCGACATTCGCCTCACACAGAGGACCGAAATGTACGGAGATGACGCATTCATGGCGACCGCTCTCCTCACCCCCGCCCAGCTCGACGGCCAGGCTTCCCGGCTGCACGACACCCAGGCGTGGCAGCAGATCGTCACGGGCTGGGAGCGCACGGTTCCCGAGCCCCCCGAGGCCCTGCTCACTCGGGCGGAGCCGACGTCCGCACGGCCCCTGGAACCCACGAAACCCGCGCAACCGGCGCCCGCAGAGCCCTTCGACTGGCGGACCCTGCTGTCCGTGCCGGTGGACCGGCTCGTCGACGACACCCTGCGGACACTGCCCGCCGCGCCCCCGCACGAGCGCCCGTTGCCCGGGAGGCTGGGTGCGGTGCTGCCCGACCGCGTCCACCTCTGGCGGCGGGTCGGGCAGAGCGACCTTCGCCCGTCGACCCATCTCGGCTACGCACGGCAGATCCTGGCCGAGTGGGGCTGGCAGAACACCCCGTACCGGCTGCGGAACACCCGTGGCGCACGCTGCGTCTGCGGCTCCCTCATCTCGGCGCACCGCCTCGGCTACGGCTCCCTCGACACCGTGGACCGGGCGGGTGCCTGGCTGATCACGGAGCTGCGCGCGCAGGGGTGGCCCGGAATGATCGGCCCCTGGAACCGCCATCCCGGCCGCACCGCGGCGGACGCCCTGGCACTCGTGGACGCCGCCATCCGCCGCGCGTCCTTGGCGGGACAGTGACCGTGGGCGGCTGACCACCGGACGCGTGCCGTCGGGGGGCGCTAACCGCTGGCTGCCGATGGCGGCCGCCGGGCGCTGCTGACCACTGGTCGCTGGCCTCTGGCCAGTGGTCGCCGGCCACTGGTCGCTGGCCGTCGGATTGCGGATGGCGGTCGCCGCTCCCCTGGCCGACTCTCATCCCCTGGCCGCGAACATCTCCGGGTCCCCCGTATTCAGAAAGGCTCGTCCAGGCCTTCCGTGTCCTCGCCCTCCTCCTCCAGCGCCTGGCGTACCACCCGCAGGGCCATGCCTTCCCCGTATCCCTTGCGTGCGAGCATCCCCGCCAGGCGACGCAGCCGCTTGTCCCGGTCCAGACCTCGCGTGGAGCGGAGTTTGCGGGCCACGAGCTCCCGGGCCGTCTCCTCCTCCTGATCCGGGTCGAGCCGACCGACCGCCTCGTCGATCACGGTGGAGTCCACGCCCTTCGTCCGCAGCTCACGGACGAGGGCACGACGCGCGAGTCCCCGACCGTGGTGCCGGGACTCCACCCATGCCCCGGCGAACGCCGCATCGTCGATCAGCCCGACGTCCTCGAAGCGCGCGAGCACTTCCTCGGCCGCCTCATCCGGGATCTCCCGCTTGCGCAGGGCGTCCGCGAGCTGTTTGCGCGTTCGCGGCGTCCCGGTGAGCAGCCGCAGGCAGATGTTGCGCGCCTGCTCGACCGGGTCACGCGGCTCCCCCTTCTCGGCCCTCGACGAGGAAGGGGAGCCGCTGCTCCTGGTGCCGGAGCGGGCACGGCGGCCCGCCCCCTCGCCGAATCCGCTCCCGGCGCCCGCTCCCCCGCGTGAACGGCGCCCGGATCGCGCCCCGGTGCCCGCCTCCGGTTCGACGGGCCCGGAGTCGGATTCGGGGTCGCCGCCGGGCTCGGCGGGGCCGCCCGGCCACTCCGTACGTCGTGTCACGGCCTAGCTCTTGGCCGCCGCGGTCTTGGCCGGCTTGGCCTTGGCGGCCGCGGTGGTCGCCGGCTTCGCCGCCGCTTCGGCCGCCGGCGCTCCAGCCGCCGTCGCAGCGGCGTCCGCGGCAGGCTCGCCCGCATCGGCGTCCGGGCGGACACCGATCCCCAGCTTCTCCAGGATCTTCCTCTCGATCTCGTTCGCGAGGTCGGGGTTGTCCTTGAGGAAGTTGCGGGCGTTCTCCTTGCCCTGGCCGAGCTGATCGCCCTCGTAGGTGTACCAGGCGCCGGCCTTGCGGACGAAGCCGTGGTCCACGCCCATGTCGATCAGACCGCCCTCGCGGCTGATCCCCTGGCCGTAGAGGATGTCGAACTCCGCCTGCTTGAACGGCGGGGCGACCTTGTTCTTGACGACCTTGACGCGGGTGCGGTTGCCGACGGCGTCGGTGCCGTCCTTGAGCGTCTCGATCCGGCGGATGTCCAGGCGCACCGAGGCATAGAACTTCAGCGCCCGGCCACCGGTGGTGGTCTCCGGGGAGCCGAACATCACACCGATCTTCTCGCGGAGCTGGTTGATGAAGATCGCGGTGGTCTTGGACTGGTTGAGCGCACTGGTGATCTTGCGGAGGGCCTGGCTCATCAGACGCGCCTGGAGACCCACGTGCGAGTCGCCCATCTCGCCCTCGATCTCCGCACGGGGCACCAGGGCCGCCACGGAGTCGATGACGATCAGGTCCAGGGCGCCGGAGCGCACCAGCATGTCGACGATCTCCAGCGCCTGCTCACCGTTGTCCGGCTGGGACAGGATCAGGTTGTCGATGTCGACGCCGAGCTTCTTCGCGTACTCCGGGTCCAGCGCGTGCTCGGCGTCGATGAACGCCACCGAACCGCCGAGCTTCTGCGCGTTCGCCACCGCGTGCAGCGTCAGCGTCGTCTTGCCGGAGGACTCCGGCCCGTACACCTCCACCACACGGCCGCGCGGCAGACCGCCGACGCCGAGAGCGACGTCCAGCGCGGTCGATCCCGTGGGGATGACCTCGATGGGCTCGTTCGGCCGCTCACCCAGGCGCATCACCGCGCCCTTGCCGAATTGCCGTTCAATCTGTGCGAGTGCGGCGTCCAGCGCCTTCTCGCGGTCGTTGCCTGCTGCCATGGGTTCCACCCGATTTGCTTGAGTCGATCGCTTCACGTCTCAGACGCTAACCCCTGCCACTGACAACGGGCCTCGACGTCCTCCCGGCCTGTGGACAACTCCGCGGCCGGACCCGGGAAAACCCGGCCGGAAATCCCATCAGAATGGATGTTCGATTTCCGTGTCAAGCGCACCACGCGGCACCCCGGTCGCCCCGGTCGCCCCTAGACCGGAGTCCTTGACCGAAGCCCGTGACCGAAGCCCTTGACCGAAGCCCTCGGCCAAAGCCTCCGACCGAGCGCAGCCGAGCCTGCACACCTGAGCATATCGCCCTATATTCGATCGGTATGGGAGCGATTGCGGACCCCCGAGTACCCGACGGAGGACAAGCCCCCGGATCCGATCTGGCCGGCCGCGTGGCACTCGTCGCCGGAGGCACCCGCGGGGCCGGGAGGGGCATCGCCGTCCAGCTCGGCGCCGCCGGGGCGATCGTGTACGTGACCGGCCGCACGAGCGGGTCCGAGCGGTCCGAGATGGGCCGGCCCGAAACGATCGAGGAGACCGCGGCCCTGGTCGACGCGGCGGGCGGGCGGGGCATCGCCGTCCAGGTCGATCATCTGGTTCCCTCCCGGGTCAGGGCTCTGGTGGCCCGCATCGCGAGCGAGCAGGGCGCCCTGCACATTCTGGTGAACGACATCTGGGGGGCCGAGATCGAGTGGGACAGACGGGTGTGGGAGTCGTCGCTCGACACCGGGCTGCACACCCTGCGGCTGGCCGTCGACACCCACGCCATCACCAGTCACTTCGCGCTGCCGCTGCTGATCGAGACACCGGGCGGCCTGGTCGTCGGGATGACCGACGGGACGGACGAGTACAACGCGTCCCACTACCGCGTCTCGTTCTTCTACGACCTGGCCAAGGCCGCGGTGAACCGGATGGCCTTCACCCTCGGCCATGAGCTCGCACCGCACCACGCGACGGCCGTGGCGCTCACCCCCGGCTGGCTGCGGTCGGAGGCCATGCTCCAGGCCCACGGGGTGACCGAGACCACCTGGCGGGACGCCGTCGCGCACGCGCCCCACTTCGCGATCTCCGAGTCCCCCGCGTACGTCGGCCGCGCTGTGGCCGCCCTCGCCGGCGACCCCGAGGTGGCCCGCTGGAACGGCAGGTCGCTCTCCAGCGGGCAGCTCGCCCAGGTGTACGGCTTCACCGATGTGGACGGGAGCCGGCCCGACGCCTGGCGGTATCTGACCGAGGTCCAGGACCCCGGCCTGCCGGCCGATGTGACGGGTTACCGCTGAGGCGGCCCGCCCCGGCCGGCTGCTACCGCCGAGGCCACACCGGACGGCGTTTCCGGGACGGCAACGGCCTCCCGGGCGCGCGGCTGCTGCCCCCTTGCACGCGTGGGTCGTCGGTGACGTCGTACCGCTTCACATAGGCGCCGAGGAACGCCTGGAGCGTGGCGATGGCGGGAATGGCGACCAGCGCTCCGACCGCGCCGAGCAGGGCCGTGCCGGCGATGACCGACCCGAAGGCGACCGCGGGGTGGATGTCGACGGTCTTGGCGGTCAGCTTCGGCTGGAGCACGTAGTTCTCGAACTGCTGGTAGACCACGACGAACCCGAGCACGTACAGCGCGTACCAGGGGTCGACCGTGAAGGCGATCAGCATGGGCAGGGCGCCCGCGAGATACGTGCCGATGGTGGGGATGAACTGCGAGACGAGTCCGACCCAGACGGCGAGTGCCGGAGCGTAGGGCACGCCGAGGATCACCAGCAGGACGTAGTGCGCCACGCCGGAGATCAACGCCATCAGACCGCGCGAGTAGATGTATCCGCCGGTCTTGTCGACCGCGATCTCCCAGGCGCGCAGCACCTCGGTCTGCCGGGCCGGCGGCAGGACGGAGCACAGGGTGCGGCGGAGCCGGGGCCCGTCGGCCGCGAAGTAGAAGGAGAACAGGAAGATCGTCAGCAGCCGGAACAGTCCGCCGAGGACCGTGGTAGAGATGTCGAGCACTCCGGTGGCGCTGTTCTGGACGTACTTCTGCAGCCAGTCGGAGTGCAGCAGGCTGTCCTGGACCTCGACCCGGGAGAGTTCGGTGCGGAAGGTCTGGTTGACCCAGTTGATCACCGAGTCGATGTACTTGGGGAACTCGTCGACCATGTCGACGATCTGGCCCGCGAGCATCGACCCCAACAGCACCACGAATCCGACGCCGAAGATCGTCACCGCGAGGAAGACGAGGAACGTGGCCAGCCCGCGGCGCATGCCGCGACCCGCCATCCGACCGACCGCGGGCTCGATGGCGAGCGCGAGGAAGAACGCGATCAGCACGTTCGTCAGCAACCCGATGAGCTGGTAGAACGCCCAACTGCCGAGCTGGAAGCAGGCGTAGAGCGCCAGGGCCAGCACCATCGCACGCGGCAGCCAGCCGGGCATACGGATCCCGTCTGCGCCGGAGGGCGGCGCAGGCGGTGCGGCCGGCGGGGCGGGCGGGGATGCGGACGGCTGGGCCGGGTCGGTCTCGTCTGTCGATGACACGGGACAAGTCTGGCCTATGCGGACGGCCACCGGTCCCCCGCCCCGAGCCGACCGTTCCCCTCCGTCCAGGTTCCGTTACCGCCCCGAACCGGTCAGCGCCCGCCCGGAACGGGTCGGCGCCCGCCCGCCGGAACGCACACGGGCTTCAGCGCCTGTCGGCCGGAACGTCCATGGCCGTACAGACCCCGCGCCAGACGTCCTTGGCGTCCCAGCCCGCGTCCAGCGCCTGGTGCACCGTGCGGCCGCCGAGTTCGGCCATCACGTGGTCACGGGCGAAGGAGTCCGCGTACGCCGCACCGAAGTGGTCGGCCATCCGCTCCCAGAAAATCGTCAACCGCATGCCACCAGTATCCCGCTCCTGAGAGTGCAGCCGGTCCGCCTGGCATGTGCCGGACGCCTTTCCCCTCTACGGTCGGTCCATGGCTGGAACCGGAGCAAGCACCCTCGCGCGAGCCGAACAGTTCATCTGGCTCACGGCCCGTGTCCTCGAACAGCGGAGGTTCGCCCATGGCTTCCTGGACGGAGATCCCGACGCCGTCGAAACGGCCCTCTCCGCCTATCAGAACGAGGACGGCGGCTACGGTCACGCGCTGGAACCCGACCTCCGGGGTCCGGTCAGCCAACCGCTGCACACCGCCCATGCGCTGAGCGTTCTTGATTCGATCGATCGCTGCGCCGGACAGCGCGTCGAACGGATCTGCCGTTTTCTGACCGATGTGTCAACCAAAGAAGGCGCACTTCCCGCGCTGCTTCCCACACAGCGCGGGTATCCGGCGGCCCCGTTCATCCCCATCGTGGACGACCCTCCGGCAGAGCTGCTCGCGACCGGCCCGGTCGTCGGGCTGCTCCACGGCAATCAGGTGTGGCACGCCTGGCTGTTCCGGGCGACGGACTTCTGCTGGAGTGCCGTAGAGGCTCTGCAGCAGTCCCATCCTTACGAGATCGAGGCCGCGGTCGCCTTTCTGGACTGCGCCCCGGACCGGGCACGCGCCGAGGTGGCGGCCGACCGGCTCGGCCGCCTGGTGCGCGAACAACGGCTCGCGGTGCTCGATCCCTCCCGGCGGGCGGAGTACCCGGTGCCGACGGGCTACGCGCCGGGCGAGCACCACTTCCCGCACGACTACGCCCGTACGCCCGGGTCCCTGGCCCGGCGCTGGTTCACGGACGAGGAGCTGGAACGCTCGCTCGACCACCTGGTCGCCGAGCAGCAGGACGACGGCGGATGGCCGGTGACCTGGCGTCAGTGGGCCCCGGGAACCGCACTGGAAGGCCGCCCCCTGGTGACGCTCAGGGCCTTGGGGACGCTCCGCTCGTACGGTCGTCCGCTCGGCTGACCGCGTCTCCGGTGCGGCGGACGGATCGCTCCGCGTTCGGTTCTCGGGCGTTCCGCTCGCTCAGGCCAGTGCCCGGACTCCGGCCGTGACCAGGACTCCCGCGCCGACGACGACCAGGAAGGGAGCGCGGAGGACCAGGGCGAGTGCCGCTGCCCCGAGACCGGCGGCACGGGCGTCGAGGACGAGTTGTTGACCGTCGCCGAAGGACTGCTGGGCGGTGAGAGCCGCCAGCAGCGCCACGGGCAGCAGGGCGGCCATCCGCTGGACCAGAGGTCGCTCCAGCACGCCCGCGGGCACCAGCAGGCCCAGGAGCTTGGCGAGGTAGCAGCCCGCCACGGTCAGTCCGATGGCGATCCAGACGTTCATGGGTGCCGCTCCTCCTTCTCCTGCTGGGCCGTCTTCTGCTGTGCCGTCTTCTGCTGCCGGGTCGCCGCGCGATCCTCCGGGCCCTCGGGGTCCGGTCCCCGTTTCGTCCGTCCCATGACAAAGAGGACGACGGGCGCCGCGAGCGCCGACAGCAGAACGGGCACGCCCGCCGGCAGCACGGGCAGCAGCGTCAGGGCCAGCAGGACGGCCAGCCCCGCCGTGACGCGTTCGATGGTGCTCTTGAGCATCGGCGCGAGCAGCGCGAGGAACACCGCGGGGCTCGCCGCGTCCAGGCCCCACGCGTCGGTGTCGCCCAGTGCCTCGGCGCCCAGGGCGCCCACCAGGGTGGTGAGGTTCCACAGCACGTACAGGGTGAGTCCGGTGACCGTGAAGCCGATGCGCGCGGCCCGCCGGGTGGGTTGGGGCAGGGTGACCGCGGTCGTCTCGTCGATGACCCAGTGGGCGGCGAAGGGCCGTACCGCGCGGGGGAGCGCGAGCAGTTGCGAGAGCCGCAGACCGTAGAACGCGTTACGGACGCCCAGGAAGAACGCCCCGGCCGCCGCGGTGTAGGGGTTGCCGCCGGCTGCCAGCGCACCGACCAGGGCGAACTGCGAGGCGCCGGTGAAGACGAGAAGACTCAGCACGCAGGTCTGGAGGAGGCTGAGGCCGGAACCCGCGGAGGTGACGCCGAAGGCGAAGCCGGAGAGCCCGACGGCGATGCCGACGCCCAGCGCGTCACGGACGACGGCCGCGTCCGGCTTGTCCGGAAGGGCCTCGGCCGGCCGGCCGGGCGGACCAAGCATGGCACCGGGCGCGCCGGTGCTTCCTGGGGGTGCTGTCTGTTCTGCCACGCCCGGAACGCTACGGGGATCGCCGGGGCCCGGTCTTGTACGTTCTTGCCCACCAGTCGGCACTTTCCGCACACGGAGAGATGCAAACTGCACACCCGCTGACATGTTTTGCGCCATCACCGATATGTTCAACGCCATCACCAGTACGTTCTTGCGCCCTCACCTGCCGGGCCGCAGCGCTCCGCGCTCACGCTGGTAGGCGCCGGGCGGCACACCCACGATCCGGGTGAAGTGGCGATTGAGGTGTGGCTGATCCGTGAAGCCGACGGCGGTCGCGGCCTCGGCGGGCGCGACACCGGCGTCGAGCATGCGGCGGGCCCTGCGCACCCTGGCGTCGGTCAGCCACGTGTGGGGCGGCATCCCGTACTCCTTCTTGAAGGCTCTCAGCAGTGCGAACGGACCGATGCCCAGCTCGCCGGCGAGCGCCTCCAGCGTGGGCGGGGCGGCCATGCGCTCCTCCAGCGCGGCGCGGGCGCGCACGGCGTTCCGCGCACCCCCGGCGCGCGCGGCCAGTCCGGGCAAGGGGCTGCCGTGCCGACTGAGGAGCCGGGTGACCAGGACCCGCAGCAGACTGTCGGCCGCCAGCGCGTTGCCCTCCTCCGCCGCCCGGTGCACCTCGGTGATCAGGCGGGAGGCATGGGGGTCGGTCACCCGGGTCTCGGCGAAACCGACCGTGCCGCGCAGGGACGTCACCTCGGCCGCGATGTCGTTGACGACCTGGGCCGACGGGTAGAGCGTGGCGTACGCCCACCCCTCGGGGGCCCCGGAGCGGGCGGTGTGCGGCACCTCCGGGTTGATCATGACGACGGTTCCGGGGACCGCGTGGACCGTGCCGCCCGGCAGCCCCACGTCCTCCACCCCGCCGGTGACGGCGCCGAAGACATAGCCCTCGTGGCTGTGCCGGGGGAAGGTGTGGCGGACGTACCGGGCGCGCAGCAGATCGAGGTCGGGCAGCGCGGCGTACTGCCAGTGCCGTGCCCACTCCTCCGTGCCGTCCGCTCCCGTCATGGCGCCATTCTCGCAGGTCCCGACCGTGGACCACCGGCTGAGCGGGCCATCGCAGGTGGTGTCACCGGCTCGTTGTCAGTGCCGGGGTGCACGATGGGGAGCATGACCGGATCCGCGCTCGACGCGTTCTCGCCCGCGACCCGCAGTTGGTTCGGCGGGGCTTTCAGCGCGCCCACCGCGGCGCAGGAGGGCGCCTGGCGGGCCATCGGCGAGGGCAGCGACGTCCTGGTCGTCGCGCCGACCGGTTCCGGTAAGACACTGGCCGCGTTCCTCGCCTCGCTGGACCGACTGGCGGCCGAGCCGCCGCCCGCCGATGCGAAGAAGCGCTGCCGGGTGCTGTACGTGTCCCCGCTCAAGGCCCTCGCGGTCGACGTCGAGCGCAATCTCCGCTCGCCGCTGACCGGCATCCGCCAGGAGTCGGTGCGCCTGGGTCTGCCGGAGCCGGAGGTGCGGGTCGGCATCCGGTCCGGAGACACCCCGCCCGCCGAGCGCCGCTCCATGGTGACGAGGCCTCCGGACATCCTGATCACCACGCCCGAGTCGCTGTTCCTGATGCTGACGTCCTCCGCCCGGGACGCGCTGGCCGGCGTCGAGACGGTGATCCTCGACGAGGTGCACGCGGTCGCCGGCACGAAGCGCGGCGCCCATCTCGCCCTGTCCCTGGAGCGTCTCGACGAGCTGCTGCCGCGTCCCGCCCGCCGTATCGGCCTGTCCGCGACGGTCCGGCCGGTCGACGAGGTGGCCCGCTTCCTGTCGCCGCAGCGCAAGGTGGAGATCGTCCAGCCCCGATCCACCAAGGAGTTCGACCTCTCGGTCGTGGTCCCGGTCCAGGATCTGGGCGAGCTGGGCGGCTCCCCCGCCACCGGCGGTGACGCCGGCCAGGCGGACAAGCCCTCGATCTGGCCGCATGTCGAGGAGCGCATCGCCGATCTCGTGCAGTCGCACCGCTCCACCATCGTCTTCGCCAACTCCCGGCGGCTGGCGGAGCGCCTGTGCAACCGGCTGAACGAGATCGCGTACGAGCGGGCCACCGGCACCGCGTTCGACCCCGACGACCCGGCCCCCGTCCTCCCGGAGGCGCACGCCCCCGCCGAGATCATGGCCCAGTCCGGTGCGGGCAGGGGCGCTCCCGCCCTGCTGGCCCGCGCCCACCACGGCTCGGTCTCCAAGGAGCAGCGGGCCCAGGTCGAGGAGGACCTCAAGGCGGGCCGGCTGCCCGCCGTGGTGGCCACCTCCAGCCTGGAGCTGGGCATCGACATGGGCGCGGTCGACCTGGTGATCCAGGTGGAGTCCCCGCCCTCCGTCGCCTCCGGCCTCCAGCGGGTGGGCCGGGCCGGACACCAGGTGGGAGCGGTCTCCACCGGGGTGGTCTTCCCGAAGTACCGCGGCGATCTGGTGCAGGCCGCAGTCGTCACCGAGCGGATGAGGACAGGGGCGATCGAGGCGCTGCGCATCCCGTCCAACCCGCTGGACGTCCTCGCCCAGCAACTGGTCGCCATGGTGGCTCTGGACAGCTGGCAGGCGGACGACCTGCTGGCCCTGGTCCGCCGGGCGGCCCCGTTCGCCTCGCTTCCCGAGTCGGCGTTCACCGCCGTGCTCGACATGCTCGCCGGACGCTATCCCTCCGACGCCTTCGCGGAGCTGCGCCCCCGGGTCGTGTGGGACCGCGTCGGGGGCACGGTCACGGGCCGCCCCGGGGCGCAGCGGCTCGCCGTCACCTCGGGCGGCACCATTCCCGACCGAGGGCTCTTCGGAGTCTTCCTCGCCGGGGCCGACCCGAAGAAGGGCGGCGGCCGGGTCGGCGAGCTGGACGAGGAGATGGTCTACGAGTCCCGTGTGGGCGACGTCTTCACCCTGGGCACCACGTCCTGGCGGATCGAGGACATCACCCGGGACCGGGTCCTGCGTCTCGCCGGCCCCGGGTGTTCCGGGCCGGCTGCCGTTCTGGAAGGGCGACCAGCTGGGCCGTCCGCTGGAGCTCGGGCGTGCGCTGGGAGCGTTCCTCCGTGAGATCGGCGGACTGTCAGAGGAGGACGCCCGGCTGCGCCTGCTGGCCGCCGGCCTCGACGCCTGGGCGGCGGACAACATCCTGGCCTATCTGGACGAGCAGCGCCGGGCCTGCGGCCACGTCCCGGACGACCGGACGATCCTGGTCGAGCGGTTCCGGGACGAGCTGGGCGACTGGCGGGTCGTCGTGCACTCCCCCTTCGGCGCCCAGGTGCACGCCCCCTGGGCGCTCGCGCTCTCGGCCCGCCTCGGCGAGCGCTACGGGATGGACGCCCAGGTGATGCACGCCGACGACGGGATCGTGCTGCGGCTGCCCGACGCGGACATGATGGGCCTGGACCTGCTCGATTTCGACGCCCCGGGGCCCCCGGACACTGGGAACGGCGGACCCGCGCCGGGAGCCGTGGCGTACGACAGCGACCAGCCACCGGTGGCGGCCGCCGACGTCGTCTTCGAGCAGGGCGAGGTCCAGAGAATCGTCACCGACCAGGTGGGCGGATCGGCCCTGTTCGCCGCCCGGTTCCGGGAGTGCGCCGCGCGCGCCCTGCTGCTGCCCCGGCGCTCCCCCGGCAAGCGCACCCCGCTCTGGCAGCAGCGCCAGCGGGCTTCCCAGCTGCTCCAGGTCGCCTCGGAGTTCGGCTCGTTCCCGATCGTTCTGGAGGCTGTCCGCGAATGCCTCCAGGACGTGTTCGACGTCCCCGGGCTCACGGAACTGATGGGCGACCTGGAGGCACGCCGGGTCCGGCTGGTCGAGGTGACCACCCAGGAGCCCTCGCCGTTCGCCCGCTCGCTCCTCTTCGGTTACGTGGCGCAGTTCCTGTACGAGGGCGACTCGCCCCTCGCCGAACGGCGCGCGGCCGCCCTCTCCCTGGACTCCCATCTCCTCGCCGAACTGCTGGGCCAGGCGGAGCTGCGCGAACTGCTCGACCCGGAGGTCCTCACCGAGCTGGAGCGGGAGCTGCAGTGGCTCACCGAGGACCGGCGGATCAAGGATGTCGAGGGGGTCGCCGACCTGCTGCGCGTGCTAGGTCCGCTCACCGACGCCGAGCTCGCCGAGCGGGGCGCCGAGCCGTCCTGGGCACCGGAGCTGGCGTCGGCCCGCCGGGCGATCCAGGTCCGGATCGCCGGGGCCGATCACTGGGCGGCGATCGAGGACGCCGGCCGGCTCCGCGACGCCCTGGGCACCGCGCTCCCGGTCGGCGTTCCCGAGGCGTTCACCGAGCCGGTGAAGGACCCGCTCGGCGACCTCCTCGCCCGCTTCGCCCGTACGCACGGCCCGTTCACCGCCGCCAGGGCCGCCGAGCGCTTCGGGCTGGGCACCGCCGTCACCGACGGGGCGCTGCAACGGCTGTCGGCCTCCGGCAGGACCGTCCAGGGGGAGTTCCACCCAGCGGGCATCGGCCAGGAATGGTGCGACGCCACGGTGCTGCGCCGGCTCCGCCGCCGTTCGCTGGCGGCGCTCCGCCAGGAGCTGGAGCCGGTGCCGCCCGGGGCCCTCGCCTCCTTCCTCCCCCAGTGGCAGCACTTCGGCTCCAACGGTCTCCGGGGCATCGACGGGCTGGCCCGCGCCGTCGAGCAGCTTCAGGGCGCTCCCGTCCCCGCATCGGCGCTGGAGAAGCTGATCCTGCCGAGCCGGGTCATGGGCTACGCCCCGGCGATGCTCGACGAGCTGACGACCACGGGCGAGGTCGTCTGGGCCGGGGCGGGAGCCCTGCCCGGCAAGGACGGCTGGGTCTCCCTCTACCTCGCCGACAACGCGCCCCTGCTCCTGCCTCCGCCGCACCCGCTGGAGCTGTCGGCGCTCCACGAGTCCGTGCTCACCACGCTCTCCGGCGGATACGGCCTCTTCTTCCGGCAGATCGCCGACCAGGTCCGGGCCACGACCCACCCGGACTGCACGGACCAGCAGCTGGCCGATGCGCTGTGGGACCTGGCCTGGTCCGGGCGGCTCACCAACGACACCCTGGCCCCGCTGCGTTCGCTCCTGGGCTCGGGGCGGACGGCGGGCTCCACCGCCCACCGCTCCCGGCGCAGCGTCCCGCGCGGGCGCTACGGCTCGCTCACCGCCGCCGCCCGCCCCGCGTCCCGGACCGGCCCGCCGACCGTATCGGGCCGCTGGGCCCTGCTGCCCCCGGCCGAGCCGGAACCGACCCACCGCGCCCACGCCCTCGCCCGGTCCCTCCTCGACCGGCACGGGGTGGTGACCCGGGGTGCGGTGCAGGCCGAAGGGGTGGAGGGCGGCTTCTCCGCGACGTACCGCGTCCTGGCCGCCTTCGAGGACAACGGGCAGGCGCGGCGCGGCTATGTGGTCGAGGGGCTCGGGGCCGCCCAGTTCGCGATGGACGGCGCGGTGGACCGTCTGCGCGCGGCCTCCACGGCCCGCGACCGTCGGGACCCGGACTCCGCACCCCAGGCTCTGGTGCTGGCCGCGGCCGACCCGGCCAACGCGTACGGCGCCGCCCTGCCGTGGCCCGAGTCCCCCGACGGCGCCGGACACAAGCCGGGCCGCAAGGCGGGGGCGCTGGTGGTCCTCGTCAACGGCGAGCTGACGCTGTACATGGAGCGGGGCGGGAAGACCCTCCTGGCCTGGCCGTCCGACCCCGAGGCCCCGGCCCTGCGGGCGGCGGCCGAGGCCCTGGCCGCCTCGGCCCGCGCCGGCGCCCTGGGCACGGTGACGGTGGAGCGGACGAACGGCGTCTCCTCCCTCACCTCGCCGTTGGGCCGGACGCTGGAGTCCGCCGGGTTCCTCGCCACTCCGAGAGGCCTGCGCCTGCGCGCCTGATCCGAGCCACCGACGGTCCGAAGCGCCACCCCCACACGTC
Organism: Streptomyces sp. MGP-P1; assembly: GCF_057766565.1. NCBI lineage: Bacteria > Bacillati > Actinomycetota > Actinomycetes > Kitasatosporales > Streptomycetaceae > Streptomyces > Streptomyces sp. MGP-P1. Next base: position 1,235,995 of record NZ_JBYMEM010000006.1, on the reverse strand, counting down.
CCGGGCCCGGCATGGCGGCGGACAGCACCTCGGCGGGACGGCACCTCGACGGACGGCACCGGCCCCGTCGGCGACGCCACCGACCCGCGGCCGGACGCCACCCGACCCGACGGTGGGCCGGACCATGGCACGAACGCCCCGGCGCGGCCCATCATGGAGGCATGCCCGAAGGAGACACCGTCCTCCAGACCGCCACCCGGCTCCACGAGGCGCTGGCCGGGAAGGTGCTGACCCGGTCGGACCTGCGCGTCCCCCGTTTCGCCACCGCCGACCTCTCCGGCCGGACCGTCCTGGACGTCACCGCCCGCGGCAAGCACCTGCTGACCCGCGTCGAGGGCGGCCTGACCCTGCACAGCCACCTCCGGATGGACGGCGCCTGGCGGGTGTACACCCCGGACGAACGCTGGCGGGGCGGTCCGGGGCACCAGATCCGCGCGATCCTCGCCAACGCGGAGTACACCGCGGTCGGCTACCGGCTCCCGGTCCTGGAGCTGCTGCGCACCAGCGAGGAGGACCGGGCCGTGGGCCATCTGGGCCCTGACCTGCTGGGCCCCGACTGGGATCCCGGCCTGGCCCTGGACCGGCTGCTCGCCGCGCCGCAGCGCCCCCTCGGCGAGGCACTCCTGGACCAGCGCAATCTGGCGGGCATCGGCAACGTCTACAAGTGCGAGCTGTGCTTTCTGGCCCGCGTCACGCCTTGGCTCCCCGTGGGCGCCCTCCCCGACGGCGTGCTCCTCCGACTCGTCACGCTCGCCGAGCGACTGCTGCACGCCAACCGCGATCGCCCCACCCGCACCACGACGATCACCTCCGAACTGCGCACGCCACCGGCCCTCCCGAGCCCGCCCGCCACAGCGCCCCCACCGAGCCCCCCGGCCACCCCACCGACCCCGGCCCCCGCCCGCCCACGCGCCCGGCCCCCCGTTCGCGTACAGGAGCGGCTGTACGTCTACGGGCGGGCCCGTCGCCCCTGTCTGCGCTGCGGAACCCCGATCCGCCTCACCGACCAGGACGACCGCCCCACCTACTGGTGTCCCGGTTGCCAATCGGGACCGACCCCCTAATTGACGGCCCGTCAGATGCGGTCCTACGGTCCCGTCATGCCTCTCTCCGCGTACGGCCTGACGGGCCGCGCCGCGTTCATCACCGGCGCGGCGAGCGGCATCAGGTGGGCGAGCGCCCTGCTGCTCGCGGAGGCCGGGGCGACGGTGCACTGTGCGGATCGTGACGAGACGGGCTGCGCCGGACGTACGACCTGGTCACCGAAGCGGGCGGCAGCGCCCGGACCCTCCCTCTCGACGTCACCGACCGCGACCAGGTCCGTGCGGCCGTCGGCGCGACCGGGCAGCTCGACGTCGTGGTCGCCTCGGCCGGGATCATGCACACCAGCAGCGTGCTGGAGACGGCGGACGAGGATCTGGACCGCGTACCGGCCGTCAATCTCCGAAGGGTGCTGTACGCCTGCCAGGAAGTGGCCCGCTCCATGACGGCCCGCTCCACCCCCGGCTCGCTGATCACGATGGCGTCCGGCGCGGTGGACTCCGCGAACGCGGGCCTGCTCTGCTACAGCGTCGCGAAGGCCGCCGTGGTGCAGCTCACCAAGACGCTCGCCACGGAGCTGGGGCCTCACGCCATACGAATGAACGCCGTCGCACCCGGCTGGATCCGTACGCCCATGACCGACCGGCACGACGCCTCGGGTCAGCACCGGGCGGAGGCGACGAGGACCCGGATCTCCCCGCTGGGCCGGGTCGGCGAACCGCAGGACGTCGCCCATACCGTGCTGCACCCGGCCTCGGACGCCTCGACCTTCATTTACCGGTCAGATTCTCCGGCCGAACGGCGGCGTCGCCATGCCTTGGTAGACCACCGCCGCGTCAATGAACCCAACGAGCCCCACGGCCCGAGCAGACCCGACCCCCCTGACCGCCCCGACGGGCTCACCGGGCCCCCCGCCCCCACCATCGCGACATGGACCGGCAACAGACTCAACCCCCAGCCCCCCGCCGCCACCGCCCCCTCCACCAGCCCCGCCTGTTCCGGACGCAGCACCAGCCGGAGCACCGCCCACCACCACAGTCCGCCGAGAACCAGCGCCGGCACCCATCGCCGTATCATCGCTACCTCCCGCGGCCGACGTCCTTTCCGGCAGTTTCCCCTGGCAGCGGCCGTGGTGCATCCAGAACGCCCGGCCGAGAGGTCACCCACAGGGAAGTGCCCCCGCCGAAACGGCGGGGGCACTCGGACCTCGGGGCAGTGGCTCCGAAAGCTCAGGACTACTTGTCGTCGTCCCGGCGGAGGGAGTCCTTGACGCCCTTGGCGCGGTCGCCGACTCCGCCCGCCGCGTCCTTGGCTCCGCCCTTGGCCTGATCGGCCTTGCCCTCGGCTTCCTTGCGGCGGTCGCCGGTCAGCTTGCCGACAGCCTCCTTGCCCTTGCCCTTCATCTTGTCCATGGCTCCGTCACTCATGATGTCGCTCCTTCTGCTCGGGACGTATCGCGGTCGTCGATCGGGCGTCGGTTCAGGCGCTCTCAGCCTGGAACATCCAGGCATGCTTCTCGAGCTCCGCCGTCAGCCCGATCAGCAGGTCCTGGGTGATCGGATCCGGTGCGTCGGTCTCCTCGATGCGCTCCCGCATCCGGCCGATGACCACGCCCAGCGCGTCCACCAGGATCCGCACGGCGTCGGTGTCCTTGATCCAGCCCTCGGGCACGGACGCGATGGCGGTCTCCTTGGCGACCGTGCCGGAGCGCCCGTCCGGGTTGACCCCGACCGCCGAGGCGCGCTCGGCGACCGTGTCGGAGTGCTGCCGGGCCGTGACGACGACGTCGTCGAGCTGAAGGTGCACGGAACGGAAGCGTGGACCGACCACGTTCCAATGGACCTGCTTGGCCACCAGGGAGAGGTCGACGAGGTCGACCAGAGCGCCCTGCAGCGCCGTTCCCACGACCTTGAGGTCGCCCTCGGACAACGTGCTCTTGACCACAGACATGTGCGCTACTCCCATCCGTCAGCCGCTTCGCTGACCGTCTCGGTGCATCACCCACGATGGCACATATAAAGCAAAACGGTCATGCGAGCCTTGTTCTCCGTCTGCCCACCCACCGAGGACTCACACCCATATGAGGCGCGCGATCCGCAGGCCGCACGGAGGACCCGGCGGTCATGTGGACGGCGAACGCGAAAGTCCCGGCCGACCCCGGTAGGGGCCGACCGGGACTCCGGTCGAGCAACTGCGCCGCGTGGATCAGGCGGCGACGACGTCCACCGCTTCCGCGGGCGCCTTGATGGTCACCCGGCCCGACGGCACACCTGCGACCGACGAGACGGAGACGGAGTTGAGCATGGGACGAACCGGTACTGGGACCGGATCACTGGCAGCTGCCGACTCGGCCAGCTCAGCGAGCGAGAGCTCGTCGCTCACTTCACGCATGAGCTCGGACATCCGTACGTCAAGCGCGTCGCAAATCGCGGAGAGCAGCTCGGAGGATGCCTCCTTCTGCCCCCGCTCCACCTCGGAGAGATAACCGAGCGAGACCCGGGCGGACGAGGAGACTTCGCGCAGAGTACGGCCTTGGCGCTGGCGCTGCCGACGCAGCACGTCACCCAGCAGGCGACGGAGCAGAATCATCGGTGGCTCCCTCCTCGGACCGCGTAGCCGCATCCTTCACGCCCTACCGTACCGCCTTGTGCTGCGGCCGTGCGGGGAGCGATGACGTGTTCACTCAGGGCTGCAAACATCATTTCCCCCCGATCTGTTCCGTATCCTGTGCCCGCGCATTCTCACCGAGTTCGCTTGCGAGCAGTCGGAGGGCGCCTCGCACACTCTCACTACGGATATCCGCCCTCTCACCATTCAACCGCAGAGCCGTCACTTTCTCGATGCCCAAGGGCCCGGCCACGGCGACGTACACCGTGCCGACCGGCTGCCCGTCCTGTGGTTCCGGTCCCGCGACCCCCGTGGTGGAGACGCCCCAGTCCGCGTCGAGGACCCGGCGCACGCCGACCGCCATCTGCAGCGCGACCTCGGGGTCCACCGCTCCGCGTTCCGCCAGCAGGCCCCCGTCGACGCCCAGGACGTCCCGCTTCAGAGGGGTGGCGTAAGCCGTCACCGATCCGCGGAAGGACCGGGAGGCGCCGGGTACGGAGGTCAGGTCGGCGGCGAGCAGGCCGCCCGTCAGCGATTCGGCGACGGCGAGCGTCTCGCCCCGCGCTCCGAGGAGCCGGAGCACCCGGGCAGCGGCTGTCACCGCTCGGCCTCCGCGGCGTCGCGCGCCTCGGCAGTAGCGCGTACGTCCTTCGCGCCGGCCACGGCCTCGGCGGCCGGACCGGCGCCGGCGGCGGTTGCAGCGGTGCCGACAGTGCCCTGAAGGGCCTCCGCGGCCCGCTCGGCGGCGGCGGCGGCGCGCTCGGCGGCGAGGCCCTGGCGACGCAGGACGACGGCCTGACGTACGTAATCGAGTCCGGTGACGACCGTCAGCACGACGGCGACCATCATCACCCAGAAGCGCAAGGTGGCCAGGGGCCCGGTGAGCACCAGGACGTACATCCCGGCCGCCGTCCCCTGCGCGAGCGTCTTGAGTTTGCCGCCTCTGCTGGCCGGGATCACCGCATGCCGGATGACCCAGAACCGCATCAGCGTGATGCCCAGCTCACGGGCGAGGATCACCCCGGTGATCCACCACGGCAGATCGCCCAGGACGGACAGCGAGACCAGCGCCGCGCCCATGATCGCCTTGTCGGCGATCGGGTCGGCGATCTTCCCGAAGTCCGTGACCAGGTTGTAGGCCCGCGCCAGATGACCGTCGAACAGGTCGGTGATCATCGCGACGGCGAAGGCCGCCCAGGCGAACGCGCGCCAGACCGGGTCGTATCCGCCGTCGTGGAACAGCAGCAGGACGAACCCGGGCACGAGCAGCAGCCGCACCATGGTCAGGATGTTGGCGATGTTCCACAGGCTGGCCTGGTTGACGGCCGCAGTGCCCAGCTTGCCGCCGCGGACCGGCTTCGCGCCGGAGCCGCCTGCCGCGGATGCCGGGACTCCGGTCATCTGGCTACCTCCGCAAGCTCATGGTGTTCGGCCACCAGGTCGACGCCCTCGGTGCCCACTGCCTTTGCCTCGACCATACGGCCCGGCACGAGACCCTCGCGTGTGGTGAAGACCACCTGGCCATCCGTTTCGGGGGCCTGGTGCGCCGCGCGCCCGATCGCGACCTCGCCGTCCTCCTCCGACTCCACGGACTCCACCAGCACCTGGAGGGTCTCGCCGACTCGCTCCTCCGCCCGCTGCGAGGTCAGCTCCTCGGCCAGCTGCGAGATGTGGGCGAGGCGCTCCGCGATCGTGTCGGCGTCGAGCTTGTTCTCGTAGCCGACCGCCTCGGTGCCCTCCTCGTCCGAGTACCCGAAGACGCCGATCGCGTCGAGGCGGGCGCCGGTGAGGAAGCGTTCCAGCTCGGCGAGGTCCGCCTCGGTCTCGCCGGGGAAACCGACGATGAAGTTGGAGCGGGCGCCGGCCTGGGGGGCCTTGCTCCGGATGGTGTCCAGGAGCTCCAGGAAGCGGTCGGTGTCGCCGAAGCGGCGCATCGCGCGCAGCACGCCGGGGGCGGAGTGCTGGAAGGAGAGGTCGAAGTACGGGGCGACCTTCGGGGTCGAGGTGAGGACGTCGATGAGGCCCGGGCGCATCTCGGCGGGCTGGAGGTAGCTGACCCGGATCCGCTCGATGCCGTCCACGTCGGCCAGCTCGGGCAGCAGGGTCTCCAGGAGGCGGATGTCGCCGAGGTCCTTGCCGTAGGAGGTGTTGTTCTCGGAGACGAGCATGACCTCCTTGACGCCCTGTTCGGCCAGCCAGCGGGTCTCCTGGAGCACGTCCGAGGGACGCCGCGAGATGAACGAGCCGCGGAAGGAGGGGATGGCGCAGAAGGAGCAGCGGCGGTCGCAGCCGGAGGCGAGCTTCACCGAGGCCACGGGGCTGGTGCCGAGCCTGCGGCGCAGCGGCGCCCGCGGTCCGGAGACCGGCGCGACCCCCTCGGGGAGGTCCTCGGGGGCGGGGGCGGGCGTCTCCTGGGCGTGGCCGGGCAGCGCCACGGCGGCGTCCTGCCGCTCGGCGGGGCTGATCGGCAGCAGCTTGCGGCGGTCTCGCGGGGTGTGCGAGGCGTGGACGCCGCCGTTGAGGATGGTCTGGAGCCGGTCGGAGATGTCGGCGTAGTCGTCGAATCCGAGGACGCCGTCCGCCTCCGGCAGGGCCTCGGCAAGGTCCTTGCCGTAGCGCTCGGCCATGCAGCCGACGGCGACGACGGCCTGGGTGCGGCCGTGATCCTTCAGATCGTTGGCTTCGAGCAGGGCGTCGACGGAGTCCTTCTTGGCGGCTTCGACGAACCCACAGGTGTTGACGACTGCGACATCCGCGTCGGAGGCATCCTCGACGAGGTCCCAGCCGTCCGCTGCCAAGCGGCCTGCAAGCTCCTCCGAGTCCACCTCGTTACGGGCGCATCCAAGAGTGACAAGGGCGACGGTACGGCGTTCGGGCATGGACTCAAGACTACTTCGTCGCGGCGGCCCCCCTGCCGTGCAGGGTTGCCTGCCCTCTTGGCTGTTACTCCCCGTAGCAGGCGGACCGGGTCGGGGAACGCCGACGGGCGCCCGGCGCGATGCCGGACGCCCGTCGGGACGTGTGCGGTGCGGAGGGCGGCGGATCAGCCGGCCTCGGGGTCGCCCTTGGTGTAGGAGAGCCGTTCGACCTGGCCCGGACCGAAGCGGTCCTCGACCTGCTTGCCGTTGACGAAGAGCTCGATCGCCCCGGCGTCGCCGAGGACGAGGTCGATGCGCTCCTTGTCCTGGAAGGTCTTGGACTCGCCCTGGAGCAGCAGGCCGTCGAAGAGCTGCCGTCCGTTGTGGTCCTTGGCCGAGATCCAGCTCTTGCCCCGGTCCGCGCTGAGCTTGACCGTCACCTTGTCCCGGGGGGCGGCGGCGATGGCGCTCTCGGAGGGCACGGGCTTGGGGTCGGAGGGCTTGGTGGCGGTGGGCTTGGCCGCGGTCTTGTCGGGCTTGGAGCCCTCCGCGATCTGCGCGGTGTTCGAGGGTTCGTCCTCGCCGCTGAAGAGCGTGAAGCCGACGAAACCGATGACGGCGACGATGGCCGCGACCATGGCGGCGGTCCAATTGGGCCGCCGGGGTTCGGAGCGGATGCGTTCCGCTTCGAACAGCGGAGCCGCGGGGGTCGGTGCCGGACGGCCGCCGTGATCGGCGTCGTACTCCTCGACCAGCGGTTCCGGATCGAGGCCGACGGCACGCGCGAGCGTGCGGATGTGGCCGCGGGCGTAGACGTCGCCGCCGCAGCGGGAGAAGTCGTCCTGCTCGATCGCGTGCACGATGGGGATGCGCACCCGGGTGGAGCTGCTGACTTCCTCGACCGTCAGAGCCGCGGCGATTCGAGCCTGCTGAAGGGCACGACCGATCGAAGGCCGGTCGTCTTCGGGGGAGTTGCCGATGGACACGGGGGCGCCTTTCGAGCGTGAGCCACCTGCTGGATGTTCAGTCTAGGGGGGGTACGAAAGGGAGGGGCAACCGGGAGGGACGACTTTGTACGCCATCGGGTTCGCCGGACGGCCCCGCCGCCGGCTCCGGGGCGGAGCGGGGACGGAGCACAGCCCCGATCGAGGACTGGTCAACCTGTAGTGGGCCGAACGGGGTGGGGGTACGGATGAGGTGACGACGGAGCGAGCTGCGGGGAGGAGCACGGTTCCGCCCCTCCCTACAACTGGACGTACGACCGTACGAAACGGTTGCCCACAAAACCTTTACGGAGCGGATTCCCCGCGGATGACGGCCAACACCCCGTCGAGTTCGTCGGGTTTCACCATGACGTCGCGCGCCTTGGAGCCCTCGCTGGGTCCGACGATGTTGCGGGACTCCATCAGGTCCATCAGCCGGCCCGCCTTGGCGAAGCCGACCCGGAGCTTGCGCTGGAGCATCGAGGTCGATCCGAACTGGGTGGAGACGACCAGTTCGGCGGCCTGGCAGAGCAGGTCCAGGTCGTCGCCGATGTCCTCGTCGATCTCCTTCTTCTGTTTCGTTCCCACCACGACGTCTTCCCGGAAGACCGGGGCCATCTGGTCCTTGCAGTGCTGGACGACGGCGGCGACCTCGTCCTCGGTGACGAACGCGCCCTGCATACGGGTGGGTTTGTTGGCGCCCATCGGGAGGAAGAGCCCGTCGCCCTTGCCGATGAGCTTCTCGGCGCCGGGCTGGTCGAGGATGACGCGGCTGTCGGCGAGGGAGGAGGTGGCGAAGGCGAGCCGCGAGGGCACGTTGGCCTTGATCAGGCCGGTCACCACGTCGACCGATGGCCGCTGGGTGGCGAGCACCAGGTGGATGCCGGCCGCGCGGGCCAGCTGAGTGATGCGGACGATCGAGTCCTCGACGTCGCGCGGGGCCACCATCATCAGGTCGGCCAGCTCGTCGACGATCACCAGCAGGTACGGGTACGGGGACAGCTCCCGCTCACTGCCCTCGGGCGCCTTGCACTTGCCGTTGCGCACCGCGTGGTTGAAGTCGTCGATGTGCCGGTAACCGAAGTTGGCGAGGTCGTCGTAGCGCAGGTCCATCTCCCGCACGACCCACTGGAGCGCCTCGGCGGCCTTCTTGGGGTTGGTGATGATCGGGGTGATGAGGTGGGGAATGCCCTCGTACGCGGTGAGCTCGACGCGCTTGGGGTCGACGAGGACCATCCGCACGTCGTCCGGGGTGGCCCGCACCATGATCGAGGTGATCAGGCAGTTGATGCAGGAGGACTTGCCGGAGCCGGTGGCGCCGGCGACCAGGACGTGCGGCATCTTGGCGAGGTTGGCCATCTCGTAGCCGCCCTCGACGTTCTTGCCGAGCGCCACGAGCATCGGGTGGTCGTCCTCGGCCGCGTCCGCGAGGCGCAGCACGTCGCCGAGGTTGACCATCTCGCGGTCGGAGTTGGGGATCTCGATGCCGACGGCGGACTTGCCCGGGATCGGCGAGATGATCCGCACGTCCGGGCTGGCCACGGCGTACGCGATGTTCTTGGCCAGTGCCGTGATCTTCTCGACCTTCACGGCGGGGCCGAGCTCGATCTCGTACCGGGTGACGGTCGGGCCCCGGGTGAACCCGGTGACCGCGGCGTCGACCTTGAACTCGGTGAAGACGTTGGTCAGCGAGGCGACGACCACATCGTTGGCGGCGCTGCGGGTCTTGCCCGGCCCGCCGCGCTCCAGCAGGTCGAGCGAGGGCAGCGAGTACGTGATGTCGCCGGACAGCTGGAGCTGCTCGGCGCGGGCGGGCAGGTCCTCGGAACGCTCCGGTGCGGGCTTCGTCAGGTCGGGAACGGCGCCGGACCGGGCGGAGGTGTCACCGCCGGTCGCGTCGTGCGCGTCACCGGACCGGTCCTGCCTGCGCCCTGCCCCGGCCTTCCCCGCGCCGTCCCGCTCGGCCCCCCGGGCCCCGGGGACGGGCGTTCCGGTGCGCTCCCGGTCCACGGAGACGCCCTGGGTCAGGTCGGCGACGACCGGCGAGGGCGGCATCCCGTTGAGCACGGCCCCGTCGAGCGCGGCGGCAGCGGCAGCGGCGACGTCCACCGCGTCCAGCGGCCGGTTCATCGCGGGCTGCGCGGAGGGCCTGCGGGGCCTCCTGCGCTTGGTGAACGCGTCCGCCTCCGCCTCGTCGTGGACGGGGTCCGCGTCCGGGCGCCGCGTGCCGCGCCGCCGGGTCGGCTCGGGCAGCGCCTCGCGCCACTGTTCGTCGTAGCGCTCGTCGTCGTCCTCGTACCCGTCGCCGGCCTCGGGCGGCGGTTCCACGATGCCGAGGCGGACGCCGAGCTGACGCAGCCGCCGCGGGATGGCGTTGACCGGGGTGGCGGTGACGACGAGGAGCCCGAACACGGTCAGCAGCACGAGCAGCGGTACGGCGAGCACCTCGCCCATCATGAAGATCAGCGGCTTGGAGGTGGCCCAGCCGATCAGCCCGCCCGCGTCCTGCATCGCCTCGGTGCCCTCGGCCCGGCCCGGCGACCCCACGGCGATGTGCACCTGGCCGAGGACTCCGATGACCAGGGCGGAGAGCCCGATGACGATACGGCCGTTGGCGTCGGGCCGCTCCGGGTACAGGATCAGCCGTACCGCGATCGCGCCCAGCAGTATCGGCGCGAGCAGGTCGAGCCGGCCGAAGGCCCCGGTCACCAGCATCTCGACCAGGTCGCCGACCGGCCCCTGGAGGTTGGACCAGGTGCCCGCGGCGACGATCAGCGCCAGGCCGAGCAGCAGCAGGGCGAGCCCGTCCTTGCGGTGGGCGGGGTCAAGCCCCTTGGCTCCACGCCCTACCGAGCGGAACAGGGCGCCGACGCCGTGCGCCGCCCCGAGCCAGACCGCCCGCACCAGCCGGTAGACGCCTCCGGTGGGTGACGGTGCGGGTCTGGGCGCGGGCTTCCTGGCCGCCGCCTTCTTCGCGGGAGCCCTCTTCGCGGGCGCGGCCGACTTCCTGGGCGCGGTCTTCTTGACGGGCGCGGCTTTCTTCGCCGGGCCCGGGGCACGGCCGACGCGCTTCGCGGCGCCCGCCGCGCCCTGGGAACCCTTGCCGGACGTACGTGAGGCCATGGTGCCGAGGTTACCGCTGTCGTCGCCCGTGAATACGTTCGCCTACTGGTTCACCCGACCGTGTCGCCCTCGGGGGGCCGGGAACTGACGCCGCTTCACGGCAGCGGCGGTCACGCGCCGAGCCGGAGGGGCGGAGATCGTCAGCTCTGTGCGGGCAGCACGCCCGTACCCCCGCCGGTGCCCGGCTCCAGCGCGTCGAGCGCGCGGCGCAGGCCGGTCAGCTTGCGTTCGAGGTGGGCGGCGGTGGCTACCGCGGCGGCGTCCGCGGATTCGTCGTCGAGCTGCTTGGAGAGCGCTTCGGCCTGCTCCTCGACCGCCGCGAGCCGCGCGGAGAGTTCGGCCAGCAGACCGGCCGGCTCCTTCTCGTGCTCGCCGCCCGCGTGGCCGTTGCCCTCCAACTGGAGCCGCAGCAGTGCGGCCTGCTCGCGGAGCTTGCAGTTCTTCATGTACAGCTCGACGAAGACCGAGACTTTGGCCCGCAGGACCCATGGGTCGAACGGCTTCGAGATGTAGTCCACCGCACCGGCCGCGTAGCCGCGGAAGGTGTGGTGCGGTCCGTGGTTGATCGCGGTGAGGAAGATGATCGGGATGTCCCGGGTCCGCTCCCGCCGCTTGATGTGCGCGGCTGTCTCGAAACCGTCCATGCCCGGCATCTGGACGTCCAGCAGAATGACCGCGAAGTCGTCCGTGAGCAGCGCTTTGAGCGCCTCCTCCCCTGACGATGCCCGGACCAGTGTCTGATCGAGCGCAGAGAGGATGGCCTCCAGCGCCAGCAGATTCTCCGGCCGGTCATCGACCAGGAGGATCTTGGCCTTCTGCACCATGGCCCGTCCTCCTCGCCCCGGAAATGCACCGGGTGCCGCCCCAGGGGACGACTCCCTTACGCCGTCCGTCCTTGTGCCGGTCATGGTAGCCGCACCCCGCCCGTCACCACACCCTGTCACCGCGATGTCACCGTGCACATACCGCAAACGCGGTTGGAGACCAGAAGGTTCCCCAGTACGGCGGGTTCACACCCGTTCGAGCACAGCCGGTCAACAACTGATGCTCATTTCTTCCCATCTCTATCACTCTCCGTGCATCCACTGCTCCATCACCGCAAGCAAGTGATCGGGATCGACCGGCTTCGTCACATAGTCGGAAGCCCCGCAATCGATGGCCTTCTCCCGGTCGCCCTTCATGGCCTTCGCGGTGAGCGCGACGATCGGCAACCCGGCGAACTGCGGCATCCGACGGATCGCGGTCGTCGTCGCGTAACCGTCCATCTCGGGCATCATGATGTCCATCAGCACGACCGTCACATCGTCGTGCTGCTCCAGGACTTCGATGCCCTCACGGCCGTTCTCCGCGTACAGCACCGCCAGTCCGTGCTGCTCCAGCACGCTGGTGAGCGCGAAGACGTTGCGGATGTCGTCGTCGACGATGAGGACCTTCTCACCGCGGAAGCGGAACGTCCGCCGGGGCTCCCTCTCCTCGGCCGCCGACTGGCCCTGCACTTGGCTCTCGCCCTGGCTCCCCTGCGCCTGCACCCACTCCTCCTGCTGCGGGGAGCTCTCGGGCGTGGTGCGGCCGGTCGGCAGCGCGGGCCTGCGGGCCGCGTCCTCCAGGGCCTTGCGCCGCCGCCGGAACATCCCGGCGGAGTTGGCCGGGTCGCCGAACGGAGCCGGCTGCCCCTGCGGGGACTGCACGTGCCCCATGTCGCCCGCGCCGCCCAGCACCTCGGCGGAACCGGAACCCACCGCCGGGTAGCCCTGGGGCGGCAGTTCGGCGCGGTGCAGCGGCAGGTACAGGGTGAAGGTGGAACCGCGTCCCGGCTCGCTCGCCGCGTGGATCTCGCCGCCGAGCAGCCGCGCGATCTCCCGGCTGATGGAGAGACCGAGGCCGGTGCCGCCGTACTTGCGGCTCGTCGTGCCGTCCGCCTGCTTGAACGCCTCGAAGATCACCAGCATCTTGCTGGACGCGATCCCGATGCCGGTGTCCGTGACCGAGAAGGCGATCAGATCGGCGTCCGCGTCCCGCAGCGAACCGGCCTCCAGCAGGTGCTCCCGGATCGCGTTGGGCACATCGGCACCGGCCGGCCGGATCACCAGCTCCACCGCACCGCCGTCGGTGAACTTCACCGCGTTGGAGAGCAGGTTGCGCAGCACCTGCAGCAGGCGCTGCTCGTCGGTGTGCAGCGTCGCGGGGAGCTCCGGCGACACCCGTACGGAGAAGTCGAGCCCCTTCTCCGCGGTGAGCGGGCGGAAGGTCGCCTCCACGTAGTCGACCAGCTGGACCAGCGCGATCCTGGTCGGGCTGACGTCCATCTTGCCCGCCTCGACCTTCGACAGGTCGAGGATGTCGTTGATCAGCTGGAGCAGGTCGGAGCCGGCCCCGTGGATCGTCTCGGCGAACTCCACCTGCTTCGGCGAGAGGTTGCCCTCTGCGTTGTCCGCCAGCAACTTGGCGAGGATCAGCAGCGAGTTCAGCGGCGTGCGCAGCTCGTGCGACATGTTCGCCAGGAACTCGGACTTGTAGCGCATCGAGACCGCGAGCTGCTCGGCCCGCTCCTCCAGCACCTGCCGCGCCTCCTCGATCTCGGTGTTCTTCACCTCGATGTCGCGGTTCTGCTGGGCCAGCAGCTCGGCCTTCTCCTCCAGTTCGGCGTTGGACTCCTGGAGGGCCTTCTGCCGGTTCTCCAACTCCTGCGAGCGGTCACGCAGTTGCTCGGTCAGCTCCTGCGACTGCTCCAGGAGCTTCTCGGTCTTGGTGTTGACGCTGATCGTGTTGACGCTCGTCGCGATCATCTCGGCGAGCTGGTTGAGGAAGTCCCGCTGGATATGCGTGAACGGCTGGAAAGAGGCCAGTTCGATCACGCCGAGGACCTTGCCCTCGAAGAGCACCGGCAGCACGATCACATGCGCCGGAGGAGCCTCGCCCAGCCCCGAGGAGATCTTCAGGTAGCCGGGCGGCACGTTGTCCACCTGGATCGTCCGCTTCTCCTCGGCCGCCGTCCCGATGAGCGTCTCACCGGGACGGAACGAGGTCGGCATCGAACCCGCGGAGTAGCCGTAACTCCCCCGCATCCGCAGTTCGTACGCGCTGGCCGCACCGTCGTCCGGACCCACCTCGTCCGAGTCGCCCGCGGTCATGGCCAGGAAGAACGCGCCGTGCTGCGCCGAGACCACCGGCGTCAGCTCGCTCATGATTAGCGAGGCCACGTCGTCCAGGTCGCGGCGGCCCTGCATCAGGCCGGAGATCCGGGCCAGGTTGCCCTTCAGCCAGTCCTGCTCCTTGTTGGCGAGGGTGGTGTCGCGCAGGTTCGCGATCATCGTGTTGATGTTGTCCTGGAGGACCTGGATCTCGCCGGCCGCGTCCACGTCGATCTTCAGGTTCAGATCACCGCGGGTCACCGCGGTGGCGACGGCCGCGATGGCGCGGACCTGACGGGTCAGGTTCCCGGCCATCTCGTTCACCGACTCGGTGAGGTCGCGCCAGGTGCCGTCGACGTCCCGCACCCGCGCCTGACCGCCCAGCTGCCCCTCCGTGCCCACCTCGCGGGCGACCCGGGTCACCTGCTCCGCGAACGAGGACAGCTGGTCGACCATCGTGTTGATGGTGTTCTTCAGCTCCTGGATCTCACCGCGCGCGTCGATGTCGATCTTCTTGGTCAGGTCGCCCTTGGCGATGGCGGTGGTGACCGTGGCGATCTGCCGCACCTGGCCGGTCAGATTGGAGGCCATCGAGTTCACGGACTCGGTGAGGTCCTTCCACGTACCGGCGACGCCCGGCACCCGCGCCTGGCCCCCCAGCTCGCCCTCCGTACCCACCTCGCGGGCCACACGCGTGACCTCGTCGGCGAACGAGGACAGCGTCGTCACCATCGTGTTGACCGTGTCGGCCAGCTCCGCGACCTCGCCGCGCGCCTCCACGGTGACCTTCTTCGTCAGATCACCGTTGGCGACCGCGGAGGAGACCCGGGAGATGTTGCGCACCTGGCTGGTCAGGTTGTTGGCCATCAGGTTGACGTTCTCGCTGAGGTCCTTCCAGATGCCGGTCGCCCCGCGCACCCGCGCCTGACCCCCGAGAATGCCCTCGGTACCCACCTCGCGGGCCACGCGCGAGACCTCGTCCGCGAAGTTCAGCAGCTGGTCGACCATCGTGTTGACGGTCGTGACCAGTTCCAGGATCTCGCCCTTGGCGTCGACGGTGATCTTCTTGGAGAGATCGCCCTTGGCGACCGCGGTGGTGACCTCGGCGATGTTGCGGACCTGGAGCGTCAGGTTGTTCGCCATGCCGTTGACGGACTGCGTGAGGTCCTTCCACGTACCGGAGACACCCTGGACCTCGGCCTGACCGCCGAGGATGCCCTCCGTACCCACCTCGCGGGCGACCCGCGTCACCTGCTCGGCGAAGTTGGACAGCTGGTCCACCATCGTGTTGAGGGTGTTCTTCAGCTCCAGGATCTCGCCCCGGGCGTCCACGTCGATCTTCTGCGACAGGTCACCGCGCGCCACCGCCGTGGCGACCTGCGCGATGTTACGGACCTGAGCGGTGAGGTTTCCGGCCATACCGTTCACCGAATCGGTGAGATCGCGCCACACCCCGGCCACGCCGGGCACCTGCGCCTGACCGCCCAGACGCCCGTCCGTACCCACCTCGCGTGCCACCCTGGTGACCTGGTCGGCGAAGGCGGAGAGCTGGTCGACCATCGTGTTGATGGTGTTCTTCAGCTCAAGGATCTCGCCCCGGGCGTCCACGTCGATCTTCTGCGACAGGTCGCCCCGCGCCACCGCCGTCGTCACCTGCGCGATCTGCCTCACCTGGGAGGTGAGATTGCCGGCCATGAAGTTGACGGAGTCCGTGAGTTCCTTCCACGTACCCGACACACCGTCCACGCGCGCCTGACCGCCGAGGCGGCCCTCGGTGCCCACGTCCCGGGCCATCCGCGTCACCTGGTCGGCGAAGCTGGACAGCTGCGCCACCATCGTGTTGACGGTGTTCTTCAGCTCCAGCATCTCCCCGGCCACGTCCACGGTGACCTTCTGCGACAGGTCACCGTTCGCGACAGCCGTGGTGACCTGCGCGATGTCCCGGACCTGACCGGTCAGGTTACGGAACGCGGTGTTCACCGAGTCGGTGAGGTCCTTCCACGTCCCCGCGGCTCCCGGCACCTCGGCCTGGCCGCCGAGCCGGCCCTCGACGCCGACCTCCCGGGCCACCCGGGTCACCTCGGAACCGAACGACTGGAGCTGGTCCACCATCGTGTTGACGGTGTTCTTCAGCTCCAGCATCTCCCCGGCCACGTCGACCGTGACCTTCTGCGACATGTCGCCGCTGGCCACCGCCGTCGTCACCTGCGCGATGTCGCGCACCTGCGTCGTCAGATTCCGGAAGACCGTGTTCACCGAGTCGGTGAGGTCCTTCCACGTCCCGGCCGCGCCCGGCACCTGCGCCTGACCGCCGAGCAGTCCCTCGCCACCGACCTCGCTCGCCACCCGCGTCACTTCGTCCGCGAAGGTGCGCAGCGTCTCGGTCATCTGGTTGATCGTCTCGGCGAGCTGCGCGACCTCGCCGCGTGCGCTCACCGTGACCTTCTGCGTCAGGTCACCGCTGGCGACCGCCGTCGTCACCTCCGCGATACCGCGCACCTGAGAGGTGAGGTTGCCCGCCATCGTGTTGACGGAGTCGGTGAGGTCCTTCCACACGCCCGCCACACCCGGCACGGTCGCCTGACCGCCCAGCTCGCCCTCCGTACCCACCTCACGGGCGACGCGTGTCACCTCGGAGGAGAACGAGGACAGCTGGTCGACCATCGTGTTGACGGTGTTCTTCAACTGGAGCATCTCGCCAGCCACATGGACGGTGACCTTCCGCGACAGATCGCCCTTGGCTACCGCCGTCGTCACCAACGCGATGTCCCGCACCTGGGCCGTCAGCCGGTACGCCATGGTGTTGACGGAGTCCGTGAGGTCCTTCCAGGACCCGGACATCCCGCGCACCTGCGCCTGGCCCCCGAGCTTGCCCTCGGTGCCCACCTCGACGGCGACCCGGGTCACCTGCTCGGTGAAGACCGACAGCTGGTCGACGAGGTTGTTGACCGTACGGGCGACCTTCAGGAACTCGCCGCGCAACGGCCGGACCGTCTCGTCCGTCGTGTGCGACCGCAGCTCCATCCGCTGCTCCAGATCACCGTCGGCGACCGCCGACAGCACCCGGCCCACTTCGGAGACCGGTCGCGCGAGATCGTCGACGAGCTCGTTGGAGGCGTCGATCGCGGCGGCCCAGGAACCCTCGCAGGCCCCCGTCTCCAACCGCTCCGTGAGCTTCCCCTCCCGGCCGACCACGCGCCGCACACGGGCCAACTCACCGGTGAGATGGAGGTTCCGGTCGGCGACCTCGTTGAAGACCGCCGAGATCTCCGTCATCACACCGTCGCCGGAGACGGTGAGCCGCCGGCGGAAGTTGCCGTCGCGCATCGCCGCGAGTCCCGCCAGCAGTCTGTTCAGAGCTGCCGCGTCGACCTCGACGGTGCCATTGCGCTGTTTTTTCACGGACTGTCCGCCTTTTGTACGCGCCTTCGAACCCTGCGCCGCCACGCCAGACTCCACCGTGTCCCTCCCGCAGGGGTTGACCGTTTCACTCGGGCCTATAAGGAAGCTTGCCCAGTTCCACTTTGGCTCACCGCCACAGCACACCGTCAACGGGCGACCGGGCGGACGTCAAATCGTTGCAACGTACCAGGCCGGGACCGGTCGGCGGGCAACGTGTCCCGGTTGCCCCCCATCCCTTGCACCCGGAGTCCATACTTGTGCGCCCGCGCACCACTACAAGACCGTCCTGTCCCGATCTCGGCCCTCGTGTAACCGGCACCCTCGCCGAACGTCTAGCCTGGCAAGCGAATCGAAGCGGCGATAAACGGGCACAGGACTCGGGAAAGTGACGAGACACCATATGGGGAGTGCTGTGATCACCGCGCGCGCGGCCGCCACCTTCGAACCGGTCGGGCGCTCTGTCGCGACCGCCCGCGCCTTCGTCCGGGACACGCTCCAGGGGTGGGGCTACAACGATGTCGTCGACGACGCCGTCGTCCTCACCAGTGAGCTCGTGACCAACGCCGTCGTGCACGCGGGGACGGCGGCCGACGTGCTGTGCCTGCGCAGCGCGGACGGCGTCCGCGTCGAGGTCGCCGACCACTATCCGGAACGCGAGGTCCCGCTCCAGAGCAACGGCCTCGACTTCGGCAGCCCCGACCGCGAGAACGGCCGCGGTCTGCTGCTCTGCGCCGCGCTGGCCTCCCGCTGGGGTGTCGAGTACTCCCCCACCCGTAAGCACGTCTGGTTCCAGCTGGACCTGCCCGACCGGCCCGTGGGCATCCGCTCCGCCGGCCCGGTCCTGCCCACCTCGCTGCTCCCCCTCACCGACCAGCGCGTGCGGGTCGCCGTCGTCCAGATCGACAGCACCGGCGCGATCAGCGCGTGGAACGACGACGCCGCGTACGTCTTCGGGCACACCGCGGAACAGGTCACCGGCAAGCAGTTCACCGACTTCGTGGCCTGGCCGCACACCCCGGGGACCAACACCGGCATCGCCGACGCCCTCCAGCTCTCCCGCTGGGAGGGCAGTTACGGAATCCGCGGCGCCGACGGCCGGACCATCGCCGTCTACTCCTCGCACCTGCGGGTCCGCGACACCGACGGCGAACCCTCCACGGTCTGTCTCCTCGTCCGCGACGACGAGCGCGCCGTGCTCCAGTCCCCCGTCCGCGCCCCGGTCTCCGACGCCTCCTCCGACAATCGCACAGCGGACCCGTTCGAGGTGTTCATCGGCTCCCCGGCCCCCGACGACCTCGACGGCCTCCTCCAGCGGACGGTCGAGCGGGCACGCGACATGCTCGACGCCGACGCGGCCTTCCTCCTGCTCGCGACGGACGACGAGACGGAGCTGGAGGTCCGCGCCACGACGGGCCTCCCCTCGGCCCGCCAGCGTTTCGCCCGGGTCCCCGTGGAAGCCGGGACGGGACGCTACGGCTCCGCCCGGATGCCGGCCGTCCACGAGGACCTCACGGCCGTCCCCGGCGCCGTGCCCCTGCTCACCGACACCGGCATGCGCTCGGTCGTCACGGTCCCGCTGAAGGTCGAGGGCCGCCTCACCGGCTCCCTCGGCGTCGCGGCGGAAGCGGCGGGCCGCTACACCAACGAGGAGGCCCTGCGCCTCCAGTTCGCGGCGGACCGCATCGCGCTGGCCGTGGAGTCCGCCCGCCTTGGCGAGCTGGAACGGCTGCGCCGCGGCTCCCTGTCCTTCCTCGTCGAGGCCTCCGACCTGCTGGCCGGCACGCTCGACCGGGACCAGACCCTCGCGCTCATGGCCCAGATGACGGTCCCGACGCTGGCCACCTGGTGCGCCGTCTACACGATCGCGGACCAGTCCTCCGAGCCGTACCTCTCCTACGTGCTCCACGAGGACGAGGACCTCATCGACGGGCTCAAGGCCCTGCTCTCCAAGATCGCCCCGCCGGATCCGGTACCGACCCCGGGCGCCCGGGTCTGGGCCGCGCCCTCGGAGGCCGGTCACCGTGCCGCGCTGACCACCTCGACCCGCAGCCTGCAGTACGACGCGCCGCTGAGCATGAGCACGGCCACCCGCACCATCCTCGCCACGGCCCAGGCCGTCGGCGGCGAGACGGTGGTCCTTCCGCTGGTCGCCCGCAACCGCGTGATCGGCATGCTGACGCTCGGGAAGCCCTCGGACGACCATTTCCGCCAGGAGATCCTGGAACTGGCCGAGGACCTCTCGCGCCGGGCCGCCCTGGCCCTGGACAACGCCCGGCTGTACTCGGAGCGCATGGCGATCAGCCAGTCCCTCCAGCGCAGCCTGCTGCCCCCGGGCCTCCCCGACGTGCCGAACGTCGAGATCGAGGTCATCTACCGCGCCGCGGGCGAGGGCAACGAGGTCGGCGGCGACTTCTACGACGTCTTCCCGATCAGCGACGGGGCATACGGCTTCGCCATCGGCGACGTCTGCGGTACCGGCCCCGAGGCCGCCGCCGTCACAGGCCTCGCCCGCCACGCGCTGCGCCTGCTGGCCCGTGAGGGCTTCGGCGGTCCGGCGGTCCTGGAGCGCCTCAACGCGGCGATCCTCGACGAGGGCGCCCGCAGCCGCTTCCTGACCCTCCTGTACGGCGAGCTGTGGCCCCAGGAGGACGGCAGCGCCCTCCTGAAGGTCGTCTGCGCCGGCCACCCGCTGCCGCTGCGCCTGTGCCAGGACGGCTCCGTCGAGTCCGCCGCGGAACCGCAGCCCCTGCTCGGCGTCATCGAGGACCTCGACCTGTACGAGCAGGAGGTCGTCCTCAACCCGGGCGATGTCCTGCTGTGCGTCACGGACGGCGTCACCGAGCGCCGCGAGGGAAGCCGCATGCTGGGCGACGACGGCCTCGCGGACGTCCTGTCGACCTGTACGGGCCTGACGGCCGGAGCGGTCGCCTCACGCATTCTGCGGGCCGTGGAACGCTTCGCGGCGGAGCCGGCCTCGGACGACATGGCGATCCTCGCCATGCGCGTCCCGGAACCGCCCCGCGTCTGACCGTCAACGTGAAAGGCCCCCGCCAGTGGCGGGGGCCTTTCGTGTTTCTCTGAGCCCCAATGCGGAATCGAACCGCAGACCTTCTCCTTACCATGGAGACGCTCTACCGACTGAGCTATTGGGGCCTCGTTGCGCTGTGGCAACGAGGTAAACCATACACGGGATCCAGGGATGCTCACAATCCCGGCCGGCCGGGGTCGCGGCTCTCGGGCGCCCCTCGTTCGCGCGGGTCATGCGGGTCACGCGTCACGCGTCATGCGGGTCACGCGCGGACCGGCTGCATGGTCGTCGATCGGTCCTGGAACGCAGGAAAGCCCCGCACCAAAAGGTGCGGGGCTTTCCCGGAAAAATTGTTCGGCGGCGTCCTACTCTCCCACAGGGTCCCCCCTGCAGTACCATCGGCGCTGAAAGGCTTAGCTTCCGGGTTCGGAATGTAACCGGGCGTTTCCCTAACGCAATGACCACCGAAACACTATGAAATTAACCAACACCGGATGAAAACACGGCCGTTCGTTATTTCAGAACTAACACAGTGGACGCGAGCAACTGAGGACAAGCCCTCGGCCTATTAGTACCAGTCAGCTCCACCCGTTGCCGGGCTTCCACATCTGGCCTATCAACCCAGTCGTCTACTGGGAGCCTTAACCCTTCAAGAGGGTGGGAATACTCATCTCGAAGCAGGCTTCCCGCTTAGATGCTTTCAGCGGTTATCCTTTCCGAACGTAGCCAACCAGCCATGCCCTTGGCAGGACAACTGGCACACCAGAGGTTCGTCCGTCCCGGTCCTCTCGTACTAGGGACAGCCCTTCTCAATATTCCTGCGCGCGCAGCGGATAGGGACCGAACTGTCTCACGACGTTCTAAACCCAGCTCGCGTACCGCTTTAATGGGCGAACAGCCCAACCCTTGGGACCGACTCCAGCCCCAGGATGCGACGAGCCGACATCGAGGTGCCAAACCATCCCGTCGATATGGACTCTTGGGGAAGATCAGCCTGTTATCCCCGGGGTACCTTTTATCCGTTGAGCGACAGCGCTTCCACAAGCCACTGCCGGATCACTAGTCCCGACTTTCGTCCCTGCTCGACCCGTCGGTCTCACAGTCAAGCTCCCTTGTGCACTTACACTCAACACCTGATTGCCAACCAGGCTGAGGGAACCTTTGGGCGCCTCCGTTACTCTTTAGGAGGCAACCGCCCCAGTTAAACTACCCATCAGACACTGTCCCTGATCCGGATCACGGACCCAGGTTAGACATCCAGCACGACCAGAGTGGTATTTCAACGACGACTCCACAACCACTGGCGTGGCCGCTTCAAAGTCTCCCACCTATCCTACACAAGCCGAACCGAACACCAATATCAAACTATAGTAAAGGTCCCGGGGTCTTTCCGTCCTGCTGCGCGAAACGAGCATCTTTACTCGTAGTGCAATTTCACCGGGCCTATGGTTGAGACAGTCGAGAAGTCGTTACGCCATTCGTGCAGGTCGGAACTTACCCGACAAGGAATTTCGCTACCTTAGGATGGTTATAGTTACCACCGCCGTTTACTGGCGCTTAAGTTCTCAGCTTCGCCACCCCGAAAGGCAGCTAACCGGTCCCCTTAACGTTCCAGCACCGGGCAGGCGTCAGTCCGTATACATCGCCTTACGGCTTCGCACGGACCTGTGTTTTTAGTAAACAGTCGCTTCTCGCTGGTCTCTGCGGCCACCCCCAGCTCAAGCAGCAAGTGCTATCACCAGTGATGGCCCCCCTTCTCCCGAAGTTACGGGGGCATTTTGCCGAGTTCCTTAACCATAGTTCACCCGAACGCCTCGGTATTCTCTACCTGACCACCTGAGTCGGTTTAGGGTACGGGCCGCCATGAAACTCGCTAGAGGCTTTTCTCGACAGCATAGGATCATCCACTTCACCACAATCGGCTCGGCATCAGGTCTCACCCTTATATGTGTGACGGATTTACCTACCACACGGGCTACACCCTTACCCCGGGACAACCACCGCCCGGGCTGGACTACCTTCCTGCGTCACCCCATCGCTTACCTACTACAAGTCTGGTTCATCGGCTCCACCACTACCCTCAACTCCGAAGAGATCGGGCCGGCTTCACGGACTTAGCATCGCCTGATTCAGTACTGGGCGTTTCAAAGCGGGTACCGGAATATCAACCGGTTGTCCATCGACTACGCCTGTCGGCCTCGCCTTAGGTCCCGACTTACCCTGGGCAGATCAGCTTGACCCAGGAACCCTTAGTCAATCGGCGCACACGTTTCTCACGTGTGTATCGCTACTCATGCCTGCATTCTCACTCGTGAACCGTCCACAACTCGCTTCCGCGGCTGCTTCACCCGGCACACGACGCTCCCCTACCCATCCATACGGGCGTTGGCCCTATGTGTATGAATGACACGACTTCGGCGGTACGCTTGAGCCCCGCTACATTGTCGGCGCGGAATCACTTGACCAGTGAGCTATTACGCACTCTTTCAAGGGTGGCTGCTTCTAAGCCAACCTCCTGGTTGTCTCTGCGACTCCACATCCTTTCCCACTTAGCGTACGCTTAGGGGCCTTAGTCGATGCTCTGGGCTGTTTCCCTCTCGACCATGGAGCTTATCCCCCACAGTCTCACTGCCGCGCTCTCACTTACCGGCATTCGGAGTTTGGCTAAGGTCAGTAACCCGGTAGGGCCCATCGCCTATCCAGTGCTCTACCTCCGGCAAGAAACACACGACGCTGCACCTAAATGCATTTCGGGGAGAACCAGCTATCACGGAGTTTGATTGGCCTTTCACCCCTAACCACAGGTCATCCCCCAGGTTTTCAACCCTGGTGGGTTCGGTCCTCCACGAAGTCTTACCTCCGCTTCAACCTGCCCATGGCTAGATCACTCCGCTTCGGGTCTAGAGCGTGCAACTCAATCGCCCTATTCGGACTCGCTTTCGCTACGGCTTCCCCACACGGGTTAACCTCGCTACACACCGCTAACTCGCAGGCTCATTCTTCAAAAGGCACGCAGTCACGACTGCATGTGCAAGCACATACAGCGACGCTCCCACGGCTTGTAGGCACACGGTTTCAGGTACTATTTCACTCCGCTCCCGCGGTACTTTTCACCATTCCCTCACGGTACTATCCGCTATCGGTCACCAGGGAATATTTAGGCTTAGCGGGTGGTCCCGCCAGATTCACACGGGATTTCTCGGGCCCCGTGCTACTTGGGTGTCTCTCAAACGAGCCGTTGATGTTTCAGCTACGGGGGTCTTACCCTCTACGCCGGACCTTTCGCATGTCCTTCGCCTACATCAACGGTTTCTGACTCGTCTCACAGCCGGCAGACTATGAAAGAGAGATCCCACAACCCCGCATGCGCAACCCCTGCCGGGTATCACACGCATACGGTTTGGCCTCATCCAGTTTCGCTCGCCACTACTCCCGGAATCACGGTTGTTTTCTCTTCCTGAGGGTACTGAGATGTTTCACTTCCCCTCGTTCCCTCCACACTGCCTATGTGTTCAGCAGCGGGTGACAGCCCATGACGACTGCCGGGTTTCCCCATTCGGAAACCCCCGGATCAAAGCTTGGTTGACAGCTCCCCGGGGACTATCGTGGCCTCCCACGTCCTTCATCGGTTCCTGGTGCCAAGGCATCCACCGTGCGCCCTTAAAAACTTGGCCACAGATGCTCGCGTCCACTGTGCAGTTCTCAAACAACGACCAGCCACCCATCACCCCACCCATACAGGCGAGTTCACTGGGGCCGGCAACCGAAGGACAGACTCAAACGAGCCCGTACCCTCAGACACCCAACAACGTGCCCGACACAACCGATCCACCACCACGTTCCACGCCCCGAAGAGCAGTACTAGCCGTGATCAACCTGCCGTGCCGAATAGTCAACGTTCCACCCATGAGCAACCAGCACCGAACATTCGCCGGTGTACTGGCCTCTGACCAGACCGAAGCCTGGTAAGAAGTGCTCCTTAGAAAGGAGGTGATCCAGCCGCACCTTCCGGTACGGCTACCTTGTTACGACTTCGTCCCAATCGCCAGTCCCACCTTCGACAGCTCCCTCCCACAAGGGGTTGGGCCACCGGCTTCGGGTGTTACCGACTTTCGTGACGTGACGGGCGGTGTGTACAAGGCCCGGGAACGTATTCACCGCAGCAATGCTGATCTGCGATTACTAGCAACTCCGACTTCATGGGGTCGAGTTGCAGACCCCAATCCGAACTGAGACCGGCTTTTTGAGATTCGCTCCGCCTCGCGGCATCGCAGCTCATTGTACCGGCCATTGTAGCACGTGTGCAGCCCAAGACATAAGGGGCATGATGACTTGACGTCGTCCCCACCTTCCTCCGAGTTGACCCCGGCAGTCTCCTGTGAGTCCCCATCACCCCGAAGGGCATGCTGGCAACACAGAACAAGGGTTGCGCTCGTTGCGGGACTTAACCCAACATCTCACGACACGAGCTGACGACAGCCATGCACCACCTGTATACCGACCACAAGGGGGGCACCATCTCTGATGCTTTCCGGTATATGTCAAGCCTTGGTAAGGTTCTTCGCGTTGCGTCGAATTAAGCCACATGCTCCGCTGCTTGTGCGGGCCCCCGTCAATTCCTTTGAGTTTTAGCCTTGCGGCCGTACTCCCCAGGCGGGGAACTTAATGCGTTAGCTGCGGCACCGACGACGTGGAATGTCGCCAACACCTAGTTCCCAACGTTTACGGCGTGGACTACCAGGGTATCTAATCCTGTTCGCTCCCCACGCTTTCGCTCCTCAGCGTCAGTAATGGCCCAGAGATCCGCCTTCGCCACCGGTGTTCCTCCTGATATCTGCGCATTTCACCGCTACACCAGGAATTCCGATCTCCCCTACCACACTCTAGCTAGCCCGTATCGAATGCAGACCCGGGGTTAAGCCCCGGGCTTTCACATCCGACGTGACAAGCCGCCTACGAGCTCTTTACGCCCAATAATTCCGGACAACGCTTGCGCCCTACGTATTACCGCGGCTGCTGGCACGTAGTTAGCCGGCGCTTCTTCTGCAGGTACCGTCACTTTCGCTTCTTCCCTGCTGAAAGAGGTTTACAACCCGAAGGCCGTCATCCCTCACGCGGCGTCGCTGCATCAGGCTTTCGCCCATTGTGCAATATTCCCCACTGCTGCCTCCCGTAGGAGTCTGGGCCGTGTCTCAGTCCCAGTGTGGCCGGTCGCCCTCTCAGGCCGGCTACCCGTCGTCGCCTTGGTAGGCCATTACCCCACCAACAAGCTGATAGGCCGCGGGCTCATCCTTCACCGCCGGAGCTTTTAACCCCGTCCCATGCGGGACAGAGTGTTATCCGGTATTAGACCCCGTTTCCAGGGCTTGTCCCAGAGTGAAGGGCAGATTGCCCACGTGTTACTCACCCGTTCGCCACTAATCCACCCCGAAAGGCTTCATCGTTCGACTTGCATGTGTTAAGCACGCCGCCAGCGTTCGTCCTGAGCCAGGATCAAACTCTCCGTGAATGTTTACCCGTAATCGGGTGCACACATCACGAGAGCGGAACAACCGGTCGGAATAAGACCCGCTGTTCACAACGTCCTCGCTGTGTCATTGCCTACCGGCCACCGAAGTGGACCCGTAGGACTTTCAAAGGAACCACCAACCTGCCGAAGCAGGCCGGGGTATCAACATATCTGGCGTTGACTTTTGGCACGCTGTTGAGTTCTCAAGGAACGGACGCTTCCTTCGGTCCCGTTTCACCGGGGCCCTCCGGGCGCTTCCCTTCGTTTACTTCTTTGTCTTGCTGTCTTGCGTTTCCGACTCTATCAGACTCTTTCGTGTCCGATTCCCGGTCGAAGCGGGTCTCGCATCTCGCTTTCCAGTTCCTCCGCTTTCGCGTTCTCCCTTTCCGGCGAGTCCGACTTTACCAGACTCTTTTTCGTTCCGTTTCAGGTCCGAATTCGATTTCTGGTGGCCTGCGGGGTGGCCTTGCCTTTCGGCGGATCCGACTTTATCAGAGATTCTGAGTCGGAATTCCCGCCTCGTCAGGGGCTCTCCAGGCGCACGAGTGCGCGCGGTGCTTCCCGTTCAGGCGGAGACGTAAACGTACTGGAGCGGGGCTCCCCGATGCAAATCGGGGGCCCCGCTCCAGGTCAGGCGGTCGTGAGGGATCAGACCTCGACGACGACCGGAAGGATCATCGGACGCCGGCGGTAGGTGTCGGACACCCACTTGCCGACGACCCGGCGGACCATCTGCTGGAGCTGGTGGGGCTCCATCACGCCGTCCTGCGCCGACTTGTCCAGGGCTTCCTGGATCTTCGGCGTGACGGCCACGAAGGCGCCGTCGTCGATGCCGGAGCCCCGGGCCTGGATGTGGGGGCCGCCCACGATCTTGCCGGAGGAGCTGTCGACCACGATGAACACCGAGATGATGCCCTCGTCGCCGAGGATGCGGCGGTCCTTGAGGGAGGTCTCGGTGACGTCTCCGACGGAGAGGCCGTCGACGTAGACGTAACCGGCCTGGACCTTGCCGACGATCTTCGCCTTGCCGTCGATGAGGTCGACGACCACGCCGTCCTCGGCGATGACGATGTGGTCCTTCGGCACGCCGGTGAGGGCGCCCAGTTCGGCGTTGGCGCGCAGGTGGCGCCATTCGCCGTGGACCGGCATCAGGTTCTTCGGCTTGCAGATGTTGTAGAAGTACAGCAGCTCGCCGGCCGAGGCGTGGCCCGAGACGTGGACCTTGGCGTTGCCCTTGTGGACGACGTTGGCACCCCAGCGGGTCAGGCCGTTGATCACGCGGTAGACCGCGTTCTCGTTCCCCGGGATCAGGGACGACGCCAGGATCACCGTGTCGCCCGGGACGATCCGGATCTGGTGGTCGCGGTTGGCCATCCGGGAGAGGGCGGCCATCGGCTCACCCTGCGAGCCCGTGCAGACCAGCACGACCTCGTCGTCCGGGAGGTCGTCGAGGGTCTTGACGTCGACGACCAGTCCGGCGGGAACCTTCAGATAGCCCAGGTCCCGGGCGATGCCCATGTTGCGGACCATCGAGCGGCCGACGAAGGCGACCCTGCGGCCGTACTCGTGTGCGGCGTCCAGGATCTGCTGGATGCGGTGCACGTGGCTGGCGAAGCTCGCCACGATGATGCGCTTCTGGGCGTTCGCGAAGACCGTGCGCAGGACGTTGGAGATGTCCCGCTCCGGCGGCACGAAGCCGGGAACCTCGGCGTTCGTGGAGTCGGAGAGGAGGAGGTCGATGCCTTCCTCGCTCAGCCGGGCGAACGCGTGCAGGTCGGTGAGACGGCCGTCCAGCGGTAGCTGGTCCATCTTGAAGTCACCGGTGGCCACGGCCATGCCCGCGGGGGTGCGGATGGCGACGGCGAGAGCGTCCGGGATGGAGTGGTTGACCGCGATGAACTCGCAGTCGAAGACGCCGATGCGCTCGCGCTGGCCCTCGGTGACCTCGAGGGTGTACGGGCGGATCCGGTGCTCCTGGAGCTTCGCCTCGATGAGCGCGAGGGTCAGCTTCGAGCCGATGAGGGGGATGTCCGGCTTCAGGCGCAGCAGGTACGGGACACCACCGATGTGGTCCTCGTGACCGTGCGTGAGGACGATGCCCTCGATGTCGTCCAGGCGGTCCCGGATCGTGGTGAAGTCCGGAAGGATCAGGTCGATGCCCGGCTGCTCCTCCTCGGGGAAGAGGACGCCGCAGTCGACGATGAGCAGACGGCCGCCGTACTCGAAGACCGTCATGTTGCGGCCGATCTCGCCCAGGCCGCCGAGCGGGGTGACCCGCAGGGCGCCCTTCGGGAGCTTCGGCGGGGTACCGAGTTCAGGATGCGGATGACTCAAAAGACTCTCCTTACCACGCACGCCACGTACCGCTGAGGCACGTGGCGCGCATGTCATTCGTGCACTTGCTGTTGTCTTGGGGTGGTGCTCGATGCGAGTCGCCTCGCGTGTTCAGTTGTGAAGTCTGTGTTCAGAGCAGTCGGTGCTCAGAGCTGTACCCCGCCGGCGGCAAGATCGATCTTGAGCTGGGCCGTCTCCTGTGCGCTGAGCTCCACCAGCGGCAGGCGCAGCGGTCCGGCAGGGAGTCCCTGGAGGGTCAGGGCGGCCTTCGTGGTGATGACGCCCTGGGTACGGAACATCCCGGTGAAGACCGGGAGCAGCTTCTGGTGGATCTCGGTGGCCTTCTGGACGTCGCCGCTCACGTACGCGTCGATCAGGGCCCGCAGCTCGGGGGTGACCATGTGGCCGACCACGGAGACGAAGCCCACCGCGCCGACCGAGAGGAGCGGCAGGTTGAGCATGTCGTCGCCGGAGTACCAGGCGAGTCCCGATTCGGCGATGGCCCAGCTGGCGCGGCCCAGGTCGCCCTTGGCGTCCTTGTTCGCGACGATCCGCGGGTGGTCGGCCAGCCGGACGAGGGTCTCCGTGTCGATCGGCACCCCGCTGCGGCCGGGGATGTCGTACAGCATCACGGGCAGGCCGGTGGAGTCGGCGATGGCCGTGAAGTGCCGGAGCAGGCCCTCCTGCGGCGGCTTGTTGTAGTACGGCGTCACGGCGAGCAGCCCGTGGGCGCCGGTGCGCTCGGCCGTGCGGGCGAGCTCGACGCTGTGCCGGGTGTCGTTGGTGCCGATGCCGGCGACGACATGCGCTCGGTCGCCGACCGCGTCGAGCACCGCCCGTACGAGCTGGTCCTTCTCCGCGTCACTGGTGGTCGGGGACTCACCGGTGGTGCCGTTGACGATCAGACCGTCATTGCCTGCGTCCACCAGGTGGGCGGCAAGCCGCTGGGCGCCGTCGAGGTCGAGAGCGCCGTCCGCCGTGAAGGGCGTGACCATAGCGGTGAGGACCCGCCCGAAGGGGGTCTGCGGAGTGGAGATCGGAGCCATGGGTAACACGCTACTCGCTGCTCAGCACGGGGGGTCCCCTCGGGGGGACGGGGAAGAGGAGCCCGGCACTGCCTGCTCGGGGGTTCAAGCAGTGCCGGGTCCGTTTGTTCAGCCTAGATGAACTTCTCGAAACGCCGCAATACGGACACCGCCTACGGGGCTACCCGTCCATTTTTGTTGAAGGCCGCATGAGTGAGCGGCATGAGCTGCTCCCAGTGGGCTTCCATCTGCTCGCCGACCATCTCGATCTCGCGCTGCGGGAAGGACGGAACCTGCGCCAGCTCGTGCTGGGTGCGCAGGCCGAGGAAGTGCATCAGGGAGCGCGCGTTGCAGGTGGCGTACATCGTGGAGAAGAGGCCGACGGGCAGGACCGCTCGGGCGACCTCGCGGGCCACGCCCGCGGCCAGCATCTCCTGGTACGCCGCGTAGGAGGCCCGGTAGGACTCCTCCATGGCGCGGGTCGTCAGGTCGTACTGCTCCTCGGTGCCCTCGACGAACTCGTACTTGCCGGGGCGGCCCTGCTGGACCAGCTTGCGGGAGGTTCCGGGGACGTAGAAGACCGGCTCCAGCTCCCTGTAGCGGCCCGATTCCTCGTTGTAGGACCAGCCGACGCGGTGCCGCATGAACTCGCGGAAGACGAAGATCGGGGCGCTGATGAAGAACGTCATCGAGTTGTGCTCGAACGGGCTGCCGTGCCGGTCCCGCATGAGGTAGTTGATGAGCCCCTTGGAGCGCTCGGGGTCCTTGGTGACCTCTTCGAGCGACTGCTCGCCGGCGGTGGAGACCCGGGCGGCGAACAGCACGTCCGCGTCGCGCGCGTCGCTCTTCACCAGTTCGACGGTGACGTCGCTGCGGAAGTGGGGCTTTGCGGGTTCGGGAGTGTCGGTCACCGACAGGGGTCCTTCCAATGGCGTCGCTCTGGCGGCGACCACTTTACGGGCCGCCGGCATGCGTGCATGCGCCGACCTCGGGCAGCCGTTCGTGGAGTTCCCCCAACAAGTACGGCGATTCGGGCACCGATCCGGTCTCTCGTACGTCTGACTCATTAGCAGCACCCGTCACTGAGATCAAGGAGAGTTTCCTCATGTTCCGCCGGCGTGAAGCCGTCCCGTTCTCGTTCGTCGCCGAGTCCGACCGATTCCGCAGTAATGTCACTCCCCCTCCCTCGGCCCGCGCCACCGTTCCCGAACTTCTGGGGCGGTCCCTCGTCGGGCTGACCGTGGTCGCCGGTCTCGTGGGCTCGCTGCTGCTGGGGATCCCCGCTCTCGACCCCGAACAGCCTCCGAAGCACGGCAAGCAGTCCGAGGCGTCCCAGGGTCGCTGACTCGTACGGACCCCCTGGGGTGGTCGGGCCGGTGGCACTCTCGGTAGCCTCACCGGGCACAGCAATCGAGCGTGCTTGTGAGTGAGGATGAGTCGTGCCCCTGCCCTTTCTGACGGCCGACCGCGCATTCGACGCGAGCGCGGAGGACGTCGCGCTGCCGTTCGACGACCACGACAGCTGGCGGCGGCCCTACCGCCCCGGCCCGTGGCGGGTCGCGGCGGCGGCCACCCTGTTGTTGCTGGCCTCGTTCGTTCTGCTCGCGGCCATGATCATCGGTGTGGCCGGAGCGCCTTCCGGCGCCACCGTGTGCCTGGCTCTGGCCGGTGCGCTGATCGCCGCCGCCCTGCGACTGCTGCGGGTCGGCGCGTGGGTCAGCCGTCATGGAGTGCGGCGCGTCGCGTTCTTCCGGACCACCACGGTGGCCTGGAGCGGCACGTCCGCGGTTCGTACGGTCCAGCAGCCCGTGAAGTGGATGGGTCTTCCCCGTACGGTCCAGGGCCAGGCGCTCGTCGTGGTCCGGCAGAGCGGTGAGACGCTGCCGCCGCTGACGACCGACCACAACGCGGACTTCCTAGGGCGTGAGGAGGCGTTCGAGCGGGCCACGGACGCGGTGGAGGCCTGGGCGGACGAGTACCGCCAGGTGTGAGCCATCGCTTGTACGCAGATGAGGCCGGGGCCCCTTGTGGAGTCCCGGCCTCATCTGCGTACGCGGGGAAAGATGTCCTCAAGCGCCGGACGGACCGGTTGGTGCGTCCGGGCTCGGTGGTGCGGGGGTGTCGGACGCGCCGGAGGGTGCGGGCTCGTCGGGCGTGGCAGAAGCGCTCGTCGGGCTGGACCGGTGCAGTGCGATGGCCCTCTGCATCGCCTTACGGGCTCTCGGCGTGTCCCTCGCGTCCTGGTAGGCGACCGCCAGCCTGAACCAGGTGCGCCAGTCGTCCGGGGCGTCCTCCGTCTCCTCGCGGCGCTTGGTGAAGACCGCGTCGGCGGCGTCCCGGTCGATGCGGCCGGACGGCGTGCGGGCCAGGTCGTCGACCGGCAGGCCGCCCTCCGCGTCCAGCTCGGCTGCCAGGGCGTTGGCGCGGCGGACGAACTGGGTGTTCTTCCAGAGGAACCAGACGCCGATCACCGGCAGGATCAGCACGGCGACGCCGAACGTGATCGTGACCAGCGTGCCGTGCCGGATGAGCATCAGGCCGCGGCTGCCGACCAGGACGAAGTAGAAGACCAGGACGGCGGCCGTGACGATGTAGGTGATCTTTGCGCGCATGAGGGGCTCAGTCAGTTCAGGTCGAGGAAGTGTTCCAGGCCGAACGTGAGGCCGGGAGTGGTCACCACGCGGCGGACGCCGAGCAGGATGCCCGGCATGAAGCTGCTGTGGTGGAGGGAGTCGTGGCGGATGGTGAGGGTCTCGCCCTCGCCGCCGAGGAGCACTTCCTGGTGGGCCAGCAGGCCGCGGAGCCGGATCGCGTGGACCGGGACGCCGTCGATGTCCGCGCCGCGCGCGCCGTCCAGGGCGGTGGCGGTGGCGTCCGGCTGGGGTGCGCTGCCCGCCTTGGCGCGGGCCGCCGCGATGAGCTGGGCGGTGCGGGTGGCGGTGCCGGAGGGGGCGTCGACCTTGTTGGGGTGGTGCAGTTCGACGACCTCGACGGACTCGAAGTAGCGGGCGGCCTGCTCCGCGAACTTCATGGTCAGGACGGCGCCGATGGAGAAGTTCGGGGCGATCAGGACGCCCGTCCCCGGGGAGTCGTCCAGCCAGGTGGTCAGCTGCGCGAGCCGTTCGTCGGTCCAGCCCGTGGTGCCGACGACGGCGTGGATGCCGTGCCGGACGCAGAAGTCGAGGTTGCCCATCACCGACGCGGGGGTGGTGAGCTCGACGACTGCCTGGGCGCCGGTGTCGGCGAGGATCTGCAGCTGGTCGCCCCGGCCCAGGGCCGCCACCAGCTCCAGGTCGTCGGCGGCCTCGATCGCCCGGACGGCCTCGGAGCCGATGCGGCCCTTCGCACCGAGAACGGCTACGCGCAGCTTGCTCATCTTGATTCCTTAAGGGATTAGGAGACCGCTTCGTGGAGGCGGTCCGCCTGCTTGTCCTTGAGCGGGCCGATGACCGAGAGCGAGGGGCGTCGGGTGAGGAGTTCGCCCGCCACCTCCCGTACGTCGTCGGGGGTGACCTCCGCGATGCGCGCGAGCATGTCGTCGACGGACATCTGCTCGCCCCAGCACAGCTCGCTCTTGCCGATACGGTTCATCAGCGCGCCCGTGTCCTCCAGGCCGAGGACGGTGGAACCGGAGAGCTGCCCGATGGCGCGGGCGACCTCGTCGTCGTCGAGGCCGTGCGTGGCGACCCGGTCCAGCTCGTCGCGGCAGATCTTCAGGACGTCGTGGACCTGGTTCGGGCGGCAGCCCGCGTACACGCCGAAGAGGCCGCAGTCGGCGAAGCCCGAGGTGTACGAGTACACGCTGTAGGCCAGGCCGCGCTTCTCCCGGACCTCCTGGAAGAGGCGGGAGCTCATGCCGCCGCCGAGGGCGGTGTTGAGGACGCCGAGCGCCCAGCGGCGTTCGTCGGTGCGGGCGAGGCCGGGCATGCCGAGGACCACGTGGGCCTGCTCGGTCTTGCGGTTCAGCAGCTCGACCTTGCCGGCGGTGCGCAGGGTGCGGGAGCCCTCGCGGGGCGCCATGGGGACGGCGTCGTGGCGGGAGAGGGCCCCGGCGCGTTCGAAGGCCTTGCGGACCTGTCGTACGACCGTGGCGTGGTCGACGTTGCCGGCGGCGGCGACGACGAGATGGGTGGGGTCGTAGTGCTTCTTGTAGAAGCGGGCGATCTGGCCGCGGTTCAGCGCGTTGATCGTGTCGACGGTGCCGAGGACGGGGCGGCCGAGGGGGGTGTCGCCGAGCATGGTGTGCGCGAACAGGTCGTGCACGCAGTCGCCCGGGTCGTCCTCGGTCATCGCGATCTCTTCGAGGATGACGCCGCGCTCGGCGTCGACGTCCTCGGGGGCGATCAGCGAGCCGGTCAGCATGTCGCAGACGACGTCGATGGCCAGCGGCAGGTCGGTGTCCAGGACCCGCGCGTAGTAGCAGGTGTACTCCTTCGCCGTGAAGGCGTTCATCTCGCCGCCGACCGCGTCGATGGCGGAGGAGATGTCGAGGGCGGTGCGCTTGGCGGTGCCCTTGAAGAGGAGGTGTTCGAGGTAGTGGGTCGCACCGTTCAGGGTGGGCGTCTCGTCGCGGGAACCGACGTTGGCCCAGATGCCGAAGGTGGCGGACCGGACGGAGGGCAGGGTCTCGGTGACGATCCGCAGACCGCCGGGGAGGACGGTCCGGCGGACGGTGCCGATGCCGTCCTTGCCCTGGAGAAGCGTTTGGGTACGGGCGACGGCCCGTCCCTCCGAAGAGGGGCGGGCCGTCGTCGCGGAACTACGGGACGTCACTTGTCGGTGTCGTCCTTCGTCTCGTCCTCTTCACCCTCGACGACGGGGATGAGGGAGAGCTTGCCGCGGGAGTCGATCTCGGCGATCTCGACCTGGACCTTCGCGCCGACGGCGAGCACGTCCTCGACGTTCTCCACGCGCTTGCCACCGGCGAGCTTGCGGATCTGCGAGATGTGCAGCAGACCGTCCTTGCCCGGCATCAGCGAGACGAACGCACCGAAGGTGGTGGTCTTGACGACCGTACCCAGGTAGCGCTCGCCGACCTCCGGCATGGTCGGGTTGGCGATCGCGTTGATCGTGGCGCGGGCGGCCTCGGCCTGCGAACCCTGCTGGGCACCGATGTAGATGGTGCCGTCGTCCTCGATCGTGATGTCGGCGCCGGTGTCCTCCTGGATCTGGTTGATCATCTTGCCCTTCGGGCCGATGACCTCACCGATCTTGTCCACCGGGATCTTGACGGTGATGATCCGCGGGGCGTTCGGGGACATCTCGTCCGGGACGTCGATGGCCTCGTTCATGACGTCCAGGATGTGCAGACGCGCGTCACGGGCCTGCTTCAGCGCGGCGGCCAGGACCGAGGCGGGGATGCCGTCGAGCTTGGTGTCGAGCTGGAGCGCGGTCACGAACTGCTTCGTGCCGGCGACCTTGAAGTCCATGTCGCCGAAGGCGTCCTCCGCACCGAGGATGTCGGTGAGGGCGACGTAGTGGGTCTTGCCGTCGATCTCCTCGGAGATCAGGCCCATGGCGATACCGGCGACGGCGGCCTTGAGGGGCACACCGGCGTTCAGCAGCGACATGGTGGAGGCGCAGACCGAGCCCATGGACGTCGAGCCGTTGGAGCCCAGCGCCTCGGAGACCTGGCGGATCGCGTAGGGGAACTCCTCGCGCGAGGGGAGGACCGGCACGATGGCGCGCTCGGCGAGCGCTCCGTGGCCGATCTCGCGGCGCTTGGGCGAGCCCACGCGGCCGGTCTCGCCGACGGAGTACGGCGGGAAGTTGTAGTTGTGCATGTAGCGCTTGCGGGTCACCGGGGAGAGGGTGTCCAGCTGCTGCTCCATCCGGAGCATGTTGAGGGTGGTGACGCCCAGGATCTGGGTCTCGCCACGCTCGAACAGCGCCGAGCCGTGCACGCGCGGGATGGCCTCGACCTCGGCGGCGAGCGTACGGATGTCCGTGACGCCACGGCCGTCGATGCGGACCTTGTCCTTGATGACGCGCTCGCGGACCAGCTTCTTGGTCAGCGAGCGGTACGCGGCGGAGATCTCCTTCTCGCGGCCCTCGAAGGCCGGGAGAAGCTTCTCCGCAGCGATCTCCTTGACGCGGTCCAGCTCGGCCTCGCGGTCCTGCTTGCCGGCGATGGTGAGCGCCTGCGTCAGCTCGGAGGTGACGGCCTTGGCGAGCGCCTCGAAGACGTCGTCCTGGTAGTCCAGGAAAACCGGGAACTCGCCGACCGGCTTTGCGGCCTTGGAGGCCAGGTCCGACTGGGCCTTGCAGAGCGCCTTGATGAAGGGCTTCGCGGCGTCCAGACCGGCGGCGACGATCTCCTCGGTGGGAGCCTCGGCGCCGTCCTTGACGAGCTGGATGGTCTTCTCGGTGGCCTCGGCCTCGACCATCATGATCGCGACGTCGCCGTCCTCCAGGACGCGACCGGCGACGACCATGTCGAAGACGGCGTCCTCGAGCTCGGTGTGCGTCGGGAACGCGACCCACTGGCCCTTGATCAGGGCGACGCGGGTGGCGCCGATCGGGCCGGAGAAGGGCAGCCCCGCCAGGATGGTGGAGCAGGAGGCGGCGTTGATCGCGACCACGTCGTACAGGTGGTCGGGGTTGAGCGCCATGATCGTCTCGACGATCTGGATCTCGTTGCGCAGGCCCTTCTTGAAGGAGGGGCGCAGCGGCCGGTCGATCAGGCGGCAGGTGAGGATCGCGTCCTCGGAGGGCCGGCCCTCACGGCGGAAGAAGGAGCCGGGGATCTTGCCGGCCGCGTACTGCCGCTCCTCGACGTCCACCGTGAGGGGGAAGAAGTCGAGGTTGTCCTTGGGCCGCTTGGAAGCGGTGGTGGCCGACAGCACCATGGTGTCGTCGTCCAGATACGCGACGGCGGAGCCTGCGGCCTGCTTGGCCAGGCGGCCCGTCTCGAAGCGGATGGTGCGGGTGCCGAAGGTTCCGTTGTCGATAACGGCCTCGGCGTAGTGGGTCTCGTTCTCCACTAGTGATTTCTCCATACTCGTCGTCTTTCGTCCTCACGCCCGTGTGGCGGGGGACGGTGCGGGAGAGGCGCACCGTGGATGCGGGCCGGTCTTCGATCGAAGCTCCCGGGCATGTTCCCGGGGGCCACTACCGAGGACCGGCGGCGGCGTCGTCGCGCCTCTCCCTCGTTCTTGCGTTTCTGCGTTTCTGCGTTTTTCGCTCGCGCGTTCCCGCTGATGCGTTCCCGGGCGAGCGGGTGTCACTCCACCCAGGTTACTGAGCTTGACACCGGTCGTGCACGTACGGCAAAGGGAGCGGTCCCCTCAACGCGGGAACCGCTCCCTTTCCACAGCGTCCTTACTTGGCGCCGCCGGCCGCGCCACGGCGGATGCCGAGGCGGTCGACGAGCGCACGGAAGCGCTGGATGTCCTTCTTGGCCAGGTACTGCAGGAGGCGGCGACGCTGGCCGACCAGGATCAGCAGACCACGACGGGAGTGGTGGTCGTGCTTGTGCGTCTTGAGGTGCTCCGTCAGGTCCGAGATCCGGCGGGAGAGCATGGCGACCTGGACCTCGGGGGATCCGGTGTCACCCTCCTTCTGGGCGAACTCGGACATGATCTGCTTCTTCGTAGCGGCGTCGAGCGGCACGCGTACTCCTCTTGATGTTCGAAGCGCCCACGAGTGCCCCTGGTCTTGATCTCAGGGGAGCTTCCGTGACTCGGAGGCGAAGGTCCGATGAGCGCAGCCCCCAGGATGATCCGAGGACGCGTACACAAACGGCCACTGGACAGAGTACCAGCCATTCGGGTCACGCCTCACCGCTGGTCAGCCGCTGTCCGCCGCTGATCGGCCACCGCCCGCCCGCCCGCCCTCCGCTGATCGGCCGGTGGCCCTCGATGATCAAGCGGTGCCATCCAGCGGCGTTCGGTGCCTTCCGGTGCTCAGTTGATGATCAACTGGTGATCAGCTGGTGAGGGCCCGGATCGAGTGGTAGACGTCGAAGACCGCGAGGCAGAGCGGGAGCAGGGTCAGCAGGACGACCGTCTCGGCGATCTCCAGGAAGCGTCCCCAGAACGGGGTCACCCCCTTGCGCGGCACGATGAGGCCGATGGCGGTGATCAGGACGGCGACGCCGGCGACCGCGGCGGCGAGCCACACCGTACGGATGGCCAGTGCGGCGCCCTCGCCGCGCAGCGCGTCGTGCATCATGGCGACCGGCGGGTTCAGGGAGAGCCCCAGGCCCAGCAGGACGAGGGAGCCGAGGCCGGCGGCGAGCGCGCAGCCGACCTGGGCCGTGTAGCGGAACAGATGGGCGCGCATCAGCATGGCGACGCCGGTGGCCAGGGCGAGCAGCTGCCCCCAGACGTTGTTCGAGAATCCCAGCACCGCGGCGGCGGCCACGGCGACCAGGGCGCAGCCGCCGACCAGGCCGAGGAGCAGTTCATGGCCGCGCCGCGCCTGGGCGGCGAGGCGTACGGCGTCCACCGGGCCCGTGGACGCGGGCTCGGAGGTCCCGTAGTCGCCGACCGTGGTGCGGGGCGGCTCGAACCCGATGGGCAGCCGGGCGAAGCGGGTGGAGAGTCCCGGCAGGAAGGCGAGGGCCCCCACGGCGAGCGGGGAGCACACGGCGGCGGCCTCGATCGGCCTCATGTCGCTCAGGATCGCGATGAAGGTGACCAGGAGGCCGACGGCGCTCGCGAAGACGAACGCGACGAACGGCCCGTCCCCGCCGGGCGCGACGATCATCAGAATGACCGCCACCACCAGGACCGCCGCACAGGCGAGCAGGAATTGCAGTCGTCCGACGCCCTGCCCGGCGCTCAGGGGCAGCAGACCGGAGCCGGCCACCGCCGCGTTCACCAGGGCCCCGGTGCCGAGCGCGATGGACGAGGCGCGGTCGTCGTACACCCGCGCACGCACACAGGCGAAGGCGAGCAGGAGCAGGGCGACGACGGCGGCCAGAATTCCGGGCAGGCCGTTCATGTCGTGGCGCGGGTCGGCCGTCCACAGCACGAAGCCGAGCAGCGTCAGCAGGACGGAGCCGCCGAAGAGGCCGGCTCCGCGCATGAGGGCGTCGCCCCAGAGCGTGCGGTCCTTGGACACGGCGGTGGCGACGGCGTCCGACACGTCGTCGAAGACGGCGGGGGGCAGTGATTCGGAGAAGGGCCGCATCGACAGCAGCTCGCCGTCGAGAATGCGGTGGCCGGCGAGCGTACGGGCGCTGTCCAGGACCGTGCCGTCGCGGCGCACCAGGTGGTAGCCGACGGGTGCGCCCGGAGCAGGGCTCTGTCCGGACAGCCGGAGGATCTCGGGATACAGATCGGCTACGGGGATGTCCTCGGGCAGGGCCACGTCGACACGGCTGTCGGGCGCGACGACCGTGACCCGGCAGAATCCGGTGCCGCTGCCGGACGGGGTCCCGTGACTCTGCCGACCGGGTCCGGTGGCTGCCGCTTGGGCCGTCATGGTCACCTGTTGCTCCCCCTACTACTGGCTTGACGCTTGACTAGCTTGTTCCGCGCTTCTACTGCTGTTCGTCCTGCTGCTGTTCTGTTCTACGGCCGCAGTTCTACGACTGCGGTTCTACCGCAGCTGTTCTACCGCCGTCGTTCTCCGCAGTTGTTCTACTTCAGTTGTTCTACTTCAGTTGTTCCACTTCAGTTGTTCTACTGCAGCTGTTTTGCACCGCTGTCGCCGCGGCTCCCGCCGACCGGCTTTCCCTGCGCCGCTGACGCCCCGCTTCCGCCGGGTCGCGTCCGCTTCTGCCGGAATCACACCGCCGGGACCACGGATCGCACCGCTCGTCCCGAATGACCTTCTTCTCGGATCAGTTAGCGGATGCGTACACGCGTCGCGACACCCTACCGCCATGGGACCGCCGCTTCGCCAGTAGGATCCCTCCCGCGGATGGAGCCCGTCGCCACGGGGGCGCCGATAGGAACACTTCCGTCCGGCAAGGGAATTGGTGAGCTGTGAGCCAGATCGTCGTCAAGCGCCCGCCGCGGGCCCTGCCCACCGAAGTGCCGGTCGAGCAGGTGCAGTTGCAACCTCCGCCGGAACTCCCCCGGGGCCAGCAGGAGGGGGCGCTGATGCAGCTCCTGCCGATGCTGGGCATGGGTGGTTCCGTCGTCTTCTTCTTCATGACGCCGAACCCGATCATGCGCATCATGGGCATGATCATGATCGCCTCGACGTTGGCCATGGCCATCGCGATGCTCGTGCGGTACCGACGCGGCACTCAGGGCGAGCTGGCGGACATGCGCCGCGACTACCTGAAGTACCTGACGCAGACCCGGCGCGCGGTACTGAAGACGGCCCGCAAGCAGCGGGACGCGCAGTTCTACCTCCACCCCTCTCCCGAGCAGTTGTGGGCGCTCGTCGCCGAGGGCAGTCGGGTGTGGGAGCGGCGTGCCGGTGACGCGGACTTCGCGCAGGTGCGCATCGGGCTGGGCAGTCAGGAGCTGGCCACGCCGCTCATCGCGCCCGAGACGGCGCCCGTGGACGAACTGGAGCCGCTGGCCGCCGGGGCGATGCAGCAGTTCCTGGCGACGCACTCCACGCTGGACGGTCTGCCCATGGCCGTCTCGCTGCGGGCGTTCTACCACCTCACGATCAGCGGCCACGCGGATTCCGCGCGCTCCGCCGCGCGGGCCGTGGTCGGCGGGCTGGCCTCGCTGCACTCCCCCCAGGACCTGGTGATCGCGGTCGCGACCGGCGCGGAGGCCGCGCCGCAGTGGGAGTGGGCGAAGTGGCTTCCGCACGCCCAGGCCTCCGGGCCCGTGGACGGAGCCGGGAGCCGGCGCCTCATCACCACCAACGCCCTGGCCCTGGAGGAGCTGCTGGCCGGACGCCTGGAGGGCAGGCCCCGCTTCCAGCCGGGCGGTCAGCCGCTCATGGAGCAGCCACACGTCGTGGTGGTCCTGGACGGCGAGTCGGTGCCCCCCATGTCGGTGCTCGCCTCGGCGGAGGGCCTCCAGGGCGTGACCGTCATCGAAGTGGTGCCGGGTGAGGTGACCGGGTCCCGCGGGGGCCTCTCGATCGTGGTGCAGCCGAAGTCGTTGCAGCTGGAGTCGGGCCAGGGGCTCGTCTACGACGGGGTGCCGGACCTGCTGAGCTACGAAGCCGCCGAGGCGCTCGCCCGCCAGCTGGCCCCGCTGCACATGGCCACCGGCGGGGACGACGACGAACCCCTGCTGGCCAACCTGGAGTTCACCGATCTGCTGAACCTGGGGGACGCCGCCTCGATCGAGGTCAGCCGGACCTGGCGGCCGCGCTCGCAGGCGGAGCGGTTGCGGGTGCCGATCGGGGTGGGCGAGGACGGCGCCCCCGTGATGCTGGACCTCAAGGAGGCGGCCCAGGAGGGCATGGGTCCGCACGGTCTGTGCGTCGGCGCCACCGGTTCCGGCAAGTCCGAGCTGCTGCGTACGCTGGTGCTCGGTCTCGCCGTGACCCACACCTCGGAGACGCTCAACTTCGTTCTCGCCGACTTCAAGGGCGGCGCGACCTTCGCCGGTATGGCGCAGATGCCCCACGTCGCGGCCGTGATCACCAACCTCGCGGACGACCTGACGCTGGTCGACCGTATGGGTGACTCCATCAGCGGTGAGCTCAACCGCCGGCAGGAGATGCTGCGCGATGCGGGCAACTACGCCAACATCCACGACTACGAGAAGGCGCGCGCGGCCGGTGCGCCGCTGCAGCCGATCCCCTCGCTCGTCCTGGTCATCGACGAGTTCAGCGAACTCCTCACCGCCAAACCCGACTTCATCGAGATGTTCGTCCAGATCGGCCGTATCGGCCGTTCGCTGGGTGTGCATCTGCTGCTGGCCTCGCAGCGTCTGGAGGAGGGGCGGCTGCGCGGTCTGGAGACGTATCTGTCGTACCGGGTGGGTCTGCGGACGTTCTCGGCGGCCGAGTCGCGGGCCGCGATCGGTGTGCCCGACGCGTACCACCTGCCCAACGTGCCCGGTTCCGGGCTGCTCAAGTTCGGTACGGAGGAGATGGTGCGGTTCAAGGCCGCGTACGTCTCCGGGGTGTACCGCTCGGGCGCGCACCGGGCCGCCGCGCCGGGTGCGCCGCTTCCGGTGGACCGCAGGCCGGTTCCGTTCACGGCCGCTCCGGTCCCGGTGCGGTACGTCCAGCCGGCGGCGCAGCCCGGAGGCGTACCGGATCAACGTGCGGCGCAGGACGACGCGCTGGCGGACACGGTGCTCGATGTGATCGTGCGCCGTCTGGAGGGCCGCGGGGCCTCAGCCCACCAGGTGTGGCTGCCGCCGCTGGACAATCCGCCGTCGCTGGACGAGCTGCTGCCGGGGCTCTCCCCGGCGCAGGGCCGGGGGCTGACGCAGCCCGGCTTCGAGGGATCCGGCCGGCTGGTCGTGCCCCTGGGCGTCATCGACAAGCCGTTCGAGCAGCGGCGCGACACCCTCTACCGGGACTTCTCCGGCGCCGCCGGCCACATGCAGATCACCGGAGGGCCGCAGTCGGGGAAGTCGACGCTGCTGCGGACGCTCATCGCCGGCTTCGCGCTCACCCACACACCGGAAGAGGTCCAGTTCTACGGCCTCGACTTCGGTGGTGGCGGTATGTCCTCGATCGCGGGTCTGCCGCACGTCGGCGGCGTCGCGTCCCGCCTCGACCCGGAGCGGGTACGTCGTACGGTCGCCGAGGTGTACGGCATCATGGCGCGGCGCGAGGAGTACTTCCGCAGTGCCGGGATCGACTCCATCGCCACGTTCCGCAGGCTGCGGGCGCGCGGTGACATCTCGGTGACGGACCAGCCGTGGGGTGACGTCTTCCTGGTCATCGACGGGTGGGGCAACTTCCGGACGGACTACGAGGGGCTGGAGGCGGCTGCCACGGACATCGCGGCCCGCGGGCTGGGTTACGGCATCCACCTGATCGTCACGGCGTCGCGTTCCATGGAGGTGCGGGCCAGTCTGAAGGACCACCTCATGAACCGTCTGGAGCTGCGGCTCGGCGACGTGATGGACTCCGAACTGGACCGCAAGGTGGCGGCCAACGTGCCCGCCGGGGTGCCGGGCCGCGGTCTGACCCCGGAGAAGCTGCACTTCATGGCGGCGGTGCCGCGGATCGACAGCATCAACTCCGACAGCGACCTCTCGGAGGCCACCGCGGCGATGAACCAGGAGGTCGCCCGGCACTGGACGGCCGCGCCCGCCCCGGGGGTGCGTCTGCTGCCGCGCGCGCTGCCGGCGAGCGAGCTTCCGGCCGGCTACGCGGTACCGGAGCGGGGCGTCGCTTTCGGTATCGACGAGAACAACCTGGAGCCGGTGTTCCTGAACTTCGAGCAGGACCCGTTCTTCCTGGCGTTCGGCGAGAGCGAGTCCGGGAAGTCCAACCTGCTGCGGCTGCTGATCAAGCAGCTGACCGAGCGGTACGACGGCGATTCCTGCAAGCTCTTCGTCATCGACAACCGGCGCTCGCTGCTCGATGTGACCCCGCGGTCGCACCTGGCGGAGTACATCCCGATGTCCAACAACATGGAACATCACATGGCGGCGCTGCACGACCTGATGAAGCGCCGCACACCGTCCGCCGACGTCACGGCGCAGGAGTTGCGCGACCAGAGCTGGTGGCAGGGCCCCACGGTCTACGTCGTCATCGACGACTTCGACCTGGTCTCCACGTCGAGCGGCAACCCGCTGTCAGCGATCACGGAGCTGCTGCCGTTCGCCCGCGA
This sequence comes from Streptomyces sp. MGP-P1, assembly GCF_057766565.1. NCBI lineage: Bacteria > Bacillati > Actinomycetota > Actinomycetes > Kitasatosporales > Streptomycetaceae > Streptomyces > Streptomyces sp. MGP-P1. The sequence goes on along the minus strand of NZ_JBYMEM010000006.1, from coordinate 1,193,288 downwards.
CGTGGGCGTCCGCTTCATCATCGCCCGCAACACGGCGGGGGCCAGCCGGGCTCTGTACGAGCCCTTCCTCCAGCGCATGATCGAGCTGGGCGCACAGGGCGTGATGCTGTCGGGCGACCCGAACGAGGGCGACATCCTCGGCAACGTACGACCGCGCCCGATGCCTGCGGGCCGGGGCATCTTCGTCACCCGGCGCCGGGGGAACCCGTTGGTGCAGACGGGGCTGATGGAGGGCTAGCGGGGGGCTGCTGCGGCAAGGGGCGGGGGCGGGAGGCACGGATGGTTCGTGCCTCCCGCCCCCGCCCCCCTCCCCCGATCCGACGCTCTTGAGCAGGCCCGGCTCGGCTTCGGGATACAGCTCAGGGTGGACACCTCCCGCGCGTGTCCACCCTGATGTGCTGTGCTGTGTTGTGTTGTGCAGTGTTTGTGTGGTGCTTTTGGTGCTCTTGGCGCTGTGGTCGAACTTCGTCAGAAGTTCGCTGCCGCCCGCTTGTCACCGCTGCGGTAGATGGGCGACGCCTCGCTGACCTTCCTGGCGATGTCGTCGAGGTTGCCGCGGATGGCGTCGGCGTCCGTCCTCCACCTGTCCTGGGCGGCGGTGTAGGCGCGCTTCGCCTCTCCCTCCCACACTTCCGAGACCTTCGCGATCATGGACTGGATCTCCTTGAGGTCCATGTCGAGCTGCTTGGCCTGCTTCCGGATCTCACCGGCCGCGAGATCCAGGCTCGCGTAAGTGACGACCGTCGTACCGTCGTTGTTTCCCATGCGGTCCTCCGCTGCTTTCGAGTTACGGGATAAGGGTCAGAAGCTGTTCAGGCTGGACGACTGTTCCTTGGCGCTGGTGTTGTGGCCGTCGACGACGTCCACACCCGCGAGGGCCTGGCGGATCTCGTCCTCGTTGTCGCCGGAGATGGTACGGGCGGCCTTGATGGACTCCTGGAAGCGAACGAGCTGCTTGGCCAGGCTGACCATGCGATTGTTGATCTCGGTCTGCTTCTGGTTGAAGTGGTTGGCGCCGATGCCCTTCCACTTGCCTTCGAGGTTGTCGATCGTCGCCTGGAGCTGCCGGAGCTGCCCCTTCACCGAGTCGAACTTGATGCTGAGGTCACCCTCCAGCTTCAGGAGCGCGGCATCTGAGACCTTCTGATCTGCCATGGTTCTCTTTCCCTTTCGGTTGGTTCTGCAAGGCCGGCATGGATCGCCGGCCGGTACATGCGGAACGTGCGGTCAAGCGGCCCTACGCCTGCGGACCACGGCGTAGGCCACTCCTCCGAGCACGACCACAGCTGCGGCCACTCCGAGGATCAGGCCCAACTGGCTCTCGTCCCCCGAGGACTTGGTTTCTTCCACCGCTACCGGCTTGTCGCCCTCCGCGCCGTTCTTGGCGGGCTGCGGCGAGGCGGAGTCGGCGGGCTTCTTGGACGAGTCGGCGGGGCCGGTCGTCCTCTCCTTGGTGAGCGGGCTGATGTCCGGGTCGCCGGGGTCGCCCTTGCCCTTGAGGACGTTCATCGAAGGGCGGATCAGACCGTGACCGAGGTACTTGCTGGTCTCGCCCTTCTTCCAGTCACGGCCAGCCGTGTCGAAGAGGACGTTGAGCACCTGGTTGGCGGTCCAGTCGGGGTGGAGGGACCAGACGAGGGCGGCGGAGGCGGAGGCGATGGCGGTGGCGGCGCTGGTGCCGCCGTCGCCGTCGCAGTAGCTCTTGAAGGAGCTGTCGCACCAGTACGGGACGTCACTTCCAGGTGAAGCGATATCTACCGTATCCGAGTGCTGTGAATAGAACGAGACTTTCCCTTTACGGTCCGCCGAAGCAACACCTACTGCTTCAGGGTACGAGGCTGGATATCCTCGCCTGTTCTGTTCATGCCCCTCGTTCCCCACAGCAGCGAGAAACAGCTTTCCTTTGCTTTCTGCGTACTTAACCGCTTCACGTTCCTGGGGTATGGAGTACGGACTACCGAAAGACATACTGATGATTCGCGCATCGCTGTCAGCCGCAGCTCGGATGGCATCCACAGTGTCGTTGGCCTTGGAGGAATGCTTCTTCTCGAACTCACTATCGGAAACACGCACCGGAATAATCTTGGCTCCCGGGGCGAGTCCCTTCAGACCGCCACCGTTCCCCGTACCGGCGATGAGTTCAGCCATCGTCGTACCGTGACCGTTGTAGTCGTCAGTTTCTTCGCCTGGCGCCCCAGACGCGTCGACCCCCTTGAGTACCTGCCCTCGGAGGGACGGCGTTGACGAATGCACACCGGTGTCAATGACAGCGACCTTGATGCCCTCGCCGGTCGTGACCTTCCACATGTCCTCAGCCTGCATCGCGCTGAGGTACCACTGCTTCGACTGTGTGTCGGCTGCAGCCGGCTGCGCCGCGCCGACGAACAACACACTCCACGAAGCGGCCGCGGCCAGCGCACCGAGCACACGCACGCGCCTCTGAGCTCGGCTCATTCCTGCTGTCATCCCGGCTTCCGAACCTTCCCTGGGGCTTCTACTCGACGACCGGCGGCACAGATCCGCGCCGTCCGGCGTTCCACGTCTCTTCGTCTTCCGTCAGGTAGTCGGGACGGGTTGACCCGTTGTCATCATCCTCACGGCCGGAGTTCCGTCGACCGGCGGGACCACGTACCAGACCTGCCCCACCAGATGTAAAGCCCTTGGCGTTCGAGCCAGCGGCGGCAGCCTTGCGGGGAGCGCCCACGACTCCGTTCGCGCCCGAAGCCTGACCGGGTCGACCACCAGGGCGGGAAGTGGCAGCTGCTACTCCGCGCCCGCCGATCACTCCTCGCTGGCCGGAAGCTCCAGCAGCGGCTCTGCCCTGAGGCGCGTTCTGAGGGCTTCCACCGACGATGCCATTCCTGCCTCCCGCGCCAGGTGCGCCGACTGTGGACGCACCGCCCTGGCCGGTGATAGCCCGTCCGCTCGTAGGAGTGGAACGGCCGGTGATCGGTGACTGCGGGCCGACCGGCGAACGGCCGGTGGCCGATCCCCCGCCTCCCATGGGACTGGGACGACCGACCGGGGGGCCGCCCGACCCCCTGGCTACAGGACCTCCTCCTGTGGGCTGTGCCCTGCCCATGCCCAGACCGGTCTGGTTCACCGTCCGCTGCGTTGAAGGCCCCGTGGTACGTGCCGGGTTGCCCTGTGCGGTGTTCATGAAAGGCGGTGGAACGGGCGATGGCGGCGTTCCGGTCGGCCCCGTTGCGGGCGTAGGCGAGGGCAGCGGTGGCGTGCTGGTAATCGTCGTCGGGGCCTGTGGAGGCGCAACACTGTTGATCTCCGTACCTGCGCTCGCGTCCGGCAGGGGTGCGGAGCCAAGGACCTCAGCCTGTGGCCGATGGGCTGAGGCTACTGAAGCAGAGCCCACTTCGGTCTGGCGTCCTGAAGCGTCTGGTAGAGCGCCGTTGCCGATGGATTCACGGCTCGCGGTAGAGACACTGGAGCCGGGAGACCTCCAACTGCCGTCATCCGGCCTCGGCATGCTGATACCGGCGAGGCTCTTCTCGAACCGCGGCGGCTCCTGCCCTGCCAGCACCTCCTCCGACACCGAGTAGTACGACGCCAACCGATTGACCTGGTTGATCGCCTCCTGGCGGTTCTTCTCCACCTCAAGCGCCGCCGCGTACTGCGGGTTGGTCTCCGTCCGGGCCGGGAACAGGATGTCCTTCACGTCCGTCTGGATCATCCGGCGGTCACGCGGCGGCATGGCGCTCTTCACCGACGCCAGGCCGGTGCCCGCGACCGTGATCTGGGTTCCGGCCGCGTCCGCGAAGTCGCCCAGCTTCTCGGCGTGGGCGACCAGGCCCGTGCCGAAGGCTCGGAAGGCCGTGCCGGACTCGCCCTCCCAGTCGACTCCCTTGAGGTGGTCCTTCAGTTCCTTCGCCGCGCGCCGGATGGCGTCCCTGGCCTTCCAGAGGGCCTCGCCGGCGCTCTCCAGGTGTTCCGGGTTGGAGTTCTCCACCATGTCGATGAGGGCGTTGAGCTGGTGTCCCTCGAAGGAGGTACGGCCGCCTGTGCGAGGGTTGCCGAAGCCGAAGGATTCCAGGGCCCGGCCGGCCATCTCCGTCATGTCCGTGACGACGATCTGGGTCTGGACGCGTCCCTCGTCCTGCTTCGACTGCTCGGCAGGCGTCAGGTTCTGCTGCTTCTCGTTGCTCATTCCGCTGCCCACCCGGCGTCCGACTGCTGCTCTTTGTCTGCCTGTTCAGGCTCGGACTGCTCAGACTTCGCGTGCTTCTCGCGCTCCGCGTCCATCCGGTTCTGGATCTCGTAGAACCGCCGCCTGATGTCGTCCTCGACGTTGTCGAAGCCGACGGCCGCCGCGTGCACGCCCAGGCTCAGGTACTCGATCTGGTCGCCGAGGGACCTGGAGAGCGAGACGAGAGAGGAGTGGACCCGGTTGTACTGGGTGTAGAGGCCGTCCGCCTCGGCGAAGCGTGCGTTCGGGCCGCTCAGTGAGGCCCGCGAGACCTTCTGGTCGGCGACCTTCGTCTTGCTGGCCGCCGAGCCCTCGAAGTCCGCCAGCAGGGCGTCCACACGACTCTTGAACTTCTCCAGCGCACCCACTCCGCGCCTGAGGTCACCCGTACCGCCACCGCCACCTGGATCGGTCACAATGCCGTCCTCCCCGTTCCGCATCCCCGTTTGCTCGGATCGTCCCGCGTTGCTATCGCACTGACGCGGTTCGATCCGATCTCATCCCGACAACTCTAGTCACTGCGTACGACAGCGCCAATCGACTTGAGCGTCACGTGACTTGTCTCATGACCGACTCTTCGCTGCCCTACACCGTTCCCGTCGTCATGCCTCTGCCGCCAGGCGCCCCGCGCGTCTCCGCTTGTCCCTTACCGCCACGGCCGTACCCGCGATGGCCGCCACCAGGACGCCGCCGCCGACCACGACGTACGTCGCCAGGCGCGCGTTCCGCTCGTCGGCCGTTTCGCCCAGGTGGAGTTCGGCGGGAGTGGGGGCTTTGCCCTTGCTCATCCCTTCGCTCGCGACCGGGCGGTCGATCGGCCTGTCGTCCTCCGTGAGGGCGCGAACCGGGTCGACCACGCCCCAGCCGACCAGGATGTCGTGGCCCGCGACCGAGCGTTCCGCCGTCTGCTGCATCTGCGCGACGATCTGCTCCTGCGTCCAGTCGGGGTGCTTCGCCTTGATCAGGGCGGCGACTCCCGCGACGTACGGGGCGGAGAAACTGGTTCCGTTGTCGGCGCAGTGTCCGCCTCCGGGGACCGTGGAGATCATGTCCACCCCGGGGGCGGCGATGCCGACGAAGTCGCCGGACTGGGAGAAGGCCGCCCTTTCGTTGTTCCGGTCCGAGGAGGCGACGGCGAGGACGCCCTTGAAGGACGCCGGGTAGGTCTCCTTGACGTTGCCGCCGAGCCCGTCGTTGCCGGCCGAGGCGACGACCACGACGTCCCGGGCGAGAGCGTTGTCCACGGCCTGTCGCAGTTCCGCGGACGGCTTCACGGCGTCGGCGGTGTCCTGGGAGATGTTGATGATGTCCGCGTCCGCCTCGTTGACGGCGTACCGAATCGCTCGGGCGAGGCTGTCGGTCGTGCCGTGGCCCTCGGCGTCGTTCTGCTGGATCGGGATGATCGTCGCGTCGGGGGCCAGGCCGCTGAAGCCCGTGCCCTTCATCTCGCGCGCGGCGATGATGCCGGCGACCTTGGTGCCGTGGCCCACGGTGTCCGTGGTGCCGTTCTCCTTGCCGCGTTCGACCTTCGTTCCGTCGTCGTTCTTGAGGCCCTTCGGCAGGAAGTTGCGCCCCGCCCCGGTGTCCACGGCCGGCTTGAGCTGTTTGTTCCTGACGTCGACTCCGGTGTCGATGACCGCTACGCGTACGCCCTTGCCGGTGGACTGCTTCCACACCTCGTCCAGCAGCACGCGTTGCAGCGCCCAGGGCCGGCCCGGGTAGTTCTTCGAGGGGAACGTGCACTGGGTCGAGTCGTCCGCGGCCGCCGGGATCGCCGGCAGGGTGACGACGAGGACGGCCGCCGCCGCCGTGGCGATGAGCAGGCGGCGGGCCGGCCCGTGGTGGTCGTGGTCGTGGATCGCCATGTCCGTGCCCCGCTCACGAACCCTGCGGCTGGCTGGCCGCACCGGTGGAGAGCCGGGGGCCGGTCGGCAGGAGGGCGGACCAGACCGCCGGTACGGGGTGTGGGTCGACGCCCTTGTAGCCCAGCCGGTTCTGCGCCTGCTGCGCCTCCTCCTGCTGGGACTCCCGCTCCTTCTTCGAGCCGGATTCGCCGATGCCGGAGTCGCCCTGGCCGCTGTCGCTGTTGGACTGCATCGCGTAGCGCAGGCCGGTGTCGGTGACCAGGAACAGGAAGCCTGCGCTGGTCGAGGAGCCCTTGAACTGGCGGAAGAACTCGCCCGATCCCGGCGTGACATAGGCGCTGCTGGAACCGGTGGGGAGCGTCGCGGGGAAGCTCGTACCCACCCAGGTGCTCAGCGTGGTGGCGCCGCTGTCCGCGTCGACGCCGCGCAGTACGTTGCACACGGTGTTCCGGCTGCCCTTCTTGACTTCAGGGGAGTTGACGGGCACGGGCTTGCTGACCGGCCAGTCCTTCTTCTGGTTGAAGGGGGCGCTCGGTTCGAACGCGCCGGCGCTGACCAGCTCGGCGTTGCCCGCCTGCTTGAGGTCCACCAGTTGCCGGCTGCTGAGCAGGAGCTTGGCGGTGAAGTCCGATACCGGCGCGACCCTGCCCGGCAGGACGACGTAACTCTGGGTCCCGGTTCCCGCCGGGGCGGTCAGGACCATGCCGACCCGGTTCGTCCGGTCGTCGAGCGTGCCGGGGGCGCCCGCGGGGGCCCCCGGGGTGCCGTCCACGGTCGGGAAGGTGATCGGGGCCCCGATGTGGAGCGTGGCCAGCCAGGCGGCCGAGACCCGCTGGGGTTCGGAGCCCTGGTCGACCAGGGTGCGCAGGAGCAGTTCGTCCTTCTGGACGGGGTAGGCCTTGCCTGCGGCGTCCACGATGTAGCGGGTCCGATCCGGTCCCGGCCCCTCGACGTACATCAGCTGACCGCCCCGCAGGGCGTTCTTGCCCCCGGTCTTCTTCTCCTCGCGCTCGGCGAAGATGAAGGTCGCCTTATGGATGGCCCTGCCGCCCTCGCCGGGCCGTTCGCAGACCGCCCAGCGCTTTGCCGCCCCCGCTTCCTTGGCGTCGGGCAGGCGGTCGGGGGCGTACGGGATGCCGAGCGTCGCGCCGTGCGGAATCCTGCCGCTGTCCAGCACCGACTCGTTGACGTTGACGACGGTGCCCTTGTCCGGGGCGAGCAGGAGCTTGGCGGAGGCCATGTTCAGGACGGGGTGCAACTGCTTCTTGCCGTCGGTCTTCAGCACCACGTACCGGGTGGTGGATTTGCTGGCGATGATGACGTGTTCCTTGGCGACGTCCCACTTCTGGGGGGCCACCGGCTTGAACATGCCCCAGGCGCCGAAAACGGCGAGAACCACGACGGCGACGATGGCCCCGGGGAGTACCGCGCGCAGCGGTTTGGGGGCGCCTTCCTCGGAACCGGTGGGGTTGGGTTGCAGGAACTGTGCGATCAACCTCCGCTTCGCAAAGGTATAGGCGTTGAGCTCATCCCGCCGTGATGCCATGTGTCCGCTGACCCTTCTCCCCAGTGATCGAACAGGGTCCCACGCGCACCGTCGGCCCCCGCTGCCGTACCGCGCCCCTACTATGCCTGCTGGGGTTCCGCCCCCTGTGCTCAGGTAGGGTGACGACCCGATCAACACCCGTGTAAAAAGCGGTGAATACGGACACGAGGGGGCAACGCGGCGATGGGTGCAGCTACGCGCGAGCGTACCGGGCGGGCCGGCCGTAGAACCTCCGGGACTTCCCGGAGGCAACGTAGCAACGAGTCGCCCGCGACGCCCCCCGTCCCGCCCTCCGGCACCCCCGGTTCGAACGCCCCCGCCGCGACGACACTGCGTTCGATCTCGCGGACCGACCGGGTGCGCCCCGTGCTGCGGCAGCTGGTGATCGTCGAGGTGGGCCTCGTGATCGCCGCCGTGGGCGCGGCGCTCGGTGGCGCCTGGCTGATCCCGTCGCTCGTGGTGCTCTGTCTGCTGGTCGCTCTCGCGGTGGTACGTCGGCGGGGCCGCGCGCTCCAGGACTGGGTGTCGAGCGCCCTCGGGCTCCGGGCCCGGCGCCGGTCCGCGGCCACGCCGCCCTCGGACGCGGAGCCGATGCTGGCGCCGGTCGCCGAGAACGTGCCCGGCTTCGGCCCGCAGGTGTATGTGGACCGGGCTCACCGGACGGTCGGCATGCTCGGCGACGGCACATTCCTGACGGCCGTGGTGCGGGTGGAGGCGAGCGGTGAGTCGCTGCGGCCCGCGTTCGGCGCCCGGTCGCTCCCGCTGTCACTGCTGGGCGACGCCCTCCAGGTCGACGACATCGTGCTGGAGTCGGCGCAGTTGGTGCAGCAGGTGCGGTGCGCGCCGGCCCCTCATCTGCCGCAGCAGTCGGTGGCCCGGCTCAGTTACGCCCCGTTGCAGGACCAGACCGGTGCGCCCGCCCTGCGGATGACGTGGGTGGCGGTGAAGCTGGATCCCGAGCTGTGCCGTGAGGCCATCGAGGCGCGCGGCGGCGGGCTGGAGGGTGCGCAGCGCTGCCTGGTGCGGGTCGCGGACCATGTGGCGAGCCGGGTCACGGGCGCCGGTTTCCAGGCGGCCGTGCTCGACCAGGACGAGTTGAACTCCGCCGTGGCGACCTCCGCGTGCGCCAATCCCATTCTGTCGGGGCGTGCGGGCCGGCCGGACGCCGCTCCGCAGCGGCGCACGATGGAGACGTCCCGGGTCTGGCGGTGCGACGACCGCTGGCACACCACGTACGCGGTGGACCGCTGGCCCGAGTTGGGCCGGGGCGCGACGCCGCTGCCGCAGTTGGTCGCGCTGCTGACCTCGGTGCCGGCCTACGCGACGACGTTCAGCCTCACCGTGCGCAGCGGGGTGCGCCAGGGCTCGACGAGCGTGGCCGGGCATGTGCGGGTCACCGGCGGTTCGGACACCGAACTGATCGGTGTGAGAAGGACGTTGGAGCAGGCAGCCCGGCACGCCAAGGTCGGGCTGGCACGACTGGACCGCGAGCAGTTGCCGGGCGTCCTGGCCACGCTCCCGCTGGGAGGCGCACAGTGAGCAACCGGACCGAGCCCCGGCGCGGGCTGCGCGGCCCCCGTCACGCGGGTCACACCGTGGCCGCGGACCACCTGGGGGCGTTGTCCCTGCCGGTCGGCGACGACGGTGTGATCATCGGCAACGACGCGAACAACAAGCCGCAGCTGATCGGCTTCCACCGCCCGGTGCCGTACGACGTCACGCTGATCGGCGGGCTGTGGACGGCACAGGTCCTGGCGTTGCGGGCGGCGGGCACCGGTGCGCGGGTGGCGGTCGAGACCGGTCGCGTCCAGGCCTGGACCACGCTCGCCCAGGCGGCGGGCGCCGGGCTGGAGTGTGTCTCCCTGTACGACGTGGGCCGTGTTCCGCCGACGGGAGCGACGGTGGGCAGCCCCGTGGTCGTCGTGCGGGACTGCGGCATGCGACCGCCGCGGGGGCGGGTGGTGTCCTCGCCGTGGCAGTCCGTGCTGACGCTGCTTCCTTATCTGAGCCCCGTCGCACCGCGGTTGATGCGGTCGTCCGCGCTGGTGGGCATCCAGCGGGTCTCGCCCGGCGAGGCCGAGCAGATCGGCCGGATCCTGGGGCTGGCGCGCGCCGAGTACGAGGCGCTGCCCACCCTGGCGGACGGTGTCACCCTCTGGGTGGCGGGGCGCGAACACCATTGGGTGATGACGAACGCGACGGACGCCGAGACCGGACTGCTGGGCACAGCTCGCCGGATGGACTGATTCCTGCACCGTTCTGCCCACGAACACCCCTCCCTCCGGGGAACATGGACCACGCACCGAATCCGTTCGATCGAAGGGACGCCGTCATGGGCACCCAGCAGGAAAAGGACGAGCTCTACGCTCTCGACATCTCGGATGTGACGTGGCTCAGCGCGCCCGGCACCGAGGAGGCAGAGGAGCGGGTCGAGATCGCGCATCTGCCGGGCGGCGCCGTCGCCATGCGCTCCTCGCTGGACCCGGCCACCGTCCTGCGGTACACGGAGGCGGAGTGGACGGCGTTCGTCCTGGGCGCTCGCGACGGCGAGTTCGACCTCACATAGGTCCCCTCGGTCAGGTCCCCTCGCACAGGTCCCCTCTGCCAGGCCCTCTCGCAAGGGTCCTCTAGCACGGGGCGTGCGTCACTCGGAGCCTGCGTCACGCAGAGTCGGCGTCACGCAGAGTCGGCGTCACGCAGAGTCGGCGTCACGCAGGGGCCGCTCTCGCGGAGGCGCGGAGTGCCGCGAAGAGTGGCTGCCGGAGCGAGCACTCCCGTTTCATCCTGTACGCGTATGGCACGGATTGACCGTCTCGTCGTCCCCTTTCCTTCGCACGTCGTTCACCGGGGTGCGACACCTGGCCCGTGGGGCGGGGTCTGCCGTGCCCCACGCCCTGCCTGAGTTCACCGGATGGCGATTAGGGTGGGTGGGGCGCGGCAGAAGAAACCTGCGAGCAGGTGATGCGCGTCGCAAGGGGGAGAGCCGGGCGTACCGGCACATCGGGAACGGTCGCCCCCACCCACCACGGCACAAGGGTGCTCGACCACACCAGGAGGCAAAGTGAACGGCGATCGGGACGAGATCCGCGGCGGATGGGACATGCCCGTCGACGAGTCGTCCGACGCGGATCCCGCCGAGATGACGGGTGAGTTCACCATCGACTACACCCCTCCCGCCTGGTACACGCAGAACGCGGCCGGGGATTCGTCGGGAGGATCAGGCTCACACCTGGCGCCTCCTCCGCCGGTCGGGGCGCCCCTGTCCTCGCCCGACCTGTCGGCGACGCCGGGCGGCTTCGACCCCAACTGGACGCCCGCCCCTCCGGCGCCGGCCGAGCCGGTCTCCCCCGCAGCTCCGGAGACCCCGGTCTCCCCCGCCGTGCCGGAGACGCCGTACGCTCCCGCTCCGCACACGCAGACTCCGCAGACCCGGGCTCCGGACGCTACCGCTCCGCACCCGCAGGCGCAGGACGCTCCGGCTGCTGCTCCTGCGGCTGCTGGCGGCGATGCCGGTCCGTTCGGCGGCGATGTGGAGAGCGGCTCGACGATGCGGTTCTCGCCCGCCGCGCTCAAGCGGGAGATCGCGGAGCGCGAGGCGGAAACCGCGGCCGGATCCGCCGGAGGGACGGGTTCCGGGGCTGCCGCGGACGGCCTGTCCGGCGCCGGATCCACGACGGACGACGGAAAGCCCGACACTTTCGCCTCCGGTTCGGGCTCCGAGGACGCTTCCCCGTCCGTCACGTCCTCTACGCCCTCCGATACGTCCTCCGAGTCGGCCGCCTCCGCCCTTCCCCCGCTCGCCGACACGCACTCCGAGGCCGCCTCCCGTACGGACGCGGGCCCCACGGACTCCGAGGACGGCGGCACGGCCGGAGCGAGCACCGACGAGGCCCCGGGCCCCGATGGCGCACCCGCCCCCGCCCCCGACGCCGTGACGAACGCCGCCGGCGCGGGCGCGCAGGACGTCGTATCGCAGAACGCGGGTCCCCGGGACGCCGCGCCCGGGGACGTACCGCCTCCCGTCGCCGACGCCCCGCAGGCCGCCGCCGCACCGGTGCCGTGGTCGCCGCTCGCCCAGGGGGCGCGCTGCCGCCGCTGCCGCCCACCTTCCAGCCGGCCGCTCCGGCGCCCTCCGCGCCGCAGCCCGCGGCGCAGTGGCCCGGTTCCGCCTCCGCGAACGAGGCGCCCGGCGGCTACGGCTTCCCGCAGACGGGACAGCCGCCGCAAGCACCTCAGCCGCTTCAGGCACCCCAGGCACCTCAAGCACCCCAGCAGCCGCACCAGCAGCAGCCGTTCCCCGGTCAGCACGGTCAGCACGGTCAGCACGGCCCCGGAGCACCGCTGCCGCCTCAGGCGCACCCGCAGGCCCCCCAGGGCGCGGGCGGGTACGGCTTCCCGCCGCAGGGCGGCTACGGCTTCCCGCAGCCCGGCCACCCGGGTCAGCCGGGCCAAGCGTCCAACGGGCCGCAGCAGCACGCCCCCTTCCCCGCCCAGGGCGCCCCCAACCTCCCCGCCCCCGTCGCCCCGCAGCAGCCGGAGGCGTACGGGCAGCAGCCCCGGGCCGCCCAGGCCCAGCCGCCCCAGCAGCAACAACAGCCGCCTGTCGACCCGCGTACGGGCGGGGCCTGGCCCACCCCGGTCGCGCACGACCAGCGCGAGCGGTCGGTGCCCGGCGCCCCGCTCGGGTACACGGCGGCCGTCGAGCTCTCCTCCGACCGGCTGGTGCGGGGCAAGCAGAAGGCCAAGAGCAGCCGTAACCCCTCCGCCGCCTCCCGGTTCAAGCTGGGCGGCAAGAAGGAGGAGGCCGAGCGACTGCGCAAGCTGGAGCTGATCCGCACCCCGGTGCTGTCCTGCTACCGCATCGCCGTCATCAGCCTCAAGGGCGGTGTCGGCAAGACCACCACGACGACCGCGCTGGGTTCGACGCTGGCCACCGAGCGGCAGGACAAGATCCTCGCCATCGACGCCAACCCGGACGCCGGCACGCTGGGCCGACGGGTGCGCCGCGAGACCGGGGCCACCATCCGCGACCTGGTCCAGGCGATCCCGTACCTCAACTCGTACATGGACATCCGGCGGTTCACCTCGCAGGCGCCCTCCGGTCTGGAGATCATCGCCAACGACGTGGACCCGGCGGTCTCCACGACCTTCAACGACGAGGACTACCGGCGCGCGATCGAGGTGCTCGGCAAGCAGTACCCGATCATCCTCACCGACTCGGGCACCGGGCTGCTCTACAGCGCGATGCGCGGGGTGCTCGACCTCGCGGACCAGCTGATCATCATCTCGACGCCCTCGGTCGACGGCGCGTCGAGCGCGTCGACGACGCTGGACTGGCTCTCGGCGCACGGCTACGCCGACCTGGTGCAGCGTTCGCTGACCGTCATCTCCGGCGTCCGCGAGACCGGCAAGATGATCAAGGTGGACGACATCGTCCAGCACTTCGAGACGCGCTGCCGCGGGGTCGTCGTCGTGCCGTTCGACGAGCACCTGGCGGCGGGCGCCGAGGTCGACCTCGACATGATGCGGCCCAAGACCCGGGAGGCGTACTTCCACCTCTCGGCGCTGGTGGCCGAGGACTTCGCGCGGGCCCAGCAGCAGCAGGGGCTGTGGACGGGGGACGGCCAGAACCCGCCGCCGCAGTTCGCCCCGCCCATGCCCGTCCAGCAGGGCTACCCGGCGCCGGGACAGCCCATGCCGGCACAGCAGGGCGCCCCCGGTCAGCACGCGCCCGGTCACCAGGTCCCCGGTCAGCAGATCCCCGGACAGCAGATCCCTGGCCAGCAGATCCCCGGACAGCAGCCTTACGCACCGCAGCAGCCCGGCCCCGGCCAGCCCTACCCGCAGCAGCAGCAGCAACACCAGCACCAGCACCCCGGACACCCCCACCCGGGACAGTCTGGACAGCCGGGGCAGCCGGGGCAGCAGGCCGGACAGGCACAGCCCGGGCAGCACCAGCAGCCGTACCCCCAGCAGCAGCCCTACGGTGGACAGCCGCCGTACGGGGGATATCAGGCGGCCGGTCAGCCGAGTGGCCCCTACGCCCCGCAGGGGGCACCGGGGGGACCGCAGAACGGATGGGGTCAGGCCCCTCCCCCGCAGGCCGGGCCGGGTGCGCCCGCGGCCGGTGCGCCGCAGCAGACGCAGCCGGAGCAGCCGGGTGAGCACGCCAACCCGGCAGGCCAGCCCGAGTTGCAGGGTCCGGTGCCGCCCGCCGGGTGGCAGCAGGCGCCTCCGCAACCGCCGGCGGCACCTCAGCAGTAGGGCCGAAGTGGTTTAGACCAATGGGGGTCATGGAAGGGCCCGTACCGTTCGCGCGGTGCGGGCCCTTCCGCTATTCCCGCAGCCCACACGCTGTTTGACTGACCGTTGACGAGCCTCGACCACCGCTGATAAACCTTCGCTTCACCAACTGGCGAACCAGAGATCTACCCGCCTTCTTCAGCGAGTGATGACGCGAGGTCCCCGTCCATGGTCACTAGAGTTCCCCACCACTCCACCCGGCCACGCCGACGCCTGCGCCTCCTGCTGGCCTCCGGCGTGGCCGCCCTGGCACTCACCGCCGGATCCGTCGTACCCGGAAACCTGCTCGCGCCCGCCCCCTCCGAGGCGCGCGCGGACGACGGGAGGACGACGCTCACGGTCGCCGTCGCGCAGAGCGTCGACTCACTCAGCCCGTTCCTGGCGCAGCGGCTGCTCAGCACGAGCGTCCTGCGGCTGATGTACGACTTCCTCACCAACTACGACCCCAAGGACAACAAGGCGATCCCGGGCCTCGCCACCGCGTGGGAGCCCTCCGCGGACAAGCTGACGTGGACGTACACGATCCGCTCGGACTCGAAATGGTCCGACGGGCAGCAGGCCACCGCCGAGGACGCGGCCTGGACGTTCAACAAGATGATGACGGACGACGCCGCCGCGACCTCCAACGGCAGCTTCGTCGGCAACTTCGAGAAGGTGACCGCCCCCAGCAAGGACAAGCTGGTCATCACGTTGAAGGAGCCGCAGGCCACGATGGCCGCGCTCGACGTTCCGATCGTGCCGAAGCACCTCTGGGAGAAGGTCGGCGACTTCTCGAAGTTCAACAACGACAAGGAGTTCCCCATCGTGGGGAACGGTCCCTTCATCGTGACGGACTACAAGGTCGACAGCTATGTGAAGCTGAAGGCCAACAAGGACTTCTGGCGCGGCTCCCCCAAGTTCGACGAACTGGTCTTCCGCTACTACAAGGACCAGGACGCTGCGGTGGCCGCCCTGCGCAAGGGCGAGGTGTCCTTCGTCGCGGGCAGCCCCAGCCTGACCCCGGCCCAGTCCGCCTCGCTGGAGAGCGCGCCGGACATCAAGGTGAACGACGCCCCGGGCCGCCGCTTCTTCGCGCTCGCCGTCAACCCCGGCGCCCGCACCAAGGACGGACAGAAGTTCGGCGACGGGCACCCGGCGCTGCTGGACCAGAAGGTGCGGCACGCGCTGTTCATGGCGGTCGACCGCAAAACCATCATCGACAAGGTCTTCCAGGGCCACGCCGTCGAGGGCGAGGGCTACATCCCGCCGCGCTTCGGCGACTACTTCTGGAAGCCGTCGGCGGACCAGAAGCTGGCCTACGACCCGGCGAAGGCCGCGGCCCTGCTGGACGAGGCCGGGTACAAGAAGAACGGCGCGGGCAAGCGCGTCGGCAAGGACGGCAGGCCGCTCGACTTCCGCATCCTCTGCCACGCCACCGACCCCAACGACAAGGCGATCGGCAAGTACCTCCAGGAGTGGTGGGGCGAGCAGGGCATCGGGCTGAAGGTCGACTGCCTCGACAACGTTTCCGACCCCTGGTACGCCGGTGAGTACGACCTCGCCTTCGACGGCTGGTCCGTCAACCCCGACCCCGACTTCGTCCTGTCGATCCACACCTGCGACGCCCTGCCGGCGAAGCCGAAGGAGACGGCCTCGACCGACAACTTCATCTGCGACAAGCAGTACGACGAGCTCTACAAGAAGCAACTGGCCGAGTACGACCCCGCCAAGCGGGCGGATCTGGTCAAGCAACTGGAGTCGCGGCTGTACGACACCGGGTACATGAACGTCATGGCGTACCCGAATGCCGTCGAGGCCTACCGCACCGACCACATCGAGTCCATCACCACCATGCCGTCGGCCGCGGGCAACATCTACGGCCAGGACGGCTACTGGAGCTGGTGGTCGGCGGTCCCGGCCGCCGGAGCCTCCTCGTCCGGTTCCTCCGACTCCGGTGGCAGCTCCACCGGGGTGCTCATCGGGGTCGGGATCGCCGTCGTCGTCCTCGCCGGTGGCGGACTCCTGTTCGCCATGCGTCGCCGCTCCACCGCGGAAGACCGTGAATAGTCCATGAGCTCAGAAAGCACTCCCGCCCTGCTGAAGGGCGCGGCGGGCGTGGAGAGCACCGAATCCGGCGGCCCGGCTCCGGCCGGGCCGTCGGCCCGCTCCCCGCGCTCCCGCTCCACCGCCGCCTACGCCCGCTACGCGGCGGGCAAGCTCGCAGGGGCGGCCGTCTCCCTCTTCGCCGTCCTCGTCACCAGCTTCTTCCTCTTCCGGCTGATCCCCGGCGACCCGGTCAAGCAGATGACCGGCGGCCGCCAGGTGTCGACCGAGCAGATCGCGGCGATGCGCCGCGAGTTCGGCCTCGACCTGCCGCTGTGGGAGCAGTTCACGCAGTACTGCGGCAAGGCGCTGACCGGCGACTTCGGTACGTCGTACCAGTTCCGCGCGCCGGTCGTCGACAAGATCGCCGAGGCGCTGCCCGCCACCCTGCTGCTGACCGGCACCGCCTTCGTGATCTACACGCTGCTCGGCATCTGGCTGGGCGCCCGCTCCGCGTGGCGCAACGGCAGTGCCGGGGACCGCGCCAACACGGCGTTCGCGCTGACGCTGTACTCGGTGCCCTCGTTCTGGCTCGGCCTGCTCCTCATCATCACCCTGTCGGTGGGCATCGGCCCGATCCCCGGGCTCTTCCCGACCGGCGGTATGGAGTCCGGCGACACCGAGGGCTTCGCCCGGGTGCTGGACATCGCCCACCACATGGTGCTGCCCGTCATCACGCTCGTCGCCGTGGAGTACGCGCGCACCCTGCTGGTGATGCGCTCCTCGCTGCTGGACGAGATGGGCAGCGACTATCTGACGACCGCCCGCGCCAAGGGGCTGCGCGACGACCTCGTCCGCCGGAAGCACGCCGTGCCGAACGCGATGCTGCCGACCATGACGCTGCTCTTCGTGAACCTCGGCACGACGGTCGCCGGGGCGATCCTGGTGGAGACGGTGTTCTCCTGGCCGGGGCTCGGCGGCCTCTTCTACCAGGCGCTGAGCGTGCCCGACCTGCCGTTGGTGCAGGCGCTGTTCTTCGTGTTCGCCGCCGCGGTGATCCTGATGAACACGCTGGCCGATGTGATCTATCCGCTGCTCGATCCCCGGGTGGGCCGATGACGACCTCGACGCAGAAGCCCGAGCCGCTGGAGCCGGAGGCCCCGAAGCCCTCCGCGCAGCCGGAGAAGCCGGTCCCGCCGCCGAGCCCCCGCGCCCTCACCCGGGCCCGGCGGCGGCAGGCGGTGGCCCGCTTCTGGCGGCAGTACCGCACGCACCGCGCCGGTCTCGTCGGGCTCGCCGTGCTGGCGGTGATCGCCCTGCTGGCGCTGACCGCCCCGCTGCTGGTCGGAGCCGACTCGCAGAGCGTGACCAACGCCCCGGGCGGCCCGATGGAGGCGCCGAGCGGTGAGTTCCCGCTCGGGACCGACCAGTTCGGCCGCAGCCTGCTGGCCCTGATGCTCTGGGGCACCCGGGTCTCGCTGACGGTCGGCCTGCTCGCCGCGTTCCTGTCCGTGGCGATCGGCACCCTCATCGGGATCACCGCGGGCCACTTCAAGGGCTGGTACGCCACCGTCATCATGCGGGTCACCGACTGGTTCCTGGTGATGCCGACCCTGGTGCTGGCCATCGCCCTGGCGACCGTCCTGTCCCGGTCGGTGTGGACGACGATCCTGGCGATCGGCGTGACGACCTGGCCGACGACCGCACGCCTGGTCCGCGCCCAGACGCTGTCCGTCGAGTCCCGCCCGTACATCGAACGCTCCCGGGCGCTCGGCGGCGGACACCGCCACATCATGTCCCGTCACGTCCTGCCGAATGTGATGCCGCTGGTGCTGGCCCAGACCACGCTCGTGATCTCCACCGCCATCCTCACCGAGGCGACCCTCGCCTTCCTCGGGCTCAGCGATCCCACGATCGTCTCCTGGGGCGGCCTGCTCCAGGACGCCCGCGAGGCCGGCGCGGTCAGCTCCGGCAACTGGTGGTACCTCGCTCCGCCCGGACTCGCCATCGCCGTGGTCGCCCTCGCCTTCACCCTGTGCGGCCGCGCCATCGAGTCCGTGCTCAACCCCAAGCTGGGGGTGTCCCGTTGACCGCCACGACCACGACCACCACGCCGGGCCCGGACCCGTCCGGCTCGCCCGGCCTGTCGAATCCGGTCGGCGATCCGCCGCTCCTGGAGGTGCGGAACCTGACCGTCACCTACGGGGGCGGGGCCGACGCCGTCCCCGCCGTACGGGGGGTCGATCTGCGGGTCGAGGCCGGGCAGAAGCTCGGCATCGCCGGGGAGTCCGGCTGCGGGAAGTCGACGCTGGCCCTCGCGCTGCTGCGGCTGCTGCCCGCGACCGCCACGCTGAGCGGCGAGATCCTCCTCGACGGCGAGGACGTCCTGACCATGAAGTGGGGGCGGCTGCGGGCGGTCCGCTGGGCGGGCGCGTCGATCGTCTTCCAGGGCGCGATGCACTCGCTGAACGCCGTGCACCGGGTCGGGGACCAGATCGCCGAGCCGATCCTGCTCCACAGCAGGGCCACCCCCGCCGCCGCCCGCAAGCGGGCCGGTGAGCTGCTGGAGCAGGTGGGGCTGCCCGCCGCCCGGGCCCAGGCCTATCCGCACGAGCTGTCGGGCGGTCAGCGGCAGCGCGTGATGATCGCCATGGCGCTGGCCTGCGATCCGCGGCTGATCGTCGCGGACGAGCCGACCACCGCCCTCGACGTGATGATCCAGGCGCAGATCCTGCGGCTGATCGAGGCGCTCGTCGCGGACCAGGGCGTCGGGCTGATCATGATCAGCCACGACCTCGCGGTGCTCGCCGACACCTGTGACCGGCTCTCGGTGATGTACGCGGGCCGGGTCGTCGAGGAGGGCCCCGCCCGGCAGGTGTACACGGACGCCCGCCACCCGTACGGCAAGGCGCTCTCCGCCGCGTTCCCGAGGATCGGGGACCTCTCCTCCCGGCACGCCCCGCGCGGTCTGCCGGGAGATCCGCCGGACCCCTCGGCCCTCCCCGGCGGCTGCACCTTCCATCCCCGCTGCCCGGTGGCGCTCGACTCCTGCGCCACCGAGGACCAGGAGCTGCGGGAGGCCGGGGCCGAGCGCCGGGCCGCCTGCGTCCTGGTGGACGCGCCCGCCGCCGACGACGCGAGGAGCACGACATGAGCACCACCCCTGCGACCGGTGCCACGCCCCCCGTGGTCGCCGCTCCCCTGCTCAGCGCCGAGACGCTCAAGGTCGCTTTTCCCGGCCGGCGCGGGGCCGCCACCGCCCGCGCCGTCGACGGCGTCGACCTCGACATCCGGCCCGGCGAGATCGTCGCGCTGGTGGGCGAGTCCGGCTGCGGCAAGACGACGCTGGCCCGGTCCCTGCTCGGCCTGGTCCCGCCCACGTCGGGCCGGGTCACCTTCGGCGGCGCACCGCTCGACTACTCGGGCCGGGCGCTCAAGGCGTACCGAAAGCGCGTGCAGCTGGTCCTCCAGGACCCCAGCGGCTCGCTCAACCCCCGGCACACGGTGTACGACGCGGTGGCCGAGGGGCTGCGCATCCACGGGTACGCCGGGGACGAGCGGGCCGCCGTCGCCGGGGCCCTGTCCCGGGCCGGGCTGCGACCACCCGAGCGGTTCTTCCTGCGCTTCCCGCACGAGCTGTCGGGCGGTCAGCGCCAACGCGTCGTGATCGCGGGGGCCCTGGTGCTGGAGCCGGAGCTGATCGTGGCCGACGAGCCGGTGGCGTCGCTGGACGCGTCGGTACGGGGCGAGATCCTGGCGCTGCTGCTGCGCCTGCGGGACGAGCTGGGGCTCTCGGCGCTGGTGGTCACCCACGACCTGGGGCTCGCCTGGAACATCGCGGACCGGGTGGCGGTGATGTATCTGGGCCGGATCGTCGAGACGGGCCCGGTCGAGCAGCTGCTGACGGCCCCCCGGCATCCGTACACGCGGGCCCTGTTGTCCGTGCTCCCGGAGGCGGAGGGCGAACCGGTCGTGCTGGCCGGGGAGCCGCCGGACCCCTCGAAGGTGCCCGGCGGCTGCCGGTTCCACGTCCGCTGCCAGGTCCTGGCCTCGGGCGAGGCGGAGCGGGCGGGCGTGGCGGAGGCGTGCCGCACGGTGGATCTTCCGGTGCTGAGCGGCGGCGGGGGCGTCCAGGTGGCGTGCCACTGGGCGGCGGAGTGCGGCGGGGAGGACCGGGGCGGGCCCGCCTGAGGCAGGCGCTGTTCAGCGGGTCCGGTAGCGGGCGTAGATCAGTCCACTGGCGAAGGCGCGCTCCTCGACCAGTTCGAGGTCGAGGCGCACGCCGTCGGGGAAGAACCGCTTGCCACCGCCGACCACGCTCGTGGTGACGAAGAGGTGGTACTCGTCCACCAGGCCCGCCGCGATGGCCTGGGCGGCGAGGTTCGGGCCGTCGACGGTGAGGTCGTGCTCGGCTTCGGCCTTGAGCCGGCGCACCGCGCCCGGGTCGAAGCTCCGCTCGATCCTGGTCCTCGCGCCGGCCACCTCGTCGAGCGTCGTGGAGTACACGACCTTCTCCGCGGCCTGCCAGTCACGGGCGTACTGGAGGATGTGCGGCGGCTGGTCGGGCTCGGTGTGCGCGGTCTCCCAGTAGACCATCGTCTCGTACATCCGCCGGCCGTAGAGGTACGTGCCGACGGGGCGGAAGAGGTCGCCGACGAAGGTGTGCACCTCCGGATCCTCGGCCCCGGCGCCGAGGCCGCCCTCCGCCGCCTCGGCGTAGCCGTCGAGCGAGGTGAACATGGAGTAGATGAGCTTGCCCACGGGATTCCTCCGGCTACGAGTGCCTCGGTCTGCGGATGCCTACGGGGTGATGACCTCGGGACGGCCCGGAACTCATCGGTGCCGGTGGATCGCGCCCGTCAGTTCGCCGAGCGGGCGGCCTGTGCCGCCCCAGCGGTGCTGGATGATCTCGGCGGCGATCGAGACCGCCGTCTCCTCCGGCGTACGGGCTCCGAGGTCGAGGCCCACGGGTGAGGCGAGGCGCGCGAGGCAGGTCTCGTCCACTCCGGCCGCGCGCAGGCGGGCCAGCCGGTCGTGGTGGGTGCGGCGGCTGCCCATCACCCCGATGTACGGGGCGGGCGTGCGCAGGGCCGCGACGAGCAGGGGCACGTCGAATTTGGGGTCGTGGGTAAGCACGCAGATCGCGGTGCGGGCGTCGACCTCGGTGGACTCCAGGTAGGTGTGCGGCCAGGCGCGGACGACCTCGTCCGCCGTGGGGAAGCGTTCCCGGGTGGCGAAGGCGGGGCGGGCGTCGCAGACGGTGACCCGGTAGCCGAGGAACGAGCCGATGCGGGCGGTGGCCGCCGCGTGGTCGATCGCGCCGAAGACGAGCATGCGGGGCGGCGGGGCGTACGTCCGGACGAAGACGGCGACCTCCTGCATCCGGCGCCGGCCGTGCGCCCCGTACCACTGGATCGCGGTGTGTCCCTGGGCCAGCAGCCCCCGGGCGTCGTCGGTGACGGCGGCGTCCAGCCCTTCGGAACCGAGAGTGCCGGGGCTGCCGGGGGTGTCGGCGGGCCGGACGACCAGGCGGGCCCCGGTCTCCGCCGCGCCGGACAGGACCGTGGCCTCGGCCACCGGCAGATCGGCGGCGATCAGGTCCAGCACGGCCGCGAGGTCCTGGCGTTCGGCGGCGGTCGCACAGGCGCGCACCAGGACCTCGATCGTGCCGCCGCAGGTCAGGCCGGTACCGAACGCCTCGTCGTCGCTGATCCCGTACGACACGACGCGCGTCCCGGCCCCGGCGAGCACCTCGCGGGCGACCTCGTACACATCGCTTTCGACACAGCCTCCGGAGACGCTGCCGACCACCGTCCCCGCCGCGTCGACGGCCAGCACGGCGCCGGGGTCACGGGGCGCGCTGCCGTGCACGGCGACGACGGTCGCCAGGGCGAAGGGGATGCCGTCGGCGCACCGGGCACGGAGGTCGGGCAGGATGTCGCGCACCCTGTCAGCATCCGCCGTCTGCGGGCAGAGCGCACGGTGGGGGTGGGGCCTGTCGTCACCTTCCCGTCGTCGCCCGAAGCGCGGCCGGGCGACGCCCGGCAGACGGGAAGGTGACGACAGGCCCCAACGTCAGTGGGTGCCGTCGTACGCGGCGGTCAGCTCGCCGGCGCGCTTCACGTCGGCGGCCATGGCGACCAGGAGGTCGTCGATCGAGGCGAACTTCAGCATGCCCCGGACGTACGCGAGGAAGTCGACGGCCACGTGCAGCCCGTACAGGTCCAGGTCGACGCGGCCGATGGCGTACGCCTCGACGGTCCGCTCCGTGCCGTCGAACTGCGGGTTCGTGCCGACCGAGATCGCGGCGGGCATCGACTCCCCGTCCACCTCCAGCCAGCCGGCGTACACGCCGTCGGCGGGGATCGCCGTGTGCGGGAGGGTCTCGACGTTGGCCGTCGGGAAGCCCAGCTCCCGGCCGCGCTGCGCGCCGCGCACCACGATGCCCTCGACCCGGTGCGGGCGGCCGAGGATCTCGGCGGCCCCGGCGACGTCGCCCTCGGCGATCAGCCGCCGGGTGAGCGTGGAGGAGAACGGCTGTCCGTCGCCCGCCTCGCCCGTGACGTACAGGTCGATGACCTCGACGGTGTAGTCGTAGGTGGCGCCCAGCTCGGTCAGGAGCGCGACGTTCCCCGCGGCCTTGTGGCCGAAGCGGAAGTTGGGGCCCTCGATGACGGCCTTGGCGTGCAGCCGGTCGACGAGGACCTTCGCGATGAAGTCGGCGGGCGACAGCTTGGAGAACTCGGCGGTGAACGGCAGGATCAGCAGGGCGTCCACGCCCAGCTCGGCCATCAGCTCGGCGCGGCGGTGGTGCGGGGCGAGCAGCGGCGGGTGGCTGCCGGGGCGGACGACCTCGCTGGGGTGCGGGTCGAAGGTGACGACGACGGACGGGACGCCCAGCTCACGGGCGCGCTCGACGGCCCGGCCGATGATCAACTGGTGTCCGCGGTGCACGCCGTCGTAGGAGCCGATGGTGACGACGCTGCGCCCCCAGTCCTGGGGGATGTCCTCCAAGCCACGCCAGCGCTGCACTGTGACCGCTCCTCGCCCGAACCTGTGTACGTGTGTATGTCGATTACGCAGGTCTAAGACTGCCATGCGCACGACCCGCGGCCTGCATCGGCATCGGCATCGACGGGCGTGAGGTCTCCAACGCCTCGACCGTGCGCCGGGCGCTCGGCCCCACGACCGCCGCCCACTCCTGCGGGGCGTCGGCCAGCCAGCGGGTGACGAGTGCGGCGAATCCGGGCACGTCGCGGGCGAGCTCGACCAGCCCCCGGTCGAAGCGGGCGGCGCCCTCGGGGGTGCGGACCAACAGCATCCCGGTGCGGTGGACGAGTGCGCGCGTACGGATCTCCGGGCGGCGCTGCGAGCCCTCGGCGGCGGCCCGGAGCAGGGCGTCCAGCACGTCCGGGTCCCGGCCGGTGACCTGCTCGAACTCCAGCAGGACCTCCAGCAGCTCCGCCCGCAGCGGCCGGGACTCGGCGCTTCCGGCCCCGGCGAGGACCCGGGCGAGCGCGGCCCGGACCGGCGGCGGTGCGGGGCGGTCCCGCAGCAGCCCGGTCACCAGGGGCAGGAGGAGGGCCCGGGCGGCCGGACCGTGCTCCAGGCGGAGGTCGACGTACTCGGCTGCGTGCGTGCCGTCCTCGGGGTGGGCGTCAACGTACTCCCGTACGAGTCCGGCGACGTGCAGCGCGAGCGCGGGCGTGTCGAGCCCGGCCAGCGCCCGCAGCACCGCTCCCCCGCCGTCCCCGGGGCGGGCGAGGCGGGCGCGGAGGGCGGCGAGGACCGGCTCCTGGTGGTCCGGGAACACCTCGGCGAGCAGCTCGACGGGCAGCCGGGGGTCTCCGGCGGCGAACGCGCGCAGCGCCCCTGGGAGGTGGGTTCTCCTGGCCACCGGGTCGCGGACGAGGAGCGTGAGGGCGGCGGCGTGCAGGGCGGCGTCCTCGGGGCGGTCCAGCAGCACGAGGGCGGCGGAGCGCAGCAGGGCCCGGTCGCCCTCGGAGGTGACCCGCTGCTGGAGGAGTCCGCCGTAGCGGGCGGCGGCGGAGCGGCGGGCCGGGCGGTCCTCGTCGCGGGCCCAGCGCTCCACGGCCCGGCAGAGCACGGTGGGCTCGTCCTCGGCCAGGGCCAGCAGCAGCTCC
Organism: Streptomyces sp. MGP-P1; assembly: GCF_057766565.1. Classification (NCBI taxonomy): domain Bacteria; kingdom Bacillati; phylum Actinomycetota; class Actinomycetes; order Kitasatosporales; family Streptomycetaceae; genus Streptomyces; species Streptomyces sp. MGP-P1. Next base: position 1,169,207 of record NZ_JBYMEM010000006.1, on the reverse strand, counting down.
CCGGCCCGCTGGTGCGGGGTGGCGATCAGCGCGTCGGTCAGTTCGTCGGGGGCGAGGGCGCGGCGGGCGTACAGCAGGGCCTGCGCGGCGGCGGCGACCGTGGGGCGCGGCGGGACGTCCGGCGCGTCGGGGCCCACGAGCAGGGGGCGTTCGTCGGTGAACCAGCGGCACAGCAGCGGCTGCACGGTCGGGGCGTCCAGGGCGAGGCGGCGGGCGACCGCGTCCAGATAGCGTTCGTCGCCGTCGGTGCGGGGCAGCCCGTCGGCGGGCACGAGGCGGCGGAGCAGATCGATCCGGTCCTCCTCGGGCAGCCTCAGCCGCCGCCAGAACCAGGGCCCGAACTCCCCGTACGCCCCGAGGTCCCCGGGGCCTTCGGGGGCGGCGGAGCGGCGGGGGATGCGTCCGGCGAGGACCCGCAGGACGCCGAGATAGGGGCGGGCGTCGGGCACGCGCAGCAGGCTGCCGTTCAGCAGGTGGGCCGCCCACCAGGCGGCGTCCTCGTCGCGCGGGCCCGTGTCGGTCCACAGCCGGTCCAGCGCCTCGATCAGGTCGGCCATCCGGTGCGCGAGCGCGGCGGTGCCCTGACGGCGGCCGAGGAGCACCATCGCCTGGATCACCGGTCCGATGCGGTGCCGGGGCACGGGCAGGCTGCGGGGCTCGCCGGCGGTGCGGGGGTGCGGCACCCGGTCCGGCCCGCCGCTCCCCCGGTGCCAGCGGTGCACCAGGGAGCGCAGGGCCGCGTCCAGGTCGAGGTGGGCGCCCTGCACCCAGTCGCCGAGCTCCTCGTGGGCGAAGCGGTAGCCCGCACCGGCGGGGACCAGGAGGCCCTCGGTCAGGACGGCGGAGGCCCAGCCGGTGCGCCAGGGGAAGATCTCCTCGAACGCCGTCCGGTCCAGCTCGCCCTGGCCGGGCCCCAGACAGCGGCGGGCCGCCTCGTGGACCTGGCCCGCCACGCGCGCGGCGAGGCGGCGCACGGCGGCGCCGCGGGGCTGTTCGTCGGCGGCGGCCGCGATCCGGACCGCGACGCGCACGCACAGCAGGTCGAGATGGGCGCCGAAGACGTCCTCGGTGTCGGGGCGGCCCGGCACCCCTGGCGGCAGCGCGGCGCGGACCTCGGCGAGGAGTCGCAGGGTGAGCGGGTGCCGGTCGTGGCCGGGGGCGAGGGCGGCGGGCGGGATGCCGTAGGCCTCCTTGGCCCGCTCGGCCTGCTCGGGGGTGAGGTCGCCCAGGCGCAGGGCGGGCGGCAGCCTGCGGGCGGGGCGGTCCGGACGGTGCAGGGCGCCTGGAGGGTAGAGGGCGCCGGCGGTCTCCCAGTGCTCGGGGCGGCAGGCCACGACGAGCCGGACGCCCTGCTCGCGCAGCCAGGCGGCGGTGTCCGCCGTCCAGCCGGCGAGCCGGTGGGCCAGCAGCGGCTCCATCTCCTCGGGGCCGTCGAGGACCACCAGGAGCGGCTGCCCGGCGTCGGCGGCGAGCCGGGCGACGCGCTCCGGGGTGGCCGTGCTCATGTCGCCGCGGGCGCCCGCCGCGGCGACGATCCGGGCGGCGCGGACGAGGGCCCGGCTCGCGGCGTCCGCGATCGAGGTGTCCTCGGCCAGCAGGTCCGCGCCGCGCAGCCAGAGCGTGGGGGCGGGCGAGCCGCCGTCTGCGCGGCGGGCGGCGAGGGCGGCCAGCTCGGTGGTGCGGCCGGTGCCGGGCGCTCCGACGAGGCCGAGGACCAGGCCCGTACCCGCGGCGAAGGCGGCGAGCTCGGCGTGGACGTCGGCGCGCTCGACGGGGGCGGTGCGGGCTCGCGGGCCGTCCGCCGAGCCGACGGAGGTGGCGGTGAGCTGGAGGGCCCCGGCGAGGTTGAGATCGGGGCCGTAGGCGGGGGCGGCGGTGGCGTTGCGGCGCAGCAGGGCGTCCAGCGCCCCGTCCCGGGTGATCGGGAGGGCCAGGCCGGCCGCCTCGTGCGGGGCGGTCAGGGCGGTGCAGAGGATGCCGACGACGGCGCCGGTGGCCGGGTCGGTGACGGGCCCGCCGATGGCCGCGCCCCCGGAGCGCAGGGCATCGCGGCCGTCGGTGCCCAGAGCGAGCTCCAGGGCGGCCGGGACCGGGTGGCCGATGCCGTCCGGCGCGGTGTAGGTGGCGGGGGTGGTGCCGAGCACCCGGGCCTCGCGCCGTCCGTGGGCGGCGATGTCCACGTAGCCGCCGGGCTCGGCGCGGTCGCGTCCGGCGATGGGCAGGGGTTCCGCGTCGAGGGCCTCGGGGCCGCCGGTGCGCAGGAGGGCGAGGCCCAGGGCGGGCAGGGCGGTGATGGCATCGGGGGCGACGGTGCAGGTGCGGCCGTCGGTGCCGTGGAGGAGGAGCGGGCCCGGGGAGGTCACTGCCTGATGGGCGGTGACGACCGTGCCGCGGTCGTCCGCGACGAATCCCGTCCCTCGCGGCCGGCCGGCCTGATCACAGATTCTTACCAGTTTCGACCGGTCCCCACTGCCCATGGTGCGACGTTAGGCCGCCGGTGATCTCCTGGAGCGCGCGGACGGGGAAAGCGCCCCCCACGCCCCCGGGATTCACTCCGAGCGCCCGTCCAATGGGGTGAATAAGCGTGTCCCTCGGAGAGCAGGAATGGTGCCGGGGAGGGGAACGTGGAGCGGGCACCGGGTTGGGGGGGTGGGTGCCCGCTCCACGCATGACCCGCAGAAGCACGGGGCGACCCGGACGCGGGGTGCGGCCGGACGCGGGGTGCGCCAAGCACAGGGTGCGGCTCAGGCGAAGACGGCAAGGCTCTTGGCCTTGCCCTTCTCCTCCTCGACGAGCACGAGGAACGCGCCGTCGGGCCCGAAGACCGCGACCGGCCCCGGCGGATGGGCGGGCATGTCCAGCCGTACGCCGTTGAGGAGCAGCTTGGCGCGCTTCTCGTCCACGTCCCAGCGGGAGAACGCGGAGGCCGCCGCCTCGGCGACCGGCATCACGGTCAGCTCCTCCTGATGCTGGTCGAGCGTCCGGGCCGCGTCCAGTCCGTACGGACCGACCCGGGTACGGCGCAGCGCGGTCAGGTGCCCGCCGACGCCGAGTCCGGCGCCGAGGTCGCGGGCGATGGCGCGGATGTAGGTCCCCGAGGAGCAGACGACGGAGACGACCAGGTCGAGGACGGGGGTGCCGTCCTCGGCGACGGCCTCACGGACGTCGTAGACGCGGAAGGAGGAGACGGTCACCGGGCGTGCCGGGATCTCGAACTCCTCGCCGCCGCGCACCCGTGCGTAGGACCGCTTGCCGTCGATCTTGATGGCGCTGACCTTGGACGGGACCTGCATGATCCGGCCGGTGAGTGCGGCCACCCCGGCGTCGATGGCCTCGCGGCGCACGCCGGAGGCGTCGGTGGACGAGGTGATCTCGCCCTCGGCGTCGTCGGTGACGGTGTCCTGGCCGAGCCGGATCGTACCGAGGTACTCCTTCTCGGTCAGGGCGAGGTGGCCCAGCAGCTTGGTGGCCCGCTGGACCCCGAGCACGAGGACTCCGGTCGCCATCGGGTCCAGCGTGCCCGCGTGGCCGACCCGCCGGGTGCGGGCGATGCCGCGCATCTTGGCGACGACGTCGTGCGAAGTGAAGCCGGACGGCTTGTCGACGATGACAAGGCCGTCCGGCGTGGTGGTCTGCTCGGTCATGCGGAGGCCGGGCCCTCGTTCTTCTCGGAGGATCCGTCGGTCCCGCTCTCGGTCTCGTCGTCCTCGTCCTCGGGCTTGCGGTACGGGTCGGCGTCGCCGGCGTAATTCGCGCCCGTGGACACCTGGCGCACCTCCGCGTCCTTGGCCCGCGCCTTGTCGAGGAGGTCCTCGATGGTGCGGGCGTTGTCCGGGAGGGCGTCCGGGACGAAGGCCAGGCTCGGCGTGAACCTGACCCCGGTCTGCCGGCCGACCTCGGTACGGAGGACGCCCTTGGCGCTCTCCAGCGCGGCGGCGGAGGCCGCGCGCTCCTCGTCGTCGCCGTAGACCGTGTAGAAGACCGTGGCCTCCCGCAGGTCGCCGGTGACCCGGGCGTCCGTGATCGTCACGAATCCCAGCCGCGGATCCTTGATTCGCCGGTCCAGGGTCTCCGCGACCACGACCTGGATGCGATCGGCCAGCTTGCGGGCCCGCGCGTTGTCGGTCACCGGTCCGTCACTCTTCCTTCTGATTTCGCTCGACTGTCAGTCTTCGTCACTGTGCAGCCGCCGTCTCACCGACAGCAGCTCCACCTCGGGGCGTCCCGCGACCAGCCTTTCGCAGCGGTCCAGCACGTCCGTGAGGTGTCCGGTGTCACCGGAGACCACGGCAAGGCCGATCTCGGCCCTGCGGTGGAGATTCTGTCCGCCGGTCTCGGCCACGCTCACCGCGTACTTGCGCTGGAGCTCGGCGACGATCGGGCGGACGACGGAACGCTTCTCCTTCAACGACCGTACGTCGCCGAGGAGCAGATCGAAGGACAGGGTCCCCACATACATGTGTGTCCGGATGTCCCGCCGGTTCGGGTTCGTGCCCCGCCAGAGCTTGCCGGGGACATCAGAACCGTACCGGAACGGCCGGAGCCGATCGACGGAAATACGACCCGTCGACCGGCCCCGACCTTGGTGGAGGGGGGCCGGGAGCGAACTCCCGGACCCCTTCCGCGTCCCTGCGGATCCTCGCGGACCCGAGAGGTGATCAGCCTCGCGGCTTCTCGCGCATCTCGTACGTCGCGATGACGTCGTCGATCTTGATGTCGTTGAAGTTTCCGAGGTTGATACCGCCCTCGAAGCCTTCGCGGATCTCGGTGACGTCGTCCTTGAAGCGGCGCAGACCGGAGATGTTGAGGCTCTCCGCGATGACCTTGCCATCGCGCAGCAGGCGCGCCTTGGTGTTGCGCTTGACCTCGCCGGAGCGGACCAGCACACCGGCGATGTTGCCCAGCTTGGACGAGCGGAAGATCTCGCGGATCTCCGCCGTGCCGAGCTCGACCTCTTCGTACTCCGGCTTGAGCAGACCCTTGAGGGCCGCTTCGATCTCTTCGATCGCCTGGTAGATGACCGAGTAGTACCGGACGTCCACGCCTTCGCGCTCGGCCATCTGCTCGGCACGCCCTGCGGCGCGCACGTTGAAGCCGATCACGATGGCGTCGGAGCCGGTCGCCAGGTTGATGTCCGACTCGGTGACCGCACCCACACCGCGGTGCAGGATCCGGATGTCGACCTCTTCGCCGACGTCGAGCTGGAGCAGCGAGGACTCGAGAGCCTCCACCGAACCGGACGCGTCGCCCTTGATGATGAGGTTGAGTTCCTGGACCAGACCGGCCTTGAGCGCCTCGTCCAGGTTCTCCAGGGAGAACCGGACGCCCTTGCGGGCGAAGTTGGCGTTGCGCTCACGGGCGGCACGCTTCTCGGCGATCTGACGGGCCGTACGGTCCTCGTCGACCACCAGGAGGTTGTCGCCGGCGCCCGGGACGTTGGTGAGACCGAGCACCAGGACGGGGGTCGAGGGACCCGCTTCCTGGACGTTCTGACCGCTGTCGTCGAGCATGGCGCGGACTCGGCCGTAGGCGTCGCCCACGACCACCGTGTCACCGATGCGCAGCGTTCCGCGCTGGACCAGGACGGTCGAGACGGCACCGCGACCGCGGTCGAGGTGGGACTCGATCGCAATACCCTGCGCGTCCTGCTCCGGGTTGGCCCGCAGGTCGAGCGAGGCGTCGGCGGTGAGGACGACGGCCTCCAGGAGCGCCTCGATGTTGAGGCCCTGCTTGGCGGAGATGTCGACGAACATGGTGTCGCCGCCGTACTCCTCGGCCACCAGACCGAACTCGGTGAGCTGACCGCGCACCTTGGTCGGGTCGGCGCCCTCGACGTCGATCTTGTTGACCGCGACCACGATCGGCACCTCGGCCGCCTTGGCGTGGTTCAGCGCCTCGATCGTCTGGGGCATCACACCGTCGTTGGCCGCCACCACGAGGATCGCGATGTCGGTCGACTTCGCACCACGAGCACGCATGGCGGTGAACGCCTCGTGACCCGGGGTGTCGATGAAGGTGATCTTGCGGTCCTCGCCGTTGACCTCGGAGGAGACCTGGTACGCACCGATGTGCTGCGTGATGCCGCCGGCCTCGCCCGCGACGACGTTCGTCTTGCGGATCGCGTCCAGCAGTCGGGTCTTGCCGTGGTCGACGTGACCCATGACGGTCACGACCGGCGGACGCGAGACCAGAGCCTCTTCGCCGCCCTCGTCCTCGCCGAACTCGATGTCGAAGGACTCGAGCAGCTCGCGGTCCTCCTCCTCGGGGCTGACGATCTCCAGGACGTAGTTCATCTCCTCGGCGAGAAGCCGGAGCGTCTCGTCGGAAACGGACTGCGTGGCGGTGACCATCTCGCCGAGGTTCATCATCACGGCGACGAGCGACGCCGGGTTGGCGTTGATCTTCTCCGCGAAGTCGGTGAGCGAGGCGCCGCGCGACAGCCGGACGGGCTGTCCGTTGCCGCGAGGCAGCATGACGCCGCCGACCGACGGGGCCTGCATGGCCTCGTACTCCTGGCGCCTCTGCCGCTTCGACTTACGGCCACGACGCGCCGGACCGCCGGGACGGCCGAACGCACCCTGTGTGCCACCGCGGGCACCGGGGCCACCGGGACGGCCACCGAAGCCGGGACGACCGCCGAAGCCGCCGCCGCCACCGGGACGACCGGCACCGCCGCCGCCACCGGGACCGGCCGGACGGCCGGCGAAGCCGCCGCCACCGCCGCCGCCGGGACGACCGGCGAAGCCGCCGCCGCCACCGGGACGACCGCCGCCGCCACCGGCACCGCCGGGACGACCGCCACCGCCGCCGGGACCACGGCCACCGCCGGGGCCACCGCCGGGACGCGGGCCCGCTGCGGGACGCTGCGGCATCATGCCCGGGTTCGGGCGGTTACCGGCGGGGCCGCCGCCGGGACGCGGAGCCTGCGGGCGGGGCATGCCGCCCGGAGAGGGACGGGCACCGCCCTGACCCTGACCGCCCTGGGGGCGCGGGGCGCCGCCGGGGCCACTGCCCTGGGGACGCGGGGCGCCGGGGCGCTCCGAGCCGCCACCGGGGCGCGGGGCGCCACCCGGACGGGGCGCGCCGGGGCGCGCCATGCCGGTGGAACCGCCGGAGGTGAAGGGGTTGTTGCCCGGACGGGGACCGGCCGGACGGGTGCCGCCGGGGCGCGGGGCGCCCTGGCCCGCGGGACGTGCGGGGCGGTCTCCGCCACGCTCGCCACCACGGCCGCCGTCGCGCTGGCCACCGTCACGGCCGCCGTCGCGCTGGCCGCCGTCACGCTGACCGCCGGCCGGAGCCGGACGGGCGGGTGCGGGACGGGGGCCGGGGGTGGCACCCGCGGGACGCGGGGCCTGGGGCTGCTGCGGGGCAGCCGGCTGAGCCGGAGCCGGAGCCGAGAACTCGGCGGCCGGGACCGGGGTCACCGGGGCCGCCTTCGGCGCGGGCTTCGGACCCGGACGGGGTCCCGCCGACGGCGCGGAGGGCGCCGCCGGGGTGCTGCTGGGGGTCTCGGCCTCGGCGGCCGGCTTGGGAGCCGGTGCGCCGGGCTTCGGGGCCCCGGGACGTGCCGCAGCTGCCGGGGAGGGCGCTGCGGGCTTCACGGGCGCCGCCTTGCGGGGCGCACCGGGCTTGGCAGCGGACTTGCCGGCGTTGCCGCCGGGTCCCTGCAGTGCGTCGGTCAACTTACGTACAACCGGCGCCTCGATCGTCGAGGACGCCGAACGGACGAATTCACCGAGTTCTTGGAGCTTGGCCATGACGACCTTGCTCTCGACGCCGAACTCCTTGGCGAGTTCGTATACCCGGACCTTAGCCACTTCGCTCCTTTTAGGTCCGGGTTACCGCCGGACCGTCGCTACTTCATGGGCGTACTCATCGCGTACTCATCGAGTGCTGCTCATCGCAATCTCGACCTACTTCCAACTCGCGAGGTACCTGACCGCACGGGGACCCGTGCCGTTCACTTTTCTTACGGTGCAACCCGCTCGACGAACCGCGTCAGTGCCGCGGTGTCGAACGGCCCCTTGGCCCTGAAGGCCCGGGAGAACGCCCGGCGGCGGACCGCCAGGTCGAGGCAGACGGAGACGGGGTGCACATAAGCACCCCGGCCGGGCAGCGTACCGCGTGGATCAGGGGCGCAGGCGCCCTCGTCCACCACGATGCGCAGCAGCTCGCTCTTGGCCGCTCGCTCCCGGCATCCCACACAGGTTCGTTCGGGGCAAGCGCGAGCTTGCGTCCGGCCAGACACGTTTAAGTCTACCTCCCCGTACCGACCTCGCCGCTTGGGGGCAAAAATCGAACGGATGTTGTCGTGATCTCAGCGGCGTACTGCCCAGATCTATTCCCTGGAGCCCCTCCGGGTCAACGCTTTTCCGAGCGCTCCCGGGCCCGGTCGGCCCGCTCGCGGTCGGCGTTCTCGCGCTCCTCGTCCGTCTCGGTGTCCGGACGGATGTCGATGCGCCAGCCGGTGAGGCGGGCGGCGAGGCGGGCGTTCTGGCCCTCCTTGCCGATCGCCAGCGACAGCTGGTAGTCCGGCACGGTGACGCGGGCGGAGCGGGCGCCGAGGTCGACGACCTCGACCTTGCTCACCCGGGCGGGCGACAGGGCGTTGGCGACCATCTCGGCCGGGTCGTCGGCCCAGTCCACGATGTCGATCTTCTCGCCGTGCAGCTCGGCCATGACATTACGCACACGGCTGCCCATCGGGCCGATGCAGGCGCCCTTGGGGTTCAGGCCGGCCCGGGTGGAGCGCACGGCGATCTTGGTGCGGTGGCCGGCCTCGCGGGCGATGGCCTCGATGACCACCGATCCGTCCGCGATCTCCGGCACCTCCAGCGCGAAGAGCTTCTTCACCAGGTTCGGGTGGGTGCGCGAGAGCGTCACCGACGGACCGCGGACGCCCTTGGCGACCCGTACGACATACGTACGAAGGCGCAGGCCGTGCACGTACTCCTCGCCCGGGACCTGCTCCTGGACCGGCAGCATGGCTTCCATCTTGCCGATGTCGACCAGGACGTTCTTGGGGTCCTTGCCCTGCTGGACGACGCCCGTGACGACATCGCCCTCGTGGCCCGCGTACTCCCCGAAGGTGCGGTCGTCCTCGGCGTCGCGCAGCCGCTGCAGGATGACCTGCTTGGCGGTGGTCGCGGCGATCCGCCCGAAGCCGGACGGGGTGTCGTCGAACTCCTTGGGCTCCTGGCCCTCTTCGAGGTCGGCCGGGTCCTCCTTGGCCCACACCGTGACGTGGCCGTTCGCATCGAGCTCCACGCGGGCCCGGCGATGGCTGCCGTCGGTGCGGTGGTACGCGATGAGGAGGGCCGACTCGATCGCCCCGACGAGCACGTCGAAGGGGATCTCCTTGTCCTGCGCCAAGCCCTTCAGAAGCTTCACATCGATGTCCACGGCTACGCCTCCTCTTCCTTCTTGTCCTTGCGGTTGAATTCGATCTCCACGCGCGCCTTGGCGATCTCGTCGAAGGCGAGGCGGCGGGCGGTGGGCTTGCGGCCCTTGACGCCGGGCACTTCGAGGTCGAGCCCGTCCTCGTCCACGGCGAGGATGCGGGCGACCAGCTCACCGGAGCCGTCGCCGGCCAGGTGGAACCTGGCCAGCCGGCCGATGGCGCGTACGTAGTGGCGGTGCTCGGTCAGCGGGCGGTCCGCACCGGGGGAGCTGACTTCGAGGACGTACTCGCCCTCGCCCATCGCGTCGGTCTCGTCCAGCTTCTCGGAGATCGCGCGGCTCAGCTCCGCACAGGCGTCCAGCTCCACGCCCTCCTCGGAGTCCACGATGATCCGGAGCACTCCTCGGCGGCCGGCCCGGGACACCTCGATCTCCTCGAGGTCCAGCTGCTGCGCGCTGACGAGCGGTTCCAGCAACCCGCGCAGCCTCTCGCTCTGGGTGGTGCTCATCCGGGTGACTCCTCGGCCGCGTGTGCTGTTGTGGGGATCGTCGTGCGTCAGGTCAAAGGGTATCCGGTCGCCAGGGGTGTTGCCGTCCGCCCGCCGCTCGGCCGCGGGTACGCTCGCCTGCGGTGATCACATCAGGACAGATCCTGTCAGGATCGGTCCCGGCCCGAAGGAGAAACGTGCGGCGCACGGGGACGACGCGCAGGGGGGCGCTCACCGCTACGGGAGCCCTCGCCCTGGGTGCGGTGCTGACCGGCTGCGGGGGCGGCGACGAGGCGGCGGACGGCGGGGAGCCCGCGCACTCCGGCGCGCGGGCCGCCGCCGCGAGGACCGGGAGGACCGTGCGCGAGAAGGCGGTGCGCGACGGCGCCCTCCTGCTCGCCCGGTACGACCTGGTGGCCGAGGCGCATCCGGCGACGGCCGCGGGCCTGGCGCCCCTGCGGGCCGCCGTGCGGGAGCACGGGAAGGCACTGGCGCCGCCGCGCGCCAAGGGCTCCCCCAAGGCCGACGCCCCTCCGGCCGCGCCAGGACCGGTGTCCGCCGACCCGAGGGCCGCGGTGCGGGAGCTGGCCGCCGACGAGCGGCGCCGGGCCGACGCGTACGCGCAGGCCCTCCTGGACGTCGAGCCGGAGCTGGCCCGGCTGCTGGCCTCGGTGGCGGCGGCCGCGGCGGCACACGCGTATCTGCTGACCGAACTGGCCGAGGAGACAGCCGCATGAGCACCCGATCCGCCCGGCCGTCCGAGGAGGACGCCGACTCCCCCGAGCTGACCGCCGTCCAGGCGGCCCTGGCCGCCGAGCACGCCGCGGTGTACGGCTACGGGCTGCTGGGCGGCCGCCTCGACGGGAAGCGGGGCGACACGGCCCGCGCGGCGTACGACGGGCACCGGGCCCGCCGGGACGCCCTGGGCCGCACCGTACGGGACCTGGGCGGGAGGCCGGTGGCCTCGGACGCCGCGTACGCTCTGCCGTTCGCCGTCGCGGACTCCTCGTCGGCGGTACGGCTGGCCGCGGTGCTGGAGGACCGGATCGCGGGCGCCTACGCCGATCTCGTACGGGCCACCGAGGGCGCTCGCCGCGAGGAGGCCGCGGGCGCGCTGCGGGAGGCCGCGGTGCGGTCGGCCCGTTGGCGGGGCGGCAACGTAGCCTTTCCGGGGCTCGCGGAGCGGGCCGCCGGTGCGGATCCGGCCGCGACGGGACCGGTGGAGGCCGCCGGCGCGGACGGCGCGCGCTGATCACGGAGAACGCGCGCTGATGCGTAGAACCGGAAAGGGAACACACGACGTATGGGTTGCGAACCGCCGCAGCGCCTGGTGCGCGCGCTCGGTGAGATGTACGGGGACGCCGCGGCGGCCGACTGGCTGGACGCGCTTCCCGCGCTGACCGAGCAGGCGCTCACCGCCGGGGGCGGCCTCACCGTGGAGCGGGTGGCCGCCCCCGGCGGGCGCAGCTCCCTGGTGGTTCTGGTGCGGCGGGCCGACGGGACCCAGGCAGCGCTGAAGATCGCCCCGCCGGTCGCCGGTCCCGGTCTTGAGCGGGCGGCGCTGGAGCACTGGAACGGGTGGGGCGCGGTGAAGCCGCTGGACGCGCCGGAGCTCGACGCGTCCGGTGCGCTGCTGCTGGAGCGGCTGCACCACGAGGTGTCGCTGCGCTCTCTGCCGGAGGCCAAGGCGCTGCTGGAGGCGGCGGGCACGTTGCGGCGGCTGTGGGTGGAGCCGCCGGCGGGGCACGCCTTCGAGAGCGTGGCCGGGCGGACCGGTCGGCAGAGCGCCGCGATGCGGGCGGCCGCCGAGGCCGATCCGGAGCTGGCGCCGCTGGTGGACGCGGCGCTCGCGGCGCGGGCGGAGCTGGTCGAGGGCTCACCCGAACTCCTGCTGCTGCACGGCAACTTCCGGCAGAGCAAGGTGTTCTCCGGGGAGCGGGCGCCGTGGCTCACGGTGGGTCCGGAGCCGCTGGTGGGCGAGCGCGCCTACGACCTGGCGCGGCTGGTGCGGGACCGGGTGGAGGATCTGATCGCCTCGCCCGGCGGCCCGGTGACGGCCCGGCGAAGGGTCAAGAGGCTCGCGGAGTCGCTGGAGGTGGAGCAGGCGCGGCTGCACGGCTGGACGCTGTTCCGGGCGGTCGAGTCGGGCACCCGCGCACTGGCCGAGGGGCGGCGGCAGATGGGCGAGGTCAACCTGGAGTTCGCGGGCTGGCTGTAGCCGCGTGACGTACGGCGAGGGCCCCCGCGCGATCCCGCGCGGGGGCCTTCGCAGCCGCTGATCAGGCCAGGTCGGCCGTCAGGCGGGCGATCGCCTCGTCGACGGTCAGCTCCTCGCGCTCGCCGGTGCGGCGGTCCTTGAGCTCCAGGACGCCGTCGGCGGAGCGGCGGCCCGCGACCAGGATCTTGGGCACGCCGATCAGCTCGGAGTCGGTGAACTTCACGCCGGGCGAGACGCCGGGGCGGTCGTCGACCAGGACGCGCAGGCCCGCCGCGTTGAGCTTCTCCGAGACGTCGAGGGCCAGCTCCGTCTGGAGGGCCTTGCCGGCGGCGACGACGTGGACGTCGGCCGGGGCGATCTCGCGGGGCCAGCACAGGCCCTTGTCGTCGGCGGTCTGCTCGGTGAGGGCGGCCACGGCGCGGGAGACGCCGATGCCGTACGAGCCCATGGTGACCCGGACGGGCTTGCCCTGCTGGCCGAGGACGTCGAGCTGGAAGGTGTCGGCGTACTTGCGGCCGAGCTGGAAGATGTGGCCGATCTCGATGGCGCGGTCCAGGGTGAGGCCTGTGCCGCACTGGGGGCAGGGGTCGCCCTCCTCGACCACGACGGCGTCGAGGTACTGGTCGACCTCGAAGTCGCGGCCCGCGACGACGTTCCTCGCGTGCTTGCCGTCCTGGTTGGCGCCGGTGACCCAGGAGGTGCCGGGGGCGACGCGGGGGTCGGCGAGGTAGCGGACCTTCTCCAGGCCCTGGGGGCCGACGTAGCCGCGTACGAGGTCGTCGCGGCCGACGAAGTCCTCGGCGGTGACCAGCTCGACGACGGCGGGGGCCAGGTGCTCGCCGAGCTTGCCGAGGTCGACCTCGCGGTGGCCGGGGACGCCGACGGCCACGATCTCGCCGTCCACCTTGACCAGCAGGTTCTTCAGGGTGGCGGAGGCGGGGACGCCGAGGTGCGCGGCGAGCGTCTCGATGGTCGGGGTGTCGGGGGTGTCCAGCTCCTCGATGGCGCCGTGCGCCGAGCCGTCGACCGGGGCGAGGGCGAAGGTCACGGCCTCGGTGTTGGCGGCGTAGTCGCAGTTGGGGCAGTCGGCGAAGGTGTCCTCACCGGCGGCGGCGGGGGCGAGGAACTCCTCGGAGGCCGAGCCGCCCATCGCGCCGGAGACGGCGGAGACGATGCGGTGGTCGAGGCCCAGGCGCTCGAAGATCTTGATGTACGCGGCCCGGTGCAGGGCGTAGGAGTGCGCGAGGCCCTCGTCGGTGGTGTCGAAGCTGTACGAGTCCTTCATCTGGAACTCGCGGCCGCGGAGCACGCCGGAGCGGGGGCGGGCCTCGTCGCGGTACTTCGTCTGGATCTGGTAGAGCATCACCGGCAGGTCCTTGTAGGACGTGCACTGGTCCTTGACGGTCTGGGTGAAGATCTCCTCGTGGGTGGGGCCGAGGAGGTAGTCGCCGCCCTTGCGGTCCTTGAGGCGGAAGAGCAGGTCGCCGTACTCCTCCCAGCGGCCGGACGCCTCGTAGGGCTCCTTGGGCAGCAGGGCGGGCAGCAGGACTTCCTGCGCGCCGATGGCGTCCATCTCCTCGCGGACCACGTTCGAGATGTTGTCCAGGACCTTCTTGCCGAGCGGCAGCCAGGACCAGATGCCGGCCGCGTTGCGGCGGACGTACCCGGCGCGGACCAGCAGCTTGTGGCTGAGCGTCTCGGCGTCCGCCGGGTCGTCGCGCAGTGTCTTGACCATCAATCGGGACATGCGCTGGACCTGGGCCATGATGAACTCCTGCTCGCAAGGGTGGTGGGCCCGAGGTTAGCCGGGCGGTGCGGGCTGGCGGAAATCCATTCAGGCCCCGGGCCTCGCGCGCAGCAGCGGCAGGGACGCGCCCATGACCGCGTAGGGCTGCTGGGCGCTCGGGAAGACGACCTGGCGGGCCAGATCGCGGTAGCCCAGCGAGCGGTACAGGGTGCGGGCCGGGCCGTCCTTGTCGATCGCCGAGAGGATCGACCGGGGGTGGCCGACGGCGTCGGTGATGGCGGTGATCAGGGTGCGGCCGATGCCGCGCCGCTGGTGGTCCGGGTGGACGTGGAGTTCGGTGATGACGAAGGAGTCCTCCAGCCAGCCGTCGGAGCCGGTGGCCCGCAGATAGGGCTCGACGACGGTGGACCACCACTGGGCGCGGTCGTTGGGCAGCCCGTAGACGAAGCCGACGAGCCGTCCGTCGGGGGTGGTGGCGCCGAGTGCGCGGGCGTGGGGGTGTTCCAGGTGCCTGAGGACGATGTGGCGGCGTACGTCGATCTCGTCCTGGCTCAGTCCGAAGGCGGCCGCCTGGACGCGCAGGGCTTCGTCGACGCGGGCGGCCAGGTCGAGGGGGCCGATCTCGGCGTCGGGTGCCGCGGGGCCTTCTTGGGGGACTGCTGCTGCCATGCGGGAACCCTACTGGCCGGGGCGGGCGGTCAGAACCGCCCGTTCCCGGGGCGGGCGCGCGTGAGGGTTCAGAACAGGACGCTCATGAACGCGCCGACCTCGCGGAAGCCGACACGGCGGTAGGCCTTGCGGGCGGGGGTGTTGTAGTCGTTCACGTACAGGCTGACGACGGGGGCGACGTCGGCGAGTGCGTAGCGCAGGACGGCGGCCATGCCCGTTTCGGAGAGGCCCTTGCCTCGGTGTTCGGGGGCGACCCAGACGCCCTGGATCTGGCAGGCCTGGGGGGTGGCCGCGCCGATCTCGGCCTTGAAGACGACCTTGCCGTCGTCGATGCGGGCGAAGGAGCGGCCGGTGCCGATGAGTTCGGCGACGCGGGCCTGGTAGAGGAGTCCGCCGTCGCCGACGAGCGGGGAGATGCCGACCTCCTCGGTGAACATCGCCACGCAGGCCGGCATCAGGACCTCGGTCTCGTCCTTGCGGATGCGGCGGACGAGGGGGTCGGGGGTGACGTCGGCGGAGAGGCTCTCGGTGACCATGAGGGGCTGGTTGGCGCGGACCTCGCGGGCGGGGCCCCAGCTGGGTTCGAGGAGCCGCCAGAGCTGGGTGGCGGATTCGGCGGGGCCGACGATGGAGGAGCAGCGGCGGCCGGCCCTGCGGGCCCGGTCGGCGAAGGCGCGGACGGCCTCGGGGCCAGCGCAGATGGGGACGAGGTTGGCGCCGGAGTAGCACAGGGAGCGGAGCATCCCGTCGGCGTACCAGCCCCACATCTCGCCGCCGAGGCGCCAGGGGTCCAGGCCCGCGACCTGCACGCGGGACGTCACGAAGGCGTTGGTTACGGGCTCGCTCTCCAGGATGGCGAGTGCTGCTTGGAGGTCGCTGGGTTCGAGGACCCGGGTGGTGGTCTGCGTCAACACGAGGGGGCCTCACCATGCGGTCTGCTGATTTCCGCACTTTAACCGACGAGCCTGTCGAACGCCGCTCGAGTCCGGAAGACGGTCTCCGGGCAGGGCGGTGGCGGTCCCCGGACACGCCGCCGCCCCACCGGGCGCGGGGCCCGGCGGGGCGGCGGTGAGCTGGGAGGGGGCGGGTCAGCTGATGGAGACCTCGGGCTCGCCGGACGGGATGCCGTCCTTCTCCATCTGTTCGGCGATCTTCAGGGCCTCTTCGATGAGGGTCTCGACGATCTTCGACTCGGGGACGGTCTTGATGACCTCGCCCTTCACGAAGATCTGGCCCTTGCCGTTGCCGGAGGCGACGCCGAGGTCGGCCTCGCGGGCCTCGCCGGGGCCGTTGACGACGCAGCCCATGACGGCGACGCGGAGCGGGACCTCCATGCCCTCCAGGCCGGCGCTGACCTGGTCGGCGAGCTTGTAGACGTCGACCTGGGCGCGGCCGCAGGACGGGCAGGAGACGATCTCCAGGCGGCGCTGCTTGAGGTTGAGCGCCTCAAGGATCTGGAGGCCGACCTTGACCTCCTCGGCCGGCGGGGCCGAGAGGGAGACGCGGATGGTGTCGCCGATGCCCTCGGAGAGCAGCGCGCCGAACGCGACGGCCGACTTGATGGTGCCCTGGAACGCCGGTCCGGCCTCGGTGACGCCGAGGTGCAGCGGGTAGTCGCTCTGGGCGGCGAGCTGGCGGTAGGCGTTGACCATCACGACCGGGTCGTTGTGCTTGACCGAGATCTTGATGTCGCCGAAGCCGTGCTCCTCGAAGAGGGACGCCTCCCACAGGGCCGACTCGACGAGGGCCTCGGGGGTGGCCTTGCCGTACTTCTTCAGGAGCCGCGCGTCCAGGGAGCCGGCGTTGACGCCGATCCGGATCGGGGTGCGGGTCTCGGCGGCCGCCTTGGCGATCTCCTTGACCTTGTCGTCGAACTGCTTGATGTTGCCCGGGTTCACCCGGACCGCGGCGCAGCCGGCGTCGATCGCGGCGAAGACGTACTTCGGCTGGAAGTGGATGTCGGCGATCACCGGGATCTGCGACTTCCGGGCGATCGTGGCGAGCGCGTCGGCGTCGTCCTGCGTCGGGCACGCGACGCGGACGATCTGGCAGCCGGACGCCGTCAGCTCGGCGATCTGCTGGAGCGTGGCGCCGATGTCGGACGTGCGTGTCGTCGTCATCGACTGCACGGAGACGGGCGCGTCGCCGCCGACCGCGACCGTGCCGACCTGGATCTGTCGGCTGACCCTTCGGTCGGCGAGCTTGGTCGGAACGGCCGGCATTCCGAGAGAAATCGCAGTCATGCGCTGTGCATCCCCAAGGTGTGGATCAAGGTCCCGAGATCGGCGGGCTCCAGCCTTCGAGGTTACGGCACCGGAGGCGGGACGGACGCACCGTGTCGACAAGTCCACCCGTTGGTGAGCGGCCGGACACGGGGTGTGCGCCCGGCCGACACCTGTGGGGCGGAAGGGGTGATCAGGAGATCTTGACGGGGTTCACGATGTCGGCCACCAGGACCAGCAGTGTGAAGCAGATGAAGAGTCCGGCGACCACGTAGGCGACCGGCATCAGCCGGGCCACGTCGAACGGGCCGGGGTCGGGGCGCCGGAAGACCTTGGCCACATTGCGCCGCAGGGACTCCCAGAGCGCGCCCGCGATGTGCCCGCCGTCCAGCGGGAGCAGCGGCAGCATGTTGAACAGGAACAGCGAGAGGTTGAAGCCCGCGAGCAGGAACAGCATCATCGCGACCTGGTTCTGCGCCGGGATGTCGAGGTTCATCACCTCGCCGCCGATCCGGGCCGCGCCCACCACGCCGACCGGCGAGTCGTCGGCCCGTTGGCCGTCGCTGAAGGCGGCGTCCCAGAGGGCCGGGATCTTGGACGGCAGCGCGATCATCGAGTCGACGCCGTTCTCGATCATGTCGCCCATGCGGACGGTGGAGTCGGCGAAGGAGAGCGGCACGATCTCGGTCCGGGCGGCGAAGCCCAGGTAGCCCGCCTTGATGAACTGGTCGGGGACGACCTGGCCGTTGCCGTCCTTCTTCGCGACGGCGTTCTCGCGCAGGACGGCGTCGAGGGTCACTTCCTCGCCGTCGCGCTCGACGACGAGGGTGGCGGGGCCGATGGTCTCGCGGATGCGGTCCGAGAGCGTCGCCCAGTCGTCGACCTTCTTGCCGTCGAAGGCGACGATCCTGTCGCCCTCCTGGAGGCCGGCTGCCTTGGCGGGCGAGACCGGGTCGCCGTCCTTGCAGGTCTCCCGCTCGTCGCTCTGCGAGATCACGCACTGCTGGACGCCGGCGACCTCGGTGGTCTGTGTCTGGAAGCCGAAGGTCATCGCGACGCCCATGAAGATGGCGACCGCGAGGATCAGGTTCATGAAGGGGCCGGCGAACATCACGATGACGCGCTTCCACGGCTTGCGCGTGTAGAAGAGCCGCTTCTCGTCGCCCGGCTCCAGCTCCTCGTAGGCGGCGGAGCGGGCGTCCTCGATCATGCCGCGCCAGGGCGAGGTGGAGCGGGCTTCGAGCCGGCCGTCGGGTCCCGGCGGGAACATCCCGATCATCCGGATGTAGCCGCCGGCCGGGATGGCCTTGATGCCGTACTCCGTGTCGCCCTTCTTCTTCGACCAGATCGTCGGGCCGAAGCCGACCATGTACTGCGGCACCCGGATGCCGAACATCTTGGCCGTGGAGAGGTGGCCCAGCTCGTGCCAGGCGATGGAGAAGAGCAGGCCCACGACGAAGACGGCGATCCCCAGGACCGTCAGCAGGACCGAGGTCAGACTCATGCGCGCGCCTCCGCTGTCGCTTTCGCCGAGAGTTCCCGGGCCCGTGCGCGGGCCCACGTTTCCGCTTCGAGGACATCCGCGACGCTGAGCGAGGTTCCCGGGGCGGGGGTGCCGTGTTCGGACACCACAGCGGTGACCGTATCCATGATTCCGTTGAAGGGCAGCTGTCCGGCGAGGAAAGCGTCCACGCATTCCTCGTTCGCGGCGTTGAAGACGGCCGGCGCGGTGCCGCCGAGCCCGCCCACGTGCCGGGCGAGGCCGACCGACGGGAAGGCCTCGGTGTCCAGCGGGAAGAACTCCCAGCTGGAGGCCTTCGTCCAGTCGAAGGCCGGGGCGGCGTCCGGGACGCGCTGGGGCCAGCCGAGGCCGATGGCGATGGGGCCGCCCATGTCCGGCGGGGTGGCCTGGGCGAGCGTGGAGCCGTCGCTGAACTCGACCATGGAGTGCACGTAGGACTGCGGGTGGACCACCACCTCGATCCGGTCGAACGGGATGTCGTAGAGGAGGTGCGCCTCGATGACCTCCAGCCCCTTGTTGACCAGGGTCGCGGAGTTGATCGTGATGACCGGTCCCATCGCCCAGGTCGGGTGGGCGAGCGCCTGCTCCCGGGTGACGTCGGCCAGCTCCTCGCGCGTACGGCCCCGGAAGGGTCCGCCGGAGGCGGTGACGACGAGCTTGCGGACGTCGGCGCGGGTGCCGGCGGCCAGCGCCTGGAAGAGCGCGGCGTGCTCGGAGTCGACCGGGATGATCTGGCCGGGGGCGGCGAGCGCCTTCACCAGCGGGCCGCCGACGATCAGCGACTCCTTGTTGGCGAGGGCGAGCGTGCGGCCCGCCTTCAGCGCGGCCAGGGTGGGAGCGAGCCCGATGGAGCCGGTGATGCCGTTGAGCACGGTGTGGCAGGCGCTCGCGGCGAGGGTGGTGGCGGCGTCGGGTCCGGCCAGGATCTCGGGGAGCGGCTCGCCGGGCCCGTAACTCTCCCGCAGCGCCGTGCGCAGGGCGGGGACCGTGTCCTCGACGGCGACGGCGACCGTGTCGACCCGCAGCCGGCGGGCCTGCTCGGCCAGCAGGGCGACCCGGCCGCCGGCGGCCGAGAGCGCCGTGACCCGGAAGCGGTCGGGGTTGCGCAGGACCAGGTCGATGGCCTGGGTGCCGATGGACCCGGTGGAGCCGAGGATCACGAGATCCCGGCGGCCGTCCGCGGCGTCGAAGACGAGATGCGGATCGGCGAGGGGGGCGGGGCTGTCGCTCATGCCCCCATTGTTGCCGCTCCGGCTGTGTGCGGGGACAGCGCGTCCCGTGTGGGCCGCGCCGCCCCTCCCGTCAGCGCCCCACCAGGCCGTCCGCGAAGCCCTGGAACACCTCGTGGAAGCGCGGGAACGTCTTGCGTACGCAGCCGGGGTCGTCGTACGTCAGTCCTGGGGTGCGCAGTCCGGCGACCGCGAAGGACATCACGATGCGGTGGTCGCCGTGGGTGGCGATCCGGGTCGGATGCGGTGTGCCGGGGTGGATCTCGATCCAGTCGGGCCCGGTGCGGACGGTGACGCCCATGGCGCGCAGGTTCTCGGCGCACGCCTCCAGCCGGTCGCACTCCTTGACCCGGGTGTTGGCGACGTCCTCGATCCGCACGGGCCCGTCCGCGTAGGGGGCGATGGCGGCGAGGGTCGGCATCGTGTCGGAGATGTCGCGCATGTTGACGGTGAGGCCGCGGAGCCGTCCGGTGGAGCGGACGGTGGTGGCGTCGGCCCCCACCTCCACCTCGGCGCCCATGTCCCGCAGGACGTCGACGAAGCGCAGGTCGCCCTGGAGCGCGCCGGTGCCGAGGCCGGGAACGGTGACCTCGCGGCCGGTGAGGGCCCCGGCGGCGAAGAAGTAGCTCGCGGTGGAGGCGTCGGGCTCGACGGCGTACGCGGTGGCCCGGTAGCCGCCGGAAGGGACGGTGAAGGTGTTCCCCTCCCGCAGTACCTCCACGCCGAAGTCCCGCATCATCGCGAGGGTGATCTCGACGTACGGCGCGGAGACCAGCTCGGTGACCTCGATCCGCAGCCCCTGCGCGGTGAGCGGTCCGAGCATCAGCAGCGCGGTGAGGTACTGGGACGACTCCCCCGCGTCCAGGACGATTCCGCCGCCCTCGACCCCGGCGGCCCGGACGGTCAACGGGTGGTGCCCCTCGGCCGCCTCGTGGCGCAGGTCGACGCCGAGGGCGGTGAGGGCGCGGGTGAGCGGGGCGAGCGGGCGGCGGCGCATCTGGGCGGAGGCGTCGAAGCGGTACGTGCCGGAGGCGGCGGCCGCGACGAGCGTGGGCAGGAAGCGGGCGGTGGTCGCGCCGTCGCGGCAGAAGACGTCGGCGTCCGGGACGGCGGGCCCGGCGGGGCGGCCCTCGACGTGCCAGCGGTCGGCCTCCCGGTCGACCGTGTAGCCGAGGCTCTTCAGGCCTTCGGCGAAGCCCTCGGTGTCGTCCGAGCGCAGCGGTCGCAGCAGGGTGGTGGTGCCGTCCGCCGCGGCGGCCAGGAACAGGGCGCGGGCGGTGACGGACTTGGAGCCGGGGATGTCGATGACGGTCACGGCCCTCATCCTGCCCGGCCGCGGGCGGGGCGTACGGGGTGCGTCCGGTGCGTGGACGGGGCGGACGCACCCCGGTCGGCCCCGGGGCTCAGCGCACCGGGCGGTGCCGGTTCTCCTGGACGGACGGGCCCGGTGTGGCGTCCGCGATCCAGGGGCCGTCGCCGCTGGGGTCGACGACACCCTCCTCCAGCCAGGTGTACGTCCCCGCCAGGACGCCGTCGACGACGCGTCGGTCGAGGTCGTCGGTGTTGGACCACAGGCGGGTGAACAGCTCCTCGACCCGGATGCGGGCCTGCCGGCAGAACGCGTCCGCGAGCTGGTAGGCCTCGCGGCCGTGCTCTCCCGCCCCGCGCAGGTGCTCGGCGCGGACGCAGGCGGCACTCATCGCGAAGAGTTCCGCCCCGATGTCGACGATCCGGCCGAGGAAACCCTGCTTGGTCTCCATCCGCCCCTGCCAGCGGGACATGGCGTAGAAGGTGGACCGGGCCAGCTTGCGCGAGGACCGTTCGACGTATCGGAGGTGACCGGAGAGGTCGCGGTGCCCGGTCGGGTGGAACTCGGCGTACGTACGCGGCAGTTGTCCCGGCCCGGCGACGAGCCTGGGCAGCCAGCGGGCATAGAACCCGGCGGCGTTCGCGCCCGCCTTCGCCTTGGCGGAGAGCGGCTTGTCGGGGTCGATGATGTCGCCCGCGACCTTGAGGTGGGCGTCGACGGCCTCGCGGGCGATCAGCAGGTGCATGATCTCGGTGGAGCCCTCGAAGATCCGGTTGATCCGCATGTCCCGGAGCATCTGCTCGGCGGGCACGGCGCGTTCGCCGCGGGCGGCCAGCGACTCGGCGGTCTCGAAGCCCCGGCCGCCGCGGATCTGGACCAGCTCGTCGGCGATCAGCCAGCCCATCTCGGAGCCGTACAGCTTGGCGAGGGCGGCCTCGATGCGGATGTCGTTGCGGTCCTCGTCGGCCATCTGCGAGGAGAGGTCGACGATGGCCTCCAGCGCGAAGGTGGTGGCCGCGATGAACGAGATCTTCGCGCCGACCGCCTCGTGCCGGGCGACGGGCCTGCCCCACTGTTCCCGGACGCCGGACCATTCGCGGGCGATCTTCAGGGACCACTTGCCCACGCCCACGCACATCGCCGGCAGCGAGAGGCGGCCGGTGTTGAGCGTGGTCAGGGCGATCTTCAGACCGGCGCCCTCCGGCCCGATCCGGCAGGCCCCGGGCACCCGGACCCGGTGGAAGCGGGTGACGCCGTTCTCGATGCCGCGCAGGCCCATGAAGGCGTTGCGGTGCTCGACGGTGACGCCGGGGGCGTCGGCCTCGACGACGAACGCGGTGATGCCGCCGGGATGGCCCTCGGAGGCGGGGACCCTGGCCATGACGACGAGGAGGTCGGCGACGACGCCGTTGGTGGTCCAGAGCTTCACGCCGTCGAGGACGTAGTCCGGGCCGTCGGGCACCGCTGAGGTGGCGAGGCGGGCCGGGTCGGAGCCGACGTCCGGCTCGGTCAGCAGGAAGGCGGAGATGTCGGTGGTGGCCAGCCGGGGCAGGTAGACGTCCTTCTGCTCCTGGGTGCCGAAGATCTTCAGGGGCTGCGGTACCCCGATCGACTGATGCGCGGAGAGCAGCGCGCCGATCGCGGGGCTGACCGAGCCGGCCAGGGCGAGCGCCTTGTTGTAGTACACCTGGGTGAGGCCGAGCCCGCCGTACTTGGTCTCGATCTTCATCCCGAGCGCGCCCAGCTCCTTGAGCCCGGCGATCACCTCGTCGGGGATCCTCGCCTCGCGCTCGATCCGCGCGCTGTCGACACGCGTCTCGCAGAACGTGCGCAGCCGCGCCAGGAACTCCTCGCCGCGCCGGATGTCGTCGGGCGGCGGCAGGGGGTGCGGATGGATCAGATCCAGGCGGAAACGCCCCAGGAACAGCTCCTTGGCGAAGCTGGGCTTGCGCCAGTCCTGCTCCCGGGCGGCCTCGGCGACCCGTCGTGCCTCGCGCTCGGTGACCTTGGGCGCCCCGGGTGCCTGGGGGGTGTTGTGTGGTGCGGACATGAGGGACCTCACCTCGCCGCGCGCCACCGGACGGATGGACCCTGAACCTGGACGCACGGACTGCTAGTCGCTGCTTACTGGTCCGTATGTAACCCGTGTACCCGTGGTTCGGCACCCGCACGAGTGCCCGCGCACGGATACGCGGACGGCCCGAACCCCCGCACAGTTGGGTTCGGGCCGTCCGTTTCGCGCCCCCGCCCGCACCCGCTGTCCAGGCGGGGGCGCGGGCGGGGTCGTCCGGGGTGTTACAGGGCGAGGCCGGTGAGGACCAGGACGCGCTCGTAGGTGTAGTCGTCCATGGCGTAGCGGACGCCCTCGCGGCCGACGCCGGACTGCTTGGCGCCGCCGTACGGCATCTGGTCGGCGCGGTACGAGGGGACGTCGCCGATGATCACGCCGCCGACCTCCAGGGCGCGGTGGGCGCGGAAGGCGGTCTGGAGGTCGTGGGTGAAGACGCCGGCCTGGAGGCCGTACGCGGAGGAGTTGACGGCGGCGAACGCCTCGGCCTCGCCGTCCACCTTCTGGAGGGACATGACCGGGCCGAAGACCTCCTCGCAGGAGAGCTTCACACCGTCGGGGAGGCCGGCGACGACGGTCGGGGCGTAGGTGGCCCCGTCGCGCTTGCCGCCGGTGAGCAGCTCGGCGCCGCCCTGGACGGCCTCGTCGACCCAGGACTCGACGCGCTTGGCCGCGTCCTCGCTGACGAGGGGGCCGACGTCGGTGGCGGCGTCGGCCGGGTCACCGGTGACCAGGGCCTCGACGGCGGCGACGATCTTGGGGACGAGCCGGTCGTAGACGGCGGCGTCGGCGATGACGCGCTGCACGGAGATGCAGGACTGGCCGCCCTGGTAGTTGGAGAAGGTGGCGATCCGGGTGGCGGCCCAGTCGAGGTCGGCCTCGGACGCGTAGTCGCCGAGGACGACGGCCGCGCCGTTGCCGCCGAGCTCCAGGGTGCAGTGCTTGCGGGGCGCCGACTCCATGATCGCGTAGCCGACCGGGCCGGAGCCGGTGAAGGAGATGACCGGGAGCCGCTCGTCCTGGACGAGTGCGGGCATCTTGTCGTTGGGGACCGTCAGGACGGACCAGGAGCCGGCCGGGAGGTCGGTCTCGGCGAGCAGCTCGCCCAGGACGAGGGAGGAGATGGGGGTGGCCGGGGCCGGCTTGAGGATGATCGGGGCGCCGACGGCGATGGCCGGGGCGACCTTGTGGGCGCTGAGGTTCAGCGGGAAGTTGAAGGGCGCGATGCCGAGGACGGCCCCGCGCGGGAAGCGCCGGGTCAGGCCGAGGCGGCCGGTGCCGCCGAGGTCGGTGTCGAGCCGCTGGGCCTCGCCGCCGTTGAAGCGGCGGGCCTCCTCGGCGGCGAACCGGAACACGGACACGGCCCGGCCGACCTCGCCGCGGGCCCACTTGATCGGCTTGCCGTTCTCCGCCGAGATCAGCTGGGCGATCTCCTCGGTGCGCTCCGTCAGCCGCCGTACGACGTGGTCGAGGGCCGCGGCCCGGACGTGCGCCGGGGTGGCGGCGAACTCGTCGCGCACCGCGTGGGCGGCGGCGACGGCCTCCTCGACCTGCGCGTCGGTCGGCACGCTGACGGTGCCGACGAGGCGTCCGTCGTACGGGTTGGTGACGTCGAAGCTGTCGGCACCGGTGGCCCGGCGGCCGGCCACCCAGAAGGCGTGGGGCGAAGTCATGGAGGTTCCGGCCCTTCGGAGGTCGTGAGGAGGTCGTGAGGAGGTCGCGACCGAAGTCGTGACGAAGGTCGTGGGCGCCCGGGAGGCTCCCTCTGTGGTCCCACGGTAGGGCGGGGAGGCATGAATCGTGTTTGTCCGGGGTGGAGTGGGCGGGGCCTCCGCTGCTCCGATTTGGCCAGGGGCTTACGGGTGGCCCGGCGGGATGCGAGGAGTAGCCCCGGGGCTATCCCTCGGCGGGCGTCGCCGCCTCGGTCGTCTTGAGGGCGAGCCACAGCTCCATGCGGACGTCCGGGTCGTCCAGCGAGCGCCCCAGGATCTCCTCCACTCGGCGCATCCGGTAGCGCAGGGTGTGCCGGTGCACGCCCAGGTCGGCGGCGGCGGCGTCCCACTGGCCGTGGCGGGAGAGCCAGGCGCGCAGGGAGGCCACCAGGTCGCCGCGGCCCTTGGCGTCGTGCT
Organism: Streptomyces sp. MGP-P1; assembly: GCF_057766565.1. NCBI lineage: Bacteria > Bacillati > Actinomycetota > Actinomycetes > Kitasatosporales > Streptomycetaceae > Streptomyces > Streptomyces sp. MGP-P1. Next base: position 1,144,207 of record NZ_JBYMEM010000006.1, on the reverse strand, counting down.
CGTACAGCGCGCGGAGCATGCCGTCGGCGAAGGCCCGCACCGCGTCGTCGGCGAGCAGCGGCAGCACCGAGCCGGTGGCCAGCTCCTCGTGCTCGACCAGCGCCCTGCCGCGCCTGCGGGCGACGGAGAGGGCCTGTTCGGCCTGCTTGTACGCGGCGGAGACGGCGATCGGGCCCGAGGGGGCGGAGAGGCCGACCACGACGTCGCTGTCCTCGGCGCCGCCCTCGCGCGGGGCACGGTCGTCCTGGGCCCCGGCGTAGGCGGCGCAGGCGGCGACGGCGGAGCCGCCGTCCGCGGCGAGCACGACGACGCGATCGCCCTCGGGGACCAGGAGCAGCGCCTCGCCGGAGCGGGCGGCGGCGGCCTCCATGGTCTCGGTGAGCAGCTCGGACCCGGCGGGGGCGGCGGTCTCGGCGATGAGCAGCCGGAACGGGGCGTCGAGCAGCCCGCCGTAGAGGTCGCCGGCGACCGCCCGCGCGTGGTCGGGCTGTCCGGCGAGGAGCATGCGCAGGACGGCCGCGCCCAGGCGCTGTTCGGCGCCCTGGAGGGAGCGGGAGCGGGCGGTGGTCAGGGTGAGCAGGGCGACGGCGGAGTGCACGGCGTAACGCTCGGCGGTCCCGAGCGCCGCTCCCGTACCGACGGCCAGCGCGCCTCGGACCCGGCGGCCGGTGCCCAGCGACTGGAGCTCGACCCGGTCCTCGCTGTCGCCGACGACGACGCTGGCGGGCGCGGGGCGGTCCCGGAGGCGTTCGACGTCGGGGGTGAGGCGGGCGGCGCGGCGGGCGGCCCAGTCGGGGGCGGCGGCGAGGACCGCGCCCGAGGCGTCGTACAGCGCGGCCCAGCCGTCGATGTGGGCGGCGAGCCGGGCGAGGAGGTCGGCGGGCCCGTCCCCGGCGAGCGCGGCCTTCGTCAGCTCGCGCTGGGCCTCGAAGCCGGCGGTGACCGCGCGGTACTGGTCGGCGGCGATGGCCGCGGAGACGGCCTTGCTGATGGCGAGGAACGGGGTGCGGCGGGGGACTTCCAGGAGCGGCAGCCCGGCCTCCTCGGCTGCCTCCACGAGGGCGGCCGGGATGGCGTCGTAGTTCACCCCGACCGCGAACCCCACCCCGGCGACCCCGGCCCCGGCCAGCCGCCGCACGTAGCGCCGCATGGACTCGGGGTCGTCGGCGTCGAGATTGGTGGCGGTCACGAGGAGGAGTTCGCCGCCGTCCATGTACGGGACGGGGTCGGCCAGCTCACTGGCGTGGGCCCAGCGCACGGGGGTGCCGAGCCGGTCCGCGCCCGCCCGCACGGTGAGCTTGAGCGCCGAGTGCTGGACGAGCGAGGCGAGCGTGGGGGGCATGGGCCGGGAACCCTCAAGGTCGGGGACGAGGTCGCGGTGTCAGCCTGCGGACGGCGGGATCGCCGGCCGGATCGGTGACACCGAATTTCGCCGTCGCGTATGAACGGCTGTCTCCGATTCTGCCAGGGCGGCAGAGTGCCGGTAGCGGCTCTCGGCCACCGCTGCCGGCCGTCCTTCCCTCCGCCGCTTCCCGATACTCGTTCTTCGCCACGTGCTCCCGGTAGGTGTCTCAGCCGTCGAGGTGGACGAGGAGGGGGGGTTCGTGTTCGCCCTGAACGGTGGTGAGCGAGAGGACGGCGTGCCCGGCCGGCACCGCGTACGCCAGCTCCGAGGCGGACCAGCGCTCCCGCTCGACCTGCCGTACGGTCACCGCGTCCGTGGTCACGGCCTTGCCGGTGACGAGTTTGCGCAGGGCGTGCAGGGCGCGGGTGAAGGGCTGGTCGGCGAAGACGGTGTGCTGGGCGACCTCGCGGGTCTCCACCCATTCCTTGCCCCAGGCTTCGGCGAAGCGGGTGCCTTCCCAGGTGGTGATGCCGGGGAACGTCATCAGGCAGCCAACCGCGCCGAGCAGCGCCGCGTGCAGATGCGGCCCCACGTCGTCGAGGGAGCGTACGGCCAGGACCGCCCCGGCGTTCAGCTGGCGCAGACGCTGCACCGCCCGGACGGAGTCGGTGGTCATCGCGCTCGCGGCATCGTCCAGTACGAGCGCGGCGAAGAGCGAGGCGTCCCGACGCGCACCGACGCTGGAGACGAACTGGGCGAAGACCAGACGGGTGAGGATGCGCGAGGCCTCGGGGTGGCTTCGCTCCGGGAGCACGATCCGGACGCGCACCGGATGTTCCAGGGCGCGCAGGGAGAAGGGCCTGGACCGGCCCCGGGTGTCGAAGAAGGTGCTGAAGGCGGGCCTGTCGAGGAAGGCGATCCGGTCCGCGAGCACTCCGCTGAGGTCTGCGGACGTACCCAGCTGGCGCTCGCGTGCGTCGACCTCCCGCAGGTAGGAACGATGTTCCTCGGGCTGGAGGTCGTCGCGGAGCAGGTCCAGCACCTGACGACCGCCGTCGAGCAGTTCCCGCAGTTCCGGCAGCGACGGGAAGCGGCCGCGGGCGGCGTTGAACGGGCCGATCAGCTGGCCCAGCGTGACGGCGGCCCGACGGCTGTCCACATCCGGCAGATCGCCGGTGAAGGCCTCCGACAGGAGCATCGCGGCCTCGTCCGGGTCGGTGATCCCGCCGTAGAGGTCGAGGTCGTACACCGAGTCCGCGTCGCCGATCTTCACCACGACGTCGTAGGAAGCCTCGGGGCCCAGCTCGACGCCTTCGGCGGAGACGACGACCACGGCCGCCCGCCCGGCCAGTGCCTGGAGGGAGAGCGACTCCACCACCGGCCTCACCAGGCGTCGCGTCCGATCGAAGCCGTGGGGGCCGACTGCCAGGAGCGAGGTACCGAGGACCGAAGGGTCCAGAGCAGCTCCCGCACCCCTCCGGGCGGAGGGATTGCGCGGATGTTCCGCGTAGGCGCCCATCCGCACCTGCGCGGTCAGCAGATCGTGGGTGGCGGCGCGGACCGGGAGATCGCGGTCGCCCGAGGGATGCGGACAGGCCGCCGCCCCGCGCTGCACCACTCCGTCGACGAAGACGCCGGGCGGAAGAGCCCCGGCCTCCACCCGCGACCACGCATGGCCGATCCTGGCGCAGTCGACGTCGTTCATGCTCCGGGCGGCGACCTCGGCGGCAAGCCGGTCGGCGGCCCCGGGCTGCCCCGCGGCCCTCAGCCGCGGCCACACCGCGGGATCCGCCCCCGTCTCGGGCTCGGCTTCCGCAGGGGCGTCGGCGGGGCCGGGCTTCCGGAAGAACTCCAGCCATCCGCCGGTCCGGGCGAACGGCCACAGCAGAGCCGCCCCGATCAGGACGTAGACGGCCACCCCCATGACGGCAGCCGTCTCCGGATCGCCTCGGAACACGGAGACCGGCACCAGCGCGTGGAGGACGGCGTAGAAGAACGGAAGCAGGCTCGTGCCCAGGACGATCCACACCACCAGGAGACCCGTGAGCGCGGCAGCGAGCGCCCTGGCGGGTTGGGGCCGGTCCATGACCAGCCTCCGGTACAGCGCCGGCCAGTTGCCGAGCCGTCCGCAGAAATAGATCAGGAGGGCGGCGAAGAGACTGTTGTAGACGGCGCCGGCCGTCCGCGCGGACTGCCCTGGTTCGCCGCGCCACCAGTCGGAGGGGGTGAACAGTTTCAGGGGGAGCCGCTGCACGGCGATGTAGTCGGTGCGCCAGACGGCCCACGCGAAGATCCCACAGGCGATCGAGATGAGCGCCCCCACGACCAGGGCGCGGGTGGGCACCTCGGCCGAGTCTCCGGCCGGCCTCGGCCGGTACCCGTACCGCCAGAGGCCGGGCTCGGCGTCCGCGCGATGCGCCCGGAGCCACTGCCGCACATCGAGGACGGCGGCGGGCGACCGGGGCGGGAGCGGGGGCAGGGGAGGCGGGGGCGGCGTGGGACGAGGCACCCCGGCGGCGCCGGACCCGCTCCCGTAGGAGGCGCCGAGCCACCGCGCGCCGGGATCGTCCGCACCCTGCCCGCCCTGCTCACGCTGCGAGTCGTACGTGCCCTCGGTGCCCATTGCCACTGCTCCCCTGACGTGCCAAGGCGGTATCTCGGTGCAGTCGCTCAATCTAGTACCCGGGATCAGAACCTCATGGTCGTTCCCGGTTCCCGGACCGCCTCTTCCCGTCACCCGCCCGCCATCTGTCCGTCGAGGACAAGGACACGCTCCCACCACTCCCGATCGGAGCATGCCCGCACCCCTCCCCCGCCCCTAGCCTGCGAGGAGAAGAGCGTCCGAAACACCCCCCAGGAGCCCCTCATGACCGCTATTCCGCAGGAGCGCCGCGTCGTCACTGCCATCCCCGGCCCGAAGTCGGTGGAGCTGCAGGCTCGCCGCCTCGCCGCCGTCGCCGCAGGTGTGGGCTCCACCCTGCCGGTGTTCACCGCCCGTGCGGGCGGGGGGATCATCGAGGACGTGGACGGCAACCGTCTGATCGACTTCGGGTCCGGGATCGCCGTGACCTCCGTGGGCGCCTCCGCCGAGGCCGTGGTGCGGCGGGCCTCCGCGCAGCTCGCGGAGTTCACCCACACCTGTTTCATGGTCACGCCGTACGAGGGGTACGTCGAGGTCTGCGAGCAGCTCGCCGAGCTGACGCCGGGCGACCACGCGAAGAAGTCCGCGCTGTTCAACTCGGGCGCCGAGGCCGTCGAGAACGCGGTGAAGATCGCCCGCGCCCACACCAAGCGCACCGCCGTCGTCGTCTTCGACCACGGCTACCACGGCCGCACCAACCTCACCATGGGCATGACGGCGAAGAACATGCCGTACAAGCAGGGCTTCGGCCCGTTCGCGCCCGAGGTCTACCGCGTCCCGGTCGCCTACGGCTACCGCTGGCCGACCGGGCCCGAGAACGCCGGCGCCGAGGCGTCCGCGCAGGCCATCGACGAGATCACCAAGCAGATCGGCGCGGACAACGTGGCCGCGATCATCATCGAGCCGGTGCTCGGCGAGGGTGGCTTCATCGAGCCGGCCAAGGGCTTCCTCCCGGCGATCGCGCGGTTCGCGAAGGACAACGGCATCGTGTTCGTCGCGGACGAGATCCAGTCCGGCTTCTGCCGTACCGGCCAGTGGTTCGCCTGCGAGGACGAGGGCATCGTCCCGGACCTGATCACCACCGCCAAGGGCATCGCCGGCGGTCTGCCGCTGTCCGCCGTGACGGGCCGCGCCGAGATCATGGACGCCGCGCACGCGGGTGGCCTGGGCGGTACGTACGGCGGTAACCCGGTGGCCTGCGCCGGTGCGCTCGGCGCCATCGAGACGATGCGCGAGCTGGACCTGAACGGGAAGGCCAAGCGGATCGAGGAGGTCATGAAGGGCCGCCTCGCCGAGATGCGGGCCAAGCTGCCGAACGGCGACATCATCGGCGACATCCGCGGTCGCGGCGCGATGATCGCGATCGAGCTGGTGAGGTCCGGCTCGAAGGACCCGAACCCGGAGGCGGCCGGCGCGCTCGCGAAGGCCTGTCACGCCGAGGGCGTCATGGTGCTGACCTGCGGTACGTACGGCAACGTCCTGCGCTTCCTGCCGCCGCTGGTGATCGGCGAGGACCTGCTGAACGAGGGCCTCGACGTAATCGAGCAGGCGTTCGGCACACTCTGATACTTCGAACTCGGAACCGGACGGGGGCGGCCTTTCACCGCTTCCGTCCGCCATCCGGGTGAGGGCCTGTGAAGAACGTGTGCGGGGGCGATGGCGGGAGGCCGTGTCGACTGTCGGCCGCCCCTCCGCTGCCGTACGGTTTCTGCAGATGAGAGAAACACCTCGGTCGCGGGAAACCGCGGCCGATGCCGGGCCGGGGCTTCCCCAGCGCCGTCCCGGGCGTGCGTTCGCGCACACCGGAGCCTCCGGCTCCGGGACTCCTCACCGATCGGACGGCCGCCCGCCCCACACCCCCCGGGGCGCGCGGCGAACCGATCTCGCCGGCCATCCCGGAACAACCCCCCCTGTTCCCGGGTGGCCGGCCCCTCTCGTTCTCCGCTTCCTCGGCCTCGGGCTGCTCGCGGTTCTCTTCTCGCTGATCACCTGGCAGGTGGCCGTCGGGGGTCCGCTGCTGCGGCTCGACGAGCGCGTGGGCGGGGAGCTGTTCGGTCACGGTCCCGCTCCGCTGACGCAGATGCTCTCCGATCTCGGCGGGATGCCGGTGGCGCTTCCGGTGCTGACCTGCGCGGCCGGGTACGCGCTGTGGCGCGGCGCCCGGCGGCTCGCCGTGTACGCGGCCCTCACCATGGCGGCGGTGCCCGCGCTGGTGATCCCGCTGAAGGTGGCGACCGCCCGGCAGGGGCCGCTGACCGAGGCGGTCAACTACTACCCGTCCGGTCATACGGCGACGGCCGCCGTGGCGTACGGGGCGAGCGCCCTGGTCCTGCTGGCCCTCCCCGTCCGTCGTGGCTCCGGGAGGCTTCCTGGCCGCGGGCGTGGATGATGCCCGTCGCCGCGATCCTGTTGACCACGGCGACGGGCATCGGTCTGGTGCTGCACGGCTACCACTGGCCGCTGGACGTGCTGGCCAGTTGGTGCCTGGGGCCTGTCGTGCTCGCGCCCCTGTGGTGGGTCAGTTGCCGAAGTAGGCGTCGAAGTTCTTCGAGAACTCCCAGTTGTTGAAGCGGTCCCAGTTGATCGACCAGGTCATCAGGCCGCGCAGGTCGGACCAGGTCCCGTGGGTCTGGTAGGAGCCGCAGTCGGTCTTCTTGGTCAGGCAGTTGAGCGCCTTGTTGACCTCGGCCGGCGAGGTGTGGCCGTTGCCCGCCTGGGTGGAGGCCGGGAGGCCGATGGCGACCTGGTCGGGGCGCAGGCCGGGGAAGACCCGGCTGGTGTTGCCCGCCACCGGGAAGCCCGCGAGCAGCATGTCGGTCATCGCGATGTGGAAGTCCGCGCCGCCCATCGAGTGGTACTGGTTGTCCAGGCCCATGATCGGACCCGAGTTGTAGTCCTGGACGTGCAGCAGCGTCAGGTCGTCGCGCAGTGCGTGGATGACCGGCAGGTAGGAACCGGCGCGCGGGTCCTGACCGCCCCAGGGGCCGGAGCCGTAGAACTGGTAGCCGAGCTGCACGAAGAAGGTCTCGGGCGCCATGGTGAGGACGAAGTCCGGGCCGTACTTGGCCTTGAGGGACTTCACCGCGGAGATCAGGTTGACGATCACCGGTGAGGTGGGGCTGCGGAAGTCGGTGTCGCCGGTGTTGAGCGAGAGGGAGTGGCCCTCGAAGTCGATGTCCAGGCCGTCCAGGCCGTAGGTGTCGATGATCTTCGAGACGGAGGTGACGAAGGCGTCCCTGGCCGCGGTGGAGCCGAGCTGCACCTGTCCGTTCTGGCCGCCGATCGAGATCAGCACCTTCTTGCCCGCGGCCTGCTTCGCCTTGATCGCGGCCTTGAACTCCGCCTCGGACTCGACGTTCGGGCACTCGGCGACCGGGCAGAGCGCGAAGCGGATGTCGCCGGAGGTGACGGAGGTGGGCTCGCCGAAGGCGAGGTTGATGACGTCCCAGGAGGCGGGCACGTCCGCCATCCGGGTGTAACCGGAGCCGTTGGCGAAGCTGGAGTGCAGGTAGCCGACGAGGGCGCGGGGCGGGAGCTTGGTGTCGCCGCCTCCGCCCCCCGCGGTGGTGGTCGCGGTGACGGCGGCCGACTTCGCGGACTCGCCGGCCGCGTTGGCGGCGCTGACCTGGAAGCTGTACGCGGTGGAGGCGGACAGGCCCGTCACGGTGGCGGAGGGACCGGTGGCCGTGGCGACCTTCGTACCGCCGCGGTAGACGTGGTAGCCGCTCGCGCCGGAGACGGCGTTCCAGGAGAGCGCGACCGAGGAGGAGGTGATGGCCGTGGTCTTGAGGCCGGCGGGGACGGCCGGGATCACGACGGGGTCGCCGCCGGGGCCGACGAGGGTGAGGTCGTCGGCGTAGTAGGCCGGGGTGCCGTACCAGCCGTGGGTGTAGACGCTCACGGAGGTGGTGGAGGGCCCGGTCCTGAAGGTGGTGGTGAGCTGCTTCCACGCACCGGGGGACTGGGTCCAGGTGGAGACGTCGGTGGTGCCGGTGCCGGTCGCGCCGAGGTAGACGTGGCTGCCCTGCACCCAGGCGCTCAGCGTGTACGAGGAGTTGGGCTTGACCGTGATGCTCTGCGAGCACTTGGCGTGGTCGTTGCCGGCCGGGGTCGCCTTGAGCGCGGAGGTGCCGCTGCGGGTGGGCGTGGAGACGGCCGCGCCGCTGGAGGCCGCGCAGTTCCAGCCGTCCAGGCCCGCCTCGAAGCCGCCGTTGCGTGCCAGGTCCACATCGGCGGCGCCTGCCGCCGGGGCCATGGCGACCAGGGCTCCGGCGGCGAGCAGGCCGGCCGAGCAGACGGCCAGAAGTCTGGAGAATCTGACAGTTGGTCCGGTGCGTTCCACAACAGCCTCCGCGCAGGGGGGAATTCGGGTTGGCGTGCGCACAACATGGTCCAGACCAATCAGGTTGTCAAGACCTCTGGCGACCGACTCAGCCCTCCGGACGCTCCCCGCGGGCGTCCCGGGCGGCCGCGCCCGCCGCCTCGTGCATCGCGAGTTCGAGGAGTCCGGCGTCCGTGAGGGTCCCCGAACCGTCCGGCGGGACCAGCCAGCGCACTCCCCCGGTGACCCGCCCCGGGTACGGGACGACGATCCAGGCGCCCCGGCCGCAGCCCCTGATCCCGGTGCCGATCCAGCGGGAGACGGTGCCCGGCGGGACGAAGAAGCCCATGCGCGACTCGCCGAAGTCGGTGAGAACGGGGCCCGGACGGTCGATCAGGCGGGTGAGGACGTCGAGCGTCGGGTAGCCCAGTTCGCCCGGCAGGATCAGAACGTCCCAGCGCCTGCCGGCCGGGAGGAGCGCGATCCCCTGCGGATTGCGCTCCCACTCCCACCGGCAGGCGGCCGGGTCCGGCGCCACCGATGTGAGCCACTCGACCGCGGCCTTCGTTTCCGAGCCAGTCATGACCAGCCTCCCGTCGACGTGAGCACCGGCGGGGTTCCGCCGGTGCGTACACATGCGAGAGAGGGTTCGGTGCCGACTATGACGCGGGTTGGTGCTACTGATCGGTAGTGAGCTGGGTCACAGCATCTGACCTGGGCCAAAAGCGGCTCAGCTGTCGAAGCCGAGGCCGAGCCCGTCCATGGCCCTCAGCCACAGATTGCGGTGCCCGCCGTTGCTGTCGGCGCGGGCCAGGGAACGCTTGGTGATCTCGATCCCCATCCAGGCGAAGGGCTCCGGCGGGAACGGCATCGGCTTGGAGCGGACCATTTCCAGGCGGGTCCGTGCCGTCTCCTCGCCGGAGAGCAGATCGAGCATCACCTCGGCCCCGAAACGGGTCGATCCGACTCCGAGACCGGTGTATCCGGCGGCGTACGCGACCCGCCCCTGATGGGCCGTTCCGAAGAACGCCGTAAAGCGGGAACAGGTGTCGATCGCACCGCCCCAGGCGTGCGAGAAATTCAGTCCGGAAAGCTGCGGAAAGCAGGTGAAGAACTGCTCCGCGAGTTTCAGGAACGTCTCCGGCCGCTGGTCGAGATCGGCGCTGAGCCGGCCTCCGTACGGATAGATCGCGTCGTATCCGCCCCACAGGATCCGGTTGTCCGCGGAAAGCCGGAAGTAGTGGAACTGGTTGGCGCTGTCGCCCAGTCCCTGGCGCCCCTTCCAGCCGATGGAGTCGAGCTGCTCCGGGGTGAGCGGTTCGGTCATCAGCGCGTAGTCGTAGACCGGCACGGTGTACGGGCGGATCCGCTTGACGAGCGACGGGAAGATGTTGGTGCCCAGCGCGACGCGGCGCGCGAAGACCCGTCCGTACGGGGTGCGGACCGCCATCCCGGATCCGGAGCGGACCAGGTCCAGGCCCCGGGTGTGCTCGTGGATCCGTACGCCCAGCTCCAGGCAGGCCCGCTTCAGGCCCCAGGCGAGCTTCGCCGGGTGCAGCATCGCGACGCCGCGCCGGTCCCAGAGCCCGCCGAGGAAGGTGGGCGAGTCGACCTCGGCGCGGAGGGCCTCACGGTCCAGGAAGTCCACGCCCGTGATGCCGAGCCCCACGATCTCCTCGTGCCATTCCCGCAGCTCCTGAAGCTGGTGGGGTTCGGTGGCGACGTCGATCTCGCCCGTTCGCTCGAACTCGCAGTCGATGCCGTAGCGGGCGACCGCGGCCTCGATGGCGTCGAGGTTGCGCTCCCCCAGCTCCTCCAGCTTCGCGATCTCGTCCGGCCAGCGCTCCACGCCGTTGGCCAGGCCGTGGGTGAGGGAGGCGGCGCAGAAGCCGCCGTTGCGGCCCGAGGCGGCCCAGCCCACCTCGTGCCCCTCGATGAGGACGACGTCCCGGTCAGGGTCGCGCTCCTTGGCGATGAGCGCGGTCCACAGACCGCTGTAGCCGCCGCCGACGACCAGCAGGTCGGTGTGCTCGTCGCCGGTGAGGGCGGGCAGCGGATCGGGCTTGGCCGGGTCGTCCAGCCAGTAGGAGACCGGCTTGGCGCCGGAGAGTGATCGTGCGGCAGTACGCATGGCGGCTGGGGCCATGGTTTCCAACTCCTTCGGGACTTTCAGGGTCGAGCGTTGTTCTTCCGTCGGGCGGCTATGACCTGGCCGACGAGAACCACCGATATCGCCATGATGAACATCGCGGTGCCGATGACGTTGATCTGCACGGGCGTGCCGCGCTGCGCCGATCCCCACACGAACATGGGGAACGTCACGGTGGAGCCCGCGTTGAAATTCGTGATGATGAAATCGTCGAACGAGAGCGCGAAGGCGAGCAGCGCTCCCGCCGCGATTCCCGGGGCCGCGATGGGGAGGGTCACCCGCAGGAAGGTCTGCACGGGGCCTGCGTACAGGTCGCGGGCGGCTTCCTCCAGTCTCGGGTCCATCGACATGACGCGCGCCTTGACGGCCGTGACCACGAAGCTGAGGCAGAACATGATGTGGGCGATGAGCACGGTCCAGAAGCCGAGCTGGGCGCCCATGTTCAGGAACAGCGTGAGCAGGGACGCGGCCATGACGACCTCGGGCATCGCCATCGGCAGGAAGATCAGCGAGTTGATCGCGCCGCGCGCCCGGAAGCGGTAGCGGACCAGCGCGAACGCGATCATCGTGCCGAGCGCGGTGGCCCCGAGCGTCGCCAAGAAGGCGATCTGGAGCGAGAGGGAGAGCGAGCCGCACAGGTCGGCGACGCCGCAGGGGTCCTTCCAGGCGTCCAGCGAGAACCGCTGCCAGGCGTAGTTGAAGCGCCCGTTGGGCTTGTTGAACGAGAACACCATCACGACGATGTTCGGAACGATCATGTACGCGAGGGTCAGCAGACCGGCGATGACGACCAGGTTCCGGCGTATCCAGCGCAGTACGGGCATCAGACCAGGTCCTCCGTACCGGAGCGGCGGATGTAGAAGGTGACCGCCAGCAGGACGATCGCCATGAGGATGAACGAGAGCGCGGCGGCCGTCGGATAGTCCAGGACCCGCAGGAACTGGCTCTGGATGACGCTGCCGACCATCTTGGTGTCGGTGGAGCCCAGCAGCTCGGCGTTGACGTAGTCGCCGCTGGCCGGGATGAAGGTGAGCAGGGTGCCGGAGACGACGCCGGGCATGGAGAGCGGGAACGTCACCTTGCGGAAGGTGGTGGCGGGGGTGGCGTAGAGGTCGCCCGCCGCCTCGTGCAGCCGGCCGTCGATCCGCTCCAGCGAGGTGTACAGCGGCAGGATCATGAACGGCAGGAAGTTGTACGTGAGGCCGCAGACGACGGCCATCGGCGTGGCGAGGACCCGGTTGGACTCGGTCCAGCCGAGCCAGCTGGTGACGTCCAGGACGTGCAGGGTGTTCAGCACGTCCACGACCGCTCCGCCGTCGGCGAGGATCGTCTTCCAGGCCAGCGTACGGATGAGGAAGCTGGTGAAGAACGGGGCGATGACCAGGACGAGCACCAGGTTGCGCCAGCGGCCCGCCTTGAAGGCGATGAGGTAGGCGAGCGGGTAGCCCAGCAGCAGGCACAGGATCGTGGCGGTGCCCGCGTACAGCAGGGACCGGATGAACTGCGGGTAGTACTCGCGCAGCGCGTCCACGTACGTCTGGAAGTGCCAGGTGACCTCGAAGCCCTGCTCCAGCGAGCCGGTCTGGACGGAGGTGGAGGCCTGGTAGACGAGCGGCAGGGCGAAGAAGACGACCAGCCAGAGGATGCCGGGGAGCAGCAGCCAGTACGGGACGAGGCGTTTGCGGGTGGAGGGCTTGCGGAGCTTGAGCTCCCTGGGCTCCCCCGGCCGGGAGGGGGCGCGGGCGGCGCCTCGGTGAGGCTCACGCCGCGTCCTCCACGCTCTCCACGCCGGCGTCGATGTCCTGGTCGGCGTCGAGTCCGAAGGTGTGGGCGGGGTTCCAGTGCAGGATCACCTCGGTGCCGGGCAGGAGTCCGGTGCGCCGGTCGACGTTCTGCTCGTACACCTGGAGCGCCTTGCCCGCCGGGCTCTCGACCACGTACTGGGTGGAGACGCCGATGAAGCTGGAGTCGACGATACGGCCGGTGACGCGGTTGCGGCCGACGGCTATGGAGTCCGCGTCGTCCGCGTGGACCAGGGATATCTTCTCGGGCCGGATCCCGAGGAGGATCCGGCCGCCGCTCGTCGTGGGGGCGGAACATCGCTCGCGGGGCAGGGTGAGCTTGCCGCCGCCCGCGGCCACCACCAGATCGCCGCCGGTGGAGACGACCTCGCCCTCGATGAGGTTGGACGTGCCGAGGAAGTTGGCGACGAAGGTGGTGCGCGGGTTCTCGTAGAGGTCGGCGGGCGCGCCGAGTTGCTCGACCCGGCCCCCGTTCATCACCGCGACGGTGTCGGCCATGGTCATGGCCTCCTCCTGGTCGTGCGTGACGTGCACGAACGTGATGCCGACCTCGGTCTGGATCCGCTTGAGCTCCAGCTGCATCTGACGCCGGAGCTTGAGGTCGAGGGCGCCGAGCGGTTCGTCGAGCAGCAGGACCTGCGGGTGGTTGATGAGCGCGCGGGCGACGGCGACGCGCTGCTGCTGGCCGCCGGAGAGCTGGTGCGGTTTGCGGCGGGCGAAGTCGCCGAGCTCGACGAGCTCCAGCATGTCGTCGACCTGCTTCTTGACCGACTTGATCCCGCGACGGCGCAGCCCGAAGGCGACGTTCTCGGTGATGTCCAGGTGCGGGAAGAGCGCGTAGCTCTGGAAGACGGTGTTGACGGGCCGCTTGTACGGGGGCAGGTCGGTGATGTCCTTCTCCCCGAGGAAGACCGTGCCGGTGGTGGCCTCCTCCAGGCCCGCGATCATCCGCAGGGTGGTGGTCTTGCCGCAGCCGGACGCGCCGAGCAGAGCGAAGAAGGAGCCCTGGGGCACGGTCAGGTCGAGCGGCTGCACGGCGGTGAAGGAGCCATAGGTCTTGCTGATCCCGGCGAGGCGGACATCGCCGCCCGCGGTCTGCTGCTGTGTCATGGGTCGCAGTCCCAGTGTGTTCGGGGGGAGTTCGGGGAAAGGGGGTGACGGGTGACCTCGGAGGGGCCGGGCCGGGCGGGTCGTCCTGCGGCGCGGCCGGCGGCGGGTCCGGTGGTCAGGCGCCGATGAGCTTGGCGAACTTCTCCTCGTACGCCGTCTCTTCCTTCGAGGACAGGGAGCGGAAGGAGCGGGACTTCGCCGCCATCTCCCTGTCGGGGAGGATCAGCGTGTTGGAGGCCATCGACTCGTCGATCTTCGCGAGTTCGTCGCGTACGCCGTCGACCGGACAGACGTAGTTGATGTACGCGGCGAGCTGGGCGGCGACCGGCGGTTCGTAGTAGTAGTCGATGAGCTTCTCGGCGTTGTTCTTGTGCCGGGCCTGCGCGGGGACCAGGAGGTTGTCGCTGGAGGTGATGTATCCGGCGGCCGGGATCGCGAACTCGATGTCCGGATTGTCGGCCTGGAGCTGGATGACGTCCCCGGCCCAGCCGACGCAGGCGGCGATGTCACCCTTGCTGAGGTCGGCGGTGTAGTCGTTGCCGGTGAAGCGGCGGATCTGCTTCTTGTCGACGGCCTTCTGGAGACGGCCGATCGCGCCGTCGAAGTCGGTGTCGGTGAACTTCCCCGGGTCCTTGCCCTGGTCGAGGAGGGTCATGCCGATGGTGTCGCGCATCTCGGAGAGGAAGGAGACGCGGCCCTTGAGCTTCGGGTCGTCGAGCAGCTGGGTGACGGAGTCGACCTTGCGGCCGCCCGTCGCCTTCACGTTGTACGCGATGACGGTCGGGATGCCGGTCCAGGGATAGGAGTAGGCGCGGCCCGGGTCCCAGTCGGGGGTGCGGAACTGGGCGGAGACGTTCGCGAAGGCGTGCGGGAGGTTCGAGGGGTCGAGCTTCTGCGCCCAGCCGAGCCGGATGATGCGGGCGGCGAGCCAGTCGGTGACGCATATGAGGTCGCGTCCGGTGTTCTGGCCGGCCGCGAGCTGCGGTTTGATCTTCCCGAAGAACTCGACGTTGTCGTTGATGTCCTCGGTGTACTTGACCCTGATCCCGGTGCGTTTGGTGAAGGCCTCCAGGGTGGGGCGGCCCTTCTCGTCCTCGCTGACGTCCATGTACTCGGTCCAGTTGGAGAAGGTGACCTCCTTCTCCTCGGCCGAGTGGTCGTCGGAGGCCATACCGGCGTCGGCGCGCTTGGCGGGCGGGATGCCGCACGCGCCGAGGGTGGCCATGCCGCCCAGTGCGAGCGCGCCCATGCCGGAGGCGCGCAGCAGGGAGCGGCGGGTGAGGGCGCCCCGTCCGCTGGTCAGGGATCGCCTCATGGCCGCCAGTTGGGCGGACGAGAGGCGCTCGGGCTCGTAACTCTCCATACGCGTTGCCCTTTCGGGTGGGAGGCCGCCAGGACCTCTCGGCCCTGATCGTGCGGCAGCTGCTATCGGTCCCCGAAGATCGTGCGGTGCCAGTCCTTGCGGGCGACCGCGGTGTTGTCGTACATGACGTGCTTGACCTGCGTGTACTCCTCGAAGGAGTACGCCGACATGTCCTTGCCGAAGCCGCTGGCCTTGTATCCGCCGTGCGGCATCTCGGAGAGGATCGGAATGTGGTCGTTCACCCACACACAGCCCGCCTGGATCTCGCGGGTGGCGCGGTTCGCGCGGTACAGGTCGCGGGTCCAGGCGGAGGCGGCCAGTCCGTACGGGGTGTCGTTGGCGAGGGCGATGCCCTCGTCGTCGGTGTCGAAGGGCAGCACCACGAGGACGGGGCCGAAGATCTCCGACTGGACGATCTCGCTGTCCTGGGCGGCGTCCGCGACGAGGGTGGGCCGGTAGTACGCGCCGTCGGCGAGGTCACCGCCGGGGGCCTCGCCGCCGGTGACGACCCGGGCGTAGCCGCGGGCCCGCTCGACGAAGGCGGCGACGCGGTCGCGCTGGGCGTGGCTGATCAGCGGGCCGAGGTCGGTCGAGGCGTCGAAGGGGTCGCCGAGCCGTACGGTCTCCATGAGCGCGGCGACGTCCCGGACGAAGGCGTCGTGGAGCGGGCGCTGGACATAGGCGCGGGTGGCGGCGGTGCAGTCCTGGCCGGTGTTGATGAGGGAGCCGGCGACCGCGCCGTGGACGGCGGCCTCCAGGTCGGCGTCGTCGAAGACCACGAAGGGGGCCTTGCCGCCGAGCTCCAGGTGGAGGCGCTTGACCGTGGCGGTGGCGATCTCGGCGACCCGCTTGCCGACGGCGGTGGAGCCGGTGAAGGAGGTCATGACGACGTCGGGGTGGCCGACGAGGTGCTCGCCCGCGTCCCTGCCCGCGCCGGTGACGATGTTGATGACGCCGTCGGGGATGCCCGCCTCGGTGGCGGCCTGGGCGAACATCAGCGAGGTGAGCGGGGTCAGCTCGGCGGGCTTGAGAACGATGGTGTTGCCCGCGGCGACGGCCGGGAGGACCTTCCAGGCGGCCATCTGGAGGGGGTAGTTCCAGGGGGCGATGGAGCCGACGACGCCGATCGCCTCGCGGCGTACGTAGGAGGTGTGGTCGCCGTCGTACTCGGCGGCGGCCTTGCCCTCCAGGTGGCGTGCCGCGCCCGCGAAGAAGGCGGCGTTGTCGACGGTGCCGGGGACGTCGAACTCGGTGGAGAGCTTGATCGGCTTGCCGCACTGGAGGGACTCGGCGTACGCGAAGTCGGCCGCCTGCTCGGCGAGGACCGCGGCGAAGCGGTGCATCGCCTCGGAGCGTTCGCCGGGGGTGGCGCCGGACCAGCCGGGGAAGGCGGCGCGGGCGGCGGCGACGGCCGCGTCCACGTCGTCGGCGCCCGCCAGCTCGTAGCGGAGCACACTCTCGCCGGTCGCGGGGTTCACCACCTCGTAGTGGTTGCCGGACGTACCGGGGAGCAGCTTGCCGCCGATGTACTGGGCACCTTCCGCGAAGCGGTCCTGAACCTGGAAGCCGTTGCTCATGACGTTCTCCTCCGCCGCTGTACCCGCTGGGCGGGGTCGGCGTAGCTTCTTCGTGAATTGAGTGCCGATCCTGACAGAGGGGTTCGAGCCCAACAAGTGATTCCGTTGTTGCCTTTTGGTTACGCGACGGAATCTGTCGACCATGTGTCGCGTCGGTGCGGAAATCCCCGTACGGAGTGTCAGTGGCGGATGCCACACTCACATGCCATGGGACCGATCGAGGAGCTTCTGGCGGACGTGGCGCGGGGTGAGCGGGTGACGTACCTGCCGTTCTGGGGACACCGCCCGCGCCCGGACGGGCGGCTGGGGAGCAGTTGCCTCAGCCAGTGGTGGCCGTCGCCGTTCACGGTGGACGGGGTGACCTACGCGAGTGCCGAGCACTGGATGATGGCCGGCAAGGCGCGGCTCTTCGACGATCCGGAGGCGGAGCGGGCGGCGGTGTCGGCCAGGAGCCCGGCGGCGGCGAAGAAGGCGGGGCGCCTGGTCCGCGGCTTCGACGAGGACGTGTGGATACGGGAGCGGTTCGCCCTGGTGGTGGAGGGCAGCACGCACAAGTTCGGGCAGGACCCGGAGTTGGGCGGCTTCCTCCTGGGCACCGGGAACCGGGTGCTGGTGGAGGCGTCCCCGCTGGACCGGATCTGGGGCGTCGGGCTCACGGCGGACGACGAGCGGGTGGAGCGGCCGCAGCAGTGGCGGGGGCTGAATCTGCTGGGCTTCGCGCTGATGGAGGCGCGGGAGAGGCTGCGGTCGGGCGCGGAGGCCTGAGGCGGGTTCCGTACGGGGGGCGGGCTGAGGCGGGTTCCGTACGGGGGGCGGCTGAGGCGGCCACCGAGCCCGGCCGGGCGGGGAGCGGTCCCTGCCCGGCCGAGGTGTGTCGCGTCGGCGCGGTGCCAGGACCTAGGGCCGGTCGTCAGACTGCCGCCAGCCGGGCGGCGTCTGGCACGCACGCTCGCGGCGTTGCCGAAAGGCCCTAGCGGCGATCCTCGACGACCAGCGACGTGGCGAACGGGTCGTCGTAGCTGTCGTTGCCGTCCCTGTCGCTGTCGCTGTCGGAGCTCGTCGCGGCCCAGATGGCCAGGCCGAGGAACGCGGCGCCGACGACGATGCCGACGGGGCCGAGGATGACCCCGGCGAGCGCCATGCCCCGGTTGGTGGCCTCGCCGCGCTTGGCACGGCCGAGGCCGATGATGCCGAAGACGAGCGCGAGGATGCCGAGGATGATGTTGAGGCCGTAGAGGCAGAAGCCGACCACCGAGATGATGCCGATCACCATCGCGGCCGTGCCCAGTCCGTTGTTGGGCGCGGGAGCCCAGCCGGCCGGACCTGCTCCGTAGGCGCCGTAGCCCGGGTAGCCGCCGTACGGCTGCGGGGGCGAAGCCGGGTAGCCGTAGTGCGCGGCGGGTGGCGGGGCCGCGTGGCCGGGGCCGTTGGGGCCGATCGGCGGCGGCGGTACGTCCTGGGGTGCGGGTCCGAAGCCTCCGGCCCCGGGTATCGGCCCGGTGCCGTCCCCCGCGGCCGGTCCGGCGCTCGGCATCGAGGTCACGGTCGGCTGGGCGTGGACCGGGGCGGGCGGCGGCGTGTGCGCGGCCGGCTTGCCCAGTTCCACCCTGCTGTCCGGCGGCGCCCACGGATCGCGCGGCGCGGCCCCGCCCCCGGGCTGCTCTGTGTTGTCTGACATGGGCCTCCCCCATCGTGGTCCCGTCATGCTACGGCCAGACCCCGACGCCCCGGACCCCGCCTGCGATGATCGGTGTGGCCGGTACGCCCGGCCGACGTCACGCCGAACGGGAGATTTCCGATGACCGATCCGCATCCCTTCATCGCCGGGCTGCCCAAGGCCGAGCTCCATGTCCACCACGTCGGTTCGGCCTCGCCCCGGATCGTCGCCGAGCTGGCCGCCCGGCACCCGGACTCCAAGGTCCCCACGGACCCGGAGGCGCTGGTCGACTACTTCACCTTCACCGACTTCGCTCACTTCATCGAGGTCTACCTCTCGGTGGTGGACCTGATCCGCACCCCCGAGGACGTCCGGCTGCTCACC
The DNA here is from genome assembly GCF_057766565.1 of Streptomyces sp. MGP-P1. Lineage (NCBI taxonomy): Bacteria > Bacillati > Actinomycetota > Actinomycetes > Kitasatosporales > Streptomycetaceae > Streptomyces > Streptomyces sp. MGP-P1. Next base: position 1,125,858 of record NZ_JBYMEM010000006.1, on the reverse strand, counting down.
TTCGAGGTGGCGCGGGACATGGCCCGGCAGAACATCCGGTACGCGGAACTGACCGTGACGCCGTACAGCTCGACCCGCCGGGGCGTCCCCGAGGTCGGGTTCATGGAGGCCATAGAGGACGCTCGCAGGGCGGCCGAGGCCGAACTGGGCGTCGTGCTGCGCTGGTGCTTCGACATTCCGGGCGAGGCCGGTCTCCAGTCGGCCGAGGAGACCGTCCGGCTCGCGGTGGAGCACCGGCCCGAGGGGCTCGTCTCCTTCGGGCTCGGCGGACCGGAGATCGGGGTGGACCGCCCCCAGTTCAAGCCGTACTTCGACCGGGCCATCGCCGCGGGCCTGCACTCGGTGCCGCACGCCGGGGAGACCACGGGACCGCAGACGGTCTGGGACGCCCTGACCGCGCTGCGCGCCGAGCGCATCGGGCACGGCACCAGCTCCGTCCAGGACCCCAGGCTGCTGGAGCACCTGGCCGAGCACCGCATCGCGCTGGAGGTCTGCCCGACGTCGAACATCGCCACCCGCGCGGTCACGGACATCGAGCTGCACCCGATCCGGGAGATGGTGGCGGCGGGCGTGCTGGTGACCGTCAACAGCGACGACCCGCCGATGTTCGGCACCGACCTCAACAACGAGTACGCGGTGGCCGCCCGGCTGCTGGAGCTCGACGAGCGCGGCATCGCGGAGCTCGCGAAGAACGCCGTGGAGGCCTCGTTCCTCGACCCGGCGGGCAAGCGGAAGCTGGCCGAGGAGATCGACACGTACACGACGAACTGGCTCCGGGCTCCCGGCCGCTGAGCCGGTCGTCGACAATGGCCCCATGGCCAACACCGTCACCAGCGTCACCGCCGTGGGACATCGCGGCGATCCGTATCTCGCGCGCGAGAACACCCTGCCCTCGATCCGCTCCGCCTTCGAACGGGGGGCGGACGCGGTCGAGATCGATGTGCGGGTGACCCGCGACGGGGTGCCCGTCCTGCTGCACGACGCGACGCTGGAGCGGCTGTGGGGCCACGACCGGAGGCTGGACCGGCTGGACCACGCGGAGCTGAGGGAGCTGACGGGCGGCGGGGTGCCCACGCTCCGCGAGGCGCTGCTCGCCATCGGGGCACGCCGGGTGATGGTGGACCTGCCCGGCTCCACGGACGCCTCGGTGAAGAAGATCGTGGGTACGGTCCGGGAGTGCGGGGCCGGGGAGCGTGCGTACTACTGCGCGAGCGCGGACGCGATGCTGCGGGTGCGCGCCGCCGATCCGTCCGCCGAGATCGCCCTGACCTGGACCACGCTCGCCCCGCCGCGTCCGGAGCTGCTGGCCGCGGTGAGGCCGCGCTGGCTGAACTACCGCTTCGGCCTGGTGAGCCGGGAGCTGACGGACCGGGCGCACCGGGACGGGCTGCTCGTCTCCGCGTGGACGGCCGACACGAAGCGCACGATGCGCCGGCTGATCGAGCGGGGCGTCGACTCGATCACCACCAACCGGATCGACACGCTTCATCGGCTGCTGGCCAACTCGACCGGTCGCGGCGGTTCTTGATCGGTCCGGCATGATGGGAGCCCCGCACCGCCCGCCGCCGCTCCGGGGCGCCGGGCCCTTGGCCATCGAGGAGCAGCTGTGATGGACCCCCGACCGCAGGCGGCCACCGCCCGGATACGTTCCGACGTCGCGCACAACGCCCGTGTGTGGAACTACTGGCTGGGCGGCAAGGACAACTACCCGGTGGACCGGGCGGTGGGCGACCGGGTGACCGGGATGTATCCGAGCATCGGTGAAGTGGCGCGCGCGGACCGGGCGTTCCTCGGGCGTGTGGTGCGTCATCTGGCCGGCGACGCGGGCATCGACCAGTTCCTCGACATCGGCACCGGGCTGCCGACCGTGAACAACACCCACGAGATCGCCCAGCACACCGCGCCGCACGCGCGCATCGTCTACGTGGACAACGATCCGATCGTGCTGGCCCACGCCCGGGCCCTGCTGACCAGTTCGCTGGAGGGCGCGACCGAGTACGTCGACGCGGACGCGCACCGCCCCGAGCAGATCCTGCGGGCCGCCGAGCCCACCCTGGACCTGGGGCGGCCGGTCGCGGTGATGATGCTCGGCATCCTGAACTTCGTGCTGGACACGGACGAGGCGCGGTCCATCGTGCGGACGCTGATGGCGGCCGTGCCGTCGGGCAGCCACCTGGTGCTGACCCACCCGACGCGGGAGCTGGGCGGCGAGGGCAACGAGGCGGCGATGCGCTTCTGGAACGAGAACGCCACACCGCCCATCACGGCCCGCAGCAGGGAGGAGTTCGCCGGTTTCCTGGAGGGTCTGGAGATCCTGGAGCCGGGGATCGTCTCCTGCTCCCGCTGGCGTACGAACCCGCGGGAGCCGGAGGTCGCCCAGTTCGGGGTGGTGGCCCGGAAGCCCTGATGCGCTTCCCGGGCCTGTCGGCACGGCTGCGCGGGCCGCGGGCCGTCGATCTGTGGATCACGCTCGCGGTGCAGGCCGCGGTGACCATGCCGTTCGTCGTGCCGCGCGCACCGGACCTGCCGGAGGCGACCTGGGGCGCGTACGGTCTGACGACCGCGGCGCGCGAACGGGCCCGGATCGCACCCGCCACGGCGATGGGCATCGTGGTGGCCGCCTTCGGACCGCCGCCGGCCGTTTGAGCCGGTCGCCGTCCCGCGGAGACCGACGGCCACGAAGGAGCCCGGTCGATCGCGGCCGGGCGGGCCGGTGGCGTCAGGCGCTCGCCGGCACGGGCGCCGGGGCCGTGGCGGCAGCCTGCTCCAGTGCCTCCAGGCGCTTGATCATGCGGCGGACGATCAGCAGCGGGATGACGCCGAAGACCCCGAAGGACATGTCGATCAGGCTCCACCAGAACGGGATGTCGCGGATCGGGCCGCAGATCAGGGCGAGCGGGATGATCCCGGCGCAGGCGATCATGCCGAACTCGATGACCCAGATATTGCGGACCGGGTCGCGGTAGGGGCCGTAGAAGGCGACCGCGATGACCAGGTGGGCGAAGGCCAGCCAGTCGGTGCCGTACAGCATGAAGGGCTGCTCGCGTTCGACGGTGTCGAGCCCTTCGCGGACCCGGGTGATCCACTCCATCAGACCGGGAAGGTGCTCGGGGACCGGGGAGGCCGAGGCTCCCAGCAGGTCCTCGGCCCAGCGGAGTTCGGTGACGAGCGGGAAAGCCGTGAGCCCGCTCAGTACCAGACAGACGATGAAGAACGCCAACCACCTGCGTATACGCCGCGTGAGGGCGTGTCGCTCGCTCATGTCCGCAGCGTACGCCCGCAGTTACCGTTCCTTTGCGTCACCCCTGCCAGGACTTCACAAGCCGACGATGGCGTTCCACTTCTTGGCGAAGTTCATCCGCTCCTCGGAGGTGATGTCGCGGGCGATGGCGAGCCGCTCGCGCATCGCGCCGTCCGGGAAGATCAGCGGATCCTCGGCGAGTGCGGCGGTCTCCTCGTCCTTCGAGGAGGCCAGGACCTCCCGGGCAGCGGGCACGGGGCAGACGTAGTTGACCCAGGCCGCGAGTTCGGCGGCGACCTCCGGATCGTAGTAGTGGTCCACCAGGCGTTCCGCGTTGCGCTTGTGGCGGGCGAGGTTGGGGATCATCAAGGACTCCGCCCACAGTTCGGCGCCCTCCTCGGGGACGACGAACTCGATGTCGGGATTGTCTGCCTGGAGCTGGATGACGTCGCCGGAGTACGCCTGGCAGGCGAGCACGTCGCCGGTGGCGAGGTCCTTGATGTAGTCGTTGCCGGTGAAGCGGCGGATGTGCTTCGAGCGGACCCGCTTCTGTGTCTGTTCGCAGATCTCGTGGAAGTCGTCGGCCGTCCAGCGGGTGATGTCGACGCCGTTGCCCTGCATGAGCAGCGCGAACGACTCGTCGAGCCCGGAGAGCAGGGTGACCCGGCCCCGGAGGTCGTCCGCCCACAGGTCGCCGGTGGACCGGATCTCGCGGCCGAGCTTCTCGCGGTTGTAGGCGATGCCGGTGATCCCGGACTGCCAGGGGACGCTGCGGCGCCGCCCCTCGTCGAAGGCGGGGTCACGCAGCAGCGGGTCGAGGTACTTGGCGACGTTGGGCTGCCCCGCCCTGTCCATCTCCTGGACCCAGCCGAGCCGGACGAAGCGGGCGGCCATCCAGTCGCTGATGACGACCAGGTCCCGGCCGGTCTCCTGGTGGTTCATCAGCGCGGGGCTGATCTTCCCGAAGAACTCGTCGTTGTCGTTGATCTCCTCGGTGTACGTGACGGAGATCCCGGTCCGCCGCGAGAAGGCGTCCAGGGTGGGCCGCTTCGACTCGTCGTCGTCGGTGTCGATGTAGAGCGGCCAGTTGGCGAAGTGCAGGGTGGGGTCGGTGGCGGAGCTGTCACGGCCGGCCCGGTCGCCGGGCTCGACGAAGGCCGCGGGCACCCCGCAGCCGGCCAGGGTGGCGCCGGCCGCTCCCGCCCCGAGGGCGCGCAGCAGGGAACGGCGGGACATGGGGTTCTTCCTGATCGCTCGCACCCGCGCAGAATGCCGGTCGCCGGTCGCGCGGACAATGGACCAAGCGTCCAGCGGGGCGGGCGCGCCCCGCACACCTTGTACAGCCTGTCCCGCACGCCTCGCACGGCGGCGGCACGGGAACGGCCCCGGACCGAGGCCCGGGGCCGTGCACGGTGACAGCGAAGCGGTCAGTCCTCGAGGGACGTCATGACGTGCTTGATGCGAGTGTAGTCCTCGAAACCGTACGCGGAGAGGTCCTTGCCGTAGCCGGACTTCTTGAATCCGCCGTGCGGCATCTCGGCGACCAGCGGGATGTGGGTGTTGATCCACACGCAGCCGAAGTCGAGGTTCTTGGACATGCGCATCGCGCGGGAGTGGTTCGTCGTCCACACCGAGGAGGCGAGCGCGTAGTCGACGCCGTTGGCGTAGTCGACGGCCTGCTGCTCGTCGGTGAAGGACTGGACGGTGATGACGGGTCCGAAGACCTCGTTCTGGATGATCTCGTCGTCCTGCTTCAGGCCGGAGACGACGGTCGGGGCGTAGAAGTAGCCCTTGTCGCCGACCCGGTGGCCGCCCGCCTCGACCTTGGCGTGGGCGGGGAGCCGCTCGATGAAGCCGCTCACCTGTTTCAGCTGGTTGGCGTTGTTGAGCGGGCCGTACGCCACGTCCTCGTCGTCCGGCTGCCCGGTCTTCGTGTCGGCGGCGGCCTTGGCGAGCGCTGTGACGAACTCGTCGTGGATCGACGCGTGGACCAGGACGCGGGTGGCGGCCGTACAGTCCTGGCCCGCGTTGAAGAAGCCCGCCTCGGAGACGCCCGCGACGGTCTTGGCGATGTCGGCGTCGTCGAAGACCACGACGGGCGCCTTGCCGCCGAGCTCCAGGTGGACCCGCTTGACGTCCTTGGCCGCGGACTCGGCGACCTGCATGCCGGCCCGTACCGAACCGGTGATGGACGCCATCGCCGGGGTCGGGTGCTCGACCATGGCGCGGCCGGTGTCCCGGTCGCCGCACAGGACGTTGAAGACGCCCTTGGGCAGGATCTGCCCGATGATCTCGGCCATCAGCACGGTCGACGCCGGAGTGGTGTCGGACGGCTTGATGACGACCGTGTTGCCCGCGGCGAGCGCCGGGGCGAACTTCCAGACGGCCATCATCATCGGGTAGTTCCACGGCGCGACCTGGGCGCAGACTCCGACCGGCTCGCGGCGGATGATGGAGGTCAGACCCTCCATGTACTCGCCGGCCGAGCGGCCTTCGAGGAGTCGTGCGGCCCCCGCGAAGAAGCGGATCTGGTCCACCATCGGCGGGATCTCTTCGCTGCGGGTCAGACCGAGCGGCTTGCCGGTGTTCTCCGACTCGGCGGCGATCAGGTCCTCGGCCCGCTCCTCGAAGGCGTCCGCGATCTTCAGCAGGGCCTTCTGGCGCTCGGCGGGCGTGGTGTCGCGCCAAGCGGGGAAGGCCGCCGCGGCGGCCTCCATGGCGGCATCGACGTCGGCCTGGCCGGAGAGCGGCGAGGTCGCGTAGACCTCTTCCGTCACCGGGCTGACCACATCGATGGTCCGCCCGTCCGCGGCGTCCCGGAACTCTCCGTTGATGTAGTTGCGCAGACGGCGCACCTCGGTGGTCACAACCACCCCTCCTGTCGGCTGTCCCATGGGTGAGATCTCCACCCTAATCGTTCCGGTGTCGCTTTCGACATACCCACCCGCCCCGAACTGCGGATTCAGTTAGATCCAGGCAGCAAGACAACGAATTTCATCGATCTGGGGTTGCGAGACAGACGAGGAGCGGTGCATGGTGGGTACGTGGCCAGTCGCAGCGCAGACTCCAGGACCGGGAACGGATCACCGCCAGCGGTCGATGCCGTCTCCCTCGCAATCATCGAGCAGCTCCAGGAGGACGGGCGTCGTCCCTACGCCGCGATCGGCAAGGCCGTCGGCCTCTCCGAAGCGGCTGTGCGCCAGCGCGTCCAGAAGCTGCTCGACCAGGGCGTCATGCAGATCGTCGCCGTCACGGACCCGCTCACCGTGGGATTCCGGCGCCAGGCGATGGTCGGCATCAATGTCGAGGGCGACCTCGACCCGGTGGCCGAAGCCCTGTCGGCCATGGCCGAGTGCGAGTACGTGGTCATGACCGCGGGCTCCTTCGACCTGATGGTGGAGATCGTCTGCGAGGACGACGACCACCTGCTGGAGATGATCAACAAACGCATCCGGACCCTTCCCGGAGTGCGCTCCACCGAGAGCTTCGTCTACCTCAAGCTCAAGAAGCAGACCTATATGTGGGGAACCCGATAGCCGTGAGCAAGGACCTCAGCCGAACCGCGTACGACCACCTGTGGATGCACTTCACCCGCATGTCGGACTACGAGAACGCGCCCGTTCCCACCATCGTGCGTGGCGAGGGAACGTACATCTTCGACGACAAGGGCAAGCGCTACCTGGACGGTCTCTCCGGCCTGTTCGTGGTCAACGCCGGTCACGGTCGTCACGAGCTCGCCGAGACGGCGTACAAGCAGGCCCAGGAGCTCGCCTTCTTCCCGGTGTGGTCCTACGCCCACCCGAAGGCCGTCGAGCTGGCCGAGCGTCTCGCCGACTACGCCCCGGGCGACCTCAACAAGGTCTTCTTCACCACCGGTGGCGGCGAGGCCGTCGAGACCGCCTGGAAGCTGGCCAAGCAGTACTTCAAGCTCAAGGGCAAGCCGACCAAGTACAAGGTCATCTCGCGTGCCGTCGCCTACCACGGCACCCCGCAGGGCGCGCTGTCCATCACCGGCCTCCCGGCCCTGAAGGCCCCCTTCGAGCCGCTGGTCCCCGGCGCGCACAAGGTGCCGAACACCAACATCTACCGCGCCCCGCTCTTCGGTGACGACCCGGTGGCCTTCGGACGCTGGGCCGCCGACCAGATCGAGCAGGAGATCCTCTTCGAGGGCCCCGAGACCGTCGCGGCCGTCTTCCTGGAGCCCGTGCAGAACGCGGGCGGCTGCTTCCCGCCGCCGCCCGGCTACTTCCAGCGGGTCCGCGAGATCTGCGACAAGTACGACGTCCTGCTCGTCTCCGACGAGGTCATCTGCGCCTTCGGCCGGCTCGGCACCATCTTCGCGTGCGACAAGTTCGGCTACGTGCCGGACATGATCACCTGCGCGAAGGGCATGACCTCGGGCTACTCCCCGATCGGCGCCTGCATCGTCTCGGACCGGGTCGCGGAGCCGTTCTACGAGGGCGGCAACACCTTCCTGCACGGCTACACCTTCGGCGGCCACCCGGTCTCCGCCGCGGTGGGCATCGCCAACCTCGACATCTTCGAGCGCGAGAACCTCACCCAGCACGTCCTGGACAACGAGAACGCGTTCCTGACGACGCTCCAGAAGCTGCACGACCTGCCGATCGTGGGCGACGTCCGCGGCAACGGGTTCTTCTACGGCATCGAGCTGGTGAAGGACAAGGCCACCAAGGAGACGTTCACCGACGAGGAGACCGAGCGCGTCCTGTACGGCTTCCTCTCCAAGGCGCTGTACGACAACGGCCTGTACTGCCGGGCCGACGACCGCGGCGACCCGGTCATCCAGCTCGCCCCGCCGCTGATCTCCGACCAGTCGACGTTCGACGAGATCGAGGGCATCCTGCGGGCCGTGCTCACGGAGGCCTGGACGAAGCTCTGACCGGCACCAGGTCCCCCGGCTGATCGCCCACCGGCGGTCATTTCATACGGTTCTCCGGCCCGGATACGCCCCTTCGAGTGACAAGGGGCGTATCCGGGCCGCGTGCTGTGCGCCCACACCGGTCCGACTATCTACGGTGCCGAGTGACCGATCGGCCGCGTCTTCGTTCCCCCGTACGGGGGAATGGGAAATCTGACCTGAACCGAGGTGTACGCCATGGTGGCCCCGCCGGACAACGACGTGATCTGGGCGCGTTCCCTGCACCACTCCCACAACGGATCGCCCGGTCTCGGCGGTGTCTCCCTCGGTGTCCGGGACGCCGAGATCCTCGCCGTGACCGGGCCGCGCGGCAGCGGGAAGACCACGCTGCTGCACTGTCTCTCCGGACGGCTGACGCCCCAGCAGGGCGAGGTGTGGTTCAACAGCGTCCCCGTCCACACCATGGCCCCCAGGGTCCGCGAACAGCTGCGCCGGGAGCGCTTCGGCTGGATCGCCTCCGATCCGGAGCTGGTGCCGGAGCTGACCGTATGGGAGAACACCGCGCTGCCCCTGCTGCTGCGCGGCGTCTCGCACCGGGCCGCCCGGAAGACCGCCACCGAATGGCTGGAGCGCCTGGACATCGCAGCCTTCGCCAAGAAGCGGCCACACGCGCTCCTCCAGGCGCAGCGCCAGCGGGTCTCGGTGGCCCGCGCCCTCTGCGGCGCCCCGACCGTGATCTTCGCCGACGAGCCCACGGCGACCCTCCACCGCGCGGACCGCACCCAGGTGCTGCGCACCCTCACCACGGCGGCCCGCTCGCACGGCATCACCGTCGTGCTGGCCACGCACGACGCCGAGGTCGCCGCGCTCGCCGACCGGGCCGTCCCGCTGCTGGACGGCCGCTGCGTCGCCACCGGTACCGTGGCCGCGAAACCGGAAGCGGAGGGCCGCGCGGCGTGCTCGCTCTCCGTCTAGCCCGCGGGTCCCATCCCCTCGTCCTGGTCCGGCGGCTGCTGGTGGCCGCCGCCTCGGCCGGCGTCGGGTTCCTCCTCCTGTGCTCCCTCGGGTACGCCGCGGCGCACCCGGCGTCCGCCGGTTCGGTGCTGCGGCTGCTGTGGTGCTTCGTCCCGCTGGCCGCCACGGTGCAGTTCGCCGTGGCGGTGGCCCGGACCGACCCGAGCACCCGCCCCCGGCCGGGCCTCTCCTCCGTGGGCCTCGGCCCGGTCAGGCTGTCCGCGCTGGCCGCGGTCTCCACCGCCGTGTCCACCGCGCTCGGCTCCATGGTGGCCCTGCTCTTCTTCCTGCATCTGCGCGGCGATCTCACCGGGATGCCGTTCGACGGGGCGCCGCGGAGTTCCTCGGCGCGGGCAGCCCGCTGCCGCCGGCCGCCGCGCTGATGCTGCTGGCGCTCGTACCGGTGGCCGCGTCGACGGCGAGCGCGCTGGCGCTGCGGACGCGGCCCGACCCGGCCCGGGACACCTTCGGCTCCGAGGAACTGCCCGAGCCCGCACCCGCCCCGGCCGGACTCCCCTGGGGCGTGGCGCTGACGGCTGCCGGACTCGCGGTCGAGGCGATCGCGTCACGGGGTGCTGCGGGGAGCGCGTTCCCGCTGCCCGGACGGTACGACTCCACCCCGGTCGCGGTACTGATCGGGTGGACGCTCACGGCGGTCGGCCTGGCGATGGCGGGGCCGAGCCTGACCTACCTGTGCGGGCGGGCGCTGCAGGCCGTGCGCCCCGGTGCCGTACGGCTGCTGGCGGGGCGGGTCCTGATGGACGAGGCGCGCCGGATCGGCCGCCCGCTCGGGGTCGTCTGCGCGGTGCTGTCCGCGGCGATCGCCGCCTCGGCGCTGTACGGGGGCGGCGAGCGCCCGTACGGCCCGCTCACCGCGCTCGGCGCGGTACTGGTCCTCGGCTGTACGGCGGCGACGCTGCTGACCTCGGCGCTGGAGGCCAAGCACGCCCGCGCCCACACCGTCGAGGCGCTGCTCAGGATGGGCGCCCCGGCCGCCGTGCTGCGCCGGGCGACGGCGCTGCGGGCGGCCGCGCTGCTGGCCCTGTTCGCCCCGCTGACGTGGGTGATCGCGCAGTTGGCGGCGCTTCCGCTGACGAAGTGAACCGCCGGAGGCTCCCTCCCGGAGGTCCGGGGGCGGGAGCCCGGGCCGGCTCAGGGATGGGTGGCGAGACGGGCGGCCAGGGCGTCGAAGAAGGCCTCCCAGCCGTCCTCCGCCGCCGCGTACTGCTCGGGGGTGAGGTTGCCGCCGCGCTGCTGGAAGGCCAGCTCGGTGGTCCCGTCGCCGAGGTCGCTGAAGGTGACGGTGACGATCTCGCCCTCGGCGTCCTCGGGCGCCGAGCCGTCCAGAAGCGTAAGGACGAGACCGTCGGGCTCGCTCACCTCGCGGTAGATCCCGTGGAAGGGCATCTCCACGCCCGGCATGACGATGACCAGGCTCCACGCGCCGCCGGGCCGTACGTCCATCGTCACCCGGTCCAGGGGGACGTCCGCCTCTCCCCCGTACCAGGCGGCGAAGTCCTCAGGTGAGGTCCAGGCGGCGAAGACGCGCTGCTGAGGGGCGTGCAGGACGCGGGTGAGGTCGATGCCCTCGCGGGTGCCACCGGTCATGATCACGGTCCTTGTCCGATCCGGCCGTCCCGCGCCGCCGGAGCGCCGGGCGCGGGTTGTCCGCCTCCAGCTTGCCCGGCCCGCCGCCCCTCTGCCACGCCGGTCAGGGGGCCAGCAGTCCCGCGAGGGTGTCGTACGTCCCCTCCCACCCCCACGCCTCGCGGACCCACGCCCGCCCCTTCTCCCCCATCGCCGCGGCCGCCACCCGGTCCCGCAGCAGCGCCACGAGCCGGTCCGCGACGGCGGCGACGTCGCGCCCGTCGACCACGTGTCCCGTCTCCCCGTCCCGTACGGTGTCCGGCGCGCCGCCCGAGTCGCCGACGAGGACCGGCAGCCCGGAGGCGGCGGCCTCCAGGAAGACGATGCCCAGCCCCTCCACCTCCAGGCCCCGCCTGCGGGTGCGGCACGGCATGGCGAAGACGTCGCAGGCCGCGTAGTGCTCCGGCATCGCCGCGTGCGGCTGCCCGCCGGCGAGGACCACCGCGTCCGCGACCCCGATGTCCACGGCGAGCCGGCGCAGGGCCCGGGCGTAGGGCCCGTCGCCGGTCAGCAGGAGCACGGCGTCGGGCACCGCGCGCCGCACGGCGGGCAGGGCACGGATCAGGGTGTCCTGGCCCTTGCGCGGGACGAGCCGCGCCGCGCAGAGGATCACGGGCCGCCCGCCCAGGCCGTACCGCTCGCGGACGCCGCCCACCGGAAGGCGTACGCCGTCGCACGCCCCGGGCCGTACGGCGTCGCGCGCTCCTTCCCGTACGGCTTCACGCGCCCCTTCCCGTACGCGGAACGCCTCCGCGTCCACCCCCGGCGCCAGGCGCACCATGCGGCGGGCGGCGGCCGGGCCGAGTGCGGCGGCGATGGGCGCGCGGGTCGCCTCGCCCAGGTAGGTCACCGTGTCGGTACGGTCGCCGATCCGCCGGAGCAGGGTCCGGGCCCCGGGCGTGCGGGCCCACCACACCTCGTGCCCGTGCGTCGTGGCGACGGCCCGCCGCACCCCGCTCTCCCGGCGCAGCCGGTCCGCCAGCAGCCCGAGCGGTGCGGCGGCCCCGAACCAGACGCTGTCGCAGCCGTGGTGGCGGGCGATCTCCACCGCGCGGGCGGCGACGCGCGGGACCGGGAGCAGGGTGTGGGCCGGGTCGCGGACCACGGGGTGGGGCAGGGCGGCGTCATGGGCGGCCGCCCCTGGTTCGGCGGAGGTGTAGACGACGACGGAGTCCGTGGGGAACCGGCTGGTCATGGCATGGACGAAGGTCTCGATGCCGCCTTGGCGCGGCGGGAAGTCATTGGTCACCACGAGGGTGCGGCGGCGCGTCATCGGGAGGCCTGCTTCCGTTGGCGTACGAGTTCGCGTACGGGTTCGGGTACGAGTCCGCGCACCCGTTCACGGAGGCGGAGGGGGTGAGCGGGCGGCTGCCGGGCGAGGGCCCAGACCGCGAGGACCAGCGGGTGCACCAGATAGCCGAACCGGGTCGCGGGCATGAACGCGATGGCCAGGAGGAGTCCGAGCGCGAGCCGCGCGGCGGCGGCCGACCCCGTCGCCGGGGGCCGGACGAGCAGGGAGCCTGCGAGGAGCAGGGCGCTCACCCCGAGCAGCAGCAGGGCCAGGGTGCGGCCGCCGGGGACCTGGGTGGCGAGCAGCCGGCCGGGGAGCGGGCTCGCGGCGGACGAGACCGCTCCGGTGAGCCCGAGGGGGAAGTCGACGACATGGGTCCGGAAGGCTCCCGGGTCGCGCAGTGCGGCGGGCAGGGCGAGCGCGGCGGCGGTGAGCAGGGCGACGAGCCCGCAGCGCAGGGCGGCGCGGCTCCCCCGGCGGCCGTCGCCCCCATAGGCCGTGGCGAGCAGGGCGAGGGCCACCGGCACCGCCGGCCACGCGGTCCACTTGAGCGCGGCGGCCAGACCTAGCGCCAGCCCGGCCCGGCCCGCCCGCCCCTGCCCCGCCCCGGCCAGCCCCAGGCACATCAGCCCGGCCACCGGCAGATCGACGCCACCGACCGCGAGCGGAAGCGCCACCAGGGGGCAGGCGGCGAGCCACCGGGGCGCTTCCCGGCGGGACCCCGCCGGGAGGGCGAGGGCGAACGTGCCGAGGAAGGCCGCGCCCATCCACGGCCGGGGGTCGGTGAGCGGCCCGGGCCCGGCCACCGCCTCCGGTATCCCGAAGACCGCCATGCCCGGGAGGTACGGGTTGAAGTCCTCGGGCGCGGTGGGTCGTTCGAGGTAGGGCGTCCCCTCGGAGAGCAGGAGCCCCGCCGAGCGGGCGACGACGTCGACCTCCAACTGCGCCCGGTCCACGGCGAGAAGCACCAGCAGGGGCAGCAGCACCGCGCCGACGACGGCGACCGCCCCGGCCGTACGGAGGCTCCGCCCGCGGGCCGCGAGCACCGCGGCGGCCGTGTAGCCGAGTGCGGCGGCGGCTCCCCAGATCCGGTGCGGCCCGAGCGAGGAGAAGGCCCCGAGCGCCAGGGCGGTGGCCGCGCAGAACGCCCACCAGGCTGCGTCGCCGGGCAGCGCGGGACGGTCCCGGTGCAGGTCGGGAGAGGTGGGGAGCGCGAGGTTGGCCATGGGTCCGAGGCTAGGAACGGGCCGTTCACGGAACGTCACACCACCGTCCGGTCCTTGAGGTCAACCCGTGGCATGAGACGGCATCGCGAATTCCACCCCTGCTCCGATGCGCCGCGTCCACGGGTGACGAAGAATCTCCGTATGACGCGCACCGTCCCGCCGGATCGTCCGGCCACCCCCGCCGCTGCCACGCCCGCCGCTGCCATCACCGCCGCCACCGCCCCGGCGTCGGATCGGGGCGTCCGGCGACGGCTGCGGCACTGGACGGCGGAGCCCGCGTACGCCTGGCTTACCGGAGCCGCGCTGACGCTCTTCGCGGTCGTGGAGCTGGCCCTCGTACCGGGTTCGGCGATCACGGCCTTCGGGGTGCTGGTCTGCACAGCCTCGCTGGCCCTGCGGGCGACGCGGCCCGCCGTGGGGTTCCTGACCGTGGGCGCGGCCCTCCTCAGCTTCGCGACCGACGGCAACATGGCGTACGCGACCATCGCCGGGTCCCTGATCGGCTGCTACACGCTCGGGCGGCACCGGGTGCAGCATCCGGCGGTGCTCGTCCTGGCCGGTTCGCTGGCCGCGCTGGCCGTCAATCTGGTGCACATCGACCGGTGGGCCCGGGACGGCTCCCCGGGGCTGCCCGCGCTCCAGGGCACCGACCGGTTCAGCCTGGGGCTGTACGCCGAGACGCTGGTGCTGACGGTGATGATTCTGGGCGCGGTGAGTACGGGCGACGCGGTGCGGGCGCGCGAGGAGACCCGGCACACCCGGGCCGCCGCGCAGTCCCGGCTGCTGGCGATGGAGCGGCGACAGGCCGCTGAGGCGGAACGCGCAGCCATCGCACGGGAGTTGCACGACATGATCGCGCACTCGGTGTCGGTGATCGCGGTGCGCGCCGAGAGCGCCACGTACACGACCCCGGACCTCTCGCCCCCGGCACGGGACGCCTTCCAGGAGATCGCGGGCACGGCACGGTCCTCGATGGCGGAGCTGCGGCGGCTGCTCGGAGTGCTGCGGACGGGCGACGGCGCCGCGACGGCCCCGCTCACCGCCCCGCAGCCCTCGCTGGCCGGTCTCGACGACCTCCTCGATCAGCACCGGGCGGTGGGCGGTGCGGCCGAACTGCGGGTCACCGGCGAGCGGGCGCCGTTGCCCGCGTCCTGGGAGCTGTCGGCGTACCGGATCGTCCAGGAGGCGCTGACGAACGCCCGGCGGCATGCCCCGGGCGCCCACACGGTCGTCGAACTCCAGTACCGCCCGGGCCTGCTGACGGTCCGTGCGACGGACGACGGGCCGGGCCCCGCTCCGTCCGGCGGCTCCGGGCGGCAGGGGCACGGGCTGGTGGGCATGGCCGAACGGGCCGCCCTGCTCGGCGGGGGACTCACCACCGGCCGGGGCCCGGCCGGCGGCTTTCTCGTGGAGGCGGAACTGCCGTGGTGATCCGGGTGCTGGTGGCCGACGACCAGGCGGTCGTGCGGACGGCGTTCTCCGGCCTGCTGAACACCCAGGACGACATCGAGGTGGTCGGAGAGGCGGAGGACGGCGAGCAGGCCGTGCTCAAGGCCGCCGAACTGCGTCCCGATGTGGCGCTGTTGGACATCCGGATGCCGAAGCTCAGCGGCATCGTCGCGGCGCGCGGCATCGTCGCGGCGTCGGGCGGGGCGACGAGGGCGCTGATGCTGACGACGTTCGGCCTGGACGAGTACGTGTACGACGCCCTCACCGCCGGAGCCAGCGGATTCCTGCTCAAGGACGCGACCTTCCCCGAACTGCTGCACGCGGTACGGGTGGTGGCGGACGGCCACGCCCTGCTGGCTCCCGAGGTCACCGGGCGGCTCATCGCGGAGTTCTCCCGGCAGCGGGTCAGCGCTCCCCCGCAGCGCTCGATCGACGGACTGACCACGCGCGAAGCCGAGGTGCTCGTCCTGATCGCGCGAGGCCTCTCCAACGCGGCCATCGCCGACCGGCTGACCATCACCGACCACACGGTGAAGACCCACATCAACCGGCTGTTCGCGAAGATGGAACTGCGGGACCGGGCACAGGCGGTGATCCTGGCGTACGAACTGGGGCTGGTGGTGGCGGGGACCCGGCAGCCGTAACGGTTGGCGGCGGAGTGCTCGTCCCCTCACTCCGCCGCCAGCACCACCGTCTCCGCCGCGGCGAAGCGGACGCCCACGACCGCGCCCTCGTCCGGGGTGTCCCGGAGGGCGCACTCGGCCTCCAGCACCGGCGCGTTCTCGGGCGTCAGGCGCACGGTCACGTGGTTCCCCCGGAAGGTGCGGACGCCGACCGTGCAGCGCAGACCGTCCTCGGGCTCGCCGATCTGGACACCGGCGGGCCGGACCAGCAGATCCACCTCGCCCTGCGGGGAGCCCTCGGGAACCGGGACCTTGCCCCAGGCGGTGGCGGCGGCCCGGCCGGTCACGGTCGCCCCGGTGACGTTGTCGAAGCCGAGGAAGCGGGCGACGAACGCCGAGACGGGGCGCTGCCAGACGTCCAGCGGGGTGCCCTCCTGCGCGATCCGGCCGTCCCGCATCACCACGACCCGGTCGGCGAGCGCGAAGGCCTCGCCCTGGTCGTGCGTGACGGCCAGCACGGTGGTGCCCAACTCCTGGAAAAGGGAGCGCAGTTCGACGACAAGCCGTTCGCGGAGGCTGCGGTCGAGCTGGCCGAGCGGCTCGTCCAGCATCAGGAGCTTCGGGCGCGGGGCGAGCGCGCGGGCCAGGGCGACGCGCTGCTGCTCACCGCCGGAGAGCGCGGCGACCGCGCGGCGTTCGGCGCCGGGCAGACCGACCAGCTCCAGCAGCTCGCGTACCCGGTGCCCGGTCTCGGTCCGCCCGACGCCGTGCATCCGGAGCCCGAAGGCGACGTTGGCGCCGACGTCCCGGTGCGGGAAGAGCTGGTGGTCCTGGAACATCAGGCCGAGGCCGCGCCGGTGCACCGGGACGCCACTCTGGTCCTGTCCGGCCAGCAGGACCCGGCCGCCGTCCATGGGCTGGAGTCCGGCCACGGCCCGCAGCAGGGTGGACTTCCCGCTGCCGCTGGGACCGAGCAGGCAGACGATCCGGTGGTCGGCGACCTCCAGGTCGACCGCGTCCAGCGCCGTCCGCCGCCCGAACCGCACGGTGGCTTCCCGCAAGCTCAGCATGTCGTTCAGAACTCCCCGGATCGGTCGGTGCGGATACGTTCGAGAAGCAGCAGCGACACCGCGCACACCAGCATCAGGATCGTGCTGAGGGCCATCGCCTGCCCGTAGTTGAGCTCCCCGGACCGGCCCAGCAGCCGGGCGACGGCGACCGGCAGGGTCGGGTTGTCGGGCCGCGCGATGAAGACCGTCGCGCCGAACTCCCCGAGGGAGACGGCGAAGGCGAAGCCCGCCGCGACCAGCACCGCCCGGCGCACCAGCGGCAGATCGACCTCCCGCCAGGCCCGCAGCGGGGAGGCCCCCAGCACGGCGGCGGCCTCCCGCAGCCGGTCGTCGACCGCGCGCAGTACGGGCAGCATGGTCCGCACGACGAAGGGGACGCCGACCAGCGCCTGGGCCAGCGGGACCAGGATCCAGGAGGTCCGCAGGTCGAGCGGCGGCTCGTCCAGGGTGATCAGGAAGCCGAAGCCGACGGTGACGGCGGACACCCCGAGCGGCAGCATCAGCAGCGCGTCGAAGCCGCGGACCAGCGGCCCGGCCCGCCGCGTCAGGGCCGCCGCCGCGAGCCCGCCGACGACGAGCGCGATGACCGTCGCGACGAGCGCGTACCGCAGGGAGTTGCCGACGGCCTCCAGCGGCGGGACCAAAAAGGTGGAGGAGCCGCCGGACCCGGCCGACTGGAGGGCACGGTAGTAGCCGAAGCCGTACCCGCCGGCTCCATCGAAGGAACGCTCCACCAGGACCCCGAGCGGCAACAGGATCAGCAGCAGCGCGGTGAGCAGGACGCCGCCGAGCAGCGCCCACTGTCCGGGACCGCGCGGCCTGCGGGAGGTCTGGGCAGGGTCGACCAGCTTCAGCGCCCGCTCCCGGCGGCGTACGGTCGCGGCGTGCACGGCGAGGATCGCGCCGACCGCGGCGAACTGCACCAGGGTCAGCACGGCGGCCGTCGGCAGGTCCAGCAGCTGCGCGGTCTGCCGGTAGATCTCCACCTCCAGCGTGGAGTAGGCGGGTCCGCCGAGGATCTGCACGACGCCGAAGGAGGTGAAGGTGAAGAGGAAGACCATCAGCGCGGCGGCGGCGACGGCCGGGGCGAGCGCGGGCAGCGTCACCCGGCGGAAGGCGGCGAACCGTCCGGCGCCGAGCACCCGGGCGGCCTCCTCCTGCCGGGGGTCCAGCTGGGACCAGAGCCCGCCCACCGTCCGCACGACCACCGCGTAGTTGAAGAAGACGTGGGCCAGCAGGATCGCCCACACGGTGGTGTCCAGGCGGACGCCCCACACCTCGTCGAGGAGCCCGCCCCGCCCCAGCAGCGCCAGGAACGCGGTGCCGACGACGACGGTGGGCAGCACGAACGGCACGGTGACGACCGCCCGCAGCAGCTGCTTGCCGGGGAAGTCGAACCGGGCGAAGACGTACGCCCCGGGCAGGGCGATCAGCAGCGTGAGCGCGGTCGAGGCGAGGGCCTGCCAGGTGGTGAACCAGAGGACGTCGAGGATGTCCGGGCGGGCCAGCACCTCGCCGATCCGCCCGAACTGCCAGTCGCCTCCCGCCTTGAGCCCGCGGCCGACGATAGCGGTCACGGGATAGGCGAAGAACAGCGCGAAGAACGCCACGGGCACGGCCATCAGGCCGAGCCGCAGCGCGGCCCCGCGCCGCCCCGGCCCGCGTCGGGTCCGGGCGGCCCCGGCTGTCTTCGCCCCGGGCTCTACTTCAGGACCAGCGACTGCCACGACTGGATCCACTGCTCACGGTTGGCGGTGATCTTCTCGGGCGCGACGGTGGGAGGCGTGTCGATCTTCTCGCCGAACTTCGTGAACAGCTCGGGCAGGGCCGCGTCCTTCACGACCGGGTTCACGAACATGTTCAGCGGCATGTCCTCCTGGAACGTCTTGCTGATCATGAAGTCCAGCAGCGCCTTGCCACCCGCCTCGTTCTTCGCCCCGGTCAGCAGCCCGGCGTACTCGGTCTGGCGGAAGCAGGTGCCGGTGGCGACCCCGGTGGGGGCTTCCTTGGGCTGCGGGTCGGCGTAGAGCACCTCGACGGGCGGGCTGGAGGCGTAACTGACGACGAGCGGCCGGTCGGCATTGGCCTTCTTGCCGCCCGCGGAGCCGGAGAACTCCTCGTTGTACGCCTGCTCCCAGCCGTCGACGACCTTGACGCCGTTGGCCTTCAGCTTCTTCCAGTACGCCTCGTAGCCGTCCTCTCCCTCCACGGCGATGGTGCCGAGCAGGAAGCCGAGACCGGGCGAGGAGCTCGCGGCGTTCTCGGTGACGAGGAGGTTCTTGTACGCGGGCTCGAGCAGGTCCTGGAAGGTCTTCGGCGGCGCGAGCTTCTTCTCGGTGAAGTACTGCTTGTCGTAGTTGACGCAGATGTCGCCGGTGTCGACGGGCGTGACCCGCCTCTTCTCGTCCGTCTGCGTGTCCGCCGCGACCGTGTCCAGGCCCTTGGCCTCGTACGCGGCGAACAGGCCGTTGTCGAGGGCGCGGGAGAGCAGGGTGTTGTCGACGCCGAAGAAGACGTCGCCGCGCGGGGAGCCCTTGGTGAGGATCTCCTGGTTGAGCGCGGCCCCGGCGTCGCCGCTCTTGAGGATCTCGACCTTGTAGCCGGACTCCTTCGTGAACGCCTTCAGCACCTTGTCCGAGACGTTGAAGGAGTCGTGGCTGACCAGGGTCACGGTCTTGGAGGCCGGGCCCTTGGACTCCCCGGAGCCGGCGGACCCGTCGTCGCCGCAGCCCGCTAGCAGCGTGACGCCGAGAGCGGCGGCGAGCGCGGTCGCCGCGTACTTCGTGGTGGTGTTCATGTGATTCCTCCTGGAGGTGACCAGGAAGAGACGCGGCCCCGCCCGCCGTCCGGCGAACCGGAAGCGGGCAGGGCGCAACAGCTTGAGTAAGGTCCGAACTTCCTACCCGGAATGACCCGGGCGAGGTTCAGAGGGTCTGCGGCCAACCTGTCCTTGGTGCCGCACTCTCAGCGCTGTGGCGCTCCCCTGTCGGAATATGAAGTTGATTTCGGCCTCAGGCTACACCGGCGGTTTTCGGCCGCCCGGGCGAGGCCGGCGCTCGGAGGCCGCCGGCCCCGGCAGTCGGCTAGCGCTCGGAGGCCGCGAGCTGCCCGCAGGCCCCGTCGATCTCCTGACCGCGGGTGTCGCGGACGGTGACGGGCACGCCGTGGGCGGCGATGGCCTCCACGAAGGCCTTCTCGTCCTCGGGCCGCGAGGCGGTCCACTTGGAGCCCGGCGTGGGGTTCAGCGGGATCAGGTTGACGTGCACCCGCTTGCCCTTGAGCAGTCGGCCGAGCCGGTCGCCGCGCCAGGCCTGGTCGTTGATGTCCCGGATCAGGGCGTACTCGATGGAGATCCGGCGGCCGGACTTCTCCGCGTACTCCCAGGCGGCGTCCAGCACCTCGCGGACGTTCCACCGGGTGTTGACGGGGACCAGGGTGTCGCGCAGCTCGTCGTCCGGGGCGTGCAGAGAGACGGCGAGACGGCACTTGAAGCCCTCGTCGGCGAAGCGCAGCATGGCCGGGACGAGGCCCACGGTGGAGACGGTGATCCCGCGCTGCGAGAGGCCGAGACCGTCCGGCTCCGGGTCGGTGAGGCGACGGATCGCGCCGACCACCCGGTTGTAGTTGGCGAGCGGCTCGCCCATGCCCATGAAGACGATGTTGGACAGCCGCGCGGGCCCGCCGGGCACCTCGCCGTCGCGCAGGGCGCGCATGCCGTCGACGATCTGGTGCACGATCTCGGCGGTCGACAGATTGCGGTCGAGGCCGGCCTGCCCGGTGGCGCAGAAGGGGCAGTTCATACCGCAGCCGGCCTGCGAGGAGATGCACATCGTGACGCGGTCCGGGTAGCGCATCAGGACGGACTCGACGAGCGTCCCGTCGTGCAGCTTCCACAGGGTCTTGCGGGTGGTGTCGTCGTCGCAGCTGATGTGCCGCATCACGGACATCAGGTCGGGGAACAGCGCCTCGGCGAGCTTCTCCCGCGATCCGGCCGGGATGTTCGTCCACTCGGCCGGGTCGGCCGCGTACCGCGCGAAGTAGTGCTGCGAGAGCTGCTGGGCGCGGAACGGCTTCTCACCGGTCGCGGCGACCGCTTCCTTGCGCTCGGCGGGCGTGAGGTCGGCGATGTGCCGCGGCGGCTTCTTGGATCCGCGGGGCGCGACGAAAGTGAGTTCTCCGGGCTTAGGCATGGTTCATCCAGTGTCGCAGACAGACGGGCGAGGGTCCGCCGCCCTGTGGACGACGGACCCTCACTCGTAAAATGTGCAGGTGGGACAGGGTGCCGGTGGTGCCGGGATGCCGAAGCGGTCAGCCGGAGCCGACGAACAGCACCAGCAGCAGCCAGACGACCGGCGCGGTCGGCAGGAGCGAGTCCAGCCGGTCCATGATGCCGCCGTGGCCGGGGAGCAGGGTGCCCATGTCCTTGATCCCGAGGTCCCGCTTGATCATGGACTCGCCGAGGTCGCCGAGAGTGGCGCTGGCCGCGACCGCGAGGCCGAGCAACAGACCCTGCCACCAGGCGCCGTCGTCGATCAGGAACTCCATGCACAGGGCGCCGGCGACCATCGCGAAGGCGACCGCTCCGAACAGGCCCTCGCGGGTCTTGCCGGGGCTGATGCGCGGGGCGAGCTTGTGCGTGCCGAAGCGCCAGCCGACCGCGTACGCCCCGGTGTCGCTGACCACGGTGAGGATCAGGAAGGTCAGGACCCGCCACGACCCGTCGTCCGCCGTCAGCATCAGGGCGACGAAGGTGGCCAGGAAAGGTACGTAGAAAGCCGCGAAGACCCCGGCCGTGACGTCCTTGAGATACCCGTCCGGCGGCTCGGTCATCCGCCAGACCAGCACCGCGAGGGCGGTCAGGGCCATCGCGATCCAGGCGCCCTCGGGTCCTCGCGCGTAACCCGCGACGACCATCGCGGCTCCGCCGACGGCCAGCGGCACCAGGGGCGCCTTGATGCCCTTGCGTTCCCGGAGGCGGGAGGTCAGCTCCCAGACGCCGACGACGACCGCGGCCACTATCACGCCGATGAAAGCGGCCTTCACGATGAACAGCGAGACGCCGATGACGGCGCCGAGACCCAGGCCCACCCCTATGGCCGCACGCAGATCACGCCCCGCACGCTTCTTCTGCGGCGGGGGCGGAACCGGGGTGGACATGGGCTCCTGCGGCTTCTCGTCACGGAACAGGGGGCCGCTGACGTGAGCGGCTTCCCTGTCCCGGTGCTCGCGGCTCTGCGCGTCTCTACCTGCGTCGGGAACGTCCGGCACGTTGGGCATGGGCCGAGTCTGCTGGGCGCCATGCACATCGTGGGCAGGACCCGCCGGGGCAGCCCTCATCTCGGGCGTGCCCCAGTGACCGGCTCCTTGCGGGGCACCCCAGGAAGAGTCGTTCATCAGACTTCGAGCAGCTCGGCTTCCTTGTGCTTGAGCAGCTCGTCCACCTGCGCGACGTACTTCGCGGTGGTGTCGTCAAGCTCCTTCTCGGCGCGGCGCACCTCGTCCTCGCCGGACTCCTTGTCCTTGACGAGCTTGTCGAGGGTCTCCTTGGCCTTGCGGCGGATGGAGCGGATGGAGATCTTGGAGTCCTCGGCCTTGGTCTTGGCGACCTTGATGTACTCCTTGCGGCGGTCCTGGGTGAGCTCGGGGAACGTCACCCGGATGATATTGCCGTCGTTGCTCGGGTTGACGCCGAGATCGGAGTCACGGATCGCCTGCTCGATGTTGCGCAGCGCGGTCTTGTCGAACGGCGTCACGACGGCCATCCGCGCCTCGGGAACCGAGAACGAGGCCAGCTGGTTGATCGGGGTCAGCGCGCCGTAGTAGTCGGCGACGATCTTGTTGAACATCGCCGGGTGCGCGCGGCCGGTGCGGATCGCGGCGAAGTCCTCTTTCGCGACGACAACGGCCTTCTCCATCTTCTCCTCGGCCTCGAGGAGGATTTCTTCGATCACCACGTGCTCCTGCGTGTCTTGGGTGGGCCCGGCGTCGTCATCGCCTGGCCCTGCGGGTCCTGCGTCGCGTCCTCACCTGCACGGTGTCCGACCGGCAGGCCGTTGTCCATCCTGGGGGGCCGTCAGGCCCGGGTGCTCTCGTCACTCACGAGCGTGCCGATCTTCTCACCCTTGACCGCGCGAGCGATATTGCCCTCGGTCGTCAGCTCGAAGACGAGGATCGGGAGCTGGTTGTCACGGCAGAGCGTGATGGCGGTGGCGTCGGCGATCTTCAGATTGCGGGTGATCACCTCGCCGTACTCCAGTGCGTCGAACTTCACCGCGTCGGGGTTGGCCTTGGGGTCGGAGTCGTAGACCCCGTCCACGCCGTTCTTCCCCATGAGCAGCGCCTCGGCGTCGATCTCCAGGGCACGCTGGGCGGCGGTGGTGTCGGTGGAGAAGTACGGCATGCCCATACCGGCGCCGAAGATCACCACGCGCCCCTTCTCCAGGTGCCGTACGGCGCGGAGCGGGATGTACGGCTCGGCGACCTGGCCCATGGTGATGGCGGTCTGGACGCGCGAGTCGATGCCCTCCTTCTCCAGGAAGTCCTGGAGCGCCAGGCAGTTCATGACGGTGCCGAGCATGCCCATGTAGTCGGACCGGGCCCGGTCCATGCCGCGCTGCTGGAGCTCGGCGCCGCGGAAGAAGTTGCCTCCCCCGATGACCACCGCGATCTGGGCGCCGTCGCGTACGACGGCGGCGATCTCGCGGGCGATGGTGTGCACGACGTCGGGGTCGACGCCGAGACCGCCGCCGCCGGCGAATGCCTCACCGGAGAGCTTCAGCATGAAGCGTCCGGAACCCTTGTCGTCGTCGCGCTGGTCGTCGGCCTGAATGGCGTCCGCGCCCTTTTCCATGGAAATTCTCCTCGTGCACATACGAAGAAGGCCATTGCCGGTGGGTCTGGTGTCCCTACAGCGGCAATGGCCTCCTCGTCAGATCTGCGGTCGTCCGGCGTGGGTGCGGCCGTCGACTGCACCTGGGGTGTCCGGCGCATCAGGGACGGACAGGCCACGGCGTCTGGTGCGGTGCATCGCAAGGCGCTGGAACGTCCCTCTCGCGGAGCGATTCGGACGTTTCGGCAACGCTGCGAGGTGCCGTGTCAGACGTCGCGGACCCGGTCATGATGCGCCGGATACCCTCTCGACCCTAGCGGGTCCGGTGCGGTTCGCCCGGACGGACTCAGATGCCGACCTTGATGCGCGAGAAGCGCTTCAGGGTGACACCGGCCTCGTCCAGGACCTTCTGGACCGACTTCTTGGCGTCCAGCGCGTACGGCTGGCCCAGGAGGGTGGCCTCCTTGAAGAAGCCGTTGACCCGACCCTCGACGATCTTCGGGAGCGCGGCCTCGGGCTTGCCCTCGGCGCGCGTGGTCTCCTCGGCGACGCGACGCTCGGCCTCGACGACCTCGGCCGGGACGTCCTCGCGGGACAGGTACTTCGGGGCGAAGGCGGCGATGTGCTGCGCGATGCCCTTGGCCAGCTCGGCGTCGGCCTTGTCCAGCTCGACCAGCACACCGATCTGCGGGGGCAGGTCGGGCATGGTGCGGTGCATGTACACACCGACGTAGGCGCCGGTGAACTGCGCGAAGCGGTCCAGGACGATCTTCTCGCCGAGGTTGGCGTTGGCCTCGTCGACGTACGCCTGGACGGTCTTGCCGGCCTCGATCTCGGAGGCGAGGAGCGCCTCGATGTCGGCCGGGGAGGTCGCGGCGACGTGAGCGGCGAGGGTGTTGGCGACGGCCTGGAACTTCTCGCCCTTGGCGACGAAGTCCGTCTCGCACTTCAGCTCGAGGAGGACGCCGGACGTCTGGTCCTCGGAGATGAGGGAGACGACGGCACCGTTCTCGGCAGAGCGGCCCTCGCGCTTGGCGACGCCCTTCTGGCCCTTGATACGGAGCGCCTCGACGGCCTTGTCGACGTTGCCGTCGGCCTCGTCGAGCGCCTTCTTGCAGTCCATCATGCCGGCGCCGGTGAGCTCGCGGAGCTTCTTGACGTCAGCGGCGGTGTAGTTCGCCATGAGTCTGTATGTCTCTCTCGAAGTCTGAAAGATCTACGGGTGAACGGCGGGGGCGACGCTTGTGGCGTCGGCCCCCGCCGTCAGCAGCCGTGACGGGTGTCAGGCCTGCTCGGCGTCCGCGTCGGCGGCCGGGGCCTCGGCGGCGGCCGGAGCCTCGACAGTGGCCTCGGCCTCGGCGACGGCCTCGGCCGGCGTCTCGGCGTCGGCTTCGGCGTCCTTCTCGGTCTCGACGGAGGACTGGACGTCGGCGGCAGCCGCGGTCTCGTCCTTCTTGTCGCCCTCGAGCAGGTCGCGCTCCCACTCGGCGAGGGGCTCGCCGGCGGCCTTCTCGCCCGGCTTCGAGTCACCGGTGGCGGCACCGGAGCGGGCGATGAGGCCCTCGGCGACGGCGTCGGCGATCACGCGGGTGAGCAGGGTGACGGAGCGGATCGCGTCGTCGTTGCCCGGGATCTTGTAGTCGACCTCGTCGGGGTCGCAGTTGGTGTCGAGGATCGCGACGACCGGGATGTGGAGCTTGCGCGCCTCACCGACGGCGATGTGCTCCTTCTTGGTGTCGACGATCCAGACGGCGCTGGGCACCTTCTGCATCTCGCGGATACCACCGAGGGTCTTCTCCAGCTTGGCCTTCTCGCGCGAGAGGACCAGGAGCTCCTTCTTGGTGAGGCCGGAGGCGGCCACGTCCTCGAAGTCGATGAGCTCAAGCTCCTTCAGACGCTGAAGGCGCTTGTAGACGGTGGAGAAGTTGGTGAGCATGCCACCGAGCCAACGCTGGTTGACGTACGGCATGCCGACGCGCGTCGCCTGCTCGGCGATGGCCTCCTGGGCCTGCTTCTTCGTACCCACGAACATGATGGAGCCGCCGTGGGCGACGGTCTCCTTGACGAACTCGTAGGCGCGGTCGATGTACGACAGCGACTGGAGCAGGTCGATGATGTAGATGCCGTTGCGCTCGGTGAAGATGAAGCGCTTCATCTTCGGGTTCCAGCGACGGGTCTGGTGACCGAAGTGGACGCCGCTTTCCAGCAGCTCCCGCATCGTGACGACGGCCATGGCCGTACTCCTTGAGGTGCTCGGTTATCGCGACCGCAGGTTTGCGCTCGCGCCTGACGCCCCGACGCGCCGTGCCACGAGGGACCGAGGAGCGCGGCCACCTCCGAGAAGAGGGAGATGGCGGGGCGTGCGAAGTCGACCCGGTGACCCGGATCGCCGTAAGAAGTGTACGGGACCGGTCGGGTGCCTGGTGACGGCGATGTCCACAACCGTGCGACCGTGACGTCCACGGCCGGGTGGCCCCGATATCCACAACCGGCGAGTAGTCCACAGAAGCGGTCCTTGATCCCCGGAATCCAGGCCTCCGGGCCATCGTGGCGTCATGCGCCTTCCGTCCGGCCCACGCCGCTCCCCCGCCCGCCGCACCGCGTTCCCGCTGCTCCTGGTGCTCTCGGTGCTCCTCGCGCTCCCGCTGTGCGTGCCGCTTCCGGCCGGCCCCTCGGCCCCGGGTAGGTCCGTCGTCCCGGCCGCAGCCTTGGCGTCCTCGCCGAGAGCGGGCACCGACGCGTCCTTCCGTCCGGGCGTCCGTGCGGGCGTCCGTCCGGGCGGCGGCACGGTAGGTGGCACGGGCGGTGGCACGGAGGATGGCACCGGCAGCGACGCCCGGAGCTGGCCGCTGACGGGGAGGCCCACGGTGTTACGGGGGTGGGAGCCGCCCGCCGGTCCGTACGGGCCCGGCCATCGCGGCGTGGACCTCGCGGCGGGGCCGGGCGCCCGCGTGCTGGCGGCCGCCGACGGCCGGGTGTCCTTCGCGGGCCGGGTGGCGGGGCGGGGGGTGGTCACCGTCGAGGTGGCCGGCAGCGGTTCGCCGCCGTTGCGCACCACGTACGAGCCGGTGCGGGCGCTGGTCGAGGAGGGCGCGAGCGCCCGGGCCGGGCAGCCGGTCGGGGTGCTGGAGGAAGGGCCCTTCCACTGCGACGAGGGCTGTCTGCACTGGGGGCTGCGGCGCGGGGACGCCTATCTGGACCCGCTCTCGCTGCTGCCGCCTTCACTGCTGCGGAAGGGCCCCTCGCGGCTGCTGCCGGTGTTCGGGGTGCCGGAGCCGGACGCCGTCCGGATCAGCCGCTCACGCCGCGCAGGACCATCGCGACGACGGTGTCCGCGATGACGCCCGGCTCCTCCGCGACACCCAGTTCGATACGGCGCACGGCGGCGTCGACCGAACCCTGCATGAGCATGGCGGCCAGTCTCGGCTGGGTGTGGCCGAGGTCGCCCAGCGCTTCGACGATCATGGCGATCAGTCCGCCGTGCGCGGCCCGGATCTTCTCCCGGGCGCCCGCGTCCAGCTCACTCGCCGAGATTGCGACGACCGCCCGGTGGCGACGGTCCCCGACGAGGTCGAGCTGCCGGCGCACATAGGCCTCGATCTTCGCCTCGGGCGTCTCGGCACCCTGCATGGCGTTCTCGACCTCGGCCGCCCAGACGGGGAAGTCGACGGCGCACAGCTCCTCGACGACAGCGGCACGGGAGCGGAAGTACTCGTACACGGAGGAGCGCGCGAGGCCCGTGCGCTCGGCGAGCGCGGGGAAGGTCAGCGCCTCCGTACCGCCCTCGGACAGCAGGGAGCGCGCGGCGTCCAGGAGGGCGCCGCGCTGCATGGTCCGGTGCTCGGCCACCGAGGCCGCTCGAATCCTGGGCACGCCTCCACTCTACGGCGGCAGGGGTGCGGGGGAAGGGCACGGCCGCCGATCGGATGGCCGGAGAGTGCTCGGAGGGGGGTGTCAGCGGCCCGCGTCGGCCAGCTTCGCCCGGAGCTGGAGCACGGACTTGGTATGGATCTGGCTGACCCTGCTCTCGGTCACCCCGAGGACGTTGCCGATCTCCGCGAGGGTGAGTCCCTCGTAGTAGTAGAGGGTCACCACGGTCTTCTCGCGGTCGGGAAGAGTGTTGATGGCCCGCGCGAGCAGTCTTCTCAGCTCGCGGTCCTCCGCGACCTCCACCGGATTGTCCGCGGCGGTGTCCTCCAGGGTGTCCATCAGGCTCAGCCGGTCGCCGCCCTCGCCGCCGACGTGCAGCAGCTCCTCCAGGGCGACCACGTTGGCCAGCGACAACTGACTGAAAACGGCGTGCAGTTCCTCCAGCGCGATGCCCATCTCCGAGGCGACCTCGGCCTCCGACGGCGTACGCCGGAACTGCGCCTCCAGCGTGGCGTACGCGCGCTCCACGTTCCGCGCCTTCTGCCGGACGGACCGGGGGATCCAATCCAGGGCCCGGAGTTCGTCGATCATCGCACCGCGGATCCTGGTGATCGCGTACGTCTCGAACTTGATGGCCCGTTCGATGTCGAACTTCTCGATGGCGTCGATCAGTCCGAAGACCCCGGAGGAGACGAAGTCGGCCTGCTCGACGTTGGACGGCAGCCCCACGCTCACCCGGCCCGCGACGTACTTCACAAGCGGCGAGTAGTGCAGGATCAGCTGCTCCCGCAGTCGCTCGTCGCCCGTGGTCTTGTACGAGCGCCACAACTCGTCGAGGGAGGAGGGGGCGGAGGGCGCACAGTGCCACGCGCAACCGGTGGTACTGCCGCGCGGTCAGACCCGGAGGTGTGCTGGGGCATGTGGTGCCTTGAGCCGTTCTGCCGTGAAGTGCTGGGGGACTTTTGTCTGGGGCGGAATCCTTGTGAGCGTAGCGTGACTGTGACGTCGCAGTCCGCGCAGGACGGGAGATCCCCGCCGCCTGATCGCGTTGCGCCGTTCACGCCGTCCGCGCCCGCCGAAGGCCGGGGCAGCCGCCGTGGGCACGGGCCCCTGAACAGGTCACCGATCGATCGTGCGAGGTCATCGGCCTTACCTTTTCACCCGAATGCTCCAGGTCAAGTACCGCCTCGCCGCGCGTCGTCGTTGCGTGCCGACGGAGGCGTCAATCGCCAGCCGTCGCCTTCGCGTTCGACGAACCCCAGTGAGTGCAGTTCGTACAGTCGACCGAGCGTTTCGTCGGCGGACGTCCCTGCGGTGCGGGCGAGGTCACGGGGGTGGGCGACACCGTGGTAAGGGAGTGCGTCGAGGACCCTCGCGGCGACCGCGTCCAGGTGGTCCCTGGGCAGCACCGGGCCGCGGCGGACCGGTGGCAGGTCGCCGATGTTCCCAACCAGTTCGACGACTTCGTCCGCGTCGGTGACGAGCACGCCCTCACCGCGCAACAGCTCGTGGACCCCTGCCGACAGTCCGCTGGTGGCGGGCCCGGGGACCCCCATCGCGAAGCGGCCGAGCCGTTGCGCCTGGCGGGCTGTGACCAGCGAACCGCTGCGGTATTCGGCCTCGACGACGACCGTCCCCCTGGTCAGCGCGGCGATGACGCGGTTGCGCAGGACGAATCGGCTTCGGGTGGGGTGGGAGGACGGGGGCAACTCGGCGACGATGAGGCCCTGTTGGGCCAGCCGCCCGAGCAACTCGGCGTGCCCGCGCGGGTAGGCGACGTCGACCCCGCAGGCCAGGACCGCCGTGGTCGCTCCGCCCGCGGCCAGCGCGCCCTGTGGGCTGCCCCGTCCACCCCGAACGCCGCGCCCGACACCACCACCCAGCCCCGCTCGGCGAGCCCGGAGCCGAGGGCCGCCGCCATGTGCGCCCCGTACGGGGTGCAGGCCCGCGCGCCGACCACCGCGACCGAGCGCAGAGACCACAGCCGCAGATCGGGCCGCCCCCGCACCCAGAGCCCGACGGGCCGCGCGTCGCCCAGGTCGTCCAGTTGGCTCGGCCACTCCCGGTCGCCCGGGCAGACGAAGCGCCCGCCCACCGCGGCGACCGCGGCCAGGTCCCGCCCCGGCTCCGCCCCGGCGGCCCGCAGCCGGTAGCCCCCGAGCCGTGCGGCCGTCATCCCCGGCAGCTTCTCGGCGGAGCCGTCCTCGACGGTGAGCCTCCGCATCAGCTCGATGGGGCCGGTCTGCCGGAGCCAGCGCCCCGCGCGCTCGTCGCCCGGCTCCAGCACCCGGGTCAGCGCGGCCCTGGCCAACCGCTCCGCGTCCCTGTGCCGCAAGGGATCCCGGCCACCGTCCCGGACCGACTCCGGCCCGTGCCCCCGGCCGCCGGACTGCACGCCGCCCTCCCGGCCCGGCCCCGCCTTGTACACCCGGCCCACCCCCGCCCCGCACCCATGGTCCGGCTCTGCCCCGTCACCTCGGTCCAGCCCCGCCCCGTCCTTCCGTCCCACCCCCGCCCCGCACGCCCGGTCCGGCCCCGCCCCGCACACATGGTCCGGCCCGCGCCCTCGGCTCTCGCCCGGGCCACCGTCCCGGGCCGACTCCAGGCCAGGCCCCGGCGGGCACCCCCGCCCCGGCAGCCCCTCCCCCGTCACCCCGGTCATCGCTCCCCCACCCCCATCGGCACCCCGCGCTGGATGCCCGTACGCAGCTCCAGGGCGACCGCCACGTCGGAGGCGTCCGGGCGGGCGGCTCCCCGCAGGTCCGCCACGGTCCACGCCACCCTCAGCACCCGGTCCAGGCCCCGGGCCGTGAGGCTCCCGCGCTCCAGATCCCGCTCCGCGGCCGCCAACGCTCCCGGAGCCACGAGCAGCCGGGTCCGCAGCTCATGGCCCGGGACCTCGCTGTTCGTGGTCCACGGGGTGCCGGCCAGCCGCTCGGCCGCCCGCGCCCTGGCGTCCCGCACCCGTGCGGCGACGACGGCCGTCGACTCGCCCCGGCCGCCCTGCCCCAGGAGGTCCGCGCGGTCGACCGGCTCCACCTCGACCCGCAGGTCCACCCGGTCCAGGAGGGGCCCGGACAGCCGCGCCTGATAGCGGCGGACGACCGAGGGCGGGCACTCGCAGCCCGCGCCGGTGAGCGAGTGCCGGCCGCAGGGGCACGGATTGGCGGCCAGCACCATCAGGAAACGAGCCGGCAGCCGCACCACCCCCGCGGACCGCGCGACCACCACGTGCCCCGACTCCAGCGGCTGCCGCAGCGCGTCGAGGGCCTTGCCCGAGAACTCGGGGGCCTCGTCCAGAAAGAGCACCCCGCGGTGGGCCAGGGACACCGCCCCGGGCCTCGGCATGCCGTTGCCCCCGCCGACCAGGGACTGCATTGTCGCCGAGTGGTGCGGGGCGCAGTAGGGCGCCCGGGAGACGAGTGGTTCACCCGGGGGGAGGATGCCCGCCACGGAGTGGACCGCCGTCACTTCGAGGGATTCCTGCCGGGTCAACGGCGGAAGGACCGACGACAGCCGCTCGGCCAGCATGGTCTTGCCGGCGCCCGGCGGGCCCGAGAACAGCAGATGGTGTCCCCCGGCCGCGGCCACTTCCAGGGCCTGGCGGGGGCGCGGCTGCCCCGCGACGTCCGCCAGGTCGGGCCGGTGCCCGTCGCCCCGCCCGGCGGCCGGGACGAGCCCCGTACCGAGGCCCGTGCCCGGGATCATGAGCCCGGCCAGCATGGCGTCGGGGCGTCCCTGGCCGTCGACCGGCTCCTCGGGCACCGGTTCGTCGCACAGGACGGCGATGAGCTGGCGCAAGCTCCGGACGCCGAGGACCGAGACCCCCGGCACCAGGGCCGCCTCCCCGGCCGTCTGCTCGGGGACGACGACCTGCTCGTACCCCGCTTCGGCCGCCGCGAGGACGGCGGGCAGCACGCCCCGTACCGGACGGACCCGGCCGTCCAGGCCCAGCTCGCCGATCATCACCACGTCGGCGATCGCGGCGGGGTCGATCCGCTCCGCCGCGCCGAGGACCGCACACGCGACGGCGAGGTCGAAACCCGAACCGCTCTTCGGCACGGAGGCCGGGGAGAGGCCGACCGTGAGCTTCTTCTGCGGCCACTCGGCACCGGAGTTGACCACGGCGGCCCGCACCCGGTCCCGGCTCTCGACCAGGCTCTTGTCCGGCAGTCCGACCAGGGTGAAGGCCGCCACGCCCGGCTCCAGGTCCGCCTGGACCTCCACCACCACACCCTCGACGCCGACCAGCGCCACGGAACACGCTCGTGCGAAGCCCATCAGGACACCCCCCGGGCGTGCTCCGCGACCGGGGCTCCGCGCCGGGGCACGATCACCCCGATCAGATCGATGCGGACCCCGCCGGGCGGCGGCCGCCGTGCCGGTCGAGCCAGATCTCGGCGAGCCGTCGCAGCCGGTCCGCCTTGACCGGACCGACCGCCGCCATGGGGTGTTCGAACCCGTGTGACCTGCGCGTCTTCACCTCGCAGAAGACCAGGGCGTCGCCGTCCCTGGCCACGATGTCGATCTCTCCGGCGCGACAGCGCCAGTTGCGCTCGACCACCGCCATTCCGGCTTCGGCCAGCAGCCGCGCCGCCAGATCCTCGCCGTACCGCCCGAGTGCCCCCCGTGCGTTCATATCGGCACCACCTCCGGCACCGACTGTGACGCGGCCCGCCCCAAGATGTGGATCTTGGTGGACAACTTCGCGAATGTGGAAAACCCGGCCACCCACAAGGGTGACCGGGTCGTATCCGCGACGCGCGTATCGGGGGCCCGGCACCGGGCAGCGCGGGGTCAGCCTCCCGGAAGTTCCAGATCGCTCTTGTTGAGCTCTTCGATGTTGACGTCCTTGAAGGTCAGCACGCGGACCTGCTTGACGAACCTCGCGGGCCGGTACATGTCCCAGACCCAGGCGTCCGCCATGGACACCTCGAAGAAAACCTCACCCTGGACGGAGTGCACCTGCATCTCGTAGTCGTTGGTGAGGTAGAAGCGCCGTTCGGTCTCGATCACATATTTGAACAGACCGACGACATCGCGGTACTCCCGGTAGAGCTTCAGCTCCATCTCGGTCTCGTACTTCTCGAGGTCCTCGGCGCTCATGGCATGTTTCCCCTTCAGCCGTGCGTGCCCCCATTGTGCGTCAGCCTCCGGCACCCCTGGACGATTAGACGATTTCGGGGGCCAGAACCAGCGGAACGCACGGGGGACCCTCGTCGAGGAGCGTGCGCAGCAGCTCGGCGAGTCTGGTCGGGTACACCGTCTCACGCGTCGCGAGCAGTTCGGCGGAAGTCCACCACCTCAGACCGGCGACGCTGCGCAGTTCCAGTTCGGTGAGACCCCGCGGGGCCGTCGCGGTCCGCGTCGTACGGGCCAGGTAGTACCACTCGTCCTGGTCCCAGCGACGCCCGTCGAACGGGAAAGAGCAGATCCGGGTCCAGAGCAGCGGGCCCAGCTCGATGTCCGTGACCCCGGTCTCCTCCTCCAGCTCGCGGCGGGCCGCCGCCTCCCGGGTCTCGTCGCCCTCCAGGCCACCCCCCGGGGTGAACCACCAGGTGTCGTCCGGGTCGTCCGGCTCATGGCCGTGCAGCAGCAGGACGCGGTCGTCGGGGTCCAGCAGGACCACCCGGGCGACCCTGCGGGCCCCGGAGGTCATCGGGCCGCTCCGGCGGGCGTCCTCCGGCGGGCGCGGCGCCCCGCCACGGGCCCGTACACCGCGCCGCCGAGGATCAGGAGGACTCCCACCACGATCGCGCCCAGCTGGAACCGCAGCGGCCCGGCTTCGGAGACCCCGCCGGGCAGCGCGGCGAACGAGGAGGGCCGGTCGATCATGCCGTCCATCGGCCAGGCCACCGCGTCCACCCGGGCCCGCACCGCGCTCAGCGGCACGGAGCCCTCGCCACCGTCCTGGAGGTGGACCCGGGAGTCCAGGGAGGTGGCCCGTTCGTCGCCGAGCAGGAAGATCTGCCCCTGGGGCACGGTGGCGGAGAAGTCCTGGGGCGAGGCCGGAGCCTTCGTGCCCGGGGCCGCCGGACCCCGGTCGAGGTAGGGCTCGTCGACGGGGGTTCCGTTGACGGTGAGCCTGCCCTCCCGGTCGCAACAGGTCACCTTGTCGCCGCCGATCCCGACGACGCGCTTCATCATCGGTGTGGCGCCCCAGAGCTGGTCGGTGAAGACCACCACGTCACCGCGCCGGACATCGGCGCCGTCTATCCGCTCGGCGAGCACCCGGTCACCGGGCTTCACCGTGGGGGACATCGAGTCGGTCGGGACCGTGTAGGGCTGGTAGACCACCGCCGCCCAGACGAAACCGCCGAGGAAGAGCACACAGCCGACGGCCACGGCCAAGCCCGACACCATGGCGCCGAGCCGGCCGCGGCCGTCTTCCTCGCGTTCTGTACCGCTCATCCCAGCGCTCCCCCGTCGGAGATCGACAATCGCTGATCCGAGTCGGCACCCTACCCGGCGGTACGCCCGGCGGTCAGCCTCCGGCGGCGCCACAACACGAGGGGCACCGCACCGGCTACGCCCAGTGCCGCCGGCGCCATCGCCGCGGCCGCGTTCAGACCGGGCTGGTCGAAGGTGTCCGGGACGGGGAGGGTCGCCCAGCGGCCCAGCGGCCAGGCGATGACGACGGCTCGGCCGACGACCTCGTCCGTGGAGACCGTGCCCTGTCCCGGGAGCTCCTGGTGGTAGCGCGAGTCCAGGGAGTTCTGCCGGTGGTCGCCCATGACGAAGATCCGGCCGTCCGGCACCTTGATCGGGCCGAAGGGCTTGTCGTTGCACGGGGTGTTGCCGGGGAAGATGACCGACTTCTCGTCCAGGCTCTTCCCGTTGACCGTGACCGGGCCGTTCTCCTTGCACTCCACGGTGTCGCCGCCGACCGCGACGACCCGCTTGATCAGGTCCTTCTCCTCGGAGGAGGGCATCAGACCGATGAAGCTCAGGAACTTCTGCACCGCGTTGGGCTCCGGGGTCACGGTGTCCTCCAGCCAGCCGCCCGGGTCGTGGAAGACCACGACCTCGCCGCGCTCCGGCTCCGAGCCGAACCACGGGGTCAGCTTGTCGACCAGCACCCGGTCACCCCGCTGCAGCGTGTTCTGCATGGAGTCCGAGGGGATCGAGAACGCCTGGACCAGGAACGTCTTGATCAGCAGCGCCAGAACCAGCGCGATGCCGACGAGCAGCGGAAGCTCCAGCCAGAAGGAACGTTGCCTCCTGGCCGGCCTGCCGCCGTCGCCGCCCGGAGGGTCGCCCTCACCCTCCGGCGGGACCGCCGCCCCGCCCGCGGGAGACTCGTCGCGCTCCGGCCGGTCCTCGGGTTCGTCGTGTCCGGATCGTGCGCCGACCGCCAAATCCCCCACATCCACTCCTCAATACGTGCCACTGCCCGCGCCCGATCCGGTGCAGGCCCACCACTCCCATAACGAGCGGGAGTTCCGCAGGGGTCGGGAGCCGGACCATTCCATAGGGATCCGGAGGTGCCACACTATTCGACGGGGCCGGAGCCGCCGCCTCCGATGCCCGCGCGTCCGGGACCGCGCTGAAGGCGTCGCGTTGTTCCAGGGTGCTCCAGTGGCCGAACGGCCAGGCGATCACGACGGCCCGCCCCACGACCTCTTCCTCGGAGACCGTGCCCCGGTCGGGCTCGTCGAGGTGGAAGCGGGAGTCGGCCGAGTCGGACCGGTGGTCCCCCATCATGAACAACCGCCCCTCGGGAACCTTCACCTCGAACGAGATGGTCGAGGGCCGGTCGTCGGGGTGGAGGTACGTCTCGCCCAGCGGTACGCCGTTGACGGTGACCCGGCCGTCCTCGCCACAGCACTTCACGGTGTCGCCGCCGACCGCGACGACCCGCTTGATCAGGTCCTGCTCGTCGTCGGACGGCAGCAGCCCGATGAAGGTCAGCAGTTCGGTGACCTGCTTGACGCCGATCGGCAGGTCCTTCTTCTCCGCGGGGCTCTCCTGCCGGAGCCAGCCGCCGGGGTCCTTGAACACCACGACGTCGCCGCGCTGCGGCTCCGATCCGAACCACGGGGTCAGCTTGTCCACGAGCACCCGGTCGCCGATCCGGATGGTCTGCTCCATCGACCCGGACGGGATGACGAACGCCTGCACCAGAAACGTCTTCAGGACGAGCGCGATCAGGAGCGCCACGACGACGAGGACGGGGATCTCCCGCACCGCGGAGCCGCGCCGCTTACGCCGGACCTTCTTGGCCAGTCGGCGGCGTTCCGCCCGGGTGGGCAGGGAGCGCGGCCGGGTGGTCCCGGTCGGCAGGGCCGCGTCGGGACCGGGTGCGCCGCGCGGACGCCCGCGGTTACCCATGCGCCGCGCCGGGCGCCCGTACACCGTCGAAGGCTCCGGTCCCCTCCAGCGAACCCGTCCGGGCAGGCAGCCAGCCCAGCCAGTCCACCCGGCCGGTCACCCGCTCGACGGGGACCATCCCGCCGCCGGGCGATCCGAGATGGTCCCGGGAGTCGCTGGAGCGGCTGCGGTGGTCCCCCATCATCCACAGGGTGCCGGCGGGGACCACGATGTCGAAGGGCACCCGGGAGGCCGTGTCAGCCGGGTGCAGATACGGCTCGTCCACCGTCACGTCGTTGACCGCGAGCCTTCCCCGCGCGTCGCAGCAGACGACGCGGTCACCGCCCACGCCCACCACGCGCTTCACGAAGTCGGTGTCGGCGGGCTCCGTGAGCCCCAGGGAGGAGGCCGCGCCGCGCACCAGCCCGGTCAGCGGGTTCGCGTCGAGATCCTCCCGTACGAACGAGCCGGTGCCGTCGAAGACCACCACGTCGCCGCGCTCGGGCTCGGCGCCGAAACGGTAGGCCAGCTTGTTCACGAGGACGCGGTCACCGACCTCCAGCGTGGGCTCCATCGAGCGGCTGGGGATCAGGAACGGCTGGATCACGTAGGAGCTGAACAGCAGCAGGGCGACAACGGCCAGGACCACCCCGGTGAGCACCCGCCGCCAGGACAGGACGGAGACGACACGGTCCCGTATGCGCGAAAAGCGCGACCTCTCCCCGGGCCCCGTGTCGGGTTCCGGGGAGCGGTCGCGCTCCGAGTGCTGTGCTTGCGTGTCCATCGCGGCCGAAGCTTATCCGGCCATGCTGTGGACGGGTCACCCCCAGGGGGATGACCGGCGGCGGCTCAGCGGTCGCGCTTCTCCTTGATCTTCGCGGCCTTGCCGCGCAGCTCACGGAGGAAGTACAGCTTGGCACGACGGACGTCACCGCGGGTGACGAGCTCGATCTTCTCGAAGATCGGGCTGTGCACCGGGAAGGTGCGCTCGACGCCGACGCTGAAGGAGACCTTGCGGACCGTGAAGGTCTCGCTGACTCCCGAACCCTGGCGGCGGATGACGATGCCCTTGAACTGCTGGATACGGGAGCGGTTGCCCTCGATCACGCGCACGTGGACGTTGACGGTGTCACCGGGGCGGAACGCCGGGAGGTCCGAACGCAGGGTGGCGGCGTTGACGCCATCGAGCAGGGAAGCCATGGTTTCTGCTTTCTTCGCCGATGCCACAGGTCATCGACGGAATGTCGTTGAAGAGTTCGGAGTGCTGATCACGTCGGGCGGGCGTCTTTCCCCCTGTGGCAGGGGCGCACACCGGACGTACAGCAGCGGCCTATTCTTCCACGGCGGTGGGCCTGCGCCAAAATCGGCCGCCGGGCTCCGGTGCGAAGCCGAGGATGGAGAGGATCTCGCGGTCCTTCTTGTCGAAGGCGCTCGCCTCGCACCGCTCGATCAGGTCGGGCCGGTTGAGTGCCGTGCGGGCGAAGGCCTGGTCCCGCCGCCAGCGGGCGATCTTGCCGTGGTGGCCGCTGAGCAGGACGTCCGGGATGGAGCGGCCGCGCCACTCGGGCGGCTTGGTGAAGACCGGGCCCTCCAGCAGATCGGCCATCGCGCCCGGGGCGAAGGAGTCGTCCCGGTGGGACTCGGCGTTGCCGAGGACGCCCGGCAGCAGCCGGGCCACGGCCTCCGTGATCACCAGGACGGCCGCTTCCCCACCGGCCAGCACGTAGTCCCCGATGGAGACCTCGACGACCCGCAGCCGGGTGGCGTACTCGTCGATCACCCGGCGGTCGATGCCCTCGTACCGGGCCGGCGTGAAGACGAGCCAGGGCTCGGCGGAGAGTTCGACGGCCAGTTCCTGGGTGAACGGCCGGCCGCTGGGCGTGGGCACGACGAGCACCGGGGAGTGCGCCCCGGCCTCGTAGCCGTCGGCCAGGGCCTCGTCGAGCGCCTCGCCCCAGGGCTCGGTCTTCATGACCATGCCGGGGCCGCCGCCGTAGGGGGTGTCGTCGACCGTGTTGTGCCGGTCGTACGTCCACTCCCGCAGGTCGTGGACGTGGACGTCCAGCACGCCGCGGGCGCGGGCCTTGCCGACGAGGGAGACGTTCAGCGGTTCCAGGTACTCCGGGAAGATCGTGACGACGTCGAGCCGCATCAGCCGTCGCCCTTCGGCGCCTCGTCCGCGTCCTCGGCTGCCTCTTCCCCGTCATCGCGCGAGGAGGCGACCACGGCCTCGCTCTCGTCGATCAGGCCGGGCGGCGGGGTGATGACCGCGCGCTGCTCCTCCAGGTCGATCTCGGTGACGATCTCCTCCACGAAGGGGATCATCACCTCGCTGCCGTCGGGGCGCTCCACGATGAACAGGTCCTGCGAGGGCAGGTGGGAGATCTCGGTGATCCGGCCGACCCCGGTGCCGTCGGCGAGCACCACGTCGAGGTCGATCAGCTGGTGGTCGTAGAACTCGTCCTCGTCCTCGGGGACCTCCTCCGGGTCCACCTCGGCGATCAGCAGGGTGTTGCGCAGCGCCTCGGCGCCGGTGCGGTCGCGCACACCCTCGAAGCGCAGCAGGAGCCTGCCGCTGTGGACCCGGCCCGTCTCGATCGTCAGCGGACCGGTCGCCGCCGGTTCGGTGGCCAGGACGGCGCCGGGTCCGAGCCGCAGCTCCGGCTCGTCCGTTCGTACCTCGACGGTGACCTCGCCCTTGATGCCGTGGGCGCGGCCGATCCGCGCGACTACCAACTGCACGCTGTTCTCCGATTGGTGGGGTGGGGACGTCGACGACCTGTCGGAAACGTCCGGGTGGCCGACGACAAAGGCCGGGGACGGCCCGAAGGCCCTCCCCGGCCCTGGCCGGTGTTCAACTCGCTTATCAGCGAACCTGGTCCACATCGACGAGGTCGACGCGGATCCCACGGCCGCCGATGGCACCCACGACCGTGCGCAGGGCGCGAGCGGTGCGGCCGTTACGGCCGATCACCTTGCCGAGGTCGTCGGGGTGGACCCGGACCTCCAGCACGCGCCCGCGACGCAGGGTGCGCTCGGCAACCTGTACGTCGTCGGGGTTGTCGACGATGCCCTTCACGAGGTGCTCGAGAGCCTCCTCGAGCATGCTCAGGCCTCGGTCGACTCGGTGGACGCGGGGGCCTCAGCCGCCTCGTCCGCCTTCTTGTCGGACTTCTTGGCCTTGGGGGTGATGGCCTCACCCTTGGCCTCGTCGCCGTCCGAGGACAGCGCCTCGAACAGCGCGCGCTTGTCAGCCTTGGGCTCCGGCTGCAGCAGCGGCGCGGGGGCCGGGAGGCCCTTGTGGGCCTGCCAGTCACCGGTGAGCTTCAGGATCGCGAGGACCGGCTCGGTCGGCTGGGCGCCGACGGACAGCCAGTACTGCGCGCGCTCTGCGTTGACCTCGATGCGCGAGGGGTTCTGCACCGGGTGGTACAGGCCGATCTCCTCGATGGCCCGGCCATCACGGCGGGTACGGGAGTCGGCGACGACGATGCGGTAGTGAGGCGAACGGATCTTGCCCAGACGCTTCAGCTTGATCTTGACTGCCACGGAAGTGGTGTCTCCTGGTCTATGACGTGGTTGGGCACAACTAGATGCCACGTGGGGTTGCGGTACTCGGAGTGCCCGATGGACGCGTCAGCCGGAGGAGAGAGGGGTCCTGTGCGACTGTCGAGTACAGCTAGCCATTGTGCCACACGCCATCGCCTCACCCCACCGCGACCGCTTCCGGGATCCGGAACGGCTTGCCGCAGCCGCCGCAGACGATCGGCGCCTGCGCCAGGACCGACGGGACGACGCGGACGTTGCGTCCGCAGTCGCAGACGGCCTTGACCCGCACACCGCCCCCGGAGGAACCGTGCCGGGCGGCAGGTCCGCGGAAGGAGCGCTTGGTGTCGGCGGCGGTGGCGACGGTGTGCGCCTTGAGGGCGCGCTGCAGCCGTTCGGCGGTCGGGCGGTACCGGCGCTTGGCTTCGGGATTCAGCGTGACCAGCGAGAATCCGCTGCTGGGGTGGGGTTCCTCGGCATGATCGAGGCCCAGCTCCTCGGCGATCGCGAGGAAGCGTCGGTTGTGGTAACGGCCGGCGCGGGAGGTGTCTCGGACTCCTCTCGCGGCGGCGATGCCGTGGACTGCCTCATGGAGCAGTCGCTCGAAGGAGAGCTCGGCGCCACAGGCGGACGAGGACTCTCCGATCAGGGACTCGGGCGCGGCAAGATCGGGCAGCTCGGGGTGGTACCGCTGAATGTCGGCCCACGCCTGTGCCAGCTCTGCGGCAAGTACAGGTGGTGTCGTGCTCACGTCGTGACAACGAGCCCGAGGGCCCCGGTGTTCCTATTCCGGGGCATCCCAAATAATTTGCACGTACCAGTCAGTTGCCCTTGATGCGTCCGGACGAGGGCGGGTGCGCAGAACTGCGGAGAAGACGCACAGCTCACACCAAGGTGGTGCACAGCGTGCGGTACGCCCCAGGCCCCGGATGTGAGGAGCGCGGGCGGCCCGCGCTCCTGACGAATCCGCCCGAGAGCCTACCCGCCGCCGCGCTCGACGTGCCCGGCGCGGGGTGTCGGGTAAGACTGGTCGGAGAGCAGACGTGGCACGGGGCGCACGAACGGGGCACGCAAGCACTGCTCCACACCCCCCTGGACGGAACGGCGGATGCGCAGTTCTCTGGCTAGGGGGTGCGGAACACACGCACACGGGGGACGTCCACTCGGGCACGACCGACCTCTTGGCGGATTGGGGCACTTTCCATGACACCAACGCTCGTCCGGAACCAGCCGGCCGCGGATGGATCCGCACCGGCGGACGCCGGTACCCGCGCACGCGACTGGGCCGAGATCCAGGAACGCATGCTCGCGCCGCTGTACGAGGCGGTGTACGACCGGATGGAGGTCGGGGCCGCCACCCGGATGCTGTCCCTCGGCTGTGGCTCGGGCCTCGCGATGCTCGTCGCGGCGGCCCGGGGAGCGCACGTCACGGGTGTGGACTCCGACCGGGAGCGCCTGGCGCTGGCCAGGGCACGGCTGTTGCCCGGGGCGGGCTGGGACGACGCGCCCGCGCACTCGCCTCGGCAGTCCCGCCGTCGGGCCCGGCTGCTGGAGGACGGGCTGCCCGCACCCGTCGGCGCGGACGGCGCCCCGTACGACCTGATCACGGTCTTCGAGCCGATCGGCTGTGCGGCCGGGGACTCCGAGGGGCTGGTGCCGGCGCTGCGGTCGGCCGTGCCGCTGGCCGTCAGGGGCGCCTCGGTGGTGCTCACCGGTTGGGGGCCGCCGGAGCGCTGCGCCACGGCCGCCGTGCTGCGGGTGGCCGCGCGGCTCGCGGAGTCGGCGCGGCCACCGCGTACCGACCCGGACAGGTGGCGGCCGACGCTCCGGGACGATCTGGAGGACGTGGCGGCACGGGCCGGGTTGAAGCCGGACGGTTCGGGGCGGGTGTCCTGCCCGTTCGGCTACGCGGACGTGAACAGCGCGGTGCGCGGCCTGCTGTCCACCGGGCTCTTCGACGCCGCCGTACGGGCCACGGACCGCTCCCAGGTGGAGAAGGAGGTCGCGGAGGCCCTGCATCCGCACCGGCGGCAGGACGGCACGGTGTGGATGCCGAACGTCTTCCGCTACCTGGTCTGCGTGACCTGAGCCGACGGGGACACGACACGCGTAAGGGACGCCCTCTCTCAAGGGCGCCCCTTATGCGTGGTGCTTCTGATCGCGTTACATGAACTTCTTGAACTCGTCCGGCAGCTCGAAGTTCTTGTCCTCCTGGGCGGGCAGACCGACCGCGCCGCCCTGGGCCGCCTGCTCACGGCGCTCGGCGGCGGCGGCCTCCTCGGCCTTGCGCTTCATGGGGTTGCCGCTCTTGCGCTTGCCCTTGGCCTGCTTGACCTGCTTCTTCTGGCGGCCGGGGCCGCCGCCCATGCCGGGCATGCCCGGCATCCCGGGCATGCCGCCGCCCTGGGCCATCTTCGACATCATCTTGCGGGCCTCGAAGAAGCGCTCCACCAGGCCCTTGACCGCGGAGACCTCGACGCCCGAACCCTTGGCGATACGGGCGCGGCGCGAGCCGTTGATGAGGGTCGGCTCGGCGCGCTCCTTCGGGGTCATCGACTTGATGATCGCGGCGGTGCGGTCGATGTCGCGCTCGTCGATGTTGTTGATCTGGTCCTTGATCTGCCCCATGCCGGGCAGCATCCCGAGCAGCTTGGAGATGGAGCCCATCTTGCGGACCTGCTCCATCTGGGCCAGGAAGTCGTCGAGGGTGAAGTCCTTGCCACCCTTGCTCGACTGGAGCTTCGAGGCCATTTTGGCGGCCTCTTCCTGGCTGAACGTCTTCTCCGCCTGCTCGATCAGGGTGAGCAGGTCACCCATGTCGAGGATGCGGGAGGCCATCCGGTCAGGGTGGAACGCGTCGAAGTCCTCCAGCTTCTCGCCGTTCGACGCGAACATGACCTGCTTGCCCGTGACGTGGGCGATCGACAGGGCCGCGCCGCCGCGGGCGTCGCCGTCGAGCTTGGAGAGCACCACGCCGTCGAAGCCGACGCCGTCGCGGAAGGCCTCGGCGGTGTTGACCGCGTCCTGGCCGATCATCGCGTCGACGACGAAGAGGATCTCGTCGGGGCTGACGGCGTCGCGGATGTCCGCGGCCTGCCGCATCAGCTCCTGGTCGATGCCGAGGCGTCCGGCGGTGTCGACGATGACGATGTCGTGGACCTTGGCCTTGGCGAACTCGATGGAGTCCTTGGCGACCTGGACCGGGTCGCCGACGCCGTTGCCCGGCTCGGGGGCGTACACCGCGACGCCGGCGCGCTCGGCGACGACGCTCAGCTGGTTGACGGCGTTGGGGCGCTGGAGGTCGCAGGCGACGAGCAGCGGGGAGTGGCCCTGGCCCTTGAGCCAGAGGCCGAGCTTTCCGGCCAGCGTCGTCTTACCGGCGCCCTGGAGACCGGCGAGCATGATCACGGTGGGCGCGGTCTTGGCGAACCGCAGCCGCCGGGTCTCGCCGCCGAGGATGGAGACGAGCTCCTCGTTGACGATCTTGACGACCTGCTGGGCGGGGTTCAGCGCCTGGGAGACCTCGACGCCGCGCGCCCGCTCCTTCACGTTGGCGATGAAGGCCCGGACCACGGGCAGGGCGACGTCGGCTTCCAGCAGGGCGATACGGATCTCGCGTGCCGTGGCGTCGATGTCCGCCTCGGACAAGCGGCCCTTGCCCCTGAGGTTCTTGAAAGTCGCGCTAAGGCGGTCGGAGAGAGTATCGAACACGGCGCTCGTCGGTCCTCAGGGTCGGGGGCGGGGCAGGTCAGTCGCACTCCAGGGTATCCGCCCCCCGGGGAACGCCAAGCCCTCGCCCGGAACCTGCCGGACGAGGGCCGGGGTCACGCGGTCATCCCAGGGCCTTCTCGACCTC
Source organism: Streptomyces sp. MGP-P1 (assembly GCF_057766565.1). Lineage (NCBI taxonomy): Bacteria > Bacillati > Actinomycetota > Actinomycetes > Kitasatosporales > Streptomycetaceae > Streptomyces > Streptomyces sp. MGP-P1. The sequence continues at coordinate 1,083,007 of NZ_JBYMEM010000006.1, read as the reverse complement.
CCTGGCGACCTCGGCGGCCCGGTCCGGGGACAGCGGTTCACCCTCGGTCCCGGTGACGTAGAAGGCGTCCACGGCGTTGGCGCCGAGGGTGGAGACATGGGCGCTGCGCACCCGTACCGCACTGCCTTCCAGGGCGGTGCCGATCCGGTGGAGCAGGCCCGGGGCGTCCTGGGCGCGTACCTCGATGACGGTGGCGCGGCGGGAGCCGGCGGCGGCCACGGTCACCCGGGGCGGCGGGGCCTTCACGCCGCGCCGGCGCGGGTAGGCGGCCTCGCGCTCGGCGAGGCGGGCGCGGATGTCCAGGGAGCCGTCGAGGGCGCGTACGAGGTCGGCGCGGAGGCGGGCGGCCTGCGGGAGGGACCCGTACTCGGCGGCGACCCGCCAGCTGAGCAGCAGCAGGTCCGCCCGCTCCCCCAGCTCGTTGGGGAGCTCCACCGCGCGCAGGTCGGCGGCGCGCACGGTGAGGCGGTGCAGGGCGAGGACTCCGGCGGCTGCGGGCAGGACACCGGGGCGGTCGGGCAGGGCGATGAGGAGTTCGACGCCGATGGGTTCCACCGCGCCGTCCCCGGCAGGCTCCTCGGGCCGGGTGTGCAGGGCGAGGACGGGTTCGCCGGTGCGCAGGGCCTCGATGGCGAGGCGTTCGTGCTCGGCGCTGGGCGCGGCCTCCTGGGGTTCGTCGGAGGACTCCCCGGTGAGGACGGCGGCGACGCGTCCGACGAGGTCGGTGACGAGGGAGGCGCGCCACGAGCTCCAGGCGGCGGGCCCGGTGGCGAGCGCGTCGGCCTCGGTGAGGGCGTGCAGTAGTTCCAGCGTGGAGGTGCTGGAGACGGCTTCGGCGACCGACCGCACGGTGGCGGGGTCGTCGAGGTCGCGTCGGGTGGCGGTCTCGACGAGCAGCAGATGGTGGCGTACGAGGGTGGCGATGACGCCCACGTCGTGGGTGTCGAAGCCGATGCGGGTGGCCATGTCCCGGGCGATGACCTCGCCGGCCACGGAGTGGTCGCCGGGCCAGCCCTTGCCGATGTCGTGCAGGAGGGCGGCGACCAAGAGCAGGTCGGGGCGGTGGACGCGGCGGGTGAGGAAGGAGGCGCGGACGGCGGTCTCCACGAGGTGCCGGTCGACGGTCCAGGTGTGGACGGCGTTGCGCTGGGGGCGGCAGTGGACGCGTTCCCAGTCGGGCAGCAGCCGGGTGATGATCCCTTCCGCCTCGAGTGCCTCCCAGACGCCGACGGTGGCCTCTCCCGCGCCGAGCAGGGTGACGAGTTCCTCGCGGGCCTCGGGGGGCCAGGGGACCGGCAGCGGCTGGGCGGTGGCCGCCAGGTGGCGTACGAGGTGCCGGGAGAGCGGGAGCCCGGCCTCGGCGGCGGCCGCGGCGGCGCGCAGGGTCAGGACCGGGTCGCGTTCGGGACGGGCGGCGCGGGCGAGGACCACTTCGCCGTCCGCGTCCACCACGCCTTCGGCGAGCGGGGAGCGGTCGGGGGCGGCCTTGGAGCCGAGCCCGCCGCCGAGCAGGGCGCGGAGCCTCGGGCGGACGGAGCGGGCGCGCAGGACCCGGTTGACCTCGCGCCAGGTGACGTCGGTGGCGTACGAGACGGTGCGGGCGGCCTCGTAGACCTTGCGGAGCAGGGTGTCGGCGTCGAGGAGGCCGAGGGCCTGGGCGACCTGGTCCTGTTCCTGGAGGGCGAGGCGGTCGGTGGCGCGGCCGGTGGTGAGGTGGAGGGCGTCGCGGGCGTCCAGGAGGGTGCGGCGGGCCTCGGTGAGGCCTTCGCGGGGGGCGTCGGCGACCCAGGAGGCGGCCACGGCGCGCAGGGCGGTGGCGTCTCGGAGGCCGCCGCGGGCCTCCTTGAGGTCGGGTTCCAGGAGGAACTGGAGCTCGCCCATCCGCTCGGCGCGCTCCTGGCAGAGCTCGTGGAGGGCGGGGAGGCGTTTGGGGGCCTGGTTGCGCCAGTCGGCGAGGATCGCGGTGCGCAGGGAGGCGACGAGGCCGAGGTCGCCGGCGACGGGGCGGGCGTCCAGCAGGCCGAGCTGGACCTTGAGGTCCTCGCCCGCGGTCCTCCTGGCCTCGCCGGGGGTGCGTACGGAGTGGTCGAGGGCCAGGCCCAGGTCCCAGACCGGGTACCAGACGGAGTCGGCGAGGGCGGCGAGGGCCGCCGCGTCGGCGCTGCCGTCGTGCAGGAGGAGCAGGTCGAGGTCGCTGCGCGGGGAGAGTTCGCCCCGGCCGTAGCCGCCGACGGCGACGAGGGCCGCGCCCCGTACCCCGGCGCGTGCGGCGGCGGCGGTGAACAGGCCGGTGAGCCAGTCGTCGGTGAGGCGGGCGAGGGCCGCACGGCGCGGCGGCCCGGACCGCGCCTCCTGCTGGAGGAGGCGCAGCCGGGCCGCCGCGTAGCCGCTGGGTCCCGGGCCTTCGGTTCCGGTGGTCACTTCGGTACTCGTCACCCGGTTGCCTTCCGTTTGCGGGCCGTAGGTCAGAGGGCGTCCGGGCCGCGCTCGCCGGTCCGTACGCGGACGGCGGTCTCGACCGGGACGCTCCAGACCTTCCCGTCACCGATCTTGCCGGTGCGGGCGGCCTTGACGACGACCTCGATGAGCTGTTCGGAGTCCTCGTCCTCGACGAGGACCTCGATGCGGATCTTGGGGACCAGGTCGACGGTGTACTCGGCGCCCCGGTAGACCTCGGTGTGGCCGCGCTGCCGCCCGTAACCGCTGGCTTCCGTGACGGTGAGCCCCTGGACGCCGAAGGCCTGGAGGGCCTCCTTGATCTCGTCCAGCCGGTGGGGCTTCACGACCGCGGTGATGAGCTTCATGCGTCCACCTTCTTTGCCTTCGGTGCTGCCGTCGGGTCCGTCGCGGGGGCGGTGGTGGTACGGGAGACCGTGCCGCCGCCGGCGCCGCTGAAGTCGTACGCCGTCTCGGCGTGCTCGACCTGGTCGATGCCGGAGACCTCGTCGTCCTCGGAGACCCGCATCCCGATCGTCCGGTCGAGCAGAAGGGCGATGAGGGCGGAGACGACCAGAGAGTACGCGAGGACGGCGACGACGCCGACGACCTGCTTGCCGAGCTGTTCGAGGCCGCCGCCGTAGAAGAGGCCCTTGGCGTCGGACTGGACGCCGCCTGTGGCGAAGAAGCCGACCAGGATGGAGCCGATGATGCCGCCTACGAGGTGGACGCCGACGACGTCCAGGGAGTCGTCGTAGCCGAACCGGTACTTCAGGCCGACCGCCATGGCGCACAGGACACCGGCGATGACGCCGATGACGATCGCGCCGAGCGGGCTGACGGAGCCGCCCGCCGGCGTGATGGCGACGAGTCCGGCGACCGCGCCGGAGGCGGCGCCCAGGGTGGTGCAGGAGCCGTGGCGCAGCTTCTCGTAGACGAGCCAGCCGAGGACGGCCGCGGCGGTGGCGACCTGGGTGTTCAGGAACATGACCGCGCCGACGCCGTCGTCGTTGCCGAGCCAGGATCCGGCGTTGAAGCCGAACCAGCCGAACCACAGGAGGGCCGCGCCGAGCATGACGAGCGGCAGGCTGTGCGGCCGCATCGGGTCCTTCTTGAAGCCGACGCGCTTGCCGATGACGAGGATGACGCCGAGGGCGGCGGCACCGGCGTTGATGTGGACGGCCGTCCCGCCGGCGAAGTCGATGACGCCCATCTCGAAGAGCCAGCCGCCGGCGCCCCAGACCCAGTGGGCGACGGGGAAGTAGACGACGGTGACCCACAGGACGATGAACACCGCCCAGGCCGTGAACTTCACCCGGTCGGCGAGGGCGCCGCTGATCAGGGCGGGGGTGAGGACGGCGAACATCAGCTGGAAGACGGCGAAGACGTAGACCGGGATGGTGTAGCCGTCCCAGAGTTCGGTGACGCCGATGCCGCTGAGGCCGACGTAGTCGGAGCTCCAGCCGATGACCGAGCCGACGTCGGTGCCGAAGGCGAGGCTGAATCCGTAGAGCACCCACAGGATCGTGACGATCCCGAGGCTGATGAAGCTCATCATCAGCATGTTGAGGGTGCTCTTGACGCGGACCATGCCTCCGTAGAAGAAGGCCAGGCCGGGGGTCATGAGCATCACCAGGGCCGAGCAGATGAGCATGAACCCGGTGTTGGCGGCAGACAGCTCGGGGGCGTCTGCGGCAAGCGTCGTGATGCCTGGGGGCATCGGCGTCTCCTCGTCGTCGGTGCGGCCGCGGCGTGCGGGGGAATGCTGCGGGACCACTGGGAAGGTGCGGGCCGGCTGATGGGTCGGGTGCGGGCCGGTTATGAGCCACGAGGTTGGCCGAGCGCCGTTTCCGGGGATGCCGCACGATGTTTCGCGAGCGTGACGAAGAGGGATCGCGTGTTACGGCCGAATGAATCCGGGGTGGCGCGTCCGGCGCCCTGCCTACCTGGCGGCGGACGCCGCATACGGTGCGGTTGAAACGCCCGGGGGCCGAAGAAGCAGGAAACCGGCCACGGCGGCCCTCCGGACGACCAGGCGATGGGGGAGCCGAGTCGGGCTGTACGGGAGGGGCGCCGCGGCCGGGGCCTAGGGTCTGTCTTCAAAGGGTCATATCCACATCAGGAGTGACGCGATGGTGAGTGCCGCTTCGTAGGATTCTCGGGTTTTGTCGTAGCGGGTGGCGATGGCCCGGTACTGCTTCAACGCGTTGAAGCAGCGCTCGACGACGTTGCGCTGCTTGTAGCGCTCCTTGTCGAAAGCGGGCGGCCTGCCGCCGTTGCTGCCACGACGGCGGCGGTTCGCCTGCTGGTCCGAGCGTTCCGGGATCGTGTGCGGGATACGGCGTTTTCGCAGGTAGTTGCGTATGCGTCGGCTGCTGTATCCCTTGTCGCCCAGGAGATGGTCGGGCCGGTTGCGTGGTCGGCCCGGGCCCGGACGGCGAACCCTGATCTGCGCGAGGATCTGCTCGAACTGCGTGCAGTCGTTGATGTTGCCGCCTGTGACGACGAAGCCGAGCGGACGGCCGCGGCCGTCGCAGGCGAGGTGAATCTTGGTCGTCAGTCCGCCACGGGATCGTCCGAGGGCGTGAGTGCGTGCCGCTTCTGCAGGGCTTGCCCCTTTTTACGGGCGTCGGCCGCGTGCTGATGAGCGCGGGTGATCGTGGAGTCCACCGACACCAGCCAGTCAACATCCCCAGCCGCTTCCTTTTGAGCCTGAACGGCTTCAAGCATCCGCGTGAACGTGCCATCGAGCGCCCACCTGCGGAAACGTGTGTACAACGTCCGCCAGGACCCGTATCTCTCCGGCGCATCACGCCAGGCCGAACCGGTCCGAAGCTTCCACGCGATCCCGTTCAGAACCACCCGATCGTCCCGCCGGGGCCGCCCCGTGCCCGTTCGCGGAAGCAGCCCCGACAGGACGTCCCACTCTTCGTCTGAGAGCTCATGTCGCCGCACCATGCGTAACATGATGCCCCATCAACAAGCTTTGAAGACAGGCCCTAGGCCCTGTCGTCGAACTCCCGTCGTCGCCCGGAGGGCGGCCCTGGGGGGTCAGGTGCGTGCTCTCGGCGTGCCGGGCGTACGTCCTCGTACTGGGCGTACTCGGGCGTGGGCCCGGTGCGGCGAGAGTGCGTGCATGGCGCCGCGGGGCAGACGGAAGTTCGACGACAGGGCCTAAGGGTGCCGGTCAGACCGCTTCGGCGGTCTCCGGCAGCTGTTCGTGGAGCAGCTCGGTGAGCCGGGCGACGTCGGCGACGTCGCCGAAGTCCCTGGCAGCGGTGTCGACGGTCTTGCGCAGGCGGGTGTTCACCCGCTCGGAGCGGACCTTCTTGGCGATCTTCAGGGCCCGGGCGGCGAGCACCGTGGACTGCTCGGGCTCCCGCTGGAGGAGATGGACGGTGGCCATGCCGATGAGGTTGAGCGCGTACGAGCGCTGGTGCTCGTCGTCCTCGCCGAACAGCTCGACGGCCTTGTCCATGACGGGCTGGGCGAGCGAGGCGTACGTGGGGCTGCGGCCGGCGACATAGGCCAGGTCACGGTAGGAGTGGGCGTTCTCCCCGTTCAGCTCCGCCTCGGAGAAGAAGCGGATCCAGTCGGGCTCCGGCTCGCCGTCGAGACCCGCGTCCAGGAAGGTGTCCTCGGCCATCCGGACGGCACGCTTGCACTTGCTGGGCTGGCCCATGTTGGCGTAGGCGCGGGCCTCCATCGCATACAGCATCGCCTGCGTACGGGAGGTGGCGCAGTCGCGGCTGCCGTACTGCGCGAGGTGGATCAGTTCCAGGGCGTCGTCGGGGCGGCCCAGGTGGATCATCTGGCGGCTCATGCTGGACAGGATGTAGCTGCCGAGCGGCTTGTCCCCGGCTTCCTTGGCGGCGTGCAGGGCGAGCACGAAGTACTTCTGGGCGGTGGGCTGGAGGCCGACGTCGTAGCTCATCCAGCCCGCCAGCTCGGCCAGTTCGGCGGCGCAGCGGAAGAGGCGCTGGGCGGTGGGACCCGGCTGGGGCTCCTGGAGCAGGTCGGTGACCTCGTGCAGCTGCCCGACGACGGCCTTGCGGCGCAGGCCGCCGCCGCACTGGGCGTCCCACTGCCGGAACATCGCGGTGGTGGACTCCAGCAGGTCCAGCTCGGGCCGGGAGAGCCGGGAGGGGCGGTGGGCGGCGGACGGCGGCTCCGGTTCGCCGGGGCTCTGGGCGGGGACGGGCACCAGCCAGCGCTGCATCGGCTCGATGAGGGCGGGCCCCGCGGCCAGCGCCAGCGAGCTGCCGAGGAAGCCGCGCCGGGCCAGCATCAGGTCGCTGCGGGAGAACTCGCTGAGCAGGGCGACGGTCTGGGGGCCGGCCCAGGGCAGGTCGACTCCGGCCACCGAGGGTGACTGGTGGGCGGTGCGCAGCCCGAGCTGTTCGATGGCGACGACGGCGCCGAAACGCTCAGAGAACAGCTCGGAGAGGATGCGCGGGATCGGCTCGCGCGGCTGCTCCCCGTCGAGCCAGCGCCGCACCCGGGAGGTGTCGGTGCTGATGTGGAGGGCGCCCATCTGCCGCGCCCGCCGGTTCACCTGACGTGCCAGCTCGCCCTTGGACCAGCCACTGCGCACGAACCACGACCCCAACTGTCCGTTGGGGCGCTTCCCGGCATCCGTGTCGCCTGCGCCGCTGCCACTCACTGGAACGCCCCCATCCCGCCGAAACCTCATCGCGCGAACCAATATCAGAATGCCGTGCGTCGGTGCTGTCCGTACGGGAGTTGAAACCCCCAGCGACGTCATCGGTATCACCGACATCACCGAACAGAAAATCGGATTGCCCGCGGCATACCCGTGGGTGCACATACTCCCAGGGTTCGTGTACCGACGGTAATCCTACGATCACCCCTCCCGCGAGGGGGATTGAAGAAACGCCACCATTCGCCACCCCTTCGAATGAACCCGACTGCCGCTGGGCGCGCTTGACTTGAGCAACCAGGACCGAGGGCGAGCGGATGGAAGCACTCAGGGGCGCGCACTCCGTGGCGCACTCCCTTTCGCACCACCGCGCACGCCACTCGATCGAGTTTCAGCGACGGAGGGTTACCCGGGCAACGCGGGTCGTAACCACCGGCGAGCCGGACCCGTTGGAGGGTGCATGGGCTTCACGATCGGCGGCATCCGGGAGATGCGTTCCGGTGCGCGGCGACGCCACCGCGGCACCGAGGGCACGTCCGTGGCCGAGTACACGGGGCTGTGGGGCTGGGCGGTGACGCCCGGGGCACGGGCCGAGGCCGGCGCCTGCTCGTGCGGCGAGCCGGCCTGCCCGGCCCCGGGGGCCCACCCGCTGGACTTCGCCCGGGAGGTCCCGGCGGGCACCGGACTGGACCACGCGTCGGACGCCTGGGCCGAGACGCCGGGAGCGGCGATGCTGCTGCCCGTGGGCCGTGCGTTCGACGTCCTGGAGGTCTCGGAGCAGGCAGGGCGGCACGCTCTGGTGCGGATGGAGCGGATGGGGCTGCCGTCGGGGCCCGTCGCCGTCACGCCGACCGGGCGGGCGCAGTTCCTCGTCGCCCCCGGGGCCGCCGCCGAGCTGCCCGAGCTGCTCTACCGGATGGGCTGGGACGACGCGGGCCTCGATCTGCGCGCCCTCGGCCCCGGGGCCCACATCACCGCCCCGCCGTCCGACCTCGGCGGTCTCGGCCCGGTCCGCTGGCTGCGGCCCCCGCTGCTGGACACGGCGGCGGCTCCCCCGCAGGCGCGGCTGCTGCTGGGGACCCTGGCGTACGTCTGCCACCGCTCGTAGCGCTCGCGGCGAGGACGGGAGAACGGCGGACGGGCGGCGGGCTCCTCACAGGAGCCGCCGCCCGTCCGCCGTACCGGAGGTGCGGTGGGTCAGTCGCCGATCAGGGCGTCCACGAAGGCGCCCGGCTCGAACGGGGCCAGGTCGTCCGCCCCCTCGCCGAGGCCGATCAGCTTCACCGGTACGCCCAGCTCGCGCTGGACCGCGATGACGATGCCGCCCTTGGCGGTGCCGTCGAGCTTGGTGAGGACGATGCCGGTGATGTCCACGACCTCCGCGAACACCCGGGCCTGGACGAGGCCGTTCTGTCCGGTGGTGGCGTCCAGGACGAGCAGGATCTCGTCCAGCGGGCCGTGCTTCTCCACGACGCGCTTGACCTTGCCCAGCTCGTCCATGAGGCCGGTCTTGGTGTGCAGCCGGCCCGCGGTGTCGATGAGGACGACGTCCGCGCCCTCGGCGATGCCTTCCTTGACCGCGTCGTAGGCGATCGACGCGGGGTCGCCGCCCTCGGGCCCGCGGACCGTGCGGGCGCCGACCCGCTCGCCCCAGGTCTGGAGCTGGTCGGCGGCGGCGGCGCGGAAGGTGTCGGCCGCGCCGAGCACCACGCTGCGGCCGTCGGCGACGAGCACCCGGGCCAGCTTGCCGGTGGTGGTGGTCTTGCCGGTGCCGTTGACGCCGACGACCATGACGACGCCGGGGGTCTCGGCGCCGCCCTCGGTCCTGACCTCGCGGTCGAAGTCCGGGCCGAGCAGCGCGATCAGCTCTTCTCGGAGCAGGGTGCGCAGGTCCTCGGGGGTGCGGGTGCCGAGCACCCGGACGCGCTCGCGGAGCCGCTCGACGAGTTCCTGGGTGGGGGCGACGCCGACGTCGGCGGTGAGGAGGGTGTCCTCGATCTCCTCCCAGGTGTCCTCGTCGAGGTTGTCGCGGGAGAGCAGGGTGAGGAGCCCCTTGCCCAGCGAGTTCTGCGAGCGGGCGAGCCGGGCCCGCAAACGGACGAGCCGGCCGGCGGTGGGCTCGGGGACCTCCAGCGCGGGCGGCGCGGGGGCCTCGGCCAGCGGGGCCTCCTCCGCGGGCGCGGTGGCGTCCGGGAGGCCGACTTCGTCGATGGTGCGCCGCGCTTCGTCGCGCGGCGTCTCGGCCTCCTCGCCGACCTGCGGTTCGGCGGGAGGAGTGATGGTCGGCGCGCTCGGCGGCGGGGGCGGCAGCTTCTTCTTCTTGCGGCTGCCGACCACGAGCCCGCCGACCAGGCCGACAGCGACCAGGGCGATGACTACAGCGAGGATGACGATTTCGACGAGTTCCATAACCCGTCCAGTATCGGCCACGGCCGTGCCGCGGGCGCGGCCCCTGCTGGCCCCCGGCGATCCATCGCGGCCAAATGCACCTTTTGGCGGTAATTCGAACGGCGCCCCCTACACTTCTGACGCTGAGCCAGCTACGGTGCCGCCGCCCGCCAGATGTCCGCCTGCCCGCACGCACGCTGGGCGGAGTACGGCGAGCACCTGCCGCACGAGGCGCGGACGTACACCTCATGGCAGTCCGAGGACATCCGCTCGGCCGTCCGGGCGGCGACGACGGTGGCGGTGCTGCGGGCGGAGGGGGTGTACCGGATCGTCACGTCGGACGAGCCGAAGGCCCTGGAGGCGGAGAGCCTGGTGCTGCACCCGCTGTGCGGCGGGATGCCGGTGGAGGAGGGATGGCGCGGTCTGCGGCTGTTCTGCGAGGCCCCGGAAAAGCCGGCTGCCCCGGCTCGGTGAGCCGGGGCAGCGCGGTTCGAGGAGAGGGGCAGCGGGGATTCAGCCCATCTCTTCCAACGCCTTGCCCTTGGTCTCCTTCACGAACTTCAGCACGAAGGGGATCGAGAGCACGGCGAAGCAGGCGTAGATGATGTACGTCCCCGAGAGATTCCACTCCGAGAGGCTCGGGAAGCTGGCGGTGATCGCCCAGTTGGCCATCCACTGCGCGAACACGGCGACGCCGAGGGCGGCCGCTCGCAGGCGGTTCGGGAACATCTCGCCCAGGAAGACCCAGACGACGACACCCCACGACAGGGCGAAGAAGAGCACGAAGACGTGGGCGGCGATCAGGGCCACGACGCCCTGCGTTTCGGGGAGTTTGCCGTCGACCAGGTCCGCGGAGAACGCCCATGCCTCGACCGCGAGCGCGACGGCCATGCCGACCGACCCGACGAGGGCGAGCGGCCTGCGGCCCACCCGGTCGACCAGCACCATCGCGATCACCGTGCCGATGATGTTGATGATCGACGTGGTGAACGAGTAGAAGAACGAGTCGGTCGGGTCGATGCCGACGGACTGCCACAGCGTCGCCGAGTAGTAGAACGCGACGTTGATGCCGACGAGCTGCTGGAACATCGACAGGCCGATGCCGACCCAGACGATGGGCAGGAAGAAGAAGCGGTTGCCGAGCAGGTCCTTGAAGGAGGACTTGTGCTCGCGGTGCATGGCGGTCTCGATCTCGGCCACCCGGGCGTCCAGGTCGATGTTCTTGCCCTCGACCTCTTCGAGGATCTTGCGGGCTTCGGCCTTCTTGCCGACCGAGATGAGGAAGCGCGGGGACTCGGGGATGGCGAAGGAGAGCAGCCCGTACAGGATGGCCGGGACGACCATCACGCCGAGCATCCACTGCCAGGCCTCCAGGCCGAGGATCTCGCCGCGCTGGTCGCCGTCGGCGATCTGGAGGACGGCGTAGTTCACCAGCTGGGAGATGGCGATGCCGATGACGATCGCGGCCTGCTGGAAGGAGCCGAGCCGACCGCGGTAGGCGGGCGGGGAGACCTCGGCGATGTAGGCCGGGCCGATCACGGAGGCCATGCCGATGGCGAAGCCGCCGATGATGCGCCACATCGCCAGGTCCCAGAGGGCGAACGGCAGGGCGGAGCCGATCGCGCTGGCGGTGAAGAGCACCGAGGCGATCTGCATGCAGCGGATGCGGCCGATCCGGTCCGCGATCCGGCCGGCGGTGGCGGCGCCGATCGCACAGCCGATCAGCGCGATGGCGATGACCTGGGCGAGCGTGCCGGAGCCGATGTCGTACCGGTCGCGGATCGCCTCGACGGCCCCGTTGATGACGGAGCTGTCGTAGCCGAAGAGGAAGCCTCCCATCGCCGCGGCGGCGGTGATGAAGATGACATGGCCGAGGTGGTCCGGATGGGCCGCCCGGGCCCCGGACTCGGGTCCGTTCGCAGTGCTGGTCACGTGAACTCCTGATGCCTGGCCGCAAGTCAGACGTGGGGGGTGAGCCTTCCCAGTGGGGCACAACATTCGGCCCGCCACCACTTGAAGGCGTAATCAACTTTGCAGAGGTTATGTCTTCAAGAAGCGAAGTCAAACAGCGGGTCGATCCGATCTCGATCCGCGTGTACCCAGGAGTGCGCAAAAGGTGCGTTGGACTTCTGATGATTCGGCAAAAAGTCAGCGCAGCCGTTGGCTGATGACCTTCGAGACCCCGTCGCCCTGCATGGACACGCCGTACAGCGCGTCGGCGACCTCCATCGTCCGCTTCTGGTGGGTGATCACGATCAGCTGGGAGCTCTCCCGGAGCTCCGCCATGATCCGGATCAGCCGCTGCAGGTTGGTGTCGTCGAGCGCGGCCTCGACCTCGTCCATCACATAGAACGGGCTGGGCCGGGCCTTGAAGATCGCGACCAGCAACGCCACCGCCGTCAGGGACCGCTCGCCGCCCGACAGCAGGGAGAGCCGCTTCACCTTCTTGCCCGGCGGACGCGCCTCGACGTCCACCCCGGTGGCGAGCATGTTGCCCGGGTCGGTCAGGACGAGTCGCCCCTCGCCGCCGGGGAAGAGCCGCGAGAAGACCCCCTCGAACTCACGGGCGGTGTCCCGGTAGGCCTCCGTGAAGACCTGCTCGACCCGCTCGTCGACCTCCTTGATCACCTGGAGCAGATCGGCCCGCGTCTTCTTCAGGTCTTCAAGCTGCTCGGAGAGGAACTTGTGCCGTTCCTCCAGCGCCGAGAACTCCTCCAAGGCAAGCGGATTCACCTTCCCGAGTTGCTGGTACGCCCGTTCGGCCGACCGTAGCCGCTTCTCCTGCTCGGCCCGCAGATACGCCTTCGGCCGGTTACGGGGATGCTCCGGGTCCTCCGGCAGCTCCTCGCCCTCGGCGGCGGGCGACGGGGGCACGAGCTGGTCCGGCCCGTACTCGGAGACCAGCCCCGCGGGCTCCACACCCAGCTCCTCCAGGGCCTTCGCCTCCAGCTGTTCGATCCGCAGCCGCTTCTCAGCGCCCAGCACCTCACCCCGGTGGACCGAGTCGGTGAGCTTGTCCAGCTCGCCCTTCAGCCCCCGGCCCCTATCGCGCTCGACGGCCAGCTCACGCTCCCGCTCGCCCTTCGCCGCCTCGGCCGCCGTCCGCTCCTGCTCGGCCCGTACGAGGGAGACCTCGACGTGCGCCAACAGCTGACGGGCGCCCGAGGCCACTGCGGAGGCCACCTCGGCCTCGTACCGCAGCCGGGCCCGGCGCTGTTCGGCACGGGCGCGCGCCTCCCGTTCGACGCGGGCGGCCCGGTCCAGCGCGTCGGCGCGGCCGGCCAGCGCCTTGACCCGCTCCTCGTGGGTACGGGCCTGGAGCCGGGCCTCCATCTCGGTCTGGCGGGCGTTGGCCCCGTCGGCGGCGAGCCGGTCCCGCCGGGACGTGTCGGGCTCCTCCTCGGCCGGGGCCTCCTCGGCGACCAGCAGCCGTTCGGCCAGCTCCTCGGCCTCCTCCGTCGCCCGCTCCAGGGCCTCCTGGGCGCGGGCGGCGGACGCGGTCATGCGCTCGGCCTCGCCGGCCGCGCCCCGCGCCTGCCCGGCGAGCCGCCCGAGCTGCTGGGCGAAGCCGGACTTCTCCCGTTCGGCCGCCCGGCGGCGCTCCCCCAGCTCCTCGACGAGCGCGGTCCACTCCGTGCGCCGCTCCCCCGCCAGCCGCTGGGCCTCGGCGAGCTCCTCGCACCGCACGGCCAGGTCCGCCAGCTCGGCGGCGGCCTCGTCGACGGCGGCCTGCACCTCCAGGAGGCTGGGCGCCCCGGCCGACCCGCCGTGGGCGAAGTGGGCGGAGAGCACGTCGCCCTCAGCGGTCACCGCGGTGACCCCGGGGTGCGCGGCCACCAGTTCCTCGGCCTCCTCCAGCGTCCCGACGACCACCATGTCCCGTACGAGGCCGCGTACGGCTTCGAGCAGCGCGGCGGGCCCGCGCACCAGGTCGGCGACAGCGGGAGCGGCCAGGACGGTGGTCGTCCCGGCACGGCCCGCCGGGTGTGCCGCGGCGTCCGCGCCGCTCCGCGCCGCCGACCCGGGTTCGGTGCCCCCCTGCGCGGGCAGCACGGCGGGGGCGGGCTCCTCCGCGGCCTCCCGCACGGGTGCCTGCTCCGGTACGTGACGGGGCGCGGCGGGGCTGTCCGCGAGGTCCGCGTTTTCCATGCTTTCCGCGCCCAGCAGCATCGCCGCGCGCCCCGCGTCCCGTTCGCGCAGCAGCCGGATCGCCGCGGCGGCCGTGGCCGGGTCCGTGACGGCCACGGCGTCCGCCGCCGTGCCGAGGGCGGCGGCGACCGCGATCTCGTGACCGGGCTCGACGGTCAGCAGTTCGGCGGCCGGGCCGAGGAGTCCGGCCAGCTGGTCCCGGGCCCCGAGCAACGCGCCCGTACCGTCCTTGCGGCGCAGCCCCAGGGCCAGCGCCTCGTGCCGGGCGGCGACCGCCGCCCGCCTGCGCTCGGCGGCGGTCGCCTCGTCGCGCGCCGCGCTGTGGGCGGACCGGGCCTCGGCGAGGGCCTGCCGGGCCTCCTCGTGGCGGACGGTCAGCTCCGCGTCGGCGCCCTCCACCCCCTCGACCTCGACCTTGAGCTGCTCGTACTCCTCCTGGGCGCTCGCCGCGCGCTCCCGCGCCTCGTCGCGTGAGGCGGCCAGCCGGTCGATCTCGGCCTGTGCCGAACCGGCCCGGCCGCGGGCCGCGTTGACCTGGCCGTTGAGCCGGGCGAGCCCTTCGCGCCGGTCCGCGATGGCGCGGGCCGCGTCCTTGAGCCGACGCTCCTCGGCGGCCAGCTCGCGTTCCAGGTCGGCGCGGTGGGCGACGGTGTCCTCCAGCGCGTGTTCGGCCGCCTCCAGGGCCGCCGTCAGCTCCGCCTCCTGCTCACGGATCCGGGCGGCCTCGCGCTCCAGGTCCTCGGGGTCCCGGCCCCGGCGCTCCTCCGGGGGCGCCTCGGAGGCGCTGCGGACCCGGGCGTCGGCCAGCGAGATCGTGCCGCGGACCCGCTCGGCCAGCTGCGACAGCTCGTACCAGGTCTGCTGGGCGCGCTGGAGCCGGGGCGCGAGCCGGCGCACCTCGCCCTCCAGCTCGGCCTCGCGGGCGAGCGCCGTCCTCAGCTCGGCCTCGGCCGCGTCCTTGCGCTTCTTCAGCTCCGCCTCGTCGGCGATCTCGTCGCGCAGCGCGTCCCGCAGGGTCACCAGGTCGTCCGCGAGGAGCCTGAGCCGGGCGTCGCGCAGGTCGGCCTGGATGACGGCGGCCCGACGGGCGACGGCGGCCTGCCGACCGAGCGGCTTGAGCTGGCGGCGCAGTTCGTCGGTGAGGTCCTGGACCCGGGCGAGGTTGGCGCCCATCGCGTCCAGCTTCCGCAGGGCCTTCTCTTTCCGCTTGCGGTGCTTGAGGACGCCCGCGGCCTCCTCGATGAAGGCCCGGCGGCCCATCGGGTCGGCGTGCAGCACGGAGTCCAACTGGCCCTGCCCGACGATGACGTGCATCTCGCGGCCGATGCCGGAGTCGGAGAGGAGTTCCTGGATGTCGAGCAGTCGGCAGGTGTCGCCATTGATCTGGTATTCGCTGCCGCCATTGCGGAACATGATCCGAGTGATCGTCACCTCGGCGTACTCGATGGGCAATGCGGCGTCGGAATTGTCGATGGTCAGCGACACTTCGGCGCGGCCGAGCGGGGGCCGCCCGGTCGTCCCGGCGAAGATCACGTCTTCCATCTTGCCGCCGCGCAGGGATTTGGCGCCCTGTTCCCCCATGACCCAGGAGAGAGCGTCCACCACATTGGATTTGCCGGATCCATTGGGGCCGACGACGCAGGTGATCCCCGGTTCGAACCGCAGGGTGGTGGCGGACGCGAACGATTTGAAACCACGCAGGGTCAGGGCCTTGAGGTGCACGCCGCCGGACTCTACCTTTCGCTCTCGGTTTCGCTGATGAAGGTGCAGGGCACATCAGACGGTAAGCGAAGGCCGGTACGTCCGGGGCGGGGGGCGGGCAAAGAAAAAGGGACGCCGAGGCGTCCCTGTGAATCTTGCTGGTGTCTGCGTCGATCCAGCTGCCGGTCCTGCGCGGTGCATCGCAGAACGACCGGACAACGACGTCCCCGGCGCTGCGGGGACCCCGGTGTTCGGGGACGGCGATCCGTGACGCGAGACGAATCAGAGAGGTTCCGAGGCTACTGAGCGTGCCCGGCCCGACCGGCCCGAGGGGGCCAGGGTGGTCAGGTCAGCGCAGGCTCGCCCTGGGGTACGTCGATGTCGATGCTGTCGAGCAGCGACTCTTGGTGCTGGGCGGCGGCGTTGAGCGCGTCGTTCTCGTCCTGGATCCGGTTGAGCTCGGATTCCAGGTCCTGGACGCGCTGCTGAAGCCGTCGCATCTCGGCGAGGAGTCGCGGGTCGGAACCGCCGACGTAACCGAGAAGCGCCTTTGCCATGATGGATGGTCCTCCACAATGAGTGACCGACCGATGCGGTGTGGGTCGTCTGGGGATCGCACCCGCGGTGCTCGGCAGGGCTCTGTCACCACTGCGGTTCTGCTGCTAATCAGCTCTACCGAACAGCTAAGGTGCGCGGGGTTTTCAGCGTCTCACCAAAAAGTTTGACGGTCAACACGATCACACCCTGTGCACCCGGGCGTCCCGGGGGCGCGCCGCCGGACGATCATGCGGCGCGGCTCTCCTGCGGGACCCCGAGGGGTACGCGGATCTTCGTCAATGCCGCAGCCTCGCACGACATCCCGTATCTGGCAACCATCGGCCGCGGTCGGCTCCCGTCGCAGGTCATTTCGGGTGCGGAGCCGGAGCGGGCGTTCCTGTGACCGTTCGGTACGCGGCGTTCACCGAGCGGATCGGACGGTCCGGCGCGGGGCTCGATCAGCGGATGGCGAATCCGTTGTATCCGCCGCGCGGGGTGTCCCAGATCTCAGTGACTCCATCCACGCGCCCGGGTGTGTCGTCGGACCGCAGCCAGTCCAGCAGACGGTGGCAATTCTCACGCGGCCCTTCGGCCACGATCTGCACCCTGCCATCGTCGAGATTGAGGGCGAACCCGATGAGACCGCCGATCTCCAAAGCATTTGCCCTGGTGAACCAGCGGAAGCCCACTTGCTGTACTCGGCCGCGTACCCAGACGACGAGGCGCGCTTCTTCGTTCATGCCCGAACGCTAACCGGCCAATAGCTCGTGAAGCACGCCGCCCCCTTTCGGCCATGGGCTACAGTCCCGTCGGAACAGCCTCACTCGATCGGGTGAGCATCGGGTGGGTGTCAGGTGTCGACCGAAAAGTCGATCAAGCGGCGACATATTCACCCCCCGCGTGCCACCGAATTCGATCAACGGGGCAGTCGAGCGACGTCGCCAGGGCGTCCGGAGTACCAGAAAGGCACAGCGCATGGGACGCCACCGACGATCCGCCGCAGGCCCCGCCGCTGAAGAACCCGCGGCCGGGGGCGCTTCGCGACGCCGGGGCACGCGCCGCAAGAAGTCCGCCGTGCCGATCCGCACCGGACTCCTCGGCGTCTCGGCGGCCGTGGCCGTCGGCGCGGTCGCCGTCGCCTCGGGTCTGATTCCCGGCGGCGACACCTACACCTCCGGCAACACCACCGCCGCCGACCAGGTGCGCACCGGCGGCGCTCCGGACCTGCTGACACAGGGCGGCAGCTCCACCGCGCCGGCCGACCGGTCCGCCTCTCCGACCGGCCGGGGCTCCGAGCGCCCCGAAGCGCCGAGCGAGGCTCCGTCGAAGACACCGTCCAAGACGCCCTCGAAGACGCCGTCGAAGTCGGCCCCCGCCACGTCGAAGAAGCCGGCGGCCACCCCGTCCGAGAAGTCGAAGGCGCCCACCTCGGCCCCGAAGGCCCCGGAGAAGGGCAGCGCCCCGGCGAGCAAGGCCCCGGCCTCGCCGAAGACCTCCTCCGCCCCGCCGCCCAGCAAGAAGCCGAGCCCCTCCCCCACCGACGCCTCCGCACGCAGCGAGGTGCTGGCGCTGGTGAACGAGGAGCGCGCCAAGGTCGGCTGCTCCCCGCTGAGCACCAGTGCCCCGCTGACCTCGCTCGCCCAGAGCTTCAGCGAGGACATGGCGGCCCGCGGCTTCTTCGACCACACGGACCCGGACGGCGACACTCCCTGGGACCGGGCCGCGCAGGCCGGCGTGCAGGGGCTCGGCGCGGAGAACATCGCCCGGGGCCAGGCCGACGCGCAGGCCGTGATGGAGGGCTGGATGAACAGCGAAGGCCACCGGGCGAACATTCTCAACTGCGACTACAAGACCATCGGCATCGGCGTCCACGAGGGCTCCGGCGGCCCCTGGTGGGTCCAGAACTTCGGCTTCTGACCCACCTCCACGGTCCGCTTGCTCACGCACAGCGCTCCCTCGGGGTGAGCACTGTGCGGGAGTAAGCTTCTGTCATGGCCAGCGATACGGACCGCCTCGCGTTCGACGTCTTCTCCCGGGGGTGCCCCTCGCGCTCCACGCTGGAGCACGCCACCGGGCGCTGGGGCAGCCTGACACTCGGTGCCCTGCACGAGGGAAGCCTCCGGTTCAACGAGTTGCGCCGCCGGGTCGACGGGGTCAGCGAGAAGATGCTCTCCCAGACCCTCCACGCGCTGGAGCGGGACGGGCTCGTCCGCCGGGAGGCCCAGCCGGTCAACCCGCCCCGGGTGGACTACGAGCTCACCCCGTTCGGCCGCGAGGTCACGGAGAAGCTCCTCGGGCTGATCCGGTTCGTCGAGGGGCGGATGGACGACGTGCTGGCCGCCCGTACGCGTTACGACGAGGCGCGCGGCGGTCGCTGACAGCGCGGGCAGTAGTAGCTGGAGCGGTTCATCCAGGCGCGGCGGCGCATCGGGGTGCCGCACCGGTGGCAGGGCTCGCCCTCCCGGCCGTACGCGTCGAGCGACCGGTCGAAGTAGCCGGACTCGCCGTTCACGTTGACGTACAGGCTGTCGAAGCTGGTGCCGCCCTGGGCGAGTGCCGCGTTCATGACGTCGCGCGCGTGACCGAGCAGCTCGGCGGACCTGGGGCGGGTCAGGGTCGCGGTCGGCCGGTCGTAGTGCAGCCTGGCGCGCCAGAGCGCCTCGTCCGCGTAGATGTTGCCGACCCCGCTGATCAGCGACTGGTCGAGCAGGGCGCGCTTGACCGTCGTACGGCGCAGCCGCAGCGCGGTGTGGAACGCGGCGTCGTCGAAGAGCGGGTCGAGGGGGTCCCGGGCGATGTGCGCGATGGTGTCCGGCAGGCCGTCGGCGGTGTTGTCGTGCAGCGAGAGCCCACCGAAGGTGCGCTGGTCGACGAAGCGCAGCTCGGTGCCGAGCGCGTCGTCGAACCGCATCCGGATCCGCAGGTGCTTCTCGTCGGGCGCGTCCGCCGGCCGCACCAGCAGCTGCCCGCTCATGCCGAGGTGTCCCAGCAGCGAGGCGGAGGCCTCGTCGATCGGCACCCAGAGGTACTTGCCGCGGCGCATCGCCGCCCCGAAGCGGGCTCCGCGCAGCCGGGCGGCGAAGTCGGGGCCGCCCGCGAGGTGCCGGCGGACCGCGCGCGGGTGCAGGACCTCGACCTCGCCGACGGTGCGGCCGCTGACCCAGCGTTCGAGGCCCCGGCGGACGACTTCGACCTCGGGCAGCTCAGGCACGATGCACTACTCCAGACACGACGACGGTGGTACGGGAGCGGGTCTTCCGGAGAGACCGCTCCCGGGACAGGGAAAACCCCCCGGTGCGCATGGCACCGAGGGGTTCCCGTTTCGCTTCAGGCCGGAGCGGCGTCCGTGTGCGGCGACGGATCGGCAGGGGTGTCGGCGACCCCTCCGTCGGCCGCGGACTTCTCCGCGGCCAGCCGTGCCTCCGCGGCGGCGCTGATCTCACGCCAGGCGGACTCGGCCGCCTGCTGCTCCGCTTCCTTCTTGCTACGGCCGGTGCCGGTGCCGTACGAGACACCACCGACGCGAGCGGCAGCAGTGAAGGTCTTCTCGTGATCCGGACCGGTCTCCGTGACGAGGTACTCGGGGACTCCGAGGCTCTCGCTCGCGGTGAGCTCCTGGAGGCTGGTCTTCCAGTCCAGGCCGGCACCGAGGTTCGAGGACCTGTCGATCAGCGGGTCGAAGAGCCGGTGGACCAGCTCCGAGGCCGCGCTGAGGCCCTGGTCGAGATAGACCGCGCCGATCACTGCTTCCAGTGTGTCGGCGAGGATGGAAGCCTTGTCCCGGCCCCCCGTGCCCTCTTCACCACGGCCGAGCCGGATGAAGGAGCCGAGTTCGAGGCCGCGGCCCACTTCCGCAAGTGCACGCGAGTTGACCACCGCGGCCCGCAACTTGGCCAGCTGGCCTTCGGGCAGGTCGGGGTGGGTGCGGTACAGCGTGTCCGTGACCACCAGGCCGAGCACCGAATCCCCGAGGAATTCGAGCCGCTCGTTGGTGGGCAGACCGCCGTTCTCGTATGCGTACGAACGGTGGGTCAGCGCACGCACCAGAAGGGCGGACTCGAGGTGATACCCGAGCCGCCCTTCCAGAAGCGTGTGGGACGAGGCTGTGTTGACGTTGTCTGCCTGCTTCTTGGCGCTGGACAACTCAGACATCGGGCCTCTCACCAGCCGCTCAGACCTCGAGGACCTGGCGCTTGTTATAGGTGCCGCAGCTCGGGCACGCAATGTGCTGGAGCTTGGGCTCCTGGCAACGCTCGCACGAAACCAGGGTGGGGACCGCAGCCTTCCACTGCGACCGGCGGTGGCGCGTGTTGCTGCGCGACATCTTCCGCTTCGGAACAGCCACGGCTACTTCTCCTGCTTCTCGTCGACGCCAGGTTCGGCGCCGCCCATGTTGTCCTTCTCGCCGTCCTGAACGGTCTCGGCGAGTCCTTGCAGTGCCGCCCAACGAATGTCGAGGGCGTCGTGGTGGTGGTCCGGATTCTCGTCCAGCCTGATTCCGCATTCGGAACACAGACCGGCGCAGGTCTCCTTGCACACCGGCTGCATGGGCAGTGCGAGCACTACCGCGTCAC
Organism: Streptomyces sp. MGP-P1; assembly: GCF_057766565.1. Lineage (NCBI taxonomy): Bacteria > Bacillati > Actinomycetota > Actinomycetes > Kitasatosporales > Streptomycetaceae > Streptomyces > Streptomyces sp. MGP-P1. The sequence goes on along the minus strand of NZ_JBYMEM010000006.1, from coordinate 1,062,562 downwards.
GCAGCATTGACTCGAGGTCGAACAAGCCGTCCTCGAGGAAGAACCTGTCCTCGTCGTCCTCGGCGTCGTCGGCCGGCTCCGCCGCACTGCTGCGGCCCCGGTCATCGGCGTCAGGGTACGAGAACATCTCCTGGAAATCCGCGTCGACCTCTACGGTCAGCGGCTCCAGACACCTTACGCACTCCCCCTCGGCGGTTGCACGGGCGGTGCCTGTGACAAGCACCCCTTCCATGACCGATTCGAGGCGGAGGTCCAGCTCCACGGGTGCGCCTTCCGGCACGCCGATGACGCCGTCGATGCCCAGGACCGGTGAACCGGGTGCGTCCACCGTGCGGGTCAGCCGCTTCAGGGCACCGGGACGCCGACCCAGCTCGTGCGTATCGAACACGAGAGGATTGCGGTGGTCGAGGTGGCCGTTCAGGGCTTTTCCTGCTTTCGAAATCATGGGTGTCGTACTGCGAAGGAAGGGCCGTCTACGGTCCGGGGACGAACCGTCTCCGTTCCGTGGACGAAACGGGCAGCCGAGATCGCGGACCTATGTGCGACCGAGGATTCAGGATACTGGACGGACCGCTCAGCACCCAATCGGGTCGGCCCGCCCGGAATCAGCGGCCCTGTTCGTACCGGCGCAGCTGTTCCAGGTCGATCATGCTGGTGTCGAAGAGACTGGTCTCGTCCAGCGCGCCCCCGCCCTGCTGGTCGGCCGCCTGCGGCTGGGGCTGCTGGGGCTGGGGCTGGGCCTGCTGGGGCCATCCGTAGTCCGGCTGGGTCCCCGGCTGGGGCGGGTACCCGTTCGGGTCGTAGCCCCCCTGCTGCTGGTACGCCGCGTACGGGTCGGGCTGCTGCTGGTAGCCGTACGCGTCCTGGACGCCCTGCTGGAGCGGCTGCTGCTGCGGCTGCTCCTGATAGCCGTACGCCGCTTGCGCGTAGCTCGGCTCGCTCCGCGGCGGCGCGGGGTACTGGGGCTGGTGGGGCGGCTGGGGCGCCTGGCGCGGTTCCGGGACGAGCTCGGCGAGGCCGGCCAGGTAGTCGGCGTCGCTGGTGTGGCCCTGGTCACCGGCGGCGTCCTGGGCGGCCATGTGCGCGCCGAGGTCGTCGCTGGCGACCCGGCCGTGCAGCTTCTGGCGGCCCCGGCCGACCGCCTCCAGGGTCTTCGCGAGAACGGCCTCGAACGCGCCGAACTTGGCGTCGACATAGGCGTCGGCCCGCTGCCGCAGGGTCTCCGGGTCGGCGCTGCGCTCGGGGGCCTCGGCGAAGTCGGGGTCCTGATAGCCCTGCTCGTCCAGGCCCTGGCCGCGGCCGAGGAGCTTCTCGCGGCCCCGGTCCACGGAACCGATGGTCTTGGTGAGGACGACCTCGAAGTTGGCGAGCTTGCTGTCGACGTAGTCGTCGGCCTCGGCCCGGACCTCCTCGGCCTCGCGGCGGGCCTCGGACAGGATCCGGTCGGACTCGCTCTGCGACTGGCGGGCGATCTCGGTCTCGGAGATCAGCGAGGCGCGCTGGGCGTGGGCCGATTCGATGATCCGCTCGGCCTCCTGCCGGGCCTGCACGGCGAGCTGCTCATGGCCGCCGATCAGCTCCTGCGCCTGGGCGAGGGAGCCGGGCAGGGCCTGGCGCACCTCTTCGAGCATGGCGAGCAGCTCGGCGCGGTTGACCACGCACGAGGCCGACATGGGCATGGATCGGGCGCTCCCGACCGCTTCGACGATCTCGTCGAGCTTCTTCTGCACGTCCACCGTGTGCTCGCCACTCTCTGCTGCTCTGTTGAAGCTGCTGCTCCGTTGGAGACGGACGGGACGACTGTAAGGCCAGTCGGCCGCCGCCCGACACCTGGTGACGGGCCGTCAGCGGCTCAGCGTTCGCCCAGCCGCTTCACGAGCGCCTCGTGCACGGCCGGCGGCAGCAGGTGGGAGACATCGCCGCCCCAGGTAGCCACCTCCTTGACCAGCGAGGACGACAGGAAGCTGTACGTCGGATTGGTGGGCACGAAGAGCGTCTCGACGCCGGAGAGGCCGTTGTTCATCTGGGCCATCTGCAGCTCGTAGTCGAAGTCGCTGACGGCCCGCAGGCCCTTCACGATCGCCGGGATCTCCCGCTGCTTGCAGAAGTCGACCAGCAGGCCGTGGAAGGACTCCACCTCGACGTTGCCGAAGTCGGCGGTGACCTCGCGGATCAGCTCGATCCGCTCGTCCACGGTGAACAGCCCCTTCTTGGACTGGTTGATCATCACCGCCACGTGCACCACGTCGTACAGTTTCGAGGCTCGGCCAATGATGTCGAGATGTCCGTTGGTGATGGGGTCGAACGACCCCGGACAGACGGCGCGGCGCACTGTGATTCCCTCGCTCTCCGGTCCGGTCATCGTGCGTCTTCGCACGTAGCGGCGGCGCGACCGTACCAAAGCGTTCCCTCGCCGTAGCGACGGGACCGCAGTGGCTCGAATCCGGCGGGCCAGCCGAATTCTCCGCCCCGGGTGCTGCGTTCCACGGTGACGAGCACATCGTCGCCGAGCCACCCCTGAGCACGGAGTGTGAGCAGGATCTCGCGAAGATCGTCGTCGGTGACGGCGTACGGCGGGTCCAGGAAGACGATGCCGTACGGGTCGGCGGGCGCCGGTCCTGTCACGATCTGCTCGGCTCTGCCGGTGCGGACCTCGGCGCCGGGGAGGCCCAGGGTGCGGACGTTGTCGCGGACGGTGCGGACGGCCTTCGGGTCGGCCTCGACGAGCAGGGCGTGGACCGCGCCGCGGGAGAGCGCTTCGAGGCCGACGGCGCCGGATCCGGCGTACAGATCGGCGACCCTGGCCCCCTCCAGGGTGCCGAGCAGTGCTTCCCAGGTCGAGAAGAGGCCCTCGCGCGCACGGTCGGAGGTGGGGCGGGTGCCGGTGCCGGGCGGGACGGCCAGGCGGCGTCCGCCGGCCGAGCCGGCGATCACGCGGGTCATGGGTGTCGGGTCCTCGGGGTCGGGGGCGTACGGCGCACGGGCCGTCGACGGGTCGGTATCGGGGTCGGTATCGCGCGCTGTGCGCGTGCCGTGCCTCCACGATAGGCCGGTCGGCCCGCACCGGCCCGACCGGCAGGACGCCCCGCGCCCTCACCCCTTGTCGAGATACTCCTCGCGGTCCTTGTCCAGGAGTGCGGCCAGCACCGTGCGCAGCTCCGGCAGGTGTTCCAGCTCGGGGTCGGCGGCGACGATCCGGGCGGCCTCCTCCCGGGCGGCGACGATCACCTCCTCGTCGTCGATGACGGTGAGCATCCGCAGCGAAGAGCGCACTCCGGACTGGGCCTGGCCCAGCACATCGCCCTCGCGGCGCTGCTCCAGGTCGATGCGGGAGAGCTCGAAGCCGTCGAGGGTGGCGGCGACGGCGGAGAGCCGGGCGCGGGCGGGGCTCGCCTCGTGGGCCTCGCTGACCAGCAGGCAGAGCCCGGGGGCGGAGCCACGGCCGACGCGGCCGCGGAGCTGGTGGAGCTGGGAGACGCCGAAGCGGTCGGCGTCCATGATCACCATGGCGGTGGCGTTGGGGACGTTGACCCCGACCTCGATGACGGTGGTGGCGACCAGGACGTCGACGTCCCCGGCGGCGAAGCGGCGCATGACGTCGTCCTTCTCGTCGGGGTGCATCCTCCCGTGCAGCACCTCGACGCCCAGTCCGGTCAGCGCGCCCTTGCGCAGCTCGTCGGCGATCTCCAGAACGGCGAGCGGCGGGCGCTTGTCCCCGTCCTCCTCGGGTGCCTGCTTCTTGGCCTTCGCCTTCTTCCCGCCCTTCCCCTCCGCCTCTTCCGCGTCGTCGCCGATGCGGGGGCAGACCACGTACGCCTGGTGGCCGTTCTCCACCTCCTCGCGGACGCGTTCCCAGGCGCGGCTGAGGAAGTGCGGCTTGTCCTTGGCGGGAACGACGTGGCTGGCGATCGGGGAGCGGCCGGCCGGGAGCTGGTCCAGGACGGAGGTCTCCAGGTCCCCGAAGACGGTCATCGCGACCGTACGGGGGATGGGGGTGGCGGTCATGACGAGGAGGTGGGGCGGCTGTTTGCCCTTGGAACGGAGAGCGTCGCGCTGTTCCACGCCGAAGCGGTGCTGCTCGTCGACCACGACCAGGCCGAGGTCGTGGAACCGCACCTTGTCCTCGATGAGGGCGTGGGTGCCGATGACGATGCCCGCCTCGCCGGTGACCAGGTCGAGCAGGGCCTGACGGCGGGCCGCCATGCCCATGGACCCGGTGAGCAGGACGACCTTGGTGCCCCGGTCGGAGCTGCCCAGCATGCCGCCCTCGGCCAGCTCGCCCATCATCTCGGTGATCGAGCGGTGGTGCTGCTGGGCGAGGACCTCGGTGGGGGCGAGCATCGCGGCCTGGCCGCCGGCGTCGACCACGGTGAGCATGGCGCGCAGCGCCACCATCGTCTTCCCCGAGCCGACCTCGCCCTGGAGGAGGCGGTGCATCGGGTGCTCGGTGGCCAGGTCGTCGAAGATCTCCTTGCTGACCTTCTCCTGGCCCTCCGTGAGGGTGAAGGGCAGCTTGGCGTCGAAGGCGTCCAGCAGGCCGTCCGCGACGGGCCGTCGGGCGACGGCGGGGAGTTGGGTGTCGGCGTAGCGGCGGCGGGCCAGGGCGACCTGGAGGACGAACGCCTCGTCCCACTTGAGCCGGGCCCTGGCGTCCTCGACGTCCGCCTTCGTCTGCGGGCGGTGCGCCTTCAGCAGCGCCTCGGGCAGTGAGGTGAGGCCCCGGCCCTCTCGCAGGGCGGCGGGCAGCGGGTCCACCGCGTCACGCGCGCTGGGCAGTACGGCGTCGACGGCCTTGGCGATCCGCCAGGAGTCGAGCTGCTTGCAGGCCGGGTAGATCGGCAGCAGCCGCCCCGCGAAGGCGTCCACGGCCTCGGTCGCCTCGTCGGCGTCGGAGGCGTCGAGCAGTTGGTACGTGGGGTGGGCGAGCTGCATCTTGCGGTTGAAGACGGAGACCTTGCCCGCGAACATCGCCTGGCGGCCGGGGAGCAGCTCCTTGTGCGGCTTGTGGACTCCGTGGCCGAAGAAGACCAGCTGGAGGCGGCCGCTGCCGTCGGTCAGGGTGACCTCCAGGCGTTTGCCCCGACCGTTGTTGAACATCAGGATCCTGGCGTCGGCGACCTGGGCGAGCACCGTGACGTGCTCGTCCAGCGGGAGGTCGGCCAGCGCGGTCAGCTTGCCGCGCTCCTCGTACCGCCGCGGGTAGTGGTGCAGCAGATCACCGACCGTGTGCAGGTCGAGGTGTTCGGCCATCACCTTCGCGGTGGCTCCGCCGAGCAGCTTCTTCAGAGGTTCATCGAACGAGGACACGCGATCCATTGCACACCACGGCACTGACAGCTGTCCGCCGGGCGCGGCCCGTGCCGCGGATTCCGGGCTACTCGACGCCGATGAGCAGCGGTGCGCGCTGGTGCCCGCCCCGGTAGACGACGGTGTCCACGGCGAGGTAGCCCTCGCGCACGTGCTCCTCCAGCGCGTCGGCCAGCGCGTCGGGGACGTCCTCGCCGAGGACGAGGGTGACCAGCTCGCCGCCCGCCGCCAGCATCCGGTCGAGGACGGTACGGGCGGTGGCGGGGACGTCGGCGCCGATCACGGCCACGTCGCCGTCGATCAGGCCGAGGATGTCCCCGGCCTGGCAGATCCCGGCCATGGTCCACGACTGGCGCTCCGCAACGGCCAGTTCGGCGTAGCGGGTGGCGCCGGCGGCGGCGGTCATGGCGACCACGTCCTCGTCGAAGCCCCGGTCGGGCTCATGGACGGCGAGGGCGGCGATGCCCTGGACGGCGGCCCGGGTGGGGACGAGGGCGACCCGGACCCCCTCGCTCCTGGCCTGTTCGGCGGCCGCGGCGGCGGTGTGGCGCAGAGCGGCGTCGTTGGGCAGCAGCACCACCTCACGGGCGTGGGCGCGGCGGATGGCGTCGACCAGTTCGCCGCTGGCGGGCGGTTCGCCGGGGCGGGCGATCACCGTGGTGGCGCCGGCCTCGGTGCAGAGCCCGGCCAGTCCGTCGCCGGGGACCACGACGACGACGGCGCGCTGGGTGGGTTCGGCCTGGACGCGGCGGTCGTGGCCGCTCTCGGTGGCGAAGTGGGTGATCCGGATGCGGTACGGCCGCCCGGCCTCGACGCCCGCCTCCACGGCCGCCCCGGCGTCGTCGACGTGGACGTGGACGTGCCAGAGCCCGTCGCCGCCCACCACGACCAGGGAGTCTCCGAGCGCGTCGAGCCGGGTGCGCAGCCGGGCCACCTGCTCGTCACGGGCCTCCAGGAGGTAGATCACCTCGAACGCGGGCCCGGCGCCCCGGCCTCGGGGCAGTCGAGCACCCCCTCCCCCGACGGAGCGTCTCCCTCCACCGGGGTGCCGCCCACCGGCAGGCCCACCACGGAGCCGCCGTCCACGGGCGCGGGCGTCCTCCCGGGCCCGGTGCGGGGCCCCCGTGCCGGAGCCTGCCCGGTCACGGTCTCCACCAGCGCGCCCAGGACCGCGACCAGTCCCCGGCCCCCGGCGTCGACCACACCCGCCCGGCCGAGGACGGCGAGTTGCTCGGGCGTCTTCGCGAGGGCCGCGCGCGCGCCGTCGTACGCGGCGTGCACGACGGTGCGCAGGTCCGGATCCTCGCCCTCGGCGGCCTCGGCGGCAGCGGTGGCGACGGTGAGCACGGTGCCCTCGACGGGGTGGGCGACGGCCCGACGGGCGGCGTCGGCGGCCCGGCTGAGGGCGAGGCGCAGGTGCGCCGCGTCGCCGCCGTCGGCCAGCACCCCGGCCATGCCGCGCAGCAGCTGGGCCAGGATGGTGCCGGAGTTCCCGCGGGCGCCGATCAGGGCGCCGTGCGCCATGGCGCGTACGGCGTCGGCGGTGGCGGGCGCGGTGGCTCCGGTCTCGTACGCGGCGAACACCGCTTCGACGGCCGCGGCGGCGGACTCGACGGTCAGATAGAGATTGGTGCCGGTGTCCCCGTCGGCGATGGGATAGACGTTGATCGCGTCGATCTCCGCGCGCTCCCGGCCCAGGGCCTCCAGGGCCAGTGAGCACCACGTGCGCACCGCGACGGCGTTCAGATCGTCGGGGAGCTGCGGCACCGATGGTCCTCCTCGATCGGCCGTGGCGACGGACTGCACCGCAGGTTAGCCCGCCTGTCGGGGTTCCGGCCCGGACAGGGGGCGGGCGGGGCGGGGGGCCGACCCGTGGTAGTTTCGTATCTCCGAAGCAGTCGTTGTATGCTGCTCCGGTTGCCCGATGAGAGTCGGGCCATTCCTCCGGTACCGCCACTTCAGTCAAATGATTCCGGCGCGCCGGATTTCACTGTAAGTGCATCTGAAGTCTTTGGAGTGACCCGTGGCTGCCAACTGCGACGTTTGCGGCAAGGGGCCGAGCTTCGGCAACAGCATTTCGCACTCGCACCGCCGTACGTCCCGTCGCTGGAATCCCAACATCCAGCGCGTGCGTGCCGTGGTCGGTCGGACGCCGAAGCGGCTCAACGTCTGCACCTCGTGCATCAAGGCCGGCAAGGTCGCGCGCTGACGTCCCCGTCGTAGCGCAGCCTGCCGGTTGCCCAAAAAGCCGGTCCACCTCGGTGGACCGGCTTTTTGCTGTGCTCAGGGGCTGATCAGGGAGCCGGAAGGGCTGCTCAGGAAGCCGGATCGGCGGCCGGGCGGGTCCGCCAGCCGTGGTCGACGGGGCCGATGCCGCCGCCGAGCGGGAAACCGGCCTCGATCGCGCCGGTGACGTACGTCTTCGCGTCCCGTACCGCCGTGGGCACGTCCTTCCCGAGCGCGAGCCCGGAGGCGATGGCCGAGGCCAGGGTGCAGCCGGTGCCGTGGGTGTGGCGGTTGTCGTGCCGGGGGGCGCGCAGCCAGTGTTCCGCGCTCCCGTCGGTGAGCAGGTCCACCGCCTCACCGGGCAGATGGCCGCCCTTGATCACGACCCAGCGCGGCCCGAAGGCGAGGATCTCCTCGGCGGCCCGGCGCATCCCGCTCTCGTCGGTGACCGTGACCCCGGTGAGCTGGGCCACTTCGTCGAGGTTCGGGGTGGCGACGGTGGCGACGGGCAGCAGCTTCGTCCGTACGGAATCGAGGGCTTCGGCGGCGAGCAGCGCGTCGCCGTGCTTGGAGACGCCGACCGGGTCGACGACGACGGGGGCCTCGGTTCCGGCGAGGAGTTCGGCGACGGTCTGCACGAGAGCGGCGGAGGCGAGCATTCCGGTCTTCACGGCCTGGACGCCGATGTCGTCGACGACGCTGCGGTACTGGGCGCGTACGGCTTCTACCGGAAGCTCCCACGCGCCCTGGACGCCGAGGGAGTTCTGTGCGGTGACGGCGGTGAGCACGCTCATGCCGTGCACGCCGAGCGCGAGCATCGTCTTCAGATCGGCCTGGATCCCCGCACCGCCGCCGGAGTCTGATCCGGCGACGGTGAGCACACGGGGCGGTACAGCGGTACGTATGGGCATACGCAGCAATCTAACGCTCACGTGCTCGGCGGGGTGTCCTCGATGGAGCCGAAGTGGTCCCAGCCGCCCTTGCTGGTCCAGGGCGCTCCGTCGACGGTGACCTGGGGCAGGGCGGAGGGGTTGAGGACCTCGCCGATCACCTTCCAGCGGGCGGGCAGCTTCACGTCCGGCGGGAAGGTCGCCACGATCGCGTGGTCCTCCCCCCCGGTCAGCACCCACTGGAGCGGGTCGACGCCGACGGCCTGGCCGATGTCGGACATCTGCGAGGGGATGTCGATGAGGCCGGAGCGCAGGTCGATGCGGACCTTGCTGGACTCCGCGATGTGTCCGAGGTCCGCGACGAGACCGTCGCTGACGTCGGTCATCGCGGTGGCGCCGAGCCCGGCGGCCGCGGGGCCCGCGTGGTACGGCGGTTCGGGGCGGCGGTGGGCCTCGACGAAGGCGCGGGGCGAGCGGAAGCCGCGGGAGAGCACGGCGTATCCGGCGGCGGACCAGCCGAGCCAGCCGGTGACCGCGACGACGTCGCCGGGGCGGGCGCCGCCCCGGGTGACCGGTTCGTGGTTGCGCAGGTCACCGAGGGCGGTGATCGCGACGGTGATCGTGTCACCGCCGACCACATCGCCGCCGACCACGGCGGCGCCCGCCACCTGGCACTCGTCGCGCAGCCCGTCCATCAGCTCGGCGGCCCAGGTGACGGGGAGGTCGGCGGGGACGACGAGGCCGAGGAGCAGCGCGGTGGGCACGGCGCCCATGGCCGCGATGTCGGCGAGGTTCTGGGCGGCGGCCTTGCGGCCGACGTCGTACGCCGTCGACCAGTCGCGCCGGAAGTGCCGGCCTTCCAGCAGGATGTCCGTACTGGCCACGACCCTGCGGTCGGGGGCGGCCACGACCGCGGCGTCGTCGCCGGGCCCCAGCCGTACCGCCGGAGTGGTGGTGAGCCGGGACGTGAGCTCTCTGATGAGCCCGAACTCCCCCAACTCGCCCACGGTTCCCTTCACCGAGTCTCACCTCTCCTTTATCGCCCCGGACACCCGTCCGGGCCCCCGGTCGCGAGCCGTCTGTGCTGTCGGTACCGTCAAGAGATACGTCAACTTCTGCGCCCTGTACGCCACGCTGTGGACGCCATCCGGCCCGTAGGTCTCCCCGTGGCCCGCGGCAACGCGATAACGTGGCGTCCCTTTCCCCCACATGATCCTCGTGGCCGCCCTGGAGGTTCCGTGGTACAGGCGTACATCCTCATCCAGACCGAGGTGGGCAAGGCGTCGATCGTCGCCGAGACCATTTCCAAGATCCCGGGAGTCATCCAGGCAGAGGACGTCACCGGTCCGTACGACGTGATCGTGCGGGCCCAAGCAGACACGGTCGATGAACTCGGCCGCATGGTGGTCGCCAAGGTGCAGCAGGTGGACGGCATCACACGAACCCTGACCTGCCCGGTCGTCCACCTCTGACCCCCGTCTAGGCTGGGCCGGTGACGTCATCCGCCCGCCGTTCCCCCCGCTCGATACTCCTCGGTCCGTCCGCTGCCGTGCTCGTGCTGGCCGCGGCGGGCTGTTCTCCCGGCGACGCGGGGCCCTCGATCACGGTTCCCACGCCGTCCTCCAAGGCCGCGGCGTACTGCGAGGCCCTGCACGAGGAACTGCCGAAGACCATCCTCGAACTGGAACGCAGCGACCCCTCCCCGGCTTCGGAGCTGACCGCCGGCTGGGGGGACGGGGCGATCGTACTGCGCTGCGGGGTCCCCCGGCCCGCCAAGATGGACGACCCCCAGTCACAGGGCGTCGAGGCGGACGGGGTGCAGTGGATGCTGGAGGAACCCGAGGACTCCGGTCCCCGGTTCACCACCACGTACCGCAAGGCGTACGTCGAGGTCACGATGGACTCGACGTACGCCCACGACATCACGCCGCTGGCCTCGTTCGCCGGCCCGGTCTCCAGGACGGTACCGAGCAAGTTCTGAAGGCCGTCGGCCTCGTCAGCGCAGTCCGGTGGAGCGGCTCAACGCGGCCTGGATCAGCCGGTCGACCAGTTCCGGGTAGCTGACGCCGCTCTCCTGCCACATGCGCGGGTACATGGAGATCGGGGTGAAGCCCGGCAGGGTGTTGATCTCGTTGATGACGAAGGAGCCGTCCTCGGTGAGGAAGAAGTCGGCGCGGACCAGACCCTCGCAGGAGACGGCGTCGAAGGCGGCGACGGCGAGCCGCTGGACCTCGGCGGTCTGCTCCTCGGTGAGCGGTGCGGGCACGAGCCCGGCGGCCGAGTCGATGTACTTGGCCTCGAAGTCGTAGAAGTCGTGTGCGGTGACCGGCGGGATCTCGGCGGGCACGCTGGCGCGCGGGCCGTCCTCGAACTCCAGCACCCCGCACTCGATCTCGCGGCCGCGCAGCAGCGACTCGACGAGGAACTTCGGGTCGTGGCGGCGGGCCTCCTCGATCGCCTCGTCGAGTCCTTCGACGGAGTCGACCTTGGTGATGCCCATCGAGGAGCCGCCGCGGGCGGGCTTGATGAACAGCGGCCAGCCGTGCTCGCCGGCGAAGTCCACGATCCGCTTGCGGGCGGCCGCGGGGTCGTTGTCCCACTCGCGAGGGCGGACGACCTCGTACGGTCCGACCGGCAGGCCGAAGGAGAGGAAGACGCGCTTCATGTACTCCTTGTCCTGGCCGACGGCGGAGGCGAGGACACCCGCGCCGACGTAGGGCACACCGGAGAGTTCGAGGAGACCCTGGAGGGTGCCGTCCTCCCCGTACGGGCCGTGCAGCACGGGGAAGACGACGTCGACCTCGCCCAGCGCCTTGGGCACGGAGCCGGGTTCGCTGTAGAGGACCTCGCGGCTGCCGGGGTCCACGGAGAGCACGACGCTGCCCTCGGCGGACTCGGTGAGCCGGTCCACGTCGGGGACCTTGCGGTCGGTGATGGCCATGCGTTCGGGATCGTCGGCGGTGAGCGCCCAGCGGCCGTCCGTCGTGATGCCGATCGGCAGGACGTCGTACGTGGTCCGGTCGATGGCCCTCATGACGGCGCCGGCCGTGACGACCGAGATGCCGTGTTCGGAGCTGCGGCCGCCGAACACGACAGCCACGCGGGGCTTGCGGCGCTGCGGCACAGGGCTCTCGGCGCGCTCAGGGCTCTGGGGGAGGTTCTCGCTGCTCATATCGCGATGAGCGTACCTGCTGGTAAGGGAGACGTCAGCGTCGCTCGGCCTTGGCACTCCGCGACATCAGCTCCTTGACGGCGACGACCGGGGACTTGCCCTCGTGGACGATCGAGACGACGGTCTCGGTGATGGGCATGTCGACCCCGTGCCTGCGGGCCAGGTCGAGGACCGATTCGCAGGACTTGACGCCCTCGGCGGTCTGCTTGGTGACGGCGATCGTCTCCTGGAGCGTCATGCCGCGGCCGAGGTTCGTGCCGAAGGTGTGGTTGCGCGAGAGCGGCGAGGAGCAGGTGGCCACCAGGTCGCCCAGGCCCGCGAGTCCGGAGAACGTCAACGGGTCCGCGCCCATGGCCAGGCCCAGTCGGGTGGTCTCGGCGAGGCCCCGGGTGATGAGGGAGCCCTTCGTGTTGTCGCCGAGGCCCATGCCGTCCGCGATGCCGACGGCGAGGCCGATGACGTTCTTCACGGCGCCGCCGAGCTCGCAGCCGACCACGTCGGTGTTGGTGTACGGCCGGAAGTACGAGGTGTGGCAGGCGGCCTGGAGGCGCTGGGCGACGGACTCGTCGGCGCACGCGACGACGGCCGCGGCGGGGCGTCGCTCGGCGATCTCCTTGGCCAGGTTGGGTCCCGACACGACGGCGATGCGGTCGGCGGAGACCTTGGTGACGTCCGCGATCACCTCGCTCATCAGCTCGGCGGTGCCCAGCTCGACGCCCTTCATCAGGGAGACCAGGACGGTGTCGGGCTCCAGGTGCGGGGCCCAGTCGGCGAGGTTGGCCCGCAGCGTCTGGGAGGGCACGACGAGGAACGCGAACTCCGCGCCGCGCAGGGCCTCGGCGGCGTCGGTGGTGGCTCGGATGGAGTCGGGGAGCGCGATGCCCGGGAGGTAGTCCGGGTTGGTGCGGGTGGTGTTGATGGTCTCGGCGACCTCGGCGCGGCGGCCCCAGAGGGTGACCTCGCAGCCCGCGTCGGCGAGGATCACGGCGAAGGCCGTACCCCATGAGCCGGTTCCGAAGACGGCTGCTTTTACGGGGTGCGTCACGTGGGTCCCTTTCCCTGGGCCCTGCGCCGTTGTTCAGCACGGGCTTTGCGGTGATCGTAGAGCTCGGCGGGCGCTTTCTCGCCGCGCAGGTCCTCCAGCTCGCGGGTGACCGCCGCCATGATGACCTCGGTCACCTCGCGGAGCACCTCGGGGGTCGGCTCCAGACCGTGGAAGCGGCTGAGGTCGACGGGCGGCCCGGCCTGCACCTGGAGCGTCTTGCGGGGGAACAGCCGGAACTTGTTCTCCTTGGCGTAGGGCGGCATCGCGAGGTTGGCGCCCCACTGGGCGACGGGAATGACGGGCGCCTTGGTCATCAGGGCGACCCGGGCGGCCCCGGTCTTGCCGGCCATCGGCCACATGTCGGGGTCACGGGTGAGGGTGCCCTCGGGGTAGAAGGCGACGCACTCACCGCGCTCGATGGCGTCGACGGCGGCCCGGAAGGCGTCCAGGGCGTTGGTGGTCTCGCGGTAGACGGGGATCTGGCCGGTGCCGCGCAGCATCATCCCGACGAACGGGGTGCGGAAGAGGCCGGCCTTCGCCAGGAGCCGCGGCACCCGCCCGGTGTTGTACTGGAAGTGGCCGTAGGAGAGCGGGTCCAGATAGGAGTTGTGATTGACGGCGGTGATGAATCCGCCGTCGGCCGGAATGTGTTCCATCCCCCGCCAGTCGCGCTTGAACAGAACCACCAATGGCGGCTTGGCGATGACCGCCGCCAGGCGGTACCAGAAGCCGATTCTGCGGCGGGACACTCGGACACCTTCCTTAGGGATTCTCGACCTGCAGCCTGGCTACTGGCGGTCAAGTCTCGCCCCAGGCCCCTGCTCTGTCGAGAACACCGTACGCCTCACGTTCGGTAGCGGACCTCCAGGTTGTCGTACCGGCAGGCGAGAATAAGTGCTGACGCGTACGGAGGGGGAGATCGCCACGAACACCGATCCGGCCGGGCCCTGGTCCCTGGTCGTTCCGCTGAAGCCGCTCGCACGGGCCAAGAGCCGCCTGGGGCAAGCGGCGGGCGATGCCGCGCGGCCCCGGCTGGCCCTGGCGTTCGCCCAGGACACGGTGGCCGCGGCGCTGGCCTGCTCCCTGGTGCGGGATGTGGTGGTCGTCACGGACGACGCCGTGGCCGCGGCGGCTCTTTCCGCGCTCGGGGCGCGGATCGTGCCGGACGCTCCGGCGGCCGGGCTCAACGCCGCCCTCGCGCACGGCGCACGCTCCGTGCGGGCCCTGCGGCCCGCCACCGCGGTGGCGGCGCTCAACGCGGATCTGCCGGCACTGCGCACCGAGGAATTGGCGCGGGTGCTCGATTTCGCTTCCGCTTTTCCCAGCGCTTTTCTCCGGGACGCGGCGGGAATCGGAACGACATTTCTGGCCGCCGCGCGCGGTGCGGAATTCCGTCCGGCTTTCGGCGGCCCGTCCGGGGCCCGGCACCTGGCGTCGGGGGCGGCGGAAATAGCGCTGTCCGGCGTCGACTCGGTGCGCCGGGACGTCGATACGGGCGAGGATCTGCGGGTCGCCCTGGCCCTGGGGGTGGGCCCGCACACGGCGCGGATCACGGCCGCGGCCGCCCCCTTCCGTGACCGATAGGCTGCCGCCCATGCAGGCGACCTCGTACACGTACGACCCCGAGACCCGCAGCGGCAGCGTGCTGCTGGACGACGGCACCCCGGTGGACTTCGACGCCCCGGCCTTCGACGCGGGCGGTCTGCTGCTGCTGCGTCCGGGGCAGCGGGTGCGGATCGAGGGCGAGGGCGAGGGAGCGGACCTGCGGATCACCCTGGTGACGCTGCAGACGTTCTGACCCCGCCCCGACCGGAGCGGGACCCCTGGGCCGAACGGGGCCCGCAAAGCCCGCGGGCCGGGCTCCCCCGGAGGGGAGCCCGGCCCGGCGCGTTGTGATGAGCGAGCGGGTGCCCGGTCTCACTTCTTGCGTGCGGTGGCCTTCTTGGCCGTGGTGGTGCGCGCCGTGGTCTTCTTCGCGGGCGCCTTCTTCGCCGTGGTCTTCTTGGCGGGCGCGGTCTTGCTGGGCGAGGCCTTCTTGGCGGTCGTCGCGGCCTTCTTCGCCGGAGTCGCCTTCTTGGCGGCCGCGGAGGCCTTCTTGGCCGTCGCGGTGGTCTTCTTCGCGGTGACCTTCTTGGCTGCGGCGGTGGTCTTCGCCGGAGTCGCCTTCTTGGCGGTGGTCTTCTTCGCGGTGGCCTTCTTGGCGGCCGACTTCTTGGCGGCGGCGGCCTTCACCGTCGTACGGGCGGCGGAGGATCCGCCCGAGAGGCTGCCCTTGGGGGCCTTCTTGACGGCCACGTCGTTCTTGGGGAGCTTCTTCGAGCCGCTCACCAGGTCCTTGAAACCCTGGCCCGCGCGGAAGCGGGGCACCGAGGTCTTCTTGACCCGGACGCGCTCACCCGTCTGCGGGTTGCGGGCGTACCGGGCCGGGCGGTCGACCTTCTCGAACGAGCCGAAGCCGGTGACCGAGACACGGTCCCCGGCGACAACGGCACGGACGATCGCGTCGAGTACCGCGTCGACAGCGTCTGCGGCCTGCTGACGGCCGCCGACCTTGTCGGCAATCGCTTCTACGAGCTGCGCCTTGTTCACGTCTTCCCCTTCGGAGACATTGCCAGAACGAAAGTGTTCAAGCTTTTTCGCACGTTAGGCAGATATATACCGCAAATCAAACACGAAACGGGCTAATCACCCTAGTGCCGCAACGAAGTCGACCGATGCGCAGTTCCACGTGTCAGTCACCTTCGGGGAATCGGCCCTCATCGAGGTCCTTCATCATCCGGTCCAGACGCCTTGCCGCGTCCGGGAGATCGTGCTTCGCCGCGGCCGTGACGACCAGCAGCTTCCGGGTCAGCGCCATCCGTACGCTCTCCGGGACTTGCAGTGCACGCACCTTCGCGTGCGCTTCCTTCAATCGGTCGGCGACTTGGCCATAGAGCTTGAGTTGGCTGTCGCGTTCCATGCACCGATTGTGCCATCTGGGGCGAGTTGTCGCCCGACGGGGTCTCAACAAGCGACTGCGCCCCCTGCCGGGAGGCAGGGGGCGCAGTCCTGGAAAAGCGCTGCTCAGGCGGCAATGGTACGCGGCTTGAAGGCGGGCCTGGCCGCCTCGTACGCGGCGATGTCCGCTTCGTTCTGAAGGGTGAGGCTGATGTCGTCGAGGCCGTTGAGCAGTCGCCAGCGGGCGTTCTCGTCGAGCTCGAAGTCGGCGGTGATGCCCTCGGCGCGTACCTGGCGCGTCTTCAGGTCGACGGTCACCTCGACGGTCGGGTCGGCCTCCGTCAGCTCCCAGAGCGCGTCGACGACGTTCTGCTCCAGGACCACGGTGAGCAGGCCGTTCTTCAGCGAGTTGCCCCGGAAGATGTCGGCGAAGCGGGAGGAGACGACGGCCTTGAAGCCGTAGTTCTGCAGGGCCCAGACCGCGTGTTCGCGGGAGGAGCCCGTACCGAAGTCGGGACCGGCGACCAGGACCGAGGCGCCCTGGCGCTCGGGGCGGTTGAGGACGAAGTTCTCGTCCTTGCGCCAGGCTTCGAAGAGCCCGTCCTCGAACCCGTCGCGGGTGACCTTCTTCAGCCAGTGCGCGGGGATGATCTGGTCGGTGTCGACGTTGCTGCGGCGCAGCGGAACGGCCCGGCCGGTGTGCGTGGTGAATGCTTCCATGGCTATCGGACTCCGGCGGGGGTACGGGCGTCGGACAGGTCGGCGGGCGAGGCCAGATGGCCCAGCACCGCGGTGGCGGCGGCGACCTGGGGCGAGACCAGGTGGGTGCGGCCGCCCTTGCCCTGCCGACCCTCGAAGTTGCGGTTCGAGGTGGAGGCGGAGCGCTCGCCGGGGGCCAGCTGGTCGGGGTTCATGCCGAGGCACATCGAGCAACCCGCGTGCCGCCATTCGGCGCCGGCCTCGGTGAAGACCTTGTCCAGGCCCTCGGAGACGGCCTGGAGCGCGACCCGGACCGAGCCGGGGACGACCAGCATCCTTACACCGTCGGCGACTTTGCGGCCGTCCAGGATCGAGGCCGCGTTACGCAGGTCCTCGATGCGGCCGTTGGTGCACGAACCTACGAAGACGGTGTCGACGTTGATGTCACGCAGTGGCTGCCCGGCGGTCAACCCCATGTACTCCAGGGCCTTTTCGGCGGCGAAGCGCTCCGAGGCGTCCTCGTACGAAGCCGGGTCGGGGACGTTGGCCGACAGGGGCGCGCCCTGGCCGGGGTTGGTGCCCCAGGTGACGAACGGGGCCAGTTCGGTGGCGTCGATGACGACCTCGGCGTCGAACACCGCGTCGTCGTCGGAGCGCAGGGTCTTCCAGTACGCGACGGCGGTGTCCCAGTCCTCGCCCACGGGGGCGTGGTCGCGGCCCTCGAGGTAGTCGAAGGTGGTGGCGTCGGGGGCGATCATGCCCGCGCGGGCGCCGGCCTCGATCGACATGTTGCAGATGGTCATCCGGGCCTCCATCGAGAGCTTCTCGATGGCGGAGCCGCGGTATTCGAGGATGTAGCCCTGGCCGCCGCCGGTGCCGATCCGGGCGATGATCGCCAGGATCAGGTCCTTCGCGGTGACCTCGTCGGGCAGTTCGCCCTCGACCGTGATGGCCATGGTCTTCGGGCGGGCCAGCGGCAGCGTCTGGGTGGCGAGGACGTGCTCCACCTGGCTGGTGCCGATGCCGAACGCCAGTGCGCCGAACGCGCCGTGCGTGGAGGTGTGGGAGTCGCCGCAGACCACGGTGGTGCCGGGCTGGGTCAGACCCAGCTGCGGGCCGACCACGTGCACGACGCCCTGCTCGACGTCGCCCAGCGGGTGCAGCCGGACGCCGAAGTCCGCGCAGTTCTTGCGCAGGGTCTCCAGCTGGATGCGCGAGACCGGGTCGGCGATCGGCTTGTCGATGTCGAGGGTCGGGGTGTTGTGGTCCTCGGTGGCGATGGTGAGGTCGAGGCGCCGCACCGGACGTCCGGCCTTGCGCAGCCCGTCGAAGGCCTGCGGGCTGGTCACCTCGTGCAGCAGGTGCAGATCGATGAAGAGGAGGTCGGGCTCGCCCTCCGCGCGCCGGACGACGTGATCGTCCCAGACCTTCTCCGCGAGTGTCCTACCCATCGCTTTCCCTCCGGCCGGCTTCTTCGCCGGCCCAACTAGAGATTCGGTGCGCCTCCGTCCGGACCCCCGTGCGGGGCGGTGGCTACGAGCCGTTGTGCGGCCGCCCGTACAGGTTCGCAACTTCCGCCGAAAATTGAACTTGCGTTTCACAGAGTGAGACGGGAGTATCGTCGTATGGACAACTCTAGCGGCGTCGGCGTTCTCGACAAGGCAGCTCTGGTATTGAGCGCCCTGGAGTCCGGTCCGGCCACCCTCGCCGGGCTGGTCGCGGCGACCGGGCTCGCACGACCCACGGCCCATCGACTGGCCGTGGCACTGGAACACCACCGGATGGTGGCGAGGGACATGCAGGGCCGGTTCATTCTCGGCCCCCGGCTGTCGGAACTGGCAGCCGCGGCGGGCGAGGACCGCCTGCTGGCCACGGCCGGACCGGTGCTCACCCACCTGCGCGACATCACCGGCGAGAGCGCGCAGCTCTACCGCCGGCAGGGCGACATGCGTATCTGCGTGGCCGCGGCGGAACGGCTGTCCGGACTCCGGGACACGGTGCCGGTCGGCTCGACCCTCACGATGAAGGCGGGTTCCTCCGCCCAGATCCTGATGGCCTGGGAGGAGCCGGAGCGCCTTCACCGGGGGCTCCAGGGCGCCAGGTTCACGGCGACGGCGCTCTCCGGCGTACGGCGACGGGGCTGGGCCCAGTCGATCGGCGAGCGGGAGCCGGGCGTCGCCTCGGTCTCGGCACCGGTGCGCGGCCCGTCGAACCGGGTGGTCGCCGCGGTCTCGGTCTCCGGGCCCATCGAGCGGTTGACCCGCCACCCGGGGCGGATGCACGCCCAGGCGGTCATCGACTCGGCGGCACGGCTGAGCGAGGCCCTGCGCCGCACGGGCTGACGCCGCACACCCACTTCCTCGTGACCGAACTTCCCGAAGGCCGCCCCAGCGTCGTGGCGGCCCTTTTCCTTTTCCGGGACTCCCCCACGGGGCGCAACCACCGTGTAGGGCGGGCGACTTGGCACGGGGCATCCCACTCCGGACAAGCGGGAAGGCCCCCCACCGAGGTGAAGGGCCTTCCCGTACTGCTCTGTTGTACCCCCGACCGGATTCGAACCGGCGCTACTGCCGTGAGAGGGCAGCGTGCTAGGCCGCTACACAACGGGGGCGTGTTCACTGCTGACTTGCGCTGGGCTACCAGGACTCGAACCTAGAATGACGGTACCAGAAACCGTAGTGTTGCCAATTACACCATAGCCCATGGTGTGACAAGTACCCCCGACCGGATTCGAACCGGCGCTACTGCCGTGAGAGGGCAGCGTGCTAGGCCGCTACACAACGGGGGCCCTAGCGATCCTGCATCGAGAGCGATGGGTGCGACCCATGATGTTCTCGCGGGAAGGATCTGTACCCCCGACCGGATTCGAACCGGCGCTACTGCCGTGAGAGGGCAGCGTGCTAGGCCGCTACACAACGGGGGCTTGTCCTGCTGATCTTGCTCGTACTGCTTGGTCTTGCGCTGGGCTACCAGGACTCGAACCTAGAATGACGGTACCAGAAACCGTAGTGTTGCCAATTACACCATAGCCCACTGAAACGCAACCCCTGGAGGGGGTTTCATCTCTGTCTGCGCTTCCCGGCCGGATCTTTCGGCCCGCTCGGGCGGCGCAGAAAGAACATTACCCGAAGGTGTCCGGCGCTCCAAAACGGGTATGGCCCGCCAACAGCCCGGGGAGCTGGTCGAGCCCGGTGATCGTCACGAGATCCGGCCTCCCGCCGCTGCTCCGCCGGTCGAGCCAGATACCGGTCAGCCCGGCGGCGACGGCTCCACCGGCGTCGATGTCGGGCTCGTTGCCGACGTACGCCACCTCGTGCGGCTCCAGCGCGAGCGCCTCGCAGGCCGCGTGGAAGGCGGCGGCCTCCGGCTTGGCGATCCCCAGCTCGACCGCGCAGACCATCGCTTCGAAGCGGTCCCGGATGCCGAGCGCGGTCAGCTTGTGCTGCTGGTGGTCGGTGTTGGCGTTGGAGAGGATTCCGTGGCGGTAGTCACGGGCCAGCAGGTCGAGCACCGGCAGGACGTCCGGGAAGAGCGCCCAGGCGGCCTCGTAGTGGGCGGCGTGGCGGCCGAACCACGCCTCGGCCTCGGCATCCTCCAGATCGCGGGAGAGGAACTCCCGCACCCGGTCCCGCCGCTGTCCTCGGAAGTCGGTCTCACCGGCGGTCATCCGGGTCCAGTGCCGCACGCTCAGCGCCTTCCAGGCGTCGAGGGCCACCTCGACCGAGGCGTACGTCTCGGGCAGCCCCTCACGCTCCAGGTGCTGCCGCATACCGATGCGGTCGGCATTCGCGTAGTCGAAGATCGTGTCGTCGATGTCCCAGAGCACGGCGCGGATCGGCATGGATCTCACGGTAGCCGCAGGCGGTCGGCCGAGAAGGCGGAAAGGCCGAGGAGGGCCGCAGCCGGTCGGCTGCGGCCCTCCTCGGGGGTGTCCTGTCGCTTACGCGGTCAGCTTCGCCAGCGCGGCGTCCACGCGGGCCAGGCTCCTGTCGCGGCCGAGGATCTCCAGGGACTCGAAGAGCGGCAGGCCGACGGTGCGGCCGGTGACGGCGACGCGGACCGGGGCCTGCGCCTTGCCGAGCTTGAGACCGTGGGCCTCGCCGGCGGTGAGGACGGCGTTCTTCAGGGACTCCGGGTCGCTCCAGTCGGCCGCTTCCAGGTTGGCGCGGGCGGTGGTGAGCAGGGCCGCCGGGTCGCCCTTCATCGCCTTGGTCCAGGACGCCTCGTCCTCCACCGGCTCGTCGAGGAAGAGGAAGTCGACGTTGTCGGTGATGTCGGAGAGCACCGTGACCCGGGTCTGGGCGTACGGGGCGATCCGCGTCCACTTCTCGGCGTCGAACGCCTCCGGGGCCCAGGGGGCGAAGGGGGCCCGCAGCCACGGGCCGCAGGCCTCGGTGAAGGCCTTCACGTCCAGCATGCGGATGTGCTCGGCGTTGATGTGCTCGCACTTCTTGAGGTCGAAGCGGGCCGGGTTGGCGTTGACGTCCTTGATGTCGAACGCGGCGACCAGCTCGTCCATCGAGAAGATGTCGCGGTCCTCGGCGATCGACCAGCCCAGCAGCGAGAGGTAGTTCAGCAGCCCCTCGGGGAGGAAGCCGCGCTCGCGGTAGAGGTTGAGCGAGGCCTGCGGGTCACGCTTGGAGAGCTTCTTGTTGCCCTCGCCCATGACGTACGGCAGGTGGCCGAAGGCGGGGGTTTCCTTGGCGATGCCCAGCTCGATGAGCGCCCGGTAGAGGGCGATCTGGCGCGGGGTGGAGGAGAGCAGGTCCTCGCCGCGCAGGACGTGGGTGATCTCCATCAGCGCGTCGTCGACCGGGTTGACCAGCGTGTAGAGCGGGGCCCCGTTGGCGCGGACGATGCCGTAGTCCGGGACGTTCTCCGGCTGGACGGTGATGTCGCCGCGGACCAGGTCGGTGAAGGTGATGGCCTCGTCGGGCATCCGGAAGCGGACGATCGAGCTGCGGCCCTCGGCCTCGTACGCGGTCTTCTGCTCGGCGGTGAGGTCGCGGCAGTGGCCGTCGTAGCCGGACGGCTTCCCGGCGGCGCGGGCGGCGTCGCGGCGGGTGTCCAGCTCCTCGGTGGTGCAGTAGCAGGGGTAGGCGTGTCCGGCGGCGAGCAGCTTCTCGGCGACGTCCTTGTACAGGTCCATCCGCTGCGACTGGCGGTAGGGGGCGTGCGGGCCGCCGATCTCGGGGCCCTCGTCCCAGTCCAGGCCCAGCCAGCGCATCGAGTCGAGCAGCTGCTGGTAGGACTCCTCCGAGTCGCGCGCCGCGTCGGTGTCCTCGATCCGGAAGACCAGGGTGCCCTGGTGGTGCCGGGCGAAGGCCCAGTTGAACAGCGCCGTCCGGACCAGGCCCACGTGGGGGTTGCCGGTCGGGGAGGGACAGAAACGTACGCGATAGGGCCTCCCCTGGTCGAGCGAAGCCGAGAGCTTGGGGAATGGTGCGTTAGCCACGCTTGATCACCTTGTTGGTGAGAGTGCCGATGCCTTCGATGGTGACGGCGACCTCGTCGCCGACGTGCAGGGGGCCGACCCCCGCTGGGGTGCCCGTGAGGATCACGTCGCCCGGGAGCAGCGTCATGGCTTCCGTGATGTGGACGATCAGGTCCTCGATGGAGCGGACCATGTCGCTGGTGCGGCCGAGCTGTCGCTGCTCGCCGTTGACCGTCGCCTGGATGGTGAGGTCGTGGGGGTCCACCTCGGTCTCCACCCAGGGGCCCAGCGGGCAGGAGGTGTCGAAGCCCTTGGCGCGGGCCCACTGCTTCTCGCGCTGCTGCACGTCGCGGGCGGTGACGTCGTTGGCGCAGGTGTAGCCGAGGATGACGTCCTTGACTCGCTCGCGGGGGACCTCGCGGCACATGCGGCCGATGACCACGGCCAGCTCGGCCTCGTGGTGCAGCTCGTTGGAGAAGGAGGGGTACTCGATCGCGTCGCCGGAGCCGATCACCGAGGTGGTGGGCTTGAAGAAGGTGATCGGCGCGTCGGGGACCTCGTGGCCGAGTTCGGCGGCGTGCTCCGCGTAGTTGCGGCCGATGGCCACGACCTTGTTGGGGAGCACGGGAGGCAGCAGCCGGACCTTGTTCAGCGGGACCTTGGTGCCCGAGAGCTCGAAGTCGGCGTACGGAATGCCCTTGATGATGTCGAGGACGAGGTCACCGGATTCCACGGTGCCCTGTCCCTCGACGGCGCCGAAGGCGACATTGCCGTCGATGGAGAACCTGGCGATGCGCACGGGATGCTGTCGCCCCTCACTTGCTGGCTGGCTGAAGACTGACGCTCCAGGCTAGCGCGATGAGAGGGGACAGCCTCGCGTATGAGTGCGCGCGGAAGGCGGTGGCCGGCCGGGCCCTACTGGGCGGCCGTGACCGGGGCTTCCATCAGGATGGTGCGGCGCGGGTTGGCCGTCACGGTCGGGAGGTCGGCGGCGTGCTCCGGCTGGGGGGGCGTCCGCAGCGCTTCGGCGTCCTCGAGGTGCGCCAGCGTGGTGCGCCGGGGGTTGGCAATGTTGCGGAACATCGTCGTCGTCTTCATCTGCCGTCAGGACCCTGTCGGTGAGGGCGTCGCTCGTCGCGGCGCCGGCTTGTCGGATTCGCCATCCCTGTAAAGCGTCAGGCTAAACATCCGATTCCCCGCCGGAGCCGGGATGAGGCGACGATCATCATGTGAGTTTGCTCACGAACTAATCGACAATTGGCCCATTATGGACAGCTGGCCTTGATCCACAAAACGGACAATGCATCACTGAATCCACCATTCCGCTCCTGATCATCGCGTCTGGGACACCCCCCTCCCCTAGGTGAGTCCTCCGCAATAGTCCGCTTTACCCACGATCACTCTCCACTGCTTGTCACTCGCCCATCACAACGTGTCACGCAGGTCACAGCCCGGTACATGGCCCTTGTTGGAGATCCTGCACTGTGCTGGAATTCCACGCACCGCCGCGGGTTTCAGGCCGGCGCGCAGGGGCGCAACGCAGCGCCGAGTGGCGGCGGGAGGGGGAAGTACGCCGGTCACTCATACGACCACCCATGGGGCGCGTCCAGCGCCCCACGACGCCGACACCGTTCTTGTCCGCACACGCGGGCGGGACGCCTGGTCCAGAGGTTGCGACGCTAGTGCAGGGACGTTTCAAGAGGGATGGCAGCGCTCCGGCGGAACAGGAGCCGCGCGGCGGGACCGACCGCGGTTCCTCGCCCCAGCACGCCCAGAACCCCGGGCCGGCCGCTGCCGGCGACAACAGCGACCGCGCGCAGGGCTCGGGCTCCACGACGAGCGGCGGCGCGGAGCCGACCACGCCCGCGCAACCGCGCGGCCCGGTCGACACGGGTTCTCGCGTAGCGCTCCGTAACTGGCGCATCAGCACACGGCTGGTCTCCCTCCTCGCCCTCCCCGTGGTCGCCGCGACCAGCCTGGGCGGTCTGAGGATCAACGAGTCCATGAACGACAGCCAGCAGCTGCAGCACATGCAGCTGCTGACCAAGATGACCAAGCAGGCGACCTCGCTCGCCCAGGCGCTGCAGGTGGAGCGCGACCAGTCGGCCGGTCCGCTGTCCAACAAGTCCAAGCCCACCGACTACAAGGTCACCGGGCCCCGGGACAAGACCGACCGGGCCAAGGACGCCTTCCTCGACGAGACCGACTCGATCGGTGACTCCGAGGGCGACGAGGCGCTCGACAGCATCCACGCGAGCATCTCGCAGATCGCCTCCCAGCTCGGCACCATCCGTACGATCCGCAAGACGGCGTACGAAGAGGGCGCGCCGAGCCTCAACACCATCGACCAGTACAACCAGCTGATCACCTCGCTGCTGAGCCTCTCGCAGGACATGGCGCAGGCGACCAGCAACCCGGACATGATCAAGCGGACCCGGGCCCTGGCGGCGTTCTCCTCCGCCAAGGAGTACGCCTCGGTCCAGCGCGCGGTCATCGCCGCGGCCCTGCCGGGCGGTTCGGTCAAGGAGCCGCACCTCAACCCGAACGACCGGCAGTTCGGCTCCAACGCGCTCGCCAAGGAGTCCCGGGCCCTCACCTCGTTCAAGACGATCTACGGGACGACCGGGGAGAGCGCCGAGGAGCTCATGGCGCCCCTGGACAACGGCAACCCGGAGATCAACGCCGGGAACATGTACGCCAAGCGGATCCTGGACACCACGAACGGCATCGAGGGCAAGCAGGTCCGGTCGTACCTGGACTGGTACGACCAGAGCACCATCAAGATCAAGGCCATGGAGACGATCGAGGCCACCCTCCTCAGCGACATGGAGGCCAAGGCCCGCGAGCTGCGCCAGGCCTCCCAGCGCGAGGCGATCATCAACGGTGCGGTCATCCTCATCGTGCTCGGCGTCTCGCTCGTCGGCGCCTTCGTGGTCGCCCGCTCCATGATCCGTTCGCTGCGGCGTCTGCAGGACACCGCCACCCGGGTCGCCCAGGACCGGCTGCCCGAGCTCGTCAAGCAGCTCTCCGAGACCGACCCGCAGGACGTCGACACCTCCGTCGAGTCGGTCGGCGTGCACTCCCGGGACGAGATCGGCCAGGTGGCCGCGGCCTTCGACGACGTGCACCGCGAGGCCGTCCGCCTCGCCGCCGAGCAGGCCCTCCTCCGGGGCAACGTCAACGCGATGTTCACCAACCTCTCGCGCCGCTCGCAGGGCCTCATCCAGCGCCAGCTCTCGCTCATCTCGGAGCTGGAGTCCCGCGAGGCCGACCCGGACCAGCTGTCCTCGCTCTTCAAGCTCGACCACCTCGCGACCCGTATGCGCCGTAACGGCGAGAACCTCCTCGTCCTCGCGGGCGAGGAGCCGGGACGTCGGTGGACCCGGCCCGTCCCGCTGGTCGACGTGCTCCGCGCCGCCGCCTCCGAGGTGGAGCAGTACGAGCGCATCGAACTGTCCGCGGTGCCCGCCACCGAGGTCGCGGGACGGGTCGTCAACGACCTCGTGCACCTGCTCGCCGAGCTGCTGGAGAACGCGACGTCGTTCTCCTCGCCGCAGACGAAGGTCAAGGTCACCGGTCACGCGCTGCCCGACGGGCGGGTGCTCGTCGAGATCCACGACACCGGCATCGGCCTCTCCCCCGAGGACCTCGCCGCGATCAACGAGCGGCTCGCGCAGCCGCCCACCGTGGACGTCTCCGTCTCCCGCCGCATGGGTCTGTTCGTGGTCGGCCGGCTCTCTCTGCGTCACGGCATCCGGATCCAGCTGCGCCCCTCCGACTCCGGCGGTACGACCGCACTGGTCATGCTGCCCGTCGACGTCGCGCACGGCGGCAAGCAGCCCGCGTCCAAGCAGGGCCCCGGACAGCAGCCCGGCGCCCCGGGCGGTCTGCTCGCGGGCAACGGGAACGGCGCCGGCAACGGTCAGCGCGCGGGCCTGGGCGGCGGACCGGCCGGTCCGGGCGCCAAGAGCCTCGGCGGTGGACCGGGCGCCCAGCGCGGCCAGGTCGGCGCGGGCGCGGGTCCCCGGGCGGCACTGCCGGCCCGGGACACCGGAGCCGACCGTCCGCAGGGCCCTCAGGGCGGCGGCCGGCCGAACACCGGCGGACCGGGCCAGGAATTCCCCGGTCAGGGTCCGGCGCCCCAGCGCCAGGGCGGCGGCCTCTCCGGCGCCTTCGGCAACAGCGCCCGGCTCGGCGCCCGCGGCGGCCAGGGCGGCCCGCAGGGCGAGGCCCCGGGCCGCGGTGACGCGACCAACCTGTTCGGGCACGGCGCTCCGCCCTCCCCCGGGCAGAACGGGCGCCCGGGTCAGTTCGCACCGCCGAACCAGCAGAACCCGTCCGGCTGGCAGAACCAGTCGAACCAGCAGAGCCAGCAGGGCCCCGGAGCGCAGCCCCAGGGCCGTCAGGAGCAGAGCGGCCCCGCACAGGGCGGCTTCCAGCAGTCCGGTGGCCCCGGCCGTCAGCTGCCGCCGCCCGGTGGACCGCGTGCCGAGCTGCCCGGGGGCAACCCGCAGCCGCAGCGCCCGGCGACCACCAGCTGGGGCGCGGACACGCCTCGCGGACACGAGGAGCACGACGCGACCGGGCAGTTCGCCCGTCCGTCGGACCTCGGCCAGGACCGGTCGTTCCAGACCCCGCTGAACCAGGGGCCGTCGGACGACCGCCAGGGCCCCGGCGCCACCTCCGAGTTCGCCCGGCCCGACTTCTCGGCGCCGGGGGCTCCCCAGGACCGGTCGTACCCGCAGGGCGCTCCGCAGGGCCAGGACCCGGCGAGCACCGCGCAGTTCGCGCGGCCCGATTTCGGTGTCCCGCAGCAGCCGGACCAGAACCAGCTGGGCCAGGGGCAGTACGACCAGGGTCAGCAGCTGCCCGCGCCGCGTCAGCGCGGTGCGGAGGGCAATGACTTCGGTGCTCCGCTGCCGTCCGCCTCCCCGGCGGGCGAGGCCCTGCCGTACCGTCCGGCCCAGCAGCCGGAGGCCCTGCCGCCGGCCGGTCCCGGGGACGGCCGTACGCCGCTGTACGACACCCTGGAGACGAACTGGTTCCACGGTCCGGGCCAGGGCGGCCAGCAGCCGCCCGCCGAACCGCAGGCGCCGGCCGCTCCTGACTCCTCCGATGTGCCGGTCCCGCCCATGCCTCGGCGTGGTGCGGCCGACCCCGCGGTCACCAGCTCGTGGCGGGCCTCGCCCAACGACGAGCTCGTACGCCAGGCCGAACGGGTCAAGAAGCCCGCCGCCGGCGGGGTCACCACTTCCGGGCTGCCCCGCCGTGTTCCCCGCGCCAATTTGGTTCCGGGGACCGCACAGCAGCAGAATCACCAGTCCGGACCACAGGTTTCGCGCGCGCCCGATGACGTGCGCGGTCGTCTGACCAATCTCCGCCGGGGCATCCAGCAGGGTCGGCAGGCCAACAACGGCCCGCAGACCGGCAGTATCCATCTCGGCCCCACTCACCAGCAGGAGCGTTAGTTGAGCCCCATGAGTCAGGCCGCGCAGAATCTGAACTGGCTGATCACCAACTTCGTGGACAACACCCCGGGCGTTTCCCACACGGTGGTGGTCTCCGCGGATGGCCTGCTGCTGGCGATGTCCGAAGGTTTCCCGCGCGACCGCGCCGACCAGCTGGCGGCCGTCGCCTCCGGTCTCACCTCGCTGACCGCGGGCGCGTCCCGGATCTTCGAGGGCGGCGCCGTCAGTCAGACGGTTGTGGAGATGGAAAGGGGATTCCTCTTCCTCATGTCCATCTCCGACGGTTCGTCACTGGCCGTTCTGGCCCACCCGGACGCCGACATCGGTCTGGTCGGGTACGAGATGGCCCTCCTGGTCGACCGTGCGGGCACCGTCCTCACGCCCGACCTCCGCGCCGAACTCCAAGGAAGTCTGCTCCACTAGGCGGCCATCCAGCGGATTCACGACACGATCCCCCCAGGTAATGCCCATAACCCTCACCCGTCAGGCCGCTTTAGTCCCCTCACCGGCCCCTTGCAGACGGCAAGCCGAGAACCTGCTGTCACGCCCGGAGGATTCATGACCCCGCCACCCGCCTCACCCGATCCGTACGGCGCACTGCACCACGCGTCGTACGACGGGGAAGGCGACCAGCCGCTGGTTCGTCCTTATGCCATGACCGGCGGCCGGACCCGGCCGCGCTACCAGCTCGCGATAGAGGCACTGGTCAGCACGACGGCAGACCCCGCGCATCTGGGGACCCTGCTCCCCGAGCACCAGCGGATCTGCCACCTCTGCCGTGAGGTCAAGTCGGTGGCGGAGGTGTCGGCGCTGCTGTCGATGCCGCTCGGCGTCGCCCGGATCCTGGTGGCGGACCTGGCGGAAGCCGGCATGGTGGCCATCCACCAGCCGGGCAACGGAGAGGCCGGCGGCGCGCCGGATGTGACACTGCTCGAAAGGGTGCTCAGTGGACTTCGCAAGCTCTAGCGGCGGCACGGGCCGCGCCACCACCTCGGCGAAGATCGTGGTGGCGGGCGGCTTCGGCGTGGGTAAGACCACGTTTGTCGGTGCCGTTTCGGAGATCAATCCGCTGCGCACCGAAGCCGTGATGACGTCCGCCTCGGCGGGCATCGACGATCTGACCCACACCGGGGACAAGACCACCACGACGGTGGCCATGGACTTCGGACGCATCACCCTGGACCAGGACCTGATCCTGTACCTCTTCGGCACACCCGGCCAGGACCGCTTCTGGTTCATGTGGGACGACCTGGTCCGCGGCGCCATCGGCGCCGTCGTCCTCGTCGACACCCGCCGCCTCGCCGACTGCTTCCCCGCCGTCGACTACTTCGAGAACAGCGGGCTCCCCTTCGTCATCGCCCTCAACGGCTTCGACGGACACCAGCCCTACACCCCCGACGAAGTACGCGAAGCACTCCAGATCGGACCCGACGCACCCATCATCACGACGGACGCCCGGCACCGGGCCGACGCCAAGAGCGGCCTGATCACCCTCGTCGAGCACGCCCTGATGGCACGCCTGAAGTAGTTCTTCCACCAGGCACAAGTCGATATCGACATACGGAAGTTGCAGTAGTCACACGGGGGCGGCCTGTGTCGTTTGACACGATCCGCCCCCGTGTTCATAACGTTTCGAGAGAGAATTGACTCCACGCCGCCACCCGACGCATCCACTCGGTGCCACTGCGCTCACATGAGCCCCGCCTTTTGACGGGGCTCGTTCTTTATGCCCGTTTTATCTGAGGTCTGGGCCACTCGGAATCGCTGGTTCCGACTGTTTGGAACGGGACCGGTCCCCGTGCTGCAATTCGACGAACTCCCCAGTAGGACCGCCCTGAACGAATAATCCGGCACAGCGTAGGTGCCGACGCCGAGAGGTTGTTGGTCGAGTGAGGCGAAGCAACGAGGGCTCCGCGGCGCAGCCCGAGCGGGGCAACTTCACCCCGCCGTCGCGCGCTGTGCCGTCCCCCGCGGACGGGCCCGGCACGGAGCCCGCCGGTGACGGCAGCACCAACCGGATGTCCCCGCGCAACTGGCGGGTGGCCACCCGGCTGAACGCGATCCTCCTGATCCCGGTGCTGGTCGGCCTCGTCATGGGCGGCTTCCAGGTGAAGGGCTCCATCGACACCTGGAGCGAGGCGCAGGACGCCGAGAAGATCGCGGTCGTCGTGCGTGCCGCGTCCGACTACGGACAGGCGCTCCTGAACGAGCGGGACCTCACCGCCGAGCCGCTGCTCTCGGGCGAACGTGACGCCGATGTGGTCGAGCAGACCCGGGCCACCACGGACGAGGCCGCGCGGAAGTTCGACGCCGCGGTGCAGGGGATGCCCGCGAAGCCGGGCCTGGAGCGCCGTCTGAAGCTCTTCAAGGCCGAGGAGCCCAAACTCCCCGAGCTGCGCAAGGCCGCCTACGCGGGTGCCCTGGACCCGGTGAAGACCGAAGAGGGTTACACCGAGGTCCAGCACTCGCTCATGCAGTTCGCCAACGAGCTCGGCCTCGGCACCGGCAACGTCACCAGTTACGGCCGTACGGTCTACGCGATCGAGCTGTCCAAGGCTGCAGAATCGCTTCAGCGCTCGATCGGCATGCACCTTCTGGTGCGCCCGAGCAAGAAGCCCGGCACGTACGACGAACAGGTCAAGGCCTTCGGCTCGTACAACTACCTGGAGCAGATCGCGCTGGGCGAGTTCAACTCCGGGGGCACCCAGGACGACGTCGACCGGCTCAAGCAGGTTATGGCCGGCAAGGCCGCCGACGGCGCCAAGCAGCTCAAGGCGGCCAAGGAGCGGGCCGAGGCCGCGGGAGAGCCCTTCGTGGCCCCGCCGAGCATCGACGGCTCGGTCTTCGACGGCATGGCCCGGGAGATCGGCCGGGGACAGGACCCCGAGGAGCTGGCGGCCAAGGGCATCACGCCCGCGACCTGGATGGCCGCGGCGACCGCGAAGTTCGAGGGGTACGCCACCGTCGAGGACGAGCTGGTCGCCAAGGCGGTGGACGAGGCCGCGAGCATCTCCTCGGACGCCAAGACCGACGCCGTCGTCAACGGCCTCATCGTCGTCATCGCGCTGCTGGCCGCCTTCATCCTGGCCGGGCTCATGGCCCGCCAGATGAGCCGCTCCATGCGTCGGCTGCGTACCGCCGCCTTCTCCATCGCCGAGCAGCGGCTGCCCTCCCTCGTCGACCAGCTCTCCCGCACCGACCCGGGCCGGGTCGACACCCGGGTGCAGCCGATCCCGATCACCACGCAGGACGAGATCGGCGAGGTCGCCCGCGCCTTCGACCAGGTGCACCGCGAGGCCGTCCGGCTCGCCGCCGAGCAGGCCATGCTGCGGGGCAACGTCAACGCGATCTTCACGAACCTCTCGCGCCGCAACCAGTCGCTCATCGAGGGCCAGCTGACCCTCATCACCGACCTGGAGAACAACGAGGCCGATCCGGACCAGCTGGAGAGCCTCTTCAAGCTGGACCACCTGGCCACGCGTATGCGCCGCAACGGCGAGAACCTCCTCGTCCTCGCGGGCGAGGAGCCCGGCCGGCGCTGGAACCAGCCGGTTCCCCTGGTGGACGTCCTGCGGGCCGCCTCCTCCGAGGTGGAGTCCTACGAGCGCGTCCAGCTGACGGGCGTGCCGGAGAGCGAGATCCACGGCCAGGCCGTCACCGACCTCGTGCACCTGCTGGCCGAGCTGCTGGAGAACGCCACCACGTTCTCCTCGCCGCAGACGAAGGTCAAGGTCACCGCGACCCGGCTGCCCGACGGCCGTGTCATGGTCGAGATCCACGACAAGGGCATCGGCCTCACCGCCGAGGACTTCGCCGACATCAACCACAAGCTGGCCAACCCGCCGACCGTGGACGCCGCGGTGTCGCAGCGCATGGGCCTGTTCGTGGTCGGCCGACTGGCCGACCGGCACGGGATCCGGGTCCAGCTGCGCCCCTCGGGTGAGCAGGCCGGGACCACCTCGCTGGTCATGCTGCCGGACGCCATCACCCATGGTGGCGGTGGCGAACCGGGCTCCGGTTCGGGCGACTTCACCGTCTCCTCGATCATCCCCGAACAGCAGCAGGCCTTCGAGCCGGCGCCGCAGCAGGCCCCGATGCGCACGGCGGCGGAGCTCGGCTTCGACGACTCGCGCTACGAGGCCCCGGCGGACCCGGGTCAGCTGGACCCGGTCAACCGCTCGCTGATGCGCGAGGAGCGCAGGGCGGCCCTGGAGGCCCAGGCGGGCCCGGGCGGCCCGTTCGGTGACCACTCCCGGGAACAGCAGGGCTACGCGCAGGAGCCGTACGCGGGTGAACCGCACGGCGGTCAGCAGCAACAGGGCTACGCCGACGACCACTACGGCCAGGACCCGTTCGGGCAGCAGCAGGCGCAGCAGCCGTACCAGGAGACGTACCAGCAGCAGTACGGTGCCGGGGACGGTTACGCGCAGCAGCACCCGGGAGCCGGTTATCCGGAATCGGCATATGCCGATCAGCAGGGTCAGCAGGGTCAGTACGCCGACCCGTACGCGGCTTCGCCGGACCAGTCCCACCAGGATGATTGGCCTGTTCAGAGTGGTTTCCAGAACACTTATGAGCCGATCGTTCCCGCCGAATCGGAATCTGTTCCGAGCCCGCCCGCAGAGCCTGCGGAGAGCGTAGGCTTCGACCGTCCGGGGCCCACCCCGAACGTCGGCCACGAGCTGACCGAAGCCGGTCTGCCGCGCCGTGGCGCTCAGCAGCACTGGCAGCCCGGCCCCGGCGGCCGCGGCAACGAGCAGCCCGATCCGACTCCGGGGCCCCCGCCGCAGCAGGAACAGCGGCAGGACCCGCAGGCGGACGGGGACGGCACCGACGACTGGCGCTCGACGAACGACGAGCGCTGGGAGCGGGCCGAGAAGCTCCGTGAGCCGAAGGCCGGTGGAATCACCCCCTCCGGCCTCCCCCGGCGCGTGCCCAAGGCCAACTTGGTCGAGGGCACGGCGGAGCAGACCCAGCAGGGCGGCCCCCAGGTCTCCCGCGCGCCCGAGGACGTCCGCGGCAGGTTGAGCAACCTGCGGCGGGGGGTCCAGCGGGGACGCAGCGAGGGTTCGGACACCAGTACCACCTACCACCAGGAGCGTTAGTGTGAGCCCGATGAGCCAGGCGGCGCAGAATCTCAACTGGTTGATCACCAATTTCGTGGACAACACCCCCGGGGTGTCGCACACGGTGGTGGTCTCCGCCGACGGACTCCTGCTGGCGATGTCCGAGGGTTTCCCGCGCGACCGTGCCGACCAGCTGGCGGCCGTCGCCTCCGGTCTGACGTCGCTGACCGCGGGAGCCTCGCGGATCTTCGAGGGCGGCGCCGTGAATCAGACCGTTGTGGAGATGGAGCGTGGATTCCTCTTCATCATGTCCATCTCCGACGGGTCCTCACTCGCTGTTCTGGCCCACCCGGACGCCGATATCGGTCTGGTTGGGTACGAAATGGCCCTTCTCGTGGACCGCGCGGGCGGTGTCCTGACTCCGGACCTCCGCGCCGAACTCCAGGGAAGTCTTCTTAACTAGCAGACAGACAGTGCGTTTCTCGCCACCGCGCCATAAAGTGCGGTGGCGCGGCCCCACTGGGATCGGTGACCGGCAGTCGGAGGAGGAAACGTGGCAGCACCCACAGGCGGGCACCCATACAACGGTGACCAGAGGGTTCCGGGTGAGCACGGTGACAACCGTTTCGGCTTCCCTGCCGCATCAGGTGGACAGGGCCCAGGCCAGTACCAGCCATATCAGGAGCCGCAGCACCACCAGCATCAGCAGCAGGGTGCTCACGGCGGGCAGGGGTCCGAGTGGCCCCCGCAGCAGCAGCCGGGGGCGGGGTGGCCGCAGCAACCGCAGCAGCCCCACCGGTACGACGCACCCCAGCAGCCGCGTAGTCAGCCGGTGCAGCAGCGGCGGGCTCCCGAGCCCGCCCAGCCCGCCGCGCACAACCCGCTGGTCCGTCCGTACGCCATGACCGGCGGCCGGACCCGACCGCGTTACCAGCTCGCCATCGAGGCGCTGGTCAGCACCACGGCCGATCTGTCCCGGCTGCAAGGGCAGTTGCCCGAGCACCAGCGGATCTGCCGGCTCTGCATCGAGATCAAGTCGGTGGCCGAGATCTCGGCCCTTTGCTCGATCCCCCTCGGCGTTGCCCGGATCCTCGTCGCCGACCTGGCCGAGGCCGGACTCGTCGCTATCCATCAGCCCGGCGGCGACGAGGCCGCCGGCGGCCAGCCAGATGTGACACTGCTCGAAAGGGTGCTCAGTGGACTTCGCAAGCTCTAGCGGCGGAGCGGCCCGCTCCACTACCTCGGCGAAGATCGTGGTGGCAGGGGGCTTCGGCGTGGGTAAGACCACGTTTGTCGGTGCCGTTTCGGAGATCAATCCGCTGCGCACCGAAGCCGTGATGACGTCCGCCTCGGCGGGCATCGACGATCTGACCCACACCGGGGACAAGACCACCACGACGGTGGCCATGGACTTCGGACGCATCACCCTGGACCAGGACCTGATCCTGTACCTCTTCGGCACACCCGGCCAGGACCGCTTCTGGTTCATGTGGGACGACCTGGTCCGCGGCGCCATCGGCGCCGTCGTCCTCGTCGACACCCGCCGCCTCGCCGACTGCTTCCCCGCCGTCGACTACTTCGAGAACAGCGGGCTCCCCTTCGTCATCGCCCTCAACGGCTTCGACGGACACCAGCCCTACACCCCCGACGAAGTACGCGAAGCACTCCAGATCGGACCGGACACCCCGATCCTGACGACGGACGCCCGGCACCGCGCGGACGCCAAGAGCGCGCTCATCACGCTGGTCGAGCACGCCCTGATGGCGCGGCTGCGCTAGGTCCTGTCGTCGAACTCCCGTCGTCGCCCGGAGGGCGGCCCTGGGGGGTCAGGTGCGTGCTCTCGGCGTGCCGGGCTCACGTCCTCGTACTGGACGTACTCGGGCGTGGGCCCGGTGCGGCGAGAGTGCGTGCATGGCGCCGCGGGGCAGACGGGAGTTCGACGACAGGGCCTAGGTCCTGTCGTACGTCGTACGTGGAAGGGCCCCGCACTCCTCTCGGAGTGCGGGGCCCTTCCACGTACGGTCCCGAGGGGGTCAGCCCTGCCAGCTGTGCGGGGCGCGGAAGCCGGGCGTGCGCTCCAGGCGCCGCCAGCCGGCGGTGTCACGGCCGCGGTGGGCGGGGGCGGCGGGCTGGGCGGCGGCGCGGGCCATCAGGACGGCGGTGATGGCCGCCAGCTCCTCGGGGTCGGCGTGACCCTTCTCGACGCGCAGGACGGACTCGGCGGACGTCAGGCTCATGGTGGGGTGTCTCCGTCTTCTCGGCAGGATGTCGTGGACCGTGCGGCGGATCGCGCCGCTGCGGAGGAGGACTACTGCGGGGGGTTGCCGTGCTTGCGGGACGGCAGGTCGGCGTGCTTGTTGCGGAGCATGGCGAGCGAGGCGATGAGCACCTCGCGGGTCTCGGCGGGGTCGATGACGTCGTCGACGAGACCGCGTTCGGCCGCGTAGTAGGGGTGCATCAGCTCGGCCTTGTACTCCTTGACCATGCGGGTGCGCATGGCCTCGGGGTCCTCGGCGTCGGCGATCTGCCGGCGGAAGATGACGTTGGCTGCGCCCTCGGCGCCCATCACCGCGATCTCGTTGGTGGGCCAGGCGTAGGTGAGGTCGGCCCCGATGGACTGGGAGTCCATGACGATGTACGCGCCTCCGTAGGCCTTCCGCAGGATCAGCGAGATCCGCGGCACGGTGGCGTTGCAGTAGGCGTAGAGCAGCTTCGCTCCGTGGCGGATGATCCCACCGTGCTCCTGGTCCACGCCCGGCAGGAAGCCGGGGACGTCCAGAAGAGTGATGATCGGGATGTTGAAAGCGTCGCACATCTGGACGAACCGTGCGGCCTTCTCGGAGGCCTCGATGTCCAGCACGCCCGCCAGCGCCTGCGGCTGGTTGGCGACGATGCCGACGACCTGGCCGTCCAGGCGGGCCATCGCGCAGATGATGTTGCGGGCCCAGCGCTCGTGGATCTCCAGGTAGTCGCCGTCGTCGACGAGCTCCTCGATCACCTTGTGCATGTCGTAGGGGCGGTTGCCGTCGGCCGGGACGAGGTCCAGCAGGACGTCGCCGCGCCGGTCGGCGGGGTCGTCGCTGTCGACGGTCGGCGGGTTCTCGCGGTTGTTGGAGGGCAGCATCCCGATGAGGTAGCGGACCTCGGCGATGCAGGTCTCCTCGTCGTCGTACGCGAAGTGCGCGACGCCCGAGGTCTCGGCGTGCACGTCCGCGCCGCCGAGCCCGTTCTGGGTGATCTCCTCGCCGGTGACCGCCTTGACGACGTCCGGTCCGGTGATGAACATCTGCGAGGTCTCACGGACCATGAACACGAAGTCGGTCAGCGCCGGGCTGTAGGCCGCGCCGCCCGCGCACGGGCCGAGCATCACGCTGATCTGCGGGATCACACCGGACGCGCGGGTGTTGCGCTGGAAGATGCCGCCGTAGCCCGCGAGCGCCGAGACGCCCTCCTGGATACGGGCTCCGGCGCCGTCGTTCAGCGACACCAGCGGAGCACCGGCCGAGATGGCCATGTCCATGATCTTGTGGATCTTCGTGGCGTGCGCCTCGCCCAGCGCCCCGCCGAAGATCCGGAAGTCGTGCGCGTAGACGAAGACCGTGCGGCCCTCGACCGTGCCCCAGCCGGTGATGACACCGTCGGTGTACGGCTTCTTCGCCTCCAGGCCGAAACCGGTCGCCCGGTGCCGGCGCAGCTGCTCGACCTCCTTGAACGAACCCGGGTCCAGCAGCAGCTCGATCCGCTCCCGGGCGGTCAGCTTCCCCTTGGCGTGCTGCGCCTCGGTCGCCCGCTCGCTCGGTCCGCGCCGCGCCTGCTCGCGCAGGGCGAGCAGTTCGGCCACCCGGCCTCGGGCGTCGTTCGGCTCGCCCTTGGTTTCGTCCACAACGGTCATGTACTGACCCTACGAACACCGACCCAGAAATCGTGCCGTCGACTCCGTACAGTCTCCTGCCCGGTTTCGTGGTGGAAGTGAACAGAACCACATCGCCGTGCACGCGATCCACCAGCGAAACGCCGCTTTGGGTTGTGAAGACTCCACAAGAGGAGGGTGTGCCATGGGCCACATGCCCTGAGGGGGCCCGCAAGGGCCCCCTCAGTATGACGCGGCAGCTGCCCCCTGCCGTTCACCGTGCCCGGGGAGCCGGGCGGACGGCGGTCAGCCTCCGCAGTGGAAGCGGGCGTCGCCCCAGTCGGCGTGGTCGTTGCCGTTGCCGTCGCCGCCGTCCTGGACGATCAGCTCGACGTACTTCGCGCCGGTGACGTCGGCGCCGAGCTGCCAGGCGGGGGCGGCCGCCCCCAGCACCGGTGACGCCACCTTCTCCGTGCCGTCCGCGGTGACCGAGAAGCGCACACTGCCCCGGGAGGTCTGGACGTCGTCCACGCCCACCTCGGCGGTGAAGGAGGTGCACTTCCCGCCCAGGTAGTAGCGGATCTTCGCCGGTGCGTGCGTGCCCAGGCCCTTGGCGTAGGCGACGCCGCCGATCTTCAGGGGGCCGCCGTCACCGGCCCCGGACTCCCCGTTGGAGCGGTCGCGTTCGACCGGTCCCCAGCCGTTCTGCGAGGCGGTCCAGTCGAGGTCGCCGGCCCAGCTGTCCGCGGTGGGCGGCGGCGGGAGCGTACGGACGGAGGTTCCCGCGCCGAGCGTCCTGGCCGCTCCCCCGACGGTGTACGTGGCTTTCGCGTCCAGGGCGTACGTGTCGTAGGGGGCGTCGACCGGCGGGGTGACCCGCCAGCTGCCGGTGGCCTTCGCGCCCGGGGCGACCGAGTCGAAGGCGACCGCGCCCACGGGTTCGGCCTTCCAGCCCTCGGGCACGGTGAGTGCGAGCTCCACGCCGGTGGCGGCGCTCGCCTCGTCGTTGCCGAAGGTCGCCCTGACCGTGTTCGGGGCTCCCGGCTCCAGGGTCTCGGCGGCGGGGGCCACGTCGAGCGTGCCGCAGACCGCCTCCTGTCCGGCGGGGGCCGGTCCGAGGTCGGTCACGGTGAAGCCGTCGAGCACGAAGTCCGCGCCCTCGGGTGCTCCGGGCAGCTTGCGCAGCCCGGTCCAGGTGTCGCCGCAGCCCGCGGTGAGCGTCCGGCTGAACTTCCCGGTGGTGCGCTGCTGCCCGATCGGGGTGGCCCGGGTCTCGGTCGAGGAGGCCTTGCCGTCGGCGGCCCGGTCGTAGCCCTCCACCCAGCTGTAGGCCCCGGCGTGGCTGGACTGGTAGTCGAACGCGACCTCGTAACGGTGTCCGTCCTTCATCGGGACGGTCCAGGGGGCGGTGCGGTAGACGAGCCCGGTGTTCTCCTCGTGGGCCTTGAGGGACTCCTTCCCGCCGAGGACGTCGTCGACTCGCTTCCCGTTCCAGCCGGACTGGGTGTACGGGGCGTGGAGCTGCGAGATGCTGGTGCGGGGGTCGGTGGAGCCGCCCGCGTCGCCCTTGAGGAAGGGGCCCCAGCCCTGGTCGACGGCCTCGAAGTCCTCGTACGCCACCGTGCCGGTGCGGGTCGCGGGGGCGTTCTCGACGATCCGTACGTCATCGGCGCGGAC
The DNA here is from genome assembly GCF_057766565.1 of Streptomyces sp. MGP-P1. Lineage (NCBI taxonomy): Bacteria > Bacillati > Actinomycetota > Actinomycetes > Kitasatosporales > Streptomycetaceae > Streptomyces > Streptomyces sp. MGP-P1. The sequence goes on along the minus strand of NZ_JBYMEM010000006.1, from coordinate 1,024,791 downwards.
CTTCGCCGCGGAGCCCGCGGCCGCCTCGATGCGCAGGGGGGTGCGACCGTTCGCGGGGGCGGTGAAGTTGACCTTGGCGCGCTGGAAGTAGGTGCCGTGCCAGTCGGAAGCGGCGACGAAGTCCTTTGCCGTGGAGCGCTCGACGGTCACGGTCTTCCCGCCCGCGCTCAACACCGTGCGCCGGCTCGCGCCGGGCTCGACCTCGATCAGGGCCGAGGCGGTGTAGCGCCTGCCGGGCTTGAGTCCGGTGACGTTCTGGGAGAGCGCGGCCGGCCCCGAGCCGGAGAGCTCGGCGCTGTTGCGGCCCTGCTCGTCGGTGTCGCGGGCCGCGGTGCCGGTCTTCGTCCAGCCCTTCAGGTCACGGTCGTTGAAGCCGGGGTCCTTCAGCCCGGTCCCCTTCCCCCAGGCGGCCGCCTTCTCCTTCTGCGCACGCTCGGGGTAGAGGACGTAGGCCTGTCCGGCGGTGGCGGTGAGGGTGATCCTCCCGTTCTCCGGGCGGACGGTGGCGACCTTCTTCCGGCCGTTGTCGGACAGCTCGTAGACGGTGTACGGGCCCTTGCCGGGCACCTCCCAGCTGCTGGTCCCGCCGGTCCCGCTGTAGTGGTAGAGCTTCTTGCCGCCGTCCCACGGCAGCAGGTAGTCGGTGCCGCTGAGCACCTTGCGGCCCTGGTCGTAGAAGGTCCGCTTCCCGTCCTCGACCGTGCCGCGCACCCCGCCGGTGAAGGTGATGTCGTTGCCGTCCCAGCGGGTGATCCGCTGCTGCTGGAGGTACTTCGCGGGCAGGTTCTTCTGCCAGATGTTGGCGGTGAAGGCGTTCCAGTCGGTCTCGCCGGTCCAGCCCTCGAAGTCCTCCAGGGCACTCTGGCCGAGTACCGGGTGGTTGTTCCAGATGTCCTTCTCGCCGTTGCGGATGAATCGGATGATCTGCGAGTTCAGACCCTTGTTGGTGGCCCCGCCGTAGTCGAGGTCGTTGGCCCAGTGCGACCAGAGCGAGGCGCGCTCGAACTTGTCGGCCCACTCGGTGCCTACGGTCCAGCCCTGCTTCTGTACGGCCTGGATCGTCTTGTCGGCGATCCAGCCGTGGCTGTAGTAGACGTCGATGTAGAGAAAGTCGAGGTTCTCGTCGGTCTCGTCGCGCAGTTGCTGGAAGCGCTTGGCCAGGTCGCCGCTGTTGATGTCGCGGCGCTGGTCGATGTAGTAGCTCTGGTTGAGCCAGTTCCAGCCGGGCTTGGTCTTGTCGACGAGCTGCTCGGAGAAGGCGTTGGCCTCCGGGTAGGACTCGGTGGCGTTCACGTGGACGCCGAAGTCGGCGCCCACTTCTCGCCGTCCTCGAGCAGGGTGTTGAGGTCCTTCAGCCCGCCGGCCCGCTTGTTGTAGTTGCCGCCGTAGTCCGGGTGGGCGGAGTCGTGGCCCTCGGAGCCGTACCCCTTGAGGACGGCGAGCTGGCCGAGGCCGTCGGTGGTCTTCGAGATCCGCTTGACGTCGTCGAGGGTGCGCAGGAACGGGTGGGTGGCCTGGCTGGCGAAGTTGAACGGGATGTGGGTGACGACCCGCTTCGCGGTGTCCTCGCTGCCCGGCGCGGTGACGCCGATGGTGCGGAAGGCGACGGCCCCGTCCTGCCAGTCGACGGCCTTGTCGCCGTTGGCGTCGGGGGTGACGACGACCTTGGCCCACGGCAGGTTCTCGCCGCTCTCGGGCTTCGGCGCGCCCTCGCCCCGGTAGGTCCACTGGCCGGACCAGACGCCGACCCGGACGCCGCCGCCCTCCTCGGTGCGCGCCTGGTGCCAGAAGCGGGCGTCGTCGCCGCCGGTGGCCCCGGCGGGCTTGTCGTACGAGGAGTTGGACTCGATCGCCGCGGCGAGTGAGCCGTTGTCGAGGATCGCGTAACTTGCCCCGACGGGCACGGAGTCGGGCTTGGTCTCCCCGGTGATCCTCGCGAAGACGTCGGCGGTGCGGGTGGAGTCCGGGTCGAGCTTCGTGAACGCGGTGGCGGCCCCGGCCTCGGCGGAGCCGACCGAGATCAGGTCGTGGCCGGGAATGTCGATGGTCCCGACCCGGAACGCCGCCGTGTCGCGGACTGCGGTCACCCTGAACGTGGTGACCCGTCCGGAGACGGTGAGCGAGGCGTCGATCTCGACGCCGGGCAGGGAGCCGAAGGCGAGCGTGTAGCGGGCAGCGGAGCGGGTGATCTTCGGCTTGCCCTTGAGCTGCACCGGACGGGCGGTCCCGTTGAGGGTGACGGCGGTGACCGGCCGGACGCTGCCGAGCAGCCGCTCGCCGCTCGCCCGGTCGGTGTACGACAGAACGCGCGGGAAGTCGTCGGCGACGGCGACGGCGAGCCGTTCGGATCCGATGACGGCGGAGCCCGCGGACTCCGCCGCCCCGGCCGGGGCGGGGGACGTATCGGCGGCTGCGGCGGGGAGGGCGGCCCCGGTGAGCGCCAGGACGGCTGCTGAGGCCGCGGCGACCAGGCCGGGGCGAGGGAATCTTGGCGACATGGCCCCTGAGTAGTCGCCGTGTCCGGACATCGTCAACGAACTTCGGCTCCAGGAGCCGACTCCGTCCAACAACCCCGGTGCGTTAGTCCAAGTCAGGACGGTGCGGGGCGGACAGGAGCCTCGTTCACCTCTTGGCCGTCGGCGCCCACGGGCGGTCACGGTTCGCACCCGCTCGGTTCCGGCAAGTACCCCTTCGGGGCGTCGAGTTGTGAAGACCCGGAGTTTTTGAGAGCGCTCTCAGTCACAAGTCTTGACGCTCGATCCGCTCCTCGCGAGAGTGGTGCGCACCGCAGGCACCCCCACGGTCCCGCACCTCCCCGCACCACCCCCCACCACCCGCCTGCGGCCCCCCACCACTTCGGGAGTCCCCTCGTGATCTCACGCCGAATGTTCCTGACCGGCGCCGCCGCCTCGGCCGCGGCGCTCACGTACCCCGCCTGGGGCACCGCGCTGAGCCCCCGCGCCTCCGCGGCCCCCGCGACCTGCGAACTGGCCCTGGAGAACAAGTCGTTGCCGGGCACGGTGCACGCGTATGTGACCGGCCACGAGCTGGGCACCGACCGCTGGGTGCTGCTCAAGCCGGACGGCGGCGTCTACCGCCCCGACTCCCCCGGCGCCCCTCGGACCCCGCTGCCCGTCGACTGCGCGATCCCGCTCAAGGGCGCGGGCGCGGGCCCGGTCGTGCTGACCCTGCCGCAGATGTACGGGGCGCGGGTCTACTTCGTCCGCGACGACAAGCTGGACTTCTACCTCAACCCGGGCCCCTCGCTGGTGGAGCCCGCCTTCGCGACGCCCACGGACCCCAACTACGGGCGCACCTGGTCGTTCTGCGAGTTCACCTTCAACACGCAGCAGCTGTACTCCAACATCAGCTACGTGGACCTGATCACCGCCCTTCCGATCGGGATCACGCTGGAGGGCGACGGGACGCACGTCGTCGCGCCGCACCCGGAGGGCGCGGTGCAGCGGATCGCGGACGACCTCACCGCCCAGGCCGCCGCCGACGGGCAGCCGTGGGACAAGCTGATCACCCGGAGCGACGACGGAGGCGTCCTGCGGGTCGTCTCGCCGCAGAACATCATGGCCCCGTACTTCGACCGGCCCGCCGAGATGCCGTTCCGGGACCTGTTCACCGCGCAGATCGACGAGGTCTGGGAGAAGTACCGCTCCGAGGACCTGCGCATCGACCTCCAGGGCGGCCGGGGCACGCTGGCCGGCCGGGTCAGCGGGGACACGCTGACCTTCCAGGGCGGCCACACCTTCGTCAAGCCGCAGACGAAGGACATCTTCACCTGCAATCACGGCCCGTTCACCAACAACCCGGGCGACTCCGACGACAAGAAGGCGATCCTGGCCCGGCTGGCGGCGGGCTTCAACCGCTCGATCATGCTGAGTCACCCGAGCCAGCCGAACGGCACGTCGACGGCGGACTACTACAAGGGAACCGTCACCAACCACTGGTCCCGGGTGGTCCACGCGAACAGCCCCATCGGTTACGCGTTCCCGTACGACGACGTCCGCCCGGACGGCCAGCCGGATGTCTCGGGCGCGGCGCACGACGGGAACCCGCGCCGCTTCACGGTGAGCGTGGGCTCCTGACGCCCGCCCGGTAGGCATGTGCGCCCCCGCCCCCGTGTCGCTTCGGGTGGGGGCGCACGCATGCGCGACCGACGCTGTGCGGGTCCATCCGATACGCCATCAATTGACATGTTGTGTGGCGTTCTTGACTTCGCCCGCGCGCCCCGGGACGGTTCCGTATGCGAACGAACCGACTCCCCCGCCGCGTGCTCGCGGCCGTCGCCGCCGGATTCCTGCTCACCGCAGCGGCTCCGGCGCACGCCGACCCCGCCCCGCCGCCGTCCCCCGCCCCGCCGTCCCCCGCCCCGCCGTCCCCCGCCCCGCCGTCCCCCGCCCCGCCGTCCCCCGCCCGGCAGGCTCCCGGCGCGCAGGCTCCCGGCGCGCACGGCCTGCGCGCCTTCCAGCAGAGCTACGGCCTGCCCGCGACCGGCCGGGTGGACACCGCCACCGCGCAGCTGCTCAGGTCGGCCCCGGACAGCGAGCTGCGGGTGTTCTTCGCCGCCGCGGCCGACCTCGGCCCGGAGCAGCTCGCCCACGCCCGGACGGTCATCGGCGTCGGGAAGGGGGCGGAGCTTTCCGAGGAGGCCCAGGTCATCGCGCTGATGACGGCCATGCAGGAGTCGAAGTTCGTCAACTACACGTCTCCGGTCGACCATGACTCGCTCGGCGTCTTCCAGCAACGTCCCAGCATGGGCTGGGGCACGCCGGCGCAGATCACCCATGTGCCGACCGCGTCGAAGTCCTTCTACGGGCTGCCCTCGCCCAGCGCGAATCCGGGGCTGCTCCAGATCGACGGCTGGGAGTCGATGGAGCCCGGCGACGTGTGCCAGGCGGTCCAGCGGTCCGCGCACCCGGACCGGTACGCGCAGTGGGAGGACTTCGCCCGGGACCTGCTGGAGCGGGAGGGCCCGGGCGTGGACCCGATCCCGTAGGGCCCGGTGCCATCAGGCGGTGGGGGTCGCCCCGGGGTGGGGCGACCCTTGGGCTTCCGCCGTCAGCAGCCGCCGCAGTTGTAGTACGTCACGTCCCAGTGGTTGCCCTCGTCCGCGTAGATGTTGCCGGAGCCGGACTGGTACTGGCGCGCGCCGTCGCCCCGCGTGCCGATGTAGGTGAAGGTGCGGGTGACGTAGTTGTTCAGGCAGGTGCTCTTGGAGAAGTCGAGCTTGTAGCCGTTCCAGTGGGAGTACGTGCCGCCGGCGTGCCCGGTCTCCGTACCGCCGGTGATGTTGAGCGCGCAGCCGGTGGCGCTCCTGAGGGTCTGCGCGCCCTGGGCGCTCGCCAGGTTGAGCTGGTCGAAGGACGTGCACGTGGGGACGTTCCGGTTGGAGCAGCCACCGGAGGACGACCAGGTCACCCCGGACGAGGTGAACCGGGAGGTCGCCTGCGCGTGGGTCAGCTTGGTCACGGCGTGCGCCTCGGTGGCGCCGCTGCCGAGGGCGCCGATGCCGGGCGCGAAGAGGGCGCCGAGGACGAGGGCCAGGGCGGTGAGGGCGGAGCGGAGTCGTGGACGGGTCACCATGGGGGATTCCTCCTGCTCATGACAAATCAGGGGACGTACGGGCGCGGGGCCGCGCACGCCGGGCAGGGAGATAGTGCCCGAGTTCTACGCGCGTCCGCCAGAGGGCGCGGCGCCTCAGCCTCTGGGGGCCTCGGGGGGGGCGGGCCCTACGTCACCGCGACCGGGTGTCAGGGCCGCCTTTCCGGCCGACCGGACACTCGGGCAACGAACCGGTGGATCACGTTAATGTTCCCGGATGACAGAGACACAACAACGGCGCGACGTGGGCCCGCCCGACAGCGGCTCCGACGAGAAGGCGACACTGCTCGCCTTCTTGAACTACGTCCGCGACGCGGTGATCTCGAAGGCGCGGGGCCTCGACGACAGGCAGGGGCGCACACCCGGCGTGCCGTCGGGGACCAGCGTTCTCGGCCTGGTCAAGCACCTGACCGCGGCGGAGCTCTACTGGTTCGCCTGGGCCTTCGAGGGTGCCGATATGGAGCATCCGGACTTCGGCATGGATCTCGCCGAGACGGACGGCGCGGCCGGTCTCCTCGCCGCCTATCGCCGCGCCATCGAGCGGTCCGACGAGATCATCGAACACTGTGGCGACTTGAGTCAGCCGTGTGCTCGATCGGCCGGCAAGGCGGCCGTCGTGCGATCGATGCGATGGGTGCTGGTGCACATGATCGAAGAGACGGCTCGCCAGCGGGTCACGCCGACATCCTCCGCGAGCAGGCCGACGGTTCCATCGGCAGGTAGTTGCCGCGCGCCACCCGAGCGGGCTCAGCCGTTTGCATCGAACCGCGAGCTTGCTCACCGTGTCTCGTCGCTACGGCACGGCGCCTCGCGGCGGTCCATGCGCGCCCGGTGGTCCATCGGGTCGAGCTTCGGCGCCCGCCCACCCGACAAAGGTGGAACGAGAGGCCTCAGAAGTGCCCGGAGTGAGGGCGTACGTGGCTTCGGCGGGGTCGCGGCCGCGTTCCGGGCCCGGTCCGCGGCCCGCCTGGCCGACTGCTTCCCGGCACGCTCCCACCCACCCGCTCGCGGCTTCGACCGAACACCTCTGACCTGGTGTTTTCATGGATCCTGCATAGGCTGCGGACATCTACCGAGCACTATGGGAGGGGTCTTCGTGAGCGGGAAGAGGATGGGGTACGGCGGTGTCGGGATCGAGTCGCTGGAGGGGCGGGAAGCCGTTCGGAAGCGGCCCGGTATGTGGGTTGGCTCGACGGGCGAACGCGGGCTGCACGAGTTGGTGTTCCAGGCCGTGGGCTGGTCCGTGAACCGTGTCCTGGCCGGCCGCGAAGGCGGCTCCGTCGACGTCACGCTGACCCAGGACGGCGGAGTGCGGGTCGCCGACGACGGACCTGAGGTTCCCTTCGGGGCCGACGCGGACAGCGGCGGCGGTCTCGAAATGCTGCTGACCGGTATGCCCGCCGCCGAACGCGGTGGTCGGCACATCGCGCACCTGAGCCCCGTCAACCGTGCGGGGCTCTTCGTGCCCAACGTTCTGTCGAGCAGGCTGACGGCCGAGGTGCGGCACGGGGGGACGCGTCGGGTCCAGGAGTACGCGCGCGGCATCGCGGCCGCCCGGCCCGTCGCCACGGGGCCGACGGCCGGAAACGGGACGGTCATCGCCTTCTGGCCCGACGCGGAGCTCTTCGAGACGACGCGGTGCTCGTTCGCCGTGCTGGCGGAGCGTTTCCGGCAGGTGTCCTTCCTCAACCGGGGCCTGGGCATCTCGTTGACCGACGAGCGCCCGGCGGGCGGCCCCCGGGCGGTCAGCTTCCGCTTTCCGGACGGCGTGCGGGACTTGGTGGCCGCCCTCGACGCGGAGAACGGGGCCTTCCCCCCTCCGGACGTCGTCGGCTTCGAGCAGGAGGATCCGCGAATGGCGGGGACGATGGAGGTGGCCCTGCTGTGGAGCGGCTCCCACCCGGAGCACGTACGCGGCTTCACCAACAGCCGGGCCACTCGCCAGGGAGGCACGCACGTGGATGGCTTCCGGGACGGAGTGGCGGCGGCGGTCACCGCGTACGCGCGTGAACGAGGGCTGCCGGCAGGGAACGGCGCTCCCCTGGCCGACCGGATCGGCGACGGCCTCACGGCAGTCGTGTCGGTGAAACTCGACCACCCCGAATACCTCGGCGCCACGCGCGAGTTGCTGGGCAACACCGAGGTGCGCGGCTGTGTCGGGGAGGCTGTCCGTGAACACCTCGGCCGATGGTTCGACGAGCAGCCGCAGCGCGCCGCGCAGATCGTCGACCGGATCCTCCGGACCGACCACCGGGACTGAACAGCCCGCAGAGCCGTGCGCGGCGGCGCGGACGGGCTCGTTCGCGTGCACCTGAGTCCGCTGAGCGCCGCAGGCGGCCAGTCCGGCCGGTTGTGCCGCTCAGAGCGTGCACGCGAATGCCCGGACACACGAATGCCCGGATCTAGATGTTGAACTTTGAACTAGATGGGGTTACAGTCGAACTCGTTGAAGGTTGAACAACACCTTCGGCACCGCTCGATCCACCCCCCGTAGCGCATCCCCGAGGAGGAGCCATGGCTCTGTTCACCCGTAAGTCGACCGCCGCCCCCACCGTCACCGAGGCCCCCGCGGTGGACCCGGCGCTGGCCGCCCTGACCGGCACGTACACCATCGACCCCTCGCACAGCAGCATCGGCTTCACCGTGCGCCACGCGATGGTCACGAACGTGCGCGGCTCCTTCGGCGAGCACGAGGGCACCCTGGTGGTGGACGGCACGGACCCGGCGAACTCCTCCGCCTCCATCGACGTGAAGATCGCCAGTGTCGACACCGGCATCGCCGACCGCGACGGCCACCTGGTCAGCGGCGACTTCTTCGACGCCGAGCAGTTCCCCCTCATGACGTTCCGCTCGACGAAGGCCGAGCAGCTGGGCGGCGAGGCGTACCGGATCGCCGGCGACCTGACCATCAAGGACGTCACGCGCCCCCTCTCCATCGACCTGGAGTTCAACGGCTCCGCCACCGACGTCTACGGCAACGAGCGCGTCGGCTTCGAGGGCAGCGCGGACATCCTGCGCTCCGACTGGGGCCTGACCTGGAACGCGGCGCTGGAGACCGGCGGCGTGATGGTCAGCGACAAGGTGAAGCTGACCTTCGACATCTCCGCGATCAAGGCCGCGGCCCCGGCGGCCTGACGCCCCGGCGGCCCGACACGACCGGCCGCCGCGCGCGTCCGCCCGGTACACAGCAGCGCCCCGCACCCGGTTCTCCCGGGGACGGGGCGCGCGGTGCGTTCGGTGCCGATTCGCGGCTACTTGGCGACCTTCTCCGCGAAGAGCGGGACGACCTTCTCCAGCGCGTACGAGACGGACAGGACCGAGTCCGTGGCGAAGGCCTGGGAGATGTCCTGGTCGTCGAAGACGATGTCGTGGCCCGCCTTGACCGACGGGACCGCCTTGTACAGCGGGTCGCCGCCGATGTCGGTGGCCGGAATGCCGATCGGCGCCATGACCGTGAGGTCGGCGTCGAGCAGGTCCAGGTTCTCCTTGGAGACCGGGACGGAGAATCCCTCGCCGGCCTTGGCCTCGGCCTCCGGGTTGTTCTCGAAGCCGAGCCGCTCGACGAAGTCGACGCGCCCGGTTCCACCGACGTAGACACCGAAGCCCTCGGAGGTGCGCGAGCCGACCGTGATGGTCTTGCCCTTGAACTCGGGGTGGGCCTTCGCGGCGGCCTCGAACTTCCTCTCGGTCTCCGCGATCAGCTTCTCACCCTTCTCCGGTACGCCCATCGCGGCGGCGATCATCGTGGTCTGCTGCTCCCACGAGAGCTTGTACTGGTCGCCGCCCTTCGGCACGCCGACGGTCGGGGCGATCTTCTTCAAAGTGTCGTAACGCGTCTGGTCGCCGCTGGACTTGGTGTCCAGGATCAGGTCCGGCTGGAGTGAGGCGATCTTCTCGAACTCCGGCTCCATGGTGCCGATCAGCTCCGGCTTCTCGTCGTACATGCCCTTGGCCCACGGGCCGACGCCCTCGCCGCCGAACGGCAGCCAGTCGCTGGCCCCGACCGGCTGGCCGCCGAGCGCGAGCACGGTCTCGGCGTCGCCCCAGCCGAGCGCGACGATGCGCTTGGGCTGCTTGTCGACGGTGACCTCGCCGAACTTCGTCGCCACCTTGGCGGGAAAGGCGCCCGCGGAAGCCCCTTCGGAGGCGGAGGAGGCGGAGCTGTCGGAACCGTCCGACGAGCCGCAGGCCGAGAGGCCGACGAGCAGGGCGGCGACAGCGCCGACCGCGAGGAGGGGGGTGCGGCGCAGGCGCCGGGTCCGGGGAGCGGAAGCGTTCATGCCTTTTAGGTTAGCCTCACCTAACGACAACGGTGCCATCGGGGTGGTCCCGTCCCGGAAACGACTACCCGGATATCGCGTCTCAGGCGGCCGGGCCCTTCACATGGTGGCGGCCCAGCGGCACGACCATCGGGGTGGCCGACGCCGGGTCCTCGATCACCGAGCAGCGCATGCCGAAGACCTCGCCGACCAGCTCCTCTGTCACGATGTCGACGGGCCGGCCCTCCGCGACGATCCGCCCAGCCTTCATGGCGATCATGTGGTCCGCGTACCGGCAGGCCAGGTTGAGGTCGTGCAGTACGGCCACCATGGTGACGCCCTGCTCGTGGTTGAGGTCGGTGAGCAGGTCCAGGACGTCCAGCTGGTGGCTGGCGTCCAGGAAGGTCGTCGGCTCGTCGAGCAGCAGGATGTCCGTGCGCTGGGCGAGCGCCATCGCGATCCACACCCGCTGGCGCTGGCCTCCGGACAGCTCGTCCACCGACCGGTCGGCGAGTTCGAGGACGTCGGTCGACAGGAGGGCCCGCGCGACCGCCTCGTCGTCCTCGGCGCTCCAGCGGCGGAACCAGCCCTGGTGCGGGTAGCGGCCACGTCCCACCAGGTCGGAGACGGTGATGCCCTCGGGGGCCGTCGGGCTCTGCGGCAGGATCCCGAGCACGGCGGCGACCTCCTTGGTCGGCATGTCCTGGATGGACCGGCCGTCCAGGAGCACCGCCCCGGCGGTCGGGGCCAGCAGCCGGGCCATCGCCCGCAACAGCGTCGACTTCCCACAGGCGTTGGGGCCGACGATGACGGTGATCCGGCCGGGCGGAACCGCCACGCTCAGGCCCGGGACGATCTCGCGTTCGCCGTAGCCGAGCCGGACGTCCCGGGCTTCCAGAGTGTGATCGGCCACGAGGGGGCCACGCCTTTCGTCGTCCTGTTGGTACGTCGCCATGTCCTGCTGGTACGTCGCCATGCCCTGTTGGTACGTCGCCATGCCCTGTTGGTACGTCGCCATGCCCTGTTGGTACGCCGCCATGTCCTGCTGGTACGTCGCCATCTCAGCCCCCGCCGCCCACGCGGTTGGCGCGCGCCAGGAGCAGGAGCAGATACGGGGCGCCGATGATGCTCGTGACCACGCCCACCGGCAGCTGCACGGAGGGCAGCGCGTGCTGCGCCGCGAAGTCGGCGACCAGGACCAGCAGCGCCCCGGTCAGGGCCGCCTGCGGCAGGGCCGCGCCCCGGCCCGGGACCAGGCGGCGGGCGATCGGGGCGGCGACGAACGCCACGAACCCGACGGGTCCGGCGGCGGCGGTCGCGACCCCGGCGAGCGCGGTCGCGCAGCCCAGCAGCGCGAGCCGCCCGCCCTCGACCTTCGCGCCGAGCCCGGCGGCGGCGTCGTCCCCGAGCTGGAGGGGGCGCAGCGCGTGGGCGGCGAGGACGGTGAGCGGGACGAGGACGCCGAGGGCGATGAGCAGCGGCCACACCTGGCCCCAGGAACGGCCGTTGAGGCTGCCCGCGAGCCAGCGGAACGCCTCCTGCGCGTCGGTGACCTCGGAGCGGGCCATCACGTACCAGACGACACTGGACAGGCCCATGCCGACGCCGATCCCGACGAGGACCAGGCGCTGGCCGGCGATTCCCTGCCGCCAGGCGAGCAGGTAGATGACCGCCCCGGCGACCAGCGAACCGGTGAGGGCGCTCGCGGAGAGGGCGACTCCGCTGACCTGGAAGAGCAGGGCGGCGGTGACGGCGACCGCGCTGGCCCCGGCGCTGATGCCGATGAGGTCGGGGCTGGCCAGGGGGTTGCGCAGGACGGTCTGGAAGACGGCTCCGGAGAGGCCGAATCCCGCGCCGACGAGGATCGCGAGGAGGGCGCGGGGCAGCCGCAGTTCCAGGACGACGAACCGCGATCCGCCGTCGCCGCCGCCGAACAGGGTGGCGACGACCTTCCCGATCGGCATCACCATGTCGCCGAAGCTGAGCGAGACGCCGAACATGACGATCACGGCGGCCAGCAGGGCGGCGCCGACGAGGACGGAGCGCCGGAGGCTCCGGCCTCGTACGGCGGACACCTGGCGTACGGCGTCGGCGAGCCGCTCCTGGTCCGCGCGGGCGGCGTCCTCGGCAACGGGGGTCGGCAGGCTCACAGCTCCACCAGCTTCCTGCGCCGGACCAGCCAGATGAACGGGACGCAGCCGATGGCGGCCGTGATCACGCCGACCTGGACCTCTCCGGGGCGGGCGATGACCCGGCCGACGATGTCGGCGATGAGGAGCATGACCGGGGCGAGCACCATGCTGTACGGGAGCACCCAGCGGTAGTCGGGTCCGGTGATGAGCCGGGCGGCGTGCGGTACGGCGAGCCCGACGAAGCCGATGGGCCCGGCGACGACGGTGGCCGCGCCGCAGAGGATCACCACGGCGAGGGCGGACACCAGGCGGATGGTCCCGACGCGCTGGCCGAGGCCGCGGGCCAGGTCGTCGCCGAGGGAGAGGGCGTTGAGCTGCGGTCCGAGGGCCAGTGCGAGGACGACGCCGACCGCGATGAACGGCGAGACCTGCCACAGCACCTCGGAGGACCGGGCGGTCAGCGCGCCGAGCTGCCAGAACCGGAACTGGTCGTAGCTGCCGCGGTCCTGGAGGAGGATCGCGCTGGTCACCGAGGTGAGCACGGCGCTGGTCGCGGCCCCGGCGAGCGCCAGCTTCACCGGCGTGGCGCCTTCCCGCCCGAGCGAGCCGACTCCGTGGACGAGGAGGGCGGCGAGCAGCGCGCCGAGGAAGCCGAACCAGATGAACTGGGTGGCGACGGTGAACCCGAGCAGGGTGATCGAGCAGACCACGGCCACGGACGCGCCCGCGTTGATGCCGAGGAGCTGGGGGTCGGCGAGGGGGTTACGGGCGACGCCCTGCATCACCGTGCCCGCGAGGCCGAGCGCGGCGCCCGCCAGCAGCCCGGCGACGGTGCGCGGGATGCGGACCTCCTGGACGATGAGCTGCCCCTTGACGGCCGTGTCCGGGTCGAGCACGCCGTCGACGACGTCACGGAAGGGCACGTCACCGGAGCCGATGGCGAGGCTGGCGACGACGGTGAGGAAGAGCACGGCGAGGGCGGCGAGCAGCCCGAGCGCGAGTACGGGCCGGCTGCGCTTGCGCCGCGTCTCCTTGCCGCCGCGCGACGGCTTCTCCTTCGCCAGGAGGGCCGGGCCGCTCACGACCCGGCCACCGGGGCGGCCGGAATGCGGTGGTGCACTGTTCGTTCCTCAACCCTTGCTCGTCGGCGCCGGGAGCTCCCCCGGGCACGGATGACGCCCTCGTCGACCGGTCCACCCCGGACGGGGAACACAAGGGGGCCCAAAGTAAGGTCACCCTAACAGCGCCTGTTCGACAGCGCGCTGCCGCACCCCACGAGCTCCGGAGCACTTCCTTGTCGTACGCCGCCGCCCCCTCCGCCCCCGCCACCGGTCCGCTGGCCGGGGCCGTACCCCTGGGCTCGGCGGACGAACTGCGCGAGCTGCTGGGGACCCCGCACCCGATCGTCATCGACAAGGTCCACGACCGGCTCACCGAGGACGACCTGGACCTCCTGGCCCGCTCGCCGCTGTGCACCATGGCCACGTCGGACGCGGCCGGCAACTGCGACGCGACCCCGCGCGGCGGTGCCCCCGGCTTCACCCATGTCCTGGACCCGGGCACCATCGCCATCCCCGACCGCCCGGGCAACCGCCGCGCGGACAGCTTCCACAACATCCTGGCCAACCCGCGCGTGGGCCTGCTCTACCTGATACCCGGCGCGATGGACGTCCTGCGCGTCAACGGCCGGGCCCACATCGTCACGGACGCCCCGTTCTTCGACGCGATGACGGTGAAGGGCCAGCGCCCGAAGCTCGCCCTGGTCGTCGAGATCGACGAGATCTTCCGCCACTGCCCGGCGTCGCTGAAGCGGTCGGGGGTGTGGGCGCCTCAGACGTGGGCGGGCTCAGGAACAGCGGCGAGCTGAGCCAGCTTCCCCCTCAATGAGAACGGTGAGAATCTTCATCCCCGAGCGGATGTGTTTTCTCCGCCTGTTGCTGTGGACAGCACCTCCACCACGTTCGCTGATTCACGCCCTATCGGATCCCAAAGAGGGTCAGTTCCAGAGTTTTCACCAGTGAGTCCCCCGTCTTCGATAGCTGTCTCGAATGCCGCTCTCAGACGTTGAACAGCGTCTACTTCTCCTGGGCTCGCCAACGTAAGCCCAAGCGCGCCACGAGGATCATGCAGGAGACCACTCGTGTCGTACAGAAAGTTTACGAGATCATCAAAGTCCAGCTCTGATGAGTTCGCCTTTTGGAGGTTCAGCGCACGCCAGGAGGGATCAGCCAGCCTCGCGAGATGCTCCATTATGAGCATCCTCATCTCCGGATACTGCACATGTGCATCAATCACGGCTCACCCCGGAGAATCCCAACTCTTCCAATTGATCCACTCACTGTACGGTATATGACCTGCAGCGTGTCCGCTCTTCAGAGTCCCGCCTTGGACCTGAGGTAGCGGCTTGCCATCGCGGCCAATTATGGCGCCACCGCTATTGATCACCACATGGTCCACCTTCTGAGAGTCCGCACCATTCGGATCACCTCTATCAACCCGAATGCTTGCCTGCTTGGGCCCCCTCCAGACGAACCCGTATTTGATTGACCCGCCCTTCTTCACAGAAGCTCTCATGCTTCGAGTCATCTCAGGGCCGCTCCAGCCGGCTCCACGCGGCACCTTCCCTGCGGCACCCTCGGGGAACCAACCGACGCCGTAGGACTTGGGGAGGCCTGCCGCGCCCCCCTTCCCACCAGGTCGACGTGCCGCACCGCCCAAACCGAACATGGCAGCCAAAGCGCCTGGAACCAGGTAACTATCGGACTCCGTATCCATCCCTTGTTCGGCAGCCCAAGCATCGTATTGGGCCCCGAGGTCACACCCTCCGGCCTCCTGGTTGTCACCCCAGCAGTCCTGATTGAACGGCGTGTACAGAAGCTCCGCCGCGCCCGCCGCATTCCTCAGCAAGCCAAGGAGAGATTCTCCGACAGGGTCAGGTTTGTGCAGAGAGACACAGCCGTGGTTCCCGCAAACTATCCCGCCGGGCCCGACGACAAGAGGAGCGCCGCCACCACCTCCACCGCCACCGCCACCGCCGTCGGTGCCCCCGGAACCGCCGGTCGGGGCCGTCCCGTTCCAGCCCGGCCCGCCGTCGCCGGGCGGCGAACTGGTGTTGATCGGGAACGACGGGTCCGGCTTGCCGCTGTTGTTCCCGGGCTGGCACCTGCCGTTCCCCGGGTCCAGACACGTACCGGTCGGGTCGGAGTTCGTGGCCGGGGCCTGGCCGGCGTAGCTGTAGCCGTTGAGCGTCTGGTGTTTGTCGATTTCGAGCAGCGGATCGACGCTGATGAACTGGCCGATCCCCGGGTCGTACTCGCGGGCACCGATATGGGTCAGGCCCGTCGCGGAGTCGGCCGGCTTGCCGAGGAACGCTTTGTCGTCCGGCCAGGCGGTCGGCTTGGGCCCGCGCGGAGCGCCGAACGGCGTGCTGTAGCGCTTCGTGACGGCCTGAGTGGTGGCATCGGTGGCGATGCTGCTGGTGCCGTGGTGGTCGGCGGCCAGGAAGCTGAGCTTGGTGCCGGCCGTGCCCGACGTGGCCGTACGGACGGCGAGCGTCTGACCCGCGGCGCTGTAGTAGCGCGTGCCCGTGACCGTCTTCGCGGTGCCCTTGACGGTGAGGCGTACCTCCGTCGAGCCGAGGTAGAGGACCGTGTCCCCGTCACCGGTAGCGCGGCGGATCAGCAGTTCCCCGTCCGCGTCGTACAGGTAGCTGGTCTCCAGGGCCGGCTTGGTCCCGACCGCCGGTTCGGTGGTGGAGGCCAGTTCACCCTCGGAGTTCCAGGCCAGGGTCTGGGTGGCCTGGGTGCCGGGACGGTTGGTCGTGTTGCCCGCCAGGTCGTAGCCGTACGTTGCGGCCTTCGCACCGGTGGTCTTCACCAGGGGGTGGGGCTGACCGGTCGGCGTCTTGTACTCGTAGCCGGTGGTCGCGTCACCGGTCGCGGTGTGGCTGGTCTCACTGCTGCGCTGGCCCGCGCTGTTGTAGCTGTAGCTCGTCCAGTACGGGGCCGCGCCGTCGAGGTTGGCCGTCGTGCGGCCGGAGGTGGCGCAGTCGGCGGACTTCGGGGTCCAGGCCTCGGTCAGGCGCCGGTGTGCGTCGTAGGTATAGCACTGGTTGTCGGCCTTGGTGCTGCCGCCCAGCGTGGTGGGGTCGAGGATCGACAGGACGTTCCCGGCGTCGTCGCGGGCGAAGTTGAGGTCCTGCAGCATGTACGGGTGGGTCTGGTCCGTCACATGGCTGCGCGTGAGGCGGCCGGTGCCCGGTTCGTACTTGTTGGTGATGTAGGTGTTCTTCGCACCCGCTCCCAGCGAGAGCTGTTCCACCTGGCCTATGGCGGAGTAGGTCACACCGAGGAGATAGGGGCTCGTGCCCGAGAGCTTCGTGACCAGACCGGTGGGGTCGTACGTGGCCGAGACGATCTCGGCGGCGAGGCCTCCGGCGCCGGGCTCCTTGGTGTTGGCAACGCTCCCGTCCGGGAAGTAGGCCGTACCGAAGGTCAGGGTGGACGTGACAGCCCCGGAGGTGACCATCGGCTCGTCGGCCGGCAGCACGACGGTGCTACTGGTGGGACGGCCGAGGGTGTCGTATGCCGTGACCTGCTTCTTGTACTTCTTGCCGGTGGCTCCGCCTACGTAGCGGGTGGACGCGTCGGGCAGCCCCTTGAGGAGCGTGTCGTAGGTCCAGTCCGCGAGCTTGTTGGCGTCCGATTGAGCGGTCTGCCACAGACCGGTCTTGCGGCCCTGCTCGTCGTACGCGTAGAGAAGCTTCGCGTTGCGCGAGTCCGTGGTGACGCCGACCTGGTCCAAGTCGGTGTACTCGGTGCGGGTGCGGCCCTTGTCCGGGTCGGTCGTGTCGGTCTCGCGGCCGAACAGATCGTAGGAGTAGGTCCACTTGGCGTCGTCGACGCCGGTGATCACCGACGGCTTGCTGTCACGGGTGTAGTCGTACTTCACCCGGGTGTACGGGGTGCCGGCAGCGGCTCCGTACGCCGTGTCCGTCGGAGTGGTGCCTCCGTAGGTGCGAGTCTCCGCGGTCCGGCCCAGCGCGTCGGTGATGGTACGAGTGGCGTTGCCGCCCTTGGTCGCGGTGGTGGCGGTCGAGTCTCCGGTGTAGCTGGTGGTGGTCGACCAGCGGTCCTCCCCGAACACGGTGAACGTGGTCGTCGTGGGCCGGGCCGCGGCATCGAACACGGTCCGGGTCAGCCCCGGGGTGTGGGCGTAGGAGGCACGGGCGTAGGTGCCGTTGGGGGCCTTCAGGTTGTCGTAGATGTCCGCGTACGTGAGGTTGTGGAGGAGCGCTCCGAGCGGGAGACCGTCTTCGCCAACCCCGATGGGACGACGTCCACGCTGGAGAAATCGATCACTCCGGTTCGCGTGGCTTCCGGCCCCGAGAACTTCAGGGATCACTGACTGCTACGGCGATCCCCGCCCCACGCCGACGGACGGCGTGCCCAAACCCAGGCGGGTCGCTAGCATCCACGGCATGATCAGCGATCCCGTGGCCGAGCTGCGTCTTGAGGGTGCACCGACGGTGGAGCACATCGACTTCGAGGCCCTCGACGGATTCCGCTTCGCGGACGGCGGGGGGTTCCCGGATTCCTATCGGGCGTTCGTTCGCCACGCGGGGTGGGGACGCACCTTCGGGATGTGGCTGGTCTATCCACCGGTCCTGCCGGAGTACGCCGACGGCCTGCACGGTCGGGCCGACCGGCTCACGGCGCGTCTTCGCGCGAGCTACCGAGAGGGCGAGGCCGAGGAGTTCGACTGGATGATCGAGCCGGACGGCCACTGGTACCTGGCGGCCACGCTGGAGGTCTTCGCGTGGAGCGAGAACGGCGATGCCCTGGTGTGGAACACCGCATCACGCGACAGGAACGGGGAGTTCGCCGTCTGGGAATCGCGTGGTTGCGACTCGCTGCACCACCTCGGCGCCGACCTCCGTCAGGCGCTGCCGCTGATGCGCGCCCGCTCCGACCAGGCCTTCGGGCCGCGCCCGTTCGCCGTGGAGCCCCTCCCCGCCGCCCGCCTCTGAACAGGCCGGCGCGCCGATCGTGGTCATACACTCGACGCGGCGGGCGGGGCCTCGGGCCCCACCCTCCGTCGTTCTGCTAGCGCCCGGCCGGGCGCGGCTCCCGCCGCATCACCCACAGCGCCGGGCCGCCGCCGGGCAGTGCCGCCTCGCCCAGCACCGTGAAGCCGAAGTGCTCGTAGAAGGGCAGGTTGTCCGGCTTGGAGGACTCCAGGTAGACCGGCAGTCCCGCCGCGTCCGCCTTCGCGAGCCCGGAACGCAGCAGCGCCGCCCCGTGCCCCTGCCCCCTGGCGGCCGGGTCCGCGCCGACGACCGCGAGGTACCAGTGCGGTTCCTTGGGTCCCTGCTCGGCGGCTGCCTGGACGGCCTCCCGGAACAGGGGCGCCCGGTCGCCCAGGATCTCCTCCAGCTCCGCGACGGTCTCCGCGTCGGGAACGGCCTTCTCCTGCCCCTCCGGCGACACCCAGAACGCGGCCGCCGACCCGGTGCGCTCGCACACCCCGTGGCGGCCGTACTGCCGGGTGAAGATCGTGGTGAAGTAACGGACCAGGTCGGGCTCGCGCGAGGCCCCGCCGGGGAAGAACCACCCCATCATGGGGTCGTCGGCGAAGGCGCGGGCCAAGATGCGGCTGATCGACGGGGCATCGTCGAGCGTGGCCGCCTGAGGCGTGTTCTTTATCGACATACAGGTCATTCTGCACCGCGATGATCTTGAGCGGTGAGGGGGGTGGCGAGAACGGCCGGCGTTCGGCAAGGCCTGTGCGACCACGCGTACGCCGTCGGTGCCTCCCGGCCCGCGCCGGCCGGAACGCCGCCCGCCTTCTGCTGGTACTGGGCGCGATCCAGGTGGCCGCCACGGCCGTGGCGTTGTTCGTCGGCCTCACCCCGCTTCTCCTGACGGCACTCCCCGCACTGCTCCTTCTCGCACTCTGCTACGGCGTGGAGCAGCGCGCCGCCCGTGCCCGGCGGCACGGCCCCTGACCGCCTCGCAAGGCCCCCGCGAGGTCGACCCACCAGGACGACGGGCGCCCGGAGCCGGACACGGCATGGCCGACCGTGCCCGCCGCGGCCTAGTCTCCCCGCATGGATCGGCGACTGGCCGCGTACGCGGTGTGCATCGAGGACGGGCGGGTGCTGCTCGCGCTTGCCGTGGGTCCGGGCGGCGAAAGGACGTGGACCCTCCCGGGCGGCGGGGTCGAGCACGCGGAGGATCCGTACGACGCGGTGATCCGGGAGGTCGCCGAGGAGACCGGTCTGGAGGCCGTCGTCGAGCGTCTGCTCGGGGTGGACTCACGGGTGGTTCCGGCGGGCGAGCGCCGCCGGCCCGGTGCGCCCGAGCTGCAGAACGTCGGTGTCTTCTACCACGTACGTGTCACCGGTGGCCGACTGCGGCCCGAGCCGAACGGCGACACCGCCGAGTCGGTGTGGACCCCGCTGCCCGAGGTCGCCTGCCTGCACCGGTCGTCGCTGGTGGACGTCGGGCTCGCCCTGGCGCGGTCCCTTCCGCCCTCGGGGCACGTCGCCCCGGTCTCGGTCGGCGGCCTGATCCAGCACTGAGCGATGCCGTGTGGAGGGGTCCGGAGCACGGTGGCGGGCCGCTGCACCTTCGCCTTGAGCGCCCGGGCCCACGGTGCGGGGGAGCAGACGGCGAGGCCCTCGCCCCGTCGGTCCGACGGGGCGAGGGCCTTGCTGGACGGCCGGGCCCGCCTCAGGCCTTGCGCTGCATCGACGAGCGCGCCGGGTTGCTCTGCTCCGCCGCCTTCGGGTCTTTCTCGCCCGCCTTCGCGCGTACGCCCTGCTCGACGCGCTTGCCGAGGGTGGCGTCCACGTTCGTCCAGTACTGGAACGCCCGCTTCAGCACCGGCTCGGTCACCCCGTTCAGCAGGTGGCCGACGATGTTGTCCACCAGCCGGTCCCGCGCCGCGTCGTCCATGACCTCGCGGACCAGGGTGCCCGGCTGGCCCCAGTCGTCGTCCTCGGCGTGGTCCACGTAGGCGGCCCGGGTGATGTCGCCGTCCGCGTACCAGCTCGGCGGGGTGCCGTAGCGCTCCGTGTCGGCCGCCGGGCCGCCCTTGGAGTTCGGGGCGTAGACGGGGTCGGTGGTCTTCCGGTACGCCATCGCCCCGTCCTTGGAGTACGTGTGCACCGGGACGACGGGGGCGTTGACGGGAAGCTGCTGGTAGTTGCCGCCGATGCGGTAGCGGTGCGAGTCCGCGTAGCTGAACAGCCGCGCCAGCAGCATGCGGTCCGGGCTCGGGCCGATGCCCGGCACCAGATTGTTCGGCTGGAAGGCCGCCTGCTCGATCTCGGCGTGGTTGTCCGTGGGGTTGCGGTCCAGCGTCATCCGGCCGACCTCGATCAGCGGGTAGTCGCCGTGCGGCCACACCTTGGTCAGGTCGAACGGGTTGAAGCGGTAGTCCTTCGCATCCTCGTACGGCATGATCTGGACCTTCAGCGTCCAGCTCGGGAACTCCCCGTCGCGGATGTGCTCGAAGAGATCACGCGTGTGGTAGTCCGTGTCCGCGGCGGCCATCTGGTCGGCCTCGTGCTGCGTGAACGTCTCGATGCCCTGGTCGGTCTTGAAGTGGTACTTCACCCAGAACCGCTGGCCCTCGGCGTTGATCCACATGTACGTGTGCGAGGTGTAGCCGTTCATGTGGCGCCAGGTCCGCGGGATGCCCCGGTCGCCCATCAGCCAGGTGACCTGGTGGGCCGACTCCGGCGAGAGGGTCCAGAAGTCCCACTGCATGTCGTGGTCGCGGAGGTTGTTGTCCGCGCGGCGCTTCTGCGACCGGATGAAGTGCTGGAACTTCATCGGGTCCTTCACGAAGAACACGGGGGTGTTGTTGCCCACCATGTCGTAGTTGCCTTCGCTGGTGTAGAACTTCACCGCGAAGCCGCGCGGGTCCCGCCAGGTGTCCGGGCTGCCCCGCTCCCCCGCGACGGTGGAGAACCTGATGACCAGGTCGGTCGTGGCGCCGGGCTGGAAGAGCGCGGCCTTCGTGTACCGGGAGACGTCCGCGGTCACCTCGAACGTGCCGAAGGCGCCGCTTCCCTTGGCGTGCGGCTGGCGTTCGGGGATGCGTTCGCGGTTGAACTGGGCCATCTGCTCGATCAGGTACGAGTCCTGGAGCAGGATCGGCCCGCCCGGGCCGACGGTGAGCGAATGCTCGTCGCTCTCCACCGGGGCGCCGG
This sequence comes from Streptomyces sp. MGP-P1, assembly GCF_057766565.1. Taxonomy (NCBI): domain Bacteria; kingdom Bacillati; phylum Actinomycetota; class Actinomycetes; order Kitasatosporales; family Streptomycetaceae; genus Streptomyces; species Streptomyces sp. MGP-P1. Next base: position 1,003,567 of record NZ_JBYMEM010000006.1, on the reverse strand, counting down.
AGTCGGAAGTGGTCGGCTTGCGAGAGGTGTCGGTCATGTCGTCTTTTCCTCTTGTTTGTCTTCCGCAGACGTGTCGGCGATGACTCCTACTACGGCTGCCCTACTGACCCTCTGCCAATGTAGGCAAACCCGGACGGATTGACTCGTCGTGGAATCGCTCCCGATGGTCCTCCGTGCCGCGTCAGCGCGATCGCCGTCCCGCGACCAGTCGGTAGACGAGCAGGACGATCACCGAGCCGACGACAGCGGCGATCCACGTCGACAGGCTGAAGAATCCGTCGATCGAGTCGACGCCGAAGATCACCTTGCCCAGCCAGCCGCCGAGCAGCCCGCCCACGATGCCGATGAGGATCGTGACGAGGCAGCCCCCGGGGTCCTTGCCGGGCGTCAGCGCCTTGGCGATGAGCCCCGCGAACAGGCCGATGAGGATCCAGGCGATGATGCCCACGGAGATCTCCCTTTACGTTGCCGACGCCCGGCCACCCTCGTGGTGCCGGACCCTCCGCGTATCCCCTCAACCGGAACTCACACATCCACCGGGCCCCGCCCATCACCCGGGAGCCCCGTCATTGACCTGCCTGCGTTACGCCGGACGGGCAGGGGCGTGGACCGACACGGGCGCCCTCACCGGCGGAGGCGGAGCCGACTGAGTACTTTCCCTCTCCTCTCCGAGTACGGCGCCGTCTCCGCCGAACCGACCGAACCGTGCGAGTCTTCACCCGAAGGAGCCGGGGGCTCCGATCACTCGGTCTCGGGTGATGGGGCGGGACAGGGACGGGGACGGAGCCATGGATCTGTTCGACGGGGAGCTGGGCGGGCGCGACGAGCCGGCGGGGGGACCCGGGGGCAGTTGTTCCTGGGTCACCGCCGTGATCCTCGGAATTCTGGTGCTGCTGGCGGTGCTGGTGCATACGTTCTTCGGGTGGGCGCGAGACCTCCTGGGGGCCGTGTTCTCGTAACCGCGCCCCCACCCGTGCAGCGGCGTCCCGTCCTCGCAGCGGTGCCCCGTCAGCCGCGCCGCCGCGCCTCCACCGCGTCACGGGTGTCCTCGGCGATCAGGGCGCCGTTGATGGCCGATGCCGCCATGAGGCCGGCCGCGGCGGCGCCGATGACCTGTTCGGTGAGGCGGGTGACATTGCCCGCCGCCCAGACTCCGGGGGCCTCGGTCGCGCCTGTCGGGTCGGTCGGGATGTACGTGCCGATCACCTCGCCGCCCATCTCCTGCGCGACCGGGACCAGCCCCAGCGATTCCAGTACGGCCGAACGCGCCACGAAGCGCGCCTGGACCACCAACGCCTCGCGCGGGATCACCCGGCCGCCGGCCAGCCGTACGCCGGTGAACCGGTCGTCCGCGACCTCCAGGCCCGTCACCTCGCCGTCCACCACGGCCACGCCCCTGGCCGCCAGCTCCTCGTACTCCTCGTCCGTCGGCTCCGGGCCCGTGTGGCGGAAGAGGGTGACGTCCTCGCTCCACTGCCGCCACATCAGCGCCTGGTGCACGGCGAGGGCCCCGGTGGCGAGCACGCCGATCGGACGGTCCGCCACCTCGTGGCCGTGGCAGTACGGGCAGTGCAGCACCTCGCGCCCCCAGCGCTCCGCCAGGCCGGGCACGGGCGGCAGCTCGTCGACGAGCCCCGTCGTCACCAGCAGCCTGCGCGCCTCGACGCTCCGGCCGCCCTCCGTGGCCACCCGGAAGCCCCGCTCCCCCGGCAGCCGCTCGGCCGAGGCCACCCGGCCCTCGACGATCTCCGCCCCGTACCCGGCGGCCTCGCCCCGCCCGATCGCCAGCAGCTCGCCGGGCGGGGTCGACTCGCGGCCCAGGTAGTTGTGCACGTGGGACGCGGGCGCGTTACGAGGCTCGCCCGCGTCGATCACCAGGACCGAGCGCCGGGCCCGCGCCAGGGTCAGCGCCCCGCTCAGGCCTGCGGCCCCGCCGCCCACGATCACCACGTCGTACCGCTGCTGCTTCATGTCGTCACTCCTGCTCTCCATGCGGACCACCTCCGGTTGATGGAGATGGTGCGCGCAACCAGGCGGAAACGACAAACATCATTGCCGAAACGGCAAGTCAGGAGAGAGCGAACTCGCACCACACGATCTTGCCGGGGTTCCGCTCCCCCACCCCCCATTTGTCCGCGAGCGCCGCGACCAGCAGCAGCCCGCGCCCACCCTCGTCGTCGGCCCCCGGCAGACCGTCCACCGGGCGCACCTCGCCGTCGCCGCTGTCGTGCAGTTCGACGCGGAGCGCGTTCTCGATCCGCTCCAGATAGATGTGGACCTTGAAGCCACGCCCCGGCGGGACGCCGTGACGCAGGGCGTTGGTCGCCAGCTCGGTTACGCAGAGCAGCACATCATCCATACGCTTCTCGCACTCCCACTCGACCAGCGCCTTGCGGGCGAACTTGCGTACGACCGGGATCGACCTGCGCTCACGGCAGTAGAAGGCGGCGCGGAAGTAGGGGAGTTGAGTTGTCTCGTTCATGCTTCCACGCTCACACGGTGTAACTACGCTTCAGCAGAGCCGAGAGACGTACAAAAGCTTTTGTACGGGTTCTGACGGGTTGACAGCGGGACCAGAAGGGGGAGAGCCAGGCCATGCAACCGGGAACACACAGCATCAGGCGAGTCACTTCATGGCAGTTGATCGGCGCGCAGTTGCGCCACTTCCGCAAGATCGCCGGGCTGACACAGGCCGTCCTCGCCGAACACCTCGGGGTGGGCGAGGACACGATCGCCTCGATCGAGCAGGGACGGCGGGCGCTCCAACTGGACCTGGCCGTCCAGCTCGATGAACTGCTGGACACCAAAGGGGCACTCAAGGTCGCCGTGGAGCGGGTGCCGAAGAAGGAGCGGTATCAGGCACTGGTCAAGGACTTCGTGCAGTACGAGCAAGGCGCGGTGAGCCTGTTCTCCTATGAATCCCAGCTCATCCCGGGGCTACTGCAGACCGAGGCGTACGCGCGACTGATCTTCTCCAGTCACTACCCGCCACTCGAAGAGGAGGAGATCGAGAAGCGGGTGACGACCCGACTCGATCGGCAGAAGATCCTGGAGCGCAAGCCCCGCCCCATCCTCCACTTCATCCTGGAGGAGAGCATCCTGCACGCGGAGTTGGGCGACCCCGAGGTCATGCTTGAGCAGCTCCTCCACCTGCGACGCTGCATGGACCTGCCCTTCGTCAGCATCCAGGTCATGCCGCGGAAGACGCCGAAGCACGCAGGGCTCGCGGGACCGCTGGTCCTGCTGGAGACTCCCGATCACGATCAGCTCGCGTACGTCGAGATGCACCTTCGGGCGGAGCTGTACGACGATCCGGCTGACGTCAGCTCGCTCATGCAGAAATATGGGATGCTGCGAACGCAGGCGCTGACCGCCGAGGAAAGCGCCCGGCTACTGGACGCACTGCTCGCAGCCCTGCTTGGAGAGACATGAACCGCGCATCCCTCCCCGTCTCCCGTTCCGCCGCCCTCCACTGGTTCAAGTCGAGCTACAGCAGCGACCAGGGCGGCAACTGCGTGGAGATCGCCTACCACTGGCGCAAGTCCAGCTACAGCAGCGACCAGGGCGGAGACTGCGTAGAGGTCGCCGCCCACCCCTCAGCCGTCCACATCCGCGACTCCAAGGTGACCGACGGTCCTGTCCTCACCGTCGGGCCCGCCACCTGGAGCGCCTTCGTCCACGGCAGCGGCACCGCCCTCTGAAGCAGCCGACCCCGCCCCGCCCCCGGCCACCAACGCGGCTGAACGCGGGGCGGTTTCCGTCTGCGCGGACGGGATCAGTAGCGCACCCACAGCTCGTACACGCCCGGCTTGCCCGCGAACGGGTTGCAGATGAAGACGCGGCTCCAGAGAGCGTTGTCCGCGCCGGCGTTCCCTACGGCCTGGCACTCCGCCACGCTGCCGTGATGGCTGCGGAGGAAGAAGCCGGGGCCCGTCGCGGAGGCGGACGACGCGGTGCCGAGCAGCATCGTGCCGGCGGTCGCCACGGTCACCGCGAGAGCGGCAATACGTCTGTGCATGTCGGTAACTCCCTTTTCAGTCAACGCACATGACTGTGCATCAGTGAATGGTCAGAGCCGAACCGATCAGCGCGCGCCGCCGAGAAAAAGCTAGCGAGCCGGGCGCGCCCGCACAATAGGTCTGGACCAATAAGGCATCGCATATGCCCCATGGCCGTAAACCTCCGCCGTGCCGCATATTTCGTGCGGCTCGCTCAGCCCACGGAGGTCCGCTCCACCGGGATCCACAGCTCCGCCTCCGCCCGCTTCCCCTCCTCCGTCAGCCGCAACCGCAGGATCTCCGGGCCGGGCCGGGAGGCGTACGGGTTCGACGGGAACCACTGGGTGAACACGTCCCGCCAGAGGTACTGGAGGGCCCCCGGGAACTCTCCCTCGCTCTCGAAGACCGCCCAGGTCCCCGCCGGTACGTCCAGGGCGTCCAGGTCCTCCGGAGGCTCCGCGCCGCTCACCACCCCATGGTAGTAGTCGAGTTCGGTGCCCTCCGCGCGGCTCGGGTCGAGCTGGTCGCTCACCCCGACGATCCCCGGCGGCTCCTGGTCCGAGAGGGCCACGATGCGGTCCAACTCCTCCCGGCCGATCCCCCGGATGAACTCCGCGATGGCCGGATTCGGCCCCTCATGGATGAGCGGGACACGAGCCTTCCTGCCCACCACCCGGAATGCGTCCTTCTCCACAAGCTTGTACCGCATGGCTGTACTCCCTTCGACGACGAGCCGGAAGGTCAGCCGTTGCTGGGACCGCAGAACCGCACCGCTTCGCCGGGCCTCGCCGGGGCCGATGCCGTGCACGGCCCGGAAGGCGCGGGCGAAGCCCTCCCCCGTGTCGTAGCCGTACCGCACCGCCACGTCCAGCAGCGTCCGGTCGGGGGCGCCGAGCACCTCGGCCCCCGCGACCGTCATGCGGCGGCGCCGGATGTACTCCGACAGCGGGAGGCCCGCGAGCGCGGAGAACATCCGGCGGAAGTGGTACTCCGACGTCATCGCCATACGCGCGAGCTCCGCCGCCTCGATGCGCTCACCGAGATGCGTCTCGATGTGTTCCATCGCGTCGTTCAGCCGTTCCAGCAACCGCTGACTCCTTCCCTTGCTCGTTCACCGTAGGAAGGAACCAGAGTGCCGGACCCGACCGTCCGTGTCCGCGTCGGTCGGATCGGGCGGGTCGGTCGGGTTGGTCGGGCCGGCAAAGGGCCGCTCCCCCTACTTCCCGGGCTTCGCCATCAGCTCCACCAGGGACGAGACGCTGTCCGCGCCGTGCCCCGCCTCCACGCCCCGGCGGAACAGGTCGACGACGGCGGCCGGGAGGACCGTGTCGACGCCCGCGTCGGCGTTGGTGTGCAGGACGTGCTCGGCGCTCGCCAGCCCCATGGCCAGGCGGTCGACGTCTCCCAGGTGCACTCCGGCGTCGATGCGCTCCGCGTAGAAGGCGAAGGTCTCCGAGAGCGAGTTCGCCGTCTCGGCGGTGCTGGGCAGGATGTCGGCCGCTGTCAGACCGTTCGCGCGGGCGAGGGCGATCGCCTGCCAGAAACTCAGCAGCGAGGTCCAGAACACGGCCATGCCGATCTGGTAGTGGAGTGCGGCGAGCCCCGGGTCCTCGCCCTTGTGGTCGACCCGGCCCGTCAGCGCTTCGAGGACCGGCCGGTGCCGGTCGAACGCCCCGCGCGGCCCGCTGTAGAAGGCGTACGACTCGGGCTGCCCGATCCCCGTGGGCGACGCGTTGACGCCACCGGTGAGCTGTACGGCACCGTGCCCGGCCGCCCAGTCGGCTCCGGCGCGGGCCTCCTCGGGCGTGGCGGAGGTGAGGTTGATCAGGACGCGGCCGTCCAGGGCCCGCGTCGCGGTCCCCAGTACGGCGTTGACCGCCACGTAGTCCGTGAGGCTGATGATGGCCACCTCGTTCGCCGCGATGGCGTCGGCGGGGCTCTGTGCGAGGGTCGCCCCTCGGGCCACCAGGTCGTCCGCGCGGGAGGCGGTGCGGTTCCAGACGGTGACCGCGAAGCCGCGGTCGAGCAGGGCCGCGGCCATCGCCCGGCCCATGGGGCCCAGTCCGATGACGGTGACCGCGTTCTGTGCGTTGTGCATTGCCTGCCTCCAACAAGCCGGTCAGGACAGAGGGCCAGACCTCCCGCCCCGACTAAAATGATCGCTCTATTCAGAGCGTGCCGAAAAGCTAGCACAGCCCTAGAACGAACGCTCTACCCAATGCCCGCTACAGTGGTGGCATGCAGACCAGCACCCGGGACCGGATCGTCGTGGCGACCGCGCGCCTCCTCCAGCGGCAGGGCTACGTCGGCACCGGCATCAAGCAGATCGCCACGGATTCGCAGGCCACGCTCGGCTCGATCTACCACTTCTTCCCGGGCGGCAAGGAAGCCGTCGCGGTCGCCGCGATCCGGTACAGCGCGCAGGAGTTCGCGACACTCCTGAAGGAAGCCCTGGACAGCGAGCCCGACCCGGCGGAGGCGGTGCTCTCCTGCACCCGTCAGCTGGCCGCCGGGCTCAAGGAGTCGGGCTGGGTCGACGGCTGCCCGGTGACGGCGGCGGCGCTGGAGACGCTAGGGACCGACTCGGAGCTCCAGCAGGTCTGCGCCGACGCGCTGAACGGCTGGGAGCGGCTCGTCCGCGACAAGTTGCTGGGCTGCGGATTCCCGGTGGAGCACGCCCGCGAGCTGGCGACCACCACCATCAGCGCCATGGAGGGCGCCGAGGTCACCGCCCAGGTCAACCGTAGCGAGGAGCCCCTTCTGGCGGCAGGCCGACAGCTGGCCCGGCTCATCAGGTCGTACGAGGTCGACGCCCCCGGCCGCTGAGGCCCTACCAGTACAGCCGACCGCCTCCTCAGTCCAGGCCGGACAGGTCGGACGGGTCGGACTGCTCGGACGGGTCGGACAGGCCGGATAGGTCAGACAGGTCGGACAGGTCGAACACGAAGCGGTAGCGGACGTCGTTTCGCCGGAGGCGGTCGAGTGCCGGGTCCACACCTGTGACGACGGAAGGACCTCGACGTCGGCGGCGACGCCGCTGACAGGACCTGTCTCCGACCTGGCCCGTCCACCGGGCCGCCGCCGGAGCGGGCGCCTGCCCGCAGGTCGACCTCCTGGCCTGACCGGGGGCCGCACGGCCGGGCCCGGCGGCTGGGCGGCGGGCGCTGGGCGCTGGGCGCTGGGAACGGAGAAGGGGATGAGGACGACCCTTCGGTCGTGCCCATCCCCGTCATCCCCGTCCCCAGCCGGCTCAGCTGAGCTGGGCGCCTTCCACGGTGCTGGTGACCGTGCCGGCGGTGGAGGTGGTGGCCTTCGCCGCGCCGTCGACCAGCGCGCCGAGCTCGCCGACGTTGTCCAGCGTGCCCAGGCTGACGGGCGGCTCGGCGGCGTGCGCGGTGTCCCCGCCTCCCGGGGGCGGGGAGATGGCGGCGATGACCGCTCCGGCGGCGAGGGTGACGGCGGCGAGTACGCTTCGCTTCTTCATGCCGGGTTCAACGGCTCGGCCCCCGCAAAGGGCACGCCCCGATCGAGATTCACCGTCTCCATCACGGCCGCCGCACCCCGGAGACGGCGTCCGCGCGGCGCGGCTCTCCCACCGTCAGTCCGCCGACGGCGGCACCGGCGGACATGCCGACCCCCCTCCAACCCCACCCCCCACCTCGCCGTCAACCACTCCCTGAGCTCTGCCTAGTCTGTGCGCATGGTGGTCTACGCCCCAGCGGCGCTCCTTTTCCTCGTCTTCTGTGTGAGCGTGCTGCGCGAGCGCCGCAAGTTCAGCAACGCCGTCTTCCTCGGGCTCGCCGCGCTCTGTGCGCTGGCCGGCCTGCTCTACCGGCTCGTCGACTCCGGCTCCGCCTCCGCGCCCGTCGTGGTGTGGTCACTGCTGGGCCTGGGGGCGGTGGCGGTGCTCGTACTGACGTGCTTCCTGTTCCTCAACGGCGTACGCATGCTGCGCAAGGAGGGCAGGAGTCCGGCGAATCTGCTGTCCCTGCTGGCGGCCCTGGCCGTCCTCGCCGTGGTCGCCCTGCTCGCCACCGCCGCCGCCCTGCGGACGCCGATACTGATCGGCGCGGCGACGGCTGCCGGCGGGCTGGCGCTCTACTTCTCGTTCCTGTTCCTGTGCTTCGTCTGTTACGCGTTCCTCTACGGGCGGCTGCGGGTGCGCCGCAAGGCCGACTTCGTGGTCGTACTGGGCTCGGGGCTCGTCGGCGGCTCCACCGTGCCCCCTCTGCTGGCGAGCCGGCTGAAGCGCGCCCGGGAGGTGCACGCACGGCTCTCCCGACGCGGCGGGTCCCCCGTGCTCATCACCTCGGGCGGGCGGGGGCCCGACGAGGACCTGCCGGAATCCCACGCGATGGCCGACCACCTGGTGGCCGACGGCTTTCCGGCGCACCTCATCGAGCGGGAGGACCGGTCGACGAACACCGAGGAGAACCTGCGGTTCAGCAAGGCGATCATGGAGGAGGCCAAACCCGACTACCGGTGCGTCGTCGTCACGAACAACTACCACGCCTTCCGCGCCGCCCTCACCGCCCGGCGGGTCCGGATCCGGGGGCAGGTGGTGGGCTCGCCGACGGCCGCGTACTTCTGGCCCAACGCGACGCTCCGCGAGTTCGCCGCGATCCTGGTGGACTACCGGCGGAGCAACACGGTGATGTGTGTGCTGATCACCCTCGGCGGAGTGGCCGCCTGGTGGGTGAACTGGCGGTAGCAAGCAAGCTCCGTACCACCGTTCACGCATGTTTTGGCCACAACTCCCCCACATATGAATAAGCTTGATCATGTGCGCATCACAGATGCGCACTATCGGTCAACTGACAAGGGGGGTCAGGTGTCCCGACACCTGTACACGAACAGCCGCAGCCGACGTACGGGGCGGACCGCGGGGGCGGCGGCCGTCGCGGTGGTGCTGGCCGCAGGGCTCGCCACGGCGCTGCCGGCCACCGCGCACGCCGCCGGGGCGGCGGCCGCCGCCGAGGTCCTGATACCCGCGCCCGACGCCTTCGGCGAGGGGCCCGAGAAGATCCTGGCGACCGGCAGGCAAGGCGTACTGCACCGCGAGGGCGACGACTACCTCTGGACGAACTCGTACAACTCCCGGACCAGGGTCGTCACCGAACTGGCGGGCGTGCCGGAGGAACGGCTCGTGGGGGGCCACGACGAGCACAACCGGGCGATCTACACCCAGCAGCGTGCGGACGGCGGGACCGACATCGTACGGATCGGCATCGAGGACCCGGCCTTCACCAACAGGTCCACCGTGCCCGCCCGATACCTCAACCTCCGCTTCGCGGGCGGTTGGACGGTGGCCACCGTCGACAAGGGCGACGGGACGTACGAGATGCGGGTGCCCCGGGGCGGGGACCCGTCGGCGGATCCCCTCGTGCGGCTGCCCGCCGGGGCCACCACGGGTGCCGAGCCCGTGGTGCTCGGCGGGCAGGGCAGCGAGGTCCTCATCGGCTACCGCCTCGCGGACGGTTCCCCGGGCTACGGCATCCTGACCGCGTACGACGGCCGGGTGAAGCCGCTGCCCGTGACCGGGGACGCGAGCAGCTTCCGCCTCACCCAGATGACGGTCAGCTGGTTCTCGCGGAACGGCAGCGGAGGCCAGGGGGTCCGGATCCTGCCGCGCAGCGGCACGGGCACGCCGAAGATCGTCCCGCTGGCCACGGAGTCCACGGAGAGCGAGGTCACCTCGTTCGTCGTGGAGGACAGCATCGTCTGGCACGAAGGCCTCGGCGGCCCGCTGCGGCTCACACCGCACGCCGGTGTGGACACCGAACGCACCCTCCTGCCCACCGTCGAGTTCGCCCAGCTCCGGGCCGAGGGGTACGGAGACGTACTGGCCCTGGGCAAGGACGCCCACGGCAAGCGGGCCATCCACGCGTTCAACCAGGACGGCAGCGGGACCGTCTTCGACCTGGTCATGCGGGAGGTGCCCGAGGTCAAGACGGCCGACGGCGAGATCGGCGCGCTGAGCCTCGACCGGGGGCGGCTGCGGTACGTCAACTCCCTGGTCGGCAAGGACACGCTGCACGGCAAGGCCGTCGGGGCCGGCCTCGACCCGGCGGAGGGTGCGCGGCTCGCGGACTTCCCCGGACTCGCGGCGGGCCGCTTCGCCGACGGCACGGACGAGGGTCTCGCCCGGCTGGTCACCGACCCGGCCACCGGCAAGGACACCCTGGTGACCGGCGACGACCCCGAACAGCAGTCCCAGGGCCTGGCCCTGCCCGGCACCGGCGGCCGCATCCTCGACGCCTCACCGGAGTTCGTCCTGTACGAGGCGGGCGGCCGGAGTTACGTCGTCGACACCACCCGCGACCTCGTCGTCCGCGACCAGCCGGTGCAGGGCGCGGTGCTCGACGGGGACAGGCTGATCAAGTCGGCGCCGGGCAACCCCGGCACGGTGAACGTGGTCGACCCGCGCTCCGGGCGGGCGACCGCGAACCACGATCTCGGCGTCGACTGCGTGCCGAGCGAACTCCAGCGCAGCGGGACCCTGTTGTACTGGAGCTGCGCCTCCGAGGACGCGGCGGGCGTGTACGACACGGCGACCCACCGGGACTACCCCGCGCCGGTCTCCGGGGTCCTGCTGGGCGACCGTTTCCTGGCCGCGCGCGACGGGTCCGGGGAGCTGCGCCTCACCGCTCTGCGCGTGGACGGCTCCACTGCGGACCTGGGCACCGTCACGGGCGTGAAGCAGCCCGCGGCCGGCGACGGACGGGGCACCACCTGGACGCTGGACGCGGACGCGGGCAAGCTCGCCTGGGTCGGGACCGACGACACCGTCTACGTCACCGCCCCGCAGCAGGCGGTCTCGCCCCTGGGCGTCACCCACAGCACCGTGCCCGCCACCTCGGCGGGCGCGTGGAGCGCCGCGTGGTGGCTCACCAAGCCGGCGGCGTCCTGGCAGCTCACCCTCACCCGTCGCTCGACCGGCGAGACCGTCCGCACCTGGACGGGCGAGGACACGCGCGGAACGGTGAAGGTCAGCTGGGACGGTACGTCCGCCTCCGGCGGCCCCGTACCGGCCGGCGGCTACACCTGGCGGCTGACCGCCGCGCCGGCGGACGGCTCGGGCGCGGACGCCACGGCCTCGGGCACGCTGCGGGTCACCACCGGCTGAGCGCGAAGCCCACACGGTCCGGGGCAGCCCTCCGCCGGCCCCGGACCGTCAGCCTGACCCCGGGCCCCGGCTGAGGGGATCCGCCGGGGCCAGGGGCGTCGCGGGAGGATCCGGAGGCTCAGAAGCCGCCGCCGTCGAAGCCGCCGCCCCCGAAGCCCCCGCCGTCGCCGAAACCGCCGCCCCCGCCGAAGCCCGAGGCGTCGAAGTCGGAGCCGGAGAAGTCACCGCCGCCCCATTCGCCGCCCGCGCCGCCGCCGAAGTCACCGCCGCCGTACTCGGAGGCGTACGCCGGAGTGGCGAGCATCGAGCCGAGCATGGTGCCGACCAGGAGGCCGGGGAGCAGGCCGCCGCCGAAGTAGCCGCCGGCCCAGGGCCCGTACGCCGGGCCCGCTTCCCAGTACGGGCGGCGGTTGCCGTCGCCGACGTCGACCGTACGGCTCATGGGGTCCTCGCCCCGGCTGAGCCGGGCCTCGTCCGCGCCGCAGACCGGGACCTCCCGGGACGCGCCGCCGGACGGGGTCCACAGGACCTCCGTGACCGCCGTGCCGTGGCGCGGGTCGAAGAAGCACGGCGGGCGGCGGGCCGGGATCTTTGCGCCGGTGCGGCGGGCCTCCAGGACCGCGAGGGAGTAGCGGCCGTCCTCCAGGGACCGGGTGACTTCGCGTACGTCGGAGGGGTGTCCGGCCCTGTCCATCTTCGACTTGGCGCTCTCGTAGGAGTCCAGGGCCCGTTCGTAGTCGGCGCGCATGGTGTCGTCCGCGCCCGGTTCGGCGGGGTGGAAGTCCAGGCGTTCCAGGGTTTCGCCGTACGCGGTGATGTCCTCGTCGACGACGACCCGGAGCTTGTCGAGCGCCTCGCGCTCCTCTTCCTCCTTGCGGCGCTTGTTGCGGCGGGAGATCGCGTTCGCGCCCGCGCCGCCCGCCGCGACGAGCGCGCCGAGCGTGATCAGGCCGCCGACCGGGGCTCCGGACCCGTCCGCCGCGCCCGAGCCGCCGGACCAGGAGGCGGGGGCGTTGCCCCGGGCCTGTTCGACGGCGCGGTCGACGAAGGCGTTGAGCTGGGTGTCGGCGTCGCCGGCGGTGGTGGGGTTCTCCACGGCGGCGGTGAGGTTGTCGACCGCTCGGGTCGGCATGACCTGCGGGTCGGCACCCGCGTCGAAGCCGTCGCCGAGGCGGACCGCGTAGACGCCGGTGATGCCGGTGTCGCTGCGCAGGGTCTGGAGGAGGCCTTCCTCGGGGAAGGCCGGGGCGTCGGGGAGGACCGCCACGAACACCGGCTTGTCGGCGTCCGTGATCTTGTTCTCCAGGGCCTTCTCGTCAGCCACGGAGAGCTGATCGCGGGCGCCCGGGTCCACGTACACCGGGTCGTCGCGCAGGGCCTGGGCAGCGTCCTGGATGGTCGCGGCGGGCGCGGCGGGCGCGGCCGAAGCGGGGGAGGTCAGGGCGAGGGCCGCCGCTGCGAAGATGAGCAGCAGGCCCGCCAGCAGCGCGGGGAAGAGCCTTTTCCTCATACTTAACGCTACTCCAGACGGGCGACGAACGCCGTCGCCCGTCTGGAGAGCGGGTGCCTACGCGGCTCGGTACGCCGTGCGCAGCCTGTCCACCGCCCCGGTCAGATCACCGGTGAGCAGCAGGTGGTCCGCCTCCGCGAACGGCTTCGAGACCTCCTGCCCGAACGTCCCGTCGATCGTCCGCTGGACCAGCAGCCGGGCCCGGTCCACGATCGCCCTGCCCGCCGGGGTCTTCCCCAGGTGCGCCTCCTCGGCGGCCCGGGCGGCGGCGGCGAGGGCCGCGAGGGCCGGTTCACCGCCGGCCGGGGGCTCCTTCAGGGTGGTCAGGCCCCAGCCGTACGGAAACTGCGGGTCGTAGGCGGTGTCCCCCACGTTGATCGGGAGCTGGGCCTCCGACTTCGGCCAGGTCACCGGGGACTGTCCGGTGAAGGCCCGCCTGCCGTAGAGGACGTCGGCGACGCCGTCGCCCTCGGAGCCCGGCAGCCAGGAGGCCACCAGTGCGTTGAGCTCGGCGAGCCGGTCGCCGATGAGCTGGGGGCGGCCGGAGACGATGAGGACGGCGCAGTCCATGGCGGCGCAGACCGTGTCGACCGCTGCCCGGTCGGCGGCCGTCAGTTCCAGGTCGTGCCCGTTGCCGACGTCGCCGATGCCTTCGGCGTACGGGGTCTCGCCGACGACGACCACGCCCACGTCGTAACCGTCCGTGGCGGCGGAGGCGTCCGGGGAGAACGTCACGGACTCGGGGGTTCGCGCCGCCTTTCGCATGCCCTCCAGGATCGTCGTGCCGGTGGTGGTCGCCCCGGAGGCCCCCTGCCAGCTGGTGGTCCAGCCGCCGGTCTGGTTGCCGATGTCGTCGGCGTTGGACCCGGCGACGTACACCTTCTGGCCGGGCCCGATCGGGAGGAGGGCTCCGTCGTTCTTCAGCAGCACCTGGGACTTGGCCACCGCCTCGCGGGCCACGGCGCGGTGCTCGGCCGAGCCGACCATGTCCAGGTGGGTGGTGTCCGCGTACGGCTTCTCGAAGAGACCGAGGCGGAACTTCTGGGTGAGGATGCGGGCGACCGCGTCGTCGATCCGGGCCTCGGGGACGCGGCCCGCGACCACCTCGTCCTCCAGGGTCTTCGTGAAGTCCTGGTACGCGGTCGGGACCATGATCATGTCGAGTCCGGCGTTGACCGCCGTGACGACGTCACTGGCGTAGTCACCGGGGAGCTGGTCGATGGCCTGCCAGTCGCTGATGACGAAGCCCTCGAAGCCCATGCGGTCCTTGAGGACGCCGTTGATCATCTCGGCGTTGGCGTGCATCTTCACCGGGCCCTCGTCGTCGCCCAGGACGTCCAGCGAGGAGAACGAGGGCATGATCGTGCCGACGCCGCGCTTCACCGACTCCTCGAACGGCGACAGGTGCACGGCCTCCAACTCCTCGCGGGTGACCCGGGTGACGCCCTGGTCGACCGTGTACGAGCCGGTGGTGGAGGAGCCGTACGCGGTGCCGCCGTCGCCGACGAAGTGCTTGGCGCTGCCCAGCACCTTGTCGTTGCGGTGCAGGTCCTTGCCGGACGGACTGCCCTGCATGCCCTGGATGACCGTCTCCATGGCCTCGACCAGGGCGGGGTCCTCGCCGAACGCCTCGTAGGAGCGGCCCCAGCGTTCGTCGCGGGTGACGCAGACGCAGGGGGCGAAGTCCCACGGGACGCCGGTGGCGCGGACTTCCTTCGCCGTGATCGCGCCCGTCCGCTCCGCGCTCTCCGGGTCGCGGCCCGCGCCGATGCCGATGTTGTGCGGCATGATCGTCGCGCCGACCACGTTGTTGTGCCCGTGCACCGCGTCCACGCCGTAGATCAGCGGGATCTGGAAGCGGGTGGTCCGGGTGCGCAGCTGGTAGGCGTCGGTCATCCTCGCCCAGGCGGCCGCCGTGTTGGGGGTGGGGGCCGAGCCGCCGCCGGAGAGCAGCGAGCCGAGGCCGTAGGCGGCGATGTCGCCGGGGACGCGGAGCGCGCCGCGCTCGGCCTGGGTCATCTGGCCGGCCTTCTCAGCGGGCGACATGCGCCCCAGCAGATCCGCCACCCGCTGCTTGATGGGCAGTCTCGCGTTCTGGTACGGGAGTCCGTGGGCGTCGATGACGACCTGCGGGTTCTCCTCGGGGGCCTTGGCGCCGCTGACGGTCAGCTCCAGCGGAACCGTCTTCGCCACGGCGGGCTTCGGCGCCTTCGCCGTGCGGACGGTCACCGTGTGGGTGGTGCCGGAGGCGGTGCCCGCGGGGAAGGTGTGGCTGCCGGTGACCGGGGTGTAGTCCTTCCCGGCCTCGGCGGTGCCGCCCTTGGTGGTGTACGCGACGGTGACGGGCTTCTCCGTGGGCGCGGAGTCGGCGGTGGTCACGGAGAGGCCGACTTCCGCGCGGTCGCCGTTCTCCACCGGGTGGACGGCCTTGTCGGTGACGACGCCGGGGGTGGGGGCCGGGTCCGCCGCCGCGGCGGGGCCGGTGGGCGGGCCGGCGAGCAGGGTGGCCAGCACGACCCCGGCGGCGAGAGCGGCCGTCACGGGTCCCGCTCCGTCCTTCCGGGGCCGGGAGCGGGGGTGCGGTGCGCGGTGCATGGGGGCGCTCTCTCTCTTCCTGCGGTCGAGGCCGGCCCCCGTGCACGATCGTGATCCGGCCCGGGAATTCGATCAGGGGCGGGACGGTGTGGGTGATGAACACGACCGAGAAGTTCGGCTGTTCCCTCGACTGTTCCCTCGACCGGACGAGCCGTCGCGGGGTCCGCCGCCGCATGACGCCATCGAGCGCGGGACCGTCAGGACTTCACGACGCCTCACGTCGGGATCGGTCCGGCTCCATCCGCCCTTCGGGCAGGGCGGGTCGGGTGCTCCGTCCCGGACGCGCGGGAGCCGCCGCCCTGTGACGGGCGGCGGCTCCCGCGCGACGCGGTCCTGGGCGTGCTGCCCGGCGGCTACTCCGTGGGCTCGATGCCCGCGCGCAGCAGTCCGTAGGTGTACGCGTCCTCCAGCGCCTGCCAGGACGCGGCGATGACGTTCTCGGCGACCCCCACGGTCGCCCAGTCGCCGGTGCCGTCGCCCGTGGTGATGAGCACGCGGGTGGTGGACTCGGTGCCCGTGCGGCCCTCCAGGATGCGGACCTTGTAGTCGACCAGCTCCAACTTGGCGAGCTGCGGGTAGATCCGCTCCAGAGCGACGCGCAGGGCCCGGTCCAGGGCGTTGACCGGGCCGTTGCCCTCGGCGGTGGCGACGATCCGCTCGCCCTTGGCCCAGAGCTTCACGGTGGCCTCGTTGGCGTGGCTGCCGTCGGGGCGGTCCTCGACGATCGCCCGCCAGGACTCCGTACGGAAGTAGCGCCGGGCCCGGCCCTCGACCTCGCCGCGCAGCAGCAGTTCGAAGGAGGCGTCGGCGGCCTCGTAGGTGTAGCCCTGGAGTTCGCGCTCCTTGACCCGCTCCACGACCCGGCCGACCAGGGCGCGGTCGTCACCGAGGTCGACGCCGAGTTCCTTGCCCTTCAGCTCGATGGAGGCACGCCCCGCCATGTCGGAGACCAGCATCCGCATGGTGTTGCCGACCAGCTCGGGGTCGATGTGCTGGTAGAGGTCGGGGTCGACCTTGATCGCGGAGGCATGCAGCCCGGCCTTGTGGGCGAAGGCCGAGACGCCCACGTACGGCTGGTGGGTGGAGGGGGTGAGGTTGACGACCTCGGCGATGGCGTGCGAGATGCGGGTCATCTCGGCGAGCGCGCCCTCGGGCAGCACCCTCATGCCGTACTTGAGTTCCAGGGCGGCGACGACCGGGAAGAGGTTGGCGTTGCCGACCCGCTCGCCGTAGCCGTTGGCCGTGCACTGGACGTGGGTGGCGCCGGCGTCCACGGCGGCCAGGGTGTTGGCGACGGCGCAGCCGGTGTCGTCCTGGGCGTGGATGCCGAGGCGGGCGCCGGTGTCGGCGACGACCGTGGAGACGACCGCCTGGACCTGGGCGGGGAGCATGCCGCCGTTGGTGTCGCAGAGGATGACGACCTCGGCGCCCGCCTCGTACGCGGTGCGGACCACGGACTTGGCGTACTCGGGGTTGGCGCGGTAGCCGTCGAAGAAGTGCTCGCAGTCCACGAAGACCCGGCGGCCCTGCTCGCGGAGGTGGGAGACGGTGTCGCGGACCATCTCCAGGTTCTCCTCCAGGGTGGTGCGCAGGGCCAGTTCGACGTGCCGGTCGTGCGCCTTGGCCACCAGGGTGATCACCGGGGCGCCGGAGGTCAGGAGGGCCTTCACCTGGGGGTCCTCGGCCGCGCTGCCGCCGGCCCTGCGGGTCGCGCCGAACGCCACGAGCTGGGCGTTCTCGAACGTGATCTCCTGCTGGGCGCGGGCGAAGAACTCCGTGTCGCGCGGGTTGGCCCCCGGCCAGCCGCCCTCGATGTACCCCACACCGAAGGTGTCCAGATGACGGGCGATGGTCAGCTTGTCGGCGACCGTCAGGTTGATGCCCTCACGCTGAGCACCGTCGCGCAGTGTGGTGTCGAAGACATGGAAACTGTCGTCGGTGGCGTTGGCCTTGGTGGTCATGCTGATCTGACTCCTGTCGGATGAGTGGATCCGGACGGTCTGGGCCTGTTCGGGGAACCCGGAACAGGCCCCAGCTCCACTTGCCCCCATCATCCCGCGCGCCTCGCCCTAGCCCGGGTGCGGGCCGGAAAACGAAAAAACCCCTCGCGGGTGCGAGAGGTCTGCGCGCGGGTCTGGGGCACGATGGCCGCGCCGTACGGAGTGGTACGGGGCGGTCACTGCGGACCGGCGCGCCTGCTGCCAATAATCATGACGAACGAGGACACGGGAGCAGTCTCGCACAGCGACGGCCCCGTGACTGCGGTGTCTCAGGATGCGGGCGTGATGCTGGTCGCGTCGCTCAGTGAGCGCCCGGCGTCAGCGTCTCGTCGAGGAACTCCGCCGCCTGCCCCAGCACCCGCTCGCGCCCCGCCCCCGGGATCCCGACCGTCACATGGATGCTGAACCCGTCGAGCAGCGCCCGCAGCCGGGCGGCGAACCGGTCGGCGTCCACCGGCCGGAACTCGCCGCGCGAGACCCCCTCGGCGAGCAGCGCCACCAGGTCACGGTGCCAGACCCCCTCGATCGCGGCCTGCCGGGAACGGGCGTCGTCGTCGGCGTTCTGCGAGCGGCCCCAGACCTCCAGCCAGAGCGTCCAGTGGGGGTCGCGGTGCCCGGCGGGCAGGTAGAGGTCGATGTACGCGTCCAGCCGCTCGCGGGCCGTCCCCGGCCGGGCGAGCAGGGCGCCCCGTTCGGCCCCCAGGCGCCGCTCGCTCCACTCCAGGGTCTGGAGGAGCAGTTCGTCCTTGGTGCGGAAGTAGTAGAGGAGGTGCCCGCTGCTCATGCCCACCTGCCGCCCCAGCCCGGCCATGGTCAGCCCGTCGAGCCCGCGCTCGGCGACGGTGGCCATGGCGGCGGCGAGGACGTCCTCGCGGGGCGGGGCGGCGTGGTGGGTGCGACGGGGGGCGCGGGTCATGGGTTCGCTCGGACCTTCGGCTGCTGCTGGGTGATGCAGTGGATGCCTCCACCGCCGGCAAAGATCGTACGGGCGTCGACCGGCGTCACCGTACGGTCCGGGAAGAGGCCCCGGAAGATCGCGGCGGCCTCTGCGTCGCGCGGGTCGTCGAAGGCGCAGAGGATCACGGCGTCGTTGCAGAGGTAGTGGTTGATGTAGGAGTAGTCGACCCATTCCCCGTCCTCGTCGCGGAGCACGGTGGGGGCGGGCACCTCGACGACCTCCAGGGGACGCCCCTGGCGTCGGTGGCGGCCCGGAGGATCGCCACGGTCTCCCGGGTGACGTCGTGGTCGGGGTGGGCGGGGTCCGGCTGGACGTGGGCGACGACGGTGCCCGGGCGGGCGAAGGCGGCGACGATGTCGACATGGCCGAGCGTGCCGTACGTCCCGTAGTCGCCGGTCAGCCCTCGGGGCAGCCAGATGGCCTTCTCGGTGCCGAGGCGGGCGTGGACCTCCGCCTCGACCCGCTCCCGGGTCCAGCCGGGGTTGCGTTCCGCGCCGAGCTGGACGGTCTCGGTGAGCAGGACGGTGCCCTCGCCGTCCACGTGGATCGCGCCGCCCTCGTTGACGAGCGGGGAGCTGTGGGCGGGGGCCCCGGCCAGCTCGGCGACGGCCCGGGCGATGTGCTGGTCGTGCTCCCAGCGGGCCCAGCCCTGGGCGCCCCAGCCGTTGAACGTCCAGTCGACGGCGGCGAGCGTCCGGCCGTCGGTGACGAAGGTGGGGCCGATGTCCCGCATCCAGGCGTCGTCGAGCGGCCGCACGACCAGCTCCACGTCCGGCCCGAGCAGCGCCGCCGCCCCCTCCTCCTGGCCGGGCCCGACGACCACGGTCACCGGCTCGAAGCGCCGCACGGCCCGAGCGACACCGGCCCACGCGCGACGGGCCTCGTCCAGCTCGGCGTCGGAGGCGAAGGTGGGGTTGGGCCCGGGCCAGGCCATCCAGGTGCGCTCATGGGGGGCCCACTCGGGGGGCATGCGGAAGGGGGCGGGGGTGACGGGCATGGGGGCTCCTGGTCGACACAGTTAGAGTGTCACTCTAACTGTGTTCCGAAGCGTTGGGAAAGTTCTGTCCGGTCCTTTTGGAGCGACGCTCTATTCTTCGGGCAGGAAAAAGGCCGCACCGGCGAGAAGCCGTGTGCGGCCCGATCCCACTGGGCGGGGCCAGACGAGAGCCGAGAGCCTAGCCCAGCGGGTGCATCCAGCCGTGGGTGTCCTCGACGACGCCGCGCTGGATGTCGAGAAGACGCTCCCGGAGCCTCAGGGTGACCTCGCCGGGCTCGCCGTCGCTCTGGGTCCACTCGCCGCCCTCGGACTTCACCAGGCCGACGGGGGTGATGACGGCGGCCGTGCCGCAGGCGAAGACCTCGACGAGGGTGCCCTTCGCCGTGTCGTCGCGCCACTGGTCGATGGAGACCCGGCCCTCCTCGGAGCCGTAACCGAGGTCGCGGGCGACCTTGAGGAGGGAGTCGCGGGTGACGCCGGCGAGCAGGGAGCCCGTGAGGGACGGGGTGATGATCTTCTTCGAGCCGTCCTCCTGGGCGTACACGAAGTAGAGGTTCATGCCGCCGAGCTCCTCGACCCACTTGTGCTCGACCGCGTCGAGGTAGGCGACCTGGGCGCAGCCGTGTGCGGCGGCCTCGGCCTGGGCGAGGAGGGAGGCGGCGTAGTTGCCGCCGGTCTTGGCGTCGCCCACGCCGCCGGGGACGGCGCGGACGCGGTTCTCCGAGAGCCAGATGGACACCGGCTTCACCCCGCCGGGGAAGTAGGCGCCGGCGGGCGAGGCGATGACCAGGAAGAGGTATTCGTTGGCCGGCTTCACGCCGAGGCCGACCTCGGCGGCGATCATGAAGGGGCGCAGGTAGAGCGATTCCTCGCCACCGTGGGCCGGGACCCACGCCTTGTCCTGCTGCACCAGCGCGTCGCACGCCGCGATGAACGTCTCGACGGGCAGCTCGGGCATGGCCAGGCGCGCGGCCGAGCGCTGGAAGCGGCGGGCGTTGGCGTCGGGGCGGAAGGAGGCGACCGTGCCGTCGGGCTGGCGGTAGGCCTTGAGACCCTCGAAGATCTCCTGCGCGTAGTGCAGGGTCATGTTGGCCGGGTCCATCGACAGCGGGCCGTAGGGGACCAGCTGGGCGTCGTGCCAGCCCCGGCCCTCGGTCCAGCGGATGGTCACCATGTGATCGGTGAAGTGCCGGCCGAATCCGGGGTTGGCCAGGATCGCCTCGCGCTCCGCGTCGGACAGCGGGTTCGAGGAGGGCTTGAGCTCGATCGTGGGCGTCGTCATGAGTGCGTGTCCTTCACCGGTCTTGTGTGTGATGGACCGCGCTCACGCCTGTTCGTGCCCGACGCTTTTCGGTCAGGTCCTAGGACGTCCGAGCTTTACCGCGAGCCACGGCCCCGCGTTCGATTATCACTTGCGGGGGGCCGTGCACGAAATGGTGTGAATGCGGTCCAGGGGTCGATGGTGGCACCCGGGGGCCGCACAGGTGAAGCCGCCGGGCGCTGAGTGCGACCCGGCGGCTTCGAAGTGGAGTCGTCGGGTCAGCCCGCTACGCGTACCGCGAGGGCGTCGCCGATCTCGTCGGTCGTACGCGTGGCGGCTCCTCCCCCAGAGCCTGAAGGGCCTGGGAGGTGCCCCCCTCGCTCCGCGAGGTCGGCGGAGACGGCGTCCTCGATGCGCGCGGCCTCGGTCTCGTAGCCGAGGTGGCGCAGCATGAGGGCGACGGAGAGGACCGTGGCGGTCGGGTCGGCCTTGCCCTGCCCCGCGATGTCGGGGGCGGAGCCGTGGACCGGCTCGAACATCGACGGGAACGCGCCCGTCGGGTTGATGTTGCCGGAGGCGGCCAGGCCGATACCGCCGGATACGGCGGCGGCGAGGTCGGTCAGGATGTCGCCGAAGAGGTTGTCGGTGACGATGACGTCGAAGCGCTCCGGCTGGGTGACGAAGAAGATCGTCGCGGCGTCGACGTGCAGATAGTCCGTGCTGACCTGCGGATACTCGGCGGCAACCCGGTCGAAGGTGTTCTTCCACAGGTGGCCGGCGTAGACGAGGACGTTGTTCTTGTGGACCAGCGTCAGCTTCTTGCGCGGACGGGCCGCCGCACGCTCGAAGGCGTCCCGGACCACGCGCTCGACGCCGTACGCCGTGTTGAGGCTGACCTCGGTGGCGACCTCGGCGGGGGTGCCGGTGCGCAGCGAGCCGCCGTTGCCGGTGTACGGGCCCTCGGTGCCCTCGCGGACGACGACGAAGTCGATGTCGGGGCGGCCGGCGAGCGGGGTCGCGGTGTTGGGGAAGAGCTTGGAGGGCCGCAGGTTGATGAAGTGGTCGAACGCGAAGCGCAGCTTCAGCAGCAGCCCCCGCTCCAGAACGCCGGACGGCACGGACGGGTCGCCGATCGCGCCGAGGAGGATGGCGTCGTGGTTCTTGAGGGCTTCCAGCTCCGCGTCCGGGAGGGTGTCGCCGGTGCGGTGCCAGCGCTGGGCGCCGAGGTCGTACTCCTTGGTCTCCAGCTTCACATCCTGCGGGAGGACAGCGTTGAGGACCTTGAGGCCCTGGGCCACGACTTCCTGGCCGATTCCGTCACCGGGGATCACTGCGAGATCGATGCTGCGAGACATGCCGGAAGCCTAACGGTGCGTCCCACCCCATGACATCCGGCGTCCACCATACGGACGAGACGTAAAGGTGTTCGGGGCGTTCGGGGTGGGGTCGAGTGGTCTGTCGGCGGCTCAGTGGCCGGTCGAGCCGCCGTTGTCGCGGCGGTCCAGGGCGCGCTGGAGAGCGGCGGCGGCGTTCTTGCGGTCCGACTCGGACGGGCGGGGAGTGTGACGGACGCGGCGGGTGGTGGTGGTGGCCATGATGGATCGACTCCTTGAGATCGCATGGATGCCGGGGGCAGGCCGCACATCGCGGTGCGGCGCCGAGGCCGGGCCGGGATCGGATTTCGAGGTGCCGTAAGGAGCGGGGAGCGTGCGCCGCAGGGGGTTACCTGCTTCGGGGCGCGCGCCCACGACCGCCACAGTCGCTCGATCGAGCGAATCGTTCGGCTCCTACCAAGTTAGGACAGTCGGGCCGTCCTGTCTCCACAGTTACTCGGACTTCCTACTATCTGAGACGGGTCATCGGATCGGACCAGGTGACAGCGGTGGAAGGAGTCCGTCCCCGAACCGTCCGGCCCGTCCGCCCGCCCGCTCAGAGCAGGTCGCCCTCCCGCCAGTCGAACTGGAGCGGGTGACCGGTCGCGGGCAGAGCGCCCCCGGCCGAGGGGCGGACGTAGGTGGTGCCCTCCTCCTCGGGCAGGAGGACGGGGCCGGCCGGGCCGAGGGCTGCGAGCCTGCCCGGCCAGACCTGCCAGCCGCGCGACGCGTAGAGCGCCGCTCCGGCGTCGGAGGCCGACAGGGCCCCGAAGTCGTAGGCCGTGTCGATGACGTGTTCCAGGGCGGCCATCACCCGGTGGCCGAGGCCCGCGCGGCGGTGGTCGGCGTGGACGGCGACGGCCTCGACGTATCCGGCGCGGTAGGAGCGGTCCGCGTGCAGGACCCGGCGCTGGACGACGCTGCCGTGGGCGATCAGGAGGCCGGCGGCGTCGTCCACCAGGGCGTGGACGCCGCCGAGGGAGTGCTCCCAGTCCTCATCGGCGAAGTCGCCGTCGAAAGCGGTGTCGAGCAGCTCGCGGATCCGGTCCCGTTCGGCTGCGGTGAGCTCGTGGGTGTGGACAATGCGCGGTGCGGGAGAGCGGTCCATGACCGTAAGCCTGCCAGCCGCCCCGACCCGCCGGACACCGAATTTCGCCGCCGCGCACAGGCCCGCCCGGACCGGGGTGCGCGGCGGTCCAGGCGGGCGGGGTCAAGCAGTGCCGGTGGTGGCGGCGGCCGGGGCGGCGGCCGTAGCCGTGGCCCTGCTCTGGGCGGTGGCCGTGGCCGTGGCCGCAGCGGTGGCCGTTGCTGTGGCGGCTCAGTACACCGTCACGCCGTACGCGGAGAGCGCCTCGGCGACCGGCTGGTGGATGGCCGAGCCCGCGGTGCCCGAGCAGCCGGAGCTGCCGGAGTGGATGCCGAGGGCGACCGATCCGGCGAAGTGCGCGCCGCCGCTGTCGCCGCCGGCCGAGCAGGCGGTGGTGCGGACCATGTTGTAGACGGGCCCGTCGCCGTAGTTGACGGTGACGTTGACGGCGGTGACCGTGCCGGAGGTCACCTTCGTCGTGGATCCGCTCTTCTTGATCGCCTGGCCGACCACGGCGTTGGCGGCGGAGGAGATGTCCTGGGTGGAGCCGTTGTAGAGGTCGACGGTCCCGGCGGGCGACGAGCCGTCCGTGTAGCGGACGATGCCGTAGTCGTTGGTCGGGAAGCTGGTGCCCTCGCGGACGCCGACGACCGAACCGCCCGAGCTGGCCGACCAGTTGGCGGAGATGTTGGTGCAGTGACCGGCGGTCACGAAGTAGCGGGCCCCGCCCTTGGTGACGTTGAAGGCCGCCGAGCAGCGGCTGCCGCCGCCGTAGATCGCTCCGCCGCCCAGCACCTCGCGGTGGAAGACGCCCGGTACGCGCTTGATGTCGACCGCGCCGTCGAGCCGTTCCGCGACGGCTTCGAGGCGGGCCATGTCCCGTGCGGAGACGGAGGAGTCGGCCTCGACGGCGACCCGGTTGGTGCGCGGGTCGACGCCCCAGGAGGTGCCGGTGATCTTGGCCTCGGCCTCCAGGGTCTCCATCGCGGCGTCCAGCTGGGCGGCGCTGCGGGCCACCCGGCGGACGGTGGCCCCGGCGGCGCGGGCCTGCTCCTCGGCCCGGTCGGTGGTGACGGTGACGACCAGCTTCCCGGTCTTCGCGTCGAGGTAGGAGCCGGCGGTGGCGGCCCCGAGCTGCCGCTCGACGGTGGCGTCGAGCGCGTACGCGGACGGGGTGGGGATCGCCGGGGGAACGGACGCCGGGGTGTCGGCGGCAGTGGAGGGGGCGGCTCCGAGTCCGAGGGCGCCGGCGACGAGCAGCAGGGAAACACCGAGGCGCGCGCGGGAGTTGCGTCTCATGGGGGAGCTCCTTCTGGGTGACGTGTGGGGACGTACCGAGAAGGAATTTGACATGCTCATTACCTATTCCACAAGACCGCGTGTCCGGGGCGCCGGAGGGCGGACAGCTGGTCCCGCTCAGCGGACACTGACCGGGACCGGTCCCGCGCCTGTCCGAAGCCCCGCTTCCCCCGGGCCTCCCCCACCGCGCACACTGCGGCCATGTCCGACACGACGCCCACGCCCCGGCAGTGGTCGCCCATCCATGGCGACCCGTACCGTCCCGCGCCCTACCGCCCCGAGCGGATCGCCCCGCAGGAGTCGCTCGCCCGTGCCGCCCGGCTGCGGGAGCGCATGGACGAGCGCAGGACCGTCCGCGCCTTCTCCCCCGACCCGGTCCCCGAGCAGGTGGTGCGCGACGCCATCGCGTGCGCGGCCACCGCCCCCTCCGGCGCGCACCAGCAGCCGTGGACCTTCGCCCTGGTCAAGGACCCAGAGGTCCGCCGCCGGATCCGGGAGGCCGCCGAGCACGAGGAGAAGGTGAGCTACGACGGGCGGCTCGGCGAGGAGTGGCTCGCGGCGCTGCGCCCGCTGGGCACGGACGCGGTGAAGGCCCATATGACGGACGCGCCGGCCCTGGTCGTGGTGTTCCAGCAGCGCTACTGGCTGGGCGAGGACGGCACGAAGCGCAAGCACTACTACGGGGACGAGTCGGTGGGGATCGCGGTGGGCATGCTGCTCACCGCCCTGCACCTGTCCGGTCTCGCGGCGCTGATCCACACCCCGAGCCCGATGCGCTTCCTCGGCGAGGTCCTGAACCGGCCCGAGAACGAGAAAGCGTTCGCCGTGATCCCCGTCGGCTATCCCGCCGACGACTGCGAGGTCCCCGACCTGGTACGCAAGTCGCTGGACCAGGTGCTGGTGGAGATCTGAGGAGCATCGGCGAAGCTCGGAGGAGCCGCGCCCGGCCCCGAGAACAGGAGGCACATGGAAACCGCCCCCCGGCCGGCAGGGGGGCCGGTCGGGGGGCGGTGCTCTGGGGGGACCTCCGTCGCCGGAGGGCCCGGGTCCGGGGCGTCGTGCTGCGGCGCCCCGGGGGCGTCAGCCCTGGTGGGGGTAGGTGTAGTCGGTCGGCGGGACCAGCGTCTCCTTGATGGCCCGGGTCAGGGTCCAGCGCTGGAGGTTCTGCGGGGCGCCCGCCTTGTCGCAGGTGCCGGAGGCACGGCCGCCGCCGAAGGGCTGCTGGCCGACGACGGCCCCGGTCGACTTGTCGTTGATGTAGAAGTTGCCCGCGGCGTAGCGGAGCTTGTCCATCGTGTACGCGGCGGCCGCGCGGTCGCCCGAGATGACCGAGCCGGTCAGCGCGTAGTCGGAGACCGACTCCATCTGCTCCAGCATGGCGTCGTAGTTCTCGTCCTCGTAGACGTGGACCGCGAGGATCGGGCCGAAGTACTCGGTCGTGAAGACCTCGCTCTCGGCGTCGGAGCACTCGATGACGGTCGGGCGGACGAAGTAGCCCACCGAGTCGTCGTAGGTGCCGCCCGCGACGACGGTGCACGCCGGGTCGGACTTCGCGCGGTCGATCGCGGCCTTGTTCTTGGCGAACGAGCGCTCGTCGATGACGGCCCCGATGAAGTTCGTCAGGTCGGTGACGTCACCCATGGTGATCGAGTCGACCTCGGCCGCGAACTCCTCCTTGAAACCGGAGTTCCAGATGGAGGCCGGGACGTACGCCCGCGAGGACGCCGAGCACTTCTGGCCCTGGAACTCGAAGGAGCCGCGGGTCAGCGCGGTCTTCAGGACGGCGCGGTCGGCGCTGGGGTGCGCGACGACGAAGTCCTTGCCGCCGGTCTCGCCCACGAGCCGCGGGTAGGTGCGGTACTTGGCGATGTTGTTGCCGACCGTCTTCCACAGGTGCTGGAAGGTGGGGGTCGAGCCGGTGAAGTGGATGCCGGCCAGGTCGCGGTGGTTCAGCGCCACCTCGGAGACGGCGATGCCGTCGCCGGTGACCAGGTTGATGACGCCCTTGGGCAGCCCGGCCTCCTCCAGCAGCTGCATCAGCAGCACGGCGGCGTGGGTCTGGGTCGGGGACGGCTTCCACACCACGACGTTGCCCATGAGGGCGGGGGCGGTGGGGAGGTTGCCCGCGATGGCCGTGAAGTTGAACGGCGTGATCGCGTAGACGAAGCCCTCCAGCGGGCGGTGGTCCATGCGGTTCCACACGCCCGGGGAGTTCGCCGGGGGCTGCTCGGCGAGGATCTGGCGCGCGTAGTGCACGTTGAAGCGCCAGAAGTCGATGAGCTCGCAGGGGGTGTCGATCTCGGCCTGCTGGGCGGTCTTGGACTGGCCGAGCATGGTGGAGGCGGCCAGCGTCTCGCGCCAGGGGCCGGCCAGCAGCTCCGCGGCGCGCAGGATGATCGCCGCGCGGTCGTCGAAGGCCATCGCGCGCCAGGCCGGAGCGGCGGCCAGGGCCGCGTCGACGGCGTCCTGGGCGTCCTGCTCGGTGGCGCCGGCGAAGGTGCCGATGACGGCCTGGTGGTTGTGCGGCTGTACGACGTCCACACGCTCGCCGCCGCCCATCCGCTTCTCGCCGCCGATGGTCATCGGCAGGTCGATCGGGTTCTCGCTGAGTTCCTTGAGCTTCAGCTCCAGGCGGGCGCGCTCCGGGGAGCCCGGGGCGTAGGAGTGAACCGGCTCGTTGACCGGCGCGGGGACCTGGGTGACGGCGTCCATGGTTGCCTTGTCTCCTTGGTGTCGGCGGGGGTGGGTGTGTCGGCCGTGGCCGGTTCAGCCCCGGTTCGGGGGCGGGGCGCTCAGCCCTTGGTGAGGATCGAGCGGCCGAAGAACAGCAGGTTGGCCGGCTTCTCCGCGAGGCGGCGCATGAAGTATCCGTACCAGTCGGTGCCGTACGCCGTGTAGACGCGCATCCGGTGGCCCTCGGCCGCGAGCCGGACGTGCTCGTCGCTGCGGATGCCGTACAGCATCTGGAACTCGTACTCATCCAGTTTGCGCCCGGCCTGGCGGCCCAGCTCCTGGGCGATGGCGATGAGACGGGGATCGTGGGACCCGATCATCGGGTAGCCCTCGCCCTCCATCAGGATCCGGGTGACGCGGACGTACGCCTTGTCGATCTCGGCCTTGTCCTGGTACGCGACGGAGGCGGGCTCCTTGTAGGCGCCCTTCACGATGCGTACGCGGCTGCCCGCGGCGGAGAGCCTGCGGGCGTCGTCCTCGGTGCGGAACAGGTAGGACTGGATGACGCAGCCGGTCTCCGGGAAGTCCTTCCGCAGCTCCTCGTGGATGGCGAACATCGAGTCGAGGGTGGTGTGGTCCTCGGCGTCCAGGGTGACCGTGGTGCCGATGGCGGCCGCCGCCTCGACGACCGGGCGCACGTTGGCGAGGGCCAGCTCGTGGCCGCCCTCCAGCGCTTGGCCGAACATGGACAGCTTGACGGACATCTCGGCGCGGGTGCCCAGGCCGAGGTCCTTCAGACGCTCGACGAGCTCCAGGTACGCGTCACGGGCGGCCTCGGCCTGAGCGGGGGTGGTGATGTCCTCGCCGACGACGTCGAGCGTGACCTCCAGGCCCTTGTCCGCGGCGTCCTCCACGATCGGCACGACCTGGTCGACGGTCTCCCCGGCGATGAAGCGGTCGACGACCTGCTTGGTGCCGGGCGCGGCCGAGACAAACCGGCGCATCTTGTCGCTGCGCGATGCGGCGAGAATCACGGGACCCAGCACGGGGCACCTCCACGAATGTACGGACGAAGGGCCGTAACGGTACGAACGCGAACGGACCGGTACGGCACGGATAACCACCGTGAAATCTAGGGACCGCTCCGATCCTGTGCCATCGACACCTGTCACGCATCCGTGGCCGCCATCTCAGACATCTGTCTGAAGAAGGGCGCGAAGGGGTGCAGAATGGCGGAGTGACAGGCGATTACCAGGAACTGGTCGACGAGATCTCGGCCCTTCTCGACGCCCCGGCCACCCTGGAGAACCGGGATTTCGGCCTGGTCGCCTTCGGAGCCCACGACAGCGACGACGACTCCGCGATGGACCCGGTCCGCACCCGGTCGATCCTGACCCGGCGCTCCACGCCCGCCGTGCGCGCCTGGTTCGAGGGGTTCGGCATCACCCGGGCGACCGGTCCCGTGCGGATCCCCGCCGCCCCCGAGGCCGGGGTGTTCCGGGACCGCATCTGCCTGCCCGTACGCCATCGAGGTGTCGTCCTCGGTTACGTCTGGCTGCTCGACGCCGACCCCGGCCCGACCGACGAGCAGCTGACCGCCGCGATGGAGGTCGCCGCCCGGATCGGGGCGCTGCTCTTCGACGAGGCACGGGCGGGCGCCGACCTGTCGCGGGAGTTCGGCGCGGTGCTCACGGCGGGCCCCGGCCGACAGCGCGACACCGCCGTCGCCGCGCTGGGCGAGGCCCTGGGGCCGGACGCGGAGGGGCTGCACACGGTGGTCTGTGTGACCCCGTGGGCGGACGACACGCCCTCGGTACGGGGGGTGGGCTCGGCGGCCGCCCTGGCGACGGTCGCCGCGCCGGGGGGAGCCGGGGCGCTGTCGCTGGCCGCGCTCGTCCGGCTGCGCGCGCCGGACCGCCTCGACCCGGCCCTGAGCGCCGCGGACCGGTTGCGCGCCGATGCCGGCCCGGTCGCTGCCGGGGGGATCGCCACGCCGCGCCGGGGCCTGGACGAGCTGCCGGTCTCCTGGCACGAGGCCTCGGCGGCGGCCCGCGCGGCACGGGCCGAGACCCGCCTCGGCCCGGTCGCCCGGTGGTCGACGATCGGCCCGTACCGTCTGCTGACCGCCCTCCCGGGTACCGGCGAGGGCCCCGGGGACCCGGTGGTCGCCCCGCTGCTGACCTCGCCGCACCGGGAGCTGGCGCACACCGCCGAGGTGTTCCTGGACTGCGCGGGCCAGGCGGGCCGGACGGCCGCCGCACTGGGCATCCACCGCCAGACGCTGTACTACCGGCTCTCCCGGATCCAGCAGATCACCGGCCTCGACCTCAACGACGGCGAGGACCGGCTGCTGCTGCACATGGCGGTGAAACGGGCCCGGCTGTAGGGAAGAGAGCCGGGGCCGGCCGAGCCGTGCGAAGGCGGGTCAGCCTACCGGGGGGCGCCAGGCGGCCTCGGCGTCCTGGGCGGTCGGGAAGGTGGGGAAGACCTGGTCCAGGCCGACGATGCGGAAGATCCGGCTGACGCGGTCGGGGACCGCGACCAGCACGATGCTCGCCTCGGCGGCGAGGACGTGGTTGCGTGCGGCGATGAGCACGGTGATGCCGGTGGAGTCGCAGAAGGTGAGGGCGCCGAGGTCGAACACGAGCTGCTGGCCGGGGTGCAGGCCGAGAGCGGGAAGCGCGGCGCGGACCTCGGGTGTGGTGTGGTGGTCGAGGTCTCCGGTGAGTTCGATGACCGGCCCGGCCGGGGTCGTGCGGGTGTTCATGGTCAGGTGCTTGGTCACTGCCGCTCTTCACTGGGGGGCCGGGGCACATGGATGGCCAGGATGGCGGTGTCGTCGTCGACGCCGGTGCCGAAGCTGTCGAGCAGGCCACGGACCGCGCTGACGGTGTCCGAGGCCGTGGTGGGGGCCAGGGCGCGGCCGAAGTCGAGAAAGGCGTCGTCGCCGTAGCGTTCTCCGTCGCCGGCGGCAGCGTCGGTGTGCGCCTCGGTGAGACCGTCGGTGTGCAGGAGGAGGGTGTCGCCGGGGGCGAGATGGAGGGTGGTGGTGGCGATGTGGGCGTCGGGCAGGACGCCGATGAGCTGTCCGCCGGGAGTGGGCAGGAAGTCGGCGGTGCCGTCGGCGCGCATCAGCAGGGCGGGGGGATGGCCGCCGCTGGCCAGCGTGATCTGGAAGCCGCCGTGGAGGAGATCGGGGGTGAGCAGGCCGAAGACGACGGTGCAGAACCGTGGGTCGGAGCCGTGGTACTCGTGGTTGAGGACCGTGTTGAGGTTGCCGAGGACGGCGACGGGGTCGGGGTCGTAGACGGCTGCGGCGCGCAGGGTGTAGCGCGCCAGCGAGGTGACCGCCGCCGCGGCGGCCCCCTTGCCGCAGACGTCGCCCAGGAACAGGCCCCAGGTACCGGCTGCCAGGGGGAAGAGGTCGTAGAAGTCGCCGCCGACCTCGTCGACGGAGGCGACGTGGTAGTACGCGGAGACGTCCAGGTCGGGCACGTTCGCCAGGACCGGCGGCAGCAGGCTCCTCTGCAGGGTCGTGGTCAGAGCCTGGAGGCGGTCGCGTTCCCGGTCGGCGGCCTGACGGGCGCGCAGCAGTTCGGTCTCGTAGGCGCGGCGGTCGCGGGCGTCGAAGACCGTGGTGCGGACCAGCAGCGGCTGCCCGTCGCTGCCCGTCTTGACCGTGGAGGTGACCAGGACCGGCAGTCGGGTGCCGTCGGCGGCCTTCATCTCCAGGGCGATGCCGCTGATCTCCCCCTGCATCCGCAGCATGGGGGCGAAGTGCGTCTCGTGGTAGAGCCGGCCGCCGACGGTGAGCAGGTCGGAGAAGTGCCTGCGGCCGACCAGGTCCTCGCGCCGGTAGCCGAGCCAGTCCAGGAGGGTGGTGTTGGCCTTCGCGATCCGGCCGTCGAGCAGGGTGGAGAGGTAGCCGCAGGGCGCGTGCTCGTACAGGTCCTCGGCGCTGTCCTCCAGCAGCGCGGAGAACTGTGCCCGGTCGTCCACCGGCCCCTCGTCCCTCGTTCCACCGTGTTCCTCGTCGTTGGTCCTGCTCATCAAAGGGTGTCTCCCGCGAAGCCGGCGATCGCCGCAGCGGTCTCCTCGGGGGCGGCGAGCTGCGGGCAGTGCCCGGTGGCCTCCAACGTGACCAGCCGACTGCCCGGTATCCGCGCGTGCACGAAGGCGCCGACCTCGGGCGGGGCGATCGCGTCGCTGGAGCACTGGGCGACCAGGGTGGGCACAGTCACCTCGCCGAGGTCGGCGCGGTTGTCGGAGAGGAACGTCACGCGGGCGAAAGCCCTGGCGATCTCCGGATCGGTACGGCAGAAACTGCTCGTGAGCTCCTCCCCCAGCTCGGGGCGTTCCGGGTTCCCCATGATGACCGGGGCCATCGCACCCGACCAGCCCAGGTAGTTCGCGTCGAGCGACTCCAGGAGCTCGTCGATGTCCTCGGCGCTGAACCCGCCCCGGTAACCGGTGGCGGGGTCGTCGATGAAGCAGGGCGAGGGGGCCAGCAGCACGAGACCGGCGAACGCCTCGGGCTCCTTCGCGGCGGCCAGCACTCCCATCATCGCGCTCACCGAGTGCCCGACGAAGACCACCGGGCCCAGCGCCAGCTCCCCGCACAGCTCCAGGAGGTCGGCGACGTACCCGTCCAGGGTCGAGTACCGCTCCGGGCTCCACGCCGACAGATCGGAGTTCCCCGAGCCGACGTGGTCGAAGCGGACCACGGTGAAGTGGCGCTCCAGCTCGGGCACCACGAGACGCCACATGTTCTGGTCGCACCCGAACCCGTGCGCCAGCATCACCACCGGCCCCTCGGCCCGGCCGCTCACCTTTACGTGGTTCCTGCTCAGCACGTCCATACCGCACATCTTCGCAGACCGCCTTCGAGCCGCCCGGTCCGCTACCGCCCCCGCTGCGCGACGCCTCCCCTGCCCCTCGGGGCGGCCCGCCCCGAGGGGGTGCCGGGCGCGCCCGGCCGGAGGAGGGAGGGCCGGCCCGGCCGGAGGAGCGTCCGGAGGGCCGGTCCTTCACTTGCCGAAGCGGCGTTCCCGGTTCGCGTACGAGCGCAGCGCGCGCAGGAAGTCCACGTGCCGGAAGGCCGGCCAGTAGCAGTCCACCCAGTGCATCTCGGCGTAGGCGGACTGCCAGAGGAGGAAGCCGGACAGCCGCTGCTCCCCGGAGGTGCGGATGATGAAGTCGGTGTGGTCGGCGACGGGTGAGTAGAGATGGCGGGAGATGTCGTCGATCCCGAACCGGGCGGCCAGTTCGGCCGGGTCGCCGCCGGCCGCGATGTGCTCCTCGAAGGCGCTCTTCACGGCGTCGACGATCTCGCGCCGGCCGCCGTAGCCGACCGCCACGTCCACCTTGAGGCCGCCGCGCCCGGCCGTGGCGGCGGTGGCCTCCTTGAACACCCGGGCGCTGGCGCCGGGCAGCATGTCGAGCGAGCCGATCGCCCGGACCTCCCAGTCGCGGCCCTCGGCGGTGATGTCCCGGACGGTCTCCTCGATGACCTCGATGAGCGGGCCGAGCTCTTCGGCGGGGCGGCCCAGGTTGTCGTCGGAGAGCATGAAGAGGGTCACGTGCTCGATCCCGGCGGCCGTGCACCAGCCCAGGAACGTGGTGACCTTGGCGCCGCCCGCCCGGTAGCCCTCCCGGACGTCCGTGTGCCCGGCCTTCCGGGCCCAGCGCCGGTTGCCGTCGACCATGATCCCGACGTGCTGGGGGCGCGGCAGTCCCACCAGGGTGGCGGCGAGCCGACGCTCGTACACCGCTTCGATCGGCCGTCGGAGGAACAGGGGAAGCAGCTTCATGGACCCACTCCATCACAGGACCGCCCCTGCCGGAGGACCCCGCGGACGGTCCCGGACGCCTCCGGCGTGTTCCGGCCGGTCCTCACAACGGGCTGTCCCCGTCGTCCGGTTCGGTGATCGGGCGGTCGCTGACCAGGGCGGCCAGCACCAGCGGCGCGTCGCCGTCGCTGTGCCCCACGGTCAGGGCGATCCATCGGCCGTCGGGGCCGAGGGGCCCCCAGACCACCAGGTCTCCGTACAGGTCCTGGGCGAACAGCGCCTCGAACAAGGGCTCCACGGGCGTCCCGGCCTCCCGACGCAGCAGCGCCACGTGCAGCCGCACCGGCCGGTGCGGGCCCCACTGGTCGCCCAACGCCTGTGCCAGCACGGTCAGATGACCCTCGGCGGCCTCCACCGCTTCGTTCCACCCGGGGGCGTACACACCGGTGAGGGAGTGGCCCTCCCAGAGCGGCACGATCCGGAAGCCCTCCCCGACGGTGACCGTCCACTCGCCGGTGGCCGGGTCGCCCTCGGCGGCGGTGGGGCCGGTCGCCGGTACGGGGGCGGCGAGGAGCTCGGTCACCTCGGCCGCCGCGCGCTCCGCGTCGAACTCCTCGCCCGCGCGGGAGGTCACAGGACCGCCCGGTCCATCGGGCGGGGCAGCGGAGCCAACGCCCCCGCCTCACGCAGCCGCTGGTACACCCGCACCACGCCCGCGCTGTCGCCCGGGGCCGCGATGCTCAGCAACTCCCCGCCGCCGGGCTGGGGTTCACGGACAACCCCCAGGTCTTCGGGGACGAGGGCGGCGCGGGCCGGGGAGAGGTAGCCGGTCCGGCCGACGACCGGGTCGCCGACGGAGTAGCCGGCGTCGTCCTCCAGCGCGTCCAGCACGTCGTCGTCGCTCACGTCGCCGAAGTCCGGTTCCCACACCCGGGCGACAAGCGACAGGAGCGCCTCCTCGGGGACCACGGCCTCGTCCGGGGCGTAGAGGATGATCGCGAGCGACTGGAGCAGGAACTCCGGCGCCCCGCCCGCCAGTCCGCTGACCTCGGCCTCCCAGCCGCGCGCCCCGGTGCCGACGAGCCGCAGCCCGGTGCCGGTGAGGTCCGACCAGTCGGCCGCGCTCCGGGCCGTGCGGACCGCGCCGAGCAGGGCGTCCCCGTCGGGGGTGAACGCGGTGGCGGGACCGTTCCCGTGGACCTGGCTCCAGGCGTCGGCCGCCTGCGGGACCAGCTCGGCGAACCCGTCGAGGGTCCGCAGCCACCGGTCGGCAAGCGCCTCGGCCGGCTCCGGCCGGGGGCCCCAGAAGCCCCGCACTACACGTCGCATGCTCGTCTCTCCTCCGTCGGCGGGCCCGCAGCGCGCGGTCCCCCGGCCGGACGGCGGCCGGGATCACCACGCGTGCAGGCTACAAGGCGCCCCCGGGACGAGGACGGCTTGCGTCCCGGCGCGCGGCCTACTCGTCGAACGCCCCCGGCTTCCTGGTGCTGTCGTTGGGCTTCGTCGGGCTGTGGACCACCTTGACCGGCAGCCCTTCGTCCCGGAACGCCTTGCGGGCGGCCTTGGCCACCTCCGGGTCGGAGAAGTGCCACTCCACTCTCCGGCCGCCGGACGCCTCCACCTGGGAGCGGGCCTCGGTGACGAACTTGTCCTTGCCCGAGGGGGTGAGGGCGCCGCTGCCGGACTGGGACAGATAGCTGTCGTAACCGTTCTTGGCCTCCAGGAACGTCTGCCGGGAGGAGTCCCAGCCGTCGTACTCCACCGCCGGCTTGCCCTCCCGGGGGTGCGGCACGACGTACTCCTGGCCCCGGTTGGTACCGGTCACCTGCTCCTGGTAGCGCAGCCAGGACTCGTTCTTCCAGTTGGGCGCGGGGTTGCGGTCCCGGCTCGCCCAGTAGCCGTCGCCCGCGTCGGCGTCCCCGAGCGTGCGGTCCTTGAGGTCGTCGGCCCAGGACGGCGGGTTGTAGTTGCGCGGGTCGGAGGTGTCGTTGCGCTGCGCCTGCGGGTACTTCTTCTTGTCCACCTCCGCCTTGCGCGCCCGCTCGGGCTCCTCCAGCCTCTTCCGCTCCAGGTGGGCGGCCCGCTCGGCCGCTCGCGCCCGGGCGGCGGCCGCCTTGGCCGCCTCGTCGCACCCGCCGTCTCCGAGGACGATCCGGTCCGGGGAGCCGCCCGCCAGCACGCCGGTGCCCGAGCCGGGGACACCGGTGGCCCCGCCCCCGCCGTACCGCGCGCGCGGCGGGCCCGAGGCGATGGCGCAGCCGGTGCGGCGGGCCGCGTCCTCGGCGGTGTCCGCAGCGTCGTCGGCCTCCTTCGCCGCCTTCCGTACGCCGTCGAGGTCGCCGGCCTCGGCCGCCTTGCGGGCCCTGCGGGCCGCCGCCCCCGCATCGTCCGCGGCCCTCGCCACGGCTCCGGCGACCTTGCCCAGCACACCGAGCTTGCCGACCTTGCCGACGACCTTCGCGACGTTGTAGCCGGGGATGAAGATCGAGCCGATGTTCCAGATCACGTCGGTGACGGCCCGGGTCTTCTCGCCGTTGTTCCAGCGCTCGCGGACCTCGTCCCCGACGAACACGTCGTCGCCGACCGTGACCACCGTACCGACGGACGCCTTGCCCCAGTCCAGGATCGCGCCCAGGTAGTCGCCGTCCGCCCACTTGTCGCCCGCGCCCGAGGAGTCCTTCGTCCACTGGTCGCCGAGTTGCCTGCCGTAGTCGGCGAGGCCCGACCAGGTCTCCGGCTTGAACAGGTCGATGATCCCGGTGATGTCGCCCCAGAGCCCGTCGACCACGAGGCCCTTGACGACCTGCGTCGTACGGTCCCAGGCGCAGCCGAAGAAGCCCCAGCCGCCGCAGTCCTCCTGCTCCTCGGCCTGCTCGCCGCCTCCCTCGCCCTCCCCGTCGTCGGACGCCTGTACGTCGTGGGCGGCCTCGGGCTCCTCGTTGTCGTCGGGGAAGGTGTCCTCGCCGGTGCCGGGGCGGCCTGTGTCGTCGGGGCCTCCCGTGCCGCCGCCGGTCGCGGTCGAGCCCTCGGTACCGCCCGAGCCCTCCGTGCCGCCCGAGCCCTCGGTACCGCCGGCGCCTCCCGGGCCCCCGGTGGAGCCGGTGCCTCCGGTCGAGCCGGTGCCTCCCGTACCGCCGGTGGCGTCACCACCGGTGGCCCCGTCCGTGGACCCTCCGGTGACGCCGCCCGTGGTCGTCGAACCGCCGTCGGCTCCCCCGTTCGTACCGCCGTCGGCGCCTCCGTCCGCGCTCCCCGACGTACCTCCGTCGGCTCCTGCGTCCGTACCTCCGTCGGCTCCCCCGTCCGTACTGCCGTCCGGGCGGTCGCCCGCCTCGACGGAGCCGCTGCCCGGGGAGACCGGGCAGGAGCTGCCGGTCAGCGAGCAGATCGCGGACTGGAGGCCCTCGGTGATCCGGCCGCCGAGGCCGCCCACGGTCAGGGCCCCGATCAGCGCGACGACGATCAGGACCAGGCCCAGGTACTCCAGGGCGGTCTGCCCCCGGTCCCGCTTCCAGGTGATCATGTGCGGGAGCGAGAACTTCGGCGGCCGCCCCCGTTCGCCGGGCGGCAGCCGGAACCACGCCCGGCTCCCCGCGCGGCTGATCAGGACGGTGATCAGGATCGGCAGGACCAGCTGGGTCAGCCCGTCCGGCGACCCGTCCCCGAGGTTGGCGAGGCCCCCGAGGACCAGCCACACCTGTACGGCGACGATGCCCCACCGCACACGCGCGCCGCCGGTCCTGACGTGCCGGGCCAGCAGCGCCGCGAGCACCCCGGGCGCGGAGGCGTACAGCAGGATGCCGAGCACCTCGGCGCCCATCGCGTCCGCGGCGAGGGCCGAGCCGGACAGGCCGATCGCCCCCAGCACCGTCGCCCCGAACAGCACGAGGAGCAGCACGCGGACCAGGACGAGCGGGCGCGGGAGTTCACGCCGCGGGGCGGCGGCCGGAGCCGGGCCTCCCGCTACGGGTATGCCACCGACAGCAGACATACGTGATCCGACCCCCGGCGCCCATGAGTGACATGACAACAGGTCACCCTAGGGGCGGGGGCCCGCCACGTCGTGGGCCCCAGGACCCAACCCCGGGCCCACCCGGAGGGGTTGACCGAAGGGGTTGACCGGACCGCGGAAAGCAACGTACCCGGCAGCGGGGCCGCTCGTACGGAACGAGCGGGCCTGCTACCGGGTACGGAGCGGGGTCGTGCGCAGTGCGTCTGCGTCAGCCGGTGAGACTCATCGACGCTTCCGCGTCAGCCGGTGAGGCTCACCAACGTGTCCGCTTCAGTCGGTGAGGTTCACCGAGCGGGCCGAGGACGCGCCGATCTCCTCGGAGATCTCGGTCAGCACCGGCTGCGGGACGGTCTCGTCGACGGTCAGGACGACCAAGGCCTCGCCGCCCTCGGCGGCCCGCGACACCTGCATGCCCGCGATGTTCAGCCCGGCCTCGCCGAGGATCTTGCCGACCGCTCCGACCACACCGGGACGGTCCTGGTAGCGCAGGACGACCATGTGGTCGGCGAGCGCCAGATCGACGTCGTGCTCACCGATGGCGACGATCTTCTGGAGGTTCTTCGGGCCGGCCAGCGTGCCGGAGACCGCGACCTCCTGGCCGTCGGAGAGCGTGCCGCGCACGGTGACCACGTTGCGGTGGTCGGGCGACTCGGAGCTGGTGGTGAGGCGGACCTCGACACCACGCTCCTGTGCGAACAGCGGGGCGTTGACGTAGCTGACGGTCTCGTCGACGACGTCCTCGAAGACGCCCTTGAGCGCGGAGAGCTCCAGCACCTTGACGTCGTGCTGGGTGATCTCGCCGTACACCTCGACGTCGAGCCGGGCCGCGACCTCGCCCGCGAGCGCGGTGAAGATCCGGCCGAGCTTCTCGGCGAGCGGCAGGCCGGGGCGTACGTCCTCGGCGATGACGCCGCCCTGGACGTTGACCGCGTCCGGGACCAGCTCGCCGGCCAGGGCGAGACGGACGGACTTGGCGACCGCGATGCCCGCCTTCTCCTGCGCCTCGTCGGTCGAGGCGCCGAGGTGCGGGGTGCAGACGACCTGGTCGAACTGGAACAGCGGGGAGTCCGTGCAGGGCTCCTTCGCGTACACATCGAGGCCG
Source organism: Streptomyces sp. MGP-P1 (assembly GCF_057766565.1). Taxonomy (NCBI): domain Bacteria; kingdom Bacillati; phylum Actinomycetota; class Actinomycetes; order Kitasatosporales; family Streptomycetaceae; genus Streptomyces; species Streptomyces sp. MGP-P1. The sequence continues at coordinate 965,787 of NZ_JBYMEM010000006.1, read as the reverse complement.
GCGCCCGCGACGCGGCCCTCCTTGAGCGCGGAGGCCAGGGCCTCCTCGTCGACGATCCCGCCGCGCGCGGCGTTGACGATGCGGACCGAGGGCTTCACCTTGTGCAGCGCCTCGTCACCGATGAGACCGAGGGTCTCGGGGGTCTTGGGCAGGTGCACCGTGATGAAGTCGGCGACCTCCAGCAGCTCGTCCAGGCTGAGGAGCTTGACGCCCATCTGCGCGGCGCGGGCCGGCTGGACGTAGGGGTCGTAGGCGACGATCTTCATGCCGAAGGCCGACATGCGCTGGGCCACCAGGACGCCGATGCGGCCGAGGCCGACGACGCCGAGGACCTTCTCGCTGAGCTCGACCCCGGTGTACTTGGAGCGCTTCCACTCACCGTTCTTGAGCGCGGTGTTGGCCTGCGGGATGTTGCGCGCGGTGGCCACCAGCAGACCGCAGGCCAGCTCGGCCGCGGTGACGATGTTGGAGGTGGGGGCGTTGACGACCATCACGCCGGCCTTGGTGGCCGAGGAGACGTCGACGTTGTCCAGGCCGACGCCGGCGCGGGCCACGACCCGGAGCTTCTTGGCGGCGGCGATGGCCTCGGCGTCGACCTTGGTGGCGGAGCGCACCAGGATGGCGTCGGCGTCGACGATCGCGGGGAGAAGCTCGGCGCGGTCCGCGCCGTTGCAGTGCCGGATCTCGAAATCCGGACCCAGGGCGTCGACCGTGGCGGGCGACAGCTCTTCAGCGATGAGTACGACAGGTTTCGAGCTCACGTGAGTCCTCACAAGTCCAGTGCGGACGGCCGTCCCGACGGCCGCAGGCGGTGGAGGGGCTAGCCGCGTGGAAGACGCACGACACTGTGGGCCCTGACGCGTGTATCTGTGGAGAAGTGTAGTCATGCGACGCGCCTCGTACCGCGCCCCGGTGGAAGGATCACCCGCACGAGGGTGGACGTGGTGTACACCCGTACGGAACTGCCCCTCCGGTACCCCCGTACGGAGCGGCTTCTCCGGTTCACCGCGGAGCGGGGCGGGTCCTTCACGGACCCGCCCCGCTCACCCGAGGCCTAGGCCTCTTCGTCGTTCACCCAGCTCATGAGCTTGCGCAGCTCACGGCCCGTGGTCTCCAGCAGGTGGTCGCTGTCGGCCTTCTTGTACTCGTTGTACTTGGGCAGACCGTTGTGGTACTCGGCCATCCACGCGTTGGCGAAGGTGCCGTCCTGGATCTCGGTGAGGACCTTCTTCATCTCGGCCTTGGTGTCGGCCGTGATGATGCGCGGGCCGGTGACGTAGTCGCCCCACTCGGCGGTCTCCGAGATGGACCAGCGCATCTTGTCCAGGCCGCCCTCGTACATGAGGTCGACGATGAGCTTCAGCTCGTGCAGGCACTCGAAGTACGCGATCTCGGGCTGGTATCCGGCCTCGGTCAGCGTCTCGAAGCCGGCCTTGACCAGGGCGGCGGTGCCACCGCAGAGGACGGCCTGCTCACCGAACAGGTCGGTCTCGGTCTCCTCGGTGAAGGTCGTCTTGATGACGCCGGCGCGGGTGCCGCCGATGCCCTTGGCGTACGAGAGGGCGAGCTCCAGGCCCTTGCCCGAGGCGTCCTGCTCGACGGCCACGATGCAGGGAACGCCGCGGCCCTCCTCGTACTGACGGCGGACCAGGTGGCCGGGGCCCTTGGGGGCGACCATGCAGACGTCGACGCCGGCCGGCGGCTTGATGAAGCCGAAGCGGATGTTCAGGCCGTGGCCGAAGAACAGCGCGTCGCCGTCCTTGAGGTTGTCCTTGACGGACTCCTCGTAGACCTGGGCCTGGATCGGGTCCGGGACGAGGATCATGATGACGTCGGCCTCGGCGGCGGCCTCGGCCGGGGTCACCACGCGCAGGCCCTGCTCCTCGGCCTTGGCCTTGGACTTCGAGCCCTCGTGCAGACCGACGCGGACGTCGACGCCGGAGTCACGGAGCGACAGCGCGTGGGCGTGGCCCTGGCTGCCGTATCCGAGAACCGCGACCTTGCGGCCCTGGATGATGGACAGGTCGGCATCGTCGTCGTAGAACAGCTCGGCCACTGGGTCTTCTCCTTGGTGTGCAGGTGTTGCGTCCCACCGTACGGCGGGGGCGTCGTGTACGTGATCGGGTCTCGCCATGCGAGCGGCGCGGGCGCGTCCCGCCGCCGGTCAGGCGGAGCGGTCGAGGGCGCGCAGGGACCGGTCGGTGATCGAGCGCGCGCCGCGCCCTATGGCGATGGTGCCGGACTGGACGAGCTCCTTGATGCCGTACTGCTCCAGCATCTTGAGCATCGCCTCCAGCTTGTCGGCCCCTCCGGTCGCCTCGATCGTGACGGCCTCCGGGGAGACGTCGACGGTCTTGGCGCGGAACAGCTGGACGATTTCGACGATCTGGGAGCGGGTCTCGCTGTCGGCGCGGACCTTCACCAGGACGAGCTCGCGCTGGATCGCGGCGGCGGGCTCGAGTTCGACGATCTTCAGGACGTTGACCAGCTTGTTGAGCTGCTTGGTGACCTGCTCCAGGGGCAGGCCCTCGACATTCACGACGATGGTGATGCGGGAGATGTCGGGGTGTTCGGTGGTGCCGACCGCGAGCGAGTCGATGTTGAAGCCGCGTCGGGAGAACAGGGCGGTGATCCGGGCGAGGACACCGGGCTTGTTCTCGACCAGGACGGAGAGCGTGTGCTTTTCGGACATGGAGTCGTTCTCTCTCTGTCTCTCAGTCGTCTTCGTTGTCGCCGAAGTCGGGGCGGACGCCGCGGGCGGCCTGGACCTCGTCGTTGGAGGTGCCCGCCGCGACCATCGGCCAGACCATGGCGTCCTCGTGGACGATGAAGTCGATCACGACGGGGCGGTCGTTGATGGAGTTGGCCTCTTCGATGACCTTGTCCAGGTCGGCCGGGTCCTCGCAGCGGATGGCGTAGCAGCCCATGGCCTCGGACAGCTTGACGAAGTCCGGGACGCGGGTGCCCTTGGCCGGGACGCCGTCCGTGTCCGCGCCGGAGTGCAGCACGGTGTTGGAGTAGCGCTGGTTGTAGAAGAGGGTCTGCCACTGGCGGACCATCCCGAGCGCGCCGTTGTTGATGACGGCGACCTTGATCGGGATGTTGTTGAGCGCGCAGGTGGTCAGTTCCTGGTTGGTCATCTGGAAGCAGCCGTCGCCGTCGATGGCCCAGACCGTGCGGTCGGGCATGCCGGCCTTCGCGCCCATGGCGGCCGGGACCGCGTACCCCATCGTTCCGGCGCCGCCGCTGTTGAGCCAGGTGGCGGGCTGCTCGTAGTCGATGAAGTGGGAGGCCCACATCTGGTGCTGGCCGACGCCCGCCGCGAAGATCGTGCCCTCGGGGGCGAGCTTGCCGATGCGCTGGATGACCTGCTGCGGGGAGAGGCTGCCGTCCTCGGGCAGGTCGTAGCCGAGCGGGTAGGTCTCGCGCCAGCGGTTGAGGTCCTTCCACCAAGCGGTGTAGTCGCCGGTGTGGCCCTCGGTGTGCTCGGCCTGGACGGCCTGGACCAGGTCGGCCAGGACCTCGCGGGCGTCGCCGACGATGGGGACGTCCGCGGTGCGGTTCTTGCCGATCTCGGCCGGGTCGATGTCGGCGTGGACGATCTTGGCGTACGGGGCGAAGCTGTCCAGCTTGCCGGTGACGCGGTCGTCGAAGCGGGCTCCGAGGGCGACGATCAGGTCGGCCTTCTGCAGCGCGGTGACGGCGGTGACCGCGCCGTGCATGCCCGGCATTCCCACGTGCAGCGGGTGGCTGTCGGGGAAGGATCCGAGCGCCATCAGGGTGGTGGTGACGGGCGCTCCGGTCAGCTCCGCGAGGACCTTCAGCTCGGCGGTGGCGCCGGCCTTCATGACGCCGCCGCCGACGTACAGCACGGGGCGCTTGGCCTGGGTGATCAGCTTCGCGGCCTCGCGGATCTGCTTGGCGTGCGGCTTGGTCACCGGGCGGTAGCCGGGCAGGTCCTGGGTGGGCGGCCAGCTGAAGGTGGTCTTCGCCTGGAGGGCGTCCTTGGCGATGTCGACGAGGACCGGTCCGGGGCGGCCGGTGGAGGCGATGTGGAAGGCCTCGGCGATGGTGTGCGGGATGTCCTCGGCCTTGGTGACCAGGAAGTTGTGCTTGGTGATCGGCATCGTGATGCCGCAGATGTCGGCTTCCTGGAAGGCGTCGGTGCCGATGGCCTTGGCGGCGACCTGCCCGGTGATCGCGACGAGCGGCACGGAGTCCATGTGCGCGTCGGCGATCGGGGTGACCAGGTTGGTGGCGCCGGGGCCCGAGGTGGCCATGCAGACGCCGACCTTGCCGGTGGCCTGTGCGTACCCGGTGGCGGCGTGGCCGGCGCCCTGCTCGTGGCGGACCAGGACGTGACGGACCCGGGTGGAGTCCATCATCGGGTCGTAGGCGGGGAGGATCGCGCCGCCGGGAATGCCGAATACCGTGTCGGCGCCGACTTCCTCGAGAGAACGGATGAGGGACTGCGCGCCCGTGACGTGCTCAACGGTGACGGACGGCTGTCCGCCGTTTCGGGCGCGCGGCTGCGGGTGGTGGGCCCCGGTGGCCTGCTCGGTCATCGGCATTCTCTTCTCGAAGCTGAGGTTTTTCGCGGGTGTTTTGCAGCGGTTTGAGCGGTGTCAGTGCAACAAAAAACCCCTCGTGCCGTGAGGCAAGCGAGGGGAGCGCGCCGGGTGCGGTCGCAGAGTGTCGTGGAGTGACTCTGCTTCAGCCGACGCGCTTTCCAAGTACGAGAATTCGGGTGCGCATGGCATTGACCCTCTCTCCGGCACGCATGACGTGTCAAGTGGGTGGGACGGGCGTCTCAGCATGTGATCCGGTGAGCAGGGGAATCGAGCCGCCCGCCATCACCGGCCGGGGGCTCGGGACGCCCGGTACGGGGAACTCCCCGCGGACCAGGGCGCGTCGCAGCCGGTACTCGTCGAGCGGGCCCGAGAAGGCCATCCCCTGGCCGTGGGTGCACCCCATGGCGCGCAGGGCGAGGACCTGCTCGGGGACGTCGACCCCGTCGGCGACGGACTGGAGGCCGAGGTCGCAGGCGATCCGCAGGAGACCACTGGTGATCTTGTGCAGCCTGGCCGATTCGACCACCCCCTCGACCAGGTTCCGGTCGAGCTTCAGTACGTCGATGGGGAGCCGGCGCAGGGCGTTGATCGCCGCGAAGCCGCTGCCGAAGCCGTCGAGCGCGATCCGTACACCGAGGCGGCGCAGGGCCACGAGGCGCTGCTCCAGGGCGTCGAAGGAGACGCGCGGGTCGCTGTCGGCGACCTCGATCATCAGGGCGCCCGATGGCAGGCCGTGGCGGGTCAGCAACGCCTCGATGGAGCCGGGGGGCGAGGCCGCCTCCAGCAGCCGGGCGGCGGAGAGCCGGACGGAGACGGCGACGGGGTGCCCGGCCCTGGCCCGGTCGGCGGCCTGGGCCACCGCCTCCTCCAGGAGCCAGCGGCCGAGCTCGGCGGTGCGGTCGTCGTCGCCGGAGACCCGGAGGAACTCGGCGGGGGTGAACAGGATGCCCTGGGCGGACCGCCAGCGGGCCTGGGCGGCGACGGCCGCGACGGACCCGCTGGCGAGATGGACGACGGGCTGGTGGAGCAGGGCGAACTCGCCCTCGCGCAGGGCGGTGCGCAGCCGGGTGGCCAGCTCGGAGCGGCGTACGACGTCGGCCTGCATCTGCGGGGCGTACAGCTCGACCCGGTCCTTGCCGCCGGCCTTGGCGCGGTACATCGCGAGGTCCGCGTTGCGCATGAGGTCGGTGGGGCTGATGGCGGGCTCGGCGAAGGCCACGCCGATGGAGGCGGCCACCCGGACCTCGCTGGGGCCGATGCGGTAGGGCTGGGAGAGGGTGAGGCGCAGCCGGTCGGCGATCTCGTGGACCTGGTACTCCCGGGCGCCCTGGTCGCGGGTGCCGTCGCCCATGATGAGCGCGGCGAACTCGTCGCCGCCGAGCCGGGCCGCGGTGTCGCCGGCCCGGACGGAGTCCTGGAGGCGGCGGCCGGCCTGGACGAGCAGTTCGTCGCCCGCCTGGTGGCCGATGGTGTCGTTGACCGCCTTGAAGCCGTCGAGGTCGATGAAGAGGACGGCGGTGCCGGGGTCGCCCGAGCGGCGGCCGCCGAGCGCCTGGCGGACCCGGGCGGTGAACAGGGCCCGGTTGGGCAGGTCGGTGAGCGGGTCGTGCTCGGCGTTGTGCTGCAACTGGGCCTGGAGCCTGACCCGTTCGGTGACGTCCCGGCTGTTGAGGAGGAGGCCGCCCTGGTGGCGGTTGACGGTGGACTCGACGTGGAGCCAGTCGCCCGTGCCCGAGCGGAAGCGGCACTCGATGCGGGTGGTGGGCTCCTCGTGCGGCGGTGCGGCAAGGAAGCGGCGCACCTCGTGGACGAACCGGCCGAGATCGTCGGGGTGGATGATCGAGGACAGCTCGGAGCCGACGAGCCCCTCCGCCTCGCGCCCGTAGACCCCGGCGGCGGCGGGGCTGACGTAGCGCAGGGTGCCGTTGGGCGCGGCGATCATGATGACGTCGCTGGAGCCCTGCACCAGGGAGCGGAAGTGGTTCTCCTTCTGGGCCAGCTCCTGGGTGAGGGAGATGTTGTCCAGGAGCATGATGCCCTGCCGGACGACCAGCGCCAGGACGACGGTGCAGCCGGTGAAGATGACGACGCGGTCCACCCGGCGGCCGTCGACCACGTTGTACAGGATGCCCAGGGTGCAGACGGCGGCGGCGAGATACGGGGTCAGGGCGGCCAGCGAGCCGGCGATCGGGCGGCTGGCGATGGCGCGCGGCGGCCCGGGTCGGGCGGACGGCCCGGCCCCGCTCCGGGGCGCCCCAGGGGGCGTAGGCGAGGAGCAGCGACCCGGCGAACCAACCGGCGTCCAGGAGCTGGCCCGAGTTGTAGGTGGAGCGCAGCAGCGGCGAGGTGAACACCGCGTCGCTCAGCACGGTGAGCGCCAGGGCGGCGATGGCGGTGTTCACCGCGGAGCGGTTCACGCCGGCCCGGCGGAAGTGCAGGGCGAGCACCATCGAGACGAGCACGATGTCGAGCAGCGGGTAGGCCAGCGAGAGGGCCGCGGACGCGACGCTGGCGTCCTGCCCCCCCGCCAGGTGCGTGGTGTGCGCGAGGGCGAGGCTCCAGGCGAGCGTCAGCAGGGAGCCGCCGATGAGCCAGGCGTCCAGGGCCAGGCACACCCAGCCCGCGCGGGTGACGGGCCGTTTGGCGAGCACCAGCAGTCCGACGATGGCGGGCGGCGCGAAGCAGAGGAAGAAGACGTCGGCGAGGGAGGGTGTGGGCACGGCGACGCCGAGGATCACCTCGTACCAGCCCCAGACGGCGTTGCCGCAGGCGGCCATGGCGGAGGAGAGCGAGAACAGCAGCCAGGCGGGGCGCAGCCGGCCCCTGACCGCCCGTGCGTAGAGGTAGCAGGAGACGGCGGCGACCAGGGCCGCGGCGGCGAGACCGAAGTCCCCCATGATGACGGCGACCCGCGGCGAGCCCCAGCCGACGGCGGCGCCCACCGAATATCCGGCGCAGACGACGCCGAGCAGGATGCGGGACCGCAGTCCCGTGGCGCCGGTGGCGGACCGCGGGGCGAGCAGGGCCCCCAGCGCGCTCACCGGAGGGCTCCCCGCCCCGGGCCCACCGGGCAGGTGCTCCCCGGCGCCCGGCTCTTCACGGGTGCTCTCCGACGCTGCTCGCTCCGGCCCGGCCGCGGCGGCTTCGGCGTTGCCGGTCCGGGGCAGGAATCCGGCCACCGGCGGGTGCTGTGCTCCATCGGCGCGGGCGGCCGCAACCGTCCACTCGTCCGCGTCGGATCGTCTCTCCATGGCCAGCACATCGCCCGTCGCCCCCTCGCGTTCCGGTGCTCCCCCCGCGCCGTCCCTTCCACGGCGCAGCCCCCCGGACCGGACGATACACCAGATCCGTCACTCAGGGCCATAGATTCTCTACGCTCCGTGACGAAGTGCGAGGTGAGCGGCACTGCGTGCACCCGGACCGCCCCGTAGCGTGGCCGCTTCGGCCGCCTCAGCCGGTGGTGGTCACGACGTTGCGCACCGGCTCTCCGGCGGCGAACCGGGTGAGCTGTGCGGCCAGCAGCCGCTTGGCACGCGGTTCAAAGGCCGAGGTGCTGCCGCCCACGTGAGGCGTGATCAAGACATTCGGAGCATGCCAGAGAGGATGGCCCTCGGGCAGGGGTTCCGGGTCGGTCACGTCGAGTGCGGCCCGCAGTCGTCCGGATTCCAGCTCGGACAGCAGGGCCTTGGTGTCGACGACCGGGCCGCGGGCGACGTTGACGAGGAGGGCCCCGTCGGGCATCGCGGCGAGGAAGTCGGCTCCCACCAGCCCCTGCGTGGACGCGTTCAGCGGAGTGGAGAGGATCACGACGTCGGCCTCGGGAAGCAGGGCGGGCAGATCGTCGAGCGTCTGTACGGGACCGCGTGCGGTGGTCCGCGCGGAGCGCGCGACGCGCGCCACCCGCGCGCACTCGAAGGGGGCGAGCCGGTCCTCGATGGCCGAGCCGATGGATCCGTACCCCACGATGAGGACGGACTTGTCGGCGAGCGCCGGGTAGAAGCCGGACCGCCACTCCTCCTTGTCCTGGCCGTGGACGAATCCCGGGAACCCGCGCAGGGACGCCAGGATCAGGGCGAGCGTCAGCTCGGCGGTGGAGGCCTCGTGCACCCCCTTGGCGTTGCAGAGGCGTACGCCGGCGGGAAGCACTCCGAGGCCCGGCTCCACATGGTCGATGCCCGCGGAGAGCGTCTGCACCACCCGGACGGCGTTCATCGAGGCCAGCGGGCGCACCGCGACCTCGGAACCCTTCAGGTAGGGAACGACGTAGTAGGCGCAGTCGGCCGGGTCGCCCGGGTAGTCCGGTTCACCGTCCCAGAAGAGGTAGTTGAGGCCCTCGGGCAGGCCGTCGATCTCCTCGGCCCGGTAGGGCAGCCACACGTCGGCAGTCGTCGCAGTCATGGTCAGGAGGCTATGCGACAGATGTGCGAGCGCTCCAGGCCCGATCGTGCGCGGCCGCCGAGCGGCCATCCGTGCGTGCACGCCGGGCATCGGCGTATCGTCACATCGCCCAAACGCTTCCGTCAATCACTCACCGAACTCCCCCGAAAGGGACCTGCGTCGTGGATCGGGCGGGCGTGACCGTCCGGGTCCGGGACCGTGCTCTCGCGCCGTCTCCGGAAAGAGCCGCCCGTGGACCGCGGCGGGCGGGAGGGCGGAACGGCTCGTCCAGGAAAGGGTTCGGGGAGTTGGAGAGCAGGACTATCGGGGCGGCGGGGCTTGCCGTGGGTGCGGTCGGTCTCGGCTGCATGCCGATGAGCTGGGGTTACAGCGCGTCGCAGCGGCTCGGAGACCGTTCGGTGCGGACGGTGCACGCTGCGCTGGACGCGGGCGTCCGGCTGCTCGACACCGCGGACATGTACGGCCCGTTCACCAACGAGCTGCTGGTGGGGCGGGCGCTGAAGGGGCGCCGCCGGGAGGCGTTCGTCTCCACCAAGTGCGGGCTGCTGGTGGGCGATCAGCACATCGTCGCCAACGGCCGGCCGGGGTATGTCCGGCGGGCCTGTGACGCCTCGCTGCGGCGGCTCCAGACCGATGTGATCGACCTGTACCAGCTGCACCGGGCCGACCCCGAGGTGCCGGTGGAGGAGACCTGGGGTGCGATGGCGGAGCTGGTGACCGCGGGCAAGGTGCGCTCTCTCGGGCTGTGCGCGGTGGGGGCGCGGGCCCCGCGCCGGTCGGGTGCGGGACCGCATGAGGGAACGATCCGGCAGTTGGAGCGGATCCAGCAGGTCTTCCCGGTGAGCGCCGTCGAGGCGGAGCTGTCGGTGTGGTCGCGCGAGGCGCTGACGGAGCTGCTGCCGTGGTGCGTGGCGCGCGGGGTCGGGCTGCTGGCCGCGATGCCGCTGGGCAGCGGCTATCTGACCGGGACGCTGAAGCCGGGCCAGGGTTTCGAGCCGGAGGATCTGCGGGCCAGGCATCCGCGGTTCACGGCGGAGGTGATGGCGGCGAACCAGCCGGTGGTGGCCGGTCTGCGGCGGGTCGCGGAGCGGCGCGGGGCGACCGTGGCCCAGGTGGCCCTGGCGTGGGTGCTGCGCCAGGGCCCGCATGTGGTGCCGGTGCCGGGGGCCAAGCGGGAGCGGTGGGCGGTGGAGAACGCCGGGGCGGCGCGGGTGGTCCTGGACGACCGGGACCTGGCGGAGATCGACGGCCTGCCCGCCGCCCGCGAGTCGTGGGACTGAGCGTCCCCGGGACCGAGGGTCAGGGGGACGGGGCGCCGTCGGCCGTGCGGCGGGAGAATGGGCGCATCGGGAACTCCTGGGCCGGCCGAGGTGTAGGAACAAGGTGTAGGAACAGGTAGTCGGGCAACCGTCGAAAGGATCGGTTCCGTGCGTGGTGCTCTGTTCGGACCTGTGCAGTCCCCGGCGATGCGCAGGGGGGTGGTGGCCGTGCTGGCGTCGGCCGCGCTGCTGCTGACCGCCGGATGTTCCGGCGACGGGGACGGGGGCCCGTCCGGGCAGCCCGCCGGTTCCCCGAGCGCCTCGGGGGGCTCCGCTCCCCCGGCCTCCCCGAGCAGGTCGGCCGATCTGCCGCCCGCGAAGGGCTCGGCGAAGGTGGTCTCGACGCTGACCGAGGGCCTGAAGTCGCCCTGGGGCCTGGCCGCGCTGCCGGGCGGTGACCTGCTGGTCTCCTCGCGCGACGAGGGAACGGTCCACCGGATCGACGGCGGGAGCGGGAAGCAGACGCTGCTGGGCTCGGTGCCCGGGGTGTCCCCGGCGGGCGAGGGCGGGCTGCTCGGGCTCGCCGTCTCCTCCACTTTCGGCGCGGACCAGTTGGTGTACGCCTACTTCACCACCACGTCCGACAACCGGATCGTCCGCATGAGTTACGACGAGAAGCGTCCGGCGGGACAGCAGCTGGGGGCCCCGGACACCGTCCTGCGGGGCATCCCCAAGGGCAGCATCCACAACGGGGGCCGGATCGCCTTCGGCCCGGACAAGATGCTGTACGCGGGCACCGGCGAGACCGGGGACACCGGGCTGGCCCAGGACAAGGAGTCGCTGGCGGGGAAGATCCTGCGGATGACCCCGGACGGGGAGCCGGTGCACGGCAATCCGGAGGCGGACTCGGTGGTGTATTCGTACGGGCACCGCAATGTGCAGGGGCTCGCCTGGGACGCGCAGAAGCGGCTGTGGGCCGCCGAGTTCGGCCAGAACACCTGGGACGAGCTGAATCTGATCGAGCCCGGCGGGAACTACGGCTGGCCCGAGGTCGAGGGCCGGGAGGGCGAGGACGGGTTCATCGACCCGGTGGCCCAGTGGAAGACCTCCGAGGCCTCCCCCAGCGGGATCGCGTACGCGGAGGGCTCGATCTGGATGGCCGGGCTGCGCGGTGAGCGGCTCTGGCGCATTCCGCTGTCCGGCGAGAAGGCGGAGGAACCTTATGCCGACCCGCAGTCGTTCCTGGAGGAGAAGCACGGCCGCCTGCGCACCGTGGTGAGTGCGGGGAGCGACCGCCTGTGGCTGGTCACCAGCAACACGGACGGACGGGGTACACGGAAGCCCGGGGACGACAGGGTCCTTCAGGTGAAGGTGAAGTAGTCGGCCGCCCGTGCGGCATGTCGGAGGGAGCACGGCCCGTGTTCAATTTCTTCGAGGAGCTGTTCGCCCCGGGGCGCAAGCACACCTCGGACGAGCAGAGGCGGCTGGAGCTGAGCCGGGTGGATCTCGGCATCGGCGATCCGGACCGGGGGCCGATAGATCTGACCTCCGGGAAGGTGACCGTCCGTGCCCCGGCGCCGGGAGCCGCTCCCGGCACGGCCCCGGACGGTGCCGCCGGGCCCCCGAACGACCGCATGCTTCCGGCCGCGCCCGAGCAGGACGCCGTCCTGGACCGGCCGAGACCCGGGAAGCCGGTGAGCGGGCCCGAGCGGCGCGCGGACGAGGAGCCAGGGGCGTAAGGACGCGGCCAGGGCCTACGCGGCCGGGTAGAGGCGGAGGCGGTGGGCGAGGGCGGCCGCCTCGCCGCGGCTGGAGACGCCGAGCTTGGCCAGGATGTTGGAGACGTGCACGCTCGCGGTCTTCGGCGAGATGAACAGCTCCTCGGCGATCCTGCGGTTGGTGTGCCCGGCCGCGACCAGCCGGTGCACGTCCTGCTCGCGCGGGGTCAGCCCGAAGGACGCCACGGCGGCGATGGCGGGGTCCTGTCCGTCGGCCGCCGCGTGCTCGGGGCTCTCTCCGGCGGATACGGCGGCCAGGACGGCCGGGTGGATCCCGGCGTCGGGGCCGGGCGCCGCGCCGGAGCCGTCCAGGGTGATGCGGGCCCTGGCCGCCAACTGCTCGACGGCCTCGGCCAGCGGGCGGGCGCCGAGCCGGTGGGCGGTCTCGTGGGCGCGGTGCAGCAGGGCCGTGGCGGTGGACCGGTCGCCGGGGGCGATGAGCAGGGACTCCGCCCAGCGGCGGTGGATCTGGGCCAGTTCGTAGGGGCGGCTCAGCGGACCGAAGGCCTCGGCGGCGCGCGCCCAGTGCCCGGGGGTGTCCGTGCCGTCCGCGCGGGCCAGCTCCGCGTCGATGAGGACGCCGTGGGCCGCCCACACGGGGACGAGCATCGGGAGGTGCTTCGTGCACCGGCGGATCAGCGCGAGCAGCTCCGGGCGGTCCGGTTCGGCGGCGGGCAGCCCGCGGGCGTCCGCCTCGATCATGGCGGCGGTCTGGAGGAGCGGCAGGGCGTAGCGCTGGGTGCCGGGCGGGAAGCCGTGCCGGGCCAGTTCCCCGAACGCGTCCCGCGCCTCGGCGAGCCTGCCCTGGGCCGCGGCCAGGAGCATGGTGTGCCGGACGGGGGTGATCAGGTGCTGGGGCTGCGGATCGCGCTGGCCGAAGTGCTTGCGGGTCAGGGCGAGCAGCTCCTCGGCCTCGGCGAGGTCCCCGCGGGCGACGGCCAGTTCGGTATGGCGGAGGGTGGCGAGGCCCTTCGCCCTGGGGCCCAGCGCCAGGCGGGCGGCGGACGCGGCGGCGGCCTCGCTCTGGGCCCAGTGCCCGAGGGAGAACAGGGACTGCGCCTGGTTGGCGTACACCCAGGCCCCGGAGTCGGCCAGGCCGTGGCTGTGGCAGATCTCGATGCCGTGGTCGGCGGCGGCGACGGCCTCCAGCGAGCGGCCCATCGCTTCGAGCGAGGAGGGCAGGTTGACGCTGACCCGGCCCAGCAGGTTCATCAGGTGCAGCTTCTCGGCACGGTCCCGGACCGCGTACATCTCGGCGAGGCCGTCCTCCACGCCGCCCGCGTCCGCGGTGAGCCAGCCCCGGGTGAGGCGGGCGTGCAGCTCGATGTACTCGTCGCCGACGAGCCGGGCGTACTCCACCGCGCGGTCGCTGTCGGCGAGCGCCTGCGGGCCCGGCTGGTGCAGCGCCCGCCAACTGGCCACGTTGGTCAGCACGTCGGCCTGCACCGGGGACGGCGGCAGCCCGCGCACCAGTTCCTGTGCGGTGGCCAGCTCCTCCCAGCCGTCCCCCTTGTCCAGCCCCTGCACCAGCCGGCTGCGCTGCACCCAGAACCAGGCCTCGCGCAGCGGGTCGGCCTCGGACGCCAGGACCCGCATCGCCTTCTTGGAGATGGCCAGGGCGCGTTTGCGGTCACCTCCGAAGTGGGCGGCGACGGTGGCCTCGGCCATCACGTCCAGGTAGCGCAGCGGGGTGTTTTCCGGGTCGCAGCCGGAGGCCGGGTAGACCTCCGCGTAGTCGAAGGGGCGCAGGGTGGCGAGCACCGCGTCGGGGACGTCGTCCCACAGCTCCATCGCCCGCTCCAGCAGCTTCAGTTGCTCGGAGTAGGCGTAGCGGCGGCGGGCCTCGACGGCGGCCCTGAGCACGGCGGGCAGGGCCTTGGCGGCGTCGTGCGCGGCGTACCAGTAGCTGGCGAGGCGGGTGGCGCGTTCGTCGTCCCGGACGAGGGAGGGGTTAGCCTCCAGGGCTTCGGCGTACCGGCGGTTGACGCGGGTGCGTTCCCCGGGCAGCAGGTCGTCGCTAACGGCCTCGCGGACCAGGGAGTGCCGGAAGCGGTAGCCGTCGTCGTCGGGCGCGGGTCGCAGCAGGTTGGCGCCGACGGCGGCGCGCAGGGCCTCGTCGAGGTCGGCCTCGGCGAGTCCGGCGACGGTGGCCAGCAGTTCGTGTTCCACGAAGGAGCCGCCCTCGGCGACCAGCCTGGCGATCCGCTGGGCGTGCTCGGGGAGCGCCTCCACGCGGACGAGCAGGAGGTCGCGGAGCGATTCGGTCAGACCGGAGCTGTCGCCGCAGCACTCCAGGGAGCGGGCCAGCTCCTCGACGAAGAAGGCGTTGCCGTCGGAGCGGTCGAAGATCTCGTCGACGAGTGCGGCCGCGGGGGTCTCGGCGAGGATGCCGGCGAGCTGACGGCCGACCTCGTCGTGGCTGAACCGGTCGAGTTCGACGCGGGTGACGGTGCGCAGCCGGTCCAGCTCGGCGAGGAGCGGGCGCAGGGGGTGGCGGCGGTGGATGTCGTCGGCGCGGTAGGTGCCGACGACCATGAGGCGGCCGCTGCCCAGGCTGCGGAAGAGATAGGCGAGCAGGTGCCGGGTGGAGGCGTCCGCCCAGTGCAGGTCCTCCAGGACGAGGACGACCACGCGTTCGGCGGAGATCCGCTCCAGCAACCGTACGGTGAGTTCGAAGAGGCGGGCGATGCTGTGCTCGTCGGTCGCGTCCCGGTGGGCCTCGCCCAGCTCGGGCAGGAGCCGGGCCAGTTCGCCCTCCTGGCCGGCGCAGGCGGCGGCCATCTCCTCGGGCAGGGCCCGGCGCAGGGCGCGCAGGGCGGTGGGGAAGGGGGCGAACGGCAGTCCGTCGGCCCCGATCTCGACGCAGGACCCGACGGCGACGACGGCGTCGCGCCGTTCGGCCGCCGTGACGAACTGCTCGACCAGGCGGGTCTTGCCGACGCCGGCCTCGCCGCCGATCAGCAGCGCCTGCGGGTCGCCGGACGCGGCCCGCGCGAGCGCCTCGGTGAGCGCGGCGAACTCCTCGGCGCGCCCGATGAACACGGGGCTGACTGACCTGGTCTCCACGGTGCCGAGCATCGCATACGCGTACGAGGCCGCGGGAGGCTTTTCGCGGACGGTGATCATGCTCCCGGCGCGGTCCGGGCCCGCCGCGCCCGGTCCGGAGAGGGCGTCGGCGGGACCGGTGACCGGTGCGGTGGTGCTCCCGGCCCCGGGCACCGTCAGGCGGCCGGGGCGAAGCGGGTGCGGTCGCCCTCCACCACCTTCCCTTCGGGATCACCGTGTCCGGAGCGGCGGGCGGCCCGCCGGACGAGGCGGGCCCGGCCGAGCTCGCGCTCGGCGTCGGCCCGGCGGATCAGCTCGGCGGAGGTGGAGCGGTAGAGCTCGTACTCGTACATGGTGTGCCCCTGGTTCCTGGTCGTGGCAGCGGACCGGCGGGGTGGCCGGCCGGTCGGCCGGGGCCCTGTGTTCGCTGTGTGTCCACTGTCGTCGGCCAGGAGGGGCGGCGCATCGGGCGAGTTCCGCATCTTCGCGGCGGTGGGGGCCTTAGGCCCCGCCCACGGGTGTCCGAGGGGTGGGCAGGGGCCTTAGGGAGTGTCCGGCGGATCGTGACCGGGGCCGCCGGACACTCCCCGGCGCCGTGCCGTACGAGGTGTCGGGCCGGGGTCAGCCGCCGGCCGGGGCGCCCGCGGTGGGCAGGGAGACGAGGAGGTCGAAGTACATGCCCGCGGAGATCAGCACGCCGATGACGCCGAGGGCGACTCCGGCCAGGGCGACCGCGCGGACCCAGGTGGGCTGCGGACGCTCGGAGGGGACGCCGAATGCGGGGCGGACCAGGACGAAGACGCCGACGAGCAGGGCCAGGACCGCGAAGACGCCGTTGACCAGGGCGGTGGTGTGCCAGGCGTCCCCGTAGATCTCGGAGATCTGCTGGGCCGCGCTGCCGCCGCCGGAGGTCTGGATCTGGCCGATGAGCGTCTCGCGCTCGGCGGCGACCCTGCCCGTCCACGCGCCGGTCAGGGCGACGATGCCGAGGGCGGCGGAGACGACGGCCGCCGCGCCCGCGCCGACGCCGTGCCGGGCCTCGTCGAAGGGGTCGGGTGCCAGGGCGTCGTCATCGTCCTCGTCTTCCGACTGCCCGGCGAGGTCGTCGGGGGCCGCCGTCCCGGAGTGCGCGGCGTCGGTCGGCGTACCGGTGGCGCCCTCCGTCGCGGAGTCCTTCACCAGGGGGTCCGTCGCGGAGTCCTTCACCAGGGGGTCTTTCGCGGTCGCCTCCTCCGTGACGGCGTCGGCGGTGCCATCGGCGGGGTCGGTCGTCCCGGCGGGCGGGGTGGTCGTGGACGGGGTCGTCGTCTTGGAGGGGGTGGTGTTCATTCGTCGCACGCTAGGGGGCCCGGATGAGAGCCCGCTTAACGCCGGGGCCGCGCGGGGGGCTCGTCAGGGCTCAGTGCCCCGCGCGGGCCCGCCATTCCGGGGCGAGGACCGACCAGATCTCGGTGTCGTGGCGTACGCCCCGGTGGAGGTAGTTCTGCCGCATCACCCCGTCCCGGGCCATGCCGAGCCGCTGCGCCACCGCGATCGACCTGGTGTTCGCGGCGGAGGCGACCCACTCCACGCGGTGCATGCCGCGCGTCTGCACCGCCCAGTCGATCAGGCGCTCGGCGGCACGGGTGATCAGACCGCGGCCCTGGGCGGCGGGCTCCAGCCACACGCCGATCTCGCAGTTGCCCGACTGCGCGTCGAAGATCCGGAAGAGGACGCCGCCGACGAGGACGCCGTCCAGCCGGATGCCGTACAGCCGCCCGGTGTCCGCCGCCTGCTTCTCCGCGTACCGCTGGAGCAGGGCACGCGCCGAGTCCGGGTCGGTGACGGACGCGGCGAGCGGGATCCAGGCGTCGACCAGCTCCCGGGCCCGGTCCATGTGGGCGAGGAGCTCCTCGGCCTGCCAGACCTCCAGCGGGCACAGCTCCGCCCTGTCGTCACCCAGGGATATGGCGAACATCGTGCTCCTTCTCGGCGGGGCGGCCCGTCACCGGTCCATCGCCCTCTTCCGCACCCGTACCGCGTGTCTCCGGGATCTTCGCACGGAGCGGTACGCAGTCGGGCGGCTCGATGCTGATCCTGGGCAGCCGCTTCTCCAGCCAGCCCGGCAGCCACCAGTTCGCCCCGCCGAGCATGTGCATCAGGGCGGGCACCAGCAGGGTGCGCAGCACGAAGGCGTCCAGGGCGACGGCGGTGGCCAGCGCGATGCCGAACATGGCGATGACCCGGTCGCCGCTGAGCACGAAGGCGAGGAAGACGGAGATCATGATCACGGCGGCGGAGTTGATGACCCGGCCGGTCTCGGCGAGGCCGACCCGTACGGCCCGCCGGTTGTCGCCGGTCTCCAGCCACTCCTCGTACATCCGGCCGACCAGGAAGACCTGGTAGTCCATGGAGAGGCCGAAGAGGACCGAGACCATGATCACGGGGAGGAAGGGTTCGATGGGCCCGGCGATGCCGAGGCCGAGCAGCTCGCTCCCCCAGCCCCACTGGAAGACGGCCACGACGACGCCGAAGGAGGAGGCGACGGCGGCCACGTTCATCACGGCGGCCTTGAGCGGGATGCCGATGGAGCGGAACGCCAGGAGGAGGAGCAGACAGCCGAGCGAGATGACGACCCCGACGAAGAGCGGCAGTTTCCCGACGATGATCTCGGCGAAGTCGTCGTAGCTCGCCGTCACCCCGCCGACATGGGCCTCCAGCGAGGTGTTGTCCCGGACCGGCGGCAGCACGTCGTCCCGGATCCGGTCGACCAGCTCGCTGGTGTCCTGCGACTGGGGGGACGAGTCGGGGACGACGGTGAGGAAGGCGGTGTCGCCGGCGCTGTTGTACGTGACCGGGCCGGCGGACGCGACGCCCTCGGTGGTGCGCAGTTGCTCGGGCAGCGAGTCCAGCGCGAGCCGGTCGTCCGCGCCGTCGAGCTGGGCGGCGATGGTGAGGGGGCCGTTGACGCCGGGCCCGAAGCCGTCGGCGATCAGGTCGTAGGCCTGCCGGGTGGTGGCGGTGGCCGGGTTGTTGCCCTGGTCGGAGGTGCCCAGGTGGAGGCCGAGGGCGGGCAGGGCGAGCACCAGCATGACGACGGCCGCGATGCCCCCGAGCAGCTTGGGGCGCCGTTCCACGAAGGCGGACCAGCGGGCGGCGAAGCCGGTGGGCAGTTCGGGCCGCGGTCCGTGTTCGGCGAGCTGCCGCCTCTCGCGGCGGCTGAGCGCCCGCATCCCGATGAGGGAGAGCAGGGCGGGCAGCAGGGTGACCGAGGCCAGCACGGTGAGGACAACGGTGAGCGAGGCGGCGATGGCGACGCCGTTGAGGAAGCCGAGCCGCAGGATCAGCATGCCGAGCAGGGCGATGCAGACGGTGGCCCCGGCGAAGACGACGGCCCGCCCGGTCGTCGTGACGGCGTTCCGCGCCGCTTCGTCGACGGACATCCCGCGCCGGAGGCCTCTGCGGTGCCGGGTGACGATGAAGAGGGCGTAGTCGATGCCCACGCCGAGGCCGATGAGCATGCCGAGCATCGGGGCGAAGTCCGCCACGGTCATCGCATGGCCGAGCAGCACGATGCCCGCGTAGGCGGTGCCCACGGAGACCAGGGCGGTGGCGATGGGCAGCAGGCTGGCGGCGAGCGAGCCGAAGGCGAGGAAGAGCACGACGGCCGCGACGACCACGCCGACGCCCTCGGCCAGGTGGACGGAGGGTGCTTCGGTGAGGGCGATGGCGGTGCCGCCCAGCTCGACCTGGAGCCCGTCGGCCTCGGCTCCCTTCGCGGTGTCGACGAGGGCCTCGGCCTGGGAGGCGGGGATCTCGTCGGCGGGGTGGTCGAAGGTGACCGTGGCGTACGCGGTGTGGCCGTCCTCGCTGATCTGGCCGGGGCCGGTGCCTCCGTAGGGGCCGGTGACCGCGCCGACGCCCGGCAGCTCCTCGATCGCGTGGAGCGTCCGGGTCATGGTCTGCTCGACGTCGGCGGCCCGGACCGTGGAGCCGGTGGTGTGCCAGACGACGGTGTCGGTGTCGCCGCCGAGGTCGGTGAAGCCGCTGGAGAGGAGTTCGGTGGCGCGGCCGGACTCGGTGCCGGGGACCTCGTAGTCGTTGGAGTACGCGGAACCCGCGAAGCCCGCCGCGGCGGCCGTCCCGCCGAGGGCGGCGAGCCAGATGAGGACGGCGACGAGGCGGTGCCTGATGCACCAGCGAGCGATGGCAGCCAACGGATGAGCTCCCTGTGGGTTCGTGACCATTTACCCACAGATGACGTTATCTGCCCGTAAACGTCTCAAGACCTTGTGACCGCCACTCTGCCAGCAGAAAGTGATCCTTTGCCCCTTTCGTGGCCATGGTCACAGGGCTTGATCTGTTCCTCGCACGCGACGGACCAGGCCCTGGGCCCCGTCTCCGGCCGGGTCAGCCGGAGACGCTGGCGCGGCCGTTCTCGATATGGCCCATGAGCCGCCGCCGGAAGCCTTCCTCCCCGTCGACGGTCACGGCGAGGTCGTACCAGCCGTGGGCGTCGGCCGCCGAGTGCACGAGCGCCCGGCTGCGGCCCGGCTTGACCGTGACGCGGCGGGTCCAGTCCCGTACGTCGTCCTCGTCGACGTAGCCGAGCGGCCGCACCAGGAAGGTCAGGGTCCGGCGGCCGGTGTTGCGCAGGGTGAGGTGCAGGTCGCGGTCGCGGTGGTCGATGCGGGAGGCGACCTCCGCTCCCCCGTCGGCCGGTCCGGCGAACTCGCGCCGGAAGCCGTTCGGCCCGGTGACCGTGAAGCGGTACGCCTCCCCGGTCAGCGGGACGGTCCAGTGCGCGGTGTCGAGGACGTCCTTGTGCTGCGGGGCCGGGAACTCACCGGCGTACGGGTACAGCGCGAAGTGCGCCGAGGACCGGCCGGCGTTGGCGAGCTCCACGCGCAGGGTGCCGCCCGACCGCCTCGCCCGGGCGTCCGGCTGGTACGGCAGCGGGCGCGCCGGGCGTGCGCCGGGCTCCTGCTCGGGGAGGTGCTGGACGGCCGGCGGCTTCGGCTGCCAGCGCCCGCTGAGCGGCGGAACAGCCGCCGGCCGCTCGACGGCGGGCTGCCGGCGGGCCCGGGTGAAGTCGAAGGCGGACGTCAGGTCGCCGGTGACCCGCCGGCGCCAGTCGCCGATGTTGGGTTCCCTCACGCCGGTCCAGCGCTCCAGGAAACGGATGACGGAGGTGTGGTCGAAGACCTCGGAGCAGACGTACCCGCCGACGGTCCACGGCGAGACGACCAGCAGCGGCACCCGGATCCCGAGACCGGTGGGCCGGCCCTCCCACTGTTCGTCGGCGACCTCGGGGGGTGCGACGGGCGGCGGGACGTGGTCGAAGAATCCGTCGTTCTCGTCGTAGTTGATCAGCACGGCGGTGTGCCGCCACACGTCGGGGTGTTTGCCGAGCGCGTCGAGGATCTTGTAGACGACGGTGGCGCTGTGCACCGGCGAGGAGACGCTCGGGTGCTCGGAGTCGATCGCGGAGGGGACCAGGTAGGAGACCTCGGGGAGCGTCCCGGCCGCCACGTCCTTGGCGAACTCGTCCGCCAGCGTCCCGGTCGGAACCCGGCGCAGCCCCCGCTCGAACAGGCTGCGCTCGCGCCGGTCGAGGGTGGCGACGCCCTCCTCCAG
Organism: Streptomyces sp. MGP-P1; assembly: GCF_057766565.1. Taxonomy (NCBI): domain Bacteria; kingdom Bacillati; phylum Actinomycetota; class Actinomycetes; order Kitasatosporales; family Streptomycetaceae; genus Streptomyces; species Streptomyces sp. MGP-P1. The sequence goes on along the minus strand of NZ_JBYMEM010000006.1, from coordinate 945,120 downwards.
CAGCCCGAGGAGCCGGGTGCGCTCGGTCTCGGACGCACCCCGGACCTTCGCGTAGAAGGCTTCCATGTAGGTGTGGCCGCCGGTCCTGGCCAGCGCCTTGCGGGCGATCGCCTTGAAGGTGGCGTAGAACTCGATCTGGTTGTCGGTGAAGTTCTCCCACTCGGTGTACGTGCGCCAGCTGCGCCCGGCCTTCTCCAGCCGCTCGGCGTAGGTGGACCAGTCGTAGCCGGGGTGGGTCCCCTCGTCGTACGCGTCGTTGCCGACGGCCCGCTTCCCGTTCGGCTCGAAGCCGGTCTTCCCGCTCCACAGGTGGTTGCGGTTGGGGCTGGTGGAGGTGTGGATCGAGGAGTGGTAGGCGTCGCAGACGGTGAACGTGTCGGCCAGCTCGTAGTGGAGCGGGATGTCGCGACGGTCGTAGTACGCCATCGTCGCCGCGGTCTTCGCGCTGATCCAGCCGTTCATCCAGCCGCCGCCCCAGGCCTTCGCGCCACCGTTCCAGGAGTGGTCGAGGGCGCCGATGTACTGGAGGTCCTTCTTCTGCGCCTCGGCCGCCCCGCGCACCGGGAAGGGCAGCACGGTGGAGCCGGCCGCGGCGGGCTGTTCGAACACCGTTGTGCCGGTGGGCACCTCGATGGCGTTGCGGTCGCCGAAGCCGCGTACGCCGCGCAGGGTGCCGAAGTAGTGGTCGAAGGAACGGTTCTCCTGCATCAGGATCACCACGTGCTTGATGGAGCCGAGGCCTCCCCCGCCGGACCCCGCGTGGGCGGGCTGCGCGGCGATGGCTGCCTGGAGCGAAGGCGGCAGGAACGATCCGGCCGCAGCGGCGCCGAGCGCGCCGCCACCCAGCGCGAAGAGCCGTCGCCGTGACATGTCCGTGGTCAAAAGAGCCTCCTGGTTCCGGTGGTTACAGCCGGGAAGCTAGTCAGCCCAGGTGGCGTGGGGAAGGACTGCGCACGGACCGGTGGTGAACGTCCAAGAGGTCGGACGAGAAGTCCCATCCGCTGTTCAGGAGTGCCCTCGGGGCTCGGTGGAGGACGGATGAAGGGGCGGTGCGCCCGTACGTACTCATGTACGTACGGGCGCACCACCCCTTCGGGGACGATTCCGCGATCAGCCCTCGACGCCGAGCTTCTCCAGGATCAGCTCGCGCACGCGGGCCGCGTCCGCCTGGCCGCGGGTGGCCTTCATGACCGCGCCGACGAGCGCGCCCGCCGCCGCGACCTTGCCGCCGCGGATCTTGTCCGCGATGGCCGCGTTGCCCGCGATGGCCTCGTCCACGGCCGTGGACAGCGCGCCCTCGTCGGAGACGACCTTCAGGCCGCGCTTCTCGACGACGGTGTCCGGGTCGCCCTCGCCCGCGAGGACGCCCTCGATGACCTGGCGGGCCAGCTTGTCGTTGAGGTCGCCCGCGGCGACGAGCGCGGCCACCCGGGCGACCTGCGCCGGGGTGATCGGCAGCTCGTCCAGACCGCGGCCGGTCTCGTTCGCGTTACGGGCCAGCTCGCCCATCCACCACTTGCGGGCCTGGTCCGAGGGTGCGCCCGCCTCGGTCGTGGCGACGATCAGGTCGACCGCGCCCGCGTTGAGGATGGACTGCATGTCGTGCTCGTTGACGCCCCACTCCTCCTTGAGCCGCGCCCGGCGCAGCCGGGGAAGCTCGGGGAGGCCCTTGCGCAGCTCCTCCACCCAGTCGCGCGCGGGCGCGACGGGCACCAGGTCGGGCTCGGGGAAGTAGCGGTAGTCCTCGGCGTTGTCCTTGATGCGGCCGGCCGTGGTGGAGCCGTCCTCCTCGTGGAAGTGCCGGGTCTCCTGCACGATGGTGCCGCCCGAGGACAGCACGGCGGCGTGTCGCTGGATCTCGAAGCGCGCGGCCCGCTCGACGGAACGCAGCGAGTTCACGTTCTTCGTCTCGGAGCGGGTACCGAACGCCTCACGGCCGTGCGGGCGCAGCGACAGGTTGACGTCGCAGCGCATCTGGCCCATCTCCATGCGGGCGTCGGAGACCCCGAGGGCCTTGATCAGCTCGCGGAGCTCGGCGACGTACGCCTTGGCGACCTCGGGGGCGCGGGCGCCTGCCCCCTCGATCGGCTTGGTGACGATCTCGATGAGCGGAATACCGGCCCGGTTGTAGTCGAGCAGGGAGTGGGACGCGCCGTGGATACGGCCGGTGGCGCCGCCGACGTGCGTCGACTTGCCGGTGTCCTCCTCCATGTGGGCGCGCTCGATCTGCACCCGGAAGATCTCGCCGTCCTCCAGCTGGACGTCCAGATAGCCGTCGAAGGCGATCGGTTCGTCGTACTGCGAGGTCTGGAAGTTCTTCGGCATGTCCGGATAGAAGTAGTTCTTCCGGGCGAAGCGGCACCACTCGGCGATCTCGCAGTTGAGCGCGAGACCGATCTTGATGGCCGACTCCACGCCGATCTCGTTGACGACCGGCAGCGCGCCGGGCAGTCCGAGGCAGACCGGGCAGGTCTGGGAGTTGGCGTCCTGCTTCAGCTCCGTCGAGCAGCCGCAGAACATCTTCGTCTTGGTGCCAAGCTCGACATGGACTTCGAGGCCCATGACGGGGTCGTAGGACGCGAGCGCGTCCTCGTACGACACCAGGTCAATGACAGTCACGGTGAAACTTATCCCTCTCAGCCCAGCAGAACGTCGTCGTCGCCGAGACGCTTCAGTTCGCGATAGAGGATCGCGAGTCCGGTGACGATGGCGGCCGCGGAGACCGCCGCGTCGACGAGCCGCAGCACGTCGTTGTCCTCGCGCGCGAGCCTCGCCTGTTTGGCGACGGTGATCGCGCCGAACGCGGTACTGCCGAGCGAGATGTACAGCCCGGTCTTGGACTTCTTGAAGTTACTGGCCTTCTTTGCCATGGCACTCACAGCGACGGAGCCTCCTCAAGCAGCGGGTGCCCCCACCTTTCCACGAAGGCGGCCTCGACGGCGGCTCCGACCTTGTAGAGCCGGTCGTCCTTCATGGCGGGGGCGATGATCTGCAGTCCGACCGGCAGACCGTCCTCCGGGGCCAGGCCGCAGGGCAGCGACATGGCGGAGTTGCCGGCCAGGTTGGTCGGGATGGTGCACAGGTCCGCGAGGTACATGGCCATCGGGTCGTCGGCGCGCTCGCCGATCGGGAACGCGGTGGTCGGGGTCGTCGGGGAGACGATCACGTCGACCTGCTCGAAGGCCTTCTCGAAGTCCTGGGTGATGAGGGTGCGGACCTTCTGGGCCGAGCCGTAGTACGCGTCGTAGTAGCCGGAGCTGAGCGCGTACGTCCCCAGGATGATGCGGCGCTTGACCTCGTCGCCGAAGCCCGCCTCACGGGTGAGGGCGGTGACGTCCTCGGCCGACTTCGTGCCGTCGTCGCCGACCCGCAGGCCGTAGCGCATGGCGTCGAAGCGGGCCAGGTTGGAGGAGCACTCGGACGGGGCGATCAGGTAGTACGCGGAGAGCGCCAGGTCGAAGGAGGGGCAGTCCAGCTCGACGATGTCCGCACCCAGCGACTTCAGCAGCTCGACCGACTCGTCGAACCGCTGGAGGACACCGGCCTGGTAGCCCTCGCCGCGGAACTGCTTGACGACGCCGACGCGCATGCCCTGTACGGAGCCGTTGCGGGCGGCCTCGACGACCGGCGGGACCGGTGCGTCGATGGAGGTCGAGTCCAGCGGGTCGTGCCCGGCGATGGCCTCGTGGAGCAGCGCCGCGTCCAGGACCGTACGGGCGCAGGGCCCGCCCTGGTCGAGGGAGGACGAGAAGGCGACCATGCCGTAGCGGGAGACGCCGCCGTAGGTGGGCTTCACGCCGACCGTGCCGGTGACGGCGGCGGGCTGGCGGATCGAGCCGCCGGTGTCCGTGCCGATGGCGAGCGGGGCCTCGTAGGAGGCCAGCGCGGCGGAGGAGCCGCCGCCGGAGCCGCCGGGGATGCGGGTGAGGTCCCAGGGGTTGCCGGTGGGGCCGTAGGCGCTGTTCTCGGTGGAGGACCCCATGGCGAACTCGTCCATGTTGGTCTTGCCGAGGATGACGACGTCGGCGGCGCGCAGCTTCTGCGTGAGCGTGGCGTCGTACGGCGGGACCCAGCCCTCGAGGATCTTGGAACCGACGGTGGTCGGCATGTCCTTGGTGGTGAAGATGTCCTTCAGCGCGAGCGGGACGCCGGCGAGCGGGCCGAGCTTCTCGCCCGCCTCCCGCTTGGCGTCCACGGAACGGGCCTGGGCGAGGGCGCCCTCGCGGTCGATGTGCAGGAAGGCGTGGACCTTCTCGTCGACCGCGTCGATCCGGGCCAGGTGGGCCTCGGTGACCTCGACGGCGGTCAGCTCGCCAGAGGCGATCTTCCCGGCGATCTCGGCCGCGGTGAGCTTGATGATGGTGCTGATGTCCGTCATGGTGATTAGTCCTCCCCCAGGATCTGCGGCACCTTGAAACGCTGCTGCTCCTGGGCCGGGGCGCCGGAGAGCGCCTGCGCGGGGGTGAGCGACGGACGGACCTCGTCCGCGCGCATGACGTTGGTCAGCGGCAGCGGGTGGGAGGTCGGCGGTACGTCTTGGTCGGCGACCTCGGAGACGCGGGCGACCGCGCCGATGATGTCGTCGAGCTGACCGGCGAAGTGATCGAGCTCTTCGCCCTTCAGCTCCAGACGCGCCAGCCGGGCGAGGTGGGCGACCTCCTCGCGCGTGATGCCAGGCATGCAGCGATCCTCAGGGGTTGGTGTGTGGTTTGGGCTGGGGGTCGGTGGCACATTCGCGTCGTCCGTCCGAAGGACGGGCCGCGCGGCGTCCGGCTCGTGCGATCGCAAGGCGCCGGAGCGCCCTCGTGGCGGGGCCACGTGGGCGTTTCGGCAACGCGGCGAGCGTGCGTGCAAGGCGTCGCGCGGCAGGTGGAAATGTGCCACCGGCCCCCAATCCTATGGGGTCTCCTCGCGGCGGGTGCCCCGCCCCGATCGGGCCATGCTTCTCCGGGCGGCGGGCCCGTGAAGGGGTGAGCCCCGGGCCGGGGCCCGGGGCTGGGAGGAAGGTGTTCGAAAGGGGCGGCCCTCAGGAGCTCTCGGTCTCCGCCGTCCCGCTCACCGCACCCTTCATCGCACCGTTCACCACGCCCTTCACCGCACCGTTCACCGCGCCTTTCAGCGACGCGTTCATCGAGCCGGTGGCCGACCCGGTGGCGGCGGCCGCCGCGGCCTGGGCCTTGAGCTCGGCGGGCCTGCGCCAGCCGTGCTCGCCGCGCGCCCGCAGCCAGGCCGTCGTCTCCTGCGGCGGCATCGCGGCCGCCACCAGCCAGCCCTGCACCGCGTCGCACCTCAGGTCCCGCAACCGCTCCCACGTCTCGTCGTCCTCGACGCCCTCCGCGACGACGACCAGGCCGAGCGAGTGGGCCAGGTCGATGGTGCAGCGGACGATCTCCGCGTCCTCGTGGTCGACCGCCAGCCGGGCCACGAAGGACCGGTCGATCTTCAGCTCGCTGACCGGCAGTCTGCGCAGGTGGACCAGGGAGGAGTAGCCGGTGCCGAAGTCGTCGAGGGACATCTTGACGCCGTGCGCGGTGAGCCCGGCCAGGGTGTCGGCGGCGCGCTGCGGGTCCTCCAGCAGCACATGCTCGGTGATCTCCAGTTGGAGCGCTCCCGCGGGCACACCGTGACGGGCGAGCCGGGCCGCCACGCTCCCCGCGAAGCCGGGGGTGTGGACGTCGCGCGGGGAGACGTTGACCGCGACGGGCACGAACAGGCCCTCCGCCCGCCAGCGGGCGACCTGGGCGAGCGCCGTCTCCAGGACGTACTCCGTGAGGTGCGGCATCAGACCGGAGGACTCGGCGATCGCGATGAACTCGTCCGGAGGGACCCGGCCGCGCTCCGGGTGAACCCAGCGCACCAGCGCCTCCAGGCCGGCGACCTGCCCGTCGAAGCGGACCTTGGGCTGGTAGTGCAGCTCGACCTCGCTCGCGTCCAGCGCCCGGCGCAGATCGCCGAGGAGCCCGAGCCGGTCGGGGGTGTTGCTGTCCCGCTTGGACTCGTAGACCTCCACGGCCGTGCGGTCCCGCTTGGCCTGGTACATCGCGACGTCCGCCCGCCGCAGCAGGCCTTCGGCGTCCAGGGCGTGGTCGGGGTAGACGGCGACCCCGGCGCTGGCCTCCAGGACGAGGGTCAGTCCGTCGAGGTCGAGCGGGGAGGACAGCTCGGCGACCAGACGGCGGGCGACCTGCTGGGCGCTGGTGGTCGAGTCGGTGTGCGGCAGCAGCACGGCGAACTCGTCGCCGCCGAGCCGGGCGGCCTCCGCGCCGCGCGGCAGGGCGAGCCGCAGGCGCTCCGCTATCTGCAGCAGGAGCCGGTCGCCGGCCAGGTGGCCCAGGGTGTCGTTGACCGCGCGGAAGCGGTCCAGGTCGATGAGGACGAGGGCGGAGCGGGTGCCGATGGACTCCGCGTCCTCCAGCGCCGACCAGGTCCGCTCCAGCAGCCACTGACGGTTGGGCAGCCCGGTCAGCGGGTCGCGCAGCTGCTCCTCGGCGCGGGCGCGGGCGATCCAGAGCGTGGAGTCGAGGGCGATCAGCGGCACTGCGAAGAGCGGCAGCAGGACGGGCATGGACATCGCGACGGCGCAGATCAGCGGGGCGAGCCCGAGGAGTGCGACGGCGACGAGTCCCTGCCGCAGCATCGCGGTACGGGCGATGGTGGGCAGCCCGCCGTTGTGCGGGGCCTGGGCGTACCACAGCAGGACCCGGGTGACGAGCAGATACGTCGATGCCGTCAGGAGCAGTTCCGGGACGGCCGCGATGCCCCAGTCGAGTGGCCGCCAGGGTTCCTCGACGGTGGGGACCTCGCCGAAGGCGGCCAGCACGAGGGCCGCCGCGCCGATGCCCAGCATGTCCACCCCGCCGTGCAGGAGCCCCTGCCACCAGCGGTGTCTGCGGGCGGTCCCGACGAGCACCACGACGGCGAGGCTGACCAGCACGGCCGGGAGCCATCCGAACAGCAGCAGCACGGCGAGGGTGAGGGCGGCCCCCGAACCGGTGCCGCCCCACCACCGGTCGCGGCCGAGCGCCACCAGATGGCCGACGATGATCCCGGTGAGCACGGCGAGGGACCAGCCCACCGCACCGTCCGGGAAGAGCGCGTGCCCCTGTTGGACGGTCCGGTAGGACCCGACCGCCAGCAGCACCGCGGCGGTCCCCACGACCGCGGCGCCCACGGGGGGCGTGAGGCCGACGAAACCTTGCAGCCGCGACACCGGGGCGGCGCTCTCGGTCGGTTTCATTCCGTCCCTCTCACAGCCGGCGGTGCCGATGTCCCTCGGCGGCGCCCGCTCCCGTGGCACCACGGCCCCGTCGAGCAGCCGTGCACGGCGGGCGCACCTCTCAACAGTAGGCCGCGAAAGGCTCCCAGGGGCAGCGCTCTACAGCTCTTGCCCGAATGCGAACCGACCACCCGTCACCATCTGCTATTGACCCGAACGGGTGGCGCGGCAGGGCCGTTCGGGGAAGGGCGGCCCGGTCTTCACCCCTCTGCCCCGATTCCTTCCCCGTACGGGCCGCGCCACGCCGGGGCAGCGTCTCGAAGGCGTCTCGATCCGGAGAACGGTGGGCGAACACGGGTCCGGCGGGTGGTTACTCCCCGCTGTCCTCCGGGTCGGTGCCGGGCGCGGCTTCGGGGGCGGGCAGGGCCGCCTCCTTCGCACGTTCGGGTCCCTGTTCGAGCAGGATCGCGAATCCGTCCTCGTCCAGCACGGGCACCTTCAACTGCATCGCCTTGTCGTACTTGGAGCCGGGGTTGTCGCCGACGACCACGAACGCGGTCTTCTTCGACACCGATCCGGCGACCTTCGCGCCCAGCGTCTGGAGCGCCTCCTTGGCACCGTCGCGGGTGTGGCCCGCGAGGGTGCCGGTGACGACGACGGTGAGTCCTTCGAGGGGGCGGGGGCCCTCGTCCGTCCCGGAGTCCTCGTCCGCCATGCGCACCCCGGCCTCGCGCCACTTGCGCACGATCTCGCGGTGCCAGTCCTCGGCGAACCACTGCTTGACCGAGGCGGCGATGGTCGGCCCGACGCCGTCGGCGGCGGCCAGCTCCTCCTCGCTCGCCTCGTCGATCCGGTCGATGGAGCGGAACTGACGGGCCAGCTCCTGGGCGGCGACCGGGCCCACATGCCGGATGGAGAGCCCGGTGAGGACCCGGGCGAGCGGGGCTTCCTTGGCGGCGGCGATGCCTTCCAGCATGGCCACCGCGTTCTTCTTCGGCTCGCCCTGCTGGTTGGCGAAGACCGTCGCGATCTTCTCCTCGCCGGTCTTCGGGTCGCGCTTGGGCAGCCCGCTGTCCTGGTCCAGGACGTACGCCCGGATCGGCAGCAGTTGGTCGACGGTGAGGGAGAACAGATCGCTCTCGTCGCGCAGGACGGGCTCGGCGGGCTCCAGGGGACGGGTCAGGGCGGCGGCGGCCACATAGCCGAAGTGGTCGATGTCCAGGCTCTTGCGTCCGGCGAGGTAGAAGACGCGTTCGCGCAACTGGGCCGGGCAGGTGCGGGCGTTGGGGCAACGGAGGTCGATGTCGGCCTCCTTCATCGGGCGCAGCTCCGTCCCGCACTCGGGGCAGTGGGTCGGCATCTCGAAGGCTTTCTCGGTGCCGTCGCGCAGGTCCACGACGGGGCCGAGGATCTCGGGGATGACCTCGCCCGCCTTGCGGATGACCACGGTGTCGCCGATGAGGACGCCCTTGGCCTTCACCACGTTCTGGTTGTGCAGGGTGGCGAACTCGACTTCGGAACCGGCCACTTCGACCGGCTCGACCTGGGCGTACGGGGTGACGCGGCCGGTGCGTCCGACGCCGACGCGGATGTTGACCAGCTTGGTGTTGACCTCTTCGGGGGCGTACTTCCAGGCGATGGCCCAGCGCGGGGCGCGCGAGGTGGAGCCCAGGCGTCCCTGGAGCGGGATCTCATCGAGCTTGACGACGACGCCGTCGATCTCGTGCTCCACGGAGTGCCGGTGCTCGCCGTAGTACGCGATGAACTCCCGTACGCCGGCGAGGGAGTCGACGACCTTGTTGTGCTGGGCGGTGGGCAGGCCCCAGGCGTGGAGCAGCTCATAGGCGGCGGAGAGGCGGTCGATGCTCAGGCCCTCGTGGGCGCCGATGCCGTGCACCACCATGTGCAGCGGGCGGCCGGCGGTGACCTTGGGGTCCTTCTGGCGCAGCGATCCGGCCGCCGCGTTGCGCGGGTTGGCGAAGGGCTTGTCGTCGGCGGCGACCAGCCGGGCGTTCAGCTCCTCGAAGTCCTCCATGGGGAAGAAGACCTCGCCGCGGATCTCGACGAGCGCGGGGATGTTCTCGCCCTGGAGGCGGTGCGGAATCTCGGCGATCGTCCGGACGTTGGGGGTGATGTCCTCGCCGGTGCGGCCGTCGCCGCGGGTCGCCGCCCGGGTCAGGCGGCCCTGCTCGTAGGTGAGGTTGACGGCGAGGCCGTCGACCTTGAGCTCGCACAAGAAGTGGTGGTCGGGGGTGCCGACGTCCTTGGCGACCCGGTCCGCCCAGGCGGCCAGCTCCTCGTCGTCGAAGGCGTTGTCCAGGGAGAGCATGCGTTCGCGGTGGGCCACGGAGGTGAACTCCGTGCGGTAGGGCCCGGCGACCTTCTGGGTCGGGGAGTCCGGGGTGCGCAGCGACGGGTGCTCCTCCTCCAGGGCCTCCAGGGAGCGCAGCTGCCGGTCGAACTCGCCGTCGCTGACGACCGGCTGGTCCTTCACGTAGTAGCGGAAGCGGTGCTCCTCGATCTGCTCGGCCAGCAGCGCGTGCTCCTCCCGCACGTCCGCCGGAACCGAGCTCTCCTGCTCCACCCGCTCTTCGCCCGCCATCGTCCCGTCCTCCTGTTTACCCGTCGTCCCCGTCACTCAGGGTTGTCCGCGAGCGACCTCGCCGCCCGGGCGCTGTGGGCGAGCGCGGTGCGGGCGTACGCGGGCGACGCACCCGCGAGACCGCACGTCGGGGTGATCACGACGGACTCGGCGAGAGTCCCCGGATTCAGCCCCAGCCTGCTCCACAGCGTCCTGACCCCCATGACGCTACCGCCCGGGTCTGACAATCCCTCCGAAGCCGCGTCCGTGGAGGGCACCACGCCGAGGAAGAGCTGGGTGCCGCCCTCGACGGCTTCCCCGATCGCCTCCTCCTCACGCTCGGTGAGCAAGGAGAAGTCGAAGGAGATGCCGTCGGCCCCGGCCCGGCGCAGCAGTGCGAACGGCACCTCGGGGGCGCAGGAGTGGACGAGCGTCGTGCCGTCCTCGCCCGCCGCGGCGAGGACGTCGCGCAGGGTCGCCTCGACGACCTGGCGGTCGACGGCGCGGTAGGTGCGGTAGCCGCTGGCGGAGCGGACCCGGCCCAGCAGGACGGCGGTCAGGGAGGGTTCGTCGAGTTGGAGGACGACCTGCGCCCCGGGCATGCGGCGGCGGACCTCCGCGAGGTGGGCGCGGAGCCCCTCGGCCAGCGACCCGGCCAGGTCACGGCAGGCGCCGGGGTCGGCCAGCATGGCTTCGCCGCCGCGCAGCTCCAGTGCTCCGGCCAGGGTCCAGGGGCCGACGGCCTGGACCTTGAGCAGGCCCTCGTACCCCTGGGTGAACTCCTCCAGGGCGTCGAGGTCCTCCCCCAGCCAGGAGCGGGCGCGGCGGGTGTCGCGGCCGGGCCGGTCGCTGATCCGCCAGCCGCTCGGCTCGACGTGTCCGTACATCTCGACGAGCATGCCGATGGTCCGGCCGATCATGTCGGCGCCCGGCCCGCGCGCGGGCAGTTCCGCCAGGTACGGCATGCCCTGCCCGTCGGCGAAGGAACCGGTGACGGTCTTCGCCGCCTCCCTCGCGTCTCCCCCGGGCATCGACCCGATGCCGGTCGCCGGGCACCCGCTGAACTCGCTTTTCTCGCTCACGCGGGAAGCCTACGGTCCCGGGCGGGAGACCTGCTCCCCGGGACGTCGGCGGCTCTCCAGGACGTCAGCGGTCCCCCGGGACGTCAGCGGCCGGGGCGGACGGTGAGGTCGTTGACCTCGGCGTCGCGCGGCAGGTCGATCGCCATCAGGATCGTGGTGGCCACCGACTCGGGGTCGATCCAGCGGGCCGCGTCGTACTCCTTGCCCTCCTGCTGGTGCACCTTGACCTGCATGGGGCTGGCGGTGCGGCCCGGGTAGACGGTGGTGACGCGCACCCCGTTGCCGTGCTCCTCGTGGCGCAGGGAGTCGGCGAGCGCCTTGAGGCCGTGCTTGCTCGCGGCGTACGCGCTCCACCCGGCGTGGGCGGCGAGCCCCGCCCCGGAGTTCACGAACAGGACCTGGCCCTGGGAGACGCGGAGCTGCGGGAGCAGGAGGCGGGTGATCTCGGCGGGGGCGATGAGGTTGGCGTTGAGCTGGAAGTGCCAGGCCTTGGGGGTGAGCTCGCCGACTTCGCCGAGCTCGACGACGCCCGCGATGTGCAGCAGGGTGTCGATCCGCTCGGGCATGGGCTGCTGGCCGAACGCCCAGGACAGCCGGTCGGGGTTGCCGAGGTCGCCGACGAGGGTGCGCGCGCCCGGGTAGCGGTCGGCGAACTCCTTGGCGCGGCCGGCGTCGCGGGCGAGCAGGACGACGTCGTCGCCGCGCTCCTGGAGACGGCGGGCGACAGCGGCCCCGATGCCGGAACCGGCGCCGGTGATGAGGTGGGTAGACATGGGCCGATCCTAGGACCGCTCCTCCCTACTGGTGACCGGCACACTCCTCACTGGTGACCTGCGGAGTCCTCACTGATGGCCTGCGGACTCCTCCAGGTAGGCGAGCGCGCCGACGCCGTCCTTGGCGAAGAAGACCAGGTCGGTCAGGGGCATGGGCAGGAAGCCCTCGTCCTCCATGCGCTGGAACTGCTGGCGCAGTCCGTCGTAGAAGCCCGCCGTGTTCAGCAGGACGACCGGCTTGGTGTGCTTGCCGTGCTTCTTCAGCTCCAGGATCTCGGTGGCCTCGTCGAGCGTCCCGGTCCCACCGACCATGATCACGACGGCGTCGGCCTTCGCCAGGAGGAGCGCCTTGCGCTCCGCGAGGTCACGGGCGATCACCATCTCGTCGGCGTTCGTGCGGGCCTTCGCGGCGAGGAAGTCGACCGACACGCCCACGAGCCGCCCGCCCGCCGCCTGCACGCCGTCCGCGACGACCTTCATCAGCCCGCTCTCCGATCCGCCCCAGACGAGGGTGTGCCCGCCCCTGCCGAGCAGCTCGGCGAACTCCCGGGCGGGCACGGTGTAGCGGTCGTCGAGGTCGGCGGCGGAGAGGAAGACGCAGATGTTCATGGGGCAACCGTACGACCTGCCTCGGACACCTCCTCGGCCACCCGATGCGGGGAAGGTTCGGCGTACGGGGAAGAACACGGGGCCGTACACCGCTGCAACAGGCATGACTGCCACACGAGGACACCGCATCACCGTCGAGCAGGGCACCGAGCACGTCCGGGCGGTGCACGACGGACAGGTGCTGGCCGAGAGCCGCCGCCCGCTCGTGCTCCGCGAGACCGGCTGCCCGGTCCGCTACTACCTGCCGCCCGAGGACGTCCGCACCGACCTGCTCTCCCCGTCGGACACCTCCACCCACTGCCCGTTCAAGGGGGACGCCTCCTACTGGTCCCGCCCCGGGGCCGACGATCTCGTCTGGGCCTACCCGGACCCGAAGCCCGAAGTCGCCGCCGTCAAGGACCACTTCTGCTTCTACGCCACGGAGACGGTAGCCGACTGACCCTCACTACGGGCTCCGTGAAGTTTTCTCCGCCGGAACGATGAGTTTCCCCGGCCGCCCCGGTCTGCACTCCCATGGACAGGATTCTCTCCGCCGACGGCACTCCGATCGCCTACCGACGCCAGGGCGACGGCCCGCCGCTGGTGCTGGTCGGCGGGGCGTTGAGCGCCTCGGCGGCCGACGCCCCGCTGGCCGCCCTGCTCGCTCCGCGCTTCACGGTGCTCACCTACGACCGCCGGGGCCGGGGCGCCAGCGGTGACGCCGGGCGCTGCACCGTGGCGCGGGAGGTCGAGGATCTGGCCGCCGTCATGGGGGTCGCCGGGGCGGGCGCGTCGGTCTTCGGGATGTCATCGGGCGGGGCGCTGGCCCTGGAGGCGGTCGCCGCCGGCCTGCCGGTGGAGCTGCTCGCCGTGTACGAGCCGCCCTATACGCCGGGCGCGTCGGGGCTGTCGTTCAAGGCCCGCTGCACGACCCGGCTGCACCGGCTGCTGGCGGCCGGGGACCGGGGCGGGGCGGTGGAGCTGTTCCTGTCGACGACGGGTGTCGCGGAGGAGACGGCCGCCCGGATGCGGCGCACCCCGATGTGGGCGGAGCTGGAGGCGATGGCCCACACACTGGCGTACGACGACGCCTTGCTGGGCGACGGGGCGGTCCCGGCCGAGAGGTTCGCGGCCGTCGCCGCCCGGACGCTGGTGATCTGCGGCGGCTTCAGCAGCCCCCCGGCGCGCGCGGCGACCCGGACCCTGGCCGACGCCCTGCCGCGCGGCCGGCACCGCACGCTGACGGGCCAGATGCGCGAGGTGGCGCCCCAGGTGCTCGCGCCGGTGCTGGCGGAGTTCTTCGCCAGGGACGTGTACGCGTACCGGCAGGCGTCGTGAGCCGTCTCGCGCTCCGGCCGCCGCGGGGCTGCCCTCCGCCGGTCCGGCCCAGGCCCTGTCGTCGAACTCCCGTCGTCGCCCGGAGGGCGGCCCTGGGGGGTCAGGTGCGTGCTCTCGGCGTGCCGGGCTCACGTCCTCGTACTGGACGTACTCGGGCGTGGGCCCGGTGCGGCGAGAGTGCGTGCATGGCGCCGCGGGGCAGACGGGAGTTCGACGACAGGGCCTAAGGGCCCCGGCCTCAGCCGCCCGTCGCCACCCGCTCGCGACGGGACGTCGTGGCGATGGTGGCCGAGCCGACCACGCGCGTGCCGTCGTACAGGACGACCGCCTGGCCGGGGGCCACGCCCCGGACCGGCTCGGTGAAGGTGACGTTCAGCTCGGAGCCGCCGACCAGCTCGGCCGTGACCTCGGTCTCGCCGCCGTGGGCGCGGAGCTGGGCGGTGTACGTGCCGGGGCCGGACGGGGGCGTTCCGCACCAGCGGGGCTTGATGGCGGTCAGCGAGGTCACGTCGAGGGCCTCGACGGGTCCGACGGTGACGGTGTTGTTCACCGGGGAGATGTCGAGGACGTAGCGCGGCTTGCCGTCGGGGGCCGGGTGGCCGATCTTCAGGCCCTTGCGCTGGCCGATGGTGAAGCCGAAAGCGCCCTCGTGGGTGCCCAGCTTCGTGCCGGACTCATCCAGGATGTCGCCCTCGGCCGGGCCGCCGAGGCGGTCCGCCAGGAAGCCCTGGGTGTCGCCGTCGGCGATGAAGCAGATGTCGTGGCTGTCGGGCTTCTTGGCGACGGCCAGGCCCCGGCGCTCGGCCTCGGCGCGGATCTCGTCCTTGGTGGTGAGGGTGTCGCCGAGAGGGAACATGGCGTGGGCGAGCTGCTTCTCGTCCAGGACGCCGAGCACATAGCTCTGGTCCTTGGCCATGTCGGAGGCGCGGTGCAGCTCGCGGCCGCCGTCCTCGGTGAGTACGACGGTGGCGTAGTGGCCGGTGCACACGGCGTCGAAGCCGAGGGCGAGGGCCTTGTCGAGCAGCGCGGCGAACTTGATCTTCTCGTTGCAGCGCAGGCAGGGGTTGGGGGTGCGCCCGGCCTCGTACTCCGCGACGAAGTCCTCGACGACGTCCTCGCGGAAGCGTTCCGCCAGGTCCCAGACGTAGAACGGGATACCGATGACGTCGGCCGCGCGGCGGGCGTCCCGGGAGTCCTCGATGGTGCAACACCCGCGCGCCCCGGTCCGGAAGGACTGGGGATTCGCGGACAGGGCGAGGTGGACACCGGTCACGTCGTGGCCCGCCTCGACGGCGCGGGCCGCGGCGACGGCGGAGTCCACGCCGCCCGACATGGCGGCGAGGACACGCAGGGGGCGCTGGGAAGTCTGAGTCATAGCTCCTCCAGGGTACGGGTCGCCGGGAACCGAACGCTCGCGGATATGCGTTGACGCTCACATGGGGAACAACGGAAGCACCCGGGGTGCGCGAAAGCCTTCGGGAAAGTCTTCGCGCTCGTCTTCGCGGAGGAAGCCGGCGAACGGCGTCAGCCGGCGCGCGCTGCTGATCGGCGGCGGTGCGGTGGCGGCCGCCGGCACGGCCGCCGTGCTCGCGCGCGACGAGGTCAAGCGCCTGTGGTGGCAGGTGCCCGGGGTCGGGAAGCCCCGGAAGCCGGGCGAGCTGGACTACGCGGGGGCGACCTGGGTCGCCGCCTCCGAGGCGAACTGGCGGCGCGCGGACCGACCGGACGACTTCACGATCGACCGCGTGATCATCCACGTCACCCAGGGCAGCTTCGCCAGTGCGGTGCGGGTGTTCCAGGACCCCGCCCACCAGGCCGCGACGCACTACATCGTGGGGCAGGACGGGCGGGTGGTGCAGATGATCCGCGAGCTCGACGTGGCGTACCAGGCGGGCAACCGCGCGTACAACGAGCGGGGCGTCGGCATCGAGCACGAGGGGTTCGTGGACCGGCCGAAGGACCTCACGAAGGCGATGTACGAGTCCTCGGCGCGGCTCACGGCGTCGATCTGCGCGCGGCACGACATACCCGTCGACCGGGAGCACATCATCGGGCACGTGGAGGTGCCGGGCACCGACCACACGGACCCGGGCCCGCACTGGGACTGGGACCGGTATCTGGAGCTGGTGCGCCGGGCCGCGACGGCGCCGCCCAGCCCCTCCCCCACGCCGTCGGCGAAGGCCTAGCGGCGCCTGACGGCTCCCGGGCGTCCGTCTGAGCCCTCCCTCAGCTGAGCCCGGCCGTCCTCGCCCGCTCCACCGCCGGGCCGATCGCCTCGGCCAGCGCCTTCACGTCGTCCTCGGTCGAGGTGTGGCCGAGCGAGAAGCGCAGGGTGCCCCGGGCCAGCTCCGGATCGGTGCCGGTGGCGAGCAGGACGTGGCTGGGCTGGGCGATCCCGGCGGTGCAGGCGGAGCCGGTGGAGCATTCGATGCCCTGGGCGTCCAGCAGCAGGAGGAGGGAGTCGCCCTCGCAGCCCGGGAAGCTGAAGTGGGCGTTGGCCGGGAGGCGTCCGGCCGGATCCGGGTCGCCGCCGAGCACGGCGTCCGGCACGGCCCGGCGCACGGCGGCCACGAGGTCGTCGCGCAGGGAGCCCACGCGGCGGGCGAACTGCTCGCGCCGCTCGGCCGCCAGCCGTCCGGCGACCGCGAAGGAGGCGACGGCGGGCACGTCCAGGGTGCCGGAGCGCACGTGCCGCTCCTGGCCGCCGCCGTGCAGGACGGGTACGGGGGTGTGGTCGCGGCCCAGCAGCAGTGCGCCGATGCCGAACGGGCCGCCGATCTTGTGCCCGCTGACCGTCATCGCGGCCAGTCCGGAGCGGGCGAAGTCGACCTCCAGCTGGCCGAAGGCCTGGACCGCGTCGGCATGCATGGGGATGGAGAACTCGTCCGCCACCGCGGCCAGTTCCCGGATCGGCATGATGGTGCCGATCTCGTTGTTGGCCCACATCACGGTGATCATCGCGACGTCGTCGGGGTCGCGGAGGATCGCCTCGCGCAGGTCTTCGGGGTGGACCCGGCCGTGGCGGTCGACCGGGAGGTAGTCGACGGTCGCGCCCTCGTGCCGCGCGAGCCAGTCGACGGCGTCCAGGACGGCGTGGTGTTCGACGGGGCCGGCGAGGACCCGGGTGCGGCGGGGGTCGGCGGCGCGCCGGGACCAGTAGAGGCCCTTCACCGCGAGGTTGTCGGCCTCCGTCCCCCCGGAGGTGAGGACCACCTCGCTGGGGCGTGCCCCGAGGGCGTCCGCGAGGGCCTCTCTGGACTCCTCGACGGTACGGCGGGCCCGGCGTCCGGCGGCGTGCAGTGAGGACGCGTTGCCGGTGGCGGAGAGCTGGGCGGTCATCGCCTCGATCGCTTCGGGAAGCATCGGGGTGGTCGCTGCGTGGTCGAGGTAAGCCATGGTGGAGCCGATTCTACGAGCCCGGGGTGGGGCGCATGCCGGGCGCGTCACGGACAGGCCCCCGCGCACGCCCGCGGACGGCCGGCCCTGGGGGCGGTGGACCGGCCCGGGGGCCGGTCGGAAGCCCCGCCCGGAGCCCGGTCCGGTACGGGGAGGGCGGCTCACGGGGCCGCGTCGGGGTCGTGCGTCAGCCGCCGAGACTCCAGGAGAGCGTGCCGTTGACGGTGACCAGGACGGCGAGCACGGCGAGATCGGCGATGCCCAGGGCGAGTCCCAGGCGGGCGCGTCCCGGGCGGCGGGTGCGGCGGGCCAGCGCCAGCAAGGCCATCACGATCGCGGTGGGCCCGAGCAGGACGTTGAAGACCAGCAGCCCGACGAGGCCGAGGACGAACGAGGCGACGGCCAGACCGTCCGCCTCCCGGCCCATGGTCCGGGGGGCGACGGCGACGCCCGTACCCGCGACGGGGGTGGGAGCGGGATCGGAAGCGACGCCGAACTCGGCACCGGTATCGGTCGTGGCGCCGGTATCGGCCCGGGAATCGGCATCGGCCGCGCGGCGGGCGACGTCGGTGGGGGTCATGGTGCGAGCTCCTTCGGATCGGTCCGGGACACGGCAGGCTCGGCGAGTGCGGGTGCGGGCGCGGGTGCGGGTTCTGGGTACGGCGGTCGGGTCAGCGGGTGCGGCGCGACGCGCGCTCGCGTACGGCGAAGATCAGCAGCCAGCAGCCGATCACGGTCGCGGCGGCCAGGGTAAGTGGCAGTGGGATATGGGCGACCGCCCCGAGGACGATGCCCAGCAGAAGCAGCGCGACGACGAGGAAGAGCACGGCGGAACCTCTCTGTGCGACGACGAATACCGTTCGGCAGTTGCCGGGAAACCATTCGGAGTACGAGTGTTCACTGACTCATCAGTCTAAACACCTCGCCCCTTCCTCGCCCCGGAGAACGGTTGTTTACTGAATGGCATGAGTCACACCCCCGCCGGAGTCCGCCAGGCCCAGAAGCTCAGGACGCGCCAGTCCCTCCTGGACGCGGCGCTCGTCCTGCTGGAGCACCAGAGCCTGAGCAGCCTGGGACTGCGGGAGGTCACCCGGGCCGCCGGGGTCACCCCGACGGCCTTCTACCGGCACTTCGAGGACACCGCCGCGCTCGGCGTCGCCCTGGTCGAGGAGACCCTGGGCAGCCTGCACGGGCTGATCGGCGCGGTGCTCGCGGAGACGGGTGACAGCGAGGAACGGCTGGACCGCAGCGTGGAGGTGATAACACGTCATGTCGGCGCGCAGCCGGCGCACTTCCGGTTCATCGCCCGCGAGCAGCACGGCGGCGTGGGACCGGTGCGCGTGGCCATCGCCGCCCAACTGCTGCGGTTCGCGGAGGAGGTGGCGCTCGCGCTGCGCGAGGAGCCGGGGTCGGCCGGGTGGGACACGGAGGACCTGCTGATGCTGGGCGGCCTCTATGTGGACCACATGGTGATCACCGCGTCGGCCCTGCTGGAGGCGGGCCCGGCGGGTGAGCGGGAGGTCGTCCGGGTGGCCCGGCGTCGGCTGCGGCTGGTCTCGATCGGCCGCGAGCACTGGCTGGACCGGAGACAGCCGCTCGACCCTCCCGCAACAGCTTGACCCTCTCGTAACAGGAGGCCCTACGGTCCCCGGGTATGAAGATCGTCGTTCATGACACCGCCTCCGCCCACCTCGACCTCCTGCGCCGCCCCGTGGCCCAACGGCCGGACGCCCTGCGCGAGATGCTCGCCCCGTTGCAGGAGGTGATGGACCGGGTGGGGGTCGGAGACCTCGTCGAGAGGCACCGCGCGGGCAGCGGGTTCCGTCTCGACCGGGACGACTCCCGCCACCTGGAGGCCCTGGAGCGGATGCGGGAGGCCCGGGTGTGGCAGCGGATCGAGGATTCCCTCACCGCCGCGCGGGAACGGCTGGGCGCGGCGGCGCCCGGTGCGCGGACCGCCGGCACCGTGCACGTGGTTCTGGTGCTCGGCGACCCGGACGACCCGATGATGCGCCTCAACCAGGGCTACTTCGGTCTCGGCGGCATTCCGGGCGCGATCCTGCTGATGATGTGGCCCACCGCGACCGGGCTCGCCAAGATCGAGCACGCCGCCGCCCACGAGCTGCACCACAACGTCCGCTACGCCAACGTGGACTGGGACCCGATGGCGGTCACCGTCGGCGAGCAGGTCGTGGCCGAGGGGCTGGCCGAGGCCTTCGTACGGGAGCTGGCGGGCGAGGATGCCATGGGCCCCTGGGCGACCTCGTTGTCCGGCGCGGAGCTGGACGACGCCTGCGCCAAGGTGGCGGCCGGGATCGACGTCGCGGGCATGCGGAATCTGTCCCCGTACGTGTTCGGCGACCGCACCGCCCTCCTCCTGGGGCAGGAGCCGGTCGGGCTGCCGGACTTCGCCGGCTACGCGGCCGGGCTGCGCTTCGCCGACGCCCACTTCGCGGCCTCCGGGCTGACCGCCGCCGCGAGCGTCGCCCTGCCCGCGCGCGAGGTTCTCGGACACGCGGGCGTGCCGACCACCGCGTGACCCGGAACCGTGGACCTCCGCCTCGGATTCCGGGTTCCGGGAGACTGGACCGATGAGGAGCGAGGACCGGGGCCCCGAGGAACCGCCCGCCGACGGCCTGACCGTCGGCCGGACGGCCGGGCTCGTCGGGGTCAGTGTGAAGACGCTGCACCATTGGGACGCGATCGGTTTGGTGCGGCCGGGCGGGCGTACGGGGGCCGGGTACCGGGTGTACGGGGACGATGACGTCGCCCGGCTCCACCGGGTCCTCGTCTACCGGGAGATCGGCATCCCTCTCGCCGCGATCGGGCGCCTCCTGGACGACCCGGAGGTCGACGCGCGCGAGCATCTGCGGCGGCAGCGGGGGCAGCTCGCGGAGCGGATCTCCCGGCTGGAGCGGATGGTGGGCGCGGTGGACCGCATGTTGCTGGAGTCGAAGCCGGGGATCCGGCTGACGCCCGAGGAACAGGTGGAGATCTTCGGGGCGGACTGGGAGCCCGCCCGGACCGAGGAGGCCGAGGAGCGCTGGGGCGGCACGGAGCAGTGGGCGCAGTACGCGGAGCGGGCGGCCCGGATGAGCCGCGAGGACTGGAGGGGCGTGGCGGCGTCCGTCGAGGCCCTGAACGCCGACCTCGCCACCGCGTACCGTACGGGCGTCGCTCCCGGGTCACAGGACGCGCACGCCCTCGCGGAGCGGCACCGCGCGCAGATCTCGACGTACTTCGACTGCACGTACGCCATGCAGGTCTGCATCGGCCGGACGTATGCCACCGACCCCGGCTACGTCGCGCACTACGACGCGATCGCTCCGGGGCTCGGCGGCTGGCTGTGCGAGGTGATCGCCGCGAACGCCGGAGCCCACGACGTCGATCCGGAGTCCGCGGTCTGGGAGTGAAGGGTCCTCAGGCCGTGCGCGGGGCCTTGGCCAGCTGGCGGGACTGGGCGACGAGGCGGTCGGCGCTGTCCCAGACCTCCGCGTCCTCCTCCAGGAAGCCGCCCGCGAGGTTGCGGGTGGTGATGGAGACGCGCAGCGGGCCCGGGGCGGGGCGGCAGCGGATGTGGGCGGTCAACTCGACGGTGGGCGTCCAGCCGGCCAGGCCCAGCTCGAACGAGGTCGGCGGCAGGGCGTCCACGGTCAGCAGCAGCGACAGCGGATCCGGGTCGCGGCCGTCGGCCAGGCCGAACCAGCCGCGCATCTCGCCCTTGCCGGACGGGGCTCCGACGGCCCAGCCGACGGTCGCCGGGTCGAGCTTGATGTCCAGGCGGTCGGTGATGGCGGAGCTGCCGGGAATCCTGGGCGCGCCGTCGCTCGGGCCGAGGCAGTGGTCCCGGTCGGGCATGGCCGGCGGCAGGGCCGTCGTGCGGACGTCGTCGGGGAGCGCGTCCAGGTCGCCGTAGGTGGCCAGGACCCGGATGCGCTCGACCTCGCTGCCGTCCTCGGCGTACTGGAAGAGGGAGGCCTGGCCCGTGGAGAGGGTGCGGCCGGTGCGGACGACCTGGGTGCGGATCACGGCCGGGCCGGGAGCGGAGGCGGTGAGGTAGTGCGCCGAGACGGAGAACGGGTCGGAGTGCGGCAGCGCCTCGCCCAGGGCCCGGCCGAGCAGGGCCAGCAGATAGCCGCCGTTGACGGCGTGGATGATGGTCCAGCCCGCGGAGAGCTCGGCGTCGTAGACCCCGTCCTCGCGCGGGGTGACCGCGGTGTCCCGGTCGAACTCGCTGTCGCCGATGGTTGCCCGTGTGGTCTGCGCCGCCTCAGTCGCTGCCTGTGCCATGGCATGCACGGTACATGGACCTCACTACTGAGCGGTAGCTTTTTGCGGCTCGAATCACCGCCGCCGGATCACCGCCGCCGGATCACCGCGCGAAGGTCTCTAGGTGGCCGCCGATCCCTCCTCGGCGCGTGCGGAGGAGCGGTTGTACGCGCGGGGCGCCCGCCAGTGGAAGCGCAGCGCCAGCAGCCGCAGGGCGAACGCGGCGATCACCGCCATCCCGCTGGTCAGGGCGTTGAGGGTGTCGAATTGAATGCACAGGACGACCATGGTCGCGCCGACGATCGCGGGCACCGCGTACAGGTCGCGGTCCCAGCGCAGCAGGGACGGCACCTCGTTGGCCAGCACGTCGCGCAGCACACCGCCGCCGACCGCGGTGGCCAGGCCCAGCGCCGCCGAGGCGGTGAGCCCGAGGCCGTACTCGTACGCCTTCACCGTGCCGGTCACGCAGAACAGGCCGAGCCCCGCCGCGTCGAAGACGTTGACGCCGACCTGGATGCGCTCCACGTGCGGGTGGAGGAAGAAGACCAGGACGGCGGCGAACAGCGGGGTGGTGAAGTAGCCGAGGTCGGTGAAGGCGGCGGGTGGGATCGCGCCGATCATCACGTCACGGAACAGCCCTCCGCCCAGCGCTGTCACCTCGGCGAGAACCGCGATGCCGAAGACGTCGAAGTTCTTGCGGACGGCGAGCAGGGCGCCCGAGATCGCGAAGACGAAGATCCCGACGAGGTCGAGCGCATGCTGGACGGAGGGCGTGAACAGTTCGGTGAGCACCGGGCAATTGTGCCGGTGTCGGACGCTCCCTAGGCCTTCGGGCCGCCCTCCGTACGTTCCGTGGCGTCCGCGGCCTTCTCGGTGGCGCCCGCGGCCTTCTCCGTGGGATCCGCGTCGGCCTGGGCCGGTACGGTCACGGGCTCCTTCACGGGGGCCTCGTTCCCGGCCTCGCCCTCCGCGGTCTCCACCGCCTCGGCCGCCACCGTCTCCGTGCCGGTGACCGCCTCGATGCCGGTGGCCAGGGTCTGCTTCACCGTCCCGGCCTCGATCTCGGCCGTGAAGTGGCAGGCCACCTTGTGCCCGTCGCCGGTGTCCAGCAGCGGCGGGCGCTCCGTGGCGCACTTGGTCTCCTGCACCCACGGGCAGCGGGTGTGGAACCGGCAGCCGGTCGGCGGGTTCGCCGGGGAGGGCAGGTCGCCGTGGAGGAGGATCCGCTCGCGACGGTCCTCGACCTCGGGGTCGGGCACCGGGACCGCCGACATCAGCGCCTTGGTGTACGGGTGCCGGGGCCCCGCGTACAGCGCGTCGCTCGGGGCCTCCTCGACGAGCCCGCCGAGGTACATCACCCCGATGACGTCCGAGATGTGCCGGACCACGGCGAGGTCGTGCGCGATGACCAGGTAGGTCAGGCCGAGGGACTGCTGGAGCTCCTCCAGCAGGTTGATCACCTGCGCCTGGACCGAGACGTCCAGCGCGGACACCGGCTCGTCGCAGATGATCACGTCCGGCTCCAGCACCAGCGCGCGGGCGATGCCGATGCGCTGGCGCTGGCCGCCGGAGAACTCGTGCGGGTAGCGGGACATCGCGTTGGACGGCAGGCCGACCTTGGCGAGGATGGACTCGATCTTCTTCCGGCGCTCCGCCGCGTCCTTCCCGATGCCGTGGGCGGCCATGCCCTCGGCGAGGATGGACTCGATGTTCTGCCGGGGGTTGAGGCTTCCCAGCGGGTCCTGGAAGACCATCTGGAGGCGGCGGCGGAAGGCCCGCATCTCCTCGGAGGGCAGCTTCGCCAGGTCGGTGCCGTCGAAGACGACCGCGCCCTCGGTGATGTCGTTCAGCCGCAGGACCGCACGGCCGAGCGTCGTCTTGCCGCAGCCCGACTCGCCGACCAGCCCGTACGTCTGACCGGCCTCGACGCTCAGCGAGACGCCGTCGACCGCGTAGACGTGGCCCACCGTACGGTCGAAGAGGAGGCCCTTCTTGACCGGGAAGTGGACTTTCACGCCGTCCAGTTCGAGAAGGCTCATGCCGGGACCTCCGCCTTGGGCAGGACCGGGTTGACGCAGCGCACCTGGTGTCCGGCCGTGCGTGGTTCGGTCAGTTCGGGAGTGCCGGTGAGGCACTCCATCGTGTAGTGGTCGCACCGGGGTGCGAACGCGCAGCCGTCGGCCCAGGCGATCTTGTCGTTGATGGACCCGCGGATCGGGTGCAACGGCTCGCCGCGCGGCGCGTCCAGCCGCGGGATGGAGCCGAGCAGCCCGTGCGCGTACGGGTGGGTGGGGTGGGCGAACAGCTCGCGGCGGCCCGCCGATTCCACCGCCCGTCCCGCGTACAGGACGTTGACCTCGTCGCAGAGGCCGGCGACGACGCCGAGGTCGTGCGTGATCATCAGGAGGGCGGTGCCCTCCTGGTCGACCAGCTCCTTCAGGAGCTCCAGGATCTGCGCCTGGATGGTCACGTCGAGTGCCGTCGTCGGCTCGTCGGCGATCAGCAGACGGGGCGCGCAGGCGACCGCCATGGCGATCAGCGCCCGCTGGCGCATACCGCCGGAGAGCTGGTGCGGGTACTCCTTGAGCCGCCGGTCCGGGTCGGGGATGCCGACCCGGTCGAGCAGGGACGCGGCTTCCTTGCGCGCCTTCTCGCCCTTCAGCCCGCGGTGGCGCTGGAGGATCTCGGTGACCTGGATCCCGATGGGGACGACCGGGTTCAGCGAGGAGAGCGGATCCTGGAAGATCATCGCCAGCTGGCTGCCGCGCAGGTCGCGGAGCTTGCGCTCGTTCATGGTCAGCAGGTTCTGGCCGTCGAACTCGGCACGGCCGCCGACGCGCACGCCCTTGCGGGGCAGCAGCCCCATCAGGGCGAGCGAGGTGACGGACTTGCCGCAGCCCGACTCGCCGACCAGGCCCACGACCTGGCCCTGGTCGACCTCGAAGGAGACACCGTCCACGGCCGTGGCGTCCTTGCGGCCGCGGGCGGTGAAGGTGACGCTGAGTTCCTCAACGGAGAGCAGTGACATGGGACTTCAGCCTCGCAACTTCGGGTCGAGGGCTTCGCGCATGGCCTCGCCGAGCAGGGTGAAGCCGAGGGCGGTGATGATGATCCCGACAGCCGGGTAGGCGGCCATCATCGGCTCGTTGTCGAAGAAGCGCTGCGCCTGCGAGAGCATCACGCCCCACTCGGGAACGGCCGGGTCGGGGTTGCCGAGGCCCAGGTAGGAGAGGGCCGCGGCCTCGATGATCGCGGTGGCCAGGCTCAGCGTGGCCTGGACGATCACCGGGCTCAGCGAGTTCGGCAGGATCTGCGTGAGCACGATCCGCTTGCGCCGGATGCCGACCGCCTTCGCGGCGAGCACATAGTCCGCACCGCCCTGGACCAGCATCGAACCGCGCAGCAGACGGGCGAAGATGGGGATCTGGACGACACCCACGGCGATCATCACGGTGGTCAGCGACTGGCCGAGGACGGCGGCGATGGAGACCGCGAGCAGCAGCGAGGGCAGCGACAGCATGATGTCGGTGAAACGCATGATCACGGTGTCGACGCGCTGGCCGACCTTGCCGCCGAGGGTGGCGGCGGCTCCGGAGAGCAGACCGACGAGCGCGCCGACGATCAGTCCGATGAGCATGGAGACGACACCGACGAGCAGCGTCTGCCGGGCCCCGACGAGCCAGCGGGAGAACATGTCGCGGCCCAGGTGGTCCAGGCCGAACCAGTTCTCGCCGCGCAGGCCGACGAACTTGCCCTGGTTGGGGAAGACCTCACTGCGCCAGTTCTGCGCGGTGGGCCCGTGCGGGGCCAGCATCGGTCCGACGATGGCGACGAGGACGAACGCGGCGATGATCGCCGCGCCGATGATCGCCATCTTGCTGGAGCGCATCCGGCGGAACGCCTCGCGCCACAGGCTGCTGCCGGTGACGGTCTCCGAGCTCTGCGTCAGCTCGGCGAGACGGTCGATCTTGTCTGCTTTGTTGGTCAGGATCGTCACGTCAGTGCACCCGCACTCTCGGGTCGATGATGCTGTACGCGAGGTCGACCAGCAGGTTGATCAGCACGTACACCATCGCGATGAAGAGAATGAACCCGACGAGGACCGGATAGTCGCGGCCGTCGATCGCGGTGCGGATGAAGGAGCCGATGCCGCCGAAGTCGAAGACGGACTCGGTGAGCACCGCACCGGAGAGCAGACTGCCGGTCAGCAGGCCGACCGCGGTGATCACGGGCAGCAGGGCGTTGCGCAGTACGTGGCGCCCGCGCACGGTCCTCTTGTCGAGGCCCTTGGACTCGGCGGTGCGGATGTAGTCCTCGCCGAGCACCTCCAGGACGCTGGCGCGGGTCATCCGGACGATGACGGCGAGCGGGATCGAGGCCAGGGCGACGGCGGGCAGGATCAAGTGCATGACCGCGTCCCAGCTGGCGTCGAGCTCTCCGGTCAACAAGCCGTCCAGGACGGCGAATCCGGTGATGTCGGTGGCGTCGAGTCCGGTGGTGAGCCGGCCCTGGCTCGGGAACCAGCCCAGCTCCACGGAGAAGATCCCGCGCAGCAGCATGGCGAGGAAGAACACCGGGATGCAGATGCCGAGCAGCGATCCGGAGACGGAGGCGACGTCCAGCCAGCCGCCGCGGTGCTTGGCCGCCAGGTAGCCCATCGGGATGCCCACGACCACGGCGATCAGGATCGCGGCGACGCTGAGCTCCACGGTGGCCGGGAAGCGCAGGGTGAATTCGTCCCACACCGGCTGGCCGGTCTGGGTGGAGGTTCCGAGGTCGAGCTCGAAGATGCGCTTGAGGAACCGCCAGTACTGGACGTGGACCGGCTCGTCGAGCCCGAGTGCCCTGTTGATCCTCGCTACTTCGGCTTCGGTGGCCCGCTCGCCCAGGATCGCTGAGGCGGGTCCGCCGGGCAGTCGGTTCAGCCAGAGGAACAGCAGGACCGACAGGCCGAGCAGGGTGGGAATGAGCTGGAGAAGTCTTCTGACGACGAGTCGCAGCACCCCGCATGCCCCTTTCTCACGTGCGTCGATGCGGGTCCGCCCGGCCACCTGGTTGCTGTGGCCGGGCGGACCCGCTGGTGTGCGATTACTTGAAGGAGACCTCGGCGAAGTTCTCCTGCGTCAGCGGGGAGACCTTCGGCGGGTTGACGTTCTTGGCGAACGCGATGGCCGGCGGCGACGACGAGATCGGCACGCCCGGGGCGTACTCCGCGATCGCCTCGTTGGCCTTCTGGTACGCGGCGGTGCGGGCGGCCGGGTCGGTGACCTCGGAAGCGGCGTTCACGGCGTCGAAGACCTTCTGGTCCTTGAAGCCCCACTGCTTGTCGGGCCCGGCGAACCAGGTGCCGATGAAGTTGTAGCCGTCGTTGAAGTCACCGGTCCAGCCGAGCATGTGGAGGGCGCAGGAGCCCGCCTCGGTGGCGTCCAGGTAGTCCGGGGCCCACTTCATGGCCTTCGGCTTGACGGTGATGCCGGCCTTCTCCAGGTCGGCCTTCATCAGCTCGAACATGTCCTGCGGGGCAGGCATGTACGGGCGGGTGACCTCGGTCGGGTAGCAGAAGTCGATGCTCAGCTTCTCCGCACCGGCCTGCTTGAGGAGGTCCTTCGCCTTGGCGGTGTCGAACGGGTACGTCTTCACCTTGTCCGAGTAGCCGGCGACCGTGTCGGGCATGAACTGGGTCGCGACCTTGCCGCCCTCGGGCAGCTGGGTGTTGACGAGGTTCTCGCGGTCGATGGCGTGCGTGATCGCCTGACGGACCTCGGGCTTCTTCAGCGCCGGGTTCGCCGACTGGCTCATGCCGAGGTAGAAGATGTTGAAGACGTCACGGGTCGGGACCTCGTAACCCTCCTTCTCCAGCGTCGTCACATCGGCCGGCGCGACCAGGTCGTAGCCGTCGATGTCACCCGCCTGGAGCGCCTGGCGGCGGGTCTCCTCGGTGGAGATGGTGCGGAAGACCAGGTTCTTCACCTTGGCCTTGTCGCCCCAGTAGCCGTCGAAGCGCGTGAGGGAGACTTCCTTGTTCCCCTTGTTCCACTTCGTGATCTTGTACGGGCCGGTGCCGGCGACCGTGCCGGCCTCCTGGCTGTACTTGGGGTACGTGATCGCGTCGCCCTTGGCGGTCGCGTCCTGCTTCTCGTACTCCTCGATGGCCTTCGGCGAGTGGATCGCCAGCGCCTGGAGGGAGAACCCGCCCGGCAGGTTCGCCGAGGGCTCGTTCACCTCGATGACGGCCGTGTTGTCGTCCTTGGCGGTGCAGGACTTGTAGTTGGGCTTGGGCGCCTCGGCGTCCTCGTTCTTCGCGAACCCGCCCATGATGGTCTGCCAGTAGTAGGAGACCGCGCTGGACTGGTACGTGCCCTTCCAGTTGAACCAGTGGTCGTAGTTCGCGCAGACCGCGGCCGCGTTGAGCGCCTCGCCGTCGTGGAACTTCACGCCCTGGCGCAGGTTGAACGTCCAGACCTTGCCGGCCGGGTCGCTCGACCACTTCTCGGCGAGGCCGCCGACGAGCTTGCTGCCACCGGGCTCGTGCTCCAGGAGCGCCTCGAAGGCCTGACGGGTGACGCGGAACGTCTCGCCGTCGCTCGCGAGGGCCGGGTCGAGGGAACCGGGGTCACCGGCTCCGGCGAAGACGAAGGTGTCCTTGTCGCCCCCCTTGGAGCCGCCCGCGTCCCGCTCGCTGGAACAGCCCGTGGCGATCAGAGCGACAGCGACCGCTGTCGTGACCGCCCGGACAGCCCGGGACTTGAATATTCGCATGGGTCCACCCCTGGTTCGCCATGTGGTGAGGTTTGATGGCCGCACACTACAGACGGTGCCTGCCGCAAGAGAACAGTCCGGATAGCGGTGAGACCTAGTCGAGACCCGGACAGTTACCAAACCGTCCAGTTCCGGGACATCCTCACGTGGGCGGTTAACAAGCCCGACATCGTGGGGTGTTCGACGGAGGGTGACGAGGAGCCCGCGAGCCCGACGTGTGCCGGACGACAGGCCCGGGTCCCGCTCGGAGCGGTCAGCGGGGCTGGGGCGGGTAGCCGTATCCGGGGGCGGCGAGGGGCGGCGGGCCGGCGGGGGCGTGGGCCTCGCGGTCGTAGAACGGGCGGGCGTTCGCGCGCAGCCACATGCCGACCGGGTCGTACTCGTCGGACAGGGCGACGGTGGAGACGGGCAGCCCCTCGGGGACCGCGCCGACCGACTGCCGCATCATCTCCCGCACCGATTCGACGGAGGCGCGGCCCGTGTCGTAGAGGTCGAGGCCGATCGCGAGATACGGGACGCCGACCGCGGGGTGCACCCAGGCACGGCGCAGGGAGCGGATCGCGGGGGTGCGGTGGGCGTTCTGGGTGAGCAGGGCGTAGAACTGGGGGAGTTCGATGGCGGGGTCGGAGAGCCGGAGCGGTCCGGCGGGCAGCCGGTCCAGGCCGGTGGCGATGCGGCGCAGGTCGAGCCAGGGAATGCCGACGCCGCCGCCGGGGGCGTGCGGATTGAGCCAGATGCCCCAGCGGTCGGGGAACAGGGCGCGGGCGATGTCGCGTCCGGTGACCAGCTCGTGGGCCCGGTTCCAGCCACTGGCGGAGAGCTCCTGGGCGGAGGTGACGCAGGGGGCGTAGCCCAGGCCGTCGATCTCCATGTTCCCGTACTGGGCGTCCGGCGAGCCGGCCGTGCCGTGCCAGAGCAGCATCCAGATCCGGCCCTCGGCGACCGCGGCGAGCAGCGCCTCGTAGGCGTCGTAACGCCCGGGGGTCACCTGGCGCAGCATGTGCTCGACCTTCCCGGCCGCCGCGGTGCCTGACGCACTCACCCTGGGTTCCGCCCCTCGTCGATCCGTCGCGTGCCGATCCGTCGCGTTCGCGCAGTCGCTCCCGGGCGCACGGGAGCGACCAGGCCATCAAACCAGCTTATGCGCCACTTCTGACACCGACTTGACGCCACGGTCCGGCGGCGCCGTCGCCCGGCCGCCTGCCGTGGTCGTCCCTGAACGTCGTACCGGTGGGTCAGTGGCCCTCGCGCCGGTAGAACGGGCGCACCTTCTCCCGCATCCAGTCGCCGACGAGGTCCTCCGCCACATCCAGCAGGACCAGGTTGACCGGCCAGGGCACCTGGACCCGGCCGAGCGCGCGGCCGATGGCGTCCATGGGCGCGCCCTGTCCCGCGCCGTCCCAGGTGGCGAACTCGACGCCGACGAAGAGGACCGGGTCGCCGCCCTCGATGCTGGCCAACGCCCGGCGTGCGGTGCTGACCACTCCGGCGGCCTCGAACTCCTCGGAGACCGCGGTGAGGAAGTCGACCGGGTCGTGCTGCCAGTCCGGCTCGAACAGCCGGACCCGGCCGCCGGTGGCGGGCCCGTCCAGGGCGGTGCGGCCGGCCCGGCAGAGCTCGGCGACGGCGGGCGGCGGAAGCGGTATGCCGACCGCGCCGCCCGGATTCACGGCGATGCCGACCTGGGGGGGCAGGCCCCGGGCGAAGTCGCGGGCGGGGGCGACGGTGAAGGACATGTGGCCGCCGACGCAGCTGAGGAACTGGGCCTCGGAGCTGAAGACGGGGACGAAGGCCGCGCCGTCGATCTCCATCATCGGCAGGTCGAGGTCCGCGCTGGCGGGGGTGCCACCGTTCGGCAGCGGCACCCAGACGGAGCTGCGGCCGAGCACTTCGACCAGGCGGCCGCCCGCGTCGGGGACGCCGAGCGAGGCCGTCAGCACCTCTTCGAGCTCGTTGGCGGGCCACCCCTGCTGGGGGTGTGCCGGTGCGGGTGCCGGAATGTCCACTGCCTCTGTGCCCTCTCTCCACCGCCTCGGCCGCGCCCGGCGGCCTCTGCTCCGGCCAGCACCTTAACCGTCAGCGGGCGGTGGAGGCCTCGGCGGCCGTGAAGGAGATCCGGTCGAGCGCTCCCGCGGCCTCGCGGTCCAGGAGCACCGCGGAGGTGCAGCCGGCGGGCAGCAGCCCCTGCTCGGTGTCGCGGAGCAGCCGGGCGACCGCGTGCCGGTGGCGGGCGAAGGCATAGCCGGAGACGCCGCGCCCCCGCTCGCGCTGCCCCTGCCGCGCCACTTCGGGCGTCACGTCGAGCAGGATCAGATGGAGGGTGCGGCCCCGGCTCACGGCGTGCCGGGCGAGCCAGCGGCGTACCCAGGTCTGGGTGCCGCAGTCGTGCACGACGACGGATTCACCGGAGCGCAGGGCGTGCCAGAGGCCGAGGTAGTGCGCGGCGCGGACCAGGGGGCGGTAGAGGGCGTAGGGAAGTAAACGGGGCAGGGCGGCGGCCCAGCTGTCGCGGGTGTTCTGGGAGTCGATGGCGCGGCCCTGCGCGGCCCGCCGGATGAGGGTCGACTTCCCGCTGCCCGGGAGCCCGGAGACCACGACGACGTCACCGGCGGTGAGGTCGAGGCCGTACGGGCCGCAGGCGGTGCGCCCGCGCAGGTCGCGTACCACCGGCGCGCCCTCCGTCAGCAGCTCCCGCGCGGGAGCGCCGGGCTGTGCGGGCATCGCGCCGTGCGCGACCCCCGCGGTCGGTGCCGACCGCTGCAACGTCATCGCCCATCCCCCTGCCGTCGTGTCCCCCACGCCTGCCACTGAAGTGTAAAGAAAAGGCAATGCGGCACAAGCGGCCCAGGGCCTGTCGCCGCCGTCTTCACCTGCGCGGGGGCCGGACCCCCCACTCTCCCCCCATACATGCGATGATGACCCCGCCAACTGCATACCGGCCGTTCGAATCCGCGCGGGAGAGTTCCGGCCACAGTGTGAGCCGGGCGCCGAAGGAGCAAGATCCTCCCTTGAATCTCTCAGGCCCCGTACCGCGTGGATGAGGCAGATCTGAAAAGCGAGCCGTTCCGCGGCTCCACCCAAGGTGCAAGCCGAGCCCCCTGATCCGGGGCGCCCCCAGGGGCATACCCCGTCGGGGGCTATCGGCGAACCTCTCAGGTTCCGATGACAGATGGGGAGGGTTCGTCCTGACGTCGTCATGCCCTGGAGCCGTATCCATGAGCACTGCCCCCCGTCTCACCGCCCTCGACACCCTGCACCGCTCGCTCGGCGCCACCATGACCGACTTCGCGGGCTGGGACATGCCCCTGCGGTACGCCAGTGAGCGCGACGAGCACAACGCCGTACGCACCCGGGCCGGTCTCTTCGACCTGTCGCACATGGGCGAGATCACCGTCACCGGGCCCGAGGCCGCCGCCTTCCTGAGCTACGCGCTGGTGGGCAACATCGCCACCGTCGGCAACGGCCGGGCCCGCTACACGATGATCGTCCAGGAGGACGGCGGGATCGTGGACGACCTGATCGTCTACCGCCTGGGCGAGGCCGCATACATGGTGGTCGCCAACGCGGGCAACGCGCAGATCGTGCTGGACGCTCTGACCGCCCGCGTCGGGGGCTTCGACGCCGAGGTGCGCGACGACCGGGACGCGTACGCGCTGCTCGCGGTCCAGGGGCCCGAGTCGCCCGCCATCATGAAGGCCGTCACCGACGCCGACCTGGACGGGCTGAAGTACTACGCGGGCCTGCCGGGCACGGTCGCCGGGGTTCCGGCCCTCATCGCCCGTACCGGCTACACCGGTGAGGACGGCTTTGAACTCTTCGTCGCGCCCGAGCACGCCGAGCAGCTGTGGCGGGCGCTGACCGAGGCCGGATCGCCGCACGGCCTGATCCCCTGCGGGCTCTCCTGCCGGGACACGCTGCGCCTGGAGGCGGGCATGCCGCTGTACGGGCACGAGCTGACGACCGCGCTCACCCCGTTCGACGCGGGCCTGGGCCGGGTCGTGAAGTTCGAGAAGGAGGGCGACTTCGTCGGGCGCGAGGCCCTGACCGCCGCCGCCGAGCGCGCCGAGACCGCCCCGCCGCGCAAGCTGGTGGGCCTGGTCGCCGAGGGCCGCCGGGTCCCGCGCGCCGGTTTCCCGGTCGTGGCCGACGGCAAGGTGATCGGCGAGGTCACCTCCGGCGCCCCGTCCCCGACGCTGGGCAAGCCGATCGCCATGGCCTACGTGGACGCGGCCTTCGCCGCCCCGGGCACCGAGGGCGTGGGCGTGGACATCCGGGGCACGCACGAGCCGTACGAGGTCGTCGCGCTGCCGTTCTACAAGCGCCAGAAGTGATCTTCGGGGAAGACCGGCGGTAACCGGACCTTCCCCGACCGCGCGCGGGCGTCAGCGAAGCGACGCGCGCGGACGTCACCGAGCAGACGTCACGGAAGTGACGTACCTCCGTCTCACACCGTAAGACCACCGTTCATCAGCACTCCCCCGCGTACAGGAGAATTCAGGTCATGAGCAACCCCCAGCAGCTGCGGTACAGCAAGGAGCACGAGTGGCTGTCGGCCCTCGAGGACGGCGTGGCCACCATCGGCATCACGGAGTACGCGGCCAACGCGCTCGGTGACGTCGTCTTCGCCCAGCTCCCGGAGGTCGGCGACACGGTGACCGCGGGCGAGACCTGCGGCGAACTGGAGTCGACCAAGTCCGTCAGCGATCTGTACTCGCCGGTGACCGGTGAGGTGACGGCGGCCAACCAGGACGTCGTGGACGACCCCTCGCTGGTGAACTCCGCTCCCTTCGAGGGCGGCTGGCTGTTCAAGGTGCGCGTCGCGGAGGAGCCGGCCGACCTGCTCTCCGCCGACGAGTACACCGCGTTCTCCGGCAACTGAGACCTTAAGGGACCCCCTGATGTCGCTTCTGAACTCCTCCCTCCACGAGCTGGACCCGGACGTCGCCGCCGCCGTCGACGCCGAGCTCCACCGTCAGCAGTCCACCCTCGAAATGATCGCCTCGGAGAACTTCGCTCCGGTCGCCGTCATGGAGGCACAGGGCTCCGTCCTCACCAACAAGTACGCCGAGGGCTACCCGGGCCGCCGCTACTACGGCGGCTGTGAGCACGTCGACGTCGTCGAGCAGATCGCGATCGACCGGATCAAGGCCCTGTTCGGCGCCGAGGCCGCGAACGTGCAGCCGCACTCCGGCGCCCAGGCGAACGCCGCCGCAATGTTCGCGCTGCTGAAGCCGGGCGACACGATCATGGGCCTGAACCTGGCCCACGGCGGTCACCTGACCCACGGCATGAAGATCAACTTCTCCGGCAAGCTCTACAACGTGGTCCCGTACCACGTCGACGAGAGCGGCATCGTGGACATGGAGGAGGTCGAGCGCCTCGCCAAGGAGTCCCAGCCGAAGCTGATCGTGGCCGGCTGGTCCGCCTACCCGCGCCAGCTGGACTTCGCCGCCTTCCGCCGCATCGCGGACGAGGTCGGCGCGTACCTGATGGTCGACATGGCGCACTTCGCGGGCCTGGTCGCGGCCGGTCTGCACCCCAACCCGGTGCCGCACGCCCATGTCGTGACCACCACCACGCACAAGACCCTCGGCGGTCCGCGCGGCGGCGTGATCCTCTCCACGCAGGAGCTCGCCAAGAAGATCAACTCCGCGGTCTTCCCGGGTCAGCAGGGCGGCCCGCTGGAGCACGTGATCGCGGCCAAGGCGGTCTCGTTCAAGATCGCGGCGGGCGAGGAGTTCAAGGAGCGCCAGCAGCGCACCCTGGACGGCGCGCGCATCCTGGCCGAGCGCCTGGTCCAGCCGGACGTCACCGAGGTGGGCGTATCCGTCCTCTCCGGCGGCACCGACGTGCACCTGGTCCTGGTCGACCTGCGCAACTCGGAGCTGGACGGCCAGCAGGCCGAGGACCGGCTCCACGAGCTGGGCATCACGGTCAACCGGAACGCCATCCCGAACGACCCGCGCCCCCCGATGGTCACCTCGGGCCTGCGGATCGGCACCCCGGCGCTGGCCACCCGCGGCTTCGGCGTCGAGGACTTCACGGAGGTCGCGGAGATCATCGCCGCCGCCCTCAAGCCGTCCTACGACGCGGACGACCTCAAGGCCCGCGTGGTCGCGCTGGCCGAGAAGTTCCCGCTGTACCCCGGCCTCAAGTAGCACTTGGCCTGCGGTTCCGCACGTTCGGACGGGGCACCGCGCACACTGAGGAGAGTGAGCGCGGTGCCCCGACCTGTGTCCCTCGCTCCACCTTTTGCCCCGCTTGCCCCGCTTGACCTGCTCGACCGCCTGACCCGCTTGACCCGCCTGACCCGCTCGACCGCCTGACCCGCTTGATCCGCGGGCCCCACCCCGGCCCGTTCCGCACCCCCGGCCCGTTCCCGCACCACCCAGGCAGACAACGGCGTCTTCCAACCCCAAGGAGTACTCCCGTGGCCATCTCGGTCTTCGACCTCTTCTCGGTCGGCATCGGCCCGTCCAGCTCCCACACGGTGGGCCCGATGCGCGCCGCCCGGATGTTCGCGCGCCGCCTCAAGAACGAGGGGCTGCTCGCACACACCGCCTCGATACGGGCCGAGCTGTACGGTTCCCTCGGCGCGACCGGCCACGGGCACGGCACGCCCAAGGCGGTCCTGCTCGGCCTGGAGGGCGAGTCGCCCCAGACCGTGGACGTGGAGTTGGCCGACGGCCGGGTCGAGGAGATCCGCGGCAGCGGCAGGATCAACCTGCTGGGCATGCACGAGATCCCGTTCGACTTCGACGAGGACCTGGTCCTGCACCGCCGCAAGGCACTCCCGTACCACGCCAACGGCATGACGATCCTCGCGTACGACACCGAGGGCGCCCCCTCCTGGAGAAGACGTACTACTCGGTCGGCGGCGGCTTCGTCGTCGACGAGGACGCGGTGGCCGGGGAGAACCCGATCGTCCCGGACGACACGGTCCTCAAGCACCCCTTCCGCACCGGCGACGAGCTGCTGCGGCTCTCCGGGGAGACCGGTCTCTCGATCTCCTCGATGATGCTGGAGAACGAGCTGACCTGGCGCACCGAGGCGGAGATCCGCTCCGGGCTGCTGGACATCTGGCGCGTCATGCAGGCCTGCGTCTCGCGCGGCATGTCCCGCGAGGGCATCCTCCCCGGCGGCCTCAAGGTCCGCCGCCGCGCCGCGAACTCGGCCCGCCAGCTGCGCGCCGAGGGCGACCCGCAGGCCCACGCGATGGAGTGGATCACTCTGTACGCGATGGCGGTCAACGAGGAGAACGCGGCGGGCGGCCGCGTGGTCACCGCCCCCACCAACGGCGCGGCGGGCATCATCCCCGCCGTTCTGCACTACTACATGAACTTCGCGGCCGGCGGCTGCACCGAGACGGAGAAGGAGGACAGCGTCGTGCGCTTCCTCCTCGCG
This sequence comes from Streptomyces sp. MGP-P1, assembly GCF_057766565.1. Lineage (NCBI taxonomy): Bacteria > Bacillati > Actinomycetota > Actinomycetes > Kitasatosporales > Streptomycetaceae > Streptomyces > Streptomyces sp. MGP-P1. Next base: position 909,714 of record NZ_JBYMEM010000006.1, on the reverse strand, counting down.
GCCGGTGCGATCGGCATGCTGTTCAAGGAGAACGCCTCGATCTCCGGCGCCGAGGTCGGCTGCCAGGGCGAGGTCGGCTCCGCCTGCTCCATGGCGGCCGGAGCCCTGGCCGAGGTCCTCGGCGGCTCCCCCGAGCAGGTGGAGAACGCCGCCGAGATCGGCATGGAGCACAACCTGGGCCTGACCTGCGACCCGGTCGGCGGCCTCGTCCAGATCCCCTGCATCGAGCGCAACGGCATGGCGGCGGTGAAGGCGGTCACCGCGGCCAGGATGGCGCTGCGGGGCGACGGCAGCCACAAGGTCTCCCTCGACAAGGTCATCAAGACCATGAAGGAGACCGGGGCCGACATGAGCGTGAAGTACAAGGAGACGGCGCGGGGCGGGCTCGCGGTGAACATCATCGAGTGTTAGACAGATGGGCCTTGACCAGCGAGTTCGCACCTTTGGGCGCTGTCAGGGCTTCCCTGCTCACCGCCGTGCCGTGCGATCGCACCACCGCCCGGCTCCGCGAGGTCGTCGACCGGCTGATCGCCGCCGGGAATTAGAAGCCGGGCGATGTGGAAATTCTTACCGGTCCCCGAGTCGGGCAGCGGGGGATTCGTCGGCCAGACGCCGGTCGAGTCCGCGTACTGCCTGGTCGGCGGTTCGGGCGAGTTCCTCGTCGTCAGGGCTGCCTATGATGCCCATGAGAAGCTCGACCAACGAGTGCCTCAGGGCGTCCACGTCGGGGTTCAGATCGCTCACTGTGTTCTCCTTCCATGGGGAGTCGACTGCGGACGAGTGCGGCGTGAACCGGGTGTCGGCACGTGGCTGTCCCGGCTCGACGCAGGATTCAGAAAGCCTTGCAGGCGCGGAAGACGTGCGCGAAGCCCGCGAGCGAGGGCCCGCCCTGGAAGGCGACGTACTCGGGGATGACCAGGTCCGGCCCCCATTTCTGCTTGTACGCCAGCTGCGTCTGCGCCGGATACAGTGCGGCGCCCTCGGCCCAGAGGAAGTGCATGAGCCACTGGAACGACGGGCTGTGGCCGGGTAGTTCACAGTCCTCGCTCAGGCCCGTGAACGGGGTGAAGCCGAAGTGCAGCCACTCGACCCCCTCGCCGCGGAACACCTCTATGGCGTGCGCGTTGATCGCTTCCATCAGTCCGGGTGAGCCCGCCGGTACGCGCCGGCTGAGGTCGTGCATCCAGCCGGTACGAGTGCCGTACACGGGGCAGTAGGAGATGTAGCCGACCGGAGCGCCGTCGATGGTCCCGACGAACAGCCGGCGCAGCGTCTGCGTGGAGCCGCCGATCTGACCGACCAGGAACTCCAGTTGAGGGGAGCCTCCCTTGGACCCGAGCCAAGCGTCGTCGATGGTACTGAGCGCCTCGCCGTATGAGTCGGCATCGACCTCGCGCACCTGGAGCCCGTTGCGCAGGGCCCGGGAGATCTTGTTGCGCAACTGCATGAAGCGCGTCCCTTTGAGGGTGAGATCCGGCACCCGGACCGCCCACGAGGCGCCTATCTGGTTGACGGTGAACCCGTGACGCGCGTACGCCTCCCCGTCCGCGCGCTGCAACTGGACGCCGACCAAACGCAGTTCCTGCTCACGCACGTGCTCCAGGAAGAGAGCGAGCAGTGCGTCGTAGTCGTCGGCGCCGGCGAACGGGCCGCCGAACTGCACGGCGAACCTGCCGGTGCGACGGTAGACGATCACACCGTCGAGTCCGGGCGCGGTGAAAGTGAGGTTGCCGCTGTTGAGCGCGAGGAAGGAGCTGGGATTCTCGGCCGAGGAGTGCTCGGTGATGGCTCGCAGAATTGGATCTTCGATCGATACGGCAGACACGATCGTTCCCTTCTCGAAAAAATCGCGACGATGAATTACAGCATCGGCCGACGACAAAGGAAAGAGGATCATAGCGTCAGAGGAATGTCAGCGTTGTGTCAGAAGCATCTGGCACTGTTGTTTCTGTGAACGGCACGGGAGACCGGGCCGGGAGCAGGGAGAGGTGCCCGGAGTGGTTTATCGGGGACCTGAGGTTTCTTGGGTCGGGCTCTTATGGGCCTGCGCAGGTTCGAATCCTGCCCTCTCCGCTGCGGTTGCGGTTGGGCCGCGTTCTGGGAGAGGTGCCCGGAGTGGTTTATCGGGGACCTGAGGCTTCTTGGGTCGGGCTCTTACGGGCCTGCGCAGGTTCGAATCCTGCCCTCTCCGCCGCGGTTGCGGTCAGGTCGTGTTCTGGGGGGTTTCCGAAGGTGATGGGGGTGCGCCTTCCGTCGACTTCGCCGGGCGGTTGCACGACGTGACCGGAGGCGCGGGTCCTTCCGGCTTCGGAAGCCGAAGGCGTGGGGGGCTTCGAGCTTGACGAGGCGGTTGTTGCCTTCGGAGGCGGCGTCGGTGATGCCGACGGTCAGGTAGGTCTCGATGCCGTCCCACCACTGCTCGACGGTCTCGGCGAGGGTGAGGAGTTCAGGCAGGTGGGTGGGGTCGGCGACGTGGGTGAAGAAGCGGTTGCGGCGCAGGAGTGTGCGGACGGCTTCGCGCCAGGGGGCGGGCCGGGTGCTGGGCCAGTCGGCGACCGAGTCCGCGTTGTGGGCCTCGACCGTCCCGGACGGTGACCTCACGTCAGGCCGCCACCACCACAGCCCCATCAAGTCCGAAGACCCGTTCCAGGAGAGGTGCCCGGAGTGGTCCATCGGGGATCTGCGGTTTCCGGGGTCGGGCTCTTCCGGGTCTGCGCAGGTTCGCATCCTGCCCTCTCCGCGGTGAGCGAGCGCCCTGCGCGGCAGGATCCGAAGGCCCCCGGGGCGGCGTCCGCCGTCCTGCCGGGAGTACGGCCGGCGAGGTCGGCCCCGTGTTCCGACGCGAGCGGCGGGCCGCCCGGCGCGCGGTGCGCCAGGTCCAGGATGCTGTGGACGACCTGACCGGTGTCGACGAGGTCGCCGGAAGGGGCGATGGCCCCTCCAGCCGGTGCGCGTCTCCTCACGCCGAGGAGTACGTCTCGGGTCCGGCCTTCCGCAATCAGCATCCTGTTCCCGGAGGTTCATGTGAACACCGCGCAGCTCGCCCACAGGTACGAGGAGTTCCTTTCCGCCGCAGACGCTCTCGCGGCATTGGCGCCTCTCAGCCCTCGCGTCCAGGCGCGGTACGACTTGACGGTGGCGCACGTCTTCCTCGCTGACCGCGCACTGACTCTCGCCGCCCGCCAGATCCTGGACGGGGCCATGGCCGGCCTGGACAACAGCGACGCCATGTCGCGGACGGCGCTCGGGAACCTGATCGCCAGTACCAGCCACGCTGAGCGACTGACCGCGGTGCGGCAGGAGATGAGGACCCTGTTACAGCTGTTGCGGTCGATTCCGGACGAGGCCGCCGCCGTCGCCGTCACCGTGAGACTGGTGGACCCTGGCGGAAAGCGCATCTTCGAGGAGTGCCTGCTCTGGGGCGACCTGATCGACCTCAGGGCCGAGGAGCACCTCGCGGGCCACTCGCGACTGCTGGCCGAACTCTCGACCCAGGCCTCGTTGTTTCACAGGGCTGTGGGTTGATCTCGCGTCCGTGACGTCACGTCGAGTGCCGGCCGTCCACGGGGGAGATCCGCCCCTGGCGATGATGGGTCGCGAAGGTCTGGCAGCGCGCCTCGTGCCCGATCTCCTAGGGGGCGGCCTGTTCGCGTGCGGTGAAGGCCCGGTCGACGGAGCACTCCCAGCGAAACGTGGGGCTCCGGACTCGGTGCTTCACCGTAAATTCACGGGGTGGCGACGAAACGACACCACTCTGAGAATTTACGGTGAAAAACCGAGGAAGAAGCTTGCCGTCGGCAGCGCTGGGTAAGGGGGCGCACCCGAAGGACCGGGAGTTGCATTCCATCCGCTCACGGGGGTGGGGGCGGGTTTATTTCCGTTGACAACGGTGGGCGTGCGGGCGTCGCCCATTCGTCGTCCGGTGACAGGGGGGCAGGCCGGTAGTGATGGAAAGGTTTGCGCCAGGAATCGGCGGAGGCCGGGGCCGGTCGACGTGCGTAAAGCGGGTGAACCGGGTGAACCGGGCTGTCGGACCGAGAGTCACGAGGGAGCTTTTATGGCCACCATCAAGAGGGACTACTCCATCCCCATCTGATATGGCACTATTGATCGAGGTTGAAATGGCTTCTTTCCACTCCTGTCGATTCTCTCACTCAGGCCGGTGAGCAGCTAGGGCGCGTTTCCTGAGTGACGCGCCGTGAGCGTGGTCCGGCGCTTCCAGGATCCATTCGCCCCTCTTGCGGCGGCTCATTCCCCATCGCCCCCCGAGGCAAGGAGAACTTCGTGCTGAACTTTTCGGTACTCGGAGCGTTACAGATCTCCTCGGACGACGAGGCTGTGGAGATACCCGGCGATCTTCAGCGTGTGTTGATCCAGACCTTGTTGGTCAGTGAGGACCGACCCATCCCCGCGGAGGCCCTGGCCGAGGAGATGTGGGGCGAGGCGGCCCCGGACCATCAGGCCAACGCACTCCAGGCACACATCAGCCGGTTCCGGCGGCGGCTGCGCCGTCTGGAGCCGGACAGGAACCCCCAGCGCTTGGTTCTCCGTCCTTCCGGCTACCAGTTGTGCCTGCAGAAGGGAGAGTTGGACGCGGTGGAGTTCACCGAAAGCGTCAAGTCCGCAGAGGCGACGATCGACCGCGACCCGGCCGCCGCGGCGGACACGCTCCGCCGCTCGATGGAGCTGTGGCGTGGCGGGGTCTTCGGTGACCTGCACGCAGGACCGATCTGCCGCCTCGCGGCCGCCCGTTACGAGGCCATTCGCCTTCGGGGCATGGAGCTTCTCTTCGACGCGGAGTTGGCCATCGGCAGGCACGACGCCATCCTCGTGGAGCTGACCGAGGCGCACATGGCCAACCCACTGCGGGAACGATTCTGCCAGCACCTCATGGTCGCGCTCTACCGGGCGGGACGGCAGGCGGAGGCGCTGGAGACCTATCGGATCATGTGGCGACGGCTGTCCGAGGAGCTGGGGGTCCAGCCTTCCCGGGAACTGCGCGGGCTGGAGAACGCGATCCTCTCCCACGACACGGCGCTGACGGCCTCCGACGCCCTGGCGGGTGCGGTGCGGTCGCGCTGAGCGCCGCACCACGGGGAACAACCCGAGGCGCTCCGGGCGGTCGTCCCCTCTCTCGGAGTGGAGCCGGCCGGGGTTGTCGCCCGCAACGGCGGTGCCGCGCACCGCATCCGGCACCTTCCCGGGCGGGAGTAGAGTGCCTCCCGTCCTTCCCACCGGCACCACCGCGCGAGAGGTGTTCCCGATGTCCGACTCCAACGTCCCCGCCTCCCCCACGTCAGACCTGGCCGCCCGTCTCCTCGCCGAGATGCCGTACGCGGTCGAGTCCGGGGTGGTACTGACCGAGGCCCGGCCCGAGGTCGCGCGGGGCCTCCTCGAATGGTCGGCCGGGCGCTGCACGGTCGGCGGCGTGCTGCATGGGGGAGCCCTGATGACGCTCGCCGACACCGTCGGAGCGGTCTGCGGGTACCTCAACCTGCCGAAGGGGGCGAGCACGGCCACGATCGAGTCGAAGACCAACCTCTTCCGGGGAGCGGGCCAGGGCACGGTACGGGCGGAAGCCCGGCCGCTGCACGTCGGGGGCACGCTCATCGTCGTCCAGACCGACGTCTGGGACGATCGCGGGCGCCGGGTCAGCCAGACCACCCAGACCCAGGCCGTCCTCATGCCGCGTCCCCCGGAGGCGCGGTAGCACCCCGGTGGTCCGGCCGGTTCCGGTGCATTACCCCAGCGGTAATCGACCGCTCCGGACGGGTGCGTCAGGCTGAGGACGCAGGCAGGGCGAGGCACATCCCGTGCCCCCGGCAAGCTCTGTCCCCGCCGCGTCACGCCCGGGGCGGACAACGCCGGCCATCGCACGGGCAGGCCGCCGTCCGGCCGCGCCCCCGCCGACGAGGCGGTCGGCGCACGCCGAACCGCGCCCTTCGGGTGCACCCGTACAGACGAGAGGACACCGTTGTGACCACGCACGAGGACGCTGTCGAGCGCTACTTCACCGCCTGGAACAGCGCCACCCCCGAGGAGCTGGCCAAGGCGGTCGCCTCCGCGTTCACCGAGGACGGCACCTACACCGACCCGCTCGGCGACGTGAAGGGCCACGACGGGATCGCCGCGGCCATCGAGGCCGCCCACCAGCAGTTCCCCGGCTTCGAGTTCAAGCTGACCGGCACGCCGGACGCGCACCACAACCTGGTGCGCTTCACGTGGGACCTGGTCTCCGCCGCGGACGGCTCCGCTCCCGCGGCCGGCTTCGACGTGATCACGCTCGCCGATGACGGCCGCATCACCAGCGTCGCCGGCTTCCTGGACCGCCTGCCGGAAGCGTGACCCGCACCCCTCGGCAGACCGCTTGAAGGACCGCGGCCGTCTCCGCTTCGGCGGGCGGGAACGTCTCGACCGCCCACTCGGAGACGGCCGTCCGGCAGATCCACCGCGAGCAGACTTCGGCCATCACATGCCCGGGATCATCACGCCGCCGACCACGCGCACTTGGCCGAACGGCCCGGGAGCAGGCCCGGTCCACCCGCGCCGTTCGCACGGACGGACGTACGGACGGGCGTACGGACGGGCGTACGGACAGGCGTACGGACGGACGGGCGGCGGCCCGACGGCGTCAGCCGAGGCTCGCGCGGAGCCAGTCGGCCAGCCGGTCGCCGTCCATCCGGTCGAGCTCCGACGCCGCATGCGCCACGTCCGGCGCACCGCCGAGCGAGACGAACTTCTCCCTCATCAGACGTGCGTGCCCGGCCCGGGTGTGCGGGCCGGCCGCGCCGATCGGCACCAGGCGCTCGCGGACCTCGGTGCGACCGTCGCGCATCCGTACGGTCACCCGGGCCGGAGTCGCCTTCGTGGCGTCGGAGAAGTCGTCGGCCCGGTCCGCGCCCGGACCGGACGCGGCGAGCGCGAGTTCCTCCGTCTCCGGCCCGCCCAGCGCTCTCAGCCACGGCCCGGCGGCCGTGCCGGCCCGGCGTACCGCCTCCCCGAAGGGGGCCACCGACCCGAACAGCGCCCGGGTGAAGTCCTCGTCGTGCCGGAGGACGACCCGTCCGGCCAGCTTCCAGCGGTCGGGGCGGGCGAGCCGGGGAGCGGCGAAGTCGTCCACGGTGAGACCGCCCTGGAGCAGCGCGGTCGCCACCGGGTAGGGGGTGTGCAGGACCAGTGCGCCCATGGGGGCGTCGGGCCCCGTCACGTACCGCTCGGCGGTACGCCCCGCAAAGAGGGTGTAGAGCGACGCCTCCACGACCACCTCCTCGATGTCCTCCTCGCGCAACGGTCCCAACACGTCGTGCAGTTCGATCGCGCAGTCCACCGCGGCGTCGATGCCGGGGCCGCCCGGACGGGCCTTGAAGGAGAGCGTGTGGGTGTACCAGCGTGTGCCGAGGCCATCGTCGACCTCGCCGGGCAGCGGGACGGACGCGAAGCGGGCCAGGAAGCCGTCCGGATGCTCCAGGATGTCCGGCGCTCCGTGCAGCCCGGCAGCCGCCGCGTCGCAGGCGTCCATGGCGGCGCGTACCGGGGTGAAGGCGTTGAACAGACGCGCGTCACTGGCCAAAAACGCGCGGTAGAGCGGCCAGTTGGGCATCGCGAAGGCAAGCCCCAGGGCGTCCGTCCAGCGTGCCACCGGGGCGCCCTCGCAGTGCAGACGACCCGCGACGCCGCCGGCCAGGTGGGTGTGCGCCGCGCTCTGGCCGCGCAGCGGTCCGAGCGTCGCCGCCGCGGTGATCCTGGCCGCGCACTCGTTGGCGGCCACCACGGCGGTGATCAGCGCGGCACCGTCCAGACCGCGGGCGAGGGCGTGTGCCAGGGGCACCGCCACCGTCGAGTTGGAGAGGTGGCCCGCATAGGCGGTGTCGTCGAGATTAAGCCAGGAACCGAGCCCCGCCAGTACGCAGGCACCGGTCCGGGGATCGTCCTGCCACGGATCGCCGAACGCGGCGACGATGCGCCGGCCCAGCGGATGGTGGAGGCCCGCCCGGATCGAACCGAGTTGGGAGAGCACCTGGCTGGCCGCCAGCGAGCGGACCGGTGCGGGGATGTCGTCGTGCCTCAGCCCGGACGCCCAGCCGGCGAGCTCTTCCAGGACGGTCATCCTCGGTTCCCTTCGGTGGGCGGTCTCGCCGGAGTCTCGGCCGTGCTGCCGTGCTGGCTGCGCGCGTTCTGCCGTGGGCGACGGTGCGGTGCGGCGGCGGTCCGTGCGGGTCCCCGGCCTCAGCGGGGGCCGCGCCCGCTCGCCCCGGCGTTCCAGGCCAGGAGCGCGCCGGGCAGCACCTCCAGCGTCATGCCCGAGGTCGAGGCCGGCTGGAGCTCGCCGTCGTGCTCGTACCGGAGCGGTGTCCCGTCCATGCGCTCGACGACGATCCGGCGGCCGCGCCCGTAGAACACTCCGGGCACATCCAGGTGGGCCCCCGTCCTGGTCAGTTCGGGCACCCGGGTGGGTGGCACCTCGCCGCCTATCACGCAGACGTCCAGCAGACCGTCGTCCGGCTCGGACCTCGGCAGCACCAGGTAGTCACCGCCGCGGTACCGGCCGCCGCCGACGTTCGCCAGCACGGTCGGCCCCTCGTGCAGCACCACTCCGTCGACGGTGACCCGGCCCGGGTACGGCGTGAAGGCCTCGGCGGTGCGCTGGAACGCCTCCGCGTAACGCCGGCGGCCGGTCAGCGCGATGCCGCGCGCGGTGACCAGCGCCTCGGCGATGAGCCCCGAGCACGCCCCCAGGAGGACCTTCTCGCCGTTCTCGGCCAGCTCCGCGAGATCGACGTGACGCAGCCGGGCCTCGTTCGAAGAACCTTCCGCCGCATCCAGCACCGCGAGCAGCGCCGCACGCCAGGGCAGGTCGCCCCAGAGCATCCGGTATCCGGAGTTACCGGTTCCGGCCGGCACGATGAACAGGGCGGCTGATCCACCGGCCAGCGCTTCGACCACCTCGCGGACCGTCCCGTCACCCCCGACCGCCACCACCAGGTCGGGCGGTGCCGCCCCCGCGCACGCCTCCGCCACCCGCCGGGTGGCGTCGCCCTGCCGGGTCGTGCGGTGCAGCCGCACCTCGGGCAGCCACTTTCCGCACAGTTCGGCCACCTCCTCGACCAGCCGCGCACTGGTGGTTCCCGCAGTGGGGTTGGCGACGATCAGTGCTCGGCGCGGCAGGGCGGCGCGTGGTGCGGTCATGTGACCAACTCCGTCTCGGTTCGGTCGGCGGGGAGATCTGCGGCGCTCCCGGGCAGCGAGGGCGGTACGGAGTGGGACCGCGCGCTGCTCACTACCGGGACACACCAGTGAATGTGACCGCCGCGGATGACGTGGCGCTGACCCGGCGCTGACGGACGGGCCGGGCGGCGCCGGATCAGTGCGGTGTCAGGCACTCCTGGTTCCATCGGCTCCCGTCGGACCCCCTCGTGCCACGACGGACGCACGGCAGAGGGGCGCCCCACGGCAGACAGCGGAACCGGGACGCGGAGTGAGCCGCCCCTGGAACTGCGCGAAGAACCGGAGGAGCTGGTCGTGGCCCTCTTCAGGCGGAAACCCCGCGAGGCGTGCGTCCGCACCCCGGCCGTCCGACCGTCCCGTCCGCCCTGTACGGGGCCGACGGCACCACCGAACCGACCGCAGCTTCACGACAGAGAACGGAGGTGAGTTCGGTGACCACCCGCATCGGTGTCCTGTTGCCGACGAGAGAGCAGGCCATGACGGGTGACTTCGGCGCCAACCCGCTGCTGGAGTTCGCCCGCGAGGCCGAGGCCCTCGGATTCGACTCCCTGTGGACCGGGGATTCCCTCACCGCGCGTCCACGGCTCGACCCCCTGGTGGTACTCGCGGCGGCGGGGGCGGCCACCAGCGGCATCACCCTGGGCACCGCCGCACTGACCCCGGCCCTGAGGCACCCGCTGATCGGCGCCAACATGCTCGCCAGCCTGGACCACGTGTGCGGATCACGGTTGGTCCTCGGCCTCGGCTCCGGCTTCCCCCTGCCCGAGACGGAGGAGGAGTTCGCGGCCGTCGACGTGCCGTTCACCGGCCGGGCCGGCCGCCTGGACGAGAACGCCGACCTGTGGCGCACCGCGTGGCAGGCCACCCTCCCGGACGCGCCGACGTCCTTCAAGGGCAGGTACTGGCAGGCCGAGGGCCTGGACCGGCTGCCGCCGCCGCACCGGCCGGGCGGCCCCCCGCTCTGGCTGGCGGGCAGCGACACACCGAGGGTGCTGGCCCGGGTCGCCCGGCGTTACGACGGCTGGTTGCCCTTCCTCCCGTCGGCGGAGGCCTACGGCACGGCCTGGCAGGAGATCCGGCGGCTCGCGGCCGAGCACGGCCGCCCGGCCGACGCGATCACCCCCGGGCTGTACGCCACCGTCACCCTCGGCCCCGACCGGGACGCGGCCAAGCGGGAGCTGGAGCACTACATCGAGCACTACTACGGACGCTCCCTCGGCTTCATGGCCGCGATCCAGGCGTACGCCTGGGGCGACGCCGACGAGGTGGTCGAGTGGCTGGCCGGGTACGTGCGGGCCGGCGCACGGCACATCGTGCTCCGCGTCGGCTCGCTGACCCCCGCTCCGCACCTGGAGCAGATCGCGCGGGACGTCGTGCCCGCGCTGCGCCGACTCCCCTGAACCGAGTCCACGCCGCGCCGACTTCCCGAACCCCATGGAGGTACAGGCCTGTTCGGGCGAACCCGGCCCGATCCGTTTCCGTCACTCGGCCGCGCCTGCGTCCGGTCCCGCGGGCGACCGCGACCGCCCCGCTGTCAGCATCAGCTCGGTGTCAGAACCGGGTCAGAGACAACTGCAACGATCAGAATCCGGCGCCCCGTTGTCACGTGCCGGTCAGCACTGGGACCCACCCGGAAAGGCCAACCATGCTCTCGGACGGAACAACAGAGGAGCAGTCCTCCGTACGTCCTGCCTCTCCTGACCAGGCGGCAGAAGAACGCCAGGCACCCCTGCGCAGCTACAAGCTCTACGTCGCCGGCAAGGACGTCGACGGCGACGGATGGGTCTACACCGTGAGCGGCAGATCCCTCCTCGACGACGTGTTCACCAGCGTGACGCTCAAGCGGAGCCTGGAGCAGGACGCCGCGTCGGACGCGGCCCAGCACCCCTACGTCGTGGGACGCTGCGCGATCGCCGGCGACGACGCCATCGATCTGGCGAGCGAGGCTGCCGCGGCCGCCGCCCCAGGCTGGGCCGCCTACCCGCTGGAACGCCGCATGCGCCTGGGCCGCCGCTTCCGCGAAGAGCTCGAACGGCGCCGGGACGAGTTCATCGAGATGCTGATCGCGGAGGCCCATCCCGCCAAGCTCGCCCGCTGGGAACACAGCTCCCTGCTCCAGATCTTCAGCGAGGAGAGCCTCGGCTGGTACCAGGAGCAGATGCACACCGAGTTCCGGCACGGGAACCGCCGGCTGATCGTGCGTCGTCAGCCCGACGGTGTCGTCGCCTTCAACCCCCCGCAGAACGCCCCGCTGCCCAGCGCGGCCCTCGGGGTGCTGTGTCTGATGGCCGGCAACGCCGTCGTCATGCGCGCCCCGCGCAGCATCGCGCTGAGCACCATGTGGCTGATGCGGGACGTGGTCGCCCCGATCCTCGAGGAGCTGGACGCCCCGCCCGGCACGCTCAACGCCCTGTGCGCCAACCCCAAGCAGACGCTGGACCGCTGGATCGACAGCCCTCTGATCGACGACATCTTCTACATCGGGGGCAGCCAGGAGGGCCTGCGCTTCGAGCAGCAGTGCGTCGCGAAGGGCAAGAAGGCCATCCTGGAGCTGGCCGGCAACGACATCGTCGTCGTCTGGTCCGACGCGGACATCCCCAAGGCCGTCGAGGCCATCACCGAGGCCTTCTACGGCTCGGGCCAGATCTGCATGGTCCCCAACGGCGTGCTGGTGCACCCCGCCGTCGCCGACGAACTGCTGGCTGAGCTGAAGGAGCAGGTCAAGCGGATACGGCCCGGCTATCCGGAGGAGGAGGACGTCCTGCTGTCGCCGGTCCGGCGCAGCGAGCGGTTCTTCCGACTCCTCAACCAGGCCTTGGACCAGGGCGGGTCGCTCGTCACCGGCGGGCGCCGCGTGGAGGTCGACGGTACCCCCTCGGACACCGGTGTGTTCCTGCAGCCCACCGTGGTGCTGGTCGACGGCCTGGCCCGTGCCCGCGACTTCGACATCGTCCGGGAGGAAACGTTCTTTCCGTTGATCCCCGTCATCGTCGCCGAACCCGGCACCGACCAGGAACTCCTGGCCCGATTCGTCGACTTCACCAATTCCAATCCCTACGGACTGCGCAACTCGCTGTGGGCCCGGTCCGAGGACGTCATCGACACCTTCGTGCGACACGTCACCAACGGCGGACTGCTGAAGATCAACGACTCCCACATGGGGTGCGTCCCCTACCTGCCCACGCACGGCGGCACCGGCCTGACCGGCGGAGCCTTCGGCGAGGCCAACTACCCGATGCTCAAGACCTCCCACCTCCAGGGCGTGAGCATCGCCCGCGACGTCAGCCCCTACGAGGCGGTCTTCGGCGCCTGAGCTTTCGCCCCCGCACCCCCCTCTCCCACCGGAGGTACCCGTGCGCTCCCTCGACCGAGCCCGCGCCGTCTGCGAGCACTACCACCCAGGGCTCCTCAAAGCCCTGGAGGAGATCCCCTTCGACGAACTGGAGAAGCCCGGCAGCGTCGCCATCGACCTCTTCCGCGCCCACGGCGGCGTCGGACTGCTCATCCCCACCACGTTCGGCGGTCACGGGGCGTCCCCGCTGGAGGCGGTCCGCGTCCAGGAGGCACTGGGCGCGGTGACGCCGTCGCTGGCCGCCGCCACGACCATGCACCACTTCACCGCCGCCATGCTCTACGCGCTGGCCGACCGGCCGGACAGACTGACGCCCACCCAGGTGGAGCTTCTGCACCGGATCGTGCCCGAGCAGAAACTCATGGCCTCCGGCTGGGCGGAGGGACGCACCCAGCAGAACATCCTCGCCCCGACCGTGGCCGCGGCGCCCGCCAAGGGCGGATACCTCCTGCGCGGCTCCAAGAAGCCGTGCAGCCTCTCCTCCTCGATGGACCTGCTGACGGCCAGCATCTCCGTACCCGGCGCCGACGGCGGCCCCGAGCTCGCCCTCGCCATCGTGCCGGCGGGCTCGCCCGGCCTGAGCGTCCACCCCTTCTGGGGAACCGGCCTGCTGGCCGGAGCCGAGAGCGACGAGGTCCACCTGGAGGACGTGTTCGTACCGGACGAGCTGGTGGTACGGACCTCGGCCGACGACCCGACCCGGTTGGACGACCTGCAGACGGCTGGGTTCATCTGGTTCGTCCTGCTCATCTCCGCCGGATACACGGGAGCCACCGCCGCCCTCGTCGAAGAGGTGGTCACGCACCAGCGGGGCAACCCCACCGAACGCGCGGCCCTCGCGATCAGCCACGAGGCGGCCGTCGCCCTGCTCGAAGGCGCCGCGCGCGCCGTGGAGAGCGGGGTCGAAGGCGAAGAGGCCGTGGCCGGCACCCTGATCGCCCGGTACACCGTCCAGGACGCCCTGGTCGCCAACGCCAACCGGGCGCTGGAACTCCTCGGCGGGATGGACTTCATCAAGGGCTCCCCGAACGCCACCCGTGCCGCTTCGGTGCGGCCCCTGGCCTTCCACCCGCCGGCGAGGCCCGCCGCGGCCGGACCGCTTCTGGCCTACTTCGCCGGCGGGTCCCTTGAGCTGGCCTGAGACGCGCCGTCGCGTCCTCGTCCCGGCCGCCGCCCGCACCCGCGATTCCTGCTCCAGCCCCGTACCACTAGGGAGTGACCACTCGTGACCGTGATCCAGGAAGCCCGGCCCGGCGCCGCCGCGCCGACCACGGAGGCAGAGATCCTGCGCCTCTACCGGGCGCACCTCAGCAAGGGCCGGGCGACGCTCGCCGAGCTCTTCGGCAGCCATATGGAGGTGGCGTCCTCCGGAGCGTGGCTGACCACCAGCGACGGCGAGCGCTTCCTGAACGCCGGCGGCTACGGGGTCTTCATCATGGGTGCCCGCCACCCGCGGGTCGTGGAGGCCGTCCAGCGCCAGCTGCACACCCACCCCACCGCGACCCGCATCCTCCTCGAGCCGACCGCCGCCCGCGCCGCCGAGGCACTCGTATCGGTCATGCCCGAGGGCCTCGACCGCGTGCACTTCGCCCTGTCGGGTTCCGAGGCCGTCGAAACCGGTCTCAAGCTCGCCCGCGCCAACGGCTTCAAGCGGACCGTCTCCCTGCGCGGCGGTTACCACGGCAAGACTCTCGGCGCGCTGTCCGCCACCGCCAAGGACGTCTACCAGCAGCCCTTCCGGCCGCTCGTACCGGACTTCCTGCACCTGCCGTTCGGCGACGCGGACGCGCTGGAAGCCGAGCTGGCGGCCCATCCCGGCGAGGTCTGCGTCATCATCGAACCCGTCCAGGGCGAGGGCGGCGTGATCATCCCGCCCAAGGGCTACCTCAAACGCGTCGAGGAACTTGTCCGCGAGTACGAGGGCTTCCTCGTCCTCGACGAGATCCAGTCCGGCCTGGGCCGCCTCGGCGAGTGGTGGGGCGCGGACGTCGAAGGCGTCGTCCCCGACGTCCTGCTGACGGGCAAGGCCCTGGGCGGCGGCGTGCTGCCGGTCTCCGCGGCGGTCGCCACCCGCAAGGCGTTCCGCCCCTTCGACAAGGACCCCTTCCTGCACACCTCGACGTTCTCGGGGCAGCCCCTGCTCATGGCCGCCGTCCAGGCGTCCATCGAGACGATCAAGGAAGAGCGGCTCGTCACCAAGGCCGTCGACCTCGGTGGCATCCTGCTGCCCGGGCTCACCGAGATCGCCCGCCGCAACATCCCCGGCCAGCTGGTGGAGGTCCGCGGCCGCGGCCTGCTGATCGGCGTCGAGCTGGTCGAGGCCGGGCTCGCCGGCGAGCTCCTGATCGAGCTGTTCAACCACGGGGTCGTCGCCAACCACTCGATGAACGGAAGCGCGGTGGTGCGCTTCACGCCGCCGGCCACCTTGACCGAGGCCGAAGTGCGGTTCCTCCTCGATTCCTTCGACAAGGCCACCCGCGACCTCGTACGGGGCGCGGCCACGATGCCGGAAAGTGGTAACTGACCGTGCGACACGTAGAACTCAAGGTCCTGGTTCCCGCCCAGGACGCCCGGACCGTCTTCGACGGGATCATCCAGTGGGAGAAGTACCCCGACCTGGCACCGCACGTGCACACCACCACCGTGCACGGCACGCTGCCGGCCGCCGAGTGCAGCTCCAGCTGGGAACTGCACTTCCGCAGCGGCCTGCTGCGCTGGTCCGAGAAGGACGAGTTCTCCGTCCGGGACCTGACCGCCCGCTTCGAGCAGACCGACGGCGACTTCGACAGCTTCGTCGGCCGGTGGACGCTGCGCCAGGACGGCGCCGACGTCACCGTCGCGTTCGAGGCCGACTTCGACTTCGGCATCCCCAGCCTCGAGGGGATCCTCGACCCCATCGCCGAACGCGTGATCAAGGAAAGCGTGGCCTGGGCGGTGACCGGCCTGTTCCCCGGCTCCACGCTGCTCGGCGACGCCAACCTCAGCGACGCCCGCCCGGAGAACGTCGCGGTGTGACCCGCTGCCCCGACAGGAGTTGAACCGTGGATCAGGCCAACCCGTTCGAGACCCCGCGCACCTACTCGCTCCACCGGGCCGAGTACCTCGTCGCCCTGGCCGTCACCACCGGTCTGATCATCGCCCACCTGGGCGACATCCGATGGGGGCCGGCCGTCCTGCTGTTCCTCTACATCGACCTGATCGGGTACCTCCCCGGCGCCATCGCCTTCCGGCGCAGCGGCGGCCGCCCGATCTCCAAGACGTACTACGTGCTCTACAACGTGATGCACAGCCTCATCACCCAGGCCGCGGTCGTGGCCCTGTGGTGCTGGCTGATCGGGCCGGAGTGGGCTCTGCTGGTGATCCCCTTCCACCTCTTCGGTGACCGGGGCCTCTTCGGCAACTTCATGAAGTCCTTCGCCCTGCCCTTCGAGCCTGTGCGCCAGCCCGGCTACCTGAGACTCCTGGACGACCTGGGCCTTGAGCACCCCAAGCCCGTGGGCCACGTCGCGGACCCCGCGCCCGTGGGACACGTCCCCGCCGCGCGGACGACGGCCGCGAGCGAGCGCGTCCGGCAGGAGGCGACGCGATGAGCACCGCGCTCCGCCCTCGCACCGGGCTGTCGACCGGGCCCCGCAGTCCGGACGGACGCCTGCGCCGGCGTAGGGCCCTGTACCACCTCACCGCCCCGGTGGCCGTGCTGACCGTCAGCCACGGAGGCGTCCTGCACGGAACCACCGTGAGCACCGTGACCACCGTGTCCCGGGAACCGCTGCTGCTGGGAACCTGCCTCAGGAGCGGGTCGCAGTTCGCCGCACTGGCCGCGGCGGCGGGCCGCTACGCGGTCAACGTCCTCACCGGGGCGCAGGCCGATCTGGCCCGGTACTTCGCCGACAGCTCGCGCCCCGGCGGGGCGGAGCAGTTCGCAGGCATGGGATGGGAACACGACCCGTACGCCCACGCGCCTCTCCTCGACGGCGCGCTGGCCCACTACACCTGCCGGCTCTACGGCTCGACCCCGCTGGGCGACCACGAGGTACTGATCGGCCACGTGACGCACGCCGCCGTCGGTGGCGGCGACCCTCTGCTCAGTTACGCCGGCGGGCTGTTCGGCGGCCCGCCCACCCCCGTCCGGGACCCCGGGCCGGGCAAGCACACCAGGAAGGAGACCACGACATGACCGAGTCCGTGGCGCCGGAGGCAGACTGGGACAAGGCACCCGGCCTGCTCGACGGAGCGAAAGAACTGACCCTCGGCCCCGAGGAGTGCGACCTCTCCTACTGGTTCACCTCCGTGGCTCAGGGGACCCTGCGGGACCGCGGTGACACCGGCCACCACGCGGACGCCGTCGTTCCCGACTTCCTCAAGGAGCCCGGGCCGCTGAGGGACGCCCTCACCCTGGAGTTCGGCTTCCGTGCCCTGTCCGAGGAGATGGCCACCCGGATCCTGGGGCGCTACGTCACCATCGCCCCGGGGATACCGGAGATGGAGTTCTACGCGACCCAGCTCATCGACGAGGCCCGTCACGCCCGGGTGTTCCGCAACCACCTCGTCGAGCTCGGTCACCCCGCCGGCAGCCTGCTGCGGGACGTGGACGAGATGGCGGCCGACTACCGGCGCCGGGTCCTGGAGCCGGTGAAGGAGTTCACCGACGACATCGTGACCGGGCAGTCGGACTTCATCGGCGGGGTAGCCGTGTTCGCCATCGTCATCGAAGGCGTACTGGCCCCCGCGGCCGAGCTGAGCGAGCGCAAGTGGACCCCGCTGTCGCCCGCCACCGGGGAGATCTCCCGCGGCACCGCCATCGACGAGATCCGACACCTGACCGTGGCCAGCACGATCCTGCGCGACCACGTGGTCAAGCACCCCGAGTACGAGCCGAGGCTGGTGGAGATCCTGCGTGCGGGCGCCCGACTCTGGGACGAACTCCCCGACCGCGAGTACGTTCTGCCCCGCGAGGAGATGTTCCAGAGGGGCATGCGGGAGCACACCGACCTGATCGGCGACTACGAGCTGTGGCCCGGCGTGCGCATGCTGGACACCACCCCCGAGCAGCGCTACGACATGGCCGAGCAGTGGACCGACGACATGGCCGAGGCCCGCATGGCCTACATGGGCCTGCCCGTCGACGCCCTGGCCTCCGGGCAGGGGAGCACAGGGTGACCACGGCCACGCGGCAGCCGCCCGTGGGGCGCACGGCGGTCATCGCGGGCATCGGGTCGTACGTGCCGCCGGACGTGGTGACCAACGAGGACCTGACCCGCCGGCTCGACACCACGGACGAGTGGATCCGCAGCCGCACCGGAATCGCCACCCGCCACGTGGTCTCCGTCGGCACCGCCACCTCCGACCTGGCCGTCGAGGCCGGGCAGCGGGCCCTGAAGTCCGCGGGCAGCGCCGACGTCGACGCGGTGGTGCTCGCCACCACGACACCGGACCACTCGTGCCCCGCCACCGCACCGGCCGTGGCCGCCCGTCTCGGTCTGACCGGCGTGCCGGCATTCGACGTGGCGGCCGTGTGCACCGGCTTCCTCTACGGCCTGGCCTCCGCCTCCGGACTGATCGCGGCGGGCATCGCGGACCGGGTACTGCTGGTGGCCGCCGATACCTTCACCACCATCGTCGACCCCGACGACCGCACCAGCGCCGTGATATTCGCGGACGGGGCGGGGGCTGTCGTACTACGCGCCGGAGACCCGGACGAGCCCGGGGCGATCAGGACCCCTGGTCCTGGGCAGCGACGGCAGCCTGGCGGACCTCATCGAAGTACCGGCAGGCGGTTCGAGGCAGCGTTCCTCGGCGCGGAGCGCCCCCATCGAGGACCACTACTTCCGGATGCGGGGGCGGGACACCTACCGCCACGCGGTGGAACGGATGACCGCCGCCTCCCTGGAGGCGGTCCGGCGCCGGGGATGGACCATGGCCGAGGTCGACCGGTTCGCCGCGCACCAGGCCAACGCCCGCATCCTCACCGCGGTCTCGGACCGGCTGGAGATCCCGGCCGAGCGCCAGCTGTCCAACATCGAACACGTCGGCAACACCGGCGGCGCCTCGATCCCGTTGCTGCTGTCCCAGGCGGCGCAGGACGGCCGCCTGGCCGCCGGCCACAAGGTCCTCCTCACCGCGTTCGGCGGCGGCCTGGCCTGGGGCGCGACAGCCCTGTACTGGCCCGGGCTCACTCCGTTCTGAGGAAACCGCCGCCGTCCCGCGGACCCGTACGACGCAAGGAAACGCACGCGCAACGCTGCGCACGACCGAAGGGCAATCATGTTCGAACAGTTCAAGAGCCTCCTCGTCGACAAGCTGAAGGTCTCGCCCGACCTCATCACGCCCGAAGCCACGCGGGAGGACATCGAACTCGACTCGCTGGCCGTCGTGGAGCTGTCCCTCATGCTGCAATCCGAGCTGGGCCTGACGATCAGCGACGACGAGCTGCTGGAGGCACCCACCGTCGGCGACATCGTGGCGCTCATGGAGCAGCGAGGCGCGAAGATCTGATGGCGGGCATCGATGTTGCCGTCACCGGTCTCGGCCTCGTCACCCCCGCAGGCATCGGGGTGGGGCCGAGCTGGGCGACGGTCCGCTCAGGGCGCTCCACGGCCGCCTTCGACCCGGTGCTGGAGTCGAACCCGGTCAAGATCTCGTGCCGCGTTCCCGGGTTCGACGCCGATGCCCTGCTGGGATCCAGGCGCGCCCTGCGCCTGGATCCGTTCGTGCAGTTCGCGCTGGTCGCCGCCCGTGAGGCGCTGGCCGACGCGGGGCTGGATCCGAAGACCTGGGACGGAGCCCGGGTCGGTGTGGTGCTGGGCAACGGTGACGGGGGGCCCACCACGGTGGAAGCCCAGCACCGGACGCTGCTCGAGCAGGGCGCCGGCCTGGTCTCCCCGCTCCTGCTGCCCATGCAGCTGCCCAACATGCTCGCCGGCCAGGCGGCCATCGAGTTCGGGGCGACCGGCCCCAACCTCGTGGTGGCCACGGCGTGCGCGTCCGGCACGACGGCGGTGGGCGTCGCCCGCGACCTCCTCGCCCTCGATCGCTGCGACGTGGTCCTGACCGGCGGCAGCGAGGCCCTGATCACGCCCCTGGCGATGGCGGGCTTCGCGCAGATGGGCGCCCTGTCCCGACGCGAGGACCCCGCCCGCGCCTCGCGTCCCTTCGACGCGGACCGGGACGGGTTCGTCGCCGGTGAGGGCGCCGGAGTGCTCGTCCTCGAAAGGCGGGCGGACGCTCTCGCCCGCGGTGCCCGGGTCCGGGCGCGCGTGGTGGGTTACGGGGCGTCCGCCGACGCTCACCACATGACCTCGCCCCATCCGACGGGCGCCGGGATCGAATCGGCCGTGCGCGCCGCCCTGCGCGACGCGGGGGCCGGGCGGGGAGACGTGCAGCACGTCAACGCGCACGGCACCTCGACGCCCCTGAACGACCTGGCCGAAGCCGCCATGCTGAACCGGACCCTGACCGGGGACCCGCTGGTCACCTCCACCAAGGGCGTGACGGGTCACCTCTTGGGGGCGGCGGGGGCCGTGGAGGCCGTCTTCACCGTCCTGTCCGTGGAGCGAGGGCTCGTACCGCCCACCGCCAACCTGACCACGTTGGACCCCCGCATGGACATCAAGGTCGCCGAGACCGAGATGGCCGTGCCCATCGAGCTGGCGCTGAGCAATTCCTGCGGCTTCGGCGGCCAGAACGCCGTTCTGGCCATCGCCGCCGCCTGACCGCCGACGCCGTCCGAGGCAGCGGATCCGACTTCGGGTCGACTGTTCCCTCCCGTACCCGCGGAAACCAAGGAGAGTACCGTGCACGACGCACGCGAGCTCATCGCGCTCGGACCCGAGGCCGTCCGTCGGCCGGCGCGGCGCGACCGTGCTTCCGCTCCGAAGCCGGATCCTACGGGCGCGACAACCGCGGCCTGCTGCGGCTGCACCAGTTCGAGAAGGTGGAACTGGTACGCGTCTGCGCACCGCAGGACGCCGGGGCCCAGTTCGACCTGATGGTCGGGCACGTCGAGAAATGCCTGCAGCGGCTCGAACTGTCCTACCGCGTGATGCTGCTCCCCCCGGGCGGCATGGGCTTCTCCGCTCGGATGACCTACGACCTCGAGGTGTGGCTATAGGCCGCACGGTGGCGGCCCTCCTCGAACAGGGCGCGCGGCCCGACGGAAGTGTGGTCCTGCCGGACGCCCTCGTCCCCTACACGGACTTCCGGACGATCCTGCCGGGAGGGCGCACCGCCTGAGACGGAGCGACGCGTCGGGCCCGTCCGCCGGAGGGAGGGGCTCAGGGGCCCGACGCGTACCCGCCTACGCGCGTACGGGCGGCGAGGTCACGGCGGGGCTGCTCCCCTGGATGAGGGGACAGCCCGTCAGGGTGAGGAAAGGTCGTGGGACAGGATGGCGTGTTCCACGCTCCGCAGTGAGGGAGAGGGCAGCACGCCGATCTCCTCGGAGAGGCGCTGCCACATGCGCCGGTAGGTGTCGAGCGCGTCCGCCCGGCGGCCGGAACGGTACAGGGCGATCATGAGCTGCTCGCAGAATCGCTCACGCAGGGGAATGCTGAGGTGGGCGTCGTAGAGCTCGGCGAGGATGTTCGCGTGGTGCCCGGCACTGAGCTCGGCGTCGAACAGCAGCTCCTGGGCACGCAGCCGGCGTTCTTCGTACAGGGCGCTGGTGAGCCGGCACACCGAGCCGCCGGGCAGGGACCCGAAGACGGGACCGCGCCACATGGACAGAGCGGAGCGCAACAGGTCGGCCGCCTCGGCGGGGTGGGCGCCGGCGACCGTCTCGGCACGACGGACCTCGCGCAGGAACCGGGCGGCGTCGAGCTCGTCCTCGTCCACGGCCAGGCGGTAGCCGGACGGGTGCATGGTCAGACGTGATGCGGAGCGCTCGGGCTCCATGGACTTCAGACGGCGCCGCAGGCGGCTGACGTGTGCCTGCAGGGCGTTGACCTGGTTGTCAGGGGCTCTTTCCCCCCACATCTCATCGATGAGCGTCTCGCCGGATACCGCCTGACCCTCGCTGACCAGCAGAATCTGGACAAGTATGCGCTGCAGATCTCCGGAGATCTCGACCTGACCCGCTCCGGTGTGCACTTCTAACGCCCCGAGAATCGAAAAACTCAGCATATCGTGCTCCCTTGTCATGTATTCGGTGGAATGAATACGGACCTGGTCTCACATGAAGATTGGTCGACGTGGAGGTGCGGAACCGGCCAAGGCCATCAAGCACGCGGGAGACCGAAAACGACTTGTTTATACACTTCTCGCTTGTTTATACACTTCTCCCGTAGCCGTCGGATGGCTAATTTTCGACGGTGCTGCCATATGCCAGCGGCACCTTCATTTGACGCACGCCGATCCTGCCACATTGAATATTCCTATCGAAAGCATTCGCCTCACCCCTCCGTGAAATTTTACGAACCGTTTGCGCGGAAAAGCCCGGCCATGGGGAACGGCCGGGCGCTGCTCGGAAACTGGCAGCCGATAGGGGTTTTCCGGTGCCTGCCCGAGCTGTGGGCGCGCCCAGGAACGTAGAGCGCATCCGTGGAAGCACGTCACCAGCACGTTCCCCGCATGCCGCTTCTGGCCCCTGGCCCTGGCGCCCTCGCTGTCGCTGTCGCTCCGGTCAGCCGGGTATCAGAACCGCATCAGCGCGGTAGGCCAGGCTGGGGGCACGCCGGCTCGGAACCAGGCGCAACGCACCGCATCGCCACGGCACAAGTGCGGGCAAGGTCACGAGGCCACTGTGCGGTTCCTGCCTCCCACCAGCGCAGTCTCCTGATCGTGGGACGGCTGCCGAGCCACCGCCTCACCATCGGGCACGTCAGCCCAAGGAGTGCACCGTATGTCATCGCCGTACGTCCCTTCCCAGAACGGCGTGGTCGAGTCCCTCGACGCACGCCGTGCGACTCCCGCTCCCGTTCCTGCCGCGTCCGCGGCTCCTGCCGCACCGACCGCAGGAGCCTCCGCGACGTTCTCCGAGCTTCTGAAGCGGGTGAAGGCCGAGGGCCTGCTGGACTTCGACCCGCGCTACTACACGGGCCGACTGGCCCTCAACACCCTGCTCCTGGCGTCCGGCTTCACGGCGTTCTTTCTGCTCGGCGACTCCTGGTGGCAGTTGGTCGTGGCCGCGTGGATGGGCTTGTGCGGGACGCAGAGCGCCTACATGTTCCACGACGCCGGCCACAAGGCGATGTTCCGCGACAAGCGGGCCGCCACCGCCGTCGGCTACATCCATGCCAACCTGATCAACGGGTCCAGCTACGGGTGGTGGGTCAACCACCACAACCGGCACCACAGCAATCCGAACCACCTGGACATGGATCCCGACATCGGACGTCGCACCGCGATATTCGACCTCAAGCAGTACGCCAGCCGTCGGGGAGTCAAGCGCTTCATCGTCCGGTACCAGAGCGTCCTCTTCTTCGTGCTTCTGGTGCTCGAATCCCTCAAGATGAGCAAGACCGCCATCAAGGTGATCGCCCAGGGCCAGACCAAGCGCCCGGTGCTCGAGGCTTCGCTCATCCTGCTGCGGGCGGCGATCTACCTGACGCTGGTCTTCACCGTGCTCTCCCCGCTGCTCGCCGTCGTCTTCATCGTCGTCCAGCAGTTCGTCCAGGGGCTCTACTTCGGAATGATCTTCGCCCCGAACCACAAGGGCATGGAGATCCGCGACGGCGAGGAGGAGACCTTGGACTGGCTGGAGCGCCAGGTGCTCACCTCGCGCAACATCCGCCCTTCCCGGCTCGTCGACTTCATGTACGGCGGTCTGAATTACCAGGTCGAGCACCACCTCTTCCCCTCGATGGCGCAGAAGAACCTGCCCCGTGCCCGGGAGCTGACCCGCGAGTACTGCGCGGAGCGGGGCGTCCCCTACCACGAGGTGAGCTTCTGGGCCTCGTACCGGGAGGTGGCCACCTTCCTCCACCAGGTGAGCGCACCCGTGCGCCGGGGCGAGGTCGAACAGGCCCTGGACCGGCGCGCGGCCTGACCCGAGCGGCCCGACGCGCGGCGCACTTCGCGTACCCCCGGACAGACCGGCCGGCGACCTCGACCCGGGGCGGGCGGGTCGCCGCCCTGCCGTGGCCGTCACGACAGGGCGAAGAAGAAGCGAAAGCAGCCCAGACGAGGAGTCCTCCCTCCGATGCGTGAGACTGCCACGCCGCCGAAGAACAGTGCGGACGGAGCCGCCTCGGCGGCGATCGGCGATCGGCTGGACCGCATGCCGATCACCTCCACGCACCGTCAGCTCACCGCCGTAGTCGGGATCGGCCTGCTGTTCGACACGTTCGAGAACAACCTCGCCGGCACGATCTCCCAAGTCCTCCAGAACGACTTCGCCTTCAACGGCACGACCCTCAAACTCGTCCTGGCCTCCGCCTTCGTCGGACAGTTCATCGGCTCGCTGACGCTCGGCAGGGTCGCGGACCGGTACGGCAGGCGCCGGGCCTTCCTGATCAACCTCGCCCTCTACTCGGGCTTCTCGCTGCTGGCGGCCTTCTCACCCAACGCGGTGTGGCTCATCGCGGCTCGGTTCCTGGCCGGCATCGGCATCGGAGCCGAGCAGACGCTCTCCGACTGCTACCTCGCGGACGTGCTCCCGGCGTCGCAGCGGGGGCGGTACACGGCGTGGGCCTACACGATCGCCTTCTGCGGGGTGCCGGCGGTCGGGTTCGCGGCACTGTGGCTCGTACCCCTGAGCCCGCTCGGCATCGACGGATGGCGCTGGCTGTTCATCCTGGGCTCCCTGGGCTCGGCCGTGGTCTGGATCCTGCGCCGCAAGCTGATCGAGTCACCCAGATGGCTCGCGGCGAACGGCCGCCTGGAGGAGGCCGACATGCTTGTCGCGCGGATGGAAGCGGAGTCTGCAGGCCCAGCCGCCCGCCGCGCACAGCGGGCCCCGACGGCGACCGCACCCGTGCTCACGGGAGGAAGCGCACCCGCCCCCACCGAGCAGCGGACGCGCCTGCGGACCATCTTCGCCAAGCGTTACCGCCGCCGCACAACGATGCTGTGGATCTTCAGTGTCCTCTCCGTCTTCGGCTACTACGGCTTCGGCGCACTGACCCCGCAGATCCTGGCGGCCAAGGGCTACGACGTGGTGACCGGTCTGGGCTTCATCGCTCTCTCCTTCCTGGGCTACCCCATCGGATCAGCCCTGTCGCTGCCGATCATCGACCGGTACGAGCGCAGGACCCTGGTGGCCGTCGTCGCCGCGGCCATCGTGGCGACGGGCATGGGCTTCGCCTACGCCGACTCCGCGGTGCTCGTCGTCGCGTTCGGGTTCGGCTACACGCTCTGCAGCAACGTCTTCTCCAACGTCTCGCACGTGTACCTGGCGGAGCAGTACCCCACCGCCTTCCGGGCGACCGCTTCGGGAGCGGCGTACTCCCTGTCGAAACTCAGTGCCGCCGCGCTGCCCTTCGTCCTGCTGCCGGTCCTCGACGCGTACGGCCCCGCCATGCTCTTCCTGGTCATCGCCGCGGCCATGGCTCTGCTCGCGGCGACGGTCCTGATCCTGGGAGACCGGACCACCGGGGCTTCGGTGGACATGGAGCGGTGACGAGCTTCGACGGGGCGTGCGACGTGGTGATGCGGCCCGACAGACACCGGCCCGGCAGAACCTCCCACGCCGGGGGCTTGAAAGGGGCTCCCGTCCTACCCAACGAAGCCGCCCGGCGTCCGGGTGGCGGACCGATAAGGATGATCATGAGCGGCATACTCGACGGCAAGCGCATCCTCGTCACCGGGATGCTGACCGAGCGATCCATCGCCTTCCACTCGGCCAGAGTCGCGCAGGAGGAGGGCGCGGAGGTCGTCCTCACGGGCTTCGGCCGTCCGACCCTGGTCGAACGCACCGCCCGGCTGCTGCCCAGAGCCGCCCCGGTCATCGAGCTGGACATGACGTCCCCGGAGCAACTGGCCGGCCTGGCCGCCCGGATCGGCGAGCACTCCCCGACCCTTGACGGCATCGTGCACTCGGTCGCCTTCGGACCCAGGGGCGCCTTCGACTTCCTCGCCGCCGACTGGGACGACGTGGCCACGGCCGTCCAAGTGTCGGCGTTCTCCTACAAGGCCCTCGTCACGGCCTGCCTGCCCCTCCTGAGGCCGGGCGCCTCGGTGGTCGGCCTGACCTTCGACGCCGGCGTCACGTGGCCCCACTACGACTGGATGGGCGTGGCCAAGGCGGCCCTGGAGTCCACCAACCGCTACCTCGCCCGCGACCTGGGCGACAGGAACATCCGCTGCAACCTCATCGCGGCCGGCCCGCTCCTGTCGGTGGCGGCCAAGTCCATCCCGGGCTTCGGCGACCTGGCCGACGTGTGGGAGAAGCGCTCGGCCCTCTCCTGGAACCTCAAAGACCCGGAGCCGGTCGGCCGAGGCGTCGTCGGCCTCCTGTCCGACTTCTTTCCGCAGACCACCGGGGAGATCGTCCATGTCGACGGCGGCGTACACATGATGGGTGCCTGAGCTTGACCCTGTCGGGGATCTTGGAGTTTCCCGGTGCGGCAGCGTGATCGGCGGGCAATGCTCGGACGGCCCGAAAGTCCACGGCCCATCAGCCGTGACGGGATCACGGGATCAGTCGACGACGGCGGGCTCGGGGGCCTCGGCCGGGAGGTCGCGGACGCCCAGGCGCAGGTGTTCGACGTGGAAGAGGGCCTGGTCGAGGAGTTCGGCGACGTGGTTGTCGTAGAGGGCGTAGATGATCGAACGGCCGTGACGTTCGCCGGTGACCAGGCCGAGGTTGCGCAGCAGGCGTAGTTGGTGGGAACAGGCGGAGGCCTCCATCCCCACGGCGTCGGCGAGGTCGCTCACCGAGCAGGGGCCTTCCTGGAGGCGGGCGAGGATGTGCAGCCGCGAGGGCGTGGCGAGGGCCTGGAGGGTGGCGGCGACGTCGGCGGCGCCGACCGCGTCGAGGCGTTCGCGGGTGGTGGCGCTGCTCCTGGCGTCTGCTCCGTGGCCCATACCGTCATCATACGCGCGACACATGAAGACCTGTTCATGTGTTCCTGTATGGTGAGCGCGTTGCCCGTCGTCCACCCGTGAAGGGTTGATTTGTCATGTCTTCTGTCGTGGGTCAACGGCCCGATCCGACGATCGCAGGGGCTCCGCGCCCGGTGGAGCCGAGGCGGCGTACGCGTCTCCTGGCGCTGCCGGAAGCCAGGTGGGCGCTGGCCTCCCTGGTGCTGTTCCTGCTGGCGCTCCCCGTGTACCTGCTGGGTGCTCCGGCATGGGCGTGGGGCCCGTTGTTCGCCGCCTGTTACGTCACCGGCGGCTGGGATCCCGGGCGGGAAGGGCTCAAGGCCTTGCGGGAGAAGACGCTGGACGTGGACCTGCTGATGGTCGTCGCCGCGCTCGGCGCCGCCGCGATCGGGCAGGTCCTGGACGGGGCTCTGCTGATCGTCATCTTCGCCACCTCCGGCGCCCTGGAGGCAGTCGCGACCGCCCGCACCGCGGATTCCGTACGCGGCCTGCTCGACCTCGCCCCCGATACGGCGACCCGGCTCCGCGCGGACGGCGTCGAGGAGACGGTGGACGCCGAACGGCTGGCGGTGGGGGACGTCATCCTGGTGCGCCCCGGTGAGCGGGTCGGCGCGGACGGGCAGGTCCTGGACGGGGCGAGCGACGTCGATCAGGCGACGATCACCGGCGAGCCGCTGCCGGTGGCCAAGCAGGCGGGGGACGAGGTGTTCGCCGGCACGGTGAACGGCACCGGTGCTCTGCGGGTGCGCGTCGAGCGGGATCCGGCGGACTCGGTGATCGCCCGGATCGTGCAGATGGTCGAGGAGGCCTCCGGGACCAAGGCGCCGACCCAGTTGTTCATCGAGAAGGTCGAGCAGCGCTACTCGATCGGCATGGTCATCGCCACCCTGGCCGTCTTCGGCGTCCCGCTTGCCTTCGGCGACGACCTCCGGTCGGCGCTGCTGCGCGCGATGACGTTCATGATCGTCGCCTCGCCGTGCGCGGTGGTCCTGTCGACCATGCCGCCGCTGCTGTCCGCGATCGCCAACGCGGGCCGCCACGGCGTGCTCGCGAAGTCCGCGGTCGTGATGGAGCGGCTGGGCCAGGTCGACGCGGTGGCGCTGGACAAGACCGGCACCCTGACCGAGGGCACTCCCCGGGTCACCGACGTCCTCCCCCTGCCCTCGTCGGGCCTGGACGAGGACCGGCTGCTGGCGCTGGCGGGGGCCGCCGAGCACCCGAGCGAGCATCCCCTCGCCCGCGCCGTCGTCCGGGCCGCCCGCGACCGCGGCCTCGTCCTCGCCGGGGCGACCGGTTTCGCCTCCTCCCCCGGGGCGGGCGTCACCGCGACCATCGACGGCCGCACCGTCCGGGTCGGGTCCCCGGCCCGCCTCGCCGTCGGCGGCACCGGCACCGGCACCGGCCCCGGCCCCGACCTCGACGAGGCGGTCCGGTCGCTGGAGGACGGAGGTCGTACCGCGGTCCTCGTACTCCGCGACGGCGCCCCGGTCGGCGTGCTGGGGATCGCGGACCGGCTGCGCCCGGACGCGAGGGCGACCGTGGCCGCGCTCACCGAACTGACCGGCCGCACCCCGGTGTTGCTCACCGGGGACAACGAACGCGCCGCCCGCCGACTGGCCGCCGAGGTCGGGATCAGCGACGTCCGTGCCGGCCTGCTCCCGCAGGACAAGGTCGCCGCCGTGCGGGCGTGGGAGGCGGAGGGCCTGCGGGTGCTGGTCGTCGGCGACGGGGTCAACGACGCGCCCGCGCTGGCCGCCGCGCACACCGGCATCGCGATGGGCGGGGCCGGATCCGACCTCGCCCTGGAGACCGCCGACGCCGTCGTCGTCCGCGACGAACTCGCCGCCGTCCCCGCCGTCGTGGCCCTCTCCCGGGCCGCCCGCCGGCTGGTCGTCCAGAACCTGGCCATCGCCGGTACCTTCATCGCCGCCCTGGTCGCCTGGGACCTGATCGGCACCCTCCCCCTGCCGCTCGGCGTCGCCGGGCACGAGGGCTCCACCGTCATCGTCGGCCTCAACGGCCTGCGCCTCCTGCGGGAGTCCGCCTGGCCCCGGCCCGCCGAGGACACCGCCTGAGCCGCGCTCCAGGACGGCCCGGTACGCGGTGTGGTCGCGGATCCGGAAGTCGTCGTCCCGCCAGAGCACGAGCCCGCCGCCTTCCCCAGGGCGTCCCTGCTCACGGTGGACACCGTGGGCCACGGGATGTACGGCCTGAAGGCGCCGAGACGGGCGATCGACACCTACCTGAGCAGCCGGCGGAACTGAACCGGTCGGGCCGCGTCGGCGGAGGAGGCCCAGGACCGTACCGGCGGGGATGCTCCCCAGGGCCGTGCCGGCGGGGATGCTCCCCAGGGCCGTACCGGCGGCGGGGCGCTCCACCGGCGCGGCCGTGCGGGTCAGTCCCCGACCCGGCCGACCTGGAGCTGCCTGCCCTGGGTCGTCACCACCGCGACCGGCACCCCGTCGGGCACCTTCCCGCGGAGGTCCGCGAGGAGCCGGTCCAGCGGTGGCAGGTCGGCCGGTGTGCGCACGGCGATGTACAGCGTTCGGGAGCGTGTCTGTACGTCGATGACCTGCGCGCCGGGCGTACCGGAGAGCCAGGCGGTCGCGGCGGCGGAGGTGCGCGTGGTCCACACGTGGAGCAGCACGGTCACCGTGGTGCTGGCCGCGAGGACCAGCCCCACCGCGGCGAACAGCAGACCGAGCGTCGCGTAGGCACGCCGCGATGCGCGGGCCGGGCGCTCCTGGGCGTGGTCGAGCGCGGCGAAGACCACCATGCCGGCGAAGACCAGGGCGAGCAGGTTGGAGACGAAGAGCACCAGCGCGCCGAGCGCGAGCCACCAGGCGCCCTGCCCGGCGCAGACGCCGACGACGACCAGCGGCGGCACCAGCGAGATGGCGATGGCGACCCCGGGCAGCACCGCGGCGACGTCCTTGCGGGACAGTGCGAGCGCCCCGGCGAAGCCCGTCGCCAGGGCGGCCACCAGGTCCAGCAGGCCGGGCGAGGTCCGGCCGGCGATCTGACCGTCCGACAGCAGGTCGTAGTGGGAGGGCACGGCCAGCGAACCCACGGCGCCGACCGCCACCACGAGGAGCACCCCGGCGAGCACGAACCGGCCCGCCGAGCCGCGCCGGCCCTGTACGGCGCCGATGGCGATGCCCATGATCGGGGTGGACAGCGGCGCGATGATCATCGCGCCGATCACGGTGGCCGTGGAGTCGGTCAGGACGCCGCCGGCCGCGATCACCGCGGAGAAGAACAGCATGGTCCAGAAGGCCGACTGTTTGGCGCGGGCGTCCCCGCACGTGAGGTCCAGGTCCTCGGCGAGTTCGGTCTGCGACCTCCGTTGACGCTCCGGAAGCACCCACGCGCGCAGCCCTGTGATCATCGGATCAGTATCGGAGCCGGGCGTCGGCGGGGACGGCAGCCACCCGCGTGGCGTCATCCGATCGGCTCAGCGCGCCGTCTCGCCGGCCGCGTGCACCTCGCCGGCCGTTCCTGCCGGTCACATGCACCTCGCCGGCCGTCCGGCCGGTCACGGCCGGGTGTCCACTACCGCAGGCCGCGCCCCCGCTCCTTGGCCAGCCACGGCCCGAACTCGCTCTCCAGCACCAGCCTTCCGAGCTTGCGGTACTCCTGGAGCACCGCCGTGACGAGCTGGTCCATGTCCAGCGGCTCCCCCGACTCGGCCGCGAGGTAGGCGGCGGTCACCGCGCAGGCCCGGATCGAACCGCCCGCCAGCTCGAACCGGTCCGCGCAGAACTCCAGGTCGAGCGCGGCGTCGCGCGGGATCGCCGGGCCCAGACAGCGGTCCCACAGGGCCAGGCGCTGCCGGGCGTCGGGCATCGGGAACTCGGCGATCACGTCCAGGCGGCGGGTGAACGCCTCGTCGAGGTTGGCCCGGAGATTGGTGGTGAGCACGGCGATGCCGTCGAAGGACTCCATGCGCTGGAGGAGGTAGGCCGACTCCACGTTGGCGTGCTTGTCGTGCGCGTCCTTGACCTGGGACCGCTTGCCGAAGATCGCGTCGGCCTCGTCGAACAGGAGGATGCCGTTGACGTCGGACGCCTCGACGAAGATCCGCTCCAGGTTCTTCTCGGTCTCCCCGATGTACTTGTCGACCACCGTGGACAGGTCCACGACGTAGAGCTCCATGCCCAGTTCGGCGGCGATCACCTCGGCGGACATGGTCTTGCCGGTGCCGGACTCCCCGGCGAAAAGGGCGATGACGCCTCTCCCCCGGCCACCGCCCGGCCGCATCCGCCACGTTCCGAGGACCGTCTCGCGGTGGCGGGCGCGCAGGGCGAGTTCGCCGAGCTGGGTGCGGGTCGCCGGGGGCAGCACCAGGTCGTCCCAGCCGACCGCGGGGTCGATGCGGCGGGCGAGCCGCTCCAGGCCCGCGCCGTTCTGGGCGCGGACCGCCGTACGCAGGTCCTCCGGGGTCACCGGCCGCCGCCCGATGACGGCCAGCCGGGACGCGACGATCGCCGCCCGGCGCAGTTGGCCGGAGTCGAGCCGGTAGGCGGCGGCGGACTCGATGAGCGCTTCGTCGGCGGCCGCGTGCGCGGCGGACAGGCCGACCGACCGGCCCGCTTCGGCGAGCGCGCGCGCCCACTGGCGCCCGGCGCCGTCGGGGCCGGGCGGCGGGACGGTGACAGGCACCGGGCTCTCCGCCGTCCACAGGGGGTCCCAGTTCTTCTTCCCGTACGCGATCAGGGGCGTGGAGCCGAGCGCCGCGCACAGGGAGCCGAGCAGCCGGGCCCCTTCGGGGCGTTCGGGGGCGAGCGTTTCGAGCGGGCCGAGGATAACCCCGGCGCGGCCGATGCGGGCCTCGGTCGCCAGGGCCCGTACGAGCGGGGCCGGTTCGGCGGCGGTGGTGAGCGCCGCGACGTCGACGACCAGCGGGCGCCGGCCCGCCTCCGCCAGCGCCTCGACCGCGAGGCCGCACGGGTCGCCGCCCCGGTCGAGGAGGTGCACCAGACCGCTGCCCGTGCCGAGGGCCGCCGCGATCCGGGAGACCTCGGGACGCTCGTCCGGCTCCCGGGAGGGCGTGGCCTCCTGGACGACCCCGCGCAGCCGGCCGTCGGTCCCCTCGTCGCCGAGGAGGTGCGCGGTGACCCGGTCCGGTACCCGCAGGGCCCGGGAGAGCAGCGGGCGCTCGCCGTCCGTGATCTCCAGCAGCCCGCCCGCGACGAGCGGGGCGGACGGTGTGAACCGGAAGCGGCCGGGGCCGGCGGCGGGCAGCCCGCAGAGTTCCAGGGCCAGGCCGATGGTGGGTCGGCGGCGGGTGAGGTCGTCGTTGAGGTAGCCGTACAGCCGCTCGAACCGGGTGTCGATGTCCGGGGCCACGGCGACCAGCAGGAGGTCGACGTCCAGCGGGGCGAGACCGAAGCGGTCCGCCAGTCGGCCGAGCCGGCTCCCGGCCGGGGCGGCGTCCGGCAGGGCTCCGTCCTCGTACGCCGGTACGGGCGTGAACGCGTCGCGGGTCTCCAGGACCCGTGCCGCGCCCTCGGGGGTGAGGTACTGCCCCCGGTAGGGGTCGTCGGGGTCCGGATCGACGGCCCGGCGAGCCGCTACGGCCTCCCGGACCCGCTGCTCGACGCGGCCGAGCCGCTCCCAGAGTTCCTCGACGCCGGTCAGGGGGCCGTGACCGTCCAGCTGTTGTGGTGCCAGGGTCATCGCGCGGCGTTCCCCCGCTTGCGTCGGCCGGGCGGCAACCGCCGCTCGCGAGGCGCGGCGAAGCCCTGCCCGCCCGGGTCGGACGCTCCCTCGTAGCGCAGGCGCCGGCCGGGGCCGTCGGTGTCGCCGTCCAGGTGGGGTGCGGTCTTCATCACGAGTCCTTCGGTGACGGGCGGGCCGGCGGGGGTGCGCATCCCGGACAGCGGTGCGACGACCCGCAGATCGATCGCGGCCTTCAGCTCGCCGCCGAGCGCGGACCAGACGTCCGAGGCGGAGGGCCCGCCGGCCCCCGGCCCCGCCGCCTCCAGCTCCACGGTCAGGCCGAGTTCGGCGAGGCTTCCGGTGTGCATCCGCGCGGGCAGCACCTCGGAGCGGACGAGGACGCGCAACACCTCGGAGAGCAGCCGGTGTTCGTCCTGCGGGCGGTTGGTCCAGGCGGTGACCAGATAGGTCAGCTCGAACCAACGGGGCGGGGTCCGCCAGCCGGTGACCACGCCCTCCTCGTCGTGCGTCTCGGCCGTGCCGCTGCGCCGCCTGCCCGCGTCCTCGCGGATGCCGTGCAGGAAGACGCTGATGGTCGGGGCGTTGCGGCGGGCGGACCAGTCCTTGGTCGGGGCGTCGAAGACCAGGTCGACGCCGCTGTCCTCCAGCCCGGACTCGGCCAGCAGCAGCCGCAGCCCCTCGTCGACCTCGTGGATCATCGGCGGATCACCTCGTCCGGCGGGGTGATGGTGCCGAGCACCACGAGGAAGTCGGTCTTCACGGGGCTGAAGCCGGGGCCCTTCGCGGTGATCGTGCGCGGCCCGGTGCGGTCCTTGGCGACGATGAGGAGCTGGGCGATGAACGTGCCGTCGCCCAGCGGCCGGGTCGGAACCGCGGCGGCGGTGATCCCGGGCTTCCAGCTGAGGGCGACGGGCGTCCCGGGCGGGAAGTCCTTGCCCCGTACGGAGGTGACGAAGCCGGGCTTGCCGACGGCGGGCACCGAGACGATGCGGGGCTGGAGGATGCGCAGCGGGATCCGGGAGACGTTGTCGCGGAGGCTGGAGTCGGTGCCCGTGGTGGTGAGCGACGCCGTGATCGTCGTACGGAGTGCCTTGTCGGGCGACAGGACGACGCTGAGGACCGTGGACGCGCCGGGTGCGAGGTCGGGGAGCGTGCACGTGCCGCCGGTGCAGCCCGCGGGGAGCGGCCCGGCGGGGATGCCTCCGGGCAGTCCCGGCTTCAGCCGGAGTCCGGTGGCGAGCGCGTTCCTGCCGTTGCGCACGGTGTACGTCACCACGACCTTGCCGCCGACGTAGCCGGGGCTGGGCTGGGCCCGCACGGTGACGCCGGGCCCGGCCTCGGGCGCGGGCGGCGGCTCGGGGGCCGGCGGGGGCTCGGGGGCCGGCGGCGGGGGCGGGGGCGGCGTGGTCGGCGGCGGCGGGGCGGGCGTCGTCGGGGTCGGCGTCGTGGGAGTGGGTGTGGGAGTCGGGGTCGGCGTCGTGGGAGTCGGGGTCGGGGTCGGGGTCGGGGTCGGAGTCGGGACGTCCTCGACCGGGACGATCGTTCCGCCGGCGTTGTCCGTGGGGTTGGGGTCCAGGACCGCCCCGGTGACGGACCAGTCGATCCGCTGGTCACCGGTGGTCACGCCGGTCAGCCGGGCCGTGATCGTCACGTCGGTCCCGGGCGGGACGACGCCGAGGTCGCACTGGGGTGTGCCGGCGGCACAGGTCCCGGCGTCGGTGGTCAGCTCCTCCAGCCGTACGCCGGGCGGGGCGTCGACGGTGAGGAGCGTGCCGGGCGAGGGCGAGGGGCCCCGGTTGGTGACGGTGATCGCCACCTCGGTGGAAGAGCCGACCTCCACCGGGTCTCCGGTGGGCGGTGCGGTCAGCGACAGGTCGACCGACGGCTGGAAGGCGGGCTCCTTCTGCCGTCCGTCGTGCGTGTTGTCGAGGGGGGCCACGTCGCCGGAGGCGATGTCGAGTACGGCGAGCCGCTCCATGGAGTTCAGCGGGAACTCCCGGCGCGAGGTGAACAGAAGCTTGCTGCCGTCGGGGGACCAGGCCACGTCACGGGGCTGGTGGGGGCCGGTCACGGAGGTGTCGGGGATCGGCAGGTCGCAGCCGTCGGGGTGGTCCTTCTGGACGGAGGGCAGGACGACCCGGCAGCCGCCGCCGCGCAGCGGCTTGATGAGGACCCCGGCCTGGTGGTTGTTCCGGCCGCCGCCGTCCTTGCGGTTGAAGGCCACCTTCTTGCCGTCCGGGGAGAACGCGGGGCTGTCGTCGATGACCTCGCAGCCGCCGGGGCAGATGGTGGCGCTCAGATCCCGCTGGCGGTCGAGGTCCGCCACCGGCACGACCCAGATGTGCTTGTTGCCGCCGTTGCCGTTGATGACCTGGCTGCGGGTGAAGGCGAGGTTGACGCCGTCGGAGGACCAGGCCGGCTGGGCGTCGTCGTCCGTCTGCCGGCCCTCGGGCGGCCGGACGCGGTCGAGGATCGCGCCGGTGGCGACGTCGGCGATGAGGATGCGGCTCCGGCCCGGCGCGCCCTCGACACCGCCGGGCGAGGTCCGGGTGAACGCGACCTTGCTGCCGTCGGGCGAGAAGGTGGGGTCGGTGTCCCAGTCCGTGGAGGCGCGCCCGTCGAGCTCCAGCAGCTCCGCGTTCCCGCCGTCGGCGTCGGCCATCCAGATCCGTTCGATCCGTCCGGCCTCGCTGTCCTCGAAACGGGTGACGGCGATGCGCCGGCCGTCGGGCGTGTAGGTCTGCCGCTCCACCCACGGGTCGTAGCCGGGACCCGGTTTGAAGAGAGGGTCCTCCGCGGGGGTGTGGTCCGTGCTCGTGCGGGCCTTCGGGTCCTCCTTCAGGATGGGGAGGCCCAGGTCGCGGGGGTCGGAGCCGTCCTGGCGGACGTCCTGGAGCGTCACGATCTGCGCGGCAGCCAGCAGCTCGCCCGGCTTCTTGACGGTCTCCGGGTCCGGGGTGATCCGGGGCACGATGACGGTCCCGGCCGGGGCGAACCAGGTGGGCGGCCCCAACTCACGGTTTTCGTTGACCAGTTGGTCAGGCGGCACGTCGCCCTGGAACGCGGTCACCCGGTAGGCGTGGTCGAAGTCGTCGCAGCCGCAGGTGTGGTACGGGCTGAGGAAGACGATGTCCTTGCCGTCGGGCAGCCAGGAGGCCGAGCGGGTGCCCCACTTGGCCTGCGCCCCGGCCAGCAGCGGCCGGTCGGTCCCGATGCCCTGGGTGGCCCACAGTTTCCTGCCGTCGTCGACCTTCGGGTCGGGGTTCGTGGTGAGGGTGTACGCGACGAGGTCCCGACGGGCGTCGTCGTCGACCGGGTTCCAGGACGGCTCGGTGGCGTCCCCGGCCGGTGCGTCGCTGATCCGGGTGCGCGGGCCGCCGGCGACGTCCTGCACGAAGATCTGCCACCTGCCCAGGACGTCGCCGTCGCAGGCGTACGCGATCCTCTTGCCGTCCGGGGACCAGGTCGGGGACTCCTCGTTGTCCGGGGTGTCACTGAGCCGGCGCAGGTTCCTGCCATCGACGCCGATCGACCACAGGTCGCGCTGGACCGTGCCGTCGGCTCCGGTCTCCGCCGAGTCGAAGACGACGGTCCGGCCGTCCGGGAGAGTTCGGGGTGGGCCGCGTCCCGGTCGGTGGTGAGCCTGCGCACCGATCCGTCCGCGCCGCGCAGGTACACCTGGGGCCGGGCGCTGTCACGCAGGCTGGTGAAGACCAGGACGTCTCCCCGGGCGGAGGGGTCCTGGTCGTAGTGGGTGGGGCCGTCGCCGAACAGCGGGTCGGTGGTGTCCTTGCCGTTGGCCCGCCCCAGGCTGCGGTGTTCGGTGCCGGCGAAGGCGACGCGCCCCGCCTGGAGCGGTTCCGCGTCCGCCACGGCGGCGACGGCGTCGGCGGCCGCGTGCGGGGCGGCGGCCGAGCCGACCAGCAGCAGCGGCGCCAACAGCACCACCGCACCGGTCAGTCGGCCCAGCCGGGAATGCTTTGCCGGGCCAGCAGTGCCGGTCACGGCCCACCTCACAGTCTGTCGATGACTCTCCACCGGCCAGCTTCGCCCCCGCGCGGGGGCGAAGGACAGGCCGCGAGTACCCGGGGCGGGGGAAGGGATCGCTGCCCTTTGCGGCGGCGGGGCGCCGCACCCGGGGCATGGGGCCCGGGCGTCCGGCTACCGCGGACACGGGCGCCGGGCCCTCAGATCAGCCCGTGCCGCATCGCGTATCCGACCGCGTGGGCCCGGTTGCGCAGTTCGAGCCGGGTCGCGACCTCGTGCAGCACGTTCTTGACGGTGCGTTCGGAGTACGAGGTCTTCTGCGCGATCTCCGCGGTGTCGCAGCCCTCCGAGACCAGCCGGATCATCTCCGCCTCGCGAGCGGTGAGGGTGGAGAGCGTGAGCCCCCGGGGGTCGAGGACCGTCCGCTGGAGGGAGCTGACGTGGTCGAGGAGCTTGCCGAGCAGATCGCCGGGCAGGACGCCCTCGCCGTTGGCCATCGCCCGGACCAGGTGGACGAGCCGGTCCTGGTCGGCCTCGCCGCGCCGGAGCACGGCGGCGACCCCGCACTCGATCATGGTCTGGAGGGCGCCCGACTCGAAGAACCCCACGACCAGTCCGGTGCGGGTGGAGGTGTTGCGCTGGAGGCGGTGCAGGAGCTGGACGGTGGGCTCGTCGACCATGTCCACCACGACCAGGGAGACCTGGGCCCGGTCCGCCTCGGCCTCCGGCAGCAGTTCTATCTCGGGCCGGACGCGCAGTTGGTGGATCATGCCGGTCTGCAGGATCAGGTCCTCCGCGTACACCGCCACGGAGACCCTGCCCCCGGGCGCTCCCCCGGGGCCCGCCGTGCGGCGGTGGGCCGCGTCGGGCCTGCGGTAGTGCCCGCGCGCCGCCGTGCCGTTGGCGGTTGCCGTGCCGTTCGCGGTCGCGTTCGCCGTGCTGTTCGTCGTGTCCGTGATCGTCGTCATCGTTCCGTGCCCGTCTTCCTCAGGTACTTCAGCCCGATATGCCTGCTCGTCCTCATGTCGCCCTCCGCCGGCCGGGGCACGGCCCGCGGGCGCGCGGAGGTGGCGCGGGGACACTGTGCCGAGGGGCCCGCGGGGCACCACCCCTGCCCGCTCGTTGCCCTCGCGTCTCTGCTGCCGAGCGGTGCGGGCGGCCTAACGTCGCAGAGTGACCACATCTGCCGAACTCGAAAGCCCCACGGTGACGGTGTCGCCCGGCGGTACCGCGACGACCACCCTGACCGTGCGCAACGACGGCGACATCGTCGAGGCCTACACACTTGAGGTGGTCGGCGACTGCGCCGTCTGGAGTACCGTCGAGCCGGCGCGTGTGTCGCTGTACCCGGGCACCTCCGAGACGGTGACCCTGACCTTCGCCCCGCCGCGCTCCCACGAGGTCCGTGCGGGTGAAACCCCCCTGGCCGTAAGGGTCCTGCCCGCGGAACGGCCCGAGTCGGTGGTGGTCCCCGAGGGCACGGTGACCGTGGAGCCCTTCCACGAGCTCCGCACGGAGCTGGAACCGCGCCGCCGCCGGGGCTGGCTGGGCGCCCGCTTCGGTGCCGCGGTGCAGAACAGGGGGAACACCCCGGTCGATGTGGCCCTCGCGGGCAAGCAGGCCGGAGAGGATCTGCGGCTCACCTTCACGCCGGACAGGAAGCGACTGGAGCCGGGAGAGTCGGCGGAGGTCCGGCTGAAGGTCCGGGCCCGGGCGCTGATCTGGTTCGGGGAGCCCGTCACCTGGCCGTTCGAGGTCCGGGCGACCGAGGGGGCCGAGGGGGAGGCCGAGGAGGAGCAGCCCGGTGGAGCCGATCCGCTGCCCGGGGAGTTCGCCCAGATACCGGTGCTGCCCAAGTGGCTGCTGATCGTGCTGGCGGTACTGCTGGCCCTGCTGCTCGCGTGGTTCGCGCTGGTGCGGCCCGCGGTGCAGAGCACGGCCGAGCAGGCGGG
This sequence comes from Streptomyces sp. MGP-P1, assembly GCF_057766565.1. Classification (NCBI taxonomy): domain Bacteria; kingdom Bacillati; phylum Actinomycetota; class Actinomycetes; order Kitasatosporales; family Streptomycetaceae; genus Streptomyces; species Streptomyces sp. MGP-P1. The sequence continues at coordinate 871,536 of NZ_JBYMEM010000006.1, read as the reverse complement.
GACGAAAGCCGCGCAGAAGGAGACCGAGCGGGGCAGGGAGCAGGGGTCGACGCCGCCCGGCGGCGCGGAGAACCCGGCAGGCGGTCAGGGAGAGGGCGCCGGTCCGGACGGAACGGGCCCCGGTACGGGCGGTTCCGGTCCGGGCGGCTCGGGTCCGGGCGGCTCGGGTCCGGGCGGTTCCGGCGGAGGCGGGGGCACCGGCGGGAGCGGTGGCGGTGCGCAGCACTCCAAGACCATCGACGTGAAAACCCGGGCGGGAAGCTCGGCAGAGGGCGTCTACAAGGTTCCCGCCGGGAAGGTGTTCGGCGTCACCGACATCGTGGTGGCGAACTTCCAGGGGGACGAGGGCATCGTGACGATCTCCTTCGGAGAGAACAAGATCACGACGATCGCGCTGGAAACCTTCCGCAACCAGGACTATCACTGGGTCACCCCCATTCAGGTTCCGGAGAACGCCACCGTCACCGCCTCCGTCACCTGTGCCAAGCCCGGCACTCCGGCCACCGGTACGCAGGCTTCCGGGTGCCATCAGGTTCTGAATGTCAGCGGCGAACTGAGCGATCTCGCACGATAGAAACAGCGACGCCGAGCGTTCTGCTTCGTCTGCCGACGAGACAACAGCAGAAACCCGTTCGAGAGGAAACCCGGCGTGCCGGGGGGTGGCGGATTCGCCCTCCCCGGTACACCAGAGGTCGCGACCAGTTCGGTCGTCCGCGGCGACGACAGCATCGGAAGAATATCCGCACCAGATGGCCGTGAGCACGAACATGCCTGCTCAGAAACGGTCCTGACGGTCCGGTGGCGGGAGGCGGGTGCCCGTTCGGAGCGTTCCCGTGCCCGATTTCCACTCCCGTACACGACCGAATCCACCCACTTTCTCGGCGCATTCTGGCCGAATCGCGTCACCTCGGCCCGTTCGCCCGGTGACCCCCGGACGGCGCTCGGCCTTCCGTGGTTTACCGGGAAAAAGAGATACCAAACACATCAGGTCCCCGGCGCGGTGTCCGCCTTTTCGCTCAACCCCCCGGCGGGGGCGACCGGCTTCGGACCGTTCCGTAACACATTGTTCTCATTCTCTTCACGTCGCCCGGGGAATGCGGGTCGGCTCCGCGAATACGGCTACCGGTCCACCCGGCCCGCCAAGGGCAGCGTCACCCGGCGTACGGGGGCCCGGAAAGGGCAGCCACATTGCCCCGGGTCCAGGACTCTGGGGCCTACTCCCCGCCCGGCCGGACGGTCAAGACTGGCCAGTGATCGAGTGACCGTCCAGAAGGAGCGAGCATGCCGTCGTACCTCACCCCCGGTGTTTACGTGGAGGAGGTGCAGTCCGGAGCGCGGCCCATCGAAGGTGTCGGCACCGCGGTCGCAGCCTTCGTCGGCTTCGCCGGGACGGGCCCCTTCCACCAGCCGACGCTGGTGACCAACTGGGACCAGTACGTGCAGACGTTCGGCGCCTTCACCGCGGACACCTATCTGGCGCACGCCGTCTACGGCTACTTCGCCAACGGCGGCGGCGCGGCCTACATCGTCCGCATCGGCGGTCCCGCACAGGGCGCGGAGGCCACCGCTCAGGGCTCGGTCGCCCAGGCCCCCGCCCCGGTCGCGCTCGGCGGGTTCCTGGTCTCCGCGAAGCCCGGCACGGGCGCCGACCTCTCCGTGGAGATCGCCGACGCCGAGGGCGAGAACCCCCCGGAGGACCGCTTCCGGCTGCTGGTGCGCCAGGCCGGCAAGGCCGTGGAGACGTACGACGTCTCCACCCGCAAGAACGTCAAGGGCTACCTGGTCACCCAGGCCCGCGACTCCAAGCTCGTCCAGGTCACCGAGCAGCCCGGCGCGGCGCAGAGCCGCCCCGAGAAGCAGACCGTCGCCCTCGCCCCCGCCGCAGCGGGCGCCCGGCTCCGGTGTGGCACGGCTCGACGCCTCGGAGTACGTGGGCGACGCCTCCGCGCGTACCGGTTTCTCCGGCCTCGAGGCGATCGACGAGATCACGATGGTCGCCGTCCCGGACCTGATGAGCGCCTTCCAGCGCGGCGACATCGACGCCGAGGGCGTCAAGACCGTGCAGCTGGCGGTCATCTCGCACTGCGAGCAGATGGGCGACCGGGTCGCCGTCCTCGACACCCCGCCGGGCATGAACGCCCAGCGGGTGCGCACCTGGCGCAACGAGGACGCCGGTTACGACTCGCGTTACGCGACTCTCTACTACCCGTGGGTCAAGGTCTTCGACCCGGCGAGCGGCCGCAACTCCCTGGTCCCGCCGAGCGGTCACGTGGCCGGCGTCTGGGCGCGCAGCGACAACGAGCGCGGTGTCCACAAGGCCCCCGCCAACGAGGTCATCCGGGGCGCGGTGGACCTGGAGATCCGCCTCAGCAAGGGCGAGCAGGACCTCCTCAACCCGATCGGCGTGAACTGCGTACGCGCCTTCCCCGGCCGCGGCATCCGCATCTGGGGCGCGCGCACCCTCTCGTCCGACCCGGCCTGGCGCTACCTCAACGTGCGCCGCCTCTTCAACTACCTGGAGGAGTCCATCCTCCTGGGCACCCAGTGGGTGGTGTTCGAGCCGAACGACGACCGCCTCTGGTCGAGCATCCGGCGCAACGTCACCTCGTTCCTCACCGAGGAGTGGCGACGCGGGGCGCTGTTCGGCCGCACGGCCGAGGAGGCGTTCTACGTCCGGTGCGACCGGAGCAACAACCCACAGGAGTCGATCGACCTCGGTCAGGTCGTCTGCGAGATCGGGGTGTCTCCGGTGAAGCCCGCGGAGTTCGTGATCTTCCGTCTCTCGCAGTTCTCCGACAGCACCAGCCTCGTCGACGAGTGACCTCGCGGTCCTCCCCCCCACCCCTTCACTTGCACCATCGACCAGAACAGGTGACACAGAGTCATGGCAGAGGGCGACGCTCTTTCCACCCATATCTTCGGCGTACAGCTCGGCGGCTATCTCGTGGAGTCCATCCAGGAGATCAGCGGCATGACCGTCGAGGAAGAAGTCGTCGAGGTCCGTCAGGTGACGGCCGAGGGCAAGCAGATCATCCGCAAGCAGCCGGGCGCCCGGCAGGCGGGCGAGGTGACGATCACCCGCGGGCTCGACCAGAGCAGCGAGTTCACCACCTGGATCAAGGAGACCCTCAACAACGGGGCCGTCGACACCGCGCGGCAGAACCTCACGATCGAGATCAAGGACTCGACCGGTGCGACCGTCCGCCGCATCCAGCTGATGCAGGGCTGGGCCTCCAAGTGGGAGGGCCCCTCCCTCAAGGCCGGCGAGTCCAGCGCGGCGACCGAGACGGTGACCATCACCTTCGAGGAGATCGTGGTCGAATGAGGCGCCGGACCGTTACGCCGGGCGCCGGCCTCGAAGAGGTCCTGGACCATCTCGCCTCGGCGCCCGCCGCACGCGAGGAGGCCGCCGTTCCCTCGCCCGCCCGCCCCCGGGAACGGGAACGGGACACGCTCCAGACGGAGTTCGCCTTCGAGCTGCCGCGCGGGTACGTCGACGACGAGGGCCATGTGCACCGCAGCGGCACCATGCGGCTCGCGACGGCCCGGGACGAGCTGCGCCCGCAGATCGACCTGCGGGTGAAGGAGAACCCGGCGTATCTGTCCGTGGTGCTGCTGAGCCAGGTGATCACCCAGCTCGGCACGGTCACCGATGTGCACGCCGGGATCGTCGAGCGGATGTACGCGACCGATGTGGCGTTCCTCCAGGACTTCTACCGCCGGATCAACAGCGAGGGCCACACGCATGCCGCGGTGACCTGCCCGCTGTGCCACGGGTCGTTCGAGGTGGACCTCTCGGGTGGGCGCCTGGGGGAATCGTGACGTACGCGCTTCCCCGGCTGCGGGAGGAGATCGCGTACGTCGCCTACCACTTCCATTGGCAGCGTGAGGACATTCTCGACCTCACCCACGGCGAACGTCAGCAGTGGGTGCGGGAGATAGCGCGGATCAACACCCGCGTCAACGAAGGCGGGTGATCGTGTGGGGCTCGGGGACTGGCTGCGCCGGGCGGACCGGCAGCGCTCCGGCGCGCCCTCGCGAGAGGGCGGCGGGCACGCCGAGGTGTCCGCCGTACCCACACCCGTCCAGGACTCCGGCCCGGATCCCGACCCCGCATCGGGTTCGGCAGCCGGTTCGGCTTCCGGTTCCTCGGCGGCTGCCGGCGGGGAGGGCGGTGGCTGGGACGGCGGCTGGCGGCGGGTGGCCCCGCCGACGGTGACCGTCGCCCGGTCCTCGATCGGCGTGAGCGACGGGCTGCGGTTCCGTTCGCGGCTGGCCTCCTGGCAGAACCCCGCGCTCGGCGGGGAACTTGGGCACTCCGTGCTGCCGTCGGCCCCGGTCGGCCTCATCCACGGCGTGGCCCGCCCGGGCGGCGCGAGGGCCACGTCCCCCGGGGGGCCGCTGCTGCTGCGCGCGGTCCGGCCCCCGGGCGCCGACGCCCCCGCCGCTCCCACGACGGACCTGCCGCCCGCCTCGGTGAACCGGGCGGCGGCCAGGGGCAGCGGGACGAACGGCGGTACGGGGGCGGGGAAGCCGAGCCCCGGCTCGCCGACGGTCCAGCGGTCGAGCGCCCCGCCTGCCCCGGCTCCGGCCCTGTCCACTGCCAACCGGTCGTCGGCGGGCGGGTCGAGTACGGCGGACGGATCGAGGGGCTCCCGCACGTCGGGTACGTCGGGTACGTCAAGTACATCGGGTACGTCGGGTACGTCGGGTCCATCCGCTGCGTCGGGATCGTCCGACCCGTCCTCCTCCACGGCCTCGTCCGACTCCACGGCTCCATCCAGGTCGTCCGTGTCCTCCGGTGCGCGCCCTCCCGCCGCCGTACGTCCGCAGCGGATCGCTCCGCCGCTGATCGTCGCCCGGCGTCCGGCGATGCCGCTGCGGCAGATCGCCGGGCTCGTGCCCGCCACGCCCACCGCCCCTTCCTCCTCCTCCGCATCCCCCGCTTCTTCCGCTTCCTCCTCGGCAGCCGCGCCGTCCGCCGGAGCTGCTGCCCGCGCCGTCCAGCGGGCCGGGATCGAGCGGCGCAGCGGTCCGGACCGTGCGGTTCCGGAGGGCGACGCCCCGTCTCCCGACCGTGACTCCGGCCGGCCCGCCGCCGATGTGGTGCGGCCGGCCCTGGGCAGGCCTCTGCGCGAGATGCCCGCCGGAGCCAGGCAGGCCGGTGCCGACGGACCGGCGGGCGCCGTTCCGTCCGCCCCCGCTACGGCCCACCCGGCGGAGATGCCGGTGCTCCAGCGCCAAGCTTCGGACCCGCAGAGTCCGCCGAGCTCGCCGGGCCTTCCGGCGACGACGGCCACGACAGCCGCGACACTCACGCGCCGTCCGACCGGCTCGACTGGCCCGGCCGGCCCGACCAAGGCAGCGACACCTGCGCCTTCGTCTTCGTCTTCGCCGGCACCGCACCAGCAGCCGTCGTCACCGGAGAGCCGTTCCCGTACGCCCCAGCCGCCCCAGTCACCCCGGGCGTCCCCGTCACCCCAGTCGTCACAGTCGGCACAGAGCACCCAGTCGTCCGGTCCGTCGACGGCCTCGGGGCCCTCCCCTTCGGTGCAGCCGGCGCCGCGGGCGGACACTTCCGGCAGCGCACGCGCCCGTGCGCGGGGCGGGATCGGCACGCCGCTTCCCTCGCTGCCGCCCACGGCCCGGCTCGGCGGCGCCGCGCCGCTGCTCGGTGACCGCGCGCCCGCCGGGGCGCGGCCGGATCCGGGTCGGCCCCCGAACACCGGGCCCGCTGTTCCCGCACCCGCCCCGGGGCCGCCGGGCGCGACGTCCGCGATGCCGGTGCGGACGGCTTCCGTCCCGCCCGCCGTACCCTCGGCACCCGCCGGACCGTCGTCCGGAAGCACGCCCGTCCAGCGCGCGGCGGACCCCGCCCGCACCCGGACCGGTCCGGCCCCCACGGCTCCCCTGCCGCCCGTACACGTGCCGCCCGTACGCGTCCGGCCGATCGCTCGGGGCCGTACGGCCCAGGGCTCCGCCGGCGCGACGCCGTCACCCACGGTCCAGCGGTCACGAACGCTGCTCTCCGGCCGCGCCCTGACGGTGAACACCGGTTCCGCCGAGGGGTTTTCGGCGCCTTTGACGACGGTGACGGCGGGCGGCGGCACCGCGCGTCCGGTCGTGGCGGCCACCTGGCGGCGCGACGTGCGGCAGCCGGGTACCGGCGCTCCCTCACCGGACCCCGCCGACGGGCGGACCGGTGGCGGGCCGAGTGCCGGCCTCGCGCGACCGGCGTCCTCCGGTACGGCTTCGGGGCCCCCGGTCCAGCGCTCGGCGACCGCGAACCCCCCGCACCGGGGTGGTGACGCCTCCACCGACCGGGCCCGGGGCACCGCGAACCGGAGCGCCGTACCCACCGCCCGCCACGACGGGAGCGCGCCGGGTCGCGCGCCGGGGACCACGGCCGCCCCCGCCGGGCGCGGTCCGTCCGCCGGCGGCGTACTCCAGCGACTCGTACGACGGTCCGGACGGGCCACCACGCCCCCGCCCACGCCGTCCGGCACGCCCTCGCCGCAGCAGGCTTCCGGGCCGACGCCCCGCCAGGCTCCGGGGCGGGTCTCCGAGCCGGCGTCCCGCCGGAGTCCGCAGCAGGTCTCCGCACGGCACGCCGCCCCGGCCTCGGACCGGCCCCCCGCCCCGCGCACTGCCCCTGCCCCCGCCCCTGCCCCCACCCCTGTCGTTCAACGCGCCGCACCGCTCCCGCACACCCCGCACCCTCGGCCGGGGGTGCAGGGTGCCGCGCCGATGCCTCCGGTGTCCGTGACCGCCGCCGCCACGCGTCCCGTTCCCGTCGTCCGGCCGCATCCGCCCGACGCGGCGCGTCCGGAAGCCGCCGTACCCGTACAGCGGCTGGCCATGCCGGTGACGCCCGACGGCGCCGGGCCACCGCTCACCGGGCCTGCCCCCGCGGGCGGCGCCGCTCCCGGCGCATCGCCCGGACTCTCCGTACGAGTCCCGCCCCGCGCGCCCGCGCAGACCGCCGGAACGGGCCGCCCGGAGAGCAGGGCGCAGGCGGTCCAGCGTGCGGCGGCGAAGGCCGGGATCACCGGGGTCCCGGTGCAGGCCGCCCCGCCGAAGCCCGCAGCCGGGGCGACGGGCGCGGCCACCGGCTCCGACGACGCTTCCGGCGCTCCGTCGGCGAACCGGCTGAGCGGAGGGGAGATCGAGGAGCTGGCCCGCCGACTCCTCGACCCGGTGAGCCGGCTCATCCGCGCCGATCTGCGCCGGGGCAGGGAACGCAGCGGACGGCTGCACGACGGCCGACGCTGACGGCACGACCGCCCCGGCGCCCGCCCGGCGCACCGGGAAGAACCGCACCGCCCCGCACGACCCGTACGAGAGACAGCAGAGAAGACGAGAGACGCATGACGGACAACATCTTCGCGACGAGCGTGTTCTTCAAGCTCGCGATCGGCGGCAGCGACCTGGGCGCGTTCCACACCTGCTCCGGTCTGGGCGCCGAGGTGGAGATGGAGACGTACGCCGAGGGCGGGAACAACGGATTCACCTGGCAGCTGCCGGGGCGGATCAGCTGGACGAACATCACGCTGACCCGCCCGGTGACCGCCGACACCCTCAAGATCGCGCGCTGGCTGAACGAGACGATCCAGCGGGTCGAGCCCAAGGACGGCGAGATCGTGGCGCTGCGGCCCGACCTCAGCCGGATCATCAGCTGGCAGGTGCACGGCATCGTGCCGGTGCGCTGGCAGGGGCCCTCCTTCGATCCGGCCAACTCCGAGGCGGCGATCGAGACGCTGGAGATCGCGCACGAGGGCCTGGAGCCCTCCTGACCGGGCCCGACGACACCAACGGCACCGACACACCCGCCAGGAACCGGACGAAGGAAGGAGGAACGCAATGTCGCCCGCTCTCCGCGCGAGCCGCGCTCGCGCCCAGCTGACCATCATGGAGCCGCCGTCGACGGTCGGCGCCAAGCCCGGCGGGGCGCTCGCCCGTCTCACGTTGCAGTTCAACCCGTCGAAGCTCTCGCTGAGCAAGACCACCGAGTGGCGGCGCACTCCGTCCCGGATGGCCGGACAGTCCGCGCTGCCCGAGTTCGTCGGCAGCGGGCCGCGAGCCCTGTCGCTGGAGGTGTTCCTGGACGCCACCGCCACGCACGACAACTCCGTGGAGAAGGCGGTGGAGAAGTTGATGACCGCGTGTGTCCCCACCCCCAAGAGCCTGGCCCGCAAGACGCCCGCCAGCCCCTGGGTGCGCTTCGACTGGGGGACGTCCAAGACGACCTCGTTCGACGGGGTGCTCTCCAACCTCTCCGTCTCCTACACCCTGTTCGACGTCGACGGGAAGCCGCTGCGCGCCACCTGCTCCCTGTCGATCGAGGAGGCGAGCATCGGCCCGGCCGGCCAGAACCCCACCTCGGGTTCGAAGGAGGCACGGCGCACGCACCGGGTCGTGGCCGGGGACAGCCTGCCGCTGCTGGCCTGGCGGGAGTACGGCGACGCCACCGCCTGGCGGACCATCGCGCACGCCAACGACATCGACGACCCCATGCAGTTGACCCCCGGCCGGGAACTCCTGGTGCCCGGACGGGCGGACCGCCTGGCGGAGGAGAGCCGATGAGCGGCAAGGAAGCCCCCGGCCGTTCCTTCGCCGCCGACCCGGTCGTCGAGGCGCCCGCCGCACTGCCCGCCGCCTGGGCCACCCAGCTGGTGAGCTGTGTGGTCGACGAGAACGTGGGCCTGCCGGACACCGCCGTCCTGATGTACCGGGACCCCGACCACACCTTCCTCACCGCGACCGGCATCGGCATGGGCACCCCGCTGAAGGTCTCGGTCGTCACCGCGCGGGACCGGGCGCCCGAGCGACTGTTCACCGGGGAGGTCACGGCGGTCGAGCTGGACACCGACACCACCGGATCGTTCACCGTCGTGCGCGCGTTCTCCAAGGCGCACCGGCTCCAGCGCGGCCGGAAGGTCATGGCGTACCGGAACATGAAGACCGCGGACATCGTCCGCAAGGTCGCCGCCGGCGCGGGTCTGGCCTGCGGGCGGATCGAGGCCGCGCCGGTCACGTACAAGCAGGTGACCCAGCCGAACGTGTCGGACTGGGAGTTCCTCCAGCACCTCGCGGCCGAGAGCGGGGCCACTGTGCGGGTGGACGAGAAGGGCCGGTTGCAGTTCACCAAGCCGGACCCCGCCTCCTCGGCCCCCTCGCCCTCGACCTCCGCCGCGAACGACCCGATGGTCCTGGAGTACGGGAACAACCTGCTGGCCCTGCGCGCGGTGCTGACCGGTGCGGACGGGGCGGACAGCGTCGAGGTGCGCGGCTGGAACGTGGAGACCAAGACCCGGCTGGTGGCCCGGCAGCAGTCCGTCCGCAGTGACACCGTCACCCCGGGGATGAGCCCCTCGACGGCGGCCAAGATGTTCGGCTCGGGGTCCCGTACGACGATCGCCGACACCCCGTACCGCACCCAGGCGGAGACCCGTGCCGTGGCGGGTGCGCTCGCCGCGTCGGTCAGCGCCGGCTTCGGCGAGATCGAGGCGGTCGCCTACGGGAACCCGCAGCTGCGGGCGGGCATGCCCGTGGCCCTCGGCAACGTGGGGCCCGCGTTCTCCGGCCGCTACACCGCGACCGCCGCGCACCACGTCCTCGAACCGGACACCGGCTACCGCACGACGGTGATCGTCAGCGCCTCGCCGGACCGGTCGCTCTCCGGCCTGGCCTCCGGCGGCAACGCCCCCTCGCGCGGCCCCCGCATGCCGGGCCTGGCGATCGGGGTGGTCACCGACATCCGCGAGGAGGGCCGGGGCCAACGCGGCTGGGTGCGGCTGAAGTTCCCGTGGCTGGACGACACGTACGTCACCGACTGGGTCCGTACGGTGCAGTGGGGCGGCCAGGGCGGCGGCGGGGTGTTCAGCCCCGAGGTCAACGACGAGGTGCTGGTCGGGTTCGAGCAGGGGCTGCTGGACAGCCCGTACGTGCTCGGCGGTCTGTACAACGGGGTCGACAAGCCATCGCCGCACGACGTCCCGCTGGTCGACCCGACGAGCGGGAAGGTCAACCGCCGTTCCCTGGTGTCCCGTTCGGGCAACCGGCTGGAGCTGCTCGACGCCCCGCGCGGCCCGTCCGGGGTGCGCATCGCCAGCGGTGACAAGCGGCTCGACGTGATGCTCGACGAGAAGAAGGGCGAGATCACGCTGACGGTGAAGGCCCGTGGCGGCACCCGGGACCTCAGCTCGGTGACGCTGTCCGCCTCCGGCATCACGCTCGACGCGGGCGCCACGGGTGACGTGAACATCACGGGCCGCTCGGTGACCGTCAACGGCAGGACGGGCGTCACGGTCGACGGCGGGCTGCTGGCGGTGCTCAAGGCCAAGCTCATCAGGATCAACTGACCACCCGGCCGCCGCGCGCCCGTCCGTCCGCGGCCCGCCCGGCCGCCGCCCTCGCGCCCGTCCGGCACAAACCCCGACTGCCATGAACCCCGACTGTCCCGAAGTTCGATCGCCCCAACCCCGACTGTCTCGAAGTCCGATTGCCCCGAAGTCCGACTGTCCCGAAGTCCCTTTCACAGCTAGGAGAACCCCGGCCATGCCCCCCGCAGCCCGCACGGGCGACAGCACCGCCCACGGCGGTCTCATCGGCACCCCGCCCCCGGGTGCGGTGGCCGTGGCCACCGTGTTCATCGGCGGCCGGCCGGCGGCCGTCACCGGGAGTCTCCACGTGTGCGTCATCCCCCCGCACGCCCTCCTCGGGCCGGGCAACGTGATCATGCCCAACCCGGCCGGCGCGCTCACCGGTCAGGTGCTCATCGGCGGGCTGCCCGCCGCCCGGATGATGGACAGGACCAGCTGCGGCGCGCCCATCATCAGCGGTGCGCCGAACGTCCTGATCGGGGGCCCGATGTGAGCGGCGGCGGATTCATCGGGCGCGGCTGGGCCTTCCCGCTGCGGGTCGGGTCGACGGGCGGGATCGCGCTGGTCGAGCGGGACCGGGAGATCGAGGAGGCGATCCGCCTGATCCTCGGCACCGCCCCGGGCGAGCGGCCGATGCGCCCGGAGTTCGGCTGCGGCATCCACGACTACGTCTTCGCGCCCGGCGACGGGGCGACGGCCGGGCGGATCGCGCAGGAGGTCCGCACCTCGCTGGAGCGGTGGGAGCCGCGCATCGAGGTGACGGACGTGGTGATCGCGTTCGACGGCATCGAGGACGGCACGCTCTACATCGACGTGCACTACACCGTGCGGGCCACCAACGACCTGCGCAACCTCGTCTTTCCCTTCTACACGATCCCGTCGTCGGAGGGCTCTTCCGAGAGCTCGTCCGGGGCCGCTCGGGAAGCGGGAGCGCTCTGATGCCCCTGCCCTCGCCCAATCTGGACGACCGGCGCTTCCAGCAGCTCGTCGACGAGGCCAAGCGGTACGTCCAGCAGCGCTCCCCCGAGTGGACCGACCACAACGTGTCGGACCCCGGGGTCACGCTGATCGAGACGTTCGCCTACCTGGTCGACCAGTTGCTGTACCGGCTGAACCGGGTGCCGGACAAGAACTACGCGGCCTTCCTCGACCTGCTGGGCGTGACCCTGTTCCCGCCGGCCGTGGCGCGGGCCGAGATCGACTTCTGGCTGTCCGCGCCGCAGCCGGAGACCGTGCACCTCCTCGCGGGCACCGAGGTCGCCACCGCGCGCGGGGAGGCCGAGGAGCCGGTGGTGTTCTCCACCTCCGACGACCTGCCGATCGTGCCGAGTTCGCTGGTCCGGCTGGTCACCGCCCCGGTGTCGGGCGAGCAGACGGACCGGACGGGACCGCTCGGCGCGGGCAAGGACATCCCGTGCTTCCAGGCCCGGCCCGAACCCGGCGACGCCCTGCTGTTCGGGCTGCCGACGGCCGTGCCCCGGTGCATCGTCGCCGTCCGCCTCGACAGCCGGGTGGAGGGCGTGGGCGTGGACCCGCGTCAGCCGCCACTGGTGTGGGAGGCGTGGGACGGGGCCCGCTGGGTGACGTGCGCGACCGGCACCGACAGCACCGGCGGGCTGAACAGGCCCGGTGAGGTCATCGTGTTCGTGCCGGCCGGGCACACCCCCTCCGTCGTGGCGGGGACCCGGGCGGGGTGGCTGCGCTGCCGGGTCACCGCCCCGGAGCCGGGCCAGCCCTTCTACTCGGAGTCGCCGACGATCCGGGAGGCCGAGGTGTTCACGGTCGGCGGCACGGCGGCGGCTGAGCACGCGGAGACCGTCCTCGACGTGCCCCTCGGGGTGTCCGAGGGCGTCGCCGGGCAGCGGTTCTCGGTCAGCCGGGCGCCGCTGCTGCTGGACGGGGAGCCGCCGGTCGTCCAGGTGTCGACGGACGAGGGCTGGCAGGTGTGGACCCCGGTCGAGCACTTCGGCGCGTCCGGTCCGGGCGACCGGCACGTGCGGATCGACGCCGTCGCCGGGGAGTTCGCGTTCCCGCCGGAGGTGCGGGAGCCGGACGGCACGATGCGCGCGTACGGCGCGGTGCCGGAGAAGGGCGCCCAGCTCCGCGTCCCGCGCTACCGGACGGGCGGTGGCGCGGCGGGCAACGTCGCCCGGGGTGCGATCTCCGTGCTGCGCAGTTCGGTGCCGTACGTCGCGGGCGTGAACAACCGTGAGGCGGCGACCGGCGGCGTCGACGGGGAGACCGTGGAGAACGCGAAGGTCCGCGCGCCCAACATCCTGCGGGTGCAGGAGCGGGCGGTGACAGCCGAGGACTACGAGGTCATCGCCCGCGAGGCCGCGCCGTCGCTGCGCCGGGTGCGGTGTCTGCCGGCCGTGGCGGGCGAGGCCGGTGCGGTACGGGTGCTGGTGGTGCCCGACGCGACCCCCGACGAGGACGGCCGGCTGCGGTTCGAGCAGCTGATCCCCTCGGACCCGGTGCTCGCGGCGGTCACCGAGCGGCTCGACGAGCGGCGGCTGGTCGGCACCCGGCTGCTCGTGGAACCCCCCGCCTACCAGGGCGTCACGGTCGTCGCCCGGCTGGTGGCCGCGCCCGGCGATGTGGACCGGGTCCGGGTGGAGGCGCTGGAGGCTCTGTTCCGGCACATCGACCCGTTGCGGGGCGGGGCGGACGGCCAGGGGTGGCCGTTCGGCAGGCCCGTGCAGTACGGGGAGGTCTTCGCCGTGCTCCAGCGCGTGGAGGGGGCCGGTCTGGTGGAGGACGTCCGGCTGTTCCCGGCGGACCCGATCACCGGGCGGCGCGGGACGGCGGTGGACCATGTCGACGTGGCGCCGGGGGCGTTGGTCTTCTCGCACCAGCACCAGGTGGTGGTCACCGCGAACGGGGCCGGTGAGGGCGTATGACGCGGGCCGCGATACCCGGGCTGCCCAGCCGGTACCCGATCGGCGAACTGCTGCCCGCCCTGTACGCGGACGACGACCTGGCCCAGCGGTTCACGGCGGGCCTGGACACGGTGCTGGCCCCGGTCCTGTCCACCCTGGACAACCTGCCCGCCTACTTCGACCCGTCGCTGGCCCCGGCCGACTTCCTGCCCTGGCTGGCGTCCTGGGTGGGCGTCGAGGCCGATCCGGCGTGGCCGGTCGAGCTGCGCCGGGCGGTCGTCGCCCGCGCCGTGGAGCTGCACCGGTGGCGCGGCACCCGGCGGGGTCTCGTCGAGCGGCTGCGGCTCTGCTGCGGTGTGCACGCGGACGTCCGGGACGGCGGGGGCGCCACCTGGTCGGCCGAGCCGGGCGCGGCTCTCCCGCCGCCGCCGACCGGTGAACTGCTCGTCCGGGTCTGGCCGGTGCGCGAGGGCGTCGCGGTGGACGCCCGCCGCGTCCTGGACGTCGCCACCGCCTCGTGCCCCGTCCACCTCACCTGCCGGGTGGAGGTCCTGCCGGGCCCGCCCGGAGAGCCCGAACAGACAGGAAGCTGACGTGATGCGTTCGTGCCCGGCGTGCGGTACGGCCAACGGCGAGAGTGACGACTTCTGCGGCAACTGCGGCGGCTACCTGGGCTGGTCCTCCCAGCCGACACGGCCGAAGCGAGCAGCGGTTCCGGACCCTGAGCCGGAACCGGAACCGGAACCGGAACCGGAACCGGTCCGGAAGCCAGAGCCGGAGCCGACCGCTGCTGCGGCGGCGGCGGCGGAAGCGGAAGCGGAAGCGGCGGAGGCCCGCCCCGGGCCCGCGCCGACCCCGATCCCGTTCCCGGCCCCGGCCGGGCCGCCGACGCCGACGCCTCCGCCCGCGACGGACCCGGGCCCGTCCTCCCCCGCACCCGCGCCCGACGCGCCGGAGCGGCCCGGACAGCCGCCGCGCCCCGAACCAGCGCCCTCGGAACGCCCCGAGCCGCCCGCGCGCCCCGCCCCCGAACGACCGCCGGCGCCGCCCCGGTCCGCTCCCGCGCCCGGGCGTACCGCGACGCCTCCCGCTCCCGCGCCCACCCCCGTACCGCCGCAGCCCACCGCGTCGCCGGCGCACCCCGTGCCGGCGACTCCGCCCGTGCCTCCGGTCCGGCCCGCCCCCACCCCCGTACGTCCCGGAATCCCGGCGTCCGCACCGGTCGCCGCACCGGCTGCCAGGAGCGCGTCCGATGGGGACGGGGGAGACGAACCCATCGGGGCGGTGCGGCCGGCCAAGCCCGTGGCCCGGCGGCCCGTCGTGCGGCCGGTGGAGGCGGACGAGACGCCGGACGGTCCGCCCTGCCCCGCCTGCGGCACGCCGAACCTGCCGGGGCGGCAGTTCTGCCGGCGGTGCGCCGCTCCGCTCCGGACCCGGGAAGAGCCCGCCGCCCTGCCGTGGTGGCGCACCGTGTGGCCGTTCCGCCGCCGGGTACGCGGCGGTTCGGGCCGGGCGCTGCGGCGGACGCTGCTGATCCTGGTCGTGGCCGGGCTGCTGGTGGCCGGCTTCCTGTTCTTCCCGCTCGGGCGCTACGTCTACGAGGACGTCCGGGACAAGCTCGGCGGCACGCGGGAGATCAGCCCCACCGGGGTGACCGCCAGTGCCTCGGCCCCCGGCCGTCCGGCGAGCGCGGCGATCGACAGCCTGACGAACAGGTACTGGGGCGCGCCCGCGCTCGGCGCGTCGCTGACCGCCACGTTCCGGACGCCGTTCCGGCTGGTCGGCGTCGTGGTGTACACCGGTGTGTCGAAGGAGCCGCAGGAGTTCCGGCGGGGCGCGCGGCCGACCCGGGCCGAGCTGATCGTCACCACGAAGGACGACAAGGTGCACAGGAGGACGGTGACCCTCAACGACAAGCCCGGCAAGCAGGAGACACGGTTGGGCGTCAGCGACGTCGTCTCCGTGGAGCTGGTGCTGCGGGAGGCCGCCGGCCAGGGCGCGGGGCGGCCGATCGCGGTCGGCGAGGTCGAGTTCTTCAAGCGCACCTGAGCAGGCGCGCCCGAGCCGGAAGCGGCCGCACCCCGAGCCGGCAGCCGTCACTCCGCCCATCCCACGACACTCCCGGTCCCCCTCCCGACACTGCCGCACCGAGGACCCCGCGAGGACGCCAACTGCCCAGTAGCGATCAGGGAGTTATGAACGATCAAACATTTTCGGTCACAAATGGCTTCCCTCCGCGCCCCCACCCGGGGTTGACTGGGCATCACCCATGGTGACGCGCCCGCCCATCGGCTCGCCGCCCCTGCCCCGACGCCCCGGGCTCCCGGCGGAGGAAGGAAGCCGGCAATGGCACTCCGACCTCGCATGTCGCCCGCGCCGTCCGGCCGCCGGGCTCGCGGCAGCCGCCTCCGGGCAGGCACGTCCCCTGCCCGATCACCCGGAATGCGACGTTCACATCGTCCGCCCGCATTCATCAGTCGAGGGGCTGCAATGAGCCATATCACGTTACCGGCGTTTCACATGCCGTTCCAGAGTGCTGGGTGTCATCCAGGCCTGGCGGAAACCCGCGAGGCAGCCTGGGAATGGGCCGAATCCGAGGGGCTCCATCTGTCCCTGCCGGCCCGGAAGAAAATGATCCGGACACGCCCGGAACTGTGGATTTCGCTCATCTTCCCGCAGGCCTCACAGAAGCATCTCGACCTCTTCTGTCAATGGCTCTTCTGGGCCTTCCTCGTGGACGACGAGTTCGACGACGGCCCGGCCGGACGCAATCCACTGATGTGCGAGACGGCGATCACCCGCCTGGTGGACGTCCTCGACGGGGCCGCGCCGAGCGGGCCGATGGAGCGGGCGCTCGCCGGGCTGCGGGACCGCACCTGCCGCGGCCGGTCGCCGCAGTGGAACCGGCAGTTCCGGCGGGACACGGCCGCCTGGCTGTGGACGTACTACGCCGAGGCCGTCGAGCGCGCCGCCGGGCAGGTGCCGAGCCGGGCGGAATTCGCCAAGCACCGGCGGGATTCGGTCGCCATGCAGCCCTTTCTCTGCCTGCACGAGATCACCGCCGGAATCGACCTCCCGGATTCCGCCCGGAGTCTGCCCGCGTATATCGCCCTGCGGAACGCGGTCACCGATCATTCCGGTCTCTGCAACGACATCTGCTCCTTCGAGAAGGAAGCCGCTCTCGGGTACGAGCACAACGCCGTACGGCTGATTCAGCGCGACCGGGGCTGCACCCTCCAGGAAGCGGTCGACGAGGCCGGTGTCCAACTGGCCCGGATCGCCGAACGGGTGCAGCGGGCGGAAAAGGAACTGATCGAGGAAATCGAGGCGGCGGCCATCGGCGGCCCGACCCGGGCGGCCCTGGAGCGCTGTGTCCGGGACTACCGGGGCCTCGTACGGGGCGATTTCGACTACCACGCGCGCGCCGAGCGCTACACCCGCCCGGATCTGGTGGAGCTGGACGAACGCGACTCGCTGTCCCAGCACTTCGCCGCCTGAGTTCCCCCGCCCGCGACGACCGCCTCCGCCCCGCCGGGCGGCCCGGACGTTTCCTGCCGGACGGCGGCGGGGTGGAGGGGGGTCCGGTCCGATCGCATGGAAGACTGAGGGCCGCAAGCATGTCCCGGGTCGCCCCACCGGCCGGGCCGACGGAGACGCCGTGCCCCCGGTCAGCGACTGACCGGCCGGAATGCCCTGCCTTCCAGCCAGCGTCGTCCCCGGGAAATCACACGTGAGAGCACAGCGAAGAGTCTGGACCACGGCCGCCGTCACGACGGCGGCCGTGGCGGGTGTCCCGGTCTTCCAGGGCGTGACCGGCACCTCCGACGCCGACCGCGACGGGCGGGCGGCGGACGCCAAGTCCGCTCCGGAGAAGGCCGATGTGCACCGCACCGCGCTGAAGACCTCGCCCGACGGCGGCTCCGCGTCGCTCGCGCGGCGCGACAGCGAACCCTTCAGTCTGCTCGGCGTCACCTGGACCGATCCCACCGCCCGGGTGACCGGGAGCGTCGAGGCCCGTACCCGCTCCGCCGCCACCGGCGAATGGACCGGCTGGCTGCCCCTGGACACCGAGATCGACGGCCGCACCGAGACCGGCCGGTCCGGCGTCCGCGGCACCACCGAACCCCGCTGGGTCGGCCCCTCCAACGGCGTCGAGGTCCGCGTCCGCGCCGGTGACGGCGCCCGGGCCGGACTGCCCGACGGGCTGCGGCTCGACACGGTCGACCCGGGCGGCGACACCACCCCGCTGGTCGCCGAACCGGCCGCGTTCAGCGTCGAGGAGACCCCCAGCGAGGAGCCCCCCGTCGCCCCGCCCACGGAGGAGCCGGTCGAGGAGCCCACGGAAGAGCCCTCGCCCGCCCCGACCACCCAGACGCCGGCGCCGCCGAGCCCCACGCCGAGCCCGAGCACCGAGTCCCCGACGCCGTCCGAGTCGCCGACGACGCCCACCGGCTCCCCGTCGCCGACGCTCCCGCCCGTCCCGCCGTCCACCGTTCCCCAGCCGCCGATCGTCTCCCGGGCGGCCTGGCAGGCCGACGAGTCGCTCAGCACCGAGGCGCCCGACTACCTGGACCGCGTCAAGGCCGTCTTCGTCCACCACACGGCGCAGACGAACGCGTACTCCTGCGCCGACTCGGCGGCCATCGTGCGCGGTCTGCACACGTACCACGTGGAGTCGAACGGCTGGAAGGACCTCGGCTACAACTTCGTCGTCGACAAGTGCGGCACGGTGTTCGAGGGCCGCAAGGGCGGTGTGGACCGGCCCGTCATGGGAGCGCACACCTACGGGTTCAACCGGGACACCACCGGCATCGCCGTGATCGGCATGTACACCGACACCAAGGCCGCCACCGCCGCGACCACCTCCGTCGCCCGCGTCGCCGCGTGGAAGCTCGGCCAGTACAAGGGCGACCCGGCCGGTTCCGTCCAGCTCACCGCAGGGGCGAACGGCGGCAACTTCGCCGGCAAGTCGTTCGTCGCGAGCACGGCCTACCCCTTCCAGCAGATCTCCGGCCACCGGGACGGGTTCAACACCGAGTGCCCCGGCGGCAGTCTCCAGGCCCAGCTCCCGGCCATCCGCTCCCTGGCCGCCGGACCCGTCACCGGTCTCACCATCACCTCGGTGACCGGGGCGAGCGCCGTCGGCTCCTCGTACTACACCCGGTCGAAGATCACCGTCGGCTGGAAGGCGGCCACGCCCTCCGCCCTCGTGAAGGGATACGAGCTGCTCGTCGGCGGAAAGCCGGTGGCCACGGTCAAGGGCAACGTCACCTCGGCCCCGGCCACCCTCGCCGCCGGCAAGCACTCCGTGCAGGTCAGGGCCGTCCACCAGTCGGGGAAGACCTCCCTGTCGCCGGTCGCGACCGTGGTCGCCGACATCGCACCGCCGGTCTTCTCCAGCAAGCCGGACCTCACCCTGCGCGTCGGCACGGTGAACGCCACCGCGGTCCCGCTCACCCTGAAGTGGAAGGCCACCGACGCCGCCTCCCTCAAGGAGGTCCGGCTGACCGCCCCCGGCGCGAAGACCTACGGCCCGACCACGAGCAGCGCCTCGCACACCGCGAAGCCCGCCAGGGCCACCGCCTGGAAGATGACGGCGTACGACCGCGCGGGCAACACGGCCGCCGCCTCGGTCTCCGGCACCCCGGTGATCCTCCAGGAGTCCGCCGCCAAGAAGGGCGGCAAGTGGACCACGAAGTCCTCCGGCAGCTACCTGGGCGGCGAGTCGTACTCCAGCAGCGCCAAGGGCGCGAGTCTGACCTGGACGTTCACCGGCCGGTCAGCCGCCTGGGTGGTGTCGCGGGCCGCCACTTCGGGGCAGGCATACGTCTACGTCGACGGGAAGAAGGCCGCCACGGTGGACCTGAAGTCCTCGGCCACCAAGTACCGGCAGGCGGTCTGGACGAAGTCCTGGTCCTCCAGTGCCAAGCACACGGTCAAGATCGTGGTCGTCGGCACGAAGGGCCGCCCGACGCTGACCACGGACGGGCTGGTCTACCTGAAGTAGCCGCCCGGACCACCGCGAGAGGGGTGGGCACGCACCATGTCCGACAGCGTGGCGGGGACTCCCCCGCAGGTGAGGACCGTGCACGGCACCGTGCGCGGTGCCGTGGAGCGGGGCGTCGCGGTCTTCCGCGGCATCCCGTACGCGGCCCCGCCGGTGGGCGCGCGCAGGTTCCGCGCGCCCGGTCCCCCCGAGCCGTGGACGGGGGTGCGCGAGACCGTGGCGTACGGTCCCACGGCCCCGAAGCGGCCCTACGCCCCGCCGCTGGACCGGCTGCTGCCGGATCCGGCGGTGCCGGGCGACGACTGTCTGAACCTGAACGTGTGGACGCCGTCGCCCCGGCGGGGTACGGCCGGGCTGCCGGTGCTCGTGTGGATCCACGGCGGCTCGCTGGTGCACGGCTCCTCGGCGGTCCCGGTGTACGACGGTTCCGCGTTCGCCCGGGACGGGGTGGTCCTCGTCTCGGTCAACTACCGCCTGGGCGTCGAGGGCTTCGGCGTCTTCCCGGACGCGCCCGCCAACCGGGGGCTCCTGGACCAGCTGGCCGCCCTGGAGTGGGTGCGCGACAACATCGCGGCGTTCGGCGGCGACCCGGACCGGGTGACGGTGGCCGGGGAGTCGGCGGGGGCGATCAGCATCGCCGCTCTGCTGGCCTCGCCCCGGTCCGCGGGGCTGCTGCGGCGGGCGGTGCTCCAGAGCGGGGCGCCCGCCGCGCTGCCGCCCGCCGCCGCGCGCGGGACGACCGAGCTGATCGCGAAGCGGCTCGGGGTCCCCGCGACCGCCGCCGCGCTGGCCGCCGTGGACCCGGAGGCGCTGCTCACCGCGCAGACCGGGGTCACCGGCGGCGGGAACCCGCTGACCGGCCGCGACTCCTTCCAGCTGGTCGTGGACGGCGAACTGCTGCCGCACGACCCCGTGGAGGCGCTGCACGCGGGCGCGTCCGCCGGGATCGACCTGCTGCTGGGGACGAACACGGAGGAGTACCGGCTCTGGTTCGTGCCCGGCGGGCTCACCGAGAGGATCAGCGCGCTGCGGCTCCGACTCGCGCTGCTGAAGTTCAAGGTGCCGGGCGCCACGGCCCGCGTCTACCGCGCCAACCGCCCGGACGCCACCCCCGGTGAGATCCTCGGGGCGCTCGCGACGGACCTGCTGCTGCGGGTCCCGCTCAACCGGCTGGCCGACGCCCGGAAGGACGCGCCGGGCACCACGTACGTGTACGAGTTCGGCTGGCCCACCCCCGTACAGCGCCTCGGCGCCTGTCACGCGCTGGAGCTGGGCTTCGTCTTCGACACGCTCGCCCACCCAGACACGATGGCCCTGACCGGCCCGGACGCCCCGCAGGAGCTGGCGGACGCGATGCACCGGGCATGGGTGGACTTCGCGACGGGCGGGGACCCGGGGTGGCCGTCCTGGGACGCGCGGCGGCCCGTGAGGGTCTTCGGCCCGGGCGCTCCGGAGCTGGTCCTGGCCCCGCGCGACGACGAGTTGCGCGGCTGGAAGCCGTACCGGCGCTGAGGCCGCACGGAGGTCCCGTACGGATCGGGCCGGGGAGGCTCAGCGCTGCCGCGCGGTGCCCGCGGGTGGTGCGCTCAGGCGCAGCCGGGTGAGGACGGCGGGGCGGGCGAGGCCGGGCATGATCAGGGCCCACATGGCGCTGACCTGCTGGTGCAGGGCGTCGCGCTCGTCGAGGGCGAGTGCCAGGAGCTGCACTCCGCTGTAGCAGCCGACGATGGTCCGGGATGCCTCCTCCGGGGTGACGTGGTCCTGGAGCTCGTCGGCGGCACGGGCCGATTCGAGGACGGCGGTGACGGCCCCGAGCGGGCCCGCGTAGCTCTCGGCGGTCAGGTAGGGGCCCGGTTCGATCGACAGGCGCACGGCGGCCCGCAGGACGGGGTCCTCCAGGATGCCGGCGGTGTAGAGGTGGCTGATGTCGATCAGCGCCTGGAGCCAGACCTTGGGCGCCGGGCCCGAATCCGCCTGCTCGGAGATGTGCTCGAAGAACGCGTGCTGGCGGTCCAGGATCGCGTTGCCGAGCTGTTCCTTGCCCTCGAAATGGCGGTGGAAGGCGCCGCTGGAGACTCCGGCCCGGCGCAGGATCTCCGGGGTCGACGCTCCGGCGTACCCGGCGCGGTCGATCACGACTCCGGCGGCCTCGACGAGCCGCCGGACCGTCTGTTCGCCGCGGTCCTGGCTCTCCCCGTGCTCCTGCATCGCCGTGACGCCTCCCTCGGTCGCCTCCGACGCTACCCGGGGGCCCGGCGACACGCTCCCGGTACGCGACCGGATGTCGGGCATCCGTCCTTCTCAAGGCCGCAGGGAGATCCAGTGCGGGTCGGGGACGACGGTGAGGATCGCCGACACCACCACGACCAGGCCCAGGACGACCTGTTCGCGGCGGGCCAGCAGGTGGGCGATCGACGGGTCGGTGTCCCGGAGCATCCGCCGCCGGGCCGCCACCGCGAGCGCGCTGACCACGGCCATCAGCGCGAGCTTGACCAGCAGGGTGCGCCCGTAGGCGGAGGTGAACACCACGTCCAGCGGCAGCCGGCGCAGGGTCGACGCCGTGCCGGTGGCGGCGAGGGCGACGTACAGCCAGATGGCCAGGCGCGCGTACCGGCCGAGCAGGGCGCGGGCCGCGACGGGTGAGCCGCGCCAGAGCCACATGGTGCGCAGTACGTACAGCAGGCCGCCGGTCCACAGCGACGCGGCGGTCAGGTGGACGACGGTGAGCGCGGCGCCGAACTCGGGGCTGTACGCCTCGGGATGGGCGCGCAGGGCCTCCGCGCCGATGACGAGGGCGAGCGGGGCGAGCGCGAGGGCCGGGCGTCGGCTCGCGGCGCAGAAGGCGGCGAGGAGCAGGCCGTTGGCGATGAGGAGGAGCAGTCCGCCCTCGCGGGTGCCGTAGGTCTCGGTGATCCCGAGATCGCTGACGGCGGCGAGGCGGACGATCTGCCCGGCCGCGGCGGCCGCCCCGGCGAGCGAGGCGTACACCGCCCAGCTCCGTACGGCGGTGCGGGGGCGGCCCCGGACGGGCCGGATGAGCTGCGGGGCGAGGAGTTCGCCCAGGTGGAGGGCGAGCGCGGCGAACAGGCCGGTGCGGAGCACGGTGGTGAGCCCCGCGCCGGGTATCCGAAGCTCCCCGGTGCCGCGGGCCACGAGTCCGGGACCGAGCAGGGCCACAAGGAGCGCGAGGAGGCCTGCGGCGCTCAGCAGGAGAGGGGTGGTCCAGGAGCGTCCGGCCCGCGGCCCGGACGGCCCGCCGGGTATCCCCCCGGCGAAGGGCGCGTCGTCCGTCGGCGCCGGCGCGGCCGCCGCCGCGGGCAGGCCGGGCACGGTCGGCGCGGCCGGGTCGGCGGGGGGTCCGGAGAACATCACGGCCCGATCCTCGCCGGTGGACAAAGACACAGCAAGCCGCGCACAGCGGGTGGGACCGCTGGAAGGCGCCCGGAAAGGGCCGTAACGGGGTCTCTTCGGACGTGTCCGGCGGCGGCCGGGCCCCGATGGACGCGGGACCGGCCGCCGCGGCCGATCAGGCCTTGTTCTGCGAGGCCCAGAACTCGTCGAAGGTGAGCAGGCCGTCGCCGTTGGCGTCGTGGGCGTTGATGATCGCCTGCGCCACCGTCTCGGTGACGAAGGGGTCGCCCAGCTGGGCCATCGCGCTCTTGTACTCGACGGCCGTGATGAGCCCGTCGCCGTCTCGGTCGAACCGCTCGAATGCCGTCCGCGCCGACTCGATGTCCGCCACAGTTCCGCCCCTTCGTGATGCCGAATGTCAGAGATCAGATTATCGGGCCGTCCGGGTGACATCGGCGGCCGGTCGGCCCAGCAGCTCCGTGGCCGTCACCGCGCGCAGCCCGCGGCGGCCGATCTCGGCGAGAAGCAGCGGCAGCGCGTCGACGGTGACCGGCCGGCCGAGACTCAGCTCCACCACCGATCCGTTGCGCAGCTCCCCCGCGACCTTCCGGGTGACGGCGGCGACGCGGGTGGCCGCGTGGTCGAGCGACTCCACGTCGCAGCCGAGGACATGGGGGTAGCCGGCCCGCTGGGCGAGGCGCTGGAGGAGCGGGGAGGCGTACGCGGTGGGCGAGGGACGGAACCAGGTGCCGATGGACCCGGTGAGCCGGCGCAGTCGCCGGGCGCACGCGGTGATCTCCTCGTACGCGGCGCGTTCGTCCAGGGACGCGAGGTCGAGGTGGTGCTCGGTGTGGTTGCCGATCTCGTGGCCCCCGTCGAGGATCCGGCGGGCCAGGCCGGGGTGTTCGGCGAGCCAGGCGCCGACCGCGAGCACCGTGACGCTTGCGCCGGCCTGTTCGCACCGGGCGAGCGCGGCGTGGGCGAGGTCCGGGTCGCCGCGCCCGTCGAAGGTGAGGGCGACGCGGGGCCGGTCGCGGGGACCGTGCGCGATCCGGAAGGGCAGGCCGGGGAAGCGGTGCGGGGCGGGGGCGGCGACCCGGGAGGCGGCGGAGTGCGGAGTCACGGTGGCGTCGGTGGCGGGGACTTCGCCGGGAGGACGGGTGACGGCCGCGGGTCCGGCGGCTCCGCCCGGCCCGTCGCTCCGGGCGCATCCCGCGGCGAGGACGGCGGCCAGCGCCCCGGCCCCCGCGCCCAGCGCGTTCCGGCGGCCCATCGGGGCCCTGTGTCCATCCATGCCCGACCACCTCGCGTTCCACGGGTTCCCTCGGTTCCCGGGACACAGTAGAGGCGCGATGGGCGAGATGGGCTGATTGAGCAATTCATCAGATGATCAATGAATCATTCAGGCACTGCCATAAAGATGCATGGAATGCCAGGCGAGTGACCGAGCACACCTACGATTCAACCGAAGAATGCCCGGTTGTTCCATAAATATACCGACAAGTCGCTTTGGCTCCAGGGTCGCCCGTCTGCCATAGTCGGAGTCACGACCCCCATTGACCCGGGCACAGGTCGTCTCCAAGCGGCCGTGGACACACCCCCCATTTCACGGCCCCCGCCAGAAGCCCCCGCAGCGCCGCACCACGGCCGACCGGGGGCTTCTGCGCATCCGGGGCGACAGGGGCGCCAGGACGGTCGGGGCAGCCAGGGCGGGGGCGGGGCAGGGCGGTCAGCGGTCGGAGATGCGCATCTCGAACCAGGTGGTCTTGCCGCGCGGCAGCAGATCCACCCCCCAGCGGTCGGAGAGCTTGTCGACGAGGAAGAGCCCGCGACCGCTGATGTCCATCTCGCGCACCGGCATCAGACACGGCAGCCCGCGCGAGGGGTCGCCCACCTCGATCCGGATCCAGCCCCGGCGACGGACCATCCGTAACCCGAAGGACCGGGCCCCGGTGTGGCGCACCGCGTTCCCCACGAGCTCGGAGACGAGGAGCACCGCGTACTCGGCGGTCTGGGACGAGAGGCCCCACTGGCGGAGCACGACGCAGGAAGTGATGCGCCGGGCCGTCGCCGCCGACTCCGGGCGGGACGGCAGCCGAACCTCCCCCTCGGTCGGATTTCCGAACAACTCCAGCGCCTTGAACGCCTGTTCGTCATCCATGGTCGACGTCCAGCGTGCCGCGGTCGCGCTGCTGCGCGGTCGCGGCTGATCCACACCCTCCAGGCCCGCCATGCCCACCATCATGGCCGCAGGCATGCCCTTCCGGGGCCGTTCCGGAGGAATCCGCACCCCGGAACAGCCCCTGACGCAGAAGGCTTTTGGCATATGCCTCTGGCAGAACAGCTCCCCGAACGGCCCCGTTGAGCTGCGGCGATTCCCTTCCCGACGAGGACGGCCGGGCCGAAGGCGACACCGGGCCTTAAGGTTGCCTTAAGGCCCGGATAATCCGCTCTGACGGATGAACTCCCCGCGCGGGGCCGCCCGACCCGACTACCGGGCCACCCGTTCTGACTACCGATCAGCCGAAGGTGGCCTTGCCCGGACCTTCCTCGACGAAGCTGCGCATACCCCGCTCGCGGTCCTCGGTGGCGAACAGACCGGAGAACCAGTTCCGCTCGATCGTGAGCCCGGTGTCGATGTCCGTCTCCAGCCCGGCGTCGATCGACTCCTTGGCCGCGCGCAGCGCCAGCGCGGGCCCCTTGGCCAGCTTGGCGGCCCAGGCGTGCGCCTGCTCGTGGACCTCGGCGGCGGGGACCACCCGGTCGACCAGACCCAGCGTCAGGGCCTCCTCGGCCTTGACCATGCGGCCGGTGAAGATGAGGTCCTTGGCCCGGGAGGGGCCGATCAGCCGGGCCAGCCGCTGAGTGCCGCCCGCACCCGGGATCAGGCCGAGGAGGATCTCCGGCTGGCCGAGCTTGGCGTTGTCCGCGGCGATCCGGAAGTCGGCGCAGAGCGCCAGTTCGCAGCCGCCGCCGAGCGCGTAGCCGGTGACGGCGGCGACGACCGGCTTGGGGATGCGGGCGACGGCGGTGAAGGCGTCCTGGAGGCCCTTGGACCTCAGGACCATCGCCGTGTGGTCCATCGCCTGCATCTCCTTGATGTCCGCGCCCGCGGCGAACACCTTCTCGCCGCCGTAGAGGATCACCGACCGCACGTCCTCGCGCCGGGTCGCCTCCTCGGCCAGCTCCCGCAGCCGGTCCTGGATCGCCACGTCCAGGGCGTTCATGGGCGGCCGGTCCAGGAGGATCGTGCCGACGCCGTCGCGTACTTCGAGGGTCACAGTCATGGAGGCAGGTTAACCAGTGCTAACGCCGGCGGGCCCGGTGCTGTTGGTCACAGCACCGGGCCCGCCGGGTCGATCGGGGAGCGGAGGGAAGTCCTACTTCTTCCACTCCTCCCAGTCCATGTTCCAGCCGTTGAGCCCGTTGTCGGGCTGGATGGTCTTGTCGTGGGAGTTCTTCACGATGACCACGTCGCCGATCAGCGACTTGTCGTAGAACCAGGCCGCGGGCGTCTGGTTGTCGTAGCCGCCGCGCACATCCCGCAGACCGACGCAGCCGTGGCTGGTGTTGCTGTTGCCGAAGATGGAGGACGCGCCCCAGTAGTTGCCGTGCAGGAAGGTGCCCGAGGTGGACAGCCGCATGGCGTGCGGCACGTCCTTGATGTCGTACTCGCCGCCGAAGCCGACGGTGTCGCCGTTCATCCGGGTCACCTTGAGCTTCTCGCTGATGACCATCTGCCCGTTGTACGTGGTCGTCGCCGGGGCGCCCGCGGAGATCGGGATGTCCTTGATCTGCTTGCCGTCGCGGACCACCTTCATCCGCTTCGCGCTCGCGTCGACGGTGGAGACCTGGCTGCGGCCGATGGTGAACGACACCTTCTTGGCCTGCTTGCCGTAGACGCCCGGCCGGCCCTCGACGCCGTCGAGGTTGAGGTCGACGGTCACCTTGGTACCCGCCGCCCAGTACTTCTCCGGGCGGAAGTCGAGACGGTCGTTCCCGAACCAGTGGCCCTCGATCTCGACGGCCGGCTCGGCCGTCACCTTGATCGCCCGCTCCACCGCGTCGGGGTCGGTGATGCCCCGGGTGAAGTTGATGGAGACCGGCATGCCGACCCCGACGGTCGAGCCGTCCTCCGGCGTGTAGTGCCCGATGAAGGTGTTCGCCGGGACGAGCGTGGTGAAGGTGGTGTCCTTCGCCGACTCGCGTCCCTCCGCGTCCTTCGCGACCGCGTGCACCGCGTACTTCGTGGCGGCGGCGAGGTGCCGCTCGGGCGTCCAGCTCGCGCCGTCGGCCGCGATCTCGCCCTCGATCTCGCCGCCCTTGGGGTCGGAGACCTTCACCGTGGTCAGCTTGCCCCGGGTGGCGCCGATCTTGAGCGCGCCGCTGGTCGCCACGGACTCCGCGCCGTCCTTGGGCGCGATGGTCACCACCGCCTGCGAGGCGGTCGTGTCCTCCTTCTTCGCGCTGCCCGCCGGCCCCTTCTTGTCCCCCGCGCCGGTGTCGCCGCCGCCGCACGCCGTCACCAGCAACAACAGCGCTCCCAGAACCAGGGCCGAAAGCCCCGGTCCGCCGCGCCGCTTCCCGCTCGCCCCGGCCGATGCCCCCGATATCGGCTGCCCGTTCACTGTGGTCGTCTCCCCTCGCACGGCCCGGCTCCCGCCATGGCCCGCACCCCCGCGCGCCGAACATGCGCGCCGCCGCAAGATAATCACATCGCGAGTGGGGTGAACTCCCTCCGGAATGTCACCGTTCCGTACCAGTGGCCCGGGGAGCTGCGCAGGTGGCGCGGGGTGCGGGGTGCGGGGTGCGGGGTGCGGGGTGCGGGGTGCGGGGTGCGGGGTGCGGGGTGCGGGCACAACGTGACGGGCCCCGGGGCGTCAGTGCAGGGCGGAGCCGGCCTTCCACTTCTTCCAGCCGAGGTTCCAGCCGCTGAGCCCGTTGTCCGGGGCGACCTTCTTGTCCTTCGAGTTGACCACCTCGACCACGTCGCCGATCAGGGTCCGGTCGAAGAACCAGCCGCCGGGCGTGGAGCCGCTGCCGCCCTTGGCGTCCCGCAGCCCGACGCAGCCGTGGCTGACGTTCTCCGCACCGAAGACGGAGTCGTCGGCCCAGTAGTTGCCGTGCAGGAAGGTGCCGGACTCGGTGAGCCGGATCGCGTGCGGCACGTCCTTGATGTCGTACTCGCCCCTGCCCTTCTTGTCCGTGAAGCCGACCGTGGCCCCGTTCATCCGGGTCACCTCGTGCATCTCGGTGACGACCATCTTCCCGTTGTACGTGGTCGTCTTCGGGGCCCCCGCGGTGATCGGGATCGTGTCCACGAGCTCTCCGTCCCGGCGCACCTCCATGGTCTTCTCCTCCGCGTCGACCCGGGAGACCTGGGAGCGGCCGACCGTGAAGACGACTCTCTTGTCCTGGCTGCCGTAGACCCCCGGGGCGCCCTCGACGTCGCGCAGCCCGATGTCGACGGTGACCTCGGTGCCGGGCTTCCAGTACGTCTTGGGGCGGAAGTCGAGCCGGTCCTTGCCGAACCAGTGGCCGGAGACCTCCACCACCGGGTCGGACGTCACCCGGATGGCCTTCTCCACCGCGGCCCGGTCGGCGATCGGGCGGTTGAAGGAGAAGGAGACGATCATGCCGGTGCCGACGGTGGAACGGTTCTCCGGTTTGAAGTACCCGATGAAGCGGTGCTCGGGGACGAGCGTGGTGAACGTGGAGTGCCGGGCGGAGCGGCGGCCCGCCCCGTCCACGGCCACCGCGTCGATGCTGTACTTCGCGGCGAGGGCGAGCCGCCCCGCGGCCGGCTCCGGCTTCCAGGACCTCCCGTCGTCGGCGATGCGCCCGGCCACCGTCTGCTGCCGCGCGTCCTCGATCCGCGTGACCCGCACGCTCTCCAGCCGCCCGTCGGGGACCTTCACCGCGATGCGGGTCTCCTCGCCGACGTCGTCGGCGCCGTCCTCGGGGAAGACGCTGATCGCGTCGCCGGAGGATCGCCCCTTGCCGTTGAACACGGCCTCCCGGGCCTCGGTGCAGCCGGCCAGGAGGGCCAGCACGGTCAGCAGTCCTGCCCATGTCAGCACGGCGGCCGAGCCGGCCCGTGCGCTCTTCGCTGTGTGGTTCACGCTCCCCCCAACGACCGGGGCCGCTCGGGGGAAACGTGAGTGCGGGCCGTCCGGTGGGCAGAACAGAGGGGAGGACTACCCGAAGAGGCCGTGGCCGGGACGCCGCGCGCCACTCGTAGGTGCCCGTCCCACGAGCCGCGGGAGGCGACACGGTGTCCAGCGCAGCCGAGCAGGAGGCAGTACAGGATCCGGAAGCGGTGGCCGGCGCCGGGGCGGGGAACGCGGAGGCCCACCGCGTCGACGCCGCCCGGGACGGGGCGCCGTCCCCCGCCGTCTGGCCCGGGGCCCCGATGCCGCTGGGGGCCCGCTTCCGGGTCGGCCCGGACGGGGTGGCGGGGACCAATTTCGCACTGTGGGCGGGCGGGGCGGAGGCGGTCGAGCTGTGCCTGTTCGACGAGCGGGGCGCGGAGACCCGCTGTCCGCTGACCGAGCTGACGCATGAGATCTGGCACGGCTTCGTCCCCGGGGTGCGCCCCGGGCAGCGTTACGGCTACCGGGTGCACGGCCGCTGGGACCCGTGGACGGGCGCCCGGTGGAACGCGGCGAAGCTGCTCCTGGACCCGTACGCCCGTGCGGTCGACGGGACCTTCACCCTGCCGCCCGAGGTCTACGGGCACGTACGGGACTGGCCGGACCAGCATGTGGCCGACACCGTGCGGGACGACCGGGACTCGGCGCCCTTCGTGCCCAAGGGCGTCGTCGTCCGCGACGACGACGACTGGGTGGAGGACCGCCGCCCCAAGACCCCGTGGGCCGACTCCGTCATCTACGAGCTGCACGTGCGCGGCTTCACCAAGCTGCACCCGGACATCCCGCCCGAGCTGCGCGGCACGTACGCGGGGCTCGCGCACCCGGCCGCGATCGAGCACCTGACGCGGCTCGGGGTGAGCGCCGTCGAACTGCTCCCGGTGCACCAGTTCGCCCACGAGGACCATCTGCTGCGGCGCGGGCTGCGCAACCACTGGGGCTACAACTCCATCGGCTACTTCGCCCCGCACGCCGGCTACTCCGCCTCCGGGACGGCGGGCCAGCAGGTCGGCGAGTTCAAGCGGATGGTGCACGCGCTGCACGAGGCCGGGATCGAGGTGATCCTCGACGTCGTCTACAACCACACCGCGGAGGCGGGCGAGCTGGGCCCGATGCTGTCGCTGCGCGGCATCGACAACCGGGGCTACTACCGGCTGAGGGACGACCCGCGGCGCTACGCCGACTACACCGGCTGCGGTAACACCCTGCACGTGGTGCAGCCGCAGGTGCTGCGCCTCATCACCGACTCGCTGCGCTACTGGGTCACCGAGATGGGCGTCGACGGCTTCCGCTTCGACCTGGCGGCGGCGCTGGCCCGTTCGATGCACGACGTCGACATGCTCTCCCCGTTCCTCGCGGTGATCGCGCAGGACCCGGTGCTGCGCCGGGTCAAGCTCATCGCCGAGCCGTGGGACGTGGGCAACGGCGGCTACCAGGTCGGCGCCTTCCCTCCCCTGTGGACCGAGTGGAACGACCGCTACCGCGACGCGGTGCGCGACTTCTGGCGCGGCGCGCTCCCCGACGTACGGGATCTCGGCTACCGGCTGACCGGCTCCAGCGACCTGTACGCCTGGGGCGGCCGCCGCCCGTACGCCTCGGTCAACTTCGTCACCGCGCACGACGGCTTCACCCTGCGCGACCTGGTCAGTTACGAGCAGAAGCACAACGAGGCCAACGGGGAGGGCAACCGGGACGGGACGAGCGACAACCGGGCGTGGAACTGCGGGGCGGAGGGGGAGAGCGACGATCCGGGGATCAACGCGCTGCGCCGCCGTCAGCTCCGTAACCTGCTGACCACCCTGCTGCTCTCCACCGGGGTGCCGATGCTGGTGGCGGGCGACGAGATGGGCCGGACGCAGGGCGGCAACAACAACGCCTACTGCCAGGACAACGAGACCGGCTGGCTGGACTGGTCGCTCCTGGAGGAGCCCGCGTGGCGGGAGCTGACCGAGCTGACGGCCCGGGTGCTGACGCTGCGCCGGGCCCACCCGGTGCTGCGGCGCCGCGCGTTCTTCTCCGGCCGGGCGCAGGCCCCGGACGGACTGCGGGACCTGGCGTGGTTCGCCCGGGACGGCCGGGAGATGACGGAGGGCGACTGGTACGCGCCGGCGGCCACGCTCGGGCTGTACCTCTCGGGCCGGGACATCCCGGGGCGGGACGCGCGGGGCGAACCGGTCACCGACGACAGCTTCCTGGCGGTCCTGCACGCGGGCGCGGAGCCGACGGTCTTCGCCCTGCCGGGAGCGCCGTGGGCGATCACGTACGAACTGGTCCTGGACACCTCGCGGGAGGAGCAGGCCGAGGCTCCCGGCACGGTCCTGGACGGCGGTACGGAGATGGCGGTGCCGGCCCGTTCGGTGCTGCTCCTGCGGGTGACGGCGTAGGAGGGCGGGGCCCGGGTCAGCCGAGGATGCCCCGGTCGTAGCCGACGGCGACGGCCGCGGCCCGGTCCTTGGCGCCCAGCTTGGCGAAGACGTGGGTGAGGTGGGTCTTCACGGTCGCCTCGCTGATGAACAGTTCGGTGGCGATCTCCCGGTTGGTGGTGCCCCGCGCCACCAGGACCAGCACCTCGCGCTCGCGGGCCGACAGGGCGGTCCCGACGGGGTCGGCGGCGGGGGTGCGGACCCTGGTCATCAGCCGGGAGGCGACGGCGGGCGACAGGACGCCGTGCCCGTCGGCGGCGGCCCGGACGGCCGCGAACAGCTCCTCGCGCGGGGCGTCCTTGAGGAGGTAGCCGGTCGCGCCCGCCTCGATCGCGGGCAGGGTGTCGGAGTCGGTGTCGTACGTGGTGAGCACCAGGACCTTCGAGCGGGCGCCGCGCCGGGTCAGCTCCGCGATGGCCGCCACTCCCCCGCCGCCCGGCATCCGCAGGTCCATCAGGACGACGTCGGGGTCGAGTGCCTGGACGACCGCGAGGGCGTCCACGCCGTTCGCCGCCTCGCCGAGGACCTCGAATCCGGGTGCGGCGGCGAACATGCCCCGCAGCCCGTCCCGGACGACCGGGTGGTCATCGACGACGACGAGGCTGATGGTGCGGGCGGCGGGCTCGGTCATGACCGCACCGTACGGCGAGCCGGAGGCGTCTGGCCAGGGGCCGCCGCGGTGCTGTTCACGGGGTGCCTGACCAGGGGGACCCTGGCCGACACCGCCGTGCCGCCGCCCGGTTCCGACTCCACCTCGACCGCGCCCGCGATGCGCTCGGCGCGGGCCCGCATCCCGCCGAGGCCGAAGCCGCCGGTGCGGTCGGCCGGAGTGGCGGCGGCGGGGTCGAAGCCGCGCCCGTCGTCCCGTACGTCCAGGGTCAGTTCGTCGTCCATGAAGGACAGCGTCACCCCGACCCGGGAGGCCCCGGAGTGCCGCCCGGCGTTGGAGAGGGCCTCGCCCGCGATGCGCAGCAGGGTGGCGGCGATCTCGTCGTGGACCGGTTCGACGGTGCCGGTGACGGTGAAGTCGGCCCGTACGCGGTGCTGTTCGGCCCAGTCGGCGACGGTCTTCTCCAGCGCTCCGGCCAACTCGTCGTGCTCCAGGGCGACGGGGGCGAGGTTGTGCACGGAGCGGCGGGCCTCGCCGAGGCTGTGGCGGGCGAGCGCGGCGGCCCGCCCCAGGTGGACGCGGGCGGTCTCCGGATCGCGGTCCGTCAGGGAGGTGACGACCTGGAGCTGGGCGATGATCCCGGTGAGTCCCTGGGCGAGGGTGTCGTGGATCTCGGCGGCGAGCCGGCGCCGCTCGTCGTCGACCCCTGCCTCGCGGGCCTGGACGAGGAGTTGGGCGTGCAGGGCCGCGTTCTCCGCCATGGCCCCCTCCAGCCGGAGGTTGGTGCGCTCCAGCTCGGCGATGGTCTCGACCTGGATGCGGGCCTTCTCCTCCTCCCGCATGCCGACATGCCAGAAGAAGAGGGCCAGGGCGGCGTTGACGATGTAGAGCACGCAGAAGGCGACCCAGTTCGTCAACGAGGCGGGCGGCAGACCTCCGCTCTGCGAACCGGCCAAGGTGACGGCGGTGGTGAGCACCCCGACGCGGACGAAGCGCTTGGGCAGCAGGGGCTCGATGTCGAAGTAGCTGAGCGCCGCGTAGATCGCGAAGAACGGGTTGAGCCAGGACAGCACGAACGCCAGGACGGTCCGGGCGCCGTAGTAGGCCACCCCGGCCGGGGCGCCCGGAGCGGTACGCGGGCGGGCCCGTCCCCACCAGAGCTGGAGCCCGTACGCCGCCACGACGAGGCCCCCGGCGACGTACGTCTCGGTACGGGTCATGATCAGGTCGGCGGCGACGCCCCCGACGAGGACGGACAGGGTGAGAACGGCGTAGGGCCCGTACCGGTAGAACTGCTCCCAGCGGTCCTCGATGGTGCGGGGCCCTGTCGCACCCGAGGGGTACGAGGAGCGGGGCGGCGACGTCATTCCGGCAGTCTCCGTCACTGCCACCGGAAGAGTCGAACGGCCGCGAAGCCCAGAGCCGCGGTCCACAGGGCGAGGACCAGGAAGTGGATCCAGCCCGGCCAGCTCCCGGCCGCGGCCTGCTCCAGCGCCTGGGAGGCGGCCCCCAACGGGGTGATCTCCACGATGCGGCGCAGGGCGTCGGGCATCGTCCGGACGGGCAGCCACACCCCGGCGCTGAACATCATCACGAGGTAGGCGCCCGTGCCGAACGCGGTGGCCGCCTTCGCGGTCCGGGACAGGGCGCAGATGACGGAGCCCAGGGTCAGCACGGCGGCGACGGCGAGCAGCAGCGCCAGCAGATAGCCGGGGAGCTGTTCGGGCAGCGCGACCCCGTAGGCGATCCGGCCGACGACGGTGACGAGGAGCGCGGAGGCGAGGCAGGCCGCGCCGTGCAGCAGGATCTGGGCACAGAGCAGGGCGGAGGGCCGCACCGGGGTGGCGGACATCCGGCGCAGGATTCCGCGCTCGCGGTAGGCGGCGAGGACCGGCGGCATCGCCTGGACCGCCGCCGTGATCATGGCGAGCAGGATCGAGATGGGGACGTACAGGTCGATGACGCGCCGTCCGCCCAGGTCGTCCCGCGCCTCCTTGAAGGCGGGGATGAAGCCGAGGATCACCAGAAGAACGGAGGGGAAGGCGAAGATCCAGAAGAGGTTGCCCGGTTCGCGGAGGAAGAGCCGGGTCTCGGCGATCAGGACGGCGGCCGCGGGACCGCGTCGCCGGGCGATGCGGGACCCGGGGGCCGTGGCCGGTGCGGTGGCGGTCTCGGTCGGCATGTCAGAGGTCCTGTCCGGTGAGGTCGAGGAAGGCTTCGTCGAGGCTGGTCTCGGTGATGCGCAGCCGCTGGGCGGTGACGCCGAGTTCGGCGAGCAGGGCGACGAACGGGGTGACCGTCTCGTCGGTGCCGTGCAGCGTGAGCGCCCCCTCGCGGTCCGGCGGGGTCACGGTCGCGACGCCGGGAAGCGCGGTGAGCCGGGTGAGGTCGGGACCGGTGAGCGCCCGGGAGGGCACGAAGGAGAGCACGGTGGAGCCGGTGGCCCGCCGGATCAGCCCCGCCGGGGTGTCCAGGGCGACGACCCTGCCCCGGTCGATGACGGCGATCCGGTCGCAGAGGCGCTGGGCCTCCTCCATGAAGTGGGTGACGAGCAGGACGGTCACCCCGCCGTCGCGGATCTCCTCGATGAGCTTCCAGGTGTCGCGGCGGGCGCGCGGGTCGAGGCCGGTGGTCAGTTCGTCGAGTACGACGACCTTCGGGTTGCCGATCAGGGCGAGGGCGATGAACAGGCGCTGCTTCTGGCCGCCGGAGAGCTTGGCGAAGCGGGTGGTGAGCCGGTCCGCCAGGCCGAGCCGGTCCGCGAGCGGCCGCCAGTCGGCGGGGGCCGGATAGAAGGCGGTGTACAGCTCCAGCGCCTCCCGTACGGTCAGTTTGGCCTGGAGCTCGCTCTCCTGGAGCTGGGCGCCGAGCAGCCGCGTCACCCGGTCGTGGTCGGCGACGGGGTCGAGCCCGGCGACCCTGATGGTGCCCGCGTCGGGGATGCGCAGGCCCTCCACGCATTCGACGGTGGTGGTCTTGCCCGCCCCGTTGGGGCCGAGGATGCCGAAGATCTCCCCCTCGTCGACGGAGAAGGAGACGCCGTCGACCACGGCACGGCCGGCGTAGGTCTTGCGTACCCCGTTGACTTCGATGATGGCCATGTCCACCAGGGTTCCGGCGGTCGGGCGCGGGCGGTATCCGCCGTCACGCTCGACGGCGCATCAGCCGATCGGTTGACCCGGGGTACGACCGTCGCCGCCGGCCAGTCCGGCACGGCCGAAATTGGCAGGACCGATGTCAGTGGTGAACCGTAAGGTCGCCCCTGATGCCCAAAAAGCCTGCAGAGCGCACGGACCGGTCCGCCGTGCGCTCCCTCCTGCGCCTGTGGCCCTATGTCCGACCCGTGCGGGTGCGCCTGTTCACGGCCGCCTTGGTGGCGATCCTGGCGTCCTGTCTGGGACTGGTGATCCCGCTGGTCCTGAAGTGGATGGTGGACGGTCCCGTCGCCGGACGCGATCCGGGCGGGGTGTGGCTGGGGGCGCTGTACCTGCTGCTGCTGGCTATCGCGGAGGCGCTGCTGTTCGGGCTCCGGCGGTGGCTGGTGGCGCGCCCGCTGGCGGGGGTCGAGGCGTCGATGCGGGCGGATCTGTTCCGCCATCTGCAACGGCTCCCGGTGGCGTTCCACGACCGCTGGGCCTCGGGTCAGCTGCTGTCGCGCGGGACGACGGACCTGATGCTGCTCCGGATGTTCCTGGCGTTCCCGCTGACCTTCCTGGTCGTCAACACGGCCACGATCCTGGTCGGGTTCGTGATCCTGTTCGCCCAGGACTGGACGCTCGGTCTGGTGCTGCTGGCGCCCGCGGTGCCGCTGGTGATCCTGTGCTCGCTGTTCGAGACGAAGTACTCGGTGGTCGCGCGCCGGGCCCAGGACCAGGTCGGCGATCTCACCACGGTCGTCGAGGAGAGCGTGCTGGGCATCCGGATCGTCAAGGGCTTCGGCCGGCACCGCAGCCAGTCGCAGGCCTTCCGGGCGCTCTCGCACCGGCTGCGCACCACGGAGCTGGGCAAGGCGCGGCTGCTCGCCGGGGTCTGGGCGCTGATCACCGCCATTCCGGAGCTGGCGATCGGCGCGGCGCTGGTGCTGGGCACGATCCAGGTGGCGGACGGGACGCTGTCGGCGGGCACGTTGGTGGCGTTCCTCTCCACGGCGCTCGCCCTGCGCTGGCCGGTGGAGTCGATCGGCTTCCTGCTGGCGATGAGCCAGGAGTCGGCGACGGCGACCGACCGGTATTTCGAGGTGATGGACGTGGCGGAGGAGCCCGGGGCCGTCGCCGTACGGGAGAGCGCGCCGGCCACCGCACCGGGGATGGTGTTCGAGGGCGTCGAGTTCCGCTACCCGGACGCGGATCCGGGCTCGCCGCCGGTCCTCGCCGGGATCGATCTGCACATCCGGCCCGGTGAGACGCTGGCCCTGGTCGGGGGCACGGGGTCGGGCAAGACGACGCTGACAGCCCTGGTGCCCCGGCTCCACGAGGTGAACGGCGGACGGATCACGCTGGACGGCGAGGACATCGCCACGATGGAGCGTTCGCGGCTGCGGGAGCTGGTCTCGGTGGCGTTCGAGGAGCCGACGCTGTTCTCCGCGACGGTCGGCGAGAACGTGACGATGGGCGCGGCCGAAGCGGACGAGAAGCAGGTGCGCCGGGCGCTGTCGGTCGCCCAGGCCGACTTCGTGCACGAGCTGCCCCAGGGGCTGGACACCGAGGTCGGCGAGCAGGGCCTGAGCCTGTCGGGCGGCCAGCGCCAGCGCCTCGCGCTGGCCCGCGCGGTGGTCGGGGAGCCGCGCTTCCTGGTGCTGGACGACCCGCTCTCCGCGCTGGACGTGCACACGGAGACGCTGGTGGAGGCGGCGTTGCGGCAGGTCCTGGAGCGGACGACCGCGGTGGTCGTGGCGCACCGGCCCTCCACCGTGATGCTGGCCGACCGGGTGGCGCTGCTGTCCGGGGGCCGGATCGCCGCGGTCGGCACGCATCAGGAGCTGTTGCGGGACGACGCGGAGTACGCCTGGCTGATGTCGGGTGCGGGCAGCGAGCCTGCTTCCGGGCCGCCTCCTGCCCGTGCGGGAGAAGCACCGGGCGACGCGCCCAACGACGACCCGGTGGACGCGCCCGCCAACCCGGTGGACCCGCCCGCCGACCCGCACCCCGCCACTTCGGTGAGCGCCCCCGTACAGCAGGTCCCCGCCGAGGAGGGCAGTGCCCGATGACCACGACCACCGACGACGCCTCGCTCCCGGCCGCCGACGACGACGGCACGCCGAGGAGCCGGGTCGTCGCTCCCGCGCCCGAGCGCGCGGACGACCCGTTCGACCGGGACGACCTGCCCGCGCCGCCCGGGGCGACCGGGGCGCTGCTGTTCTCGCTGCTGGCCCCGATGCGGGGCCGGGTCGCGGTGTCGGCCCTGCTCCTGCTCGTCCAGCAGGTCGCGATGCAGGCGGGCCCGCTGCTGGTGGCGTACGCCATCGACAGCGGGGTTCCGGCGTTCCGGGACCACGACTACGGGCCGCTGATCGCGGTCGCGATCGCCTACGCGCTCTGTTCCGTCGGCGCGGGCGTCCTCCAGTACGCCTTCGTCCGGGCCGCCGCACGGATCAACCAGGACGTGCTGCTCGATCTGCGCGGCCGGATCTTCCGGCACGCGCAGGCGCTCAGCGTCGACTTCCACGAGCGCTACACCTCGGGCCGGCTGATCTCGCGCTCCACGACGGATGTGGAGTCGCTGCGGGAGCTGCTGAGCGAGGGGCTCCAGGAACTGATCGGCGTGGTCCTGTCGTTCGTGTCGATCGCGTCGGTGCTGCTCTGGCTGGACCTGGGGATCGGCGCGATCGCCACGCTCTCCTTCGTACCGCTGTATCTGATGGTGCGCCTGTACCGGCGGCGGGCGTCCGTCGCGTTCGCGGCGCGGTCGACGGCGATCGCCGCGGTGATCGTGAAGTTCGCGGAGACGATGAACGGCATCCGTCCGGTCCAGGCGTTCCGCCGCGAGCGGAGCAACGACAGCGTGTTCACGGCGCTGAACACCCGCCACGAGCGGGCGAACGGCGACGCGATACTGGAGATGGCCCGCTATGTCATCGGTTCGCGGCTGATCGCGAACACGGCCGTGGCCGGCATGGTCCTGTGGGGGGCCTACCGGGTCGCGGACGGAACGCTGGCGCTCGGGGTGCTGGCGGCGGCGGTGCTGTATCTGCGCCGGCTGTACGACCCGATCGACCGGCTGGGCATGTTCCTCAACTCCTACGAGTCGGCGGCCGCTTCGCTGGTGAAGATCGCCGGTCTGCTGGCCCAGACGCCGAACGTCCCGGAGACCGACCGGCCGAAGGAACTGCCGCCGCGCCGGGGCGGGCTCCCCGGCCGGGACGTCACGTTCGACGGGGTGCGGTTCGCCTACCGTACGGGCGGCGAGGTGCTGCCCACCTTCGACCTGCACATCCCGGCGGGCCGGACGGTGGCGGTCGTCGGGTCGACGGGCGCGGGCAAGTCGACGCTGGCCAAGCTGCTGGCCCGCTTCTACGACCCGACCGAGGGCCGGGTGCTGCTGGACGGCACCGACCTGCGCGACCTGGACACCGCCGAGCTGCGCCGGGGCGTGGTGATGGTGACGCAGGAGGCGTTCCTGTTCTCCGGGACGGTCGCGGAGAACATCGCGATCGGCCGCCCGGACGCCACCCGCGAGGAGATCGAGCACGCCGCGAGGGCGATCGGCGCGCACGACTTCATCGCCGCCCTGCCGGACGGCTACGACACGGACGTACGCAAGCGGGGCGGGCGCATCTCGGCGGGCCAGCGCCAGTTGGTGGCGTTCGCCCGGGCCCTGCTGGCGAACCCGGCGGTGCTGATCCTCGACGAGGCGACCAGCTCCCTGGACGTCCCCGGCGAGCGGGCCGTGCAGCGGGCCATGGACACGGTGCTGCACGGCCGCACGGCGGTGGTGATCGCCCACCGGCTCTCCACGGTGGAGATCGCGGACCGGGTGCTGGTGATGGAGCACGGCCGGATCGTGGAGGACGGCGCACCCGCCGAACTGATCGGCGGGACGGGGCGGTTCGCGGGGCTGCACCGGACGTGGAAGGACAGCCTGGCCTGAGCTGAGGGCGTGTAGGTTGCGCAATTCCGTGGACATTTTCGCGTGATCACGGGCACCGTTTGGACACTTTTACGTGATCATGGACAACAGTGACGCTCGGTAGATGATGCAGAGCCTGCCCGCGCGGCGAGGCGCAGTGATCAGAGGCGGGCACAGGAAACAGCCCGGCAGCGTCCCGGAGAAGGCGGGAAGCAGCCGGGCTGTGGGACAGCGCTGTCAGCCGGGTCAGGGCAGGCGGTGGTCGGTGGTCAGTGCGGCACCGCGTTCGGGGCGGTAGAGGTCGAAGCCCCGTGTGTCGCACTGGAGGCCGCCGACGATGCAGTGGTCGACCAGGGCCTTGAGGGTGCGCTCCTCCCACGCGTTGAAGAAGTCGTAGTGGAAGGAGTAGCCGCGGCCGCTGGCCAGGCGGACCTGGCTCATGTCGCCGTTGACCGGCCACGCCATCTTGAACTCGATCATCGGCAGGGCGACCGGGTGGGATATCGGGCACATGTTGTCGTTGGTGCCGGGCCTCACGACGGGGTAGGCCATGTGGCTCTGGTGGTTCGGGGTGTCCAGGTACTTTCCGTCCCAGCAACTGGGGGCCTGCATGCGCAAGTTGAGCTGCACATCGGGCCGACTCGGGCAGCTCGCCGGGATGTCGGTGTTGAAGAAGCTGTCACCGCATTCCCAACCCTCGACGAAGCCCTTGTGGCTGCGGAACTCCTGGGCGCTCTGCATCGGGTTGCCGACGACGAACCGCAGACCCTTGGGGAAGGGCCGCACGCTCCGGTAGTCGGTGACGCCCGCCTTGTAGTAGATGACCTGCGGTCCGACAGGCAGGATCTTCTGGTCGCCCTTGTAGAGCGAGGGCATCCAGTACGCGGAGGCATCCGCGGGCACCTTGCAGGAGGTGTTGCCTCCGTAGAGCGAGCCGGTGGTGCTGGCGGCGTCGGTGGAGGTGTTGCCCATGAACGTGTGGTCATGGGATCTGCCGAACTGGCCCGGGTAGACGATCGGGTCGTCGGGGGCGGTGTGGGTGACGGAGCAGCCGGCCTGGAACTCGTGGTGGTAGGCGGGGGGCGGGGTGGCCGTGGACGGGATGACGCCGGTGACCTGGGGTACGGCGGGAATGTAGCCGTCCCCGTCGGTGTCGTCACCCGACGCTTGGGTGGACACGGCCATGGTGTGGCCGGTGTGGCCTGCCGCGGCCATGCCGGAGGTCAGCGCAGGGGTGCTCGTGTCCGTGGCCGAGGCGATGGTCCCGATACCGAGGACACTGGCGATGAGGGCTGTTCCGACGAGAAGCGCTGGAAGCCGTCTGGGTTTCGATCTCATGGGGATCTCCTGCACGCGGGGGGGCGGGTGCGCGTGACGCGGACACGGCACGCGACTTCGGTGGACGACTACGAGGTGTGCGGTGGTGCGAGGCGGCGGCGGCCCGGTTGAGACTCCGCCGCCTGCTGGTGGTGTGCTCCGTCAGCTGTAGATGCCGAACTCGTGGAGGGAGTAGCGGTTCGTGCCGGCCGTGCCCAACTCAATCCGATACGCCTTGGCGGAAGCCCCCTCCCGGCGCAGCACCACCTGGCTGAGCGCGACGGAGCCGCCCGTGTCCACTCGCAGCCACCGCGCATCCAACGAGGCGCTCGACCAGCGGGCACCGAGATCCCCGTCGACCGCACCGGCCGGCGCGGTCCCGGAGCACTCCCGACTGGACGCCGAGACCGGTTGCCCTGGGACGTGAGCACCGGAGCAGCTTGCGCTGTCGTCGACGGGACTACCGGGAGAAGCGTGGTGGCGAACGCGGTGACCACAGCACCAGTGAGACTGCGCCGCGCGGGCCCCTGGGTCTGGGGAAACCCCGCCAGGGGCATGCCAAAAATGGACACAGCGGTGACTCCTTGGAGCGACGTAAGGAACCGGGAGAGCGCTCTCCCGACCATGTCGCCCATCCCGCGTGTGGTCAATACGCTGGACGCCACTTTCCTTCCGTCTTGAGTTGACACGTGGTTCGCGAGACCGCGGCGGGCCACCCGATAAGGCACCGCGAGGCCCCGTCGCGGCGACCGCTCCCGTGCGGCGAAGAGGACCTCACAAGCGGCACCGTCCAGCACTCGCACGATGACGCATATGCGGCTGACCGCGTCCCCTGCCGTCGCCTCAAGCGGTGCCGGGGACGCCGGAAGGCCGGCCCGACCTGCTGACCGGAACGCGCGCTGTCTGGCCGTGGTCGGCCCAACAGCACGCAGCGCCTCGGTGACGTCCTGTTCCGTCGGATCGGGGCAGACCTGCCGACCGGGAGTGCCCACCGACACCAACACTCCAGCTCAGATGCCCGCGGGCCCGCGGGTGTCCACGGAGTAGCGGAACCTACAGGGGCTCATCGGACTGTGGCAGCGAAGACCGTGCCGGCCCCCAGGCTCACTCGCGGTCTTCTCGAAGTAGCCAGTCCTCGACCGCGATGACCTCCGCCCACTGCGGGAACAGCTTCTCGGTGAGCATTTCGGTGCACCTCGGGGTCGGTGTCGAGGCAGCCGTCCGCCAGCACGGTGAGGCCGAAGTCCAGGTCGATGGCGTGCCACAGAGTGGACAGCACCACAGCGCTGGTGGCGATGCCGGTGAGAACGAGGCTGTCGATATCGCGGGCCCAGAGCGCATAAACGTCCTCCGTCGTCCTGTACGGACAGGACGTCGCCGCGGCTGCGCAGCCCGTGGAACTCAGCCCGGCAGCAGCCGCACCGCCGCGTTCCGCAACCGGGTGCGCTCCATGCTCATGAAGCGGTGCAGGGTCCGCGAGCCGAAGGCGGTCCGCTGGGCGCTGCGGCGGCGTTCGCGGTCGTAGGCGCGCAGGGCGCCCTGGATGCCCGCGGGGCCCGGGGGTGCTTCGGCCAGCGCACGGCTCAGGGCCTCCGCGTCCAGGATCGCGGTGCAGGCGCCCTGGCCGAGGTTGGGCGTCATGGCGTGGGCCGCGTCGCCGACCAGGGCGACGGGGACGGGCCGGCCGTCGGAGGACACACGGGACGCGGGCCGTGTGCCGGAGGAGACACGGGACGCGGGCCGGGCCCCGGAGGAGCCAGGCCGGGCATCGGAGGAGACAGGGGAGGCGGGCCCGGCGTCGGAGGAGGCAGAGAGGGCGGGCCGGGTGCCGGTGGAGACGAAGCTGGGCAGCGCCGGGTAGAGGTGGTGCATCTCGTAGCGGATCCAGGTGGCCGGGTCGGTGGCGTCCAGGATGCGCGGGACCGGGTCGTGCCAGCCGGCGAAGGAGGCGCGCAGTTCCTCGGCGGTGGTGGCCTCGGGCACGGTGGCGTACCAGTTGGTGCGGCCCGGTTCGACCGGGGTCAGCCCGAAGAAGCGCCCGCTGCCCCAGGTCTCGCCGTGCACCGGGCTCTCGAAGTCGGCGACGCCGATCCAGGCGACGGTGCCGATCCGGCGGGGGCCGCT
Source organism: Streptomyces sp. MGP-P1 (assembly GCF_057766565.1). Classification (NCBI taxonomy): domain Bacteria; kingdom Bacillati; phylum Actinomycetota; class Actinomycetes; order Kitasatosporales; family Streptomycetaceae; genus Streptomyces; species Streptomyces sp. MGP-P1. The sequence goes on along the minus strand of NZ_JBYMEM010000006.1, from coordinate 829,229 downwards.
GCGGTCGCCGAAGCGGGCGGTGCGAACGGCGCTGCGGATGCCGTCGGCGCCGACCACCAGGTCCTGTCCGGCGGCCGGCGCGTCCAGGCCGGTGACCCGCTCGCCGAACCTGAGCGGGACGTCTCCGAATGCCGCGAGGGAGGCGAGCAGGGCGTCGAGCAGGTAGGGCCGGGAGATGAGGAGTTCGGGGCGGCCCGCCTTGCGTTCGATGCGCTCCAGCGGGAGGCGGCCGATCGATGTCCCGTCCGGGGTGCGGATGTGCGCGTCGCGGTAGGGCACGGCGTGGTCGCGCAGCGCGTCACCCACGCCGAGCCGGTCGAGCGCGGACTGTGCGGTGGGGTGGATGCCGAAGGCCCCGCCGTACCGCTCCAGTTCGGCGCGCCGTTCCAGCACCGTGACCGTCCAGCCGGCGCGGCGGAGTCCGAGCGCGGTCGCCAGACCGCCGATGCCCGCGCCGACCACGGTCGCCGTTCCTGTCATGTCGCGCTCCCGAGCTCGTTCCGACCGTACGGAGGAGGACCGCACGGAGAATCACCACACCTGTGGTACCACGGCTGGGGTAGCATCGGCAAGGGCAGGCCGAGGACTCGGCAGCCGTACGGGAGTGAGGGAGCGCGCGTGAATCCGGATCGCCGGGACCGGCTGCGGGACGCGGCCGTCGAGGTGCTGGCCCGGGACGGCGGGCGCGGGCTGACCCACCGGGCCGTGGACCGGGCCGCCGAGGTGCCGCCGGGGACCACCAAGAACTACTTCCCGACCCGGGACGCGGTGCTCCGCGCGGCGGCCGAGCGATGCCTGGAGCAGTACCTCGCGCTCACCGCGCGGTTGGCGGCGACTCCGGGGCCGGCGGACCGCGAGGGCCTGACGGCCCTCTTCCGCTCGCTCCTGGAGAACGTCGCGGGGCCGGGCCGCTCCCGGTTGCTGGCGGTGCTGGAGCTCCAGGCCGAGGCGACCCGGCGACCCTGGCTGTCCTCCATCCTCGACCCGATGGCGAGCGGGGATTTCGTGGGCATGGAGCTGGCCCAGCGCTCCGCCGGACTGCCCGTCACCCCGCAGCGGGCCGCCGTCGTCACCCTCGCGCTGCACGCGGCGATCCCGCATCTGCTGACGGACGGCCCGGCCACGCTCGCGGCGTCGGGGCTGGACGACGTGGACCGCTTCGTGCGCGACCTCCTGGACGCGGTGTACCCGCCGGGGACCGCCGCCCGAGCGCCCCGCACCCCGTCCTGACGGTGCGACATGTTCCGGCGCGTGAATCTGGCCAGAACCCGACACCGTCTCACCAGGCGGTCATTCCGCCCCTCCCCGCCCATGGCGTCGCGGTGCCCTTCGCGCACGAAACCTGTGACCACCCTGTGAATACCGGGATTCCCAACCCTTGGTAACACTGCGGCAATGATCGGCGAAACGTCCGCTTAACGAACATGACCTTTCCGGCAACGAACGAAATCCGGCCAACTTGTTGACGCGCTCCTGACAGGTGCGGTCATCTGCTGACACTCTTCACCCCGTTCTGCGCACCGCCTGCACCGTCCGGACGGCCCGTCCAGCGCCGCCGGTACCCCCCTCGCAGAAGGAGTCCGCGTGAGATCCACGCCCAGCCGTCGCGCCACCGCGACCGGCGCTCTGATCGCCGCAGCAGCCCTCATAGCCGTCGCCATTCCGTCCGGGGCCGCGACCGCCACCTCCGCCCCTTCCTCGGCCCCGCTCGGCGGCATCACCGCCGGCACGAAGGCCGACCCGGGCGCCCTGCCCGTCAAGCTCTCCCCCGCCCAGCGCGCCGAGCTGCTCAGTGAGGCGAACGCCACCAAGGCGGCCACCGCGCAGGAGCTCGGCCTCGGGTCCACGGAGAAGCTCGTGGTCCGCGACGTCGTCCAGGACCGCGACGGCACGACGCACACCCGCTACGAGCGCACCCTGAACGGGCTTCCCGTCCTCGGCGGCGACCTCGTGGTCAAGGCGTCCGCGGCCGGAGCGACCGAGGGCGTCAGCAAGGCGTCGAAGGCGACCAGCGCGCAGCTGAAGGCCGTCGGCCTCACCGCCGACGTGACCCCGGCGGCGGCCGAGCAGCAGGCGCTCGGCGCGGCGAAGGCCGAGGGCTCGAAGGCGAAGAAGGCCAGCGAGGCCCCGCGCAAGGTGGTGTGGCTGGGCAGCGGCTCCCCGCAGCTCGCGTACGAGACCGTGGTGGGCGGACTCCAGCACGACGGCACCCCGAACGAGCTGCACGTCGTCACCGACGCCGCCTCCGGCGAGAAGCTCTACGAGTGGCAGGCCGTCCACAACGGCACGGGCAACACGCAGTACAACGGCCAGGTCACCCTGGGCACCGCGCCCTCGTACACCCTGACCGACACCACGCGCGGCAACCACAAGACGTACAACCTGAACCGGGGCAGCTCCGGCACCGGCACGCTGTTCTCGGGCCCGGACGACATCTGGGGCGACGGCACTCCGCAGAACGCCGAGACGGCAGGCGCGGACGCCCACTACGGCGCGGCCGAGACGTGGGACTACTACAAGAACGTGCACGGCCGCTCCGGCATCCGCGGTGACGGCGTCGGCGCGTACTCCCGCGTCCACTACGGGAACAACTACGTCAACGCGTTCTGGCAGGACAGCTGCTTCTGCATGACGTACGGCGACGGCAGCGGCAACGTCAAGCCGCTGACCTCCCTGGACGTGGCCGCCCACGAGATGACGCACGGCCTGACCTCGGTCACGGCCAAGCTGGTCTACAGCGGCGAGTCCGGCGGTCTCAACGAGGCCACCTCCGACATCTTCGCCGCGGGTGTGGAGTTCTACTCCGACACCGCCCAGGACCCGGGCGACTACATGGTCGGCGAGAAGATCGACATCAACGGCGACGGCACCCCGCTGCGCTACATGGACAAGCCCTCCAAGGACGGCGCGTCCAAGGACTACTGGTACTCGGGCATCGGCAACGTCGACGTCCACTACTCCTCGGGCCCGGCGAACCACTGGTTCTACCTGCTCTCCGAGGGCAGCGGCGCCAAGACCGTCAACGGCGTCAACTACGACTCGCCGACCTCCGACGGGCTCCCGGTGACCGGCATCGGCCGGGACAAGGCGGCGCAGATCTGGTTCAAGGCGCTCACCACGAAGTTCACCTCGACGACCAACTACGCGGCTGCCCGCACCGGCACGCTCGCGGTCGCCGGTGAGCTGTACGGGGCCACCAGCCCCGAGTACGCGGCCGTGGCCCACGCCTGGGCCGGCATCAACGTGGGCGCCCGCCCCGGCGGCGGCAACCCCGACCCGGGCGGCAAGGTGTTCGAGAACACCACCGCGGTGACCATCCCGGACGCCGGCGCCGCCGTCACCAGCGCGGTCACGGTCTCCGGTGTGACCGGCAACGCGCCGAGCACCCTCAAGGCGGACGTCAACATCACGCACACCTGGCGCGGTGACCTGGTCGTCGACCTGGTGGCCCCGGACGGCACCGCCTACCGGCTGAAGAACTCCTCCTCCGGCGACTCCGCGGACAACGTGGTGGCGACCTACACGGTCAACGCCTCGTCCGAGGTGGCCAACGGGGTCTGGAAGCTGAAGGTCCAGGACATCGCCCGCCAGGACACCGGGCGGATCAACAGCTTCAAGCTCACCTTCTGACCCCACCGGGCCCACCAGCCCGCGGGAGCACAGACGGAACGGCCCGGGAGGGGTTCGCCCCCTCCCGGGCCGTTCGCCGCGGTGTGGACGAGGGGCCCGGCGCGCGGGACCCGGCACCACCCGGGCACCGGGTCCCTCGGGTCCGCCGGGGCGGGCGCTCAGCGCGGCAGCACGCCCGCGCCCTCCCCCACCGCCTCAGCGCAGCAGCACGCCCGCGCCCTCCCCCACCGTGTCGGCCGGCAGCGCGACCAGGCCCAGTTCGGCGCTGGTGGCCAGCAGCGGGTGGGCGGGGAGGACGCGCACGGTGTAGCCGTACGGTCCCGTCCGGTCCAGCGCGAGCGGCCCCTCGTACAGCCAGCGGTCCTCCAGGTCCTGACCGCCCGCCGGCTTCAGCGGGACGGTCTGGGCGTCCGCGATGGCATCGCCCGAATCGACCCGGCCGGCGACCACCTGGACCTCCACGTCGTCCGGTTCCAGACCCCCGAGCGCGATCCGCGCCCGCAGCGCCAGGCTGGCGCCGAGCTCCGCCGAGCCGCCCGCCGCGGTGTCGGTCACCGACTCCACATGGTCGACGGAGACCCCGCGCCAGGCCGCCCGGACCTTGGCCTTCCACTGGGCGAGGTCCCGCGCGGCCCCGGGATCCAGGGCCCGCCGCGACTGCGCGGCGGGGGCGTACAGACGCTCCACGTACTCGCGCACCATCCGCCCCGCCAGCACCCTCGGCCCGAGGTTGACCAGCGTGGAGCGGACCATCTCGATCCAGCGGTCGGGCAGGCCCTCGGCCCCCCGGTCGTAGAAGCGCGGGGCGACGCGGTCCTCGATCAGGGCGTACAGGGCGTTCGCCTCCAGCTCGTCGCGACGGTCCTCGTCGGTCGCCGAGCCGTCGGCGGTGGGGATCTCCCAGCCGAAGTCCGGGTCGAACCACTCGTCCCACCAGCCGTCGCGCACGGACAGGTTGAGGCAGCCGTTCAGCGCCGCCTTCATCCCGCTCGTGCCGCACGCCTCCAGCGGGCGCAGCGGGTTGTTGAGCCAGACGTCGCAGCCCGGGTAGAGCTTCTGGGCCATGCCCATCCCGTAGTCCGGGAGGAAGACGATGCGGTGGCGGACCCCCGCGTCGTCCGCGAACCGCACCAGCTCCTGCACCAGCCGCTTGCCGCCGTCGTCGGCGGGGTGGGCCTTGCCCGCGACGACGATCTGGACCGGGCGGGTCGGGTGCAGCAGCAGCGCCCGCAGCCGGTCGCGGTCGCGCAGCATCAGCGTGAGCCGCTTGTACGAGGGGACGCGCCGGGCGAAGCCGATCGTCAGGACGTCCGGGTCGAGTACGCCGTCGATCCAGCCCAGTTCGGCGGTGCCGGCGCCGCGCCGGCGCCAGGAGGCGTAGAGCCTGCGGCGGACCTCGGTGACCAGCCGGCCGCGCAGGTCCCGCCGCAGGTCCCAGATCTCCTGGTCGCCGATACCGGCCAGCGCGTCCCAGCGGCGCGGGGCGCCGCTCCGCGAGGAGTCCTCGCCGTCCACCGGGCCGCCCGCCAGCACCTGGTGGGCGCGGTCCTCGCCGACCTGGCCCGCGCCGAGCCGGAACACCTCGGGGGCGACCCAGGTCGGTGCGTGGACCCCGTTGGTGACCGAGGTGATCGGCACCTCGGCGGGGTCGAAGCCCGGCCAGAGCCCGGAGAACATCTCCCGGCTGACGGCGCCGTGCAGGGTGGAGACGCCGTTGGCGCGCTGGGCGAGCCTCAGGCCCATCACCGCCATGTTGAACAGCTCCGACTCACCGCCGGGATAGGTCTCGGTGCCCAGCCGCAGGATCTTCTCGACGCCGACGCCGGGCAGTTCGCCGTCGTCGCCGAAGTGGCGGGCGACGAGCCCCCGGTCGAAACGGTCTATCCCGGCGGGCACCGGGGTGTGGGTGGTGAAGACGGTCCCGGCCCGGACCACCTCCAGGGCGGCGTCGAAGTCGAGCCCGGTGGGGATCAGTTCACGGATGCGCTCCAGGCCGAGGAAGCCGGCGTGGCCCTCGTTGGTGTGGAACACCTCCGGCTCCGGGGCGCCGGTCAGCCGGCACCAGGTGCGCACCGCGCGCACTCCCCCGATGCCGAGCAGCATCTCCTGGAGCAGACGGTGGTCGCTGCCGCCGCCGTACAGCCGGTCGGTGACGTCGCGTTCGCCCGGGGCGTTCTCCTCGACGTCGGAGTCGAGCAGGAGCAGCGGCACCCGGCCGACCCGGGCCAGCCAGATACAGGCGTGCAGCGAGCGTCCGCCGGGCAGGGCGAGCACCACCCGGGCGGGGGCGCCGTCGGCCTCGCGGACCAGGTCGAGCGGGAGTTCGTTGGGGTCGAGGACCGGATAGTGCTCCTGCTGCCAGCCCTCGCGGGAGAGGGTCTGGCGGAAGTAGCCGTGCCGGTAGAGCAGGCCGACGCCGATGAGCGGGACGCCGAGGTCGCTGGCGGCCTTGAGGTGGTCGCCGGCCAGGATGCCGAGGCCGCCGCTGTACTGGGGCAGCGCCGCGGTGACGCCGAATTCGGGGGAGAAGTAGGCGACGGCGGAGGGCAGTTCGGCTCCGGTGGCCACCTGCTCCTGGTACCAGCGGGGGCCGTTCAGGTATTCGGCCAGATCCGCGGAGGCCTCGGCGAGGCGGCCGAGGTACTCCTCGTCCCCGGCCAGTTCGGCGAGCCGCCCGGCGGACAGCGAGCCGAGCAGGCGTACGGGGTCGGCGTCCGCGGGCCGCCAGCCCTCGGGGTCGGCGGACCGGAAGAGCTCACGGGTCTCGGTATGCCACGACCAGCGCAGGTTGTGCGCGAGGTCGTGGAGAGGTCGGAGGGGTTCGGGGAGGACAGGACGCACGGTGAATCGACGAATGGCCTTCACGTACTCCACCTTTACAGGGGACTTGCGCATCCGGGCGGACGCACCACGGTGTGCGTCCCTTCCGTCACTCCTGAAGGTAGCGGCCGTCCGTGGCGTCCCGCCACGGCGCGCGGACGGCGCGCGAGGTCCCGGCGCGGCCGGCACGCGCCTCCCCACAGGGGCACCTCGCACCCCACCCGTGCTCCCCCGTCACTCCGCTCACCTGGGGGTTTGGCCGATTTCACCCCGTACGCAGCCTTGTGGACCTCCCGGTCACAGGGAAGGCTGCCGTGTGGCGCCGCAGAGCGGGTATCCGGAACCCGTGGAGGCGCTTCGGGCTCGCCTGAGGGCTGTCCCGCAATTCCCGGCGGGCGCGCCGCGTGCGGCGGGGCCCGGTCGAATACGACCGAGTAGTTAACACAGCGCCGGATTTCCCACCCCCGGACGCGGGGAAGGCTTCCCCGGTACGCGGCACGACCCGGCCCGCAGACCTTCTCCGTGCATGCAGAAACATGCACGAAACCCCCGCGACCCACCCATTCGAGTGCCATTCGAGTGAACGCGGACAGGAGCGGCCATGCCCACAGCCCGTCAGCAGACAGCTGAGCAGCTACAAAGGACAGATCCCCGTCTTCGCGGCACACGCGGTCGGTCCTCCGCGCCCGTGCCGTCCCCCGTGCACGCCGAGCTCCTCCAGCCCTCAGGTGATTCCATGATCGGTCGTATTCCCGTCCTGGACGTCCGTCCTCTCGTCGACTGCGGCAGACGGGCGGCGAAGGCCGTCGTCGGCGAGACCTTCCAGGTCAGTGCCACCGTCTTCCGCGAAGGCCATGACGCGGTGGCCGCCAATGTCGTACTGCGCGATCCGAGCGGACGGGTCGGGCCGTGGACCCCCCTGCGCGAGCTGGCGCAGGGCACGGACCGGTGGGGGGCCGATGTCACTCCGACCTCCGAGGGCCGCTGGACCTACACGGTGGAGGCCTGGAGCGATCCGGTCACCACCTGGCGGCACCACGCCGCGATCAAGATCCCGGCCGGCATCGACACGGATCTGGTGCTGGCGGAGGGCGCGGCGCTGCTGGAGCGGGCCGCGGCGGGCGTCCCGAAGAAGCACGGCCGCGAGGCGGTGCTGGCCGCGGTGGACGCGCTGCGCGACACGGCCCACCCGCCGGCCGCCCGGCTGGCCGCGGCCCTGACCCCGGCCGCCGACGCGGTGCTGGCCCGGTATCCGCTGCGCGAACTGGTCACCCGCTCCAAGCCGCTGGCGGTGCGGGTGGAGCGCGAGCGGGCGCTGTTCGGGTCGTGGTACGAGCTGTTCCCGCGCTCGGAGGGCGCGAAGCGGGTGCCGTTGGACCCGGCGGACACCTCGCCGGACGCGGAGACGCGGTTGGTCAGCGGCACCTTCCGGACGGCCGCCGAGCGGCTGCCGGCGGTCGCCGCGATGGGGTTCGACGTCGTGTACCTGCCGCCGATCCACCCGATCGGGACGACCCATCGCAAGGGCCCGAACAACAGCCTGACGCCCGGGGAGCACGACCCGGGCGTGCCGTGGGCGATCGGTTCGCCGGACGGCGGGCACGACGCGGTCCACCCGGAGCTGGGGACGCTGGCGGACTTCGACCACTTCGTCTCCGTGGCCCGCAATCTGCGGATGGAGATCGCGCTGGACTTCGCGCTCCAGTGCTCGCCGGACCACCCGTGGGTCAAGGAGCACCCGGACTGGTTCCACCACCGCCCCGACGGTTCGATCGCGTACGCCGAGAACCCGCCGAAGAAGTACCAGGACATCTATCCGATCGCCTTCGACAAGGACATGCGCGGTCTGGTGGCGGAGACGGTACGCGTTCTGCGCTTCTGGATGGACCGCGGGGTGCGGATCTTCCGGGTCGACAACCCGCACACCAAGCCGGTGGTCTTCTGGGAGAAGGTCATCTCCGAGATCAACGGCGCCGACCCCGACGTAGTCTTCCTGGCGGAGGCGTTCACCCGCCCGGCGATGATGCACACCCTGGGCGCGGTCGGCTTCCAGCAGTCGTACACGTACTTCACCTGGCGCGACACCAAGCAGGAGCTGACCGAGTACGTCACGGAGCTGGCCGGCGAGGCCGCCTCGTACATGCGGCCCAACTTCTTCGCGAACACCCCCGACATCCTTCCCGGCTACCTCCAGGAGGGCGGCCGTCCGGCCTTCGAGGCACGGGCGGTCCTGGCCGCGACGCTGGCCCCTTCCTGGGGCGTGTACGCGGGATTCGAGCTGTGCGAGAACACTCCGGCCAAGCCGGGGAGCGAGGAGTACCTGCACTCGGAGAAGTACGAACTCCGCCCGAGGGACTGGGAGTCGGCGGAACGCGAGGGCCGCACGCTGACACCCCTGATCACCTCGCTGAACCGGATCCGGCGGCGTAACCCCGCTCTGCGGCAGCTGCGCGACGTCCACTTCCACCACACCGACAACGAAGCGCTGATCGCCTACAGCAAGCGCTCCGGAACGAACACCGTTCTGGTGGTCGTGAACCTCGACCCGCACCACACCCAGGAGGCCACGGTCTCGTTGGACATGGAGCGGCTCGGCCTCTCATGGCACGAGCGCGTACCGGTGCGCGACGAGCTCACCGGCGATACCTACCACTGGGGCAGGGCCTTCTATGTGCGCCTAGAGCCGGGCATCACGCCCGCGCACATCGCCGTCCTGCGACCGTCCCCGCCGACCGGAGGGTCACCCACACCATGATCGTCAATGAGCCTGTCCACGACACGTTCGAGGACACTCCCGCCAAGGACCGCGATCCCGACTGGTTCAAGCGCGCCGTCTTCTACGAGGTGCTCGTCCGGTCCTTCCAGGACTCCAACGGCGACGGAATCGGCGACCTCAAGGGCATCACCGCCAAGCTGGACTATCTCCAGTGGCTCGGCGTCGACTGCCTCTGGCTGCCGCCGTTCTTCAAGTCGCCGCTGCGCGACGGGGGCTACGACGTCTCCGACTACACCGCCGTCCTGCCGGAGTTCGGCGATCTCGCCGACTTCGTGGAGTTCGTGGACGCCTCGCACCAGCGGGGCATGCGCGTCATCATCGACTTCGTCATGAACCACACGAGCGATCAGCACGAGTGGTTCCAGCAGTCCCGCACCGACCCGGACGGGCCGTACGGCGACTACTACGTCTGGGCGGACGACGACAAGCAGTTCCAGGACGCCCGGATCATCTTCGTCGACACCGAGACGTCCAACTGGACCTTCGACCCGGTGCGCAAGCAGTACTACTGGCACCGCTTCTTCTCGCACCAGCCGGACCTCAACTACGAGAACCCGGCGGTGCAGGAGGAGATCCTGGCGGCTCTGCGCTTCTGGCTGGATCTGGGCATCGACGGCTTCCGGGTCGACGCGGTGCCCTACCTCTACCAGCGCGAGGGCACCAACTGCGAGAACCTCCCCGAGACCCACCACTTCCTCAAGCGGGTCCGCAAGGAGATCGACGCCAACTACCCGGACACCGTGCTGCTCGCCGAGGCCAACCAGTGGCCGGAGGACGTCGTCGACTACTTCGGCGACTACGAGCAGGGCGGGGACGAGTGCCACATGGCGTTCCACTTCCCCGTGATGCCGCGGATCTTCATGGCGGTGCGCCGCGAGAGCCGCTATCCGGTCTCCGAGATCCTGGCCAAGACCCCGGCGATCCCGAAGAACTGCCAGTGGGGCATCTTCCTGCGCAACCACGACGAGCTGACCCTCGAAATGGTCACGGACGAAGAGCGCGACTACATGTACGCGGAGTACGCCAAGGACCCGCGGATGCGCGCCAACATCGGCATCCGGCGGCGGCTGGCCCCCCTGCTGGACAACGACCGCAACCAGATCGAGCTGTTCACCGCCCTGCTGCTGTCGCTGCCCGGCTCCCCGATCCTCTACTACGGGGACGAGATCGGGATGGGCGACAACATCTGGCTGGGCGACCGGGACGCGGTGCGCACCCCGATGCAGTGGACGCCCGACCGCAACGCCGGGTTCTCCTCCAGCGATCCGGGGCGGCTCTACCTCCCCACGATCATGGACCCGGTCTACGGCTACCAGGTCACCAACGTCGAGGCGTCGATGGCATCGCCGTCCTCGCTGCTGCACTGGACCCGCCGGATGATCGAGATCCGTAAGCAGAATCCGGCCTTCGGTCTCGGCGAGTACACCGAACTGCCCTCGTCCAACCCGGCGGTGCTGGCGTTCACCCGCGAGTACGGGGACGACCTCGTCCTGTGCGTGCACAACTTCTCGCGGTTCGCGCAGCCGACGGAACTGGACCTGCGATCGTTCGACGGACGTCATCCGGTGGAATTGATCGGCGGGGTACGCTTCCCGGCCATCGGCCAGTGGCCCTACCTGCTGACCCTTGCGGGACACGGCTTCTACTGGTTCCGGCTGCGCAAGGACGCGCCACCGGCCTGATGCGGTCCCCGCCCCGTGCGGGACGGTTTCCGCCGTCCCGTACGGGGCACCCTGACCCCCATGCAAGGCCTTGGGCCTTCACCCTCCGGCGCCTTCGGCCTTCACCGTTCCGCCGTTCGAGTCCGTAAGGACGCTCCTGACCCGACACGTCCCGCACAGCCGGACAGCCATTGCCGCAATCCGGGACACTCTTCGCATCCTGTGGTGTGCCCGGGGAAAGGACGCGATGCCATGTCGGAGGCTGCATCCACTCACGTCGCCCTGGCGAAGAGCACGAGGAACAGCGCAACGACCGGAGTGACGAGGGACGGGAATCTGCTGCCGTCCCTCGCCCCGCTGCTCCACGCCTGGCTGCCCAGGCAACGGTGGTTCGCCGGCAAGGGCCGGCCGGTCACCGGCTTCTCCCTGGTCTCCGCCACCGAGATGCTGCCGCTGGACGGCACGGCGGGCCCGGGGCTGCTGCACCTGCTGGTGCGGGTCGAGCAGCCCTCCCAGCAGACCCGCCCGGCCGAGGACTGCTACCAACTGCTCCTCGGTGCAAGAACGTCACTTCCGCCGCTCCTCGCGGGCGCCCTGATCGGCCGGGTCGAGCGGGGCCCGCTCGCCGGCCGAGCCGTCTACGACGCGCTGCACGACCCGCGGCTGGCCGATCTGCTGCTGGAACGCCTCCGCCGCCCCGGGAGTCTCGGCTCGCTGCGCTTCGAGCGGACCGCCGCGATCCCGGCCGGTCTCGTGCCCCGGGTGCTGGACGCCGAACAGTCCAACTCCTCGCTCGTCTACGGGGACGCGTACATCCTGAAGATCTTCCGGCGGGTCTTCCCGGGCACCAACCCGGACCTGGAACTGCCGCTCGCCCTCAGCGGCGAGGGGTGCGAGCGGGTACCGGCCCCGGTCGCCTGGTTCGAGGCGCCGGGACCCGAACCGCTCACCCTCGGCGTCCTCCAGCCCTTCCTGCACGGCGCGCGCGACGGCTGGCAGTTGGCGCTGGGCGCGCTCGCTTCGGGCCGCGACTTCCTCACCGAGGCGCACGCGCTGGGCCGGGCCACCGCCGAGGTCCACACCGCGCTCGCCGCCGCGCTGCCGACCCCGGCACTGCGCGGTACCCAGACGCGGCAGCTCGTCGCGGAGATGACCCGGCGGCTGGAGGCCGCCGCCCAGGCGGTCCCCGCGCTCGTGCCGTACGTCCCCGGACTCCGCGCCGCGTTCGAGGCGGTGACGGACCTCGGGGTGCGGGGCAGCGGCTGGGCCCAGCAGCGGGTGCACGGCGACCTCCACCTCGGACAGACGCTGCGCTCCGCCGACGGGTTCTGGTCGTTGATCGACTTCGAGGGCGAACCGGCCCGCCCGCTCCCCGAGCGCCGCATGCCCGCGCCCCCGGTCCGTGATGTCGCGGGCATGCTGCGGTCCTTCGACTACGCGGCCCGCTCGCACCGGCCGTGGAACCCGGAGTGGGCGGCCCGCTGCCGTGCCGCCTACTGCGAGGGTTACGCGCAGGCGTCGGGCAGCGACCCCCGCGGCGAACCGGAGCTGCTGCGCGCCCATGAGACCGACAAGGCCGTGTACGAGGTGCTGTACGAGGCCCGGCACCGCCCCGACTGGCTGCCGGTTCCGATGGCGGCCATCCAGCGACTGGCCCGGTCCGCGGCGGCCTGAACCGCACCCCACGCACCTCCCCTCCACCCCGCGCTCTCCCCTTCACCCTCCGAGGAGGCAGTCCCTGTGACCGCCCGCAAACCGTCCCGCAAGGCATCCCGCAAGACCGTCGAACCGCCCGCCGAACTGCCCGTCGAGATCCCTGCCGAAGCGCCGGTCGAGGCGCCCGTCGAAGCCGCCGTCGACGTGGCGGCGTCGTCGACGCCCGCGCCCGCGCCCGCCACGACCACCACGAAGACCGCGCCCGCCGGACGCCCCCGGCCCCGGCGCGCCGACGCGGGCCCGCCGCGGCCCCGGCAGGCCGGGGACGGCCAGGGCGCCCGCCCCGCACCGGCCCTGGACGGCGCGGACCGCGGCCGGCTGCTGGCCGGTGACCACCACGCGCCGCACGACGTGCTCGGCGCGCATCCGATCCCCGGTGGGGTGCTGGTACGGGCGCTGCGGCCGTTCGCCCGGTCGGTCACGGTGCTGGCGACCGGGCTGCGGGCCGAGCTGCACGACGACGGCGACGGCTTCTTCTCCGGTGTGCTGCCGGTGCCGGAGGCCCCCGCCTACCGGCTCGAAGTGGCCTACGACGACAACGTCATCGAGGTGGAGGACGCGTACCGCTTCTGGCCCGCGATCGGCGAGCTCGATCTGCATCTGATCGGCGAGGGCCGCCACGAGGAGCTGTGGCGGGCGCTCGGCGCGGAGCCGATGGAGCACCAGGGGGTGGCCGGCACCCGGTTCACCCTCTGGGCGCCGAACGCGCGCGGCGTGCGGATCACCGGTGACTTCAACTACTGGGACGGCACGGGTTTCCCGATGCGTTCGCTCGGCTCGACCGGGGTGTGGGAGCTGTTCCTGCCCGGGGTCGGCGAGGGCGCGCTGTACAAGTACGACATCTGCCGTCCGGACGGTTCGCACACGGTGCGGGCCGACCCGATGGCCCGGCGCACCGAGGTGCCGCCCGCGACCGCCTCGATCGTCACCGCGTCGCACCATCAGTGGCAGGACGCGGACTGGATGGCGCACCGGGGCGACCGGCCGGTCCACGAGGCCCCGTTCTCGGTGTACGAGGTGCATCTGGCCTCCTGGCGACCGGGATTGACGTACCGTCAGCTGTCCGAGCAGCTGCCGTCCTACGCGAAGGACCTGGGTTTCACGCACGTCGAGCTGATGCCGGTCTCCGAGCATCCCTTCGGCGGTTCCTGGGGCTATCAGGTCACCGGGTTCTACGCGCCGACCTCGCGGATGGGCACCCCGGACGACTTCCGCTTCCTGGTGGACGCCCTGCACCGGGCGGGCATCGGCGTGATCATGGACTGGGTTCCGGCGCACTTCCCGCGCGACGACTGGGCGCTGGCCGAGTTCGACGGGCGGCCGCTGTACGAGCACTCCGACCCGCAGCGCGCGGCGCACCCGGACTGGGGGACCCTGGAGTTCGACTACGGCCGCACGGAGGTCCGCAACTTCCTCGTCGCCAACGCCACGTACTGGTGCGAGGAGTTCCACATCGACGGTCTGCGGGTCGACGCGGTGGCCTCGATGCTCTACCTCGACTACTCCCGCGAGGACGGCCAGTGGTCGCCCAACGAGTTCGGCGGCCGGGAGAACCTGGACGCGGTCGCCTTCCTCCAGGAGATGAACGCGACGGTCTACCGCCGCAACCCCGGTGTCGTCACCATCGCCGAGGAGTCCACCGCCTGGGACGGCGTCACCCGGCCCACCGACGGCGGGGGCCTGGGCTTCGGGCTGAAGTGGAACATGGGCTGGATGCACGACTCGCTCCAGTACATCGCCAAGGAGCCGATCCACCGCAAGTACCACCACGACGAGATGACCTTCTCGATGGTGTACGCGTACAGCGAGAACTACGTACTGCCGATCTCGCACGACGAGGTGGTGCACGGCAAGCAGGCGCTGGTGGCGAAGATGCCCGGCGACTGGTGGCAGCAGCGCGCCAACCACCGCGCCTACCTGGGCTTCATGTGGGCCCATCCCGGCAAGCAACTCCTGTTCATGGGGCAGGAGTTCGCCCAGGGCGCGGAGTGGTCCGAGGGGCACGGGCCGGACTGGTGGCTGCTGGACCCCTCCTACGAGGCGTCCGGCGACCACCGCGGGGTGCGCGACCTGGTCGGCGACCTGAACGCGGTGTACGGGGCGGTGCCCGCGCTGTGGCAGCGGGACACGGCGCCGGAGGGGTTCAGCTGGGTGGACGGCGGGGCGGCCGAGGACAACGTGTTCGCGTTCCTGCGGTACGACGCGGACGGCTCCCCGCTGCTGGCGGTCTCCCACTTCTCCCCGGCGGTCCGGAGCGACTACCGCCTCGGGGTGCCGGAGACCGGTACGGAGGGCTGGGTGGAGGTGCTGAACACCGACGCCGCCCGGTACGGCGGTGGCGACGTGCGCAACGAGGAGCCGCTGAAGGCCGAGGCGGTGCCCGCGCACGGCCGCCCGTGCAGCATCTCGCTGACGCTGCCGCCGCTGGCGACGGTGTGGTTCCGCCCGGCGTAGCCCGGCCGGGGTGAACGGACCCGGGGCCCGTTCCGCGTCGATGACGACGTGGTGCGGGCCCCTCCCCGTAGCCGGCGGGTCAGTCCCGTAGCCGACGGGTCAGTGATCGGCGGCCATCACCTCGACGATGCTCGACCAGGAGTCGAGGCCGTGGCCCTCGGCGATCGCCCGGTCGGTGACGCCCTTGAGCGCGGCGAGCTGCGAGACGTCCAGGCCGCGGTCCTTCGCGGTGTGCAGGATGTGGTCGACGCCGGCCGCCATCATGGCGAGGTTCGCGCCCTCGCCCGTGTACGTACGCGTGTCGATGTCCTGCGCCGTGTACGCGGCGATCGGCGGCAGGATGCCCGCGATCGTGTTGAGGTACGGGGCGAGCGACGCGCCGTCGATGCCCTCCGCCCGGGCCAGCGCGAAGGCGTGGACGAGGCCGCCCATGGCTCCGTAGAAGAAGTCCAGCAGCGCCATGTCGTAGGCGGCGGCGAGCCCGTGGTCCTCGCCGAGGAAGGTGGCGGGCGCGCCGAGCGCCTTGAGGGTGGATTCGTGCGCCTCGAACGCGGCCCGGTCGCCGGAGTGGAACACCAGCGCGTCCGCCGAGCCGACCACGTCGACCGGCACCATGATCGCCCCGTCGAGGTACGCCAGGGAGTGTTTCTCGGCCCAGGCGGCGGCCCCCCGCGACCGGGCCGGGGTGTCCGAGGTGAGGTTGACCAGGACCCGCCCCTCCAGCGCCCCGGCCAGCGGCTCCAGGACCGCGTCGGAGGCGTCGTAGTCGACGAGGCAGACCACGACGAGCCCGCTCGCCCGCACGGCCTCCTCGGCGGACGCGGCCCGCACCGCGCCCAGGGAGACGACGTCCTCGCCCTTCTCGGGAGAACGGTTCCAGACGGTGGTGGGGTGGCCGGCGGCCACGAAGGCGCGGGCCAGGGAGCGGCCCATGTCACCGAGGCCGAGGACGGTGACGGGGGTGAGGTCGGAGGTGGGGGCGGTGATCGTGTTCGCTTGCGTCATGGGGATCATGCTGGGCGGACGAACCGCCCCTGACCAGAGCCCACTTGACTGTCAGATACACACTTCCGGGAAAGCGTCCAGGTCAGTGCGGTTCAGATCGGGGCCGGTTCGGCTCTGTGCGATCAGGGGCGGTTCGCGCCGGTGCGGTCAAGGGCGGTTCAGGTCGGTGCGGTCAGGGGCGGTTCAGGTCGGTGGGGGCGGCCGGGGCGAGGAAGTCCTCCAACTCCTGGAGGAGCCTGCGCTTCGGCCGGGCGCCGACGATCGACTTCACCGGCTCGCCCGCCCGGAAGACCATTAGGGTGGGTGTCGCCAGCACGCCGTACCGGACGGCGATCCCCGGTTCGCGGTCGACGTCGAGCTGGACGATCCTTATCCGGCCGGCCTCCTGGCGGGCGATCTCCCCCAGCACGGGAGCGAGTTGGCGGCAGGGGCCGCACCAGTCGGCGGTGAACTCGACCAGCACGGGCAGCGCCGATTCCAGCACCTCCGCCTCGAAGGTCTCCTCGGTGACGTCGGTGACGCCTTCGGTCCGGATCATGGGTGTCCTCCCAGTTCGCAACGGGGTTCCGGTCCACCGGGCAGGGTGGCCGACGCCTCCAGTTCGGCTCGGGCGAGCTGTATGCCGACCTCGGCGCGCACCGACGTGAGCCGGCCGATCAGGGCGTCCAGCTCGTCGAGTTTGCGCCGGTAGCCGGCGAGCGAGGCGGGACAGGAGTCCCCGGCCGGGTGACCGGCGCGCAGGCAGTCGACGAAGGGCCTCGTCTCCTCCAGGCCGAACCCGAAGTCCTGCAGGGTCCGGATCTGGAGGAGGAGGCGCAGGTCGCCCTCGTCGTAGCTGCGGAAGCCGTTCTCCGCGCGCCGCGCGGGCAGCAGTCCGCGCGACTCGTAGTAGCGGAGCGTCCGCGTCGTCGTCCCGGCTCGTCTCGCCAGCTCCCCTATTCGCATGGGACGAACGTATTCCTTGACGCCGACGTCAACGCAAGGGCGTGGGCGCTGGCGTCGGCGGCGGATCGGGTCGGCGGCGTCGAACCGGGGCGTCCGGAGCCGGCCGGGGCCATCCGGGAGGGGGGACCGCGCCGTCAGTTGGCGCGGGCCGCCGTCCGCCGGCGTACGGCCCAGATGATGCCGCCGCCCGCGGCGACCGCCGCGGCCGCCATGCCGACGAGCGGGGCGGTGGAGTCCGAGCCGGTCGCGGCGAGGTTGCCGCCGGTCGTCTGCGGGGTCGCGCCACCGGCCGTCGAGCCGCCGGTGTCGGCGGAGCCGCCGGTGGTGCCGGTCCCGCCGACGGTGCTCGTGGAGCCGGTGGAGCCGGAGCCTCCGGTGGACGAGGAGCCGCCCGTACCCCCCGTACCGCCGGTGGAACCGGTGGAGCCCGAGGTGTCCGCTTCCTTGCCGGTGTCGATCACGATCTGCGCGGTGTCGTTGGCCGCGTTCCGGTCGAAGGGGCGCTCCTGCCCGCTGAAGGAGACCTCGCCGGTGGTGCGGCCGACCGCCTTGTCGACGCGCAGGACGAAGGGGTAGCTCTCGCCGCCGTCCGCGTCCACCCAGGACTGCGAGGTCCCGCAGCTGTAGTGCGTCTTGGTGACCGCGTCGCAGTATCCGTGCGCCTTGACGACGGAGGTGCCCTTGGGGATACGGATGTCGACGGTGGTCACGCTCTGGTCGGTCTTCCCCTGCACCCGGGCGGGGCCCTTGTTGGCGAACTTCACCGTCGCTTCGACCTTGTCGCCGACCTTCCCCTTCAGCTCGGCGCCGGTCAGGCCGAAGTCGGCGGTGTTCGCCGCGGTGACGTCGGCCTCGGCGGTCGGTCCGGGGTGGTTCTTCCGGTCGGCGTCGGTGGCGGGGCCCTTCTCCACGAGGGTGAGCGGGTCAGCGGTGCCCTGGACCGGATCGGTGGAGCCGCTGTCGCCCTGGTCCGGGTCCGGCTCGGTGACGCCCAGCGTCACCCTCAGGTCGTCGTTGAGCGCGGAGTCGAGCGCCTTGAGGGAGAGCGGCTTCTCGATCCCGTAGACGACGCCCGGCTTCAGCGGCTGGTCGATCGTGCAGGCGGCGACGTGGGAGTCGGGCATCTCGTCGGAGGACGGGATCGTGTAGTAGCTGCAGTTCTTGTACATCTCGTCGGCCTGGAGGCCGGGTGACACGGCGTACGTCACGTAGGAGACGGGCACCTCCTCCGTCCCCTTGTTGAGGAAGGTCAGGGGTGTGGAGAACGCGCTGCCGGCCTGGACCCCCTTGATCGGCGCGATCGTTCCGACGCCCAGGTCCGGCTCCGGCTCGGCGGCGAGCGCCGGCACGGCGCCCAGCGCCGCCATCGCCGCGGCGGCTACGGCGGCGGTCCCGCCGCGCAGGGTACGGCTGCGGGAAGGGGGGATGCGCATGGAGGTCCTTCGGTCGTGGGGGTTCGTGGGCGGACTGCGGTCCTGCACCTCTCAAGACCGGTGCCGGACGGGCGGGGTTGCGCGGTCCGGAGCAGTCGTGACAGAACACGGACACAAGGCACCAGTACCGGACACGGAAACCGAGGACACCCGTACCGGGGGTACGGGTGTCCTCGGGTGGGGGGCGCCGCAGTGGCTGTGAGGGATGCGGGGGCGGGGCGTCGGGTCAGACCTTCGCGGGCTGCTCCGCGGTGTCCCGCTGCTCGGGGACCTCGCCCGAACCGCCTGCCGGGGCATGGTCGTCGACGAGGGTCTTCTCGTCGAACGGGACGCGGCCGGCCAGCACCTCGTTGACCCGGTCCTTGTCGATCTCCTTGGTCCAGTGGCCGACCAGCACCGTGGCGACGGCGTTGCCCGCGAAGTTGGTCAGGGCGCGGGCCTCGCTCATGAAGCGGTCGATGCCGACGATCAGGCCGACGCCGTCGACGAGTTCGGGGCGGTGCGACTGGAGTCCGCCGGCCAGGGTCGCCAGGCCGGCGCCGGTCACGCCCGCCGCGCCCTTCGAGGCGATGATCATGAAGATCAGGAGCGAGATCTGCTCGCTCGCGCTCAGCGGGTCGCCCATCGCGTTGGCGATGAACAGCGAGGACATCGTGAGGTAGATCGCGGTGCCGTCGAGGTTGAAGGAGTAGCCGGTCGGCACGGTGATGCCGACGACAGGCTTGCTGACGCCGAGGTGCTCCATCTTCGCGATCAGTCGCGGCAGGGCCGACTCGGAGGAGGAGGTGGACAGGATGAGCAGGAACTCACGGCCCAGGTACTTCAGGAGCGAGAACAGGTTCACCCCGGCGACCAGGCGCAGGATCGCGCCGAGCACCACGAAGACGAACAGCGCGCAGGTGACGTAGAACCCGATCATGATGATCGCCAGGGACTTCAGGGCGTCGAGGCCCGTCTCGCCGACCACCGCGGCGATCGCGCCGAACGCGCCGACCGGGGCGGCCCACATGATCATGGCGAGGATGCGGAAGACGAGGCGCTGGATGTGGGTGATGCCGCGGATGATCGGCTCGCCGGTCGAGCCCATCGCCTGGAGCGCGAAGCCCGCGAGCAGCGCGACGAGCAGGGTCTGGAGGACCTCGCCGGCGGTGAAGGCGGAGACGATCGTGGTCGGGATGATGCCGAGCAGGAAGTCCACGGTGGACTCGCTCGCACCCGACGCCTGCGCCTCGCCGGCGGCCCGCGCCTGCTCGGTGATGTGGAGGGTGGAGCCGGGCTCCAGGACGTTGCCGACGAGCAGGCCGATGGCGAGGGCCACGGTCGACATGACCAGGAAGTAGCCCAGCGCGAGACCGCCGACCGCGCCGACCTTGGCGGCCTTGCGCACCGAGCCGACGCCCAGGACGATCGTGCAGAAGATGATCGGCGAGATCATCATCTTGATCAGGTTCACGAAGCCGGCGCCGATGGGCTTCAGCTCGACGGCCACCCCGGGGGCCGCAAAGCCCACCAGGATGCCGAGCGCCACGGCGGCGATCACGGCAATGTACAGGTAGTGGGTGCGGTCCCGTTGTTTGGCTGCCACAGCCATGGTGGGGCTCCTCGGCTCGGTCATAGCTCGGTGCCCCCGTCCCTGGGGGCTTCGGCGACTATCCACTGAGCTGTGACCCCGGTCACCCTTGCGTTCATATCGTTCACAGTCACTTTCCGGCCACCCGGAGAAGGCCCGGCGGGGCGAGGCAGACTGTGGGGTATGCGCCTCCCCCGTACCCGCCCCCGATCCCTGGCGGGCCAGCTCTTCGCCATGCAGGTCGTACTGATCGCCGCGGTGGTGGCGGGATGCGCCGTCTTCGCGTACGTCTCGGGCAGCGCGCAGGCCGAGGAGACGGCCGCGCGGCAGGTGCGGGTGGCGGCGCTGGCGGTGGCCGATTCCCCTTCCGTACGGGAGGCCATCCGCACCCCGGACCCGTCCGCGGCGCTCCAGCCGTACGCGGAACGGGTCCGCGAGGACACCGGGATCGCCTTCATCACGATCATGGACACCGAGCGGGTCCGCTGGACGCATCCGGACACCGATCAGATCGGGGACACCTTCCTCGGGAACACCGCGAAGGCCCTGGACGGGCAGACGTTCACCGAGACGTACACCGGCACACTGGGCCCCTCGATACGGGTGGTGACCCCGATCCGCGACAGCGGGCGGATCGTCGGCCTGGTCAGCGCGGGCATCACCGTGGACCGGGTCTCCTCGCAGGTACGGGACCAGCTCGGCGCGCTCGCACTGGCGGCGGGCGGGGCGCTGGCGCTCGGCGGGATCGGCACGTACGTGGTCAACGCGCGGCTGCGGCGGCACACCCACGGGATGAACGCGGCCGAGCTGAGCCGGCTGCACGACTACCACCAGGCCACCCTGCACGCGGTGCGCGAGGGGCTGCTGATGCTCGACGGGCGGCGGCGGATCGCGCTGATCAACGACGCCGGGCGGGAGCTGCTGGGTCTGGAGCCGGACGCGGACGCGGTCGGCCGTACGGTCGACGAGCTGGCCCTGCCCGCGCCGCTGACCGGGGCGCTGCTGGCGTCCGAGGCCCGGGTGGACGAGCTGCATCTGACGGCGGAGCGGGTCGTCGTGGTCAACACCCGTCCGGTGGTGGGCGGTGAGCGTCGCGGCACGGTGGTGACCCTGCGGGACCACACCGAGCTCCAGGCGCTGACCGGGGAGCTGGACTCGGAGCGCGGTTTCACGCAGGCGCTGCGCTCCCAGGCCCACGAGGCGGCGAACCGGCTGCACACCGTGGTGTCGCTGATCGAGCTGGGCCGGGTGGAGGAGGCTGTGGACTTCGCGACGGCGGAGCTGGAGCTGGCGCAGGTGCTGACCGACCGGGTGGTGGGGGCGGTGGAGGAGCCGGTGCTGGCGGCTCTGCTGCTCGGCAAGGCGGCCCAGGCACACGAGCGGGGCGTGGAGCTGGTGCTCGCGGAGGACAGCCTGATCGACGACGGGGCGCTGCCGCCCTCGCTGGCCCAGCGCGATCTGGTGACGATCCTGGGCAACCTGATCGACAACGCGGTGGAAGCGGCTTCGGAGGGCGCCGACGACGGCTCGGACGACGGCGCCGCGGCGGTGCCCGCGCCCCGGACGCCCGGAAGCCCGGTGGGGCGGGCCCGGGTCACCGTGACGGCGCTCGCGGACGAGCGTGAGCTGCTGCTGCGGGTCGCGGACACCGGAGCGGGCATCCGCCCGGAGGCGGCGGACGAGGTGTTCCGGCGCGGCTGGTCGACGCACGGGGCGGGGCGCGGGCTCGGTCTGGCGCTGGTGCGGCAGGCGGCGTACCGCAACGGGGGCACGGTGGAGCTGGACGCGGGTCCGGACGGCGGCGCGCGGTTCACCGTACGGCTGCCGCTCCCGGCCCGGGCGCCGACGGGTTCGCGGCCCACGCCCGGGTCCGGGTCGGCGGCCGGGTCCGCGCACGAGGAGGTCACGGCATGATCCGGGTCCTGGTGGTGGAGGACGATCCGGTGGCCGCCGACGCCCACCAGATGTACGTCGAGCGGGTGGAGGGCTTCACGGTCACGGCGGTGGCGCACACCCGGGCGGCGGCGGTGCGGGCGCTGGAGCGGACGCCGGTGGATCTGCTGCTGCTCGACCTCTTCCTGCCCGACGGGCACGGGCTCGGGCTGCTGCGCTCGCTGCGCGCCTCCGGCCACGGGGCGGACGTGATCGCGGTGACCTCGGCGCGGGATCTCGCGGTCGTGCGGGAGGGGGTGTCGCTCGGCGTCGTGCAGTACGTGCTGAAGCCGTTCACGTACCCCACGCTGCGGGACCGGCTCGTGCGGTACGCGGAGTTCCGGGGCGCCGCCGGGGAGGCGAGCGGACAGGAGGAGGTGGACCGGGCGCTGGGCGCGCTGCGGGTCGCGCATCCGGCCGCGCTGCCCAAGGGGCTCAGCGGCCCGACGCTGGAGTCCGTGACCCGGGTGCTGAAGGAGTCGCCGGAAGGGGTGACGGCGGCCGCCGCCGGGGAGCGTCTGGGCATGTCGCGGATCACCGCCCGGCGGTATCTGGAGCACCTCGTGACCGTCGGCAGCGCCGCGAGGCGTCCGCATTATGGGCAGGTCGGCCGACCGGAACTGCACTACCGCTGGCTGGCCTCGGGGCGCTGACCGTTCGCCGCGAGAAAGGCCGACAAGCGCTTGCCGGTCGGTTTCACCGCCGAGGCGCGTCCCTCCCGAGGAACAAAAGAAAGCGCTGGTGGGACGGTATTCGCGTACCGCCCGCCCGGTTCGTGGCTGGAGGTTCCTACGAAGCGTGATCTGTGGGGAACGTACCGTAGCCAGGGCGGAAATGGACTTCTACGGTGGGCCCGTGCACCCCACCCCGCCATTCAACGCCCCCGCCGCGCGCCGTCTCCGCGAGGCTCTGGGGATGGCTCCCGGCCATGTCGCCTACGGGCTCGCCGCCCAGTACGGACTCCGGATCAGCGCAGAGACCGTCATCGCCTGGGAGCGCGGCCTCGCGACACCCGGGGAGCGCGAGCTGACCGCCCTCGCCGGCGTCCTCTGGTGCGCCCCCGGGGAGCTGCTGGCTGCCGCCGCCACCCTGCGCGAACACCGGATGACCCGGGACCTGGGCGTGGACGACCTGGCCCGTCAGTTGGGGATGACCGGCGCCTCGTACCTGCGGATGGAGGAGTCGGGACGCTGGCGGGGCAACGAGAAGCAGTCGGCGGCCCTGTGCCGGGCGCTGGAGCTGACGGCCGCGCAGTTCCTGACGGCGACGGGCCGTGACGCGGAGCTGGCGGAGCTGCTGAGCAGCGCGGTCACCACGCGCTGGCAGGCGTACGTCCGCCCGGTCTCCAAGATCGTCCCGCTGGACCGGGCGCTGATCCAGGACGTGCTGGAACAGCTGCACGCCGACTACCAGGCCCTGATGGTCTCCACGCTGAGCTGGAGCAGCACCGGCCAGGAACGCGCCGGGTCGACGGGCGACGCGGGCCGGGCGTTCCTGGCCCGGGTGGTGGACCAGTTCTGGCGGACCGCCGGGGTGTGACCCCGCACGGGCCGCCCGTGCGGCCCGTGCGGTTCCTCAAGGGCCTGCGCCCCGGCCGAAAAGGGCCTGCGCCCCGGCCGGAAACACGCCCTAGAAGACGGACTCGGCCTCGAACATCCGCTCGGCGGGCACCCTCTTCAGCTGGGTGACGGCCTCGGCGAGCGGGACCATGGCGATGTCGTTGCCGCGCAGGGCGGTCATCCGGCCGAAGTCGCCGCGGTGCACGGCCTCCACGGCGTTCCAGCCGAAACGGGTGGCGAGCACCCGGTCGTACGCGGTCGGCGTGCCGCCGCGCTGGACATGGCCGAGAATGACCGGCCGGGCCTCCTTGCCGAGCCGGGTCTCCAGCTCGATGGCCAGACGGTTGCCGATGCCCTGGAAGCGCTCGTGGCCGTACTGGTCGATCTCGCCCTTGGCGTACGGCATGGAGCCCTCCGCCGGGTGCGCGCCCTCGGCGACGCAGATGACGGCGAACTTCTTGCCGCGCGCGAACCGCTCCTCGACCATCTTGACCAGGTCGTCGACCTGGAAGGGACGCTCGGGCAGGCAGATGCCGTGGGCGCCGCCGGCCATGCCGGACTCCAGGGCGATCCAGCCCGCGTGCCGGCCCATGACCTCGACGACCATCACGCGCTGGTGGGACTCGGCGGTGGTCTTGAGACGGTCTATGGCCTCGGTGGCGACGCCCACCGCCGTGTCGAACCCGAAGGTCCGGTCGGTGGAGGAGATGTCGTTGTCGATGGTCTTCGGGACGCCGACGACCGGCATGCCCGCGTCGGAGAGCATGCGGGCCGCGGTGAGCGTGCCCTCGCCGCCGATCGGGATGAGCGCGTCGATGCCGTAACGGCGGGACAGCTCCTCGCAGTTCTCGGCGGCCTCGCGCAGCCGGTCGCGCTCCAGGCGGGCCGAGCCGAGGATGGTGCCGCCGCGGGCGAGGATGCCGCTGACCGCGTTGAGGTCGAGGGGGCGGAAGTGGCCGTCGAGCAGCCCCTTGAAGCCGTCCTCGAAGCCGATGACCTCGTCGCCGTGGCCGACCACGGCCCGGTGGACGACCGACCGGATCACTGCGTTCAGGCCGGGGCAGTCGCCGCCCGCGGTGAGAATTCCGATGCGCATCGAGGTGTGTCTCCTGCTCGCTAGTCGCGCTTTTCCGGGAGGCCGACCGTGGCGCCCTCCCTGCCCTGAACCAGAACGATTGTCCCACGCCCGGCGCGGGCCCCGCGCTTTCGGCCGGGCACAGGGGGTAGGAAGGCCCCTCGGGCGGGGGCCACTGTGCCGCCCGACAAGGCGAGGCCTCCGGCGGGCGGCATAGCGGCCCCCGCAGGTATCGTCAAGAGGCAATGCAGGCCAATGCCGCACCCGGCGGATCACTGGACGGGCACGGGGGGCGTCACCGCACGTCCGGACGCCCCACGGGTCGCGGCATCGAACACGAGGACGGGAGAGCACGCGTGGCGCGCAGCGTGTACGTGACCGGGATCGACCGGGGGGACGGCCGGCAGGTCGTCGAGCTGGGAGTCATGGAGCTTCTGACGCGTCAGGTGGACCGGGTCGGCGTCTTCCGTCCGCTGGTCCACGACGGGCCCGACCGGCTCTACGAGCTGCTGCGGGCCCGCTACCGGCTCTCCCAGAGCCCGGCCTCCGTCTACGGCCTGGACTACCACGAGGCATCCGCCGTGCAGGCGGAGAAGGGCACGGACGAGCTGGTCTCCCGCCTCGTCGAGCGCTTCCACCAGGTGGCCCGCGACTACGAGGTGGTCCTGGTCCTGGGCAGCGACTTCGCCGCCACCCAGCTCCCCGACGAGCTGGCGCTGAACGCCCGGCTGGCCAACGAGTTCGGGGCCTCGGTCATCGCGGTGGTCGGCGGCAAGGGGCAGAACGCGGAGTCCGTCCGCGCCGAGACCCGTAACGCGTACCGCGCCTACGCGGGCCTCGGCTGCGACGTGCTGGCCATGGTGGTGAACCGGGTCGCCGCCGAGGACCGCGCGACGATCGCGGAGCGGCTCGCGGCCCGGCTGCCGGTGCCCGTCTCCGTCCTGCCGGACGACCCGGCGCTCTCGGCGCCCACCGTCGCGCAGATCACCGCGGCGCTGGACGGCACGGTGCTGCTCGGCGACGACTCGGGGCTCGCGCGCGACGCGCTGGACTTCGTGTTCGGCGGGGCGATGCTGCCGAACCTGCTGAACGCGCTGACGCCCGGCTGCCTGGTGGTCACCCCCGGGGACCGGGCGGACCTGGTGGTGGGGTCGCTGGCCGCGCACAGCGCTGGCACCCCGCCCATCGCGGGCGTCCTGCTGACCCTGAACGAGCGCCCCGGCGAGGAGATACTCACACTGGCCGCCCGGCTCGCACCGGGGACCCCGGTCGTGTCGGTGGCCGGTGGATCCTTCCCCACCGCCGGGGAACTCTTCGCTCTCGAAGGGAAGTTGAACGCGGCGACCCCCCGCAAGGCGGAGACCGCCCTCGGCCTGTTCGAGCGACATGTCGACACCGCCGCCCTCCTCGACCGGATCTCCGTGGCCCGCAGCGGACGCGTCACGCCGATGATGTTCGAGCACGAGCTGCTGGAGCAGGCCCGCTCCGACCGCAAGCGCGTGGTGCTGCCGGAGGGCACCGAGGAGCGCGTGCTGCGCGCTGCCGACGTACTGCTGCGCCGGGACGTCTGCGACCTCACGCTGCTCGGCGACGTGGACGTGATCCGCAAGAAGGCCGCCGACCTCGGCATCGATCTCGCGGACACCCAGCTGATCGACCCGCACACCTCGGAGCTGCGGGGCGTCTTCGCCGAGCGGTACGCCGAGCTGCGCGCGCACCGCGGGGTGACGGTGGAGCTGGCCGTCGACGTGGTGGCGGACGTGAACTACTTCGGCACGCTGATGGTGCAGGAGGGCCTCGCCGACGGGATGGTGTCCGGGTCGGTGCACTCCACGGCGGCCACCATCCGCCCGGCGTTCGAGATCATCAAGACGAAGCCCGACGCCAGGATCGTGTCGTCCGTCTTCTTCATGTGCCTGGCCGACAAGGTCCTGGTGTACGGCGACTGCGCCGTCAACCCGGACCCGAACGCGGAGCAGCTCGCGGACATCGCGGTGCAGTCGGCGGTGACGGCGGCCCGGTTCGGCGTGGAGCCCCGGATCGCGATGCTGTCGTACTCCACCGGGACCTCCGGCTCCGGCGCGGACGTCGACAAGGTGCGCGAGGCCACCGAGCGGGTGCGGGCGGAGCGGCCCGAGCTGCGGGTGGAGGGGCCGATCCAGTACGACGCGGCGGTCGAGCCGTCCGTCGCGGCGACGAAGCTGCCCGGCTCCGAGGTGGCGGGCCAGGCGACCGTGCTGATCTTCCCCGACCTGAACACCGGCAACAACACCTACAAGGCCGTGCAGCGCTCGGCGGGCGCGGTGGCGGTCGGACCGGTGCTCCAAGGCCTGCGCAAGCCGGTCAACGACCTGTCGCGCGGCGCGCTCGTCCAGGACATCGTCAACACCGTGGCCATCACGGCGATCCAGGCACAGGGCGAGGAGCGCCCCGCATGACGACCCCCACTCCCCCGGCCACTCCCCCGACCACTTCCTCCGGAAACGAAAGCACGGCAGCCCCTGTGGAACCGCACCGCGTCCTCGTCCTCAACTCCGGCTCCTCGTCGGTGAAGTACCAGCTCCTCGACATGCGCGACCGCTCCCGGCTCGCCTCGGGGCTGGTCGAGCGGATCGGCGAGGAGACCTCACGCCTGGTGCACACGCCACTGGCCGGCGGCGACGCCGAGCCCCGTGAGCGTACGGGCCGGATCGCGGACCACGACGCGGCGCTCAAGGCGGCGGCCGAGGAGCTGGCGGCGGACGGGCTGGGCCTCGACTCGCCCGAACTCGCCGCGATCGGGCACCGGGTGGTGCACGGCGGGCTGAGGTTCAGCGCGCCGACCGTGGTCACCGACGAGGTGCTGGAGGAGATCGAGCGCCTCGTCCCGGTCGCGCCGCTGCACAACCCGGCGAACATCACGGGCATCGTCACGGCGCGGGCGCTGCGCCCGGACCTGCCGCAGGTCGCGGTCTTCGACACGGCGTTCCACACGACGATGCCGGAGGCGGCCGCGCGGTACGCGATCGACGTGGAGACCGCCGACGCGCACCGCATCCGCCGCTACGGCTTCCACGGCACCTCGCACGCGTACGTCTCCCGGAAGACGGCCGAGCTGCTGGGCCGGGCGCCCGAGGACGTGAACGTCATCGTGCTGCACCTGGGCAACGGGGCGTCCGCGTCGGCGGTCGCGGGCGGGCGGTGCGTGGACACCTCCATGGGGCTGACGCCCTTGGAAGGGCTCGTGATGGGTACGCGCTCCGGGGACATCGATCCGGCGGTCACCTTCCACCTGAAGCGGGTGGCGGGCATGTCGGCCGACGACATCGACGTCCTGCTGAACAAGAAGAGCGGGCTGGTCGGCCTCTGCGGCGACAACGACATGCGGGTGATCCGCCGAAGGATCGACGAGGGCGACGAGCGGGCCGCGCTGGCCTTCGACATCTACATCCACCGGCTGAAGAAGTACATCGGCGCCTATACGGCGGTGCTCGGCCGGGTGGACGCGGTGGCATTCACGGCGGGGGTCGGGGAGAACGCGGCCCCGGTGCGGGAAGCTGCCATCGCGGGCCTGGAGGGGCTGGGCATGGCGGTGGACGCCTCGCTCAACGCCGTACGGTCCTCAGAGCCGCGGCTGATCTCGCCGGAGCACGCGCGGGTGGCGGTCGCCGTGGTGCCGACGGACGAGGAGCTGGAGATCGCCGACCAGACGTTCGCGCTCGTCGGCCGGCCGTAGCCCGCGGGGATCGGAGGGGTCGACAACTGAGCACCCCCGCGCCCCTTTGTACCTTCCACCAGACGGAATATTCCGCAGCGAAACAAACCGATAGGATCCGCCTCATGCGCCGTTCCAAAATCGTCTGCACCCTCGGTCCCGCCGTCGACTCCCATGAGCAGCTCGTCGCTCTGATCGAGGCCGGCATGAGCGTGGCCCGTTTCAACTTCAGTCACGGTTCCCACGAGGAACACCAGGGCCGTTACGACCGTGTCCGCAAGGCGGCCGCCGAGACCGGCCGCGCGGTGGGCGTGCTCGCCGACCTCCAAGGCCCGAAGATCCGGCTGGCGAAGTTCGCCGAGGGCCCGGTCGAGCTGGTCCGCGGGGACGAGTTCACCATCACCTCCGAGGACGTCCCCGGCGACAAGTCGATCTGCGGCACGACCTACAAGGGGCTGCCCGGCGACGTCGTCAAGGGCGACCCGATCCTGATCAACGACGGCAACGTCGAGTTGAAGGTCGTCGCGGTCGAGGGCCCCCGGGTGAGGACCATCGTCATCGAGGGCGGTGTCATCTCCGACCACAAGGGCATCAACCTGCCCGGCGCGGCGGTCAACGTCCCCGCCCTGTCCGGGAAGGACGTCGAGGACCTGCGCTTCGCGCTGCGGATGGGCTGCGACCTCGTCGCCCTCTCCTTCGTCCGGGACGCCGAGGACGTCAAGGACGTCCACAAGGTGATGGACGAGGAGGGCCGCCGCGTACCCGTCATCGCCAAGGTGGAGAAGCCGCAGGCCGTCGAGCACATGGAGGGCGTCGTCGCGGCGTTCGACGGTGTGATGGTGGCCCGCGGCGACCTGGCCGTCGAGTATCCGCTGGAGAAGGTCCCGATGGTGCAGAAGCGCCTGGTGGAGCTGTGCCGGCGCAACGCCAAGCCGGTGATCGTGGCGACCCAGATGATGGAGTCGATGATCACCAACTCGCGGCCGACCCGCGCCGAGGCGTCCGACGTCGCCAACGCGATCCTGGACGGCGCGGACGCGGTCATGCTCTCCGCCGAGTCCTCGGTGGGCGCGTACCCGATCGAGACGGTCAAGACGATGGCGAAGATCGTCGTCGCGGCGGAGGAGGAGCTGCTCTCCAAGGGCCTCCAGCCGCTGGTCCCCGGCAAGAAGCCCCGTACGCAGGGCGGTTCGGTGGCCCGCGCCGCCTGTGAGATCGCGGACTTCCTGGACGGCAAGGCCCTGGTCGCCTTCACCCAGTCCGGCGACACCGCCCGGCGCCTCTCCCGCTACCGCACGGCCCAGCCGATCCTGGCCTTCACCACGGACGAGGCCACCCGCAACCAGCTCGCCCTGAGCTGGGGCGTCGAGTCGCACGTCGTCCCGCACGCGGACACCACCGACGCGATGGTCGACCTGGTCGACGCGGAGCTGCTGAAGCTGAACCGCTACAACGACGGCGACACGATGATCATCACCGCCGGCTCGCCCCCCGGCGTCCCCGGCACCACCAACATGGTCCGGGTGCACCACCTGGGCGGCGGCGAGCGGGTCTGACCCGCACCCCGCACCGAAGCGCCGTGGGCCGTACTCCTGGTGAGGAGTACGGCCCACGGCCCTGTGCGGCTCCCGGACGGGATCGGGGGGCGGGCGGCTGTCAGCCGTCGCCGCCGTCGAGGTAGTTCCTCAGTCCCGGAACGGTGAGCGTGCCGCCGAACTGGCCGGCCTGGACCACCTTCACCTCGGTGAAGAAGGCGAAGGGCACGTTCAGCGGCGGCGGGGTCTGTGGGCTGAAGGTGATCGGGATGAGACCGAAGAGGTTGCCCTTCAGCTCCTCCGTGTACATCGTCACCTCGCCGTCGCGGATCGTCGACGTGGAGCCGGGCCGCGACTTCACATGGCCGGTCGTGCCCGCGGGGCCGACGGTCAGCTGGTGCAGGTCCTTGATGTCGATGGAACCGGCGGTGAACTTGAGCACCTTCTTGATGCTGCCGTCCGCCTTCTTCACCTCGACGATGCCGTGGTAGTCCAGGCCGTTGAGGGTGAGCAGCGTCGACTCCAGGATCCACGGGTCGGACGGGAGCAGCGGCATGCCGGGCTCCAGTTCGGCCGCGGCGAGCGCGTCCGGGTCGGGCTCGGGACACGGGAAGCGGGGTTTGGCGCCGTCCGGGATGTCCTCGTCCTTCTTGGGGTCGAGTCCCTTGACGTCCTCGTCGAGCTCCTCGACGTCCTTGCCCGCTCTCCCTGCCGCCTCGCGGATGGCGTCGGCCGTCTTGTCGGACGTCTCCTTCGCCTGGTCCGCCGCGCTCCCGGCCGGGTCCGTCGCCGGGTCCTTCGCCGGGTCCTCCGGCTCGTCGGACGGCTTCGGGGCCTCGGTCGTCGGGCTCGGGGACGGGGTCGCCGGCTTCTCGGTCCCGGCCTCGTCGTCCGGCCCGTCGAAGAGGTCCTTGAGCGCGTCGCCGACCCCGAGCGGGTCCAGCGGGTTCTTCGACTTCGTGGGCGTCGGGGTCGGGGTCGCGGAGGGCGTCTCGGCGGGCGTCTCCCCGGCGGACCGCGCCGACTTGTCCGCGTCCGCGTCGGGCTTCGCCCCGTCGGCGGAACCGCCGGGCGAGGGCGTCGGCGTGGGCTTGGCGGTGGCGTCGTCGCCGGGCTTCGCGTCCTTGTCGGACCCGTCCTTGCCGGACTCGTCCTTGTCCGCCTCGTCCTTCGCCGTGGCCGACGGGGACGGGGTGGCCTTCGGCGACTCGGACTCGCTCGGCTCGTCGGACCGGGTGACGCACGGTCCGGGCGCGAACGGGATGTCGGTGCGGTCGTCGGCCAGGGCCAGCCTGGGCGTCAGCCCCATGCCCACGAAGACCGCCGTCGGCATCGCGGCGAGCGCCAGGGCCTTCTTGCCGCTGGGCAGGTGGAGTTTGGTCAGCAGCGACTTCCTGGGGGCCGCGTGACGGGGGCCCTTGCGCTCGCGGAGGTCGTCGCCGGGGTGGGCGTTCATCCGCTGTCCGTCGTCACCCCGCACGGTTCCTCCCGCCGTCGCCCTCGGCTGCCAGGTCGTACCCGGAGCCCTGCTGCCGCGGGACGGCCGCGGCCGGGAACTCGTCCTCGGAGCGCTCCTCGTACGGCAGGTCCTTCGCCGGCGCGGTGCGCCGGGGTCCGCGCTCGCCGAACGGCTCCTCGTCGTTCCTCGTCTCGCCCGGGGCCCAGGAAATGGACAGGGCTCCGCCGACGAGGGCGAGGACGAACCCGATGACGAAACCGCCGATGTTGGCGACAGGTATCGAGATCAGCGCCAGCAGGATGGCGGCGACACCGGCGAAGACCCGGACGATGCTGTGGAACCACATCGTCAGGCCGAGCGTGACCAGGAGGACCCCGATGATCAGGGATCCCGCGCCGGCCGTGGTGGACATGGCCAGCGTCACGTTGCCGAGGTGCATGTTGGCGTACGGGAAGTAGGCGATGGGAAGACCACCGGCCGTGGTGAACAGTCCGGCCCAGAACGGCCGGTTACCCCGCCAGGCGCGGAAGCGTCGCCGATAGACGCGGACGTAGTGCTCGTTCTGCCCTGTGGACTCGGGGCTCATGGAAAACAGCTCCCTGGAACCGGTACTGCTGGAGGAGAAGAAGAAAGGGTGGGCGGCCGGACGCCGTTGAAGCACCGGCCGCCCGAGCGAGTGCTAATAGCACTCATCGACGCCGGAGACGAGCTTCAGCGACAGGTCGGGAAGCTTGAACGTCCCCGCCGTCGTGGCCCACGCCTTCTGCTTGACGCCCTTCAGCACAGCCTTGTCCGCGCGCTGGGAGAAGCCGTTCTCGTTGGCCTTGGTCCCCGGCTGGATGCCGGGCTTGCCCTCCGCCTTCGGCAGCGAGCCCGCCGCGACACCGATGTCGATGTTCCTGAACTCGGCGTCCGCGCCGAGCTCCGACACATCGAGGTAGAGATCCTTGGCGAAGACCTTCTCCTTGCCGGTGCCTGCCGTCAGCTTGAGAGTGACGTTGCCGAGGTCGAACGGCAGGTTCGGCGTCACCACCGACTGGCACATCTCGGTGATGTAGGCCTTGCTGAAGCCCGACACCGCGACCGGCGCGTTCATCGGCTTGCCGTCCAGCGTCTTGCCCGACGCCACGCTGCCGTACTGGACGAAGTCCCAGCCCTCGAGCTCCTTGGCCTCGACCTTGAACTCCTGGCCGGAAACGCTGAACGACGCGGCCAGCGCGCCCTGTGCCAGACCGATGCCCACCGCGGCCGTCGCCGCGACGCTCGGCACCATGACCAGTGCGAACCGCTTCCATCTCGTCCCACCGCGAACCTGGGAACTCATATTTGCTCCTTCTTCTCGGACGTACATCTCCGGTCCGGGCGTCGTGCCCGTCCTGGGATGGGAGAAGTGCTACGTCCTCGGGAAGGAGAGCGCCCGCACTCGGAGACGTGTCCCGTATCCGATCCACCGGCGTTCACCCCCGAGCGACAACCACTGGCCGCGCTTTCCGCGCGACCGGTCGGACAGGCCCCGCCCGTGGGCGGGAACCCCCCTGTCCGCGGTCGGCGCCACTGCCGCCGACCACTCGGTGGGGACCCAACAGACCCTCGGGCACCGGCTGGAGACCGGGCCGAGGGTATGGGACCGAGCGTGGCCGATCGTGGTGCATTCACGGCCGTGACACAAGGGGGATCGTTACTGACTAGTAACGGCCCGATAACCACAGGACGACAGGACGGCATCACACGGCGACACAGGGTGGCACGAAAGGGACATCCGAATGGCGGGAAACTTCATGGAAACAGGACAGAATCACCGACCTGCCTTACTGCGAGTAACAGCTTGCATCTTTGTCAAGATTTGGTAAAGCGCGGCCTTCTCGCATTCCTCTTCGGCGTCAGGACGGCAAAACGGCCGCGCCGCCCGGGGGGCGGTGCGGCCGTCTTGTCACATCGGGACAACCGGGAGGTCCGGAGCGGACGGCGGGCCCGGGGCCTCCGGTTCGGATCAGAACAGGACGCGGGCCAGCGCGGTGCGCGCGGCGGTGACCCGGGGGTCCTCCGGACCGATCACCTCGAACAGCTCGAGGAGTCGCAGCCGGGCGGCGTCGCGGTCGTCGCCCGCGGTGCGGCGGACCGCTTCGACGAGCCGGCCGAAGGCGTCCTCGACATGACCGCCGACCAGGTCGAGATCGGCGGCGGCCAGCTGGGCGTTCACGTCGCCCGGGCTGTCCGCGGCTTCCTTGCGGACCGCCTGCGGGTCCAGGCCCTGGACGCGGCCGAGCAACTCCGCCTGGGCCAGGCCCAGCTTGGCCTCCGGATTGCCCGGGTCGTCCGCGAGGACGTTCTCGTACGCCCGGACCGCGCCGCCGAAGTCATTGGCGTCGAGAGCGGACGCGGCGGCCTCCAGCACGGCGTCGTACGGGCCGGCCGGCGCCTCGGCCGGGACCGCGTCCGCCGGGGCGGCGTCCGGGTCGACGGCGATCCCGGTCAGCCCGAAGCGCTCCTCGCCGACCTGGATCAGCTGGTCCAGCGTCTCGCGGATCTGGGCCTCGGGGGCCGCGCCCTGGAAGAGCGGGAGGGCCTGCCCGGCGACGACGGCGAAGACCGCCGGGATGCCCTGGATGCCGAACTGCTGCATCAGCATCTGGTTCGCGTCGACATCGACCTTGGCCAGCAGGAAGCGGCCGTTGTACTCGACGGCCAGGCGCTCCAGCAGGGGGCCCAGCTGCTTGCACGGCTCGCACCACTCGGCCCAGAAGTCGATGACGACGGGGACTTCGGCGGAGCGCTGGAGGACATCGCGCTCGAATCCGGCTTCATCGACGTCGATCACCAGGGCGGTGGGCGCGACGGCGCCGACGCCCCCGGTACGGGCGGCCTCCGCGCGGGCCTGCTCCGCCTTGGCCTTGGCCTCACCGGCCGCCTTGACAGCGGCGAGGTCGACAACGCCGCTCATGGACATGTTCCTAGGCTGCATGCGTACATCCTCCCCCCTGAGCACTCCGTTCCGGAAAGCGAGTGCGAGAACCGGACCGGCCCGGGCGCCCCCAACCGGTGTGCGGGGGGCGGACGGGCCGATACGGTCCCGGCTCCCCCGAGCGCCCGTAGGGCCCGAGGAACCGGTCGGGCCCCTGAAAGACCCTGGCTGGAACTGACCGGACCCCGAAGGGCCCGGGTGGACCTTCCGGATCCCCATCCGGCCGGTCCGTGCGGCTCCGGGTCCCCACCCGGCGCCTGGGATCCCCGTGGAGACCCCGATGGCTGTCGCTCGTTCGTTCCGTGGCGCAGGGGGCGATCCGGCCGCCTTCCTTACGCTACGACCCGTAGCGTAACTGCCGATCACCCCGCCCGGACAGGTGCTCGCGGTGATCTGTCTCACGGGTACCGGAGCACAACCATCTCCCCTACCGGCCGGTATGGTCGCCGCATCATGAGCGACAGCGACCCCCGAGTCACCCGACCAGGACGTCCGCGGAGCACCGCGGCCGATGCCGCGATCCTCGAAGCGACGCGGGCGTCCCTGGTCGATCTCGGCTGGTCGAAGCTGACGATGGGCGATGTGGCGACCCGGGCCGGTGTCGCCAAGACGACCCTCTACCGGCGCTGGGCGGGCAAGAACGAACTGGTCGTGGACGCGGTCGCCGTCCTCTTCGACGAGCTGGAGCTGCCCGACCGGGGCAGCCTGGCCGCCGACGTCCAGGGCGTCGTGCTCCAGTTCGCCGCCCTGCTGGAGCGGCCGGAGGCCCGTACGGCGCTGATGGCGGTGGTCGCCGAGTCCACCCGCGACGACTCGTTGCGCCTGAGGATCCGCTCGGCGATCGTGGACCGGCAGAAGCGGCTGGTGCTGCTGGGCCGGGAACGCGCCCAGGCCCGCGGCGAGCTGCGGTACGAGGACGACTCCTCGACCGCCGCCCGCAACGCGGACCTGATCTTCGACGTGATCGCCGGGGCCGTGGTGCACCGCACTCTGGTGAGCGCGGAGCCGGTGGACTCCGCGTGGGCGAGCGGCTTCACCTCGCTGCTGCTGCTGGGGCTGGCGGGCGCGCAGGCCGGATAGCCGGGGCCGGAACCGCTCGTACGTGCCGGCCGCCGCGCCCCGGCGGGAAGCCACCGGGTCGCGCGGAGTGACGGGCCCTCAGAACCCCGGCGGCTCCGTGTAGGTGCCCCACTCCTCGCGGAGCACCCCGCAGATCTCGCCGAGCGTGGCCTCGGCCCGCACGGCGTCCAGCATCGGCGCGATCATGTTCGAGCCGTCGCGGGCGGAGGCGAGCATCGCGTCGAGGGCGGCGGTCACCTTGGCGTCGTCGCGGGCGGCCTTGCGGTCGGCGAGCTGGCTGACCTGGTCGCGCTCGACCTCGTGGCTGACCCGGAGGATCTCCAGGTCGCCGGTGACCGAGCCGTGGTGGACGTTGACGCCGACGACCCGCTTGTCGCCCTTCTCCAGGGCCCGCTGGTACTGGAACGCGGACTCGGCGATCTCGCCGGTGAACCAGCCGTCCTCGATGCCGCGCAGGATGCCGGAGGTCATCGGCCCGATGGGGTGCCGCCCGTCGGGGTGCGCCCGGGTGCCGCGCTCCTTGATCTGGTCGAAGATCTTCTCGGCCTCGGCCTCGATCCGGTCGGTGAGCTGCTCGACGTACCAGGAACCGCCCAGCGGGTCGGCCACGTTGGCGACGCCGGTCTCCTCCATCAGCACCTGCTGGGTGCGCAGGGCGATCTCGGCGGCCTGCTCGGAAGGGAGTGCGAGGGTCTCGTCGAGGGCGTTGGTGTGCAGCGAGTTGGTGCCGCCGAGCACGGCGGAGAGCGCCTCGACGGCGGTGCGCACCACGTTGTTGTACGGCTGCTGCGCGGTGAGCGAGACGCCGGCGGTCTGGGTGTGGAAGCGGAGCCACTGCGCCTTGTCGGTCCTGGCGCCGTACGTCTCCTTCATCCAGCGGGCCCAGATGCGGCGGGCGGCGCGGAACTTGGCGATCTCCTCGAAGAAGTCCAGGTGCGCGTCGAAGAAGAACGAGAGCCCGGAGGCGAAGGCGTCGACGTCCAGGCCGCGCGAGAGGCCCAGCTCCACGTAGCCGAAGCCGTCCGCGAGGGTGTACGCCAGCTCCTGCGCGGCCGTCGCCCCGGCCTCGCGGATGTGGTAGCCGGAGACGGAGAGCGGCTTGTAGGCGGGGATGTCGCGGGCGCAGTGCTCCATCAGGTCGCCGATGAGGCGCAGGTGGGGCTCGGGCTGGAAGAGCCACTCCTTCTGCGCGATGTACTCCTTGAAGATGTCGGTCTGGAGGGTGCCGTTGAGCACGCCCGGATCGACGCCCTGGCGCTCGGCGGCGACCAGGTACATGCAGAAGACGGGCACGGCCGGGCCGCTGATCGTCATCGAGGTGGTGACGTCGCCGAGGGGGATGTCCCCGAAGAGGACCTCCATGTCGGCGGCGGAGTCGATGGCGACCCCGCAGTGGCCGACCTCGCCGAGCGAGCGCGGGTCGTCGGAGTCCCGGCCCATCAGCGTCGGCATGTCGAAGGCGACGCTGAGGCCGCCGCCGCCCGCCGCGAGGATCATCTTGTAGCGCTCGTTGGTCTGCTGGGCGTTGCCGAAGCCGGCGAACTGGCGGATCGTCCACGTACGGCCCCGGTAGCCGGTGGGGTGCAGTCCGCGGGTGAAGGGGTACTCCCCCGGCCAGCCGATCCGCTCGAATCCCTCGTACGTGTCGCCGGGGCGTGGCCCGTACGCGGGCTCGACCGGGTCGCCGGAGAGCGTGGTGAAGTCCGCGTCACGCTTGCGGGCCTTGTCGTAACGGGCCTGCCAGCGGAGGCGGCCTTCCTCGATCGCGTCAGCGTCCATACCTCGAATTTACTAGGACGTCCTAGTAAATGTCGATGGCAAACCGCCCGGCGCTTTTCGCGCGGGGCGGTTCGGGGTGATCCGGGAGCCCTCGGCTCAGGCCTTGGCGGTCACCGGTGCGGGGTCGGTGACCAGGGCGCGGGCCTCGCGGCTGACCTTCGGTTCGACGAAGAACGAGGCGAAGGGGATGCAGCCGGCGGCCAGCACCCACAGGAGCTTGCCGAAGGGCCACTTCGCCTTGGAGCCGAGATCGAAGGCGAAGACGACGTAGACGATGAACAGCACGCCGTGGATCTGCGAGATCAGCATGGTGTCGCCGGTCTCGAAGCCGTACTTCGCGATGATCGCCACGGTGAAGACGAGCAGCCAGATGGCGGTGACGTAGGCCATCACCCGGTAGCGGGTGAGCACGTTCTGTTTCATGGCTACGAGCGTAACGGGACGACCGGCGCGATCTTCGCGCGACCCCGGCCTCATCGGAGGCCCGCGTTCACTTCTCCTCGAAGTCCTGGGCCGCCACCCGCAGTGGACGCAGCATGGCGAAGATCTCGGCGCACTCCTCGGAGTCGTACACCCCGAGCCCGAAGTCGATCGCGACCAGGTCCCGGGTGGCCGCCTCGACGACGTCGCGGCCCTTGTCGGTGATGGACGCCAGCGTTCCGCGGCCGTCGTTGGGGTTGGGCCGCTTGTCGACGAGACCGGACCTGACCAGCCGGTCCACGGTGTTGGTGACCGAGGTGGGATGCACCATCAGACGCTCCCCGATCTTGGACATCGGCAGCTCACCGGCCTTGGAGAAGGCGAGCAGCACCAGCGCCTCGTACCGGGCGAAGGTCAGGCCGTACGGCTTGACGACGGCGTCGACCTCGGCGAGCAGGATCTGCTGGGCCCGCATGATCGAGGTGATCGCCCCCATCGAGGGCACGGGCCCCCAGCGCTGCTGCCAGAGCTCGTCGGCGCGGGCGATGGGATCGAAGGGAAGACTGAGCGGCTTCGGCACGGCACCGACCTTACCCACTGGTCACATGCCGGTCAGCCCCGTCTCGTCCTTCGGTATCGGACATGCGTCCGGGGGCTGTCCTGCGGACCTCGGCGACCAGCAGGAGCGTGAGGACGGTACCGATGATTCCGGATCCGGCGACCACCTGGTGCACGGGGAAGAACTCGGCCGCGAGCCCCGCCAGCGCCATCCCGAACCCCTGGACGGTCATCAGCCCCGCGGTGAGCAGCGTCATGGCCCGGCCGCGCAACTCCTGGGGCACGGCGTCGACGAACCACTGGTCGAGCCCGATCACATAGGCGGCGCCCGCGCCGGCCAGGGCGAGGGCCGCCAGGGCGAGCGGCAGCCCGGGGCGGACCACGTACACGAGGAGCGGGAGAAGGCCGACGGCGGCGACCGGCAGGACGATCCGGGAGCGGTTACGGGGGCTGAGCGCGGCGCCCACGAACAGCTCGGCCCCGATGTGCCCGACGGCCATCGCGCAGAGCAGCAGCCCGAGCGCGGCGGGCGGGGCCCCGATCGCGTCGGCGTACGGGGCGGCGAGCGCCTCCGGGGCCACCACGAACATCGCGGGCAGCCAGGACAGCAGCATCAGCGCCCGGATACGCCGGTCGCCCAGCACCAGACGGGCCCCGGAGAGCGACTCCTTGAGCAGGGTTCCGCCGCCGCCACCGGCGCCGACACGGGCGGGGCGGTCGCGGGTGCCGAAGCGGAGCAGGACCGCCGAGCAGAGGAAGGTCACCACGGTGACGGTGATCGCGCCGCGCGGGGACAGCACGGTGAGCAGCACCCCTCCGGCGCCGAACCCGATGAGCATCGCGCTCTGCGAGACGATCCGCAGCAGCGAACGGCCCAGTACGTAGAGGTCGCCCTCGCCGAGGATGTCGGTGAGCGCCGCCATCCGCGTCCCGGTGAAGACGGGCGCGATGGCGGCGACCAGGCAGCGCAGGGCGAGGAGGCCGGCGACCGGGGTGGCGGGCACCAGCATCACGGCGACGCAGGCCGCGCAGAGCAGGTCGCAGACGACCAGGACGCGGCGGGCCGGGTAGCGGTCGGCGACGCCCGCGAACAGGGTGCCGCCGATCATGTACGGCAGCAGGCCCAGCGCGAACGTCAGCGCGCTGAGCAGCGGGGAGCCGGTGAGGTCGTAGACGAACACGGTGAGCGCCAGCTCGCTGACGACGACGCCGAGCAGCGAGAGGAGGTGCGCGGCGAAGACGGCCCGGAATTCCGCGACGGCGAAGACGGCCCGGTAGCCGCGCGGGGCGGCGGACGCCAGGGCATTGGGGCCGGGGCCGGAGACGGCGGACGCCAGGGCATCGGGGCCGGGGCCGGAGACGGCGGACGCCAGGGCATCGGGGCCGGGGCCGAAGACCGCGGACGCCAGGGCATCGGGGCCGGAGGCGGCGGGCTCCCGGAGCGTGGGCCCGGGGCCCGGGTCAGGGCGGGCGGCACGCTCCGGGGGCGGAGCCGGGACCGGCGCCGCCGGGGCGGGCGGGGTACGGGGTGTGTCCGCCGGGGCGGGGCTGTCGGTCGGCATGGGACGAGCCTGTGGCCGAGGAGCGGCCGGTCCTAGACTTTCGGCTGGAGCCGAATGTCCGGGCCGCCGCGCGAGGGAGAGGGATGCCGTTCCAGCTGCACTTCGGCG
This sequence comes from Streptomyces sp. MGP-P1, assembly GCF_057766565.1. Classification (NCBI taxonomy): domain Bacteria; kingdom Bacillati; phylum Actinomycetota; class Actinomycetes; order Kitasatosporales; family Streptomycetaceae; genus Streptomyces; species Streptomyces sp. MGP-P1. The sequence goes on along the minus strand of NZ_JBYMEM010000006.1, from coordinate 789,496 downwards.
AGAGCGATCTGCTGCGCTGCCGGTTCGCGCTGTCACCGCTGTTCGAGACCCAGGAGGCGGTGCGTACCCTGCACCGCCCCGGCCGCCACGGCTACCACCTGCCGTGGCTCCGCCAAATCCGGGAGGCGTCCGGGGCACTGGACCTGGAGCCGCTGTGGCTGCTGATGCCCGCCATCGGCCACAACCCGGACTTCATCTGCCCGCCGCCGATCGGGCCGCTCGCGACGTTCGAGGAGGAGATCGCGGCCGTCCGGGCGGTCGATCCGGAGGTGGCGCGGGCCGACATGGCGCTGGCCCTGGCGGACCGGCCCGGCGGGACCGCGTCGGCGACGGGCCGGCGGCTGCTGGCCGATCCGGCGCGGGCGGTGCGCGAGCTCGCCGATCTGCTGGAGCGGGCCTGGCAGGCGCTGATCGAGCCGTACTGGCCCCGGCTGCGGGCGCTGCTGGAGGCCGACGTCGCCTACCACTCCCGGCGACTCGCGGAGAGCGGCCTCGAACAGCTGCTGGGTGAGGTGAGCCCCCGGCTGAGCTGGAACGGCTCGACGCTCACCGTGACCGGGACCCAGGGCGACCACGAGCGGGTGCTCGGCGGGCAGGGGCTGGTGCTGATGCCGAGCGTCTTCGTCTGGCCCGAGGTGGTGGGCGGCCACGAGGAGCCGTGGCGGCCGGGGCTGATCTACCCGGCGCGCGGCATCGGCGGGCTGTGGAGCGAGTCCGGCGACCGGACCCCCGAGACCCTCGCCCGGCTGCTCGGCCGGGTCCGGGCCGACGTGCTGTGCGCCCTGGACGAACCGGCCGGGACGAGCGCGCTGGCACACCGGATGGGCCTCGCCCCCTCGTCCGTGTCGGCCCATCTGTCCGTGCTGCGCGGGGCGGGGCTGCTGACCTCGCGCCGCTACGGACACCAGGTGCTGTACGAGCGAACCCCGCTGGGGATCGCGCTGGCCGCCTCGGACTGACGCGCGCCGGGCCGTGGGGCCTGTCCGACCCTTCCCGCCCGCCGCACGGCCGCCCTGCGGGCAACCACGGGAACGGCCGGAGGGGCCCCTGGCGGCGTACGGGTCACGGACGGTGTCGCACCAGCACTCTCCGTGACCGTTGTGTCACGATGGCCCACGCTCCCTGTGCTCCGTGTCCGTGCGTCATCACCGTCGAGGGGTCTGGATGTCCGGCCGCAGAATCGTCCCCCGCGCTCTCCCCCGTACCGTCCCCGTCCTGGCCGCCCTCACCCTGGCGACCGTGCTCACCGCGGGCTGCTCGACACCGGAACCGCGCGTCACCAAGACCGCCGACGCGGCGGACGAACTCGTCCGGGGGGAGCCCGCCCCGAGCGCAGCCTCCCCGTACTGGGTCGACCCGAACAGCGACGCGGCCCGCCAGGTGCGCGCCTGGGAGAAGGAGGGGCGCGAGGCGGAGGCGAAGATCCTGCGGCGGATCTCCGGCCGGCCGGTGGCCGACTGGCCCGCGTGGGACGACCCGGCCCCCGGCATCCGGGCCGCCGCGAAGTCCGCCGCCCGCACGAAGAAGACCCTCCTGCTGGTGGCGTACAACATCCCGCACCGCGACTGCGGGCTCTACTCCGCGGGCGGCGCGAAGGACGCGGACGCCTACCGTTCCTGGATCGGCGCGTTCGCCGACGCCGTCGGGAACGCTCCGGCGACCGTGATCCTGGAGCCGGACGCCCTCCCCCACATCACGGACGGCTGCACCCCGCCCGAGCACCACGCCGAGCGCTACCAGCTCCTCTCCGAGGCGGTGGACACGCTCAAGGCCCTGCCGAAGACCCAGGTCTACCTGGACGCGGGCAACCCGGACTGGATCGACGAGCCGTCCAAGATGGCGCAACCGCTGCGGCAGGCCGGCATCGACCGGGCCGACGGCTTCTCCCTCAACGTCTCCAACTTCCAGTCGAACGAGAACGTCAAGGCGTACGCGAAGCGGCTCTCCGACGCCGTGGGCGGCTCGCACTTCGTGATCGACACCAGCCGCAACGGCAAGGGCCCCCTGTCCGGGGGCCGTGAGGAGGCCTGGTGCAATCCGCCGGGCCGGGGGCTCGGCACCCCGCCGACCACCGACACCGGCGACGACCGGCTCGACGCCTATCTGTGGATCAAGCGGCCGGGCGACTCCGACGGCACCTGCCGGGGCGGCCCGCCGGCCGGCGACTGGTGGCCGGAGTACGCGCTCGGCCTGGCGAGGCGCGCCGCCTCCTGAGCCGGTCGCGGCACGCCCCCGGGGTCAGGCGACCTTGACCCACTTCGCCTCGGAGGGCACGTCGTCGGTGTCGGTGACGAAGAGCATGTACCAGCCGGGCGGCACCAGCGTGGGGTCGTCCGGCACGGTCACGCTCACCTTGCCGTCGCCCTTCTTCAGGCCCAGTTCGATGGAGCGCTGCTCCACGTCGGTGGTGTGGGTGACGGCGCTCGGCCGCATCAGGCGGGCCGTGGCGATCCGGTCGGCGTCGGCGCTCTCGTACGTGACCGTCGCGCCGCGCTCGGCGTTCTCGGGGCCGTTGCCGATCACCGGGCGCTCGTCCTTGCCGCGGTGCAGGGCGGGCGGGGTGTAGACCTCCATCCGCTGCTCGAACTTGCCGAGCTTGGTGTTGTCCTTGTCGCCGTAGAGCGAGTCGGAACCGAAGGTCGCCACCCGCCCGTCGGGCAGCAGCAGCGCCTCGGAGTGGTAGTTGCGCCCCACCGTCGGCTCGGCCGCCTCCTTGAAGGTGTTGGTCCTCGGGTCGTAGGACTGCGCCTTCAGGATGTTGCTCGCCCCGCGGCCCCGGTAGTCCTCGGATCCGCCGCTGGTGAAGACGGTGTCGTCGGGCATGATCACGCTGTTCAGATAGCGCGTGCCCTGCGGCAGGTCGGGGCCCGGCTCGAAGGCCGGGTTGTCCTGCTTGAGGTCGATGACCGCCGTGCGGGCGGTGGACTTCTTCGACTCGCCGACCCCGCCGCCGCCGAGCACCATCACCTTCTGGTCCTGCACGGGCGGCAGCAGCAGCGAGGCCGCCGTCTCCAGCTGGTCGGTGTCGGTCAGTCCGGGCACCTTGGTGAAGGTGTTCTTCTTGATGTCCCAGATCCCGGGCTCGCGCCCCTTGTCCGCCGGGCCGTATCCGGCGTTGGCGCCCGGGTAGAAGAGCTTGCCGCCCTTGGTCAGGAAGAGCGCCGGATAGGTCGGGAAGTAGTGGAAGGGGCCCTTGGACCACTTTTTCGTCTTCGGGTCGTAGACCTCGTTGTCGCCCGGGAGGATCGCGCCGACGTCGTCGAGGCCGGAGACGGAGAGCACCCGGCCGTCCTCGAGACCGACGAGCGTCGGATACCAGCGGGCCTCCTTCATCGGGTCGACCTTGATGTACTTCTCCGCCGTCGGGTCGAACTCGTAGGCGGCGCGGATCCCCTGGAAGTCCTGCTTGTCCATGGTGATCTTCTCGGCGAGGCCGTAGGAGTTGTCGGCGGCCTTGCCCTTCAGCCCGACGATCTCGTACTGGGCGGCGTCCGCCGCCACCGCGTCGGGCCCTTCGTCCACCGCCTCGACGAAGACCCGCTGCTCGGAGGCGGTCACCTTGGTCTTCCACGGCTTCATCTGGCCGCTCTCGAAGTAGTCGACGTCGAACTCGCGCTTGGCCTTGGGGACGGTGACGTCGAACTTGGCCACGTACTCGGCGCCGGAGGGCGAACGGAAGACCGTGCCCTTCTTGAGCTTCAGCGGCTTGTCCGGGTTCTCGTTCTTGACCCGCATACCGCCGCCGGCCCGCTTCACCTTGTCGTCGAGCACCTCGTAGCGGGCGGTGCCGCCGGCGATCAGGAGACGGCCGTCGGGGAGCTGGGCGTGGCCGCCGCAGAAGAAGTCCTCGGGGGTGGGGATCTTCTGGAAGGTGTTCTCGGCCGGGTCCCAGAGCACGGTGTCGAAGGTGCCCGCGTCGAAGTTCTTCTCGTCGTTGCCGGAACCCGCGACGATCAGCACCTTGCCGGTGTGCAGGAGCGCCGCGTGGATCGCGTTGGTCCGGTACTCCTTCGGGATGTCCACCCGCTCCCAGGAGCCGTACTCCGCCTTGTACTCCGGCTGGTCGATCTTGTACGCGTGGTACCTGTCCTCGGCGAAGGACAGGGCCGCCGGAGCGTTCAGCCCGGCGAGCAGCACCACCGCGCCGCCTCCCAGGAGCGTCTTCCTCATCTGCTTCGAGGGCCGGTAGGCCATGGGTCAGTTCCCTCCTGCGGTGGTGGTGGCGGTGGTGCCGGCGCTCGCCGCGGTGGTCGCCGACGGGGCGGGGGCGGTGGTGGTGGTGACGTACGCCGGTTCGGGCGGCGGGAGCGCCGGGACGGGGACGGCGCGCGCGGCCTCGGCGCGCCTGTCCTGCCGGACGGTCCAGGCCCAGACGGCGACCGGGGAGAGGGATATCGCGAGACCCAGCGTCGCCCAGGTCCGCATCGCCACATGGGTGTGGTCCAGGTACACCGACGCGGCGAGCGAGGAGAGCAGGACCGCCGCCCAGCAGAGGTGGATACGGAAGGTGAGCAGCCGGTCCGGGGAGGTCTGGCCGCCCTTGGGTGTGACGACGAACCGTCCGTCGGTGCGCAGCACGGCCGAGCCCAGGGACTTCAGGTAGATCGGGGCGGAGAGCGCGGACATGGCCATGCCGGCGAGACCGCCGGAGCCCTCGGGCTCGTGCGGGGAGACGTTGTGCCGGCGGTTCCAGAGGTAGAGGCCGATCTGGAGGGCGGCGGCGTCGCTGTAGAGCATCAGCCAGATGGAGGCGGCGACCTGGGTGCCGGACGCCCCGAACCAGAGGAACAGCACACAGCTGCCCACGCCGAGCAGCCAGTTGACCGCGGTCATCGGGTAGTAGACGAGCATCAGCGTGTAGCTGAGGAGGCGGCCGGGGGGCACCCGGAACAGCGCCTTGCCGTACTGCTTGAACAGCGTCTCGTACGTTCCCCGGGACCAGCGCAGCTGCTGGGTGAAGAAGTCCGTCCAGGAGGCGGGCCCCTCGCCCACGGCGAGCACGTCGGGGGTGTAGACGGAACGCCAGTAGTGCCCGGTGTGCGGGTTGCGGCGGCGGTGGATCTCGAAGCCGGTGGCCATGTCCTCGGTGATCGAGTCGTACAGGCCGCCGACCTGCCGCAGCGCGGCGATGCGCACGACGTTGTTGGTGCCGACGAACATCGGGGCGCCGTAGCGGTTGCCCGCGCGCTGGATCAGTGCGTGGAAGAGGAACTGCTGCGACTCGGCGGCCTTGGTGACGGCCGAGTCGTAGTTCCCGTAGACCTGCGGTCCGACGACGAAGGCGACGTCCGGGTCGCGGAAGTAGCCCATCATCCGCTCCAGGAAGTTGGGCATGGGCACGTGGTCGGTGTCCACGGAGGCGAAGAAGTCGTAGTCACCGCCGTGCAGGGCGATCCAGGCGTTGTAGTTGCCGTGCTTCGTCCTCGCCTTGTGGACGCCATTGTCACGGTTCCACTCGGGGACGCCGCGCCGGGTGAAGTGGTGGACGCCCAGCTCGGCGCAGAGCATCCGGGCCCCGGGGTCGTCGCCCTCGTCGAGCAGCCAGACGTCCAGCGGGCCGGGGTGCTTCAGGCGTACGGCGCCCTTGAGAGTGGCGCGGACCATGGAAAGCGGTTCCTTGCCGGGGACGTACGTGGTCAGGAAGGCGACCCTGGTGCCGGGCTCGGGCGTCACCGGGACCGGGTCCCGCGCGACGAGCGTGGCGTGCGCGATGGAGACCACGTTGACCAGCATGAACAGCTCGATCAGCGCGATCGACACCAGCATCACGGTGTCGGCGACGACCAGCCAGCGCTCCCCGTTCTCCCGCTCGGTCCAGTGCGTGGGCCAGACCAGGTACAGCAGCAGGACGCCCGTGAGCACCGGGGCGAGGGTCATCAGCAGGACGGCTCTTATTCGGTGCTTCTCCGTCGAGAGCAGGCTCCTGTACCGCACCCGGTACCCCGTCGGTTCCGGCTCCGTGAGCGGACCCGCGAGCCGGCTGTAGGTGTCGTAGTCGTAGCCCTCCGACCGCACCGTGCCTCCCACTGTCGAACGGGTTGATATCCCTACAGAAAGGGACAGCTAACGGCGTGTCGACTTGGCGGGTCCGAGTGAGCGGTTTTTGGTCCGGAGCCGGAAAAGCCCCCGACCGTGTGGCGCCGGGGGCTTTTCGGGTGAACGCGGGCGAGGGCGGGACGTCCGCGCGGACGGTGCGTCAGGACGAGAGGTGGCGCTCCACGGTCGCGACCTTGGAGGTCAGGCCGTCGGTGACGCCGGGCCGGATGTCGGCCTTCAGTACCAGGGAGACGCGGCCGGCGCGGGCCTCGACGGCGGCCACGGCGCGCTTGACGACGTCCATGACCTCGTCCCACTCGCCCTCGACGGAGGTGAACATGGCGTCGGTGCGGTTGGGGAGACCTGACTCACGCACGACCCGCACGGCGTCGGCGACGTACTCCCCGACGTCCTCGCCGACACCGAGCGGGGAGACGGAGAACGCGACGATCATGCGCTGACCGTGCCCTCGCGGCGGGCGCGGGCGGCGATGACGCCGTCGGCCTCGTACTTCTTGAGGAGCTTGTCGCCGTAGAGCCCGCCGAAGGGGATGACCGCGAGGACGAAGAACAGCGCGACGCGCTTGAGCGGCCACTTGGCCTTGACCCAGACGTCCAGCAGGAACACCACGTAGATCGTGAAGAGGAGGCCGTGCAGCGCGCCCAGCGGCGGCATCAGGAAGTCGATGTCCGAGACGCGCATGAGGAGCGAGCCGAAGATGAGCAGCGCCGGGAAGGACAGCGCCTCGGGAAGCGAGATGAGGCGCAGCCGGTGCAGGGCGGAAGCGGTCTTGATGTCCACGAGGGCACCTTCGAGTGGGAGGGTCGCGTGAGCTTGTGAAGACACGCACAAGCCGACCCCATTGTGGCATCGCGCCGACGCGTCCCCGGCGGCGGGGGCCGTCCCGTCCGCCGGTGCGCGTATCGCCGCATATCAGGGCCGGTCCGCGTGCGCATCAGGGACGTAACGGTTCCGGAGCCTCTGGCCGGGGTGCGGCGGGGACGGCTACCGTCGTCGCGTGGCGATGTTCCGACTCCAAGGCAGCAAGACGCTCGCCGTCGACCTGACGGGCGATGCCGTCAAGGCGAAGAACGGCTCGATGGTCGCGTACGACGGCCGGATGTCCTTCAAGAAGATGTCCGGCGGCGGTGAGGGGCTCCGTGGCATGGTGACCCGCCGGCTGACCGGCGAGCAGATGACGGTGATGGAGGTGTCCGGGCAGGGCACCTGCTACTTCGCCGACCGGGCGAGCGAGATCAACCTGGTCTCGCTGCACGGCGACACCCTGTACGTGGAGGCGAGCAATCTGCTGGCCACCGATGCCGCTCTGCGCACGGGCACGACGTTCACCGGGCTGCGCGGCGGGGCGAGCGGCAACGGCCTGTTCACCACCACGGTGGAGGGCACCGGGCAGGCGGCGATCACGTCGGACGGCACGGCGGTCCTGCTGCGGGTGTCCGAGCGGTATCCGCTGATGGTCGACCCCGGCGCGTACATCGCCCACCAGGGCCGGCTCCAGCAGAGCTTCCAGGCGGGGGTGAACTTCCGGACGCTGATGGGTGAGGGCTCCGGCGAGGCGTTCCAGATCCGCTTCGAGGGCGATGGCCTGGTCTATGTGCAGCCGAGCGAGCGCAACACCGTGGGGGGCGATGTCTGATGCCGTTCCGGGAGATCAACTCCAAGATGGTCGAGGCCACCCTGGCCCCGGGCCAGAAGCTGTTCAGCCGGCGCGGCGCGATGCTGGCGTACCGGGGCGAGGTGTCCTTCACCCCGAACCTCCAGGGCGGCGGGGGCGGCGTCGCGTCGATGATCGGCCGCCGGGTGGCGGGCGAGTCGACGCCGCTGATGACGGTCGAGGGCTCGGGCACGGTGATGTTCGGCCACGGCGGCCACCACATCCAGGTGATCGAGCTGGCGGGCGACACCCTGTACGTGGAGGCGGACCGGCTGCTCGCGTTCGACGGGACGCTCCAGCAGGGCACGATGTTCATGGGCTCGCAGGGCGGGGTGATGGGCATGGCGCGCGGCCAGGTGACCGGCCAGGGCCTGTTCACGACCACGCTCAAGGGGCACGGCGCGGTCGCGGTGATGGCGCACGGCGGGGTGATCGAACTGCCGATCACCCCGGGCCGGGACGTCCATGTGGACCCGCAGGCCTACGTCGCCCACCACGGTGAGGTCCGGAACAAGCTGTCCACGGCGGTCGGCTGGCGGGACATGGTGGGGCGGGGCTCCGGCGAGGCGTTCCAGCTGGAGCTGAGCGGCAGTGGTGCGGTGTACGTCCAGGCGTCGGAGGAGAAGCTTTGAGCACGCCCGTGGTCCTCGACCCGATGACGCTGCCGTCGGACGACAACGTCAACTCCTACACCTTCTGCGTGGAGCTCAAGGGGAGCCGGTGGTTCCTGCAGAAGGGCAAGATGATCGCCTACTACGGGCAGATCCAGTTCGACGGCATCGGACACGGTCGGTTCGAGCGGCTGGTGCGGTCCAGCTTCCACTCGCCGCTGCACGCGAGCGACTGGGTGGTGGCCGAGGGCAGCGGGAAGATGCTGCTGGCGGACCGGGCGTTCGATGTGAACTCCTTCGACCTGGAGGACGGGAACCTCACCATCCGGTCCGGGAACCTGCTGGCGTACCAGCCGACGATGGCGCTGAAGCAGTCGATCGTGCCGGGGTTCGTGACGCTGATCGGCACGGGGAAGTTCGTGGCCGCCTCGAACGGCCCGGTGGTCTTCATGGAGCCGCCGCTGCGGGTGGATCCGCAGGCGCTGGTGGGCTGGGCCGACTGCCCCTCCCCGTGCCACCACTACGACCACGGCTACATGACGGGCGTGATGGGCGGTATCCGGTCGCTCACGGGGATCGGCGGGACGTCGGGCGAGGAGCACCAGTTCGAGTTCGTCGGGGCGGGCACGGTGCTGCTCCAGTCGAGCGAGGCGCTGATGCCGGAGCAGGCGGCGGGCGTGGTCCCGAACGAGCCGGGCGTTCCGGGCGGCGGGGGTCAACCCGGATCCGCTCCGCGCATGCCCGGCCAGCTGGGGGACCTCCAGCGTCGCTTCGGGTTGTGAGCGGTAGTCTGCGGAGTGTGACGTCGAACGCCTGCGCCCAGCCGTCGGTGCTTGCCGACGGACCCCTCGGCACTCCCGCGGGCCGGGGGTGCCCGTCGTCACACACCCCAATTTCGTCCGGCTTTCAACTTCTTAGGTAGAATCCATATATGGAGACCGAGACGGCCACCCGCTGGCTGAGCGACGCGGAGCAGTGCGCCTGGCGCACCCACCTGGACGTCAGCAGGCTGCTGATGCACCAACTGGAGAAGGACCTCCAGCCGTTCGGCCTGACCATGAACGACTACGAGATCCTGGTCAACCTCTCCGAATCGGACGACCAGCGCATGCGGATGAGCGACCTCGCCGCCGCCACCCTCCAGTCCAAGAGCCGACTCTCGCACCAGATCACCCGTATGGAGACCGCCGGGCTGGTCCGCCGCATCCACTGCGAATCGGACCGGCGCGGACTGTTCGCGGTCCTCACCGACCAGGGCGCGGAGACCATGCGCAAGGTCGCCCCGCACCACGTCTCCTCGGTGCGGCAGCACTTCATGGACCTGCTGTCCCCCGAGGCGCTGGCCGACCTGCACGCCGCGCTGACCCCGATCGCGGAACACCTGCGCGGCAAGCGCGGCAAGCTGTAGGGGCCGGGACCGTCAAGCGGGGCGGGGCAGCCACAGCCGGAAGGCCGCACCGCCCTCGGCCGCCGCGTGCACCGTCAGCGTCCCGCCGTGGCGCGAGGCGACGTCCCGGGCGATGGCCAGCCCGAGTCCCGCTCCGCCGTCGTCCCGGCTGCGGGCGTCGTCGAGCCGGACGAACCGTTCGAAGATCCGCTCCCGCTCGTCCTCGGGGACGCCCGCCCCGTCGTCCCTGACCTCCACCCGTACGCCGCGCCCGTCGGCCGCCACCGACACCGCGACGCTCCCCTCGGCGTGCCGCTGGGCGTTGTCCAGCAGATTGCCGATCACCCGGGACAGCTGTCCCCGCGACCCGCTCACCTCGAACGCGCCGCCCTCCGGCGCCTCGACGCCCACCGCGATCCGGTCCCCGGCCCGCTGCGACACCTCCTCCCGGACCAGCGCGCCCAGCTCCACCGTCGCGCTCCCGGGCTTCTCCCCCGCGTCGAGGCGGGCCAGCAGCAGCAGATCCGCCGCCAGCACCTGGAGCCGTACGGTGTCGGCGACCGCGCCGGGGAGGTCCAGCAGCTCCGGATGGGCCTCGGCCACCTCCAGCTGGGTGCGCAGCGAGGCGATCGGGGAACGCAGCTCGTGCGAGGCGTCCGCGACGAACCGGCGCTGGCGTTCCACGGACGCCTCCAGGACGGTGAGCGTCTCGTTCGTCGTCCGGGCCAGCGCCGCGATCTCGTCCCGCGAACCGGGCTCCGGAACCCGGCGGGCCAGGTCCTCGGACGCGGTGATCGCCGCCATCTCGCGGCGGATGCCCTCGACCGGCCGCAGGGCCCGTCGGGTCACCAGCCAGGTCACCCCGGCGACGACCACCAGGAGCAGCGGCAGCCCGGTGAGCATCGCCCCGCGCACCGTGTTCACCGCCTCCTGCTCGGCGGCGAGCGGTGCGCCCGCGTGCACGGTCAGGGTGACGCCGCGGGGGGTCGTCGCCTCGACGGCGGCGAAGCGGTAGTCGGCGGTGGTCCGGTCGACGGTGGCGGTGCCGTCGGAGAAGTCCGGGTCGTCGGAGGAGACCTGGCCGCGACCGGGGCGGCTGCCGTCATCGTCGTCGTCGGCGCTGTCGTCGTCCCCGTCCCCGTCATCCTCGCCGGGCGACGGGGAGGCCCCCGCCGAGGCCGAGGGCACCGGGGCGACGCCGCTCGTGCCGGTGCCGGTGACGGCCCGCAGGTCCTTGGAGACGATGACGACCCGGCCCTCCTCGTCGGTCACCTGGACCGGGTGGTCCTCCTCGTCGTCCAGTTCCAGTTCGCCGTACGGGGTGTCCGTGGCCAGCTGTCCGGCCACCTCGCGGGCCGCCACCTCCGCCTGGAGGTCCGCCTGGTCGATCAGGTTGGCCCGCAGGACCAGGAGCACGGCGAGACCGGCCGCCACCAGGGCCACGGCGACGACCAGGGTGGCTCCGATGGCGGCCCTGGCCCGTACGGATCTCACTGCGCCTCCAGCCGGTAGCCCGCGCCGCGCACGGTACGGATGGCAGTCGCGCCCAGCTTGCGGCGCAGGGTGGAGATGTAGACCTCGACGATGTTCGGGTCGCCGTCGTAGGCGAAGTCCCAGACGTGCTCCAGGATCTCCGCCTTGCTGACGACCTGGCCCGCGCGCAGGGCGAGCTGCTCCAGCACCGCGAACTCCTTGGCCGTGAGCGCGATCTCCACCTCGCCGCGGATCACCCGGCGGGCGGCGGTCTCGATGCGCAGGGACCCGACGGTCAGGACGGGCGCGGCGGTGCCGGCGCCCGGCGGCGCAGCAGGGCGCGGACGCGGGCGACGAGGACGACGTAGCTGAAGGGCTTGGTCAGATAGTCGTCGGCGCCGGTGTCCAGTCCCTCGGCCTCGTCGTACTCGCCGTCCTTGGCGGTCAGCATGAGGATCGGCACCTCGTGTCCTGCGGCGCGCAGGTTCGAGCAGACGCGGTAGCCGTTCATGCCGGGCAGCATGATGTCGAGGATCACCAGGTCATGGACGCCCTCGCTCGCCCGGTGCAGCCCTTCGAGCCCGTCGTGCACGACATCCACGGCGAAACCCTCGGCGGTCAGCCCCCTGGCCAGGGACACCGCGAGGCGCTTCTCGTCCTCCACGATCAACAGGCGCATGCGCACAGCCTCGCAAACTCCACCTGAAGGCGCCTTCAGGTGGCTTCAGGTTGCGTTCAGCTACCTCCCGGCAGTGTGGGTCACGTCGAACAGCAGCAGCTCTCGGGAGGAACCCTCATGAAGCGCAACGTCACCATCGCAGCGATCACCGCGGCCGTGCTCATCGGCGGCACCACCGCCGCCACCGTCGCCTTCGCGGACGACGGTGACGGCGGCCGTACGCCCGCCGGGAACGTGAGCGCCGTGAGCCTCGCCGCCGACGACGCCTCCGACGACCGCACGGACGACGCCTCCGACGACCGGGCCCCGGCCGCCGCGAAGACCACCGGGATCACCCTCGACCAAGCCGTCGCCGCCGCCCTGAAGAGCGTCCCGGGCACGGTCACCGAGGCCGAGCTGGACGATGACGACGACGACAACGACCGCGCGGTCTGGGAGCTGGACGTCCGCGGTTCCGACAAGAAGTGGCACGACGTGACGGTGGACGCCGGCAACGGCAAGGTCCTGAAGACCCGTGACGACGACAACGACGACCGCGACCGCCACGCGCCCCGCTCCTCCGCCGTCACCCTGAACCAGGCGGTGGACGCGGCTCTGAAGACCGCGCCGGGCAGCGTCACGTCGATCGACCTGGACGACGACGATGACGACGAGAACCGGGGCGACGTCCTGCGCTGGGACATCGACATCACGGGCAAGGACGGCAAGCAGCACGAGCTGCGCGTCGACGCGAAGACCGGCAAGGTCACCGTGGACCAGGACGACGACGGCGACGACGACCGGGACGACCGCGCGGACGACAAGGACGACGACCGCGGCGACGACCGGGATGACCGGGACGGCGACGACAGCTGACGGGAGCCCTGGCGGGCACACGTGAACCAGGAGAAGGCCCTCGGAGCGGCACACGCCGGTCCGAGGGCCTTCTCCGTGTCGCTCAGGAGCTTCCCGTCAGCCCCGCCACCAGCTCATCGGCCGCCGCGTACGGGTCCAGGGTCCCCGCCACGATGCGCTCGGCCAGGGCGTGCAGCCGGCGGTCGCCGCGCAGGTCGGCGATCCTCTCGCGGAGCGCGGTGACGGCGATCGTCTCGACCTCGTGCGCGGCGCGGGCGGTGCGGCGCTCGGCCAGCACGCCGTGCTCCTCCATCCAGGCCCGGTGCTTCTCCAGGGCCTCGACGACCTCGTCCGTGCCCTGGCCCCGGGCGGCGACCGTCTTCACGATCGGGGCGCCAGTCGCCGGGGCCCCTGGCCTCACCCAGGCCCAGCATGTGGTTCAGCTCGCGGGCGGTGGCGTCCGCGCCGTCCCGGTCCGCCTTGTTGACCACGTAGACGTCGCCGATCTCCAGGATCCCGGCCTTGGCCGCCTGGATGCCGTCGCCCATGCCCGGGGCGAGCAGCACGACGGAGGTGTCGGCCTGGGAGGCGATCTCCACCTCGGACTGGCCGACGCCGACCGTCTCGACGAGGATCACGTCGCAGCCCGCCGCGTCCAGCACCCGGATGGCCTGCGGCGCGGACCAGGCGAGGCCGCCCAGGTGGCCCCGGGTCGCCATCGAGCGGATGTAGACGCCCGGGTCGGAGACGTGGTCCGCCATCCGGATCCGGTCGCCCAGCAGCGCCCCGCCGGAGAACGGCGAGGACGGGTCGACGGCGAGGACGCCGACCCGCTTGCCCGCCCGGCGGTAGGCGGAGACCAGGGCCGAGGTGGAGGTGGACTTGCCGACGCCCGGCGAGCCCGTGAGCCCGACGACGTAGGCGTGGCCGGCCAGCGGCGCCAGCGCGGCCATCACCTCCCGCAGCTGCGGGGACGCCCCCTCCACCAGCGAGATCAGCCGGGCCACCGCACGCGGCCTGCCTGCTCGCGCCTGCTCGACCAGCGTGGGGACATCCACGTCCACGTTCACCGCTCCGTTCGCCTTGCCCTGCCCTGCCCTGAATCCGTACGGGTACTACTTGCCCGGGACGCGGATGATCAGCGCGTCGCCCTGGCCCCCGCCGCCGCACAGCGCGGCCGCGCCGGTGCCGCCGCCGCGCCGCTTCAGCTCCAGGGCCAGGTGCAGGACGATCCGGGCGCCGGACATCCCGATGGGGTGGCCGAGCGCGATGGCGCCGCCGTTGACGTTGACCTTGTCCGAGGTGACGCCCAGGTCCTTCGTGGACTGGACGGCGACGGCCGCGAACGCCTCGTTGATCTCGATCAGGTCGAGGTCCTCGACGTCGAGGCCGTCCTTCTTCAGGGCGTGCCGGATGGCGTTCGAGGGCTGCGACTGGAGGGAGTTGTCGGGGCCCGCGACGTTTCCGTGGGCGCCGATCTCGGCGATCCAGTCGAGGCCCAGCTCCTCCGCCTTCGCCTTGCTCATCACGACGACCGCGGCCGCGCCGTCGGAGATCTGCGAGGAGGTGCCGGCGGTGATCGTCCCATCCTTGGCGAAGGCCGGGCGCAGCTTGCCGAGGGTCTCCGCCGTCGTCTCGGCGCGGATGCCCTCGTCCTGCGAGAACAGGACCGGCTCGCCCTTGCGCTGCGGGATCTCGACCGGGGTGATCTCGGCCTCGAAGAGGCCGTTCTTCTGGGCGGCGGCGGCCCGCTGGTGGGACTGCGCGCCGATCGCGTCCTGGGCGGCGCGGTCGAGTCCGAGGCGGCCGTTGTGCTTCTCGGTGGACTCTCCCATCGGGATGTTCTCGTACGCGTCGGTGAGACCGTCGTGCGCCATCGAGTCCAGCATCCCGATCGCGCCGTACTTGTGGCCCTCGCGGGACTTGGGAAGCAGGTGCGGGGCGTTGGTCATGGACTCCTGACCGCCCGCGACCACCACGTCGAACTCCCCGGCGCGGATGAGCTGGTCGGCCAGCGCGATGGCGTCGAGCCCGGACAGACAGACCTTGTTGACGGTGAGCGCGGGGACGTTCATCGGGATGCCGGCCTTGACCGCGGCCTGCCGGGCGGGCATCTGGCCCGCGCCGGCCGTGAGCACCTGACCCATGATCACGTACTGCACCTGCTCACCGCCGATGCCGGCCCGGTCCAGGGCTGCCTTGATGGCGAAGCCGCCGAGGTCGGCGCCGGAGAAGCTCTTGAGGGAGCCGAGGAGGCGGCCCATGGGCGTCCGGGCGCCCGCGACGATCACTGAGGTGGTGGTACCGGTCGTTGCTGGCATGGGCACGGCCCCTTGGGATCGGATGTGAACGAGGGTTTACCTGAATGTACTGAGAGCCACCGCGCCCGTCATCCGGCAACCGGTGTGACGGCGCGCACGTTGCGTAACCATGGCGGTGGCGCTGCACTGGATCCATGCTGACGCGAATCGACCACATCGGGATCGCCTGTTTCGACCTGGACAGGACGGTCGAGTTCTACCGTGCCACGTACGGCTTCGAGGTGTATCACTCCGAGATCAACGAGGAGCAGGGCGTCCGGGAGGCGATGCTCAGGATCAACGGGACCTCGGACGGCGGGGCCTCCTACCTCCAACTGCTGGAGCCCACCCGGGAGGACTCGGCCGTCGGCAAGTGGCTGGCGAAGAACGGGGAGGGGGTGCACCACATCGCCTTCGGTACGGAGGACGTGGACGGGGACGCCGCGGACATCCGTGAGAAGGGCGTCCGGGTGCTGTACGACGAGCCCAGGACGGGGTCGATGGGGTCCCGGATCACGTTCCTGCACCCCAAGGACTGCCACGGTGTCCTGACGGAACTGGTCACGAGCCGGGCGGAGCACTGACCACCGCATACCCGGCCCGGTAGAGTGGGCGGTTCCGGGCCGGGGCCGGGTTCGGGGCCGTGCCGCGTCCTCGTCGTTTGTCTGTCACCATTCCCCGGGGGACTCACGCCGACGAGCAGCTCGTGCGGAGAGTCGCGACCAGGGTAGGGGTCTCCCCCGCTCGAACAAGTTGAGCTCGGGGAAGGATGGGACCGCGCAGTGCGGGGCTACGAACGCCAGGAGAGCCACCTCGCTGAAGACGACCATCTCTCGCGGTTCGAAGCCAAGATGGACCGGCTGAAGACCGACCGGGAGAAGGCCGTCCAGCACGCCGAGGACCTCGGCTACCAGGTCGAGGTCTTGCGTGCCAAGCTGCACGAGGCCCGGCGCAATCTCGCGACCCGTCCCGCCTACGACAGCGCGGACATCGGCTACCAGACCGAGCAGATGCTGCGGAACGCGCAGGCCCAGGCCGAGCAGATGCGCAGCGACGCCGAGCGCGAGCTGCGCGAGGCCCGTGCCCAGACGCAGCGGATCCTGCAGGAGCACGCCGAGCACCAGGCGCGCCTGCAGGCGGAGTTGCACACCGAGGCCGTCCAGCGCAGGCAGCGGCTCGACCAGGAGCTGGCGGAGCGCCGCCAGACCGTCGAGTCGCACGTCAACGAGAACGTCGCCTGGGCCGAACAGCTGCGCGCCCGCACCGAGTCACAGGCCCGCCGACTGCTGGAGGAGTCCCGCGCCGAGGCCGAACAGGCGCTGGCCGCCGCCCGCGACGAGGCCGCCCGGCTGGCGGAGGAGACCCGTCGGCGCGCCGGCTCGGAGACCGAGACCGCCCGGGCCGAGGCCGAAGCGATCCTGCTGCGCGCCCGCAAGGACGCCGAGCGGCTCCTCGGGGCCGCCTCCGCCCAGGCGCAGGAGGCCACCAGCCACGCGGAGCAGCTGCGCTCCAGCACCACCGCGGAGACCGACCAGACCCGCCGGCAGACCGCCGAGCTGAACCGGTCCGCCGAGCAGCGCCTCTCGGAGGCCGAGACCCGGCTGCGCGAGTCCCGCCTGGAGGCGGAGAGACTCCTCTCCGAGGCGAAGGACGCCGCCGCCAAGCAGTTGGCCGGCGCCGAGTCGCAGAACGAACAGCGCACCCGTACGGCCAAGTCGGAGATCGCCCGGCTGGTCGGCGAGGCCACCAAGAGCACCGAGGCGCTGAAGGAAGAGGCCGAGCAGGCGCTCGTCGACGCCCGCGCCGAAGCGGAGCGGCTGGTCGCCGAGGCGGGCGAGAAGGCCCGTACGGTCGCCGCCGAGGACGCCGCCGCCCAGCTGGCGAAGGCGGCCCGCAGCGCCGAGGAGGTGCTCACCAAGGCCTCCGAGGACGCGAAGTCGACGACGAGGGCGGCGAGCGAGGAGGCCGAGCGGATCCGCCGCGAGGCGGAGGCCGAGGCGGACCGGCTGCGCGGCGAGGCCGCCGAGCAGGCCGACGAGCTCAAGGGCGCGGCCAAGGACGACACCAAGGAGTACCGGGCCAGGACGGTCGAGCTCCAGGAGGAGGCCCGCCGGTTGCGCGGCGAGGCCGAGACGCTGCGCTCCGAGGCGGTAGCCGAGGGCGAGCGGATCCGGGGCGAGGCCCGCCGCGAGGCGGTCCAGCAGCTGGAGGAGGGCGCGCGCACCGCCGAGGAGCTGTTGACCGAGGCCCGCTCCGACGCGGACGAGCTGCGCACCAAGGCGAACGGCGAGAGCGAGCGCATCCGCGCCGAGGCCGCCGAGCGGGCCGCGACCCTGCGCAAGCAGGCCGAGGAGACGCTGGAGCGCACCCGGGCCGAGGCCGACAAGCTGCGGGCCGACGCGGAGGAGCAGGCGGCGGCCGTCACGGAGGCGGCCGAGCGGGCCGCGACCGAGCTGCGCGAGGAGACCGAGCGCGGTGTCGCCGCCCGGCAGGCCGAGGCCGCCGACGAGCTGGCCCGGCTGCACACCGAGGCCGATTCCCGGCTCGCCGCCGCCGAGGAGGCGCTCGGCGAGGCCCGGACCCAGGCCGAGCGGATCCGCCGCGAGACGAACGAGGAGGCGGAGCGGCAGCGCGCCGAGGCCGCCGAGCGCGTACGGGCGCTGACCGAGCAGGCCGGGGCGGAGGCCGAGCGGCTGCGCGACGAGGCGGCGGCCGACGCCGCCCGGGCCCGTGCCGAGGGCGAGAACCTCGCCGTACGGCTGCGCGGTGAGGCCACCGCCGAGGCGGAGCGGCTCAAGTCCGAGGCGCAGGAGAGCGCCGACCGGGTGCGCGCGGAGGCCGCGGCCGCCGCCGAGCGGGTCGCCGCCGAGGCCGCCGAGGCGCTGAACGCCGCCCAGGAGGAGGCCACGCGCCGCCGCCGGGAGGCCGAGGAGATCCTCGGTGCGGCCCGGACCGAGGCGGAGCAGGAGCGCGAGCGGGCCCGCGAGCAGAGCGAGGAGCTGCTCGCCTCCGCCCGCAAGCGGGTCGAGGAGGCCCAGGCCGAGGCGCACCGGCTGGTCGAGGAGGCGGACGCCCGGGCGACCGAGCTGGTCACGGCGGCCGAGCAGACGGCCCAGCAGGTACGGGACTCCGTCGCCGGTCTGCAGGAGCAGGCCGAGGAGGAGATCGCCGGGCTGCGCTCGACGGCGGAGCACGTCGCGGAACGCACCCGGAGCGAGGCGCAGGAGGAGGCGGACCGGGTCCGCGCCGACGCGCACGCGGAGCGGGAGCGGGCCGCCGAGGACGCGATCCGGCTGCGCCGCGAGGCGAACGAGGAGGCGGCCCGTCTCCGGCGGGAGGCCGAGGAGGAGACCGACGCCGCGAAGGCGCTGGCCGAGCGGACGGTCTCCGACGCGATCGGCGAGTCGGAGCGGCTGCGCGCGGACACCTCCGAGTACAGCCAGCGGATGCGCACCGAGGCGTCCGACGCGCTGGCCTCGGCGGAGCAGGACGCGTCGAAGGCCCGTGCCGAGGCCCGGCAGGACGCCAACCGGATCCGTTCGGAGGCGGCGGCCCAGTCGGACCGGCTGATGGCCGAGTCGGCCAACGAGAGCGAACGCGTCCGCAACGAGGCGGCCCAGGCCTCCGAGCAGCTCGTCGTCGAGGCCACCACGGAGGCCAACCGCCGCCGGGCCGAGTCCACGGAGCAGGCGGACCGGATGCTGGCCGAGGCGACCGCGGAGTCCGAGCGGCTGCGCGCGGAGGCGGCGGAGCGGCTCGGCTCCGCGCAGGAGCACGCGGCCCGCACCCGCGAGGAGGCGACACGGCTGCACGCGGAGGCGGAGTCGGCGGCCGAGGAGATGCGCTCCGAGGCCCGCCAGGAGGCGGACCGGCTGCTGGACGAGGCCCGCGAGGCGGCGGCCAAGCGCCGGGCGGACGCGGCCGAGCAGGCGGACCTGCTCATCAACAAGGCGCGGGAAGAGGCGCTGCGTACGGCCACCGAGGCCGAGGGGCAGGCCGACACGATGGTCGGCGCGGCCCGCAAGGAGGCTGTGCGCATCACCTCGGAGGCGACCGTCGAGGGCAACACCCTGGTCGAGCGCGCCCGTACCGACGCCGACGAACTGCTGGTCGGCGCACGGCGCGACGCGACGGCGATCCGGGAGCGGGCCGAGGAGCTGCGGGCCCGGCTGGAGAGCGAGATCGAGGAGCTGCACGAGCGGGCCCGGCGGGAGACGTCCGAGCAGATGAAGACCGCCGGCGAGCGTGTCGACAACCTGATGAAGGCGGCGACCGAGCAGCGCGACGAGGCCGAGGCGAAGGCCAAGGAGCTGATGGCCCAGGCCAATTCGGAGGCGAGCAAGGTCCGTATCGCCGCGGTGAAACGGGCCGAGTCGCTGCTGAAGGAGGCCGAGACCAAGAAGGCCCTGCTGATCCGCGAGGCGGAGAAGCTGCGCGCCGACGCCGAGGCCGAGGCCAAGCAGACGGTCGACGAGGGCAAGCGCGAGCTGGACGTCCTGGTGCGCAGGCGCGAGGACATCAATGCGGAGATCTCCCGTGTCCAGGACGTGCTGGAGGCGTTGGAGTCTTTCGAGGCTCCGACCGGGGGCGGGAAAGCGGGCGGCGGTTCCGCGGGAGGCGCCAAGGCTCCGGCGGCGGCGGGCACTCGGTCGGGGGGCAAGTCGTCCGAGCGGTGACCGATCCGCGGTGTGCCGTGCATCGTCATGGACATTCAAGCCTTCGAGTGGCAAGCACTCCGGGGGTCAGCCACTCAAAAGGGGTGTCATTCTCCAGATCAAACCGGCATCTTCACGCTGACACGCCGCCATGGCCCCTAGGATTCCCCCTATCACCTCACCGGTCTCATTCGACAGGAACCTCATGAGTGACCCTTCCTCCCCCTTCGGCTTCGAGCTCGTGCGACGAGGCTACGACCGCGGTCAGGTGGACGACCGCATCAGCAAGCTCGTCGCCGACCGTGATAGTGCACTGGCCCGAATCACCTCTCTGGAAAAGCGCATCGAGGAGCTGCACCTCGAGACGCAGAACGCCCAGGCCCAGGTAAACGACGCCGAGCCGTCGTACGCCGGTCTCGGCGCCCGTGTCGAGAAGATTCTCCGCCTCGCCGAGGAGGAGGCCAAGGACCTGCGCGAGGAGGCCCGCCGCGCGGCCGAGCAGCACCGGGAGCTCGCCGAGTCGGCGGCCCAGCAGGTGCGCAACGACGCCGAGTCGTTCGCCGCCGAGCGCAAGGCGAAGGCCGAGGACGAGGGCGTCCGCATCGTCGAGAAGGCCCAGGGCGAGGCGAACACGCTCCGCACCGACGCCCAGAAGGACGCCCAGCAGAAGCGCGAGGAGGCCGACGCCCTCTTCGAGGAGACCCGCGCCAAGGCCGCCCAGGCCGCGGCCGACTTCGAGACCAACCTCGCCAAGCGCCGCGAGCAGTCGGAGCGCGACCTCGCGTCCCGCCAGGCCAAGGCCGAGAAGCGTCTCGCCGAGATCGAGCACCGCGCCGAGCAGCTCCGCCTGGAGGCCGAGAAGCTCCGCACGGACGCCGAGCGCCGGGCCCGCCAGACGGTGGAGACCGCCCAGCGTCAGGCCGAGGACATCGTCGCCGACGCCAACGCCAAGGCCGACCGGATCCGCAGCGAGTCGGAGCGCGAGCTGGCGGCGCTCACCAACCGCCGCGACTCGATCAACGCGCAGCTGACCAACGTCCGCGAGATGCTGGCGACGCTGACCGGCGCCGCCGTGGCCGCCGCCGGCTCCCCGGTGGAGGACGAGCCCGCCACCCGCGGTGTCCCGGCCCAGCAGACCCGCTGACCCCCGGCGCGTGTAGTACCCCCGTGTGCGCCCGGTTCCGCCCTTGTGGTGGCGCCGGGCGCTCGGGCGTTCTAGCGTGAACGCATGATCGAGCTCGAGGGACTCACCAAACGGTTCGGCAGCAAGATCGCCGTCGATCATCTGTCGTGTCAGGTCAGACCGGGCATCGTGACCGGTTTCCTCGGCCCGAACGGGGCGGGCAAGTCCACCACGATGCGGATGATGCTCGATCTCGACAACCCGACCAGCGGTACGGTGCGCATCGACGGCAAGCACTACCACGAGCTCTAGGAGCCGTTGAAGTACATCGGGGCGCTCCTCGACGCCAAGGCGATGCACGGCGGCCGCAGCGCGTACAACAACCTGCTGTGCCTGGCGCAGAGCAACCGCATCCCGCGCAAGCGGGTCGACGAGGTGCTCGACATGGTCGGCCTGAGCGCGGTGGCGAGGAAGAAGTCCAAGGGGTTCTCCCTCGGCATGGGCCAGCGGCTCGGCATCGCGTCCGCGCTGCTCGGCGATCCCGAGATCCTGATGTTCGACGAGCCGGTCAACGGACTGGACCCCGAGGGCATCCACGGGATCCGCAATCTGATGAAGGCGCTCGCGTCGGAGGGCCGGACGATCTTTGTCTCGTCCCATCTGATGAGCGAAATGGCGCTGACCGCCGACCATTTGATCGTGATCGGCCAGGGCAAGCTGCTCGCCGACACCTCGATGGCGGACTTCATCCACGAGAACTCCCGCAGTTACGCGCGGCTGCGCTCCCCGCAGCAGGAGCGGCTGCGCGACGTGCTGCACCAGGAGGGCTTCACCGTCGTCGAGACGGCGGGCGGCGTCCTGGAGATCGACGGCGCCACCACCGAGGAGTTGGGTGAGCTGGCCGCCCGGCACCAGCTGGTGCTGCACGAGCTGAGTTCCCAGCGGGCCTCCCTGGAGGAGGCGTTCATGCAGATGACCGCCGGTTCGGTGGAGTACCACGCCCATTCGGAACGGGACCCGGCGGCCGAACCGCCCGCGGTGGGGGCCGGCTGGGGCGAGAGCTGGAACAAGCCCGGGGGCACCGACGACTCCGACGGCAAGGGGGCGTGACGACCATGGCATCGGTACCCGCGGTACTCACCTCGGAATGGACCAAGATCCGGTCGGTGTCCTCGACGACCTGGACCCTCATCGCCGCGTTCGCCGTCACGGTCGTGATGGGCGCGGCGCTGAGCGCCCTGCTGAACGCCACGTTCGACGACCTCTCGGAGGCCGAGCAGGCCACGTTCGACCCGACCTTCGTCAGCTTCTCCGGGACCGTTCTCGGCCAGCTCGCGATGGTGGTGTTCGGAGTCCTCGTGGTCGGCACCGAGTACAGCTCCGGCATGATCCGCACCTCGCTGGCGGCGGTGCCCCAGCGTGGGACCTTCCTCCTCAGCAAGATCACGGTGGCCGGCGGGCTGGCCCTTGTCGTGGGGCTGCTCACCAGCTTCGTCTCGTTCTTCCTGAGCCAGGCCATGCTCGGCGACCGGGGCACCGACATCGGCGCGGAGAACGTGCTGCGCGCTGTCGTCGGCGGCGGGCTCTACATGGGGCTGATCGCGATCTTCTCCATGGGGGTCGCGGCGATGCTGCGCAGTTCCATGCTGTCGCTCGGCATCCTGATGCCGTTCTTCTTCCTGGTCTCGCAGATCCTCGCGGCGGTGCCGGGCGCCAAGAGCGTCGCCCGGTACTTCCCCGACCAGGCCGGGTCGAAGATCATGCAGGTCGTTCCGGACGCGTTGAACAGCGACCCGGCCCCGTACGGCCCCTGGGCGGGACTCGGGATCATGGTGCTCTGGGTGCTGGCGGCGGTGCTCGGCGGCTTCCTGGTCCTGAAGAAGCGGGACGCGTGACGGTCCCCTCGCACGCTGTGCGCAACTTGGCCGGAACCGTCACCGCCTGGTTATCCTCCTAACTCTTACGGGGGTGCGCGGCCGGGCGGCCCGAGCCCCGAACGACAGAGTGAGTCGATGGGGCTGGAGAATGATCGAGGCAGTCGGCCTGACCAAGCGCTACGGCGCGAAGACGGCCGTGGACGACCTTTCCTTCCAGGTGCGGCCGGGGGCCGTCACCGGGTTCCTCGGTCCGAACGGGTCGGGCAAGTCCACGACCATGCGCATGATCCTCGGCCTTGACCGCCCCACCGCAGGTCACGTCACGATCGGCGGCCACCCCTACCGCGACCTGCCGAACGCCCCGCGCCAGGTGGGCGCCCTGCTGGACGCCAAGGGCGTGCACGGCGGACGCACCGCCCGCAACCACCTGCTGTCCCTGGCCCAGCTGGCCGGCATCCCGGCGGCCCGGGTCGACGAGGTGCTGGGCGTCGTCGGCCTCAGGGACGTCGCCAAGCAGCGCTCCAGGGGCTTCTCGCTCGGGATGGGGCAGCGGCTCGGGATCGCGGCGGCGCTGCTCGGCGATCCGCAGGTGCTGCTGTTCGACGAGCCGGTCAACGGCCTCGACCCGGAGGGCATCCACTGGGTCCGCAATCTGATGAAGATGCTGGCCTCCGAGGGCCGTACGGTCTTCGTCTCGTCCCACCTGATGAGCGAGATGGCCCTCACCGCCGACCATCTGATCGTGATCGGGCGCGGCCGGCTGCTCTCCGACATGAGCGTCACGGACTTCATCTCCGCCAACTCCGCCGACTTCGCCCGGGTCCGGGTGCCGGACGGCGGCCCCGAGGAGCGGCAGAAGCTGACGGCCTCGCTCATCGAGGCGGGCGGCCGGGTCATGACGGAGCCGGGCGGTGCGCTGCGGGTCACCGGGCTGCCGCTGCCGCGGATCAGTGACCTGGCCCACGGCTGCGACGTACGGCTCTGGGAGCTGTCGCCGCACCAGGCCTCCCTGGAGGAGGCGTACATGCGCCTCACGCAGGGCCTGGTGGACTACCGCTCGACGGACGACGCCAAGGCGGGGCTCGTGGAGCCGCTCCCCCAGGACGCGTACGGGAGCGCCGACAGCTTCGTGTACCCCGAGCCGGTGGCGGTGCCGCAGGAGGGCTGGTACGCCCCGCCGCCGCCCGTTCCGGGCCGGAGCCCCGCACCCGCGGCGCCCTCCCCCGAAGCCGAGCCCTCTTCCGCCGCCGCGGCCAAAGAGCAGACGAGCGAGGACCTCCGATGACGACGCCGGCCACCCCCCGGGTCCACCAGCAGGCGCCGGACGCCGGCCCGCCGGCCTCCTACGAGTCGCCGATCCCGATCCGGCCCGCCACCCTCGGCGACGCGGTCGCCTCGGAGTGGACCAAGATCCGCTCCGTGCGCGCCACGGTCTGGACGCTCGGCGTGATGGTCGCGCTGATGCTGACGGTCGGGCCGGGCACCGCGCTGCTGCTGGCGGCGGACAGCGGCGGCGGTATGCCGGACGAGCCGGTCCTGGCCCTCGGCTTCTTCGGGGTGCTGCTGGGCTCCATCTGCGTGATCACGCTCGGTGTGCTGACCATCGGGTCCGAGTACAGCACCGGCATGATCCGTACGACGCTGACGGCCTGTCCGAGCCGGGGCCGGGTGCTCGCGGCCAAGGCGATCGTCTTCGCCGCGCTGTCCTTCGCCGTCACGACGGTGACCGCCGCGGTCGTGGCGGGCCTCCAGACCCTGATCCTGGACGGCCGCGCCGCGTCGGGCGGCGAGTGGGCGCTCGCCACGGTCGGTGTCGGGCTCTATCTCGCGGCCCTCGGCCTGCTGTCGCTCGGGGTCGGCGCGATCGTGCGGCACTCGGCGGGTGCGATCACCATCATGATCGGCGTGGTGCTGGCGCCCCTGGTCCTCGCGCTGTTCATGTTCGCCGACACCCTGCGGGGCCTTCAGCGCTTCCTGATCGACTACTCGATCCCCAACCAGATCGGCGGGATATACGGCACGACGATGACCAGTACCGGTCCGACCGGCTGGGAGCCGCTGCTGCTGATGCTGTGCCTGGCCGCCGCGGCGCTGGGCGGGGCCGTCGCGATACTGAACCGGCGCGACGTCTGAGGGGGCGCGAGACGTCCGAGGGGGCGCGCGAGGCCTGACGTCGGCGGGGCCTGAGGGGTCGCGCGAGGCCTGAGGTCGGCGGGGCCTGAGGGGTCGCGCGAGGCCTGAGGTCGGCGGGGCCTGAGGGGTCGCGCGAGGCCTGAGGTCGGCGGGGCCTGAGGGGTCGCGCGAGGCCTGAGGTCGGCGGGGCCTGAGGGGTCGCGCGAGGCCTGAGGTCGGCGGGGCCGGTCGCCGTCAATAACGCGGAGCGTTCCGGGACCGCTGCACCCGGGTGGTGCGGCGGTCCTTCGCGTTCCAGCACGCCTTGTGCCAGTGCCTGCGGTCGTCGATGCCGCCGAACTCGGGCCAGGTCACGAGGTGCGGGACCCCGGAGGGGATCTCCTGGTCGCAGCCCGGGCAGCGGTACCGCTTGCCCTGGGCGCTCGCGCCGCTGACCGGGCGCACCGACCACTCCTCGCCCTGCCAGCTCTCGGTGGCCCCTCCCCCGCCGTACCTGCCGAGCGCCGAGCCGGGGTGTTCGTCGGGACTCTCGCCGCCACGGGGGCGGTTACGGCGCGGGGACACAGGACACCTCACGGGGCGGATCGGACACGTTCCGCCCAAGCCTAGGGCCTGCCGTCGGGGGTGGCGGTCGGGCTGTCCGGCGGCCCAGTTCGGCAGTGGGGTGAGTTAGCGGAAAATCGCAACAACTTCTTGCGGGACCGTGCCTTTGGCACGTGTCAGACGTTGTTGCCGGTGGGGGAGAAACGCGTCGGCCGCAAGGAGGCAATAGGCGATGCGCATCGGAACGTTCGTTCTGGCAGCCCAGTTCCCGGGACAGGGGCCCGGTGAGGCCCTGCACCGGGCCGTCCGGTCCACCGAGGCGGCGGAGGAGAGCGGTCTCGACTCGGTCTGGCTGGCCGAGCACCACTTCGTGCCGTACGGGGTCTGCCCGTCCGCGACCACGCTGGCGGCGCTGCTGCTGGGCCGCACCCGCAGGATCCGGGTCGGCACGGCGGTCAGCGTGCTGCCCAACCACCACCCGGTCGCGCTCGCCGAGCAGGCCGCGCTGCTGCATCTGACCAGCGGCGGGCGCTTCTCGCTCGGGGTGGGGCGGGGTGGTCCATGGGTGGACCTGGAAGTGTTCGGCGGCGGCCTCGACGCGTACGAGAACGGCTTCCCCGAGGCGCTCGACCTGGTGCTCGACTGGCTGCGGGAGACGCGCGTCGCGGGGCGCGGCAAGCGGTTCGGCTTCCGCGAGGTGGCGGTGGTGCCGCGCGCGGACGAGCTGCTGGAGGGCCCGGCGGACGCGGGACCGGGTGGAGCGGGGCCCGAGGTCGTCGTGGCGTGCACCTCGCCGACGAGCGTGCGGCTCGCGGCCCGGCAGGCGCTGCCGATGCTGCTGGGCATGCACTGCGGGGACGAGCAGAAGGCGGAGATGGTCGCCCTGTGGCGCACGGCCGCCCGGGAGGCCGGCCATCCGCCCGAGGTGGTGGAGGGGGCCGCGCATGTGTCCGCCGGGGTGGCCCAGATCGAGGACGGCGCCGGAGAGGCCACGGAGCTGCTGGTGAAGTCGATGCCCGGCTGGCTGCGCCAGGGGCTCGACGCCCATGTCACGGTCGACGACAGGCACCGCGTGATGCGGGACCCGGTCGCGTACACGGAACTGCTGTGCGGGCTGCACCCGGTGGGCCCGCCTCGGCTGGCTGCCGACCGGCTGGCGGCCACCGCCGAGCGGACCGGGATCACGCGCTTCGCCCTCCTGGTGGAGGGATCGGGCGATCTCGCGGCGACCGAGGAGAACGTCCGGCGGCTGGGCGCCGACGTGCTGCCGCTGCTCACCTGACCTGCGCCTGCCGGTGTTCCCTCGGAGCGTTCCCTCGGAGCCGTCCGACGCCGATACCCGTGGGACGAGTGGTGCGGTGGTGCGGGAGCTGCCGCCCCGGGGCCAGTTGCACCTCCCGCGGCCCGGGACGGCAGCAAAAGCGTTCAGCAGTCCCGAAGTCCGGGCGACTGATTGAGCAACTGGCCCCTCACCGAGGTGAACTTGGCCAGTCGGTCGTCGACCGAGGCGTCCAGCGGGAACACCGCGACGCGGTGGCAGTTCTGGAATGCGAGACGCACTCCGAAGTGCCGCTGGAGCGCGCCGCGTATCGCATCACTCGCGAGCGCGCGCAGCAGCTGACCACGTGCCTGCTCGTCCGGCGGCGGCGTCTGGTTGTCGGCGAACTGTCCGCCGTCGACCTTCAGCTGAGCCACCAACGAGCTGATCATCTCCCATGCGAAGGGCAGGGAGGTCCGGACGCAGTCGACGAAGTCGGCTTCGTCGACCTCGCCTCGCTCGGCCTGTTCCAACAGCGCCGGTGAGACGTCGAGCGACATGGGTTCTCCTCTCGCGACCCCGGGCGATGGCCGGGGCCTTACGGGCAGGGAAGGGGGGCGGCGACGACGCAGCGTGCACGGACGGCGACCTCCTGCTTCCACGGTAAGCGCGCAGTCGGGGCCGCACCAGGAGATTGGGAACACAACCGGCCAATAACGAAGGGGCGCAAAGAGGGGCAAGCCCGCATCGCCGCGTCGCGGTGTGCACCCAGTGACAGGGGGCGACGGGTGGGGAAATCGCGTCGAGCCCCCGACGTCGAGTAGCGTTGCCGACCATGCGTCTCGTCATCGCCCGTTGCTCCGTGGACTACGCGGGCCGGCTCACAGCCCACCTGCCCTCCGCCCCCCGACTGATCCTGGTGAAGGCGGACGGAAGCGTCTCCATCCACGCCGACGACCGGGCGTACAAACCGCTCAACTGGATGTCCCCGCCGTGCACCCTGAAGGAGGGCGCCGACGGTGAGGAAGGCGTCTGGACCGTGGTGAACAAGGCGGGCGAAAAACTGATCATCACGATGGAGGAAGTCCTCCACGACTCGTCGTACGAGCTGGGCGTCGACCCGGGGCTCATCAAGGACGGCGTGGAAGCGCACCTCCAGGAACTGCTCGCGGACCGGATGGAGATCCTCGGCGAGGGTCACACCCTGATCCGCCGCGAATACCCCACCGCCATCGGGCCGGTGGACATCCTCTGCCGGGACGCGAACGGGCAGACGGTGGCCGTGGAGTTGAAGCGGCGGGGCGACATCGACGGCGTGGAGCAGCTGACGCGCTATCTGGAGCTGCTGAACCGCGACCCGCACCTCGCGCCGGTCCGGGGCGTCTTCGCCGCACAGGAGATCAAGCCGCAGGCCCGGGTGCTGGCGACGGACCGCGGCATCGGCTGCCTGGTCCTGGACTACAACGCGATGCGGGGCATCGAGGACGACAAGCTGCGGCTGTTCTGAGCGACGGCGTCAACGGGGGCCGGGTGGCTCACGCGGAAGCGTGAGCCACCCGGCCCCCGTACGTTCGGCGGTCCGGCGTGCTCAGACCGCCGGGTCGGGGGCCGCTTCGGACTCCGGGGCGCTCGCCGACTCGGCGGGACCGGCCGCGGAGGAGGAGCCCTGGGCCGGGGGCGGGGCCGGGGGCTCTTCGGTGGGCGTCTCGGTGGGCGTCTCGCTCTCCGACTCGGACGGCGTGGGGTCCGGGCTCTCGCTCTCGCTCTCGCTCGCCGTGGGCTTGGGCGAGGTCCTCGTCGGCGTCGGCTCGCTCGGGGAGCTGCTCCCGTCGTCCGTCGGGTCGGCCGTCCCCGGCGGCGTACCGTCCGACGTGGAGGAGCTCGGGGACGGGGAGCCGGAGGTGCTCGGGCCGGCCGACTCCGAGGCGCTCGGGGTCGCAGACGTCTCGCCGCCGGTGGTCTCCCCGGCCGGGACGGAGCCGTCCTCCGACTTCTCCGGGGGCGGGCCGTCGTCGGTCGGGTCCTCGGTGGTCGTCTGCTCGGTGATGACGTTGCGGCTGCCCGGCTCGTCGCCGTCGCCCGCGGTGACGCCGAGCGTGACGACGGTGCCGAGCACCGCGATCAGCACGGCGCCCGCGCCCGCGGCGGCCAGGTTGCGCCGGGCGCCGCCCAGGACGGCCCGGCCGGCCCCCTTGCGCGCGGCGGGGCCGGGTTGCGGCGGGAAGACGACGGTGGGCTGCTCCTCGGCCGGCTGCCGCAGGAACACCGGTGCGCCCGGGAACCCGCCGGGCGGTGTGCCCGGACCGTCCTGGCGCACCGTGGGCACCTCGTCGCCCGATGCCGTGCGGCCGAGGGGGGCGAAGTCGCCGGAGCGGTCCGCGACCAGGGCGAGCGCGCGGCGTCCGGCCACGGCCCCGGACTTGTCGGCGAGGGCGCCGCGCATCCCGATCGAGGTCTCCAGCTCGGTCCTGGCCCGGTCCGTCTTGCCGGTGCAGAGTGCGAGGACGCCCAACTCGTGGTGGAAGTAGGCCTCCTCGGCGACCTCGCCGGCGATCCTGGCGGCCTCCTGGCCGATCCTGAGGGCCCGCTCCCAGGCTCCCCAGCCCAGACCCGCCGCGAAGGCCGGGGAGGCGCTGCGGGCCAGCAGGACGGCCGCGCTGGCCGCCCCCGCCTCGTCGCCCGGGACCAGCCGGCCCAGGGAGGCGACGATCGCGTCCGCCTCGGCGACGGCCCGTTCCGGGGTGACCGAGGGGTGCGAGGCCCACCAGGCGTAGTGCTGGGCGGCGGTACGGGCGTGGGCGGCGGCGTCGTCCTCGTAACCGGCCGCCGCGAGCTGGGCGAGGACTCCAGCCGCGAGGCGGTAGCGGGGACCGGCCGGGGAGAGCAGGCCGCAGCCGGCGAGCTCGCCGAGCGCGGCGTCCGCGTGGGTGTCGCCCACGAGGGCCGGCAGATGGGCCTGGTGGGGCACCTCGCCACCGAGGGCGACGGCGAAGCGCAGGGTGGCACGGGCCGCCTCGCTGAGCCGGGAGGCGAGCAGCACGGCAGGCGCGGCGCCCTCGCCGAGGCTCGGCAGCGGGACGTCGAGGGCTTCGGCGGCGTGCGCCGCGGGGGCCGGCGGCGCGTCGTCCGCGCGTGGCTCGAAGTAGTCGTACTCGTCGAAGGCTTCGGGGCCGGAGCGCAGCCGGTCGCCCTGTACGAGGAGCGATCCGGCCTGGACGAAGCGGAGCGGCAGGCCCTCGGACTCGAACCAGAGGTCGCCCGCCCAGTTCCGCTCCTCCTCCGTGAGGGGGCGTTCGACGACCTTCTCCAGCAGGGCCAGCGAGGCGCCGCGGCCGAGGCCGGCGAGGAGCACCTCCTCCAGGTGGGCGTCGACGCCGGGGGTGGTGGTGTCGGGGGTGGCGGCGAGCAGGAAGGCGCACTCGGGGGCGGCGGCGAGCAGTTCGTCGAGGGCCGCTCCGCCGATCTCCAGGTCGTCGATGGTGACGACGGCGCCGATGGACCGGACGAGCGCGAGCAGTTCGTCGCGGTCGGGGCGGTTGTTCGGGGCCTTGTACACGGTGTCGAAGAGGGCGTGCAGCAGATCGGCGCCGGTGCGGCCCCGCCCGTTGAGGCGGACGACTCCGTCGGGGGCCAGGTCCGCGCAGTCGGCGGCGACGGCGTCCAGCAGCGCGGTGCGGCCGGACCCGGCCTGACCGGTGAGGCGGACGCTGCGACCGCGCGCCAGCAGGCGGACCAGGCGTTCGCGCTCCTCCTCGCGCTCCAGGAGCGGCAGCTGCGGGGCGGGCGGTCCCGCGGGCACCGGGGGCGCACCGGCGCGTTCGTGGTCGGCGCGTTCGGCGGGGGTGCGGCGGACCGGGGCGTCGGGGCCCGAGCCGGGCGGGCGGGACTCGACCTCGCTGCCGTCGACGGGGTTGACCGTGAGCAGCAGGTCGCCGACGGTCAGCTGGACGACGCGGACCTGTTGCGGTGTCCCCGGGCCGAAGTCGGCGCCGCCCGATTCGCGGGACGGCCGGCGGTGGCCGGGATCGCCGCCGGAGCGGTCGTGGCCCTGCCCGTACTCATCGGATGCCCGGTGTGTCGGGTCCATCGCAAAGTCCCCCAGACGCGTCGTGCGCGGTTGCCCTCCCGGCCTCACACGCGTCCCGCTGTCGCTTCCGGTCCGGTGTCCGCCCATGGGTTCGTTGTCATTCGGCGGACGGCCGAACCCTAGACCTTGGCACAGTATTCATGAACCGCCGGGGTGCCACGCCGTCCAGGACGTCACGTTCCGGTGAGGATTGCGTGACTTCTTCCGCCAGGTGTGGTCCGTCCGGTCGTCCGACTCCCCGAGGGCGCGCGCGGCCGCTCGCACCGCCGGGATCCGAACGGCCGCGCGCACGCCCTCAGACGCGCGGCAGCGACTCGGCGGCGATGCCGCCCTCGATGGCCAGGATGCGGTGCAGCCGGGTGGCCACCAGGAGGCGCTGCATCTGTGGCGGCACGCCGCGCAGCACGAGGCGGCGTCCGGCCCGTCCCGCCCGGCGGTGGGCTCCCATGATGACGCCGAGTCCCGTGGCGTCCCAGGAGTCCAGCTCGGTCAGGTCCAGCACGAGGTCGCCGACTCCGTCGTCCACGGCCGAGTGCAGGACCGTACGGGCGTCCGCCGCGCTTCGGACGTCGAGGCGGCCCCCGACGACCAGCTCGGCGTGGTCGCCCCTGATGTGCATATGCGCTCCCCGGTCATGCTCCGTAGAAGGTCCGTCTGTCTGCTCTGCCGTCGGCCGTCCGTTCCGCCGTCGGCTCTGTCGTGGGCCCTGCCTCCGCCACGCGCGGCGCCCTGTCTCTGCCACCACTGACTGTCGCGACGACAGGGAAGTTGCCGTCTGTAAGCGAACTGATATCGAATTCACTCGGTGGAGTGACTCCGGTTCGTCGGAGACCGGTCTCCGCCGGGTAGGATCCCCGGCTCCCCCGGCCCGGACGGTGGCGGGCCGGGCCGGGCCGAGGAGCCGGGTCCGGTCAGTACGTGTAGAAGCCCTGCCCGCTCTTGCGCCCGATGTCACCTGCGTCGACCATCCGGCGCATCAGCTCCGGGGCGGCGAACTTCTCGTCCTGCGACTCGGTGTAGATGTTGCCGGTGGCGTGCAGGAGGATGTCGACGCCGGTCAGGTCCGCGGTGGCGAGCGGGCCCATGGCGTGGCCGAAGCCCAGCTTGCAGGCGATGTCGATGTCCTCGGCCGAGGCGACGCCCGACTCGTACAGCTTGGCGGCCTCGACGACGAGCGCCGAGATCAGCCGGGTGGTGACGAAGCCGGCCACGTCGCGGTTGACCACGATGCAGGTCTTGCCGACCGACTCGGCGAACTCCCGGGCGGTGGCGAGGGTTTCGTCGCTGGTCTTGTAGCCGCGCACCAGCTCGCAGAGCTGCATCATCGGGACCGGCGAGAAGAAGTGCACGCCGACGACGCGTTCCGGACGCTCCGTCACGGCCGCGATCTTGGTGATCGGGATGGCGGAGGTGTTGGACGCGAGGACGGTGTTCTCGCCGACGACCCCGTCCAGGGCCCGGAAGATCTCGTGCTTGACTTCCAGCTTCTCGAAGACGGCTTCCACGACGATGTCCGCGTCGGCGACGGCGTCGAGGTCGGTGGTCGTGGTGATGCGGGCGAGCGCGGCCTCGGCGTCCGCCGCGTCCAGCTTGCCCTTGGAGACGAACCTGTCGTACGAGGCCTCGATGCCGTCACGGCCCCGGGTCAGCGCGGCGTCGGTGACGTCCCGCAGCACGACGTCCCAGCCCGCCTGGGCGGAGACCTGCGCGATCCCGGATCCCATGAGTCCGGCCCCGATGACGGCGAGCTTCCTGGCCACGTTCGCACCCCTTGGTCTCTGTTCGCCCGTGCCCGATTGTTCACGGCGGTTCACATGCTCTCCGGCGGAGGTTAGTACCCGTCGGGCGCGCTGGGGCGGTGAAGAGATGCGCGTCACGTCTCAGATGACGGACATCACACCGGGACGCGTCATTCGGCTCCGCGTCGCGCGTAGTTGAGGACCCGTTCCGCTGTCCGGTGGACGCGGTGCGGGACGCCTGCACCGGCTCGTACGCCACGACGCACATGCTCCACGGGGCCCTCGTCGCCGTGGGCCTCGCCGCCGCGGCCGTGACAGTGGGCACACGGGTCTCCCGACGGGCCGGAGCATAACTAGGCTGGGCCCATGGTCAATCTGACGCGCATCTACACCCGGACCGGCGACCAGGGCACCACGGCCCTCGGCGACATGAGCCGCACCGCCAAGACCGATCTGCGGATCTCGGCGTACGCGGACGCCAACGAGGCCAACGCGGCGATCGGCGCGGCCATCGCGCTGGGGCAGCTGCCCGAGGAGCTGGTGAAGGTCCTCGTACGCGTCCAGAACGACCTCTTCGACGTGGGCGCGGACCTGTGCACCCCGGTGATCGAGGATCCGAAGCATCCGCCCCTGCGGGTCGAGCAGTCCTACATCGACAAGCTGGAGGCGGACTGCGACACCTTCCTGGAGGAGCTGGAGAAGCTGCGCAGCTTCATCCTCCCCGGCGGTACGCCCGGCGCGGCCCTGCTGCACCAGGCGTGCACCGTGGTCCGGCGCGCCGAGCGGTCCACCTGGGCGGCGCTGGAGGTGCACGGGGAGTCGATGAACCCCCTGACCGCCACCTACCTCAACCGTCTCTCCGACCTCCTGTTCATCCTGGCGCGGAGCGCGAACAAGGAGGTCGGGGACGTGCTGTGGGTGCCGGGCGGCGACCGGTAGGCCTACAGCCCGTCGGCCGGCTCCCGCTCCGTCACCGCGTCCTTCGGGGCCTGCTTCGGGAACAGCGTGTAGCCCCCGGCGATGATCAGGTTGATGCCGATCACCAGGCCCATCCTCTGCTGCCAGCCCCGTAGCGAGCTGATCTCCCCGCCGGTGCCGACGTACCAGACGGCTGCCTGGAGCAGGCCCAGCGCGACCACCGCGGCGAGGATCCAGCGGGCGGCGGTGCGCCACTCGTGGGCGGCGCGCGCCATGCCGTACTTCGGCGGCTTCACCGGCGGCGGGCCGCCGAACCAGCGGTGGGCGACGCGGGCGTCCACCCACTTGATGGTGGAGTGGCCCAGACCCACCGTGAAGCCGATGTAGACGGCGGCCAGCCCGTGCTTCCAGTCGGGCTCGGCCCCGTTCTTCAGGTCGATGGCCGTCACCACCAGCAGCACGACCTCCAGTACCGGCTCGCACAGCAGCACGGCCGCGCCGAGCTTCGGTTTCCTCGCGACGTACCGCAGGGCGAGTCCGAGGGCCAGCAGAACCCAGAATGCGACCTCGCAGGCCACGATCAGTAGGGCGATCACGACTCTCTCCTCCCGTTCCCCTCCAGCCTCCCGGCCGCCGGGCGCGGACACGTCGTCGGCAGTGACGAAACCGGACTGCATCCTTCGATGTAGTCCCGGATCAGCCGACGAAGGGAGGCCCGGGGGCGGCGGTGCGTGTTGGATGGAGAGGTGCTCACCCGGATCCGCCCCGACCGCGACGACGTGACCCTCGGCGTCTCCGGGCTGCTCGGCGGGCTGCTCCTGTGGCTGCTGGGCCTCCACACCCAGGGCGGCCACTCCCTCTCCGCACCCTGGGTCACCCTCGTACCGCTGACCGCCATGGCCGCGGCCGAGCTGCTGCGCCGCACCGCACCGCGCACGGCGCTGACGATCGGCACGCTCGCGCTGGTGGCGAACCAGTTCACCCGGGGCAACCTCGCCACCGTCCTGATGTTCACGGACGTCGTGTACGCGGCCGTGCTGTACGGGACCCCGGCCGCCGCCCGCCGGCTCCCGGTGGCCACGCTCCTGATCACCGTCGCGTCCACGATCGGCTTCCTGGCCTGGTTCCGTAAGCCCGAGGCCCTGTTGATCGGCCTGGTCATCGGGCTGGTCTCCTTCGTCCCCGCCATCACCGGCGTCAGTGTGCGCACCCACCGCGCCGCCGCCGACGCGGCCCGGCTGGCCGCCGCACAGACCGCGCGGCTGGCCGAGATGGACCGGACGCAGGCGGTGATCGCCGAGCGGGCCCGGATGGCCCGGGAGCTGCACGACATGGTGGCCAACCACCTCTCCGCCGTGGCGATCCACTCCACCGCGGCCCTGTCCATCGACGACCCGGAGACCTCGCGGAGCGCCCTGAAGGTGATCCGCGAGAACAGCGTCGAGGGGCTCGCGGAGATGCGCCGGCTGATCGGGCTGCTGCGGGAGGGCGGCGAGGACGACGCCCCGGCGGCGGCCCCGACGCTCGCGTCCCTGGACGTGCTCGTCGAGCAGACGAACGTCAACGGGGCGTCCGGCGGGCTGGTCTGCACCCTGGAGGACACCCGGGGGGCGGCGGCCGGGCCGCTGCCGACGCCGGTCGAGCTGGCCGCGTACAGGATCGTGCAGGAGTCCCTGACCAACGCCCTCAAACACGCGGCGCCGGGGCCGGTCGCGGTGCGGCTCGCCCACGGCGACGGGGTGCTGAGGATCGAGGTGACCAGTGTGTTCGGCCGCCGCCCCGGACCGACGGCGCCCGGTTCGGGTGCGGGCCTGGTGGGCATGCGGGAGCGGGTGACGCTGCTCGGCGGGACGTTCGAGGCAGGGGCCGAGGTGGGGGGCGACTACGACGGCGACGGCGACGGCGACGGCGACGGAACCAAGATCTGGCGGGTGCGGGCTCAACTGCCCGTGACGGAAGGGACGATGCGGGAATGACGATCCGGGTACTGGTCGCGGAGGACCAGTCGGCGGTGCGCGCGGGACTGGTGCTGATCCTCTCCAGCGCGCCGGACATCGAGGTCGTCGGAGAGGCGGGGGACGGCGAGGCGGCGGTGCGCCTGGCGCGTGAACTCCGCCCGGACCTGGTGCTGATGGATGTGCAGATGCCGCGCCTCGACGGGGTGGCGGCGACGCGGCAGGTGGTCGAGGAGGAGCTCGCGGACGTCCTGGTGCTGACCACGTTCGATCTGGACGAGTACGTCTTCGGGGCGCTGCGCGCGGGGGCCTGTGGCTTTCTGCTGAAGAACACCGACGCCCGCGATCTGCTGGAGGCGGTACGGACGGTGGCGCGCGGCGAGGGGCTGATCGCCCCGGCCGTGACCCGGCGGCTGATC
This sequence comes from Streptomyces sp. MGP-P1, assembly GCF_057766565.1. Classification (NCBI taxonomy): domain Bacteria; kingdom Bacillati; phylum Actinomycetota; class Actinomycetes; order Kitasatosporales; family Streptomycetaceae; genus Streptomyces; species Streptomyces sp. MGP-P1. The sequence goes on along the minus strand of NZ_JBYMEM010000006.1, from coordinate 753,794 downwards.
GCGGAGTTCGCCGGGGCGTCCCCCGTACGCGGCCGGGGGACGTCCGATCCGGCGGTGCTGGACACGCTCACCCGGCGCGAGCGCGAGGTGCTGGGGTGCCTGGGCGAGGGGCTGTCGAACGCGGAGATCGCGCTGCGCCTCTCGATGGCCGAGGCCACGGTGAAGACCCACGTCAGCAGGGTGCTGGGCAAGCTGGAGCTGCGCAGCCGGGTTCAGGCGGCGGTTCTGGCACAGGAGTTGGGGATTCGAGTCACACCCTGATCTTTGGTCCAGACCTCTTGACGATTGGTCCAGACCTTCCTACTGTCACCGTCACACACTGCGGTGAGTACGAGAGCACCCGTACTCAGGGCGGCGCAGGGTTTGCAGTCCACGAATCATCCCCGTTTGTTGGACCTCACCCGAGGAGCTCCGTTGAGCACAGAATCCCCCCAACGCCGATCCAGATTTCGATGGGTCCCGGCCCGCAGCGGCCGGTCCAAGGTCATCGCGGGCCTGACGGCGCTGGTCGTGCCGCTGGCCGCGATGGTGGGGCTCGCCGCCCCCGCCTCGGCGGCCACGTCGGCCACCGCCACGTACACCAAGAAGTCGGACTGGGGCAGCGGCTTCGAGGGCCAGTGGACGGTGAAGAACACCGGCACCACCGCGCTCTCCTCCTGGACCATCGAGTGGGACTTCCCCTCGGGCACGACGGCGGGCTCCGCCTGGGACGCCAACCTCACCAAGAGCGCTGACCACTACACCGCCAAGAACCTCTCCTGGAACGGGTCCGTGGCGCCCGGCGCCAGCATCAGTTTCGGCTTCAACGGCACCGGCTCCGGCTCCCCCACGGGCTGCAAGCTGAACGGCGCCTCCTGTGACGGCGGCAGCGTCCCCGGCGACAACGCCCCCTCGGCGCCCGGCACCCCGACCACCAGCGACGTCACCGACACCTCGGTCAAGCTCAGCTGGAGCGCGGCGACCGACGACAAGGGCGTCAAGAACTACGACGTGCTGCGCGACGGCGCGAAGATCGCCACGGTCACCGGCACGACGTACACCAACACCGGCCTGACCGCCGGCACCGACTACTCCTACGCCGTGCAGGCCCGGGACACCGCCGACCAGACCGGCCCGGCCTCCGGCGCCGTCTCCGTGCGGACCACCGGCGGCGGGGGCGAGCAGCCCGGCGGCGACAAGGTCAACCTGGGCTACTTCACCAACTGGGGCGTCTACGGGCGCAACTACCACGTCAAGAACCTGGTGACGTCCGGTTCCGCCGCGAAGATCACGCACATCAACTACGCCTTCGGCAACGTGCAGAACGGCAAGTGCACCATCGGTGACGCGTACGCCGACTACGACAAGGCGTACACCGCCGACCAGTCCGTCGACGGCGTCGCCGACACCTGGGACCAGCCGCTGCGCGGCAACTTCAACCAGCTGCGCAAGCTGAAGGCCAAGTTCCCGCACATCAAGATCCTCTGGTCGTTCGGCGGCTGGACCTGGTCCGGCGGCTTCGGCCAGGCCGTGCAGAACCCCGCCGCCTTCGCCCAGTCCTGCCACGACCTGGTCGAGGACCCCCGCTGGGCCGATGTCTTCGACGGCATCGACCTCGACTGGGAGTACCCCAACGCCTGTGGTCTGACCTGTGACACCAGCGGCCCGGCCTCGCTCAAGACCATGGCCGACGCCATGCGGGCGAAGTTCGGCCCGAAGTACCTGGTCACCGCCGCCATCACCGCGGACGGCTCCAACGGCGGCAAGATCGACGCTGCCGACTACGGCGGCGCCTCCCAGTCCTTCGACTGGTACAACGTGATGACGTACGACTTCTTCGGCGCCTGGGCGGCCAAGGGCCCGACGGCCCCGCACTCGCCGCTGACCCCGTACACCGGCATCCCGCAGGCCGGCTTCTCCTCCTCCGAGGCCATCGCCAAGCTGAAGGCCAAGGGCGTCCCCGCCAAGAAGCTGCTCCTCGGCATCGGCTTCTACGGCCGCGGCTGGACCGGCGTCACCCAGTCCGCCCCCGGCGGCACGGCGACCGGCGCGGCCCCGGGCACGTACGAGGCGGGCAACGAGGACTACAAGGTCCTGAAGAACACCTGCCCGTCCACCGGCACCATCGCCGGCACGGCCTACGCGCACTGCGGCACCAACTGGTGGAGCTACGACACCCCGGCCACCATCGGCACCAAGATGACCTGGGCGAAGAACCAGGGCCTCGGTGGCGCGTTCTTCTGGGAGTTCTCCGGCGACACCAACAACGGTGAACTGGTGAACGCCATCAAGACCGGCCTCCAGTAAGCACCACGGTGCTCCCCACGCCATAACGGCAAGCACCACCCCGGAAAAGCACCGGGGAGACGGGTCCGCCCCCCGTCTCCCCGGTTTTTCGCTGTGTACGCGCGCTTAAGCGACATTCTCAGGCCACATCGGCCCTCCCCCAGACTCCGTCCGGGGGGGACCCCCTTCCAGCGGGGCTGCCTATCAGGCCACATTGACCCTCCCCCAGACTCCGTCCGGGGGGGACCCCCTTCCAGCGGGGCTGCCTATCAGGCCACATTGACCCGCTGGCCGGGCGGTGCCGCCTCCAGCCAGGCGAGGAAGCCGGTCAGGGCGTCCTCGCTCATCGCCAGCTCCAGGCGCGTCCCGTGGTGGAGACAGCCGAGCACGACGGAGTCGGACAGGAGCGCGAGCTCCTCCTCGCCCTCCGGAAGCCGGCGCGCGATCACCTCGATCGCAGAACGCTCCAGGCCCCGGCGGGGGCGAGGAGCGTAGGAGAAGACCCGGAACCAGTCGACGCGGTCACCGCTGTAGCGGGCGACCCCGTAGACCCAGCCCTTGCCGAGCGCATCGGGTTCCTCCGACACGTCCCAGCGCAGGCTGCAGTCGAAGGTCCCTCCGGACCGCTGGATCAGCCTCCGGCGCAGGCCGAAGACGAACAGTCCCAACAGAACCGTGACGATGACGGACGCTCCCACCCACAACGCGAGGACCATCTCCACCGACCTCCTCGCATCGTCGAGTAACGAACACCGAAACCGTATTGCACCTGCATCGCCTCAGCCGCGACACGGCTGGATCGCTCCAGCTCGGGCCGCGGCTGAGTAAAGACATCTGTCAGTGGGGGTGCTAGCGCACCGCCACCGCGCGCAGTCGTACGTCGGCACGCCGCTGGGCAGCGGCGTCCACGTCCGACTTCGCGAGTTCCAGCGCCCGCTCGGCGCGCTCGACATCGATCTCGTCGGCCAGCTCGGCGATCTCGGCCAGCAGCGACAGCTTGTCGTCCGCGAACGAGATGAATCCGCCGTGCACGGCGGCGATGACGGTGCCGCCCTCACTCGTGCGGATCGTCACCGGGCCCGATTCCAGCACACCGAGAAGCGGCTGGTGACCGGGCATGACGCCGATGTCGCCGGACGTGGTGCGCGCGACGACCAGGGTGGCCTCGCCGGACCAGACACTTCGGTCGGCGGCGACCAGCTCGACATGCAGCTCAGCAGCCAAGGGTGGCTCCTCGGGTCACCACCCGGCCGCCCGGCCGGGTGTCGGTTCAATTCTACGGGGCGTGGTGAGGGGGGCGGGACACACCCACCCCCCTCGGTGAGCCGGAGGCTCAGGAGACGCCGAGCTCCTTGGCCTTGGACTTGAGGTCGTCCAGGCCACCGCACATGAAGAACGCCTGCTCGGGGAAGTGGTCGTAGTCCCCGTCGCAGATCGCGTTGAACGCGGAGATCGACTCGTCGAGCGGAACGTCCGAACCGTCCAGGCCGGTGAACTGCTTGGCGGCGTGGGTGTTCTGCGACAGGAAGCGCTCGACGCGACGGGCACGGTGGACAACGAGCTTGTCCTCCTCGCCCAGCTCGTCGATACCGAGGATCGCGATGATGTCCTGGAGGTCCTTGTACTTCTGGAGGATCCCCTTGACGCGGCTGGCCGCGGCGTAGTGGTCCTGCGAGATGTAACGCGGGTCCAGGATGCGGGACGTGGAGTCCAGCGGGTCCACGGCCGGGTAGATGCCCTTCTCGGAGATCGGACGGGAGAGAACCGTCGTCGCGTCGAGGTGGGCGAACGTGGTGGCCGGGGCAGGGTCGGTCAGGTCGTCCGCGGGGACGTAGATCGCCTGCATCGAGGTGATCGAGTGACCACGCGTCGAGGTGATGCGCTCCTGGAGCACACCCATCTCGTCGGCCAGGGTCGGCTGGTAACCCACCGCGGACGGCATGCGGCCGAGCAGCGTGGAGACCTCGGAGCCGGCCTGCGTGAAGCGGAAGATGTTGTCGATGAAGAGCAGCACGTCCTGCTTCTGCACATCGCGGAAGTACTCCGCCATGGTCAGGGCGGACAGGGCCACGCGCAGACGCGTCCCCGGCGGCTCGTCCATCTGGCCGAAGACGAGCGCGGTCTTCTCCAGAACGCCCGACTCGGTCATCTCGTCGATGAGGTCGTTGCCCTCACGGGTGCGCTCACCGACACCGGCGAACACCGACACACCGTCGTGCAGCTTCGCCACACGCATGATCATTTCCTGGATGAGGACCGTCTTGCCGACGCCCGCACCACCGAACAGACCGATCTTGCCGCCCTTGACGTACGGGGTCAGCAGGTCGACGACCTTCAGGCCGGTCTCGAACATCTCGGTCTTCGACTCGAGCTGGTCGAAGGCCGGGGCCTTGCGGTGGATCGGCCAGCGCTCGGTGATCTGCGCCTCGGCCTCCGGCTCGTTCAGGATCTGACCGAGGGTGTTGAACACCTTGCCCTTGGTGATGTCACCGACGGGGACGGTGATGCCCGAGCCCGTGTTGGTCACCGCGGCCTGGCGGACCAGGCCGTCGGTGGGCTGCATCGAGATCGCACGGACCACACCGTCACCCAGGTGCTGGGCGACTTCCAGGGTCAGCGTCTTGCGGGCGCCGTCCTCGGCGGGGTCCGCGACCTCGACGTGGAGGGCGTTGTAGATCTCCGGCATCGCGTCGACGGGGAACTCCACGTCGACGACCGGGCCGATGACCCGGGCGACGCGGCCCGTGGCAGCGGCCGTCTCAACTGTCGTCGTCATTACTTGTCACTCCCCGCGGTCGCGTCGGCCAGAGCACTGGCACCGCCGACGATCTCGCTGATTTCCTGGGTGATTTCGGCCTGTCGGGCCGCGTTGGCAAGCCGGGACAGGCTCTTGATGAGGTCCCCGGCGTTGTCGGTCGCCGACTTCATCGCGCGGCGGCGGGCAGCGTGCTCGGAAGCGGCCGCCTGCAGCAGTGCGTTGTAGATGCGGCTCTCGACGTAGCGCGGCAGAAGGGCGTCGAGGACGTCCTCGGCCGACGGCTCGAATTCGAACAGCGGAAGGATCTCACCCTTGCGGGTGCTCTCCTGCGCCACCTCGTCGAGCGAAAGCGGCAGCATCCGGTCGTCGACCGCGTTCTGCGTCATCATCGACACGAATTCCGTGAAGACGATGTGCAGCTCGTCGACGCCGCCCTCGGCCGTGTCCTTCTGGATGGCCTCGATCAACGGGGCGGCGATGCTCTTGGCATCGGAGTACGCCGGGTTGTCGGTGAAGCCGGTCCAGGAGTCCTCGACCTTGCGCTCGCGGAAGCCGTAGTACGCGACACCCTTGCGGCCGACGATGTACGTGTCGACCTCCTTGCCCTCGGAGGCAAGGCGCTCACGCAGTCGCTCCGCGGCCTTGATGGCGTTGGAGGAGTAGCCGCCGGCCAGACCGCGGTCGCTCGTGACGAGCAGGACCGCGGCCCGGGTCGGGGACTCGACCTCGGTGGTGAGCGGGTGCTTGGCGTTGGAGCCGGTCGCCACCGCGGTCACCGCACGGGTGAGCTCGGTCGCGTACGGCTTGGACGCCGCCACCTTGCGCTGTGCCTTGACAATGCGCGAGGCGGCGATCATCTCCATCGCCTTGGTGATCTTCTTGGTCGCGGTGACGGCTTGGATGCGGCGCTTGTAAACGCGAAGCTGAGCGCCCATCGATCAGCCCTCGCCCAGGAGCTTGCCGTCCGAGGTCTCGAACTGCTGCTTGAAGGCGGCGATCGCGTCGGCGATCGACTGCAGCGTGTCGTCGGACATCTTGCCGCCCTCGGCGATGCTGGTCAGGAGGTCCTTGCGCTCACGGCGCAGGAACTCCAGCAGCTCGCCCTCGAAGCGACGGATGTCCTCGACCGGGACGTCGTCCATCTTGCCCGTGGTGCCGGCCCAGACCGAGACGACCTGCTCCTCCATCGGGAACGGGGCGTACTGCGGCTGCTTCAGCAGCTCGACCATGCGCTTTCCGCGCTCCAGCGAGGCCTTCGAGGCCGCGTCCAGGTCGGAGCCGAAGGCGGCGAACGCCTCCAGCTCGCGGTACTGGGCGAGGTCCACGCGAAGCCGACCGGAGACCTGCTTCATGGCCTTGTGCTGGGCGGAGCCACCGACTCGGGAGACCGAGATACCGACGTTGAGCGCCGGACGCTGACCCGCGTTGAACAGGTCGGACTCCAGGAAGCACTGGCCGTCGGTGATGGAGATGACGTTGGTCGGGATGAACGCCGACACGTCGTTCGCCTTGGTCTCGACGATCGGGAGGCCCGTCATCGAACCGGCGCCCATCTCGTCGGAGAGCTTGGCGCAGCGCTCCAGCAGACGCGAGTGCAGGTAGAAGACGTCACCCGGGTAGGCCTCGCGGCCCGGCGGGCGGCGCAGCAGCAGGGACACGGCGCGGTAGGCGTCGGCCTGCTTCGAGAGGTCGTCGAAGATGATCAGGACGTGCTTGCCGTCGTACATCCAGTGCTGGCCGATGGCCGAACCGGTGTACGGCGCCAGGTACTTGAAGCCGGCCGGGTCGGACGCCGGGGCGGCGACGATGGTCGTGTACTCCAGCGCACCGGCCTCTTCGAGCGCACCACGCACGGAGGCGATGGTGGAGCCCTTCTGACCGATGGCGACGTAGATGCAGCGGACCTGCTTGTTCACGTCGCCCGAGCGCCAGTTGTCGCGCTGGTTGATGATCGTGTCGACGGCCAGAGCGGTCTTACCCGTCTGACGGTCGCCGATGATCAGCTGACGCTGGCCGCGGCCGATCGGCACCATGGCGTCGACGGCCTTGTAGCCGGTCTGCATCGGCTCGTGCACCGACTTGCGGACCATGACGCCAGGGGCCTGCAGCTCGAGGGCGCGGCGGCTGTCGGTCGCGATCTCGCCGAGACCGTCGATCGGGTTGCCGAGCGGGTCGACGACGCGGCCGAGGTAACCCTCGCCGACGCCTACGGAGAGCACCTCACCGGTGCGCTGCACCGGCTGGCCCTCCTCGATGCCGCTGAACTCGCCGAGGACGATCGCACCGATCTCGCGCTCCTCGAGGTTGAGGGCGAGACCGAGAGTGCCGTCCTCGAACTTCAGCAGCTCGTTCGCCATGGCGGAGGGAAGACCCTCCACCTTCGCGATGCCGTCGCCGGCAACGCTGACCGTACCGACCTCCTCGCGCGAGGCCGCGTCCGGCTGGTACGACTGGACAAAGTTATCCAGTGCGTCCCGGATCTCCTCCGGCCGGATCGTGAGCTCCGCCATCTGGGTTCCCTGCTCTCCTTGTTGGGCCCGAAGTTTCTTAAGGGGGTCTGGGGGCCGACCCCCAGGAATCTTCTGCAATTTCTGCACGGCCCAACCGGGCCGCTGGTCTTGCTTGTTCTTCTGCGCTGCGCTGTGTCAGCCGGCCATGCGGCGGGTCGCCTCTTCGAGGCGCTCCGCGACGGTGCCGTTGATGATCTCGTCGCCGACGCGCACCGAGATCCCGCCGAGGACCGCGGGGTCCACGTCCAGGTTCAGGTGCATCTGCCGGCCGTAGAGCTTCGCCAGGGCGTCGCCGAGGCGCTGCTTCTGCCGGTCGCTGAGCGGCACCGCCGAGGTGACGACGGCGACCATGCGGTCCCGGCGCTCCGCGGCGAGCTTGGACAGTGAGTCCAGCCCTGCTTCCAGGCTACGTCCACGGGGCTGGGTGACCAGGCGGACGATGATCCGCTCGGTGACCGGCTGCGCCTTGCCGCCGAGCAGGCTGCGCAGCAGCTCGCCCTTGGCGGACGCCGTGGCCGTACGGCTGGTGAGCGCGGCGCGCAGCTCCTTGTCGGAGCCGACGATCCGGCCGAACCGGAACAGCTCGTCCTCGACGTCGTCGAGGCTGCCGCCGCGCTGGGCCGCGGTGAGGTCTGCGGTGTTCGCCAGTTCCTCGACCGAGTCCACCAGGTCACGCGACTGCGACCAGCGGGACCGGACCAGTCCGGAGACCAGGTCGACACTCTCGCCGCCCACCTGTCCGCCGAGCAGACGCGCGGCCAGCTCGGCCTTGCTCTCGCCGCTCTGGGCCGGGTCGGTGAGGACCCGGCGCAGGGATACTTCGCGGTGGAGCAGCGCGGTGACCGATGCCAGCTCCTCGGCGAGCTTCGCCGCGTCGACCGACGTGTTGTCGGTCAGCGCGTCGAGACGCTCGCGTGCGGCAGCCAGTGCTTCGCGGCTCGCGCTGTTCATCGGGCGGCCTCGGCCTTCGCCTCGAGCTCGTCGAGGAAACGGTCGACGGTGCCGCTCTGCCGGGCGTGGTCCTGGAGGGACTCGCCGACGAGCTTGCCGGCCAGGTCGGTGGCGAGCTTGCCCACGTCCTGACGCAGCGCCGAGGCAGCGGCCTTGCGGTCGGCCTCGATCTGGGTGTGGCCGGCGGCGATGATCTCTTCGCGCTGCCGCTGACCTTCCGCCTTCATCTCCTGGATGATGACGGCACCCTGCTCCTGCGCCTCCTGGCGCAGGCGGGCGGCCTCGTGGCGGGCTTCGGCGAGCTGAGCCTTGTACTGCTCAAGAACGCTCTGGGCCTCGATCTGAGCCGATTCGGCCTTCTCGATGCCACCCTCGATCGCCTCGCGGCGCTCTTCCAGAGTCTTGTTGATCACCGGAAGCAGCTTCTTCGAGAAGACGAAGAAGACGATGCCGAAGCAGATCAAGCCGATGACGACTTCAGGCCAGACCGGGAGCAGAGGCATCTGCGGTTCCTCGGCTGCCAGGTACATCATGGTGGACCTTTCGTCGAATGGGGCTACAGCCACAACGTCACTTGACGATGAACGGAACGACGAAGCCGATCAGGGCCAGGGCCTCGACGACGGCGAAGCCGAGCAGCATGTTCTGGCGGATGAGGCCGGCAGCCTCGGGCTGGCGGGCGATGGCCTGCACACCGTTACCGAAGATGATGCCGATGCCGATGCCGGGGCCGATCGCGGCGAGGCCGTAGCCGATGGTGCCGACGTTGCCGTTCACGGCCGCGAGGGTCTCGAAAGCAGCAGACATGTCTGTGGTTCCTTCTCTTGGTGGGTCCGGTGGAAATGGTCTTCGCACCGGGCGACTGGGGATCTGAGGGCGGGAGCCGGGGGCCGGCAGGTCCTCAGTGGGCTTCTTCGAGCGCCTGGGAGAGGTACGTGGCGGTCAGCACGGTGAACACGTAGGCCTGAAGGGCCTGGATGAAGATCTCGAACACGGTGATGACCAGCGTCAGGATGAACGACGCTCCGGCGTAGACCGTGCCCAGGACCGTACCGAGCATGTACCAGGTGGCGATCGTGAAGATCAGGATCAGGATGTGGCCGGCGAACATGTTCGCGAAGAGTCGTACCGCCAGCGTGAACGGGCGGACGAGCACGTTGGAGACGAACTCCAGCGGCGTCAGCAGCACGTAGATCGGCTTGGGCAGACCGCTCGGGACGCAGAGGTTGCGAATGCCCCCGACGAATCCGTTCGTCCGGAACGTCACCGTCATGTACGTCACCCAGACGATCAGCGCGAGGCCGACGGGGTAGGCGATGACGGAGCTGACCGGGAACTGGGCGAGCGGGATGAGGGCCCAGAGGTTCAGGATCCAGACGAAGAAGAACAGGGAGACCAGCAGCGGGACGAAGGGCTCGCCCTTCTTGCCGATGACCTCTTTGGCGATACCGCGGTGGACGAAGTCGTACAGCGCCTCGGCGACCATCTGCAGCTTGCCCGGGACGACCTTCGACTTCGAGAAGCCGGCCCAGAAGAAGGCCAGGATCGCGAAGGTACCGATGATCGCGAGCAACATGGGCTTGTTGAACTCGACAGGCCCAATAGTGAAGAGCGGCTCGAAGATGAACGACCACACACTGGGAGCTTGGAACCCGCAGTCCTTGAACAGGTGGCAGTTCGTCTCGAAGGCGAGCGTCTGGGCGTCAGTCACCAAGAGCTCCTTCTGCATGGCGCATGGATGCGGCTACCTCGTTGTGTCGGAGCGGCGGGTGGCCGCAGGTCGGCACCGGACTGGTTCTTACGGTGAGGAGGCGGCGGCCGGGCCCGAAGCCTCGCGATGAATCAAGCGACCGCCTTGTTGCCCGCGCTCGCACTACCGCAACCGAGACCGGACGATAGCAGCACGTCGAACATGGCTTTATTCCGCCCCTACTCATCACGATCTCCCCCAGGGCCGCCCGGACGGTTCCGGGTGTCCGCGTCGGGGTCGACGTAAAGGATCTTGCTCCGGGAGTGCAGTACGGCCTGCGTGGTGATCCACGTGATGACGGCCGCGACCAGCGAGAGGGCGAAGACCTGAAGATCGAAGAGCGAGGTGTTCCTGATGCTCAGGATGAAGATGAGCAGGAGCACGAGCTGAGCCGAGTAAATCATCAGCCCCATGCCCTGGAACAGGTGAGGCATGGTCTTGCCGACCCAGTTGAGCGCCAGCAGCCCGAGCGCCATGAAGACGATCACGACCACGCAGCCCACCGCGGCACCGATCGCCCCTTCGCCGCCGGCGAGCAGACCGCCGACAAGCGTGGCGATGGCTCCCACCGCGGCGGTGGGGGTGGCGATGCGCAGTAGTTCGCGCATGTCGGACTGCATGGCGGCAGCTCCACTGGTCTGAGGGGAGGAATGGGGCGTCGTCATGGACGAGCGTAGGCCCGGTCCGCGAGGCGGATTTTCGGGCCAATGGACCGTCCTGCAAGGGTCCTTCGACTCCGTCACCGGGTCTCGTGAACGGTATCACAAACTATTTGAGGAGGTCTTTACCTCAAACGTGTGCCAACTGTCACACATGAGAGTGAATCCGCGCGTGTGTGCACGACAAAACGGCATAATGTCTGGTAATGCACCGCGAGTTCCGAATCGTCAGCGCGAGGAGTCGATCGAGCGGCGATCCGGGAACCGAGAACGCGTGCCGATCGCGGTAGCGCCGTTGACGCCGGACACTCCGACCGCCACGGGAGCCCGTTCGGCGGCCTCCTCCTCGTCCATCGACGCGTCTGTCAGGCCCTGTTGGGCCCCGGAGGCCACGGGCGCCGGCTTCTCCTCGTACGGGACGGCCGGATCCTCCTCCGCTCGGCGGTGGCGGTAGCGCGGCGGCACGAAGCGGTTGGCCCAGTGCGGGGCGCGCGGGGTGAAGCGCGGCATCAGCAGCAGGACGAGGCCCACCGCGCTCGCCGCGATGATGACGAACACGATCCACGAGGACGCCGAGTGCACCGAGTAACCGACGGCGCCGAAGGCGATGAGGGCCGACCAGAAGTACATGATCAGCACGGCCCGGCTGTGCGAATGGCCGATCTCCAGCAGCCGGTGGTGCAGGTGGCCCCGGTCGGCGGCGAACGGCGACTGGCCGTTCCAGGTGCGCCGGACGATGGCGAGGACCAGGTCGGCGGCCGGGATCGCGATGATCGTCAGCGGCAGCACCAGCGGGATGAAGACCGGGAGCAGCGCGTGGGTGGCCTCGCGCTCACTGCCCTCGAAGATCTTCATGAGGTCCGGGTCGACCTGGCCGGTGATCGAGATCGCGCCCGCCGCCAGCACCAGTCCGATCAGCATCGAGCCCGAGTCGCCCATGAAGATCCGCGCCGGATGCATGTTGTGTGGCATGAAGCCGAGGCACATCCCCATCAGGATCGCCGCGAACAGGGTCGCGGGGGCCGCGGCCTCGATGCCGTATCCCATCCAGAGGCGGTAGGCGTACAGGAAGAACGCCGCCGACGCGATGCACACCATGCCCGCCGCGAGCCCGTCCAGGCCGTCGACGAAGTTGACCGCGTTGATCGTGATGACGACCAGCGCCACCGTGAGCAGCGTGCCCTGCCACTGGGTGAGGGCCACCGTGCCGACGCCGGGGATCGGCAGCCACAGGATCGTGAGCCCCTGGATGACCATGACGGCGGCCGCGATCATCTGGCCGCCGAGCTTGATCAGGGCGTCGATCTCGAACTTGTCGTCGAGGACGCCGATCAGCCAGATCAGGGCGGCTCCGGAGAGCAACGCCCTCGGCTCGTTGGAGAGTTCGAAGACACCCTGCAGGTTGAAGAGGTGGTCCGCGACGATCAGTCCCGCGCACAGTCCGCCGAACATGGCGATCCCACCGAGCCGGGGTGTCGGCTCGCGGTGGACGTCGCGCGCGCGGATCGCGGGCATCGCCCCGACCGCGATGGCGAACTTACGCACCGGTCCGGTCAGCAGATAGGTCACCGCTGCCGTAACACAGAGCGTCAGCAGGTAATCACGCACGGGCTGCCCCACAGAACTCGCCGGTCATCCAAAAACCACACCCTAGTCTCTGGAACAAGGACTCCAGGCTACGGATGATGGTTGCACAGGCTTCGGGTGCCCCGGATACGACGGAGCGATCCGCTCCGGGCGCCCCTACTACGGATACGGCGGATGGCGCGCGACGAGTTCACCGACCTCCGCCGCGATCGGGCTCACGTCGCCCGGCTCCCGTACGGCCGCTCCGAACAGGGCCGCGATCCGGGCCATGTCCCCGTCGTCCATCCCCTGGGTGGTGACGGCGGCCGTGCCCAGGCGGATGCCCCGGGCGTCCCCGTACGGCAGTGCGCAGGTGTCCAGGACCACACCGGCAGCCGCCAGCCGTTCCCGGGCGGTGCGGCCGTCGACGCCGAGCGGGGCCGGGTCCGCGACGACGATGTGGGTGTCCGTGCCGCCCGTGGTGACCTCGAAGCCCTCCGCTTCCAGGCCGGCCGCGAGCACCCGGGCGTGGGCGACGACCTGGTGGGCGTAGCGGGTGTACGCGGGGGTCGCCGCCTCCCCGAACGCGACGGCCTTCGCCGCCACCGTGTGCATCTGCGCGCCGCCCTGGGTGAACGGGAACACCGCCCGGTCGATCCGCTCGGCCAGCTCCGCGCCGCACAGGATCATGCCGCCGCGCGGGCCGCGCAGCACCTTGTGCGTGGTGGCGCAGACCACGTCGGCGTACGGGACCGGGCTCGGCGCCGCTCCCCCGGCGATCAGCCCCATCGGGTGGGCGGCGTCCACGATCAGGTACGCGCCCACCTCGTCGGCGATCTCCCGGAACAGCTCGTAGTCGGGGTGGCGGGGGTAGGTGGTCGAGCCGCAGACGATCGCCTTGGGGCGGCGGGCGCGGGCCAGGGCGCGGAGCCGGGTGTGGTCGATCAGGCCGGTCTCCGGATCGACCCCGTAGCCGACGAAGTCGAACCAGCGGCCGGAGAAGTTGCCCGGCGCCCCGTGGGTGAGGTGTCCCCCGTACGGGAGTCCCATCGCGAGCACCGTGTCGCCCGGGCGCAGCAGCGCGGCGTAGGCGGCGAGGACGGCCGAGGAGCCGGAGTGCGGCTGGACGTTGGCGTGTTCGGCGCCGAAGAGGGCGGTGGCCCGGCGGACCGCGACGCGTTCGGCGGCGTCCGCGTGCTCGCAGCCGCCGTGGTGGCGGGCGCCGGGGTACCCCTCGGCGTATTTGTTGGCGAGCGGGGAGCCGAGGGCGGCGAGGACCGCGGGCGAGGCGAAGTTCTCGGCGGCGATCAGCTGGAGGGTGGTGGCCTGCCGGCCGCTCTCGGCGAGCAGGACCCCGGCGAGCTCCGGGTCCTGGCGGATCAGGGCGCCGAAGTCCTGGGGCAGGGCGCCGGGCGCGGGCGACACGGCTGCGGGTGCGGCGGGAGAGGTGACCGGCATGGGACGGCTCCGGGCCTGGAGGTGGGTACGCCGGCGAGGGATGCCGGTGTCAGCTCCAATGTAGGCCGGGGCCGGGCGTCGTGCCCGCTGTCGCGGCGTGCCGTACGCCGGTCGGCGCACCCGCCCCGGCACGGTCCGGGCAGCGCCCCCGTCAGTGCGGGGCGCGTACGCCGGTGAGGGCGGTGACGACGGGGTCGAGCGCCTGGTTGATCTCGTCGCCGATGGAGCGGAAGAAGGTGATCGGGGCGCCGTAGGGGTCGTAGACCTCGTCCGCCTCGGCGGTCGGGGCCAGCAGCCAGCCGCGCAGCGCGGCGGCGGCGCGGACCAGGGCGCGGGCGCGCTCGACCACGCCCTCGTCGCGCGGGTCGGGCAGGGTGGCAGGGTCTATGGCCCGCACCAGCCGGGTGAACTCCTTGAGCGTGAAGGTGCGCAGGCCCGCGGAGTGGCCCATCGAGATGACCTGGGCGCGGTGGTCGCGGGTGGCGGTGAGGACCAGGTCGGCGCGGATCACGTGCTCGTCGAGCAGTTCACGGCCGACGAAGCCGGTGGCGTCCGCGCCGAAGTCGGCGAGGACGACCTCGGCGTTGGCCTCCATGGGCGCGCCCTCGTGGCCCCAGGTGCCGGCGCTCTCCACGACGAGGCCGCCGCTGAGCGGGTCGCCGAGGCGGTCCACCAGGGCATGGCGGGTCAGCCGCTCGGTGATCGGTGAGCGGCAGACGTTGCCGGTGCTGACGTGGAGGATGCGGAAGGTGTCGGTCCGCCCCGCTATGCCACGCCCCTCGGGGGCGGTCAATTGGCCACCTCGAGGTCGGGGACCACCTTGCGCAGCTCCTCCGCGGAGAGGGCGCCGGCGCGCAGCAGGACCGGGGTGGCGCCGGTGACGTCGACGATCGAGGACGGCACGATGCCGGGCGTCGGGCCGCCGTCGAGGTAGACGGAGACGGAGTCCCCGAGCATCCCCTGGGCGGCGTCGCAGTCCTCGGGCGAGGGGTGTCCGGTGAGGTTGGCGCTGGAGACGGCCATCGGGCCGACCTCGGTGAGCAGCTCGATGGCGACCGGGTGCAGGGGCATCCGGATGGCGACGGTGCCGCGGGTGTCGCCGAGGTCCCACTGGAGGGAGGGCTGGTGCTTGGCGACGAGGGTGAGGGCGCCGGGCCAGAAGGCGTCGACGAGCTCCCAGGCCTCCTCGGAGAAGTCGGTGACCAGGCCGTGCAGCGTGTTCGGCGAGCCGATGAGGACGGGGGTGGGCATGTTGCGGCCCCTGCCCTTGGCGTCCAGCAGGTCCGCGACGGCCTCCGAGGTGAAGGCGTCCGCACCGATCCCGTACACGGTGTCGGTGGGCAGCACGACCAGTTCGCCCCGGCGGACGGCCGATGCGGCCTCGCGCAGGCCCGTGGTCCGGTCGGTGGCGTCGTTGCAGTCGTATCGCCGAGCCATCAGCCGGCCTCCTGGAGCGGGTACGGGTACGGGTGGTGGTGCCGGGGGCCGGTCACGGCATGGCCTTGCGGGCGGTGGCGAACCGGGGGCGCTTGTTCAGGTCGGGGTGGTCGGCGGCATCCGCCCAGCCCCGCTCCTCGGTAAAGATCCACGGCACCTGGCCGCCCTGGGTATCGGCGTGCTCGATGACGACGAGGCCGCCGGGGCGCAGCAGACGGTGGGCGGTGCGTTCGATGCCGCGGATGGTGTCGAGACCGTCCTCGCCGGAGAACAGGGCCATCTCCGGGTCGTGGTCGCGGGCCTCGGGGGCGACGTACTCCCACTCGGTGAGCGGGATGTACGGCGGGTTGGAGATGACCAGGTCGACCTGGCCGTCGAGCTCGGGAAGGGCGCTCAGGGCGTCTCCCTTGTGCACGGTGACCCTGGACCCCTCGGCGTTCTTCCGCGTCCACCTGAGGGCGTCCTCGGACAGCTCCACGGCGTGCACCCGGGAGCGGGGGACCTCCTGGGCCATGGCGAGTGCGATGGCGCCCGATCCGGTGCAGAGGTCGACGACGACGGGCTCGACGACGTCCATCGCGCGCACCGCGTCTATGGCCCAGCCGACGACGGACTCGGTCTCCGGGCGGGGCACGAAGACACCGGGTCCGACCTGGAGTTCCAGGTAGCGGAAGAAGGCGCGGCCGGTGATGTGCTGGAGCGGTTCGCGGGCCTCGCGGCGGGCGATCGTCTCCCAGTACCGGGCGTCGAAGTCGGTGTCCGGCACCGTGTGCAGCGCGCCCCGCTTCACCCCGTGGACGAAGGCCGCGAGTTCCTCGGCGTCGAATCGCGGTGAGGGGACACCGGCGTCGGCCAGCCGCTGGGTGGCCTGGGCCACCTCGGCGAGCAGCAGGTTCATCGCGGATCTCCGTACGGGTTACGGGTGTGCGGGGCGGGCGGGTCGCTTACGCGTTGGCGAGCTTGGCGGCGGAGTCGGCGTCGACGCACGCCTGGATGACGGCGTCCAGCTCTCCGTCGAGCACCTGGTCCAAGTTGTACGCCTTGAAGCCGACGCGGTGGTCCGAGATGCGGTTTTCCGGGAAGTTGTACGTCCGGATCTTCTCGGAGCGGTCGACGGTGCGGACCTGGCTGCGGCGTACGTCGGAGGCCTCCTGCTCGGCGGCCTCCTGGGCGGCGGCCAGCAGCCGGGAGCGCAGGATGCGCATGGCCTGCTCCTTGTTCTGGAGCTGGCTCTTCTCGTTCTGGCAGGACGCGACGACGCCGGTGGGCAGGTGCGTGATGCGGACGGCGGAGTCGGTCGTGTTGACGGACTGGCCGCCGGGGCCCGAGGAGCGGTAGACGTCGATGCGCAGGTCGTTGGCGTGGATCTCGACGTCGACCTCCTCGGCCTCGGGGGTGACGAGCACGCCCGCGGCGGAGGTGTGGATGCGGCCCTGGGACTCGGTGGAGGGCACGCGCTGAACGCGGTGCACGCCGCCCTCGTACTTCATCCGGGCCCAGACGCCCTGGCCGGGCTCGGTGGCGCCGTTGCCGCCCTTGGTCTTCACGGCGACCTGGACGTCCTTGTAGCCGCCGAGCTCGGACTCGGTGGAGTCGATGATCTCGGTCTTCCAGCCGACGCGCTCGGCGTAGCGCAGGTACATGCGCAGCAGGTCGCCCGCGAACAGGGCGGACTCGTCGCCGCCGGCGCCCGCCTTGATCTCCAGGAGCACGTCCTTGTCGTCGCTGGGGTCGCGCGGGACGAGGAGGAGGCGGAGCTTCTCGGTGAGCTCTTCGCGCTGCTTCTCCAGGTCCTTGGCCTCGGCGGCGAAGTCGGGGTCGTCCGCGGCGTACTCGCGCGCGGTCTCGATGTCCTCGCCGGTCTGCTTCCAGCTCCGGTACGTGGAGACGATCGGGGTCAGCTCCGCGTAGCGCTTGTTCAGCTTGCGCGCGTTGGCCTGGTCGGCGTGGACCGACGGGTCGGCGAGCTTCTTCTCGAGACCGGTGTGTTCACCGATCAGTTCCTCGACCGCCTCGAACATTCGGGGGCTCCTGGTTGGTTGTGCGTCTGCGGGCCTGCTGGAGGGCGTGCTGCCCGGTGGGGCGTCCGGCGGGGGTTCCCCCGGGGACCGACCGGAAAAAACGCCGGTTCCGACGCCCCCGGGAAGAGGGCGCCGAGAACCGGCGCAGTGGCTCGCTACTTGCTGGCGGAGCCGGCAGCCTTGCCGAAGCGGGCCTCGAAGCGGGCCACGCGGCCGCCGGTGTCGAGGATCTTCTGCTTGCCCGTGTAGAACGGGTGGCACTCGGAGCAGACGTCGGCGCGGATGTTGCCGCTGTCGATGGTGCTCCGGGTGGTGAACGACGCACCGCAGGTGCAGCTGACCTGCGTCTCGACGTACTCGGGGTGAATCTCGCGCTTCAAGGTGTCTCCTAGTTTCGGGAGGGCGCCGGGTCGTCCGCGCGGATTGCGCGGCCGTGAACCGGGGCCGACGTACCAGTCTGCCAGGACCGGCCGTATCTCCCAAAACCGGGGGCGGGGCGCAGGTATTCCCCGACGGAGCGTGACGGTTGGGTGGCTACTCGACGACCTCGGCGGCGTCGCCCTTGTCGCCGGCCGACTTCTCGGTGGCGGAGGCGGGGATCGGCCGGTCGTGTCTGAGGGCGGCCCAGACCTGCCGGCCCGCCTTCTCCTGCGGCAGGACCCGGTTCGGGTCGGCCGGGTCGTACTCCACGGGCAGGGTCACCATGTGGACGTTCTTGGCGTCCAGACCCTTGAGGCCGCCGGCGAAACCGGTGAGCTTCTTCACGGAGCCGAGCCCGGAGTCGGTGGTGACGGCCTTGGTGGCGGCGTCGGCGAGGCCGTAGAGCTTGGTGGGGCTGGTGAGCACCCCGACGCTCTTCGCCTGCTCCATGAGCGCCTTGATGAACGCCTGCTGGAGCTGGATGCGCCCGAGGTCGCTGCCGTCGCCGACGCTCTTGCGCGTACGGACGAGGCCGAGGGACTCCTCGCCGTTCAGCGTGTGGGTGCCCGGCTCCAGATCGAGGTGGCTCTTGGAGTCGTCGATCGCGGTCCTCGTGGTGATCTCCACGCCGCCGAGCTCGTCGATGAGCTCCTTGAAGCCGGTGAAGTCGACTTCCAGGTAGTGGTCCATGCGGATGCCGGACATCGACTCGACGGTCTTCACCGCGCAGGCGGGCCCGCCGACCTCGTAGGCGGTGTTGAACATCGCCCGGTGCTCGGCGGGGACCTCGTCGCCGGTGGTGTCGCTCTCGCAGGCGGGGCGCTCTGTCAGGGTGTCGCGGGGTATCGAGACGACGCTCGCGGACTTGTGGCCCTTGTCGATGTGCATGACCATCGCCGTGTCGGAGCGGGCCGCGCCCTCGTCCTCGCCGTACTTCCCGTTGTCGCCGGAGCGCGAGTCGGAGCCCAGCACCAGGATGTCCTGCGAGCCGTCGTCCACGTCGTCGGGACGGTCGGTGCCGAGCTTGGCGTCGATGTCGATGCTGGAGAGGTTGCCGTCGAGCGCCAGGTAGGCGTATCCGAGTCCGGCCCCGCCGACGACCACGACACCCGCCGCCGTCCAGGCCGCGACGACCTTGGCACGGTGCCGGCGGGACGGCTTCCTCCGTCGGCTGCCGGTGCCGCGTATGCGACCGGTGCTCCTGCTCTGCTCGCTCACGCGTCTCCTCGTCGCTCCTGTGGCCCGTCTGCCCCCCTGCCGTGGTGTTCCACGCGCGGTCGGCCTCTCCTGGTGGGACGGCCGAAGCAGCAAGAAGGGTTGCATACGCGCCTGTGGCCCCCGTCGGAGGACGGGGGCCACAGGAGGAGGGGCGGGTGAGCGGTGAAAAAAACGCTCACCTGCGGTTTCAGCCGACGGTGTAGTAGCTCTTCCAACCGCTGCCGAGCTTGATCTGTGTGGCGAAGATCTCCGAGGTGGCCTGGCCCGTGCCCTTGAGGAGGTACAGGTCACCGGAGGTGGAGCGGGCCACGAGGTCGGCCTTCGCGTCCCCGTTCACATCCCCCGGGGTGACCAGGAGGTCGTAGGCGGACCAGTTGCTGCGGACCTTGACCGGCTCCTCGAAGGGGGCGGTGGACTTGCCTGTGCCCTTGATCAGGTAGAGGTCGTTGGTGCCGCCGCGTCGGGCAAGCAGATCGTTCTTGCCGTCGTAGGTGAGGTCGCCGTGGCCCCGCATCTGGTTGTAGACCTGGTACCCGGTCGCCGACTTGACCGCTGTGTTGAACTTCCCGTTGCCGTAGCTCGGGTAGGTCATGAGATCGCCCGTGGCGGTGACCGCGAGGATGTCGCCCTTGCCGTCGTTGTTCACGTCACCGGGGGCGACGATCGTCCGGACCGTCTTCCAGTTGCTGAAAATCTTCGTCCTCGCGTACGTCGCGCTGCTCACCGAGCGGTGCAGCCAGTAGATGTCTCCCGTAGACGCTTCACGCGCGATCAGGTCCTGGTAGCCATCCCGGTCGAGGTCGGTCTGGATGAACAGGTTGTACGCGCTGTAGGAGCCGGCGAAAACCTTGCGTGCCGCGAGCTTCTCGCCGGACGAGGGGAAGGTGTATGCCGTGGCACCGGTGGACCGGGCGAACAGATCGGCCCGGTGGTCACCGCTGAAGCTGGTGTCGTCGATGCGAGGCTGGATCGACCGGTAGTAGGTCGAGACCTTCGTGTAGGCGTCGTACGTTCCCCTGAGGTTGCACGCCTGAGAGTCGGTGGCGGGGCCCCAGGAGGTGATGCCGATGATGCGCCCGGTGACGAACATCGGACTGCCGGAGTCGCCGGGGCAGGTGGCCTGTCCGGTGGAGTCGCTGCCGGTACCCCCGACGCCTGCACAGATCATATGACCAGGCTTGTAGGCGCCCGGGACGCCGATGGCCCCGTCGAGATTCTCGGAGCACTCGGCATCCGAGCGCAGGGGCTGCTCCAGCCGCAGCAAGGTGTCAGACAGGGGGGAGAAGTCCCAGTCGGAACCGGTCATGCCCCAGCCGTAGGTGGTGGCGGTCGTGCCCGGGGCGTAACGCGCGGTGTCACCGTACGAAGCGGGCTGCGCCGACTTGTAGGGCAGCGGCTTGGAAAGCGTCAGCAGCGCGATGTCGTTGTCGATCTCGGCCGCGTTGTACGAACCCGCGAAATACGAGCGCGAAATGCCGACGGCGGTGCCTTCGTCATTGGGTCCGCCAGCCAGCTTCGCGGTTCCCGCCAGCACGAGTCCGCGGCCCACCATGTCGAGGGCCTTGCCATTCTCGTCAGTGACGCAATGGGCGGCCGTCATCACCTTGTTGGGGGCCACGAGGGTGCCACCGCAGGAGAAGTAGAAGATACCGTCGTTGTCGTACTCGAAGAGGAGCTGCACCATCCAGGGCGCGTCCTTGAAGGCGGTGTTCGTCCCACCGATGATCTTCGGCGAGAGCTTCTGCGGGCTGACCACCTCGACGCCCTTTGGCGGCAAGAATCGCTCACCGCCCTCGGCCGCCTGGGCTCCGGCCGTCAGGCCCCCACCCAACAACGCCAGTGCGGCGGCGGCAACCGCCACCAGACGACCGGCTATTCGTACTGATCCGGCATGGCGCGATATGCGCACGCAAGTCTCCCGTTTTTCAAGGGCATCGAGTGAAGTGCCGCAAGTGGGGGGAGATTGTCGGCAGATTGATATTACATGCAGGAATCCGCCCCGTCACTTGAGTAACGGGGCGGATTCACAGGGCAGTTGCCGGAACGGCGAAGCGGCGGTCAGTCGTTGCCGTTTCCGCTGCCCGGCGTCGTCTTCTGGATCTGGAGCAGGAACTCCGCGTTGGACTGGGTCTTCTTCATCCGGTCCAGGAGGAGCTCGATCGCCTGCTGCTGGTCGAGCGCGTGCAGCACCCGGCGCAGCTTCCAGACGACCGCCAGCTCGTCGGTGCCGAGCAGGATCTCTTCCTTACGGGTGGAGGACGCGTCGACGTCCACCGCCGGGAAGATGCGCTTGTCCGAGAGCTTCCGGTCGAGCTTGAGCTCCATGTTGCCGGTGCCCTTGAACTCCTCGAAGATCACCTCGTCCATGCGCGATCCGGTCTCGACGAGCGCGGTGGCGAGGATGGTCAGCGAGCCGCCGTCCTCGATGTTGCGCGCGGCGCCGAAGAAGCGCTTCGGGGGGTAGAGCGCGGTCGAGTCGACACCACCGGACAGGATGCGGCCGGAGGCCGGCGCCGCGAGGTTGTACGCGCGGCCCAGGCGGGTGATCGAGTCGAGCAGGACGACCACGTCGTGACCCAGCTCGACGAGACGCTTCGCGCGCTCGATGGCCAGCTCGGCGACGGTGGTGTGGTCCTCGGCGGGACGGTCGAAGGTCGAGGAGATGACCTCGCCCTTCACCGACCGCTGCATGTCGGTGACCTCTTCCGGACGCTCGTCGACCAGGACGACCATCAGGTGGCACTCGGGGCTGTTGACCGTGATCGCGTTGGCGATGGCCTGCAGGATCATGGTCTTGCCGGTCTTCGGCGGGGCCACGATGAGCCCGCGCTGACCCTTGCCGATCGGGGCCACCAGGTCGACGATCCGCGTCGTCAGGATGTTGGAGTCGGTCTCCAGACGGAGCCGGTCCTGCGGGTAGAGCGGGGTCAGCTTCTGGAACTCGGGGCGACCGCGGCCCGACTCCGGGGCCATGCCGTTGACCGAGTCGAGGCGGACCAGCGCGTTGAACTTCTCGCGCCGCTCGCCGTCCTTGGGCTGGCGCACCGCGCCGGTGACGTGGTCGCCCTTGCGCAGGCCGTTCTTGCGGACCTGGGCGAGCGAGACGTACACGTCGTTCGGGCCCGGCAGGTAGCCGGAGGTCCGGATGAACGCGTAGTTGTCGAGGATGTCCAGGATGCCCGCGACGGGGATCAGGACGTCGTCGTCGGCCACCTGCACATCGCTGGCGAAGTCGTCGCGCCCGCGACGGCCACGGCGGTCGCGGTAGCGGCCGCGACGGCCGCGACGGCCGCCCGCCTCGTCGTCGAAGTCGTCCTGCGGACCGGTGTCACGGTTCTGCTGGCCCTGGCTCTGGCCCTGGCTCTGTCCCTGGCCCTGACCACCCCCGCCCTGGCCCTGGCGCTGCGGGCGCTGCCCGCCGCCGCCCTGCTGGCCCTGGTCGTCGCCCTTGCCGCGGCGGTCGCGCTGACGCTCACGACGCTCGCCGCGCTCACCTCGGTCGCCCCGCTCACCGCGGCCCTGGCGGTCGCCGCGACGGCCCTCGGCCGTGTCGGCCGCCGCCTCGGCCTTGGCGTCGCCCTTCGGCTCGCCGCGCTCCTCGGTCTTCTGCTCGGCCTGGGGCTCCGCCTTGGCCTTGACCTCGGTCTTCGCCTCGGTCTTGGTGTCGGGGCTGCCCGCCTGCGCGGTCGCACGGCGGCGACGACGCTCGCCCGCGGGCTGGTCGTCGCTGGCCGGCTGACCGGGGATCTCGATCTGCTGCTGGGCCGTGTCCTTCTCGGCGGCGGCAGCGGCGGCCTCGTCCCCGGTGCGCGCCTTCGAGGTCGCGCGGCGCTTCGGCTTGCTCTCCGCCTCGGCGGGGGCCTCTGTGGCCTTGGAGGAGGCCTTGGGGGCGGCGGATCCGCCACCCGCCTGCGCCTCCTTGATGACCTCGATCAGCTGGCTCTTGCGCATCCGCGCAGTGCCCCTGATGCCGAGGCCGGACGCGACCTGCTGCAGCTCGGCCAGGACCATGCCCTCGAGGCCGGTGCCGGAGCGGCGGCGCCGTGCGGTGGTGCCAGTGGCAGCACCTTCGGCGGGCGCGGCGCTGTCGACGCTCTTGTCGGCAGTCACGCCCATCAGATCGGTGGTGTCGCTCACGAAGGGTCCTTCCCTGGAGCGGACGTCGGCCTTCTGGCTCGGCGACCGGTTGTGCTGTCCGACTGCGGTCTGTTGATCTTGCTGGATCGCGGACCTTGCCGGGGCGGTGGTCCGCCGGGTGTACGGCGGAGAGATGAACGTGCGGGGTCCGGCGCGAGATCCCCCTGCTCGGCCCACTCCTGGACGAGCGAGGGGTGTCGTGCCGGTTCCGGAGCGTGCTCGAAACTGCTCAGGCAGGCTGCTCAGGCAGTTGGGGAGGCTCCCGGAAGAATGGTGGTCCCGGAGGGGGACACGAAGCAACGCGCCTCAAAGACGTCGGTTGCAGACTTGAGGTTAACACTACCGGCTCCAACAAACATTCCCCTCTCGCTCACCGGTAATCACATGCGGTCACGCCGCCAGCGGCAGCACGCTGGCGCCCGTCGCGTCGAGGGCCAGCCGGTTCGCCGCCCAGCCCTCCCCCGCCAGTCGGGCCACCTTGTCGGCCGAGCCTTCCTCCGTCAGCGCGAGGACCGTGGGTCCCGCGCCGGAGATGACCGCGGGCACGCCGTCTGCGCGCAGGCGGTTGACCAGTTCCACGCTCTCCGGCATGGCGGGGGCCCGGTATTCCTGGTGGATCCGGTCCTCGGTGGCGGCGAGCAGCAGCTCCGGGCGGCGGGTCAGGGCCTCGACGAGCAGGGCCGCCCGGCCGGCGTTGAGGGCCGCGTCGACGTGCGGGACGGTGCGCGGGAGCAGGCCGCGCGCCGTCTCGGTGAGCACCGGGCGCCCGGGTACGAAGACCACCGGGACGACGGATTCGGCGGGGTCCATCCGGATCGCCCGGGCCGCGCCGCCGTCCATCCAGGCGAGCGTGAAGCCGCCGAGCAGACAGGCCGCGACGTTGTCGGGGTGTCCCTCGATCTCGGTCGCCAGCTCCAGCAGGGCCGCGTCGTCGAGGCGGGCGTCGCCGCCCGTCGTCACGGCGCGGGCGGCGACGATTCCGGCGCAGATGGCGGCGGAGGAGGAGCCGAGACCGCGGCCGTGCGGGATGCGGTTGGCGCAGACGATCTCCAGCCCGCGGGGCTGGCCGCCGAGCAGGTCGAACGCGGTGCGCAGGGAGCGCACGAGCAGGTGGCTCTCGTCGCGGGGCAGCGTGTCACCGCCCTCACCTGCGATGTCGATGTGCAGCCCGGAGTCGGCGACCCGGACGACGACGTCGTCGTACAGCCCCAGCGAGAGGCCCAGGGCGTCGAAACCCGGCCCCAGGTTGGCGCTGGTTGCGGGGACGCGCACCCTGACGGCGGCGGCTCGGAACGCGGGACCGGCCATCGGTCGGACCACTCCTTGTAAGGCGGCGGGGATGCAGTGCGGGTGGCTCTGCGGCGGCGGGGCGTGAGGGCGGTGCTGAGGGGTGGTGTTCAGGGGGCGATCGGCGGGGGGTCATGGCGGTGGGGGTCGCGGCTGTGCGGAGGGCTCCGAATCGATGCGGGAATCCGGCGACCGGCCCGGCGGCCGTTACGGGGACCGCGGGCATGGCGGTCCGGCGGGCGGATGCCGGGCGGATGGGGTACAGCTTATCGAAGGAAGGTTCTGTGGCGACATAGGGCGCACAGGAGGCGCACGATGCGTGTCGCCCGCCTCCCATGCGCTCTCGCCCCGGAAAGGGGCTGGTTGAGCGGGTTGTCGCGGTTTCCCGGACCGGCCGCGGCGCGTGCCGACGCCCGGCCCGGGACCGGATCAGACGAGGCCGAGCTTCTCGGCGGCGGTGGCCGCGTCGACCGGGACGGTGACCGGCTGCGGTGCGCCCGCGACGGCCCAGTCGGGGTCCTTGAGGCCGTTGCCGGTGACCGTGCAGACGATGCGCTGGCCGGGGTCGACCTTGCCCTCCTCGGCGGCCTTGAGCAGGCCGGCGACGGAGGCGGCCGATGCGGGCTCCACGAAGACGCCCTCCTGGGAGGCCAACAGCCGGTACGCGGACAGGATCTGCCGGTCCGTCACCTCGTCGATGAAGCCGCCCGACTCGTCGCGTGCGGCTAGTGCGTAGTTCCAGGAGGCCGGGTTGCCGATACGGATCGCGGTGGCGATGGTCGAGGGGTCCTTGACGATCTCGCCGCGCACGATGGGCGCGGAGCCGGAGGCCTGGAAGCCCCACATACGCGGGGAACGGGTCGAGACGGCGTCACCGGCGTACTCGGTGTATCCCTTCCAGTACGCGGTGATGTTGCCCGCGTTCCCGACCGGCAGGACGTGAATGTCGGGGGCGTCGCCGAGCGCGTCGACGATCTCGAACGCGGCGGTCTTCTGGCCTTCGATACGGACTGGATTGACCGAATTGACCAGCGCCACCGGGTAGTTGTCCGAGAGCGAGCGGGCCAGGGTCAGGCAGTCGTCGAAGTTGCCGTCGACCTGGAGGATCTTGGCGCCGTGCACGAGCGCCTGGCCCATCTTGCCGAGCGCGATCTTCCCCTGCGGTACGAGGACGGCGCAGACCATCCCCGCGCGCACGGCGTACGCCGCGGCGGAGGCCGAGGTGTTGCCGGTGGAGGCGCAGATGACGGCCTTCGCCCCCTCCTCCTTGGCCCGGGTGATGGCCATGGTCATGCCGCGGTCCTTGAACGAACCGGTGGGGTTGGCGCCCTCGACCTTGAGGTGCACCTCGCATCCCGTGCGCTCGGAGAGGACCTGCGCCGGAACGAGCGGCGTACCGCCTTCACGAAGCGTGACGACCGGAGTCGTCGCCGTGACCGGAAGCCGGTCCCGGTACTCCTCGATGATGCCGCGCCACTGGTGGGTGCCCTTGCTGGTCATGGGTCCTTACTCCCCTTCAACACGCATGATGCTGGCGACACCGCGCACGGTGTCGAGCTTGCGCAGCGCTTCGACGGTCCCGGAGAGGGCGGCGTCGGGCGCGCGGTGGGTGACGACGACGAGGGACGCCTCGCCGCCTCCGCCCACCCGTCGCCCGCCGCCACCCTGCTCGATGGCGCCTTCGTCGCCGCTGCCTGAACTTCGTCCTTGCTGGCGGACGGTATCGATCGATACGCCCTGCTCGGCGAAGACCGTTGCCACCTGGGCGAGCACGCCCGGCTTGTCGGCCACGTCGAGGCTGATGTGGTAGCGCGTGACGACTTCGCCCATGGGGCTGACCGGCAGGCGCGTGTAGGCGGACTCACCGGGGCCGGTGGCCTCGCCCAGTTTGTTGCGGCAGACCGCGACGAGGTCGCCGAGGACCGCGGAGGCGGTCGGCGAGCCGCCGGCGCCGGGCCCGTAGAACATGAGCTGCCCGGCCGCGTCGGCCTCGATGAAGACCGCGTTGTACGCCTCGCGGACCGAGGCCAGCGGGTGGCTGAGCGGGATCATCGCGGGGTGGACGCGGGCGGTGACGGAGGCCCCGTCGGCGGCGCGCTCGCAGATGGCCAGCAGTTTGACGGTGCAGCCCATCCGGCGGGCCGAGGCGATGTCGGCGGCGGTGACCTCGGTGATGCCCTCGCGGTGCACGTCGCCGATCTTCACGCGGGTGTGGAAGGCGATCCCGGCGAGGATCGCGGCCTTCGCCGCGGCGTCGAAGCCCTCGACGTCGGCGGTCGGGTCGGCCTCGGCGTACCCGAGGGCGGTGGCCTCGTCGAGCGCCTCGGAGTAGCCGGCCCCGCTGGTGTCCATCTTGTCGAGGATGAAGTTGGTCGTGCCGTTCACGATGCCGAGCACCCGGTTGACCTTGTCCCCGGCGAGCGACTCGCGCAGCGGCCGCACCAGCGGGATGGCCCCGGCGACGGCGGCCTCGTAGTACAGGTCGCGGCCGTACTTCTCGGCGGCGGCGTGCAGGGCCGCGCCGTCCTCGGCGAGCAGCGCCTTGTTGGCGGAGACGACGCTCGCGCCGTTCTCGAAGGCGGCGGTGATGAGCGCCCGGGCCGGCTCGATGCCCCCGATGACCTCGATGACGACGTCGATGTCGCCGCGCCCCACGAGCGCTGTGGCGTCGGTGGTGATCAGCGCGGGGTCGATGCCCTCACGCACCTTCGAGGGCCGGCGGACGGCCACGCCGACGAGCTCGACGGGCGCGCCGATGCGCGCCGCGAGGTCGTCGGCGTGCGTCGTCATGATGCGCGCCACCTCTGAGCCGACCACACCACAGCCCAGCAGCGCCACCTTCAGCGGACGCGTACGCATCATCCGACCTCGTTTCTCATACCTGGACCCTCCGGAGATTGGGGGGCGGCGTCGCACCCCCGATCGCCGGAGGGCCATGCTCATTGGGGACCAGTCTCACTCACCGGACGGGAGTTTCTGACCCTCGTCCGGATCCTGAGATGACTATTTCATCAGCCGACATCGAGGCGCAGGAGATCTTCCTCCGTCTCGCGCCGGACGATGACGCGGGCCTCTCCGTCGCGGACCGCGACGACCGGCGGGCGCAGTGCGTGGTTGTAGTTGCTGGCCATGGAACGGCAGTACGCGCCGGTGGCGGGGACGGCGATCAGGTCGCCGGGGGCCAGGTCGGCGGGGAGGAACGCGTCCTTGACCACGATGTCGCCGCTCTCGCAGTGCTTGCCGACGACCCGGACCAGCATCGGTTCGGCGTCCGAGGTGCGGGAGACGAGCGCGACGCTGTACTCGGCGTCGTACAGCGCGGTGCGGATGTTGTCCGACATGCCGCCGTCGACGCTGACGTACGTCCGCAGCCCCTCCAGGGGCTTGATCGTGCCGACCTCGTACAGCGTGAACGCGGTGGGGCCGACGATGGCACGCCCCGGCTCGACGGAGATCCGGGGGGTGCGCAGCTTCGCGGCCTCGCACTCGCGGGTGACGATGTCGCTGAGCGCCTTGGCGATCTCGTGCGGCTCGCGGGGGTCGTCCTCGGAGGTGTACGCGATGCCGAGGCCGCCGCCGAGGTCGATCTCGGGCAGTTCGACGCCGTGCTCGTCGCGGATCTCGGCGAGCAGCTGCACCACCCGGCGGGCGGAGACCTCGAAGCCGGCCATGTCGAAGATCTGCGAGCCGATGTGCGAGTGGACGCCGATGAGTTCGAGGCCGTCGAGGGCGAGGGTGCGGCGCACGGCCTCGGCGGCCTGCCCGTCGGCGAGCGCGATCCCGAACTTCTGGTCCTCGTGCGCGGTGGCGATGAACTCGTGGGTGTGGGCCTCGACGCCGACGGTGACGCGGATCTGCACCCGCTGGCGGACGCCGTGCCGCTGGGCGATGTGGGCGACGCGGACGATCTCCTGGAAGGAGTCGAGCACGATCCGCCCGACGCCCGCCTCGACGGCCCGCTCGATCTCGGCGACGGTCTTGTTGTTGCCGTGGAAGGCGATGCGCTCGGCGGGCATACCGGCGTCGAGCGCGGTGGTCAGCTCCCCGCCGGAGCAGACGTCGAGGTTCAGCCCCTCCTCCTTCAGCCAGCGCACGACGGCACGGGAGAGGAAGGCCTTCCCGGCGTAGAAGACGTCGGCGTCCGGTCCGAAGGCGTCGGACCAGGCGCGGCAGCGGGCCCGGAAGTCGCTCTCGTCGAGGAAGTAGGCGGGCGTGCCGAACTCCTCCGCGAGCCGGGCGACGGTCATCCCGCCGACGGTGAGGGCGCCGTCCGCGTCGCGGGTGACGGTGCGCGACCAGACCTTCTCGTCGAGGACGTTGAGGTCGGCGGCGGGCGCGGAGTAGTGCCCCTCGGTGAGGACGTCGGCGTGACGGGGGCCAGCGGGGTGTGCGGAGCGGCTCATCGTGATGGTTCTTTCGGGTCTCTGTCTGATCGCGTCAGAGCTGTTCGGGCGCGCGGATGCCGAGCAGGGACAGGCCGCCTGCCAGCACCGTCCCGGCGGCTTCGGCGAGAGCCAGCCGGGCGCGGTGGGCGGCCGAGGGTTTCTCGTCACCGGAGGGCAGGGGCGGGCAGGAGTCGTGGAAGTCGAAGAACGCGTGCGCGACGGCTTCCAGCTGCCGGGCGACCCGGTCGGGCGCGCGGTGACGGGCTGCTGCGAGCAGGACGCCGGGGTGGTCGGCGATGAGGTCGAGGAGGGGGCGGGCGGCGCTGCCGTACGGGGCGGGGCCCTCGGCGGGGCTGTCGCTGTACGGGGCGCGGCTCTCGCCGTAAGCGGCGTGCGGGGCGGGTCCGGTGTGCCCGGCGGGCTGGGCGTACGGGGTGGGGTCTTCGGTGCCCGGGGCGGGCTCGGGGTGGCTTCCGCGGTGCGCCGCATGCTCGGCGTACGGGGCGGGCTCGGGGTGGCTTCCGCGGTGCGCGGCGGGCCCGCCGTACGGGGCGGGCTCGGCGGTGAAGCCGAGGAGGGCGGCCCCGCGGGTGAGCGCACGGGCCCGGGCGTGGGCGTAGCGGACCCGGAAGAGCGGGTTCGCCTCGCCCTGGACGAGCAGTTCGGGGCCGAGGGCGGCGCGGTCGTGGCCGGCGGGCCGCAGGAGCCCCCAGCGGGCCGCGTCGGACCCGAGCCGCTCCAGCAGCTCCCCCGCGGTGGCCCCGGCGGGGACGGGCCGGATCCCGGTGAGCGGTACGGGGGGCGTCCCGTGCGCGTCGACGGTGACGCCGAGGCGGGCCCAGTCCGGGTCGGACGGCTCCTCGCAGCTGGTCCGGACCCGGGCGCCCTGGGCGATGGCGAGCCGGCGGACGGCGTGGGCGGTGACGGCGGCGCGGACCTCCCGGGCGTGGTGGAACTGGAGGATCTCGTCCCGGAGCGCGTCCCCGTGTCCGTACGCGAGGCCCTGTTCCCGTACGGCGTCGAGCACGGCCCGGTCGCCCGCGGCCGGTGCGTCGAGGGTGAAGCTCAGGAACCCCGGTCCGGTGATCTCGACCCGTCCGACGCCGGGTTCGGCGGCGACGCGTTCCCGCAGGATGCGGGCGACCTCCAGGGCGGGCAGCGCGGCGTCCCCGGCGAGCTGGAGCGCGACGGCGCAGGCGTAGTCCCCGCTGCCGCCGGGCCGTGTCCTCTCCACCCGCACGCGCGCGGGCACGGGTGCGCGCAAGGCATCCTCGTCGACCGCGCGGCGCACGGCGCGCAGCACGGTCCGGGAGAGGTCGGCGGGGGTCACGGGTCAAGCGTAGGTGAGAGAGGGGGGCACTCCGCGACCCGGTTTCGCCATCC
This sequence comes from Streptomyces sp. MGP-P1, assembly GCF_057766565.1. Lineage (NCBI taxonomy): Bacteria > Bacillati > Actinomycetota > Actinomycetes > Kitasatosporales > Streptomycetaceae > Streptomyces > Streptomyces sp. MGP-P1. Next base: position 723,589 of record NZ_JBYMEM010000006.1, on the reverse strand, counting down.
GGTCGGCCGGACCGGCCCGACGCCCGGCTCGGCCGGACCCTGCGGCACCGCCCCGGTCGGCCCGGGACCGGTTCGCCGCCCAGGTCAGCCGGTGGCGCTCCCCGCCCGTCCGGCGCCGCGCCGACCGTCCACCGAGGGCTCTTCCTCCCCCGTCACCAGCCGGCGCATGATCCGCACCAGCTCGCTGGGCTCGAACGGCTTCGCCAGGAACGCGTCGACCCCGGCGGCCACACCCGCGTCGACCTCGTAGGGCGTACAGGCGCTGATGACGGCGATGGGCAGGTGCCGGGTCCGGGGGTCGGAGCGCAGGCGGGTGGCGGTCTCCAGACCGTCCATCCGGGGCATCACGACATCGAGGGTGATCGCGTCGGGGCGGGCCCGCGCGACCATGTCCAGGCACTCGACACCATCGGCCGCGGTCACGACCTCGAAGCCCTCCAGCTCGAGATTGACCCTGATCAGCTGCCGGATGACCTTGTTGTCGTCGACAACAAGCACGCGGCCGTAAGCCCCTGGCACCCTTCGAGAGTAGGTCGGCCGGAGGTGCGGCGTCCGGGTTTTGTCCACTTCCGCCCCCGTGAGGTGGCCACGGCCCCCACGGACCGCCCGACCGGGGCGATTGAGCCCCGGAGGCACGGCGGAATACCTGTTCACGGACACCCCGCGGGAGCTGGTAGTGTTTCACCCGTCGCAGAGCAGCACCGCGATACGCCCCCGTAGCTCAGGGGATAGAGCATCGGCCTCCGGAGCCGGGTGCGCAGGTTCGAATCCTGCCGGGGGCACCACAGTTCAGGTGCCATACAGGCCCTCTGATCAGGCATTCAGCCAGATCGGGGGGTCTGTTTCCATGAGTGGGCAGATGCCAGTGGGCGCGGCCCCGGCAGATGCCAGTGGCCGCGGCCCCGGGACGGCCACCGTGGGACTGCCGAACCGGGTACGGCCGACGGCGAAGGTGTCCGGGCGGCGTCCACCCCATCCCTCTTCGCCGGGTGCTGGTCGGCCACCGGGGGGTTGCTCCTCGCCTCCGTCGTGGTGTTGGCGCGGCCTGTGCCACCGGGTGCCGGGAACGGTTCGGGCCCGGGCCGTGCTGTTGCGCCCGGCTGAGCCCCGGCCGGACGGTCGCTCGTCGTCGCGTCTGTGGCGGGCCGGTCGCGTCCATGGGTCCATCGGGGCGCGGAGGGCCTGACCTGGTGATCTGCCTCCGCTCCGACTGGGCCGCGCCGGGTATGCGCGGGAGTATGGTTCAATCCGGCCAGGCAAGCGCCAGACGGGAGGCTCGGTTCGTGCGAGAAGGCGACCGCAGGCGGGGCCCCCTGCGCACACGGAGCGGGGCCGCCGCAGCGCTCTCCCGGCACCGTCGCAGCGCGGCATCGGCCGGCCGTTCCGTGATCCGCGACCACTTGGAGTGGCTCAACGAGGCGAGTACGAGCATCGGGACCACGCTCGATCTGGAGCGCACGGCGCAGGAGTTGGTCGAGTTCATCGTGCCCCGGCTGGCGGACGGCGGGGCCGTCGATCTACTCGAGTCGGTGCTTCGTGGCGAGGAGGGTGTGCGGGCTGACGCACAGCCGACCGACACCCGGGCCATCGCCGTGACCGTCATCGACGCGCTGGCGCACCTGGAGCCGGACACGGTCGGGGAGATCTCCGTCTATCAGGAGAGAGCGGTGGACCGCTGCCTGACCGAGCGGAAGCCCGTGCTGCTCGCCCGGTTGAGCGCCGAGGACTACGGGTGGGTGGCTCCTACACCCGAAGCGGCGGCGCTGTTGCGCGACGGGGGCGTGCACAGCTACATGGCTGTGCCGCTGATCTCTCGGGGCGTACTGCTCGGTGTGGCCGATTTCATTCGCGCGGGCAACAGGCCTCCCTTCACCGACACCGATCTCGCGCTCGCGATGCAACTCGCCTCGCGGGCCGCTGTCTTCCTGGACAACGCGCGTCTGTACGGGCAGGAGCGGGAGCGCCTGGTCGCCCTCCAGCGCAGCCTGCTCCCTCGTGCCGTGCCGAGCACACCGGGCCTGGACGTCGACGCCTTCTACGCCCCGCCGACGGACATGAGCGGCGTCGGCGGGGACTGGTACGACGTGGTGGCTCTGCCGGGGGGCCGGAGCGCCCTGATCGTCGGTGACGTCATGAACCACGGCCTGTCGGCCGCGGCGACCATGGGGCGGCTGCGTACGGTGGCGCGCACGCTCATGGCCCTGGACATCGCCCCCGAACACACCCTCGCCCGCATGGACCTGGCCGCCCGCGACCTGGACGACGACCAGGTCGCCACCTGCCTGTGCGCGGTGTACGACCCTGCGACCAGGGAATACACCCTGGCGAGTGCGGGACATCCGCCACCGTTGCTGGTCGACGACGCGGGGCACGCCACGTACGTCGACGTGCCGCTGGGCGCACCGCTCGGCGCCGGCGTCATCCCGTATACCTCTGTCCGTCTGCCGGCGCCCACGGGAAGCCGGCTCGTGCTCTACACCGACGGGTTGTTCAAGACCCGCACGGATGAGCTGGACACCCAGCTGGAGAGGCTGCGCGACACCGTGGAGCGGATGGATCCCGCTCTCCTGGGCACTCTGGTGACGTCCGGGGCGGGACCCGGCACCCGCTTCGACGAGGCTGTCATGCTGATGTCCACCAGCCGCCCCGTCTCCGGCGAGGGTGACGTCGTCGTCTGGGAGCTGCCGTCCGACGCCACCGCTGCTTCCGCCGCCCGTCGGCTGGTGCGGGAGCAGCTCGGCCGGTGGAACCTGGCCGGGCTGGCCGACACCACCGAGCTCGTCGTCAGCGAGCTGGTCGGCAACGCCCTGCGTTACGGAGGCGGCCCCGGTCAGCTGCGGCTACTGCGTCACGACCGGGTGACGGTCGAGGTCACCGACACGGGAGCGGACCTCCCGCATATTCAGCCGCCGACCCTCAGCGATGAAGGCGGCCGAGGCCTCCAGCTCATCAACATGCTGTGCCGGCGCTGGGGATCCTGCCGGACGCCCACCGGCAAACTGGTCTGGGCCGAACAGGACGTCACCGCCGCCGCTTTCGACCCCGACTGACGGATGTCGACGGTCGGGCCGCCCTGGCGGAGCGCGGTCCGGCTCGCCCCCGCGAAGTGGGCGGTCAGAACTTGCCGTTGACCGGGATCCAGCCGGACCAGGTCTCGGGCTGGTAGAACTTGCCCGTGTCGCCGTCGTAGCGCAGGACCCGCAGACGTACGTTCCCGTCCTCGCGGTAGTCCTTGTTGCAGGTCGCCCAGGTGTCCACGCCCAGCTTGTTGACGCAGACCTCCTCGGCGCGCCCGTAGTCGGTGTAGACACCGACCGCCGCGGACATGCCGTCCTTCTTCGTGTCGCCCGCCCAGACGACGTCGCCGTTGTGCTGGAAGCACCCACTGGTGCCGTAGGCGGCGGTCGAACCCAGGCACACGCTCGACGACGGAGCGGCGGCGGCCACGGCTTCCGCCTGTCCGCCCGGCGCCGCGCCTTCCACCGGTCCCGCCGGCTCCGCCGGTCCTGCCGGTCCCGCCGGGAAGGGGACGGTCTCCCCGGGCGCCGTGGCCCCGCCTTCGACGATCCGCACGTCCGCCGGCATCCGCACTTCCTGGGGGCCCACCGGTACGTCGTCGGCCAGCGCCGGCGTCACGGTGACCACGGAGACCGCGAATGCTGACGCGCCGGCGAGAACGCTCACCTTCGAGCGCCACTTTTCACGCATGCTTCACTACCCCCGCGCCTGACCTCTGTTGCGAGGTCATCAAATACCAATATGTGAACAGAGTGTGAGACTAAGAGATCGTCGTGACGGATGGAAGGGGCTCCCGTGACGCGGGGGCCCCCTGGTGCGAACGATGCACACCCGGCAGGCACGCCGCGGGCACAGGAAGAGGGGCGGGCGCACCTGCGTGCGCCCGCCCCTCCTGGGTAACCGGTGTCACCGCACGGGTGGCCCCCCGGCCGGCTCCCCCTCGGCGAAGCCGTGGAACGAGAGATCGAGGGCGCATTCCGCCGGGATCGCGGCGGCGGAGGTCTCGCACCTCGCGGGGCCCGCCCCGACCCGGCCGTCCTTCTCGGGCGGACCGGCCCGACGCTCGCCCGTCTCGAGGGAGCCCGCCATGCCGTCCACGGGAACAGGCGTCGCAGAGGTGGCGGGACCGGCGGGACGGGTGGCGTCGGCGGTGTCCGACGGGGACGAACAGGCGGCTGCGCCCGCCGTGACGCACAGGACGAGTGCGGCCGAGACCGCGACGGTGCGACATCGCATGAGGATCCCCCTACGCGGACGCCCGGACATCCGGGTCGTCAAGCGATCCACGGTGCCACAACGCGCGGCGCCGAAGGCGGAGAACGCGTGAAAAGGCGGGGCTGGTGTGCGCGGCGCGTAAGGTCGCCGTTACGCAGCGCATACCCGATAGGCATATGCCGAACCGTCCTGCGCTCCCCCGGTGAGCATGCGGCCACCGCGGTCGATCGCCGTGGGCCCGGGTATCGAGCGCCTGTACGGAAAGGATGTCTGGTGAAAGCTGGTACTCGGCTGTCCGGAGGGGGACGCATGCGGGGGCACGAGCACAGCACGAACGCCAACGACCTGAGCGGCACGGTGCACGGTTTCGTGGTGCAGACGGGGAGCGTGCACGGCGGGATCCACGTGTCCGGGGCCGGGGCGCGGGAGGAGGTACCGCCACCCTGGCAGTTACCGCCCTCGGTCCGGATCACCGACCGCACCGACGAGCTCCGCGCCCTGGAGGCGCACCGGGACCGGGCCACGGAGGACGGGCATCCCACGCTGGCGGCGGTGAGCGGGCTGGGCGGGGTGGGGAAGACCGCGGTCGCGCTGGCCTGGCTTCATACGCTGCGCCCGCACTTTCCCGGCGGTCAACTGTACGCCGATCTGGGCGCGCAGGCACCGGACGGTCCCGCCGACCCCGGAGAGGTGGTGGCCAGGTTCCTGCGGGCGCTGGGCGTCCCGAGCGGTCAGGTGCCTTCGGCTCTGGGTGAACGGGTCGCGCTCTACCGGTCGTTGACGGCGGGCCGGCAGCTCGTGGTGCTGCTGGACGACGCGGCGACCGCGGCCCAGGTGCGGCCCCTGTTGCCGGCGGGACCGTGTGTGACGGCGGTGACCAGCCGTCGGAGGATGCCGGGGCTGAGCCTCGACGGGGGCCATGTGATCCATCTGGAGCCCCTCTCCCCCGAGGCGGGGGTCGAACTGCTCGACGCGACCCTCGCCGACGGCCGGGTCGCCGCCCAGCCCGAGGAGGCGCGGGCCCTGGTCCTGCTCTGCGCGGGGCTGCCGCTCGCGGTGCGCATCGCCGGGGCGCGGCTGGCGGCCCGCCCCCGTCAGGGCATCACCGCGATGGTCCGGGCCCTGTCGGAGGAGCACGAACGGCTGGAGGCACTGGCGATAGAGGGCGACCACGACGTGCGGGCGACGCTGGACCTCTCGTACCAGGGCCTGCCCCCACGGCGGCCCGCCTCTACCGGCTGCTGGGGCTCCACCCGGGCAGGGAGTTCGGCGTCCCGGTGGCGCGGACGCTGCTGGGCGGGGACGCCGTCGAGGCGCTCGACGCGTTGCACGACGCGAATCTGCTCGTCGACGTCGCCGAGGCGTCGGGCGGTGAGCGCTACCGGTTCCACGATCTGGTGCGGCTGCACGCCGCCGCGCGGGCCGCTCAGGACGAGAGCGGCGACGAACGGGCCGCCGCGTTGCTGCGCATCGGCCACCACTATCTCGCCGCCGCCGGCCGGGCCGAGGAGATCATCGAGCCCGGACGCGCCGGTGCGGCGCGGGAGTTCGGGCGGGGCGGGGAGGCGGGGTCCGTCGCGGAGGAGGACTTCGATCCCGTCGGCGGACAGACGGCGGCGGAAGCGGCGCTGGACTGGCTGGAGCGGGAGCTGCCCAATCTGATGGCGGTGGTCCGTCTCGCGCGCCCGATGGGTGCTCCGGAGCTCGCCTGGCAGCTGACCGACGCGTTGTGGCCGCTGTTCCCGCGTCGCAAGCTGTACCGCGAGTGGATCGAGGCGCACCGGGAGGGGCTGCTGGCCGCCGAGGAGGCGGGAAACGGTGAGGCGTCCTGCCGGATGCTGACCTCCGGCGCCCTGGGGAGGCTCGCCACCGGTGATCACGCCGAGGGGCTGGCCATGTTCGAGCGGGCCGCCGCCTCCTTCCTGGAGCGCGGCGACGCCCTCGGGCACGCCCGGACGCTGAACTACCGGGGGCTGGCCCATCAGCGGCTCGGGCACCAGGACCGCGCGGCCGAGTACTTCGCCCGGGCGGCCGCCGAGCTGCCCGCCCACGGGGATCTCCGGGCCGGTGCGCTGGCCCGGTTCAATCTGGCCGACATCGCCCTGTCCCGGGAGCGGTACGAGATCGCCGCCGTCGAGGCCGAAGCCGCCCGCCTCACGCTGGAGGCGGCCGGCGACACGTACAACGCGGCGCGCGCCGCCGGCCTGACCGGCCGGGCCTGCGTGGGTCTGGGCAGGCTCGACCGGGCGGAGGCCGAGCTGTCGGCGGCGCTGTCCGCGTTGCGGGCGGAAGCCGCCGGGTTCGAGGCGGCCCACGTGCTCGGAGGCCTCGCCCTGCTCTCCGAGCGGCGCGGGCAGCAGTGGCAGGCCCGGCAGTACTACCGGGAGGCGGTGTCCCTGTACCGCTCCGTCGGCCGCTCGGGGTCGGCGGAGGCGGTCGGGGCGGCGGCCCGGCTCGGTGCCCTGGAGCCGCCGGGGACGGAGGGCTCCCCGCCCGCGTCCCCGGGACCGGGCCTGTCCGGGGAGGGTAGGGGCGGGGCCGGCGCGTAGTCGCGTACGGTCCTGACGACCCGTACGGCGGCCGGGTCGAACGCCTCCGGGTCCAGGCCCGCCACCAGCCAGACGTGGGCGACCGAGGCCCAGACCGCCCAGGGTTGCACGGGCCCTCCGGGTCCGCGGACCAGCAGCCGCGGCCGGCCGCCGAGCCGCAGCCAGCAGCGCGGGCCCCGGTACACGGCCACCACCAGGGCGCCGGGGTGGCAGTCGGCGAGTTCGGCGGCGTACCGGGCGGGGCCCTCGTACGGCGCCCGCGCACCGGACGGGAGCTCCGCCACCAGGACGTCCGCCAGCAGCGGCATCGGGTGCGCGGCCGGGAGCCGGACGCGCAGGTGTTCGTCGACGACCCGCAGTGGGCGGTCGGGGTGCAGCAGGGCGGCTCCGGTCCGGCGGACCCCGCGCTGCGGGGCGTCCTCGGTGAGCCGTACGGTCGTCGCGGTCATCGGGCGTGCCCCCAGCCGTCGTGGCACGCCGTCACCGGCAGCGGCGCGTGGTCGGTACGCGGGCGGACGGCGGGGGCGCGCAGCCGGAGCTTGCGGTAGATCAGGGCCCGCATCCTGACGGCGAACCGTCCCGGCTCCGAGGTGATCCGGGCCGTCACCTGCGCGTACCGCTCCGCGCGGTAGGCCGCGGCGGCGCGGGCGAGCTGGCGGTCCAGGGGGCGGTCGGCGTATAGCCGCGGGGCGAAGGAGGCCAGTTCGGCGGCGGGCGAGCCGGGGTCCAGGTCGCCGTCGGGGACGTTGCCCATGAGGACCGGGACTCCGGTCATCGCCCCGTAGAGCGAGACGGAGCCGTGGTCCCCCACGATGTGGTCGGCGGCGACCAAAGCGCCGACCCAGTCCGCGTGCTGGCTGATCACCAGGAGCCCGGAGCGCACGAGCCCCGCGAGCCAGCTGCGGATCTGCCATTCGCCGTGGGCGTTCCAGACGTGCGGGTGGAGCAGGAGCGCGACCCGGAAATCCTCCCGGGGCAGCTCGTCGACCAGCCGTTCCAGAAGTTCCCACTGGCGGCCCAGGAGGGAGCCCGGCCCCCAGGTGGAGGAGACGGTCACCAGTCGCTGGCGTGCTCCGACCCCCAGGGCGTCGCGGTAGAGGGCCCGTTGCGGCAGGCTCGCCGTGATCCGGTCGGAGCAGGGATCGCCGACCACCTCGGCGGCGGGCAGCGCCTCGGGGCACGCGCGGCCGAGGCGGGTCAGGTCCTCGTGGTGGGCCAGCACGATCGATTCGGGCACCAACCGGCCGTCCTGGACGAGCCATTGCCGGTCGAGTCCGTAGATCCCGCGCCCGGCGACCTGGCGGCCGCGTTGCCCGGCGGGGATCAGCTTGTTGTGCCCGACGCCGTGCGGCAGCACGATCACCGGGGCGTGCAGTTCCTGGAGCCCGCCGTGGGCGGCCGCCACCGCCAGGTCGAAGGGCAGTTGGACGGCCTGGTGCCAGGGCAGGACCAGGCCGCCCAGCCGTTGCAGGAAGTGGTCCACGCCGTGGCTGAACACGTCGGGCGCCTGGGTGAAGAACACCTGCACCCGGGCGTCGCCCTCCAGCAGCCGTACGGCTTCGAGCAGCCGCTGTCCGGCCGTGACGGTGTGCACCACGGCCAGGATCTTCCTTCGGGTACGCCGGGTGGCCCAGCGTTCGACGTCCAGGCGCACCGGTACAAGGGGCCGGTACGCATCCGGCATGGTCAGGCTCATCTGATCAGTCCCCGTTTCCGTCGCCGCGGACCAAAGGCCTGCGGAGGCCGCGGCTGACGGCGGCCCGGGACGCATCTGCCCACCGACGTGGACAGGCGGCTTGCAGGAATCCTGCGTTCCAGCTGTACGCGGGAAAGCGCCGCGCCATGCGCCCCGCTCACGCCCCCCGTGCGCTCTGGTCCGGGCCGGTGGCGCAGGGAACAGTGGGCTGTTCCGCACAGACGTGCGGACGCTGCCGGTGGCGGCAGGAAGTGGCGCACCCATCGGGGGGCGATATGGACCTTCTTGCTCTGGGACCTCTGGAACTATGGCACGGGGACCAGCAGCACTTGCTCGGTTCGGTGAAACACCGCTGCGTGCTCGCCGTTCTGGTACACGCGCGCGGGGAACCTGTCGCCGTGGACACGTTGATGGAGCGCGTCTGGGGCGACGAGCCCCCGCCCAAGGGTCCGGCCACGCTCCAGACGTACCTCTCCAAGCTGCGTAGACACCTGCGCGACGCGGTGGGGCCGCTCGTGCGGCTGGACCACACGCCGCCCCGGCTGTACCGGCTCCGGATGAGCGACCAGAACGATCTGGACCTGGTCCGCTTCCAGCGGTTCCGCGCCGAGGCCGCGGTGGCGGCGGAGCAGGGCCGCACGGACTGGGCGATCGGGCTGCTGCGGACCGCCGAGAGCATGTGGCGGGGCGAGCCGCTGACCGAGAGCTCCGGCGAGTGGGCGGCCTCGGTGCGCACGCGGCTGGTGGAGGACCACCGTCATGTCCGGGAGGAGCGCATCCGGCTGGAGCTGGAGCTCGGGCGGCATGCCGATCTCATCGGCGAGCTGCGCGAGTTGGCGGCGGAGAGCCCGCTGGCGGAAGGGGTGGTCGGCTCCCTGATGCTGGCACTGACCCGCAGCGGGCGGCACAGCGAGGCGCTGGAGCTCTACCGCACGACGCACACCCGCCTGCGTGAGGGGCTCGGCATGGAGCCGGGTGCCGATCTGCGGGCGCTGCACCAGCGGATCCTGGAGCAGGACCTGGGGCTGGCAGGGCCCCGTGCGGAGGCCGTCACCATCGGGGCCCCTGCCCCGGCCGCACCCACTCCCCCGGCGCCCGGCGCCGCCCGGACCTCGCCCACTCCCCCCACGCCCAGCGCCGCCCCGGCCGCGCAGCCCCCGTCCTGCCATCCGGGTCGCAACAACCTGCCCCGCGATACCCGGGACTTCACCGGCCGGGCCGAGGAGTTGGCGCTTCTGCGCGAGGGGATCGCCGACGCCGACGGGTACGCGCTGCCGCTCGCCGTTCTGCATGGAATGCCCGGTATCGGCAAGACCGCGCTGGCGGTGCACGCCGCGCACCGGCTGGCCGAGGACTATCCGGCCGGTCAACTGTACGTCGATCTGCACGGGTTCAGCGGCAGGCGACCCGTCGACCCGGCCGAGGCGCTGGCCTTCCTGCTACAGGCCGCCGGGACCGCCGAGGCGCTGCCCGACACCCTCGACGGGCGGGCGGCCGCATGGCGGGAGTGGACCGCGCACCACCGGGTGCTGGTCGTGCTCGACAACGCCCGGGACGCCGCACAGGTGCGCCCGCTGCTGCCCGGGTCGCCCGGATGTCTGGCGATCGTGACGAGCCGCAACCGGCTCTCCGCACTGGACGGGGCCACCTCCCTGCCGGTGGACGCGCTGTCGGCCCGGGAGGCGGCGACCCTGTTCACCCGGATCGCCGGCACCGCCCGCACCTCCCGCGACCCGGAGACGCTGAAGCTCCTGGTGGAGGCCTGCGACCGCCATCCGCTGGCCACGACGCTGCTCGCGGGCCGCTTCCGGCATCGGGAGATCTGGGACCTGCGCCATCTCCTGGAGCGCCTGGCCCAGTCGAGCGATCCGCTGGACGGACTCGACGAGGAGGTGTTCGTCTCGGCGTTTCGCTTCTCGTACGCGGAGCTGACGCCCGGCACGCGCCGATTACTGCGCCTGCTCGCGCTGCACCCCGGGCCCGACATCACGGCGACGGCCGCGGCGGCCCTGTCGGGGAGCCCGCCCGGGCCCGTCGGCGGCGGGGGCGTGCGGCGGGGCATCGAGGAACTGCTGGACTGCCATCTGCTGACCGAGCCGACGCTCGGCCGCTACCAACTACACGACCTCACAAGGGCGTTCGCGCTGCGCATGTCCACCGCCGAGGAGGCGGAGAGCGCCCGGGGCGATGCCGTCGGCAGGCTTCTCGGTTACTGCCTCACCTCCGCGTACCGGGCCCACCGCGCCACCCACCCGCGCCGCAGGGCCCTGGAGCCCGAGCAGGTGTCGGTGTACGCGGCCGAGTTCGGCGACGCCCAGGAGGCGGTGGCCTGGCTGGGCGTCGAGCGGGCCAACCTGCTGGCCGCCGCCCGCACGGCTGCCGCAGAGGACCCGCAGCGCGCGGCGCTCTTCCCGCACGCGCTGGCCCCGTCGCTCAGGATCTGGGGCAGCTGGGACATCACCAACGAGCTGTACGGCGCGGCCGTGGAGGCGCTGCGCTCCCGGGGCAACCCGCTGCTGCTGGCGCAGACCCTGGTGGAGGCGGCCGAGGTGCTGGCGCAGACGGGGCCCGGGGAGGCCCTGAGCTGCGCGGGCGAGGCACTGACCCTGTTCCAGGACCTGAAGGACCCGGCGGGGTGTGCCGACAGCTCGCTCCAGGCGAGCCGCGCGCATCTGGCCGCCGGACACACCGGGCCGGCGCTGCGCATGGTGGCGCGGGCGCTGGAGATCTACCGCGGCCTGGGCGACCTGCACGGTGAGGCGGACTGCCTCAACGTCGAGGGGGCCGCGCTGTACTACGAGGGGCGGTACGACGAGGCGCTCGGCCGGGCGCGCCGGACACTGCACATCCACGAGGGCACGGGGGATCTGCTGGGGCAGATCCGCGCGCACAACAACATCGGCGAGATCCACCAGCTCCAGGGGCGCATCGAGCGCGCCCACGACCACCTCGAACGGTCGAGGGTGCTGGCCGGCCTGCACAGCGGAGCCCAGGAGCTGGCGATCCTGGACACCAACATGGGTGCGGTGCACCAGGCCATGGGGGACACGTCGCGAGCGCTGGAGGGTTTCCGGCGGGCGCTGGCGAGCCACCGGGCCCGGGGGGACGCGCTGGGCGAGGCGAACGCGCTGATCGGTATGGGCGCCGCGTACGCCGAGAACGGCGACACCGGTGAGGCGCTGCTCTACTTCACGGCGGCGGAGAAGGTGGCCCGAAGGATCGACAGCGCCTACGAACGCACCCGGGCCCTGCTCGGCGTGGCCGACGTGCATGCGGCGGGCCGGCCGGAGGTGGCGACGGAGGCGTACGAGCAGGCGCTGGAGCTGGCCGAGCGCACCGGCTCCCGCCCCGCCGCGGCGCGAGCGCTGGAGGGTCTGGCCCGTACGGCGCTGCGTATGCACCGGAGCGACCTGGCTGTGGAGTACGCGAGGAGGGCGGAGGAGGTGTACCGGACCCTGGGCGCCGAGGCCGAGGCGGAGCGCTTGCGGGAGCTGCTGCGGGAGGAGACGAGAAGGACCGGCTCCTGAGCCTCGCCCGGGTGCCGGTCCGTTCGACCGCGGTGCGGATCAACCGCAGGTGACGTGGCCCTTCGGGCCGCGCGGGGTCACCACATCCACTGGAGAATCTTCCACATACGCGTGACAACTACCTTCGTTATGAACTGACTTGGCCTTGCTGCGAGCACCGGCGAACCGGCTCAGCGATCATGACACAGGAAGGGGCCTCGATGATCCGAACACCCTCACCCGTTCGAGTTTTCTTTCTGTGGCCTCATCCAGCAACTCCCCTACCTGGCATGCCATTTCGCCACATAGGCCACCGAACGACGTGATGTACGGGGCAGAATCTCCGGCCCTCCGCGCGTGAGGCGGCACGGCCCCGGGCAGAGTCGGAGTGACCTTTTCGGCTCGACGGTGGGGGGACCGTTATGGAGTCCGACGATGGGTACGAGGCCGCGCGGCAGGGGCAGGGAGTCGGCGGGTCCGGGTTCGGCGGGCCTGTGCCACCTCCGCCGCCCTCCCGCGCGCCGGCCGTCGGGCCGCCGCCGCCCGGTGCACCCCTGCGTGCGACCGGTGCCGCGCTGCTCAATCTGACCGGACTCGGGCTCGGTTACGCCCTGTTGGGGCGCTGGGTGCGGGCGGCTGTGTGCTGGGCGGCCACGGCGGTGCTGCTGTGGGCGGCGTTGCCGGCCGATCCGGACGGGGTGCCCGGTGGCGTTCTCGTCGGGTATCTGCTCGTGCTGGTGCTCGCCGCCGCCGACGGGGCGCGGATCGCCCGGCGTTCGGCGCTGGGCGGGGCGTGGCGGCCCGTTCTGGCGGTCGGGCTCGGCGTGGTGCTGCTCGCCGTGCCGACGGGCGGAGCCGTGGTGTACGGCTCCGCGCGGGACGAGGCGCGGGAGCAGATGCTGCTGGACCGGCTGGCGGCCGGGGATGAGCGGGTCGCGGCGGCTTCGCGGCAGCCGTTCGGCTCGGCGAAGGGCGAGTACGAGCGGGCGCTCGACGCCTATCGCGCGCTCGGCCAGGACCATCCCGGCTCCCGGGCCGCGAAGCTCGTCCCGGACCGCCTGAAGACGTACTACGACGCGGTCTCCGCCCCGTACGCGGAGAAGCGGCTCTGTGAGGCCGTCGCACCGTTGACCTATCTGCGGACGCTTCCGGACTCGGTGGACGAGAAGCTGCTGGGCGCGCTCGCCGCGTGGCCCGACGAACCGCTCGCCGTGTCGCTGTACGGGTGCGGTGTGTCGCGTCTGGGCGGGCCGGACGGCGGCGGCGGCACGGAGCTGGGAGAGCTGTTGCGCACGTTCCCCGATTCCGCCTCCGCGCGGCAGGTGGGGCCGGCGATCGGGAAGCGGATCAAGGAGCAGGTCGCGGCGTTGAAGGGGGCCGAGCCGTGTGCGGCCACCGAGGTGCTGCGGGGCCTCGGCGCCACCGCCTCCGGTCTTCCGGCCGAGGGGGTGAAGGCGCTGCGCGGCGATGCCGACCAGGGTGTCGTGGACGGGGTGTACGCCTGTGGGGTCGACCAGTTCGAGGACGCGAAGTTCGACGACGCGCGCACGACGCTGACCGACTTCGCGCGGACGTACAAGAGCGACGGACGGGTGCGGCAGGCGCAGAACATCGCCATAGCCGCGGAGATCGCCGACGACCGGCCGGCGGCGGGCAAGCGGCTGCCGCCGTCGAAGCGGCCCGGCGGCTCACGCATGGAGCTGGTCATCAGCAATGACGCGCCGAACGCGGTCGAGGTGCTGTACACCGGTCCGGTCACCGGCACCGCCACGCTGAAGGCCTGCGCCGGCTGTGAGCGGTACAGCGCCTCCGAAGGCTCGCGGCGGGCTTGCGGGGCGAGCGGCAGGAACTACCCGAAGGCCCGGCTCCGGCTGCCCGCCGGGGAGTACCACTTCCTCTACAAGCACGGCACGGGCGCGACCGCGCGGGTGGACAGCTACTCCTCCGGGACGAAGGTCCAGCCGGGCTACACCTACACCAGCTGCACGTACGTCATCGAGCGGAGCCCGTTCGACCTGGACCTGCCGCAGCTTCCGGATCCGATCCAGCCGGTGCTCGGCCCTTAAGGGCGCGGGCTCCTCTCATTGACCCGGCCGCCCGGTCCGGCGGTGAGGAAGGCGCCGCCGTGCACGCCGGAGACGTAGACGCGCAGCACCGGGGTCGTCGTGGACCCGGGCGGCAAGAGGCCCTCGGCCGTGAGCCGTTCGCGGGGCGGCGTCGGGGCGCGTCGTCCTGGGGCCGCGTCCCCGTCAGGCCGAGGTGCGTTTGCGGGAGGACGCGGTCTTCTTCGCCGCCGTGCCGCCGCTCGACGGCGTCCGCTTCTTCGCCGTGGTCTTCTTCGCTGTGGACGCTGTGGACGCTGTGGACTTCTTCGCCGTGGTCTTCCTCGGCGTGGTCTTCTTCGCCGTGGACTTCCTCGGTGTGGACTCCTTCGCCGCGGTCGTCTTCGCCGTGGACTTCTTCGCGCCGGTGGACTTGGGGGCGGACTTCTTCGTCGTGGAGCTTCCGGAGCGGGTGACCGTCTTGCCGGTCGGGGTGCGGTGGGTGGTCTTCTCCGCGGCTCTGGTGGTCTGCGCGGTCTTCCCTGACGCCTTCGACGACGTCTTCTTGATGGGGTGGACGTCGGCCATGTCATCGCCGCCGTCGCCCTCGCCGTCGCCGTCCTGGGATCTCCTGGCCGCCCGCACGCTGTTCTCCAGGGCAGCGATCAGGTCGATGACCTTGCCGCCGCCGGTGTCCTCGGGTTCGGCCGGGAGCACGCTCTCGCCGGAGGCCTTCGCGGCGACGAGCTCCTCCACCGCCTCCCGGTAGTCGTCATGGAGGCTGTCCATGTCGACCTCGCCGAGGGTGTCCATCAGGGCGTCCGCCAGGTCGAGTTCGGCGTCGCGGACCGTGACGTCGCCGTCCGGGGCCGCGTCCTGCGGGGGCCGGATCTCGTCGGGCCACAGGAGGCCGTGCATGGCGATCACGTCGTCCACGACGCGGAGCATGCCGAGCCGTTCGCGGCCGCGCAGGGCGTACTTGGCGACGGCGACCCTGTTGCTGTGCTTGAGGGCCTCGCGGAGCAGGGTGTACGGCTTGGCGGCCGGGACCCCGTTGGCGGAGAGGTAGTACGCCGTGTCCATCTGGAGGGGGTCGATCCGGTCGGCGGGCACGAAGGCGACGATCTCGATCGTCTTCGCCGTCGGCAGCGGGAGCTGGGCGAGATCCTCGTCGGTGATCGGGATCATCGTGCCGTCGGCGTCCTCGTACGCCTTGCCTATCTCGCCGCCGGAGACCTCCTCCTCATCCAGTTCACAGACCTTGCGGTACCGGATCCGGCCACCGTCGGCGAGGTGGATCTGCCGGAAGCTGATCGAGTGGTTCTCGGTGGCGTTGATCAGTTTGATCGGGATGCTGACCAGCCCGAAGGAGATCGCGCCGTTCCATATGGACCTCACCGTTCACCCCTTGCCGACCGTTGAGCACCCTGAAGACGTCAGAGACGCTTTGGCATGGTTTCGTGTGATTCTTATCGTATGACGCCGATCACCGAGGTGGAGGGGCGACGGGTCTCGCTCAGCAATCTCGACAAGGTCCTGTATCCGGCCACCGGGACGACCAAGGGCGAGGTGCTGCACTACTACGCGGCCACCGCGGGTGGCGTGATCCTGCCCCATCTGCGCGATCGCCCCGTGTCCTTCCTGCGCTACCCGGACGGGCCGGACGGCCAGGTCTTCTTCACCAAGAATCCGCCGCCCGGTACGCCCGCCTGGGTGGGGACCACCCCCGTTCCGCGCACCGAGGACCCGGGTGCCCGGCAGGTGGTCGTGCGGGATCTGGCTTCCCTGATGTGGGCGGCCAACCTGGTGGTGGAGTTCCACACCCCGCAGTGGCGTGAGGACGCGCCGGAGATCGCCGACCGGATGGTCTTCGACCTGGACCCCGGCTCCCCGGCGACCGTCGTGGAGTGCTGCACGGTGGCGCTCTGGCTGCGGGAGCGCCTCGCGGCCGACGGGCTGACCGCGTACGGGAAGACGTCCGGGTCCAAGGGGCTGCATCTGCTGGTCCCGCTGGAGCCGACCCCGTCCGGCGAGGTGTCCGCGTACGCGAAGCGGCTCGCCGTGGAGGCGGAGACGGCCCTGCCGGGGCTGGCCCTGCACCGGATGAAGCGCGCCCTGCGGCCGGGCAAGGTCTTCGTCGACTTCAGCCAGAACGCGGCGGCCAAGACGACGGCCACGCCCTACACCCTGCGCGCCCGCCCCGAACCCACCGTGTCGGCGCCGGTGACCTGGGACGAGATCGCGGAGTGCCGGGAGGTGGACGCCCTGGTGTTCCGGGCCGGGGACATGGCCGCCCGGCTGGACCGCCACGGCGATCTGCTCGCGCCCTTGAACGACCCGGAACAAGCGCGTCCCCTGCCCGCGTGACACACCCCGGTCCACAGGAATCCACAGCCGAATCGTCTTGACCGGGTCATGACCTGGTTACGGCCCGAGGAAAGGCCACATGTGGCGGGTGGATTGTCGGACCCGTGGTGCACACTCTGCGCAGGCGCTTTCTCCAGGGCGCGCCGGGAGGGGTGTGACGGACAGGGCGCGCCACGGGGCGCGCCGGTCCGGGCGCTGTCGTGATCGTGGGGAGGGGATGGCGTGTTCTCGGGGATCGACGAGGTCGACTGGGCCTCGATGGAGCATGCCTACGGGCCTGCCGACGATGTGCCGGAGCTCCTGCGGGGGCTCGCGTCCGAGGATCCGGCGGAGCGCGAGGCCGCGCTCGACGGTATGTACGGCGCGGTGCACCACCAGGGCGACGTGTACGCGTGCACGCTCGCCTGCATCCCGTTCCTGTTCGAGCTGGCCGTGGACCCGGAGGTGCAGGACCGCGGCAGCGTGGTCGAACTGCTCACCAGCATCGGCGGCTTCGACCTCGACGAGGACGACGAGGCGGAGTTCGACGAGGACGAGATCGAGGGCGCCGCGAACTACGCGATGGCGGCGGCGGCGGTCACCGCGGGCGCCGGGGTGTTCTTCGAGCTGATCGCCGACGAGGACCCCGGGGTGCGGCTCGCGGCCCCGCTGGCGCTCGCCACGCTGCACCGGCACCCCGTGCGGGTGCTCGCGCTGCTGCGGGAGCGGCTCCCGGTGGAGCCCGACGAGGAGGTGCGGCTCGCTCTCGTGGAGGCGGCCGGGCGGGTCGCGCTGCGCCACCGGCCGCTGGCGGGGCGGGTCGCCCAGTGGCTGGGCCGGTTGGCGTCGCGGGCGCACTCCCCGGGGCTGCGGCTCGCGGCCCTGGCCCAGCTGGCGCGCTGTTCGCCGGACGGGCTGCCCGGCGATGTGGTGCCGGTGGTCTCGGGGCTGCTGCGCGAGATGCGTTCCCCGCCGGAGGGGGACACTGCGCAGGGGGACGGGACGGAGGCGGGCGGGACGGATCCCGACCGGGACCCGGACGCGGAGCCGGTGGACCCGGACGCCGAGCCGGTGGACGCGGAACCGGTGGCCGCCGCGGAGGCCTCTCGGGGCGAGCAGGTCGTGACGCCGACGCTCGTGGGGCAGTTGCGGTCGCTGTCCGCGCAGGAGAGCGCCGGGCGCGGTGCCCCCTGGGCCGCGGATCTGCTGCGCACCCTGCACGTCGGCCTCGACGACCGGGTGGGCGACCGCACGGCGCTGCTCGCCGACCAGTTGCGCAGCCCCGACCGTCGGCAGCGCATCGACGCCGTGCGGATGAGCGGCGGGCTGATACGGGCCTGGCGCGGCCCCTACGAGGAGCTGGTGGCGCTCGTCGGCGATCAGCTGTCCGACCCCGAGCCCCGGCTGGCGGAGGCCGCGTCCCATGTGCTGGAGGAGTTGTTCGGCCTCGCCGCGCCCGCCGCGGACGCCCTGGCCGCCCGGCTGGCCGACCGCCCCGGGGACTGGGTGAAGTCCTGGGCCAGCGGCCCGCCCGGCCTCGGCTCCACCGTGAAGGCCCTGGCGCGCCTCGGCGACGCCCGGGTGGTGCCCGCGCTCGCGGCGGCGTTGGAGCTGCCGCAGGTGGCGCACGACGTGGGGTTCGCGGTGGGCCATCTGGGGGCGGCGGCCCAGCCGCTCGCCGGGGCGCTGCGGAGCAGGCTCGCGGAGATGGAGCTGGACGAGGGGGCCTACGACCGGGCGAGCCCGCTGCTGGCCGGGCTGACCGGGCTGCGGGCGGGCGAGGCGACGCCCGAGGTGCTGCGGGTGCTGCGCGGGGCGCCGCAGTACCGGGGCGAGTGGCTGCGTACGGCGGCGCTGCGGGCGCTGGGTTCGTTCGGGCCGGCGGCGCGGGAGGCCGTCCCCGAGCTGCGGGCGCTGATCAGCCGACCCGGGACGGCCTCCGCGACGGAGGCGGCCGAGGCGTTGTGGGCGATCTCCGGCGACGCCGAGGCGGTGCTGCCGGCACTGATCGAGGGCCTCCAGTCGCCCCAGGTCCACGAGCGGCGGGCGGCGGCGGTGGCGCTGGGGTCCCTCGGGCCGCGCGCCGCGGTGGTCGCGCCCCGGCTGCGCGGGCTGCTGGCGCACGAGGAGCTGTGGCTGCGGGTCGACGCGGCGATCGCCCTGTGGGAGGTGTCGGGCCGGTCGCAGGAGACCGTCGAGGCGCTGCTCGCCGGCTGGGAGCGGAGCCGCCATGTGCGGGTCCGGGTGGCAGAATGCGTAGCACGGATGGGGCCGGTCCCGGAGGGGTCGGCCGCAGCACACGTCCTGCGGAGCGAACTCGCCTCCGTACGCCGTCACAACGCGATGGACGGCGGGTACGGCAGTCATGACATCCACGAGGACGAGAAGCTCCTGGCGCTGTGCCGACAGGCACTCCGGGGGACGGGGAAAGGAACCACGGCATGATCATTTTCGGCACCAAGGGCTACCTCCACCAGCTGGCCATCCTGACGATGGTGTGCGGCTGGTGCGGCAATCCGGCGGCGCACACGCTGCGCAAGCGGGTCACGAAGTTCACGCTGTTCTTCGTGCCGCTGTTCCCGTTCTCGACGAAGTACGCCACGCAGTGCACGTTCTGCGGCGGGAGCGGCAGATATCCAAGGAGGAGGCGGACCAGCTACTCGCCCAGGCCGCGGCCGGGCAGGACGGCAACGCCCACGGCCAGGCCCCGCAGCAGCCGGGTTTCACACCTCCCGGGCAGAACCCGTACCAGCGCTGAACCCGTACCAGCGCTGAGCCGCACCGGAGAACCGAAAGCGGTACGGACACTGGTCCCGTACCGACGCTGAGCCCGCGGCCCTCCTGACCGCTCCGGCCCCGTGGCCCCAGGCCCGCGGGGCCGCGTACGTTGCACAGGGGTACGAAGTCGACATTGCGCACGGTCGTCCGATTAGGGTGTGAGACCGCTGTGTCGTCCGTCGTCGTAGAGGAGGCGAGCCTTGCGCCCGCACCGCGTCCCGGCGGCGACCCGTACCGCCGCGTTCGCCCTCGCCGCGCTCACCCTGCTGTCCGGCTGTGGCGCGGCCGGCGGGCTGGAGAGCGCGGGGGACGCGCCGTCGGCCGTGGAGCCCAGGAGCCTCTGGCCGGAGCTGCCGCCCGCCTCCGCCGCCCCGTACGACTACGGCGAGGGCGAGACCGCGCGCATCCCGGGGATCCGGGTGACCGGTGGCGATGTGCGGCGGCTGGACCCGGTGGCCGTGGCACAGGCCGGGCTGAAGGCGAAGACGGACCGGGGCAGCGGTCTGGACGAGCTGCCGGACGGGACGGTCCGCCGCATCGAGGCGTGCCGGACGGTCCCGGACGACTGCCCGGTGCTCCCGCCCTACTACCGCGACCTGACCGGTGACGACAGGGACGAGCTGGTGCTCGGCATCCGGATGCCCGACCGGCAGCTCGCCGTGCGCGTCTACATGCCGGACGAGGGGCGGCTGACCCGGATCATGTCCACCTACGACGCCGTCATCAGCGTGGAGCTGGCGGGCCGGGACCTGATCATGCGGGCCCCCTCGGTGATCCCGGGGTACGAATACCGCACCGCGTGGTCCTGGGACGACCGACAGCGCGCGATGCTGCCCACCCGGGACGAGATCCTGCGTACGCCCGAGCACCGGAAGGCCCCGAAGCCCGCCCCGGAATCCTCTGCGGGGACGCGATGAGGCGGCGCGGGTTCCGCTCGCCCTCCTGGACCGCGAGCCTCACCTGGAAGTCCGCGGTCTTCCTGACCGTCATGTGCTGCACCCTGGCGGCGCTCCTCGGCTTCCTGGTGCACACGGCGGTGACCCGGCAGACGGTCGAGCAGGCCCGGGAGAAGACGCTGAGCCGGCTGGAGGTGGTCACCGACGCGTACGAGGCCGGGGAGCCGCTGCCCCCGAGGTCCGGCGTCGACCCGCCGGGCCTGCCCGCCTCGCTGCGCGCCCTGGCCGCGGACGGCGAGCGGGGCACCGTCGTCGCGGACGGACCGCGCCGGCCGGGCGACCCGGACGGGCGGAGCCGCCCCGCCATGTGGGCGGCGGGCCCGGCGGACGGGCGGGCGCTCGCCACCTGGACGGACTACGGCCACAGCGCCCGCACCATCGGGGGTCTCG
The DNA here is from genome assembly GCF_057766565.1 of Streptomyces sp. MGP-P1. Lineage (NCBI taxonomy): Bacteria > Bacillati > Actinomycetota > Actinomycetes > Kitasatosporales > Streptomycetaceae > Streptomyces > Streptomyces sp. MGP-P1. Next base: position 703,093 of record NZ_JBYMEM010000006.1, on the reverse strand, counting down.
ACCGGGCGATCATCGGCTCCTCGCTGCTGGCCATCGCCGCGACCCTGCTCGTCGGCCTGTTCGCCGTCGGCCGGGTGACCCGCAGACTCCACCAGAGCGCCCGGGTGGCCCGCCGGATCAGCGCCGGCGATCTCGACGCGCGGGTGCGCGACCCCCGGACCGCGCGCCCGGTCCGCGCCCAGGACGAGGTGGCGATCGTGGCGGGCGCGCTCGACACCATGGCCTCGACCCTCCAGCGCAAGCTCCAGACCGAGCAGCGGTTCACCGCCGACGTGGCACACGAGCTGCGCACCCCCCTGACCGGTCTGTCGGCCGCCGCCGAACTGCTGCCGCCGGGCCGCCCGGCGGAACTGGTGCGCGACCGGGTGCGGGCGATGCGGGCGCTGACGGAGGACCTGTTGGAGATCTCCCGGCTCGACGCCCGCACCGAGGAGGTCGACCTCGCCGTGCACGAACTCGCACCCCTGGCGGAGCGGGTCGTCCGGGCGTCGGGCACCGACACCGAGGTGCGGGTGACGGGCGCGGCCCGGGTGGAGACGGACCGGCGGCGCCTGGAGCGGGTCATCGGCAATCTGGTGGCCAACGCCCATCGGCACGGGCGGCCCCCGGTGGTGCTGAGCGTGGACGGCGCGGTGGTCTCCGTGACCGACCACGGCCCGGGGTTCCCGGCGTATCTGCTGGAGGGCGGGCCGCAGCGGTTCCGCACGGACGGCGGGGGCAAGGGGCACGGTCTGGGGCTGACCATCGCCCTCGGCCAGGCCGAGGTCATCGGCGCCCGGCTGGACTTCGGCAACCCGCCGGACGGCGGGGCGCTCGTCCGGGTGACCCTGCCGGAGTACGTGCGCCTCGACGACGGCGACGCCGACGGGAATCCCGGTGACGGCGGGGGCCCGGGCACCAGGGACGACCCGGACGGCTCAACGCGTAGGGGCCTTCACGCACCGTGACGCGTTGCGGGCCGTGGGTGGCGAATTTAGCGTGACGAGCACGAGCCCAGCTCGTGTCCCCCACGGCCCCTTCCTCATCGCATGGAGGCAGCATGTCCCCCCTGTCCCGCCCCTCGCGGCTCCGCCGGCTCGGCCTCTGCGTCGCCACCGGCACGCTCGCGGCGCTCACCGCAGCCGCTCCCGCCGCACTGGCGGCCGACCCCCAGCCCGTCGGACAGCGCGCGGAGGCCGCCGCTCCGGACCCGACGTCCGACGAGCTCTCCGCCTCGGCGCTGCAGCGCGAGCACGAGGCGCAGCAGAAGCAGGCCCGCGAGGAGGCGCGGAAGCAGGGGCAGGCGAAGCCCCAGGCGCCGAAGCGCACCTACAAGGGACGCGTCATCGCCAAGCCGTACCTGCTGCTCCGCGACAAGCCGACCCGCAGCAGCCGCGTCGTCGGCTCGGTCGAGTACGGCGAGATCGTCAACATCTTCTGCAAGACCAAGGGCGACGACGTCGACAACAACAACCGCTGGTACCTGCTGACCGACGGCACCTGGGCCTGGGGTTCGGCCCGCTACATCGAGAACATCGGCACCGCGCCGAAGTGGTGCTGACCTCGCGTCACCCATACATCCGCCCGCCCGTGGAGCCCGGCCGTGTCGCCGTCGGCTCCCCGGGCGGGCGCATGTCCGGTGGGCGCGTGTCCGGTGGGCGCCGGCCGCGTGTGCGAGAGGCACTGGCAGAGGCAAAGGTGTGACATAAGGGAAATATCGCGTGCCTCTTGCTACGTTGCGGGGCATGACCGCAACGACGGCGGACGCTCCCCCGCCCGAGCTACGCCTGCCCAAGCGGCGCGGGGTGGAGCTCACCCTCCTCGTCGGGGGCGTCCTGATCTCCGTCCTCGGCTATGCGGCGGTCGGCCTCGCCCACGACGGCACCGTGCCTCCCGACGTCGCCGGGTACGGCGCCGGGCTCGGCACGCTCGCGCTGCTCGCCCATGTCGCGGTCCGTTTCCGGGCCCCGTACGCCGATCCGCTGCTGCTGCCGATCGCCGTCCTGCTCAACGGGCTCGGCCTGGTGCTGATCTACCGGCTCGACCTGGAGACCCCGAGGGACCAGGCCGCGCCCACCCAGCTCGTCTGGTCCACGCTCGGCGTCGCGCTGTTCGCGGCCGTGGTCGTGCTGCTGCGCGACCACCGCGTGCTCCAGAGGTACGCGTATCTCTCGGTGGCCTCGGCGCTCGTCCTGTTGATCGTGCCGATCTTCTTCCCGGCGGTGAACGGGGCGAAGATCTGGATCCGGATCGGCGGTCTCTCCTTCCAGCCCGGCGAGTTCGCCAAGATCCTGCTCGCGGTGTTCTTCGCCGCCTATCTGGCCGCCAACCGCAACGCGCTCGCGTACACCGGCCGCACCTTCTGGAAGCTGCAACTGCCCTCCGGCCGGGTGCTCGGGCCGATCGTGGCGATCTGGCTGCTGAGCGTCGGGGTGCTGGTGCTGGAGCGGGATCTGGGCACCTCGCTGCTGTTCTTCGGGCTCTTCGTCATCATGCTGTACGTGGCGACCGGCCGGACCGGCTGGATCGCGGTCGGTCTGCTCCTGGCCGCCGTCGGCGCCTTCGTCGTCGGCTCGTTCGAACCGCACGTCCACAGCCGGGTGCAGGACTGGCTGGACCCCTTCGCCTCGATCGACGCGGGACAGGGGCCGGGCCAGCTCGCCCAGTCGCTGTTCGCCTTCGCCGCGGGCGGGATGCTCGGGACCGGGCTCGGCGCGGGCCACTCCATCCTGATCGGCTTCGCCGCCAAGTCCGACTTCATCCTGGCGACCGCGGGCGAGGAGCTGGGCCTGAGCGGGCTGACCGCGATCTTCCTCCTCTACGCGCTGCTCGTGGCGCGCGGCTACCGGGCCGGGCTCGCCCTGCGCGACCCCTTCGGGCGGCTGCTCGCCATCGGCCTGGCGTCGATCCTGGCGCTCCAGGTGTTCGTGATCGCGGGCGGGGTGATGGGGCTGATCCCGCTGACCGGGATGGCGATGCCGTTCCTCGCGCAGGGCGGCTCGTCGGTCGTCACCAACTGGATCATCGTGGCGCTGCTGATCCGGGTCAGCGACGTCTCGCGCAGACCCCACCCCGAACAGGCCGAGACCGGGGTCATCGCCGCGGCCGTGGAGGAGGACCGGTGATCCGCTACATCCGGCGGGCCGCCGCCTTCTGTCTGCTGCTGCTGGTGGCGCTGCTCGTCAACGCGGCCCGGATCCAGGTCTTCGAGGCCGACGAGCTGGACGACAACCCGGCCAACCGCCGTAACACCATCGCCCGTTACGACCAGCCGCGCGGCAACATCCTGGTCGGCGACCGGCCGGTGACCGGCAGCAAGGAGACCGGCGAACAGCTCAGCTTCGAGCGCACCTATCTGCACGGCCCGCTGTACGCCCCGGTGACCGGATACGCCTCGCAGACGTACGGCACGACGCTCATCGAGAACGCCGAGGACTCCGTCCTGTCCGGTACGGACTCCCTGCTGGCGCCGCTGCCCTTCTGGAACGAGTTCACGCGGGGCCGGCAGCCGGGCGGCGATGTCGTCACCACGATCAGGGCGTCGATGCAGCAGGCCGCGTACGACGGGCTGGGCGGGCGGCGGGGGGCGGTCGCGGCCCTGGATCCGTCGACGGGCGCGATCCTGGCGCTGGTCTCGACCCCGTCGTACGACCCCGAGCGGCTGTCGGGGACCGGTTCGGCGGTGACCGACGCGTGGGCCCGGCTGAACGCGGCCGAGAGTCTGCCGATGCTCAACAGGGCCATCCGGCAGACCTATCCGCCGGGCTCCACCTTCAAGATCGTGACGGCGGCAGCGGCCCTGGACGCCCGGGCGGTGACGGACGCCGACGCGCCCACGGACACCCCGTCGCCGTACGTCCTGCCCGGCACGAGCACGACCCTGCCGAACGAGGCGAGGGGCTGCGACCGGGCGTCCCTGGCGGACGCGATCCGGGTCTCCTGCAACACCGTGATGGCCCATCTCGGGGTGGAGGTCGGGCTGGAGGGGATGGCGGAGGCGGCGGAGAGGTTCGGCTTCAACGACAGCGGGCTGCGGATCCCGTCCGGGGTGGCGAGGAGCAACTTCGACACGGACATGAGCGACGACCAGCTCGCGCTCTCGTCGATCGGGCAGTTCAACACGACGGCGACCCCGCTCCAGATGGCGATGGTCGCGTCGGCGGTGGCCAACGGCGGGGATCTGCGCCGCCCGCATCTGGTGGAACGGATCACCACGAGCGACGGGGACACGGTCCGGCAGGAGCGGTCGGAGCCGTACGAGCGGCCGATGAGCCCGTCGACGGCCGTGCAGCTCCAGCGGATGATGGTCGACGTGGTGGAGAACGGCACCGGGGCGAACGCGGCGATCGACGGGGTGAAGGTCGGCGGCAAGACCGGTACCGCCCAGCACGGCGTCGACAACTCCGGGCTGCCGTACGCCTGGTTCATCTCCTGGGCCCAGGCCCCCGACTCCGGCCGACCGGCCGTCGCGGTGGCGGTGGTCGTGGAGGACGCCGCCGCCGACCGGGCCGACATCAGCGGCGGCGGCAGCGCGGCCCCGATCGCCCGGGCCGTGATGGAGGCGGCGTTGGAGGAGTAGCCGGGACGCGCGCAGCGGCACAGCGGCAGACTGGTCCGATGACACGGACGACCTCCGCGGTGGCGCGGGCCCTGGAGCGGATCGGCCGGCTGGACCCGGTCCTGCACGCATTCATCGAGGTCTGGCCGGACGAGGCGCTCGCCCGGGAGCGGGAGGCCCTGGCGCACCGACTCCCGCTGGGCGGGCTGCCGTTCGCGGTGAAGGGTCCCGCCGGGATCCGGTCCTTCGCGGCCCGTCGGCTGATCGCGGCGGGCGGCTCCCCGGTCGGTGCGACCTCGGTGCCCGGGCCCGGCACCCACTGGCAGACCTGGGGCCTGGGCGCGCACGGCCGCACGGTCAACCCGTGGCGGGCGGACCGCACCCCGGGCGGCTCATCGGCCGGGTCGGCGGTCGCGGTGGCGACGGGGATGGCGGAGCTGGCGACGGGCAGCGACGGGGCCGGGTCGGTCCGCATCCCGGCCGCCTGGTGCGGGGTCTTCGGGCTGAAGACGACGAACGGGCTGCTCCCCTCCCCCGACCGGACGGGGCTGGCCTCGGCCGGGGTGCTGGCCCGGTCGGCGGCCGCGGCGGAGCCGTATCTGCGCCAGGTGCTGGACGGATACGAACCGGTCGCCGCCCCCGCCCTGCCGCTGCCCGCCGTGTACAGCGAGGACCTCGGGTACGCGGAGGTGGACCCGGAGGTGGCGGCCGTCGTCCGGGCGGCGGTGGACCGGCTCGTCGCGGCGGGGACCGTACGCCTGCTGGACGCCGACTGCGCCCTGCTCGACCCTGTGCGGGCCTGGACGGCGGTACGGGGCGGGGCACCCGGGGACCCGGAGGCAGTGGCGGTCCGGCGGGCGAACGACGACCGGCTCGATGACCTCCTCGCCGCCGCGCCCCTGTTGCTGACCCCGGTCACGCCGAACCGGCCGCACGGACACGAGGGCCCGGGCGACCTCTACTCCACCGCCCTGACCTGGGCGTTCAACCTCAGCGGGCATCCGGCGGCCAGCCTGCCCGCCGGGTTCACCGGGGACGGCTGCCCGGTGGGGCTCCAACTGGTGGCGGCGCGCGGGGCGGACATCTCGCTGCTCGGAATGGCCCGCGCGGCGGAGAACGCCTTGCCTACCGTGACGCCATGACCTCTATCGAGACCGATCTCGGCGGCGCACCACACGAGTTGGCTCAGGTGAATATCTCACGCCTCAGATTCCCGCTGGATTCACCGCAGTTGAAGGACTTCGTCGAGGGCCTGGACCCGGTGAACGCGGTCGCCGACGGAGCCGACGGGTTCGTCTGGCGTCTGCGCTCCGCATCCGGGAACGCCACGGACGTCCCGGTCTTCGGGGACGACTGGATGATCGTGAACATGTCGGTGTGGCGGGACGTCGAAGCGCTCACCGACTTCATGTTCGCCGGACGGCACCGGGAGCTGATGAGCCGGCGCCGCGAGTGGTTCGAGCAGATCCGGGAGGCGATGACCGCCCTGTGGTGGGTGCCGACCGGGGAACGCCCGACGGTGGCGGACGCCGAGGAGCGGCTGCTGCACCTACGCGAACACGGCCCTACCGAGCGGGCGTTCACCCTGCGCGCCCGCTTCCCTGCGCCGGCCGGAGTGCACTGACCGGCGACAGGGCGGGCGGCCGGGGGAGCCGCGGCCCGCACACCTGGACCGCGACGGGTCAGCCGATCGGCCGGCGGATCTCCTCGCGGATCTCGGCGGTCTCGGCCGCCGCCGCCTCCAGGTCGATCGCCTCGGGGTCCTTGAGGGCCGTCTCGGGACGGATGATCCCCACGGACGCCCCGGTGTTGTCGTCGCCCCAGGCGCACATCGGTATGTTCGCCCTGACGCCGTTCTGGTTCGACTGGAGCACCTGGCACTTCAGCGTGATGTCGTGGCCGGCGGGGGTGAACTCCTTCGGGGGGACGGCGACGGTCGCGCCCTTGCCTTCGGCCCCGCCCTTCATCATCTTGTCGGGCATGGCCTCCGGCTCCGTGAACCGCCCGTACATCCCGGAGATCACCAGGGCTCCGCCCTTGGCCGAGCTGTACTGACCGACGACGGCCTTCGCGTCCCGGACGGTGGGGTCGTACATGTCCTCGATCTGCTTGCCCTGGCTCGACGACAGGTCCTGGGCCAGGGTGAACTCGCCGTCCACCAACTCCTGCTGGAGGACGAGCTCGTACTCCGCCGCCGGGAACGCCGCGTCGGTGGCCTTCCCGAACAACTGGGAGACGCCGTAGGTGATTCCGCCCGCCGCCAGGACCGCGCCGGCCACGATCCCGACGATCAGTACGCCCCTCTTCTTCCGCGGCGGCTGCGGCCCTTGGGGCGGCCACCCGGCAGCGCCGGGACCGCCCCCGCCGGGTATGCCGGGCTGCTGCCCCCAGCCGGGCCGGCCCCAGCCGTCCTGCTGGGGCGGGGCCGGGGGCTGCTGCGGGTAGCCGTAGGGCGGTTGCTGCGGCACGGGCCCGGGCGCGGCCGACGGCGACCCGTAGGGGTTCTGGCCGTAGGGGTTCTGCGGGGGCGGCGGCCCGTACGGGCCCTGCGGCGGGTGCGGCGGGGTGGTCATGCGCTCACCGTACGACACCTTTGCGAACGGAATTTCGATGCGTCCGGTATCGGTATTCGGTCGAGAGCGGCGGCCCGGAGCGGCCGGCCCCCTCCCGCCCCTCGGGGCCGCCGCCTCACCCCAACGGCTCGCGCCTGCGCAGCCAGTCCTCCGGCGCCCCGGCCGTCCCCGTCGCCGCCCCGACCACGCCCCCGGTGATCGCGCACGTGGTGTCGACGTCGCCGAGGCCCTCCGCGGTCGCCCAGAGCGCCGCCTCCAGGTCGTCCCCGTGGCGGGTGGCGGTCCACAGCGCGAAGGGCACGGTGTCGTCGGCCCGGATGCGCTGTCCGTTGCCGAGGAGGTCCGCGGCCTTCCACGGTTCCGTGGTGAGGGGCGTCCGCGCGGCTCGCCGCACTCCGTCGCGTACCGGCCCTTCGGGCGTGCGTTCCGCCACCGCGTCCAGCGTCAGTTCGCCGCGTGCCGAGAGCGCCGCCGCCACCGCGACGGCCACCGCGCCCGCGATGCCGTCCGGGTGGGCGTGGGTGACCTCCGCCGACAGCGCGGCCTGGGCCGCGACATGGTCCAGGTCCTCGTGGAACCGGGCCCCGAGCGGCGCGACCCGCATGGCCGCGCCGTTGCCGAGGCTGCCGCCGTCGAAGAGTCCGGGGGCCAGGGTGCGCCAGTCGGCCGGGGCCTGAAGCAGTCGGGGCAGCAGGAGGTGCATGCCGTGGCCGTAGCCGCGGGCCTGGTCGGCGTCGAAGGCCAGGGCGTAGCAGAGGGCCAGGTGGTCCTGGTCGACGTGGCCGTGCTCGTCGAGGGAGCGGTTCAGGGCGAGTGCCAGGGCCGTGTCGTCGGTCCAGTGCCAGCGGGGCTCCGGCGGGGTGCGGCGGGCCCGGATCTCGTTCGCGGCCTGCCGGGGCTCGCGGAAGAGCGGGAACCAGCGCTCCCCGAACGCGTCGCCGAGCGCGAGTGATTCGAGGCTGCGCCGGGCGGCGGCGCGACCGGCGGCGGTGGCTGCGGGCGGGTTCGTCGTCATGCCCGCATCGTGACGGCCGGGGCCCGGTGGCGTACATCCCTTATCGGCCTCCGCGCCCCCGGTGGCGTACATCCCTTATCGGCCCCCGAGCCCCCGGGGGCTCCGTACCGCACCGCCGCGCGCCCCCTCAGGCGGCGTCGGCCGCGCCCTCCTCGATCGCCTCCGCGACCTCCGCCACCCGGGCGTCCTCCTCGACGGCGAAGCGTTCGCGGTCCAGTTCCTCGGCTATCTCCTCGTCCATCGACATCAGCAGGTCGAGGTTGGAGTCGCCGAGTTCGAGGACGCCCATGTCGACGTACGCCTTCTGGAGTCGCGGGCCCCACAGGCCGATGTCCTTGACGCACGGGACGATCCGGCTGAACAGGAGCTTGCGGAAGAGCTGGAGGAACTCGGAGTGCTCCGAGAGGTCCGTCGCCTCCTGCTTGCCGATGCCGAAGTTCTCCAGGACCTCGACGCCGCTGAGCCGGTCGCGCATCAGGTAGCAGCCCTCGATGACGAACTCCTCGCGTTCGCGGAGTTCGGCGTCGCTCAGCTGCTGGTAGTAGTCGCGCAGCGCCATCCGCCCGAAGGCGACGTGCCGGGCCTCGTCCTGCATCACGTACGCCAGGAGCTGCTTGGGCAGCGGCTTGGTCGTGGTGTCGCGGATCATCCCGAAGGCGGCCAGCGCCAGGCCTTCTATCAGGACCTGCATCCCGAGGTAGGGCATGTCCCAGCGGGAGTCGCGCAGGGTGTCGCCCAGCAGCCCCTGGAGGCTGTCGTTGACCGGGTAGAGCATGCCGACCTTCTCGTGCAGGAAGCGGCCGTAGATCTCGGCGTGCCGGGCCTCGTCCATGGTCTGCGTGGCGGAGTAGAACTTGGCGTCCAGGTCGGGGACGGACTCCACGATGCGCGCCGCGCACACCATCGCGCCCTGCTCGCCGTGCAGGAACTGGCTGAACTGCCAGGAGGTGTAGTGCTTGCGCAGCTCGCCCCGGTCCCTTTCCGTCATCTTCGCCCAGTGCGGGGTGCCGTACAGCGTGAGCGCCTCGTCGGGGGTGCCGAGCGGGTCGGTGGGGTCGACCTCCAGCGACCAGTCGATGCGCTTGTCGCCGTCCCACTGCTTGTCCTTGCCCTTCTGGTAGAGGGCAAGGAGGCGTTCGCGGCCGTCGTCGTAGTCCCAGCTGAACCGGGCGGCGCCGGTGGCGGGGACCTGCCAGGTCGGTTCGGCGGGCGGGGTGGTGTAGAGGTCATGGGTGGACACGGACGGCTCCTTCGCCTCGACTGACTCGACCTGATGGACAAGTTCCGTGACACCGACGGCAGTTGAGCGCGCGCGAGCAGATGCGCAGGCCGCCTCCCTGGCAGGTTCACACGTTGGTAGACGGCGGGTCAACAAGTCGTACGGAGTCGCGTCCAAGGGATTGACGGCCTTGCTGACAGACAGTCTCATAAGAGGTGACCGCCGGTAACGCCCGTTCCCGGCAACCCCCGTGTGAGGTGCTCCCGCCATGACACCCGTCACCGCTCGCGATGCCACCGCGCTCCGCGACGCACTCGGCCCGCTCCGCGACCGCGAGCAGGTCGCCCTGCGGCTGCTCGAATCCTCGGCCAAGCACTCCTTCGACCCCGACACCGAACTCGACTGGGACGCGGCCGTCGAGGAGGGCAAGTGGTTCTGGCCGCCGGAGCTGCTCTCGCTGTACGGGACCCCGCTGTGGGACCGGATGTCCGAGGAACAACGCCTGGACCTCTCCCGGCACGAGGGCGCCGCGCTCGCCTCGCTCGGCATCTGGTTCGAGATCATCCTGATGCAGCTTCTGGTCCGGCACGTCTACGACAAGCCGGTGACCAGCAACCACGTCCGCTACGCGCTCACGGAGATAGCCGACGAGTGCCGGCACTCGATGATGTTCGGCCGCATGATCGACTGGGGCGGCGCCCCGACGTATGCGGTGCCGCGCGTTTACCACAACCTGGCACGGGTCCTGAAGACCGTCTCCACCACCCCCGGTTCGTTCGCCGCGACCCTGCTCGGCGAGGAGATCCTCGACTGGATGCAGCGCCTGACCTTCCCGGACGACCGTGTGCAGACCCTGGTGCGCGGTGTGACCCGGATCCATGTGATCGAGGAGGCCCGGCACGTCCGGTACGCCCGCGAGGAGCTGCGCCGCCAGATGGTGACCGCCCCGCGCTGGGAGCGGGAACTCACCAAGGTCAGCTGCGGCGAGGCGGCCCGGGTCTTCTCCATCTGCTTCGTGAACCCGCAGGTGTACGAGAACGTCGGCCTGGACCGCCGTGAGGCCGTCGCGCAGGTGAGGGCCAGCGGCCACCGCGCGGAGGTGATGCAGTCCGGCGCGAAGCGGCTCACCGACTTCTTCGACGACATCGGGCTGTTGAACGGCGTCGGCCGGCGGCTGTGGCGCGGCTCCGGGCTGCTGGCCTGAAAGCCGTGCCGACGGAGACGAAAGCCGGGCGCACCGGGAGCGCCGGCGCCCGCGGGCCCCGGCACCATCCGAACGACCGCCACCATCCCAACGAGAGGCCTTAGGGTCGGTGGCATGACCTCCACCGCCGCAGTCCCGCCGCCCCGGGCGACGTACCGCAGGCTCAGCGTCGAGGAGCGCCGCGCCCAGCTGCTGCTCGCCGCGCTCGGCCTCTTCGCCCACCGGGCGCCCGACGAGGTCTCGCTCGACGAGGTGGCAGTGGCGGCCGGGGTGTCCCGGCCGCTCGTCTACCGCTACTTCCCGGGCGGGCGGCAGCAGTTGTACGAGGCCGCGCTCGGCTCGGCGGCCGACGAGCTGACGCTGTGCTTCACCGAACCGCCGGTGGGCCCGCCCACCGAGCGGGTCGCCCGGGTGCTCGACCGCTATCTGCGCTTCGTCGACGAGCACGACACCGGGTTCAGCGCCCTGCTGCGCGGCGGCAGCGTCGTGGAGACCTCCCGCACGACGACGATCGTGGACGGGGTGCGGCGGGCGGCGGCGGACGAGATCCTGCGCCACCTGGGGCGGATGGGCGGGGCCGGGGAACAGCCCGCCGGGCCGCGGCTGCGGATGATGGTGCGCAGTTGGATCGCCGCCGTCGAGGCGGCCTCGCTGATCTGGCTGGACGACGGGAAGCGGCCGGCCGCGGCGGAGCTGCGCGGCTGGCTGGTCGACCATCTGATCGCCCTGCTCGCCGCAACCGCCGCCACCGACCCGGAGACCGCGGGGGTGGTGAACGAGCTGCTGACCCTGGAGACCTCCGGAGGACCGGTCGGACAGCTGGCGGAACGGGTGATTCCGGTCGTCGCGGAGGCGGCGCACCTGCTGCCCGCCGCCGCTGCGTCAGACTGACCGGGTGAAGAGCGAGAACACCCCTTTCCGAGGCGGCCCCCTGGACGGCCGGGTCCTGCCGATCCTGCTGGGCCCGACCGGCCATCCGCCGAAGTGGTACGAGGTCCCGGTGCCCTCGCCCGACGGTGGCCCCGCCACCGTGTACGCCTACCAGCGGGTCCCGGCCGGCTACACCAAGCGGCTCGGGCTCCAGCGCGGCTGGGTGTACGAGTACGCCCCCGGGGGCCGCGAGCACCGCACCCTCAAGTGGCCCTGGTCGAAGACTCCCCCGAGCCCCCCGGACCGCGACTGAGCGGCGGGCGACCGCCCGTGGGGCCCAGGCCCTAAGATCGACGGTCAGGCGCCGGAGGACGGGTCACCCGGTCGCCGTAGGACGGTCACAAGGGGGGTGCGCCATGGAGGCGCTGCGTCAGGACGATCCACGCCGCTTCGGCCGTTTCACCGCACTGGCCCGCTTCCACGAAGGCGCGAGCGCGGTGCGGTACGTGGCGCGGGACACCGCCTCCGGCGAGGTGGCCCTCATCACCGCCGCGCGCCCGGAGCTGGCAGGCGTACCGGCGTACCGCCGCCGCTTCCAGGCCGAGGCGCGCACCGCCGAACGCCTCGCGGGCGGCTGGGTGGCCGAGCCCCTGGACACCGGCGAGGAGCCGGAGGCCCCGGCGGAGGGGCCGGAACCCCTGTGGACGGCGGCGGGTTACGTCCCCGCGCTGCCGCTGGCCGAGGCGATCGGGATCGCCGGTCCGCTGGACGAGCGGGCCCTGCGGATACTGGGCGCGGGCATCGCCGAGATCCTCTCCCGGGTGCATGCCGCCGGGGCCGTGCTCCAGGGGCTGGCCCCCGGCACGGTGCTGCTGGCCGCCGACGGACCCCGCCTCACCGCCTTCGGTCCGCTGGGCGCGGCGGCTTCGGCCGAGGCCCGGCCGGGCGGCCAGCTCTCGGTGCGGCTGGGCTATCTGACGCCCGAGCAGATCGAGGGCAAGGAGGTCTCCGCCGCCTCCGACCTGTTCGTGCTGGGGCTGCTACTGGCGTACGCGGCGACCGGGACGACCCCGTTCACGGCGGGCCCGGCCGAGGAGGCCGCCCGCCGGATCGCCGGGGACGAGCCCGAACTCGAGGCCGTACCGGAGGCGTTGCGCGAGCTGATCACCAACTGCCTGGCCAAGGACCCGGCCGAGCGGCCCTCCGCCGGCACGGTCGCCGCCGAGCTGGCCCTGGAGGGCGCGGCGGGCCTCGCCCGGGGCGGCTGGCTCCCCGAACGGCTCGCGGCGGCGGTCGCGGACCAGGAGGCGCGGGTCCTGGCCCTGGAGGTGCCGGAGGAGGGCCCGGAGCACGGGCCCGAGGGGGCTGCGGGGGCGGAGGGAACTGCCGGGGCGGCCGTGCCGGAGAGGGGCGTGCAGCCGGAGGGGGAACCGGGGCCGCAGGACGCCCGTACGGACGGCACCCGGACCGAGAGCGCCGACGTGCGCCCGGAGCTGGAGGACGCCCGTACCGCCCCGGAACCGGAGGACGCCCGTACCCGCCCGGAACTGGAGGACGTCCGGCCGCAGAACCCCCGTACGGACGGCCCCCGGACCGAGAACGTGGACGCGCGCCCGGAACCGCACGACGCCCGGCCGCTGCCCGCACCGGCGGTGGACGGGCCCGCGTCGCAGGAACCCGCCGCGGCGCAGGAACCCACCGCGCCGGTCTCCGCGGGCGGCGGGGACGTCGGGGACGTCGGGGAGGACCGGGGTACCACCCGGTTCCTCAACACCGGGCCTCGGCCGCCGCGGACCGACCGCCCGACGACCCAGCTCGCGCTCCCCCACGAGCTCACCGCGTCCCCGGGGGCCGCCCCCGTCCCGACGCCCCACCCGCTGCCGCCCGCCCTGCCCGCGCTGCCGACCGGGTCCGGCCTGCCCGCGCTGCCGACCGGGTCCGCCCTGCCCGCCGCCCCGCAGCAGGGCCACCCGCACGGCGGACCCGCCCCGTATCCCGCGGCGGCGCTCCCGGCCGGGCCCGCCGGTCCCGGGGGCGCGGGCGGGGGCCCGATGGTGTCGTTGCCGCTGCCTCCCGCGCCGGCCCCGGCACCCGACCCCGCCTTGAGCCGCCGGACCCTGCTGACCATCGCGGCGGCGGCCGTCGGCGGGCTGGTCGTGGGCGGCGGTTCGGTCGCCGCTCTCGGGTCCGGGGACACCGCGGTGGCGACGGACGACAAGCCCGCCCCGAAGCCCCGCCGCACGCTCCCCGGGCAGCCCCCCGAGCCGCGCTGGATCTACACGCACCCGGCCTCCGAGGCGCCCCCGCTCACCACCGCCGTATGGCGGGACAAGCTCCTCGTGATGACCAGCGAGAGCCAGGCGAGCGCCGTGGACCTGCGCACCGGCAAGCGGCTGTGGCAGCGCGCGGACGCGGCGAAGGGCCAGGCCGCGCTGGCGGCGGGGGCCGATCTGGTCTTCGTGGCGAGCCCGACGGAGTTCCTGTGGCTGTCGCCGAAGAACGGCAAGGTCGCGCACCGTGAGCGCTACACGGAGGCCTTCGGCGACCTGCCGGGCCTCGCGGTCGGGCGGCTGGCCGGGAGTTCCGGGCCGGTCATCTGGTTCACCGGTTCGCACACGGTCACCGTGAAGGCCCCGAAGCCGAAGAAGGGCAAGAAGAAGGGCAAGGACAAGGAGGTCGTCCAGGCCTACTTCTTCGCGTACGACATCGTGCAGCGCAAGGAGCTGTGGCGGACCGCCGTGCCCGCGGGCCGCGCCCCGGGCACCCCCGCCTACCGGGTGGTCGTGGAACGCTCCGCCGACGTCCTCGTACGGCAGGACGCGGGCAGCCTGACGGCGGCCGAGGTCAAGGCTGCCAGGAGGAAGGGCTCCGTCCGCTCGTTCGACCAGAAGACCGGCAAGCTGCTGTGGACCAAGCAGTACGGCGCGGCCTCGCCCGAGGCGGCCACGGCGGGCGACGAGGACGGGTCGCTGTACACGGCGATCGGCAGGGATCTCCAGGCCTTCGAGACGGACACGACGAAGCCGCTGTGGCGCGTCGAGGGCAGCGACGGCTCGGTGTTCGGCACCCCGCTGGTCGCCGGGTCCCTGATCCACACCACCGAGCGCAGCCGACTGGTCGGAGCGGTAGAACGGGAGAGCGGCCGGCTCGTGTGGCGGCGCTCCACGGAGGTGCCGGGCATCGGGAACGCCCCGTCGCTCACGCTCAGCGGCAGCGAGAAGACCCTGATCGCCGCCGACACCGTCCAGGTCACAGCGTTCTCGGCGGCCGACGGCGAGCGGCTGTGGAAGTTCCAGGACATCGGGTCGGCCGATCCGAAGGGGGCGACGGTGAGGGCGTCGTACCAGGCGCTCGCCGCCGGGGAGACCGTCGTCGTCCAGCGGGACAGGGCCTTCTACGCCTTCCCGGTGGCCTGAGGCCCGGGCCGTCCGACCCCTTTCATTTCTCACCACCGCCGTCCGGGGGGTCCCCGGACGGCGCGCCGCCCGGTGCTTGCATCACCTGACACCACGTGACCGGATTATCGGATTCGCCCATGTATGGACGAGCCCGTAGCCGGGCTACGTCTCCGTCACGGAGGTGTTGTCGTGTCAGGCAGGCTCCTGCGCGTGGTCTGCACGACCGCGCTGGCCGCGGCGCTCACGGTCTCCCCCGCCACCGCCGCACCGGCCGAGCCGGGCCCCGTACCGTCCGAGGAGGCCTCCGGAACGGCCGGGCCGGACACACCGGAGGAATCCGACGCGTCCGGCCAGGCGGAGGAATCGGACGCGTCCGACCCGGCGGAGGAGGCCGACGCGTCCGACCCGGCGGAGGTCGACGCCGGAACCGACCCGGCGGCCCCCGACGCCGGGACCGACGCGGCGGAGGTCGACGCCGAGACCGCTCTCGGCGCGCCCGAGGCGCCCAGGAGCGTCGCCGCGCTGCTGCGCGAGCTCCAGACCCGCTACCAGGCCGCGGAGGAGGCGAGCGAGACCTACAACGCCACCGCGGAGAAGCTCGAGCAGCGGACCGCGCAGGTGAAGAAGGTGACCGCGGGCCTGGCGAAGGCGCGGGCCGCGCTGGAGCGCAGCCGCGGGGAGGCCGGGCGGCTGGCCCGGGAGCAGTACCAGGGGCGTACCGAGTTCTCCGCCTACCTCCGGCTGCTGCTGTCCCGTGATCCCCTGCGGGCCCTGGACCAGACCCATGTCGTGGGGCGACTGGCCGCGAACCGAGCGGCGACGGTGGACCGGCTGACCGGCGACGCCCGGCGGGCCGACAAGCTGGCCGCCGCCTCCCGCGAGGCGCTGGGCCGGCAGAAGAAGCTGGCCGACCGCCAGAAGAAGCAGCGCGACACCGTGCGCGGGAAGCTGAAGGAGGTCGAGGGGCTGCTGGCCACGCTCTCCGAGGAGCAGGTGACCCAGCTCGCCGCTCTCGAACAGCGGGGCGTGGACGAGGCGCAGCGCGACCTGGTGGCCTCCGGGGCGCTCAGCTCCACCCGGCCGCCCACCCGGCAGGGCGGCGACGCCGTCGCGTACGCGGTCCGGCAGATCGGCAAGCCGTACGTGTGGGGGGCCGAGGGCCCCGATTCCTTCGACTGCTCCGGACTCACGTCCCGGGCCTGGTCGGCGGCGGGGCGGACGATCCCGCGCACCTCGCAGGAACAGTGGAAGCGGCTCCCGAAGGTGCCGGTCTCCGCGCTCCGCCCGGGCGACCTGGTGATCTACTTCCCGAAGGCGACCCACGTGGCGCTGTACATCGGCAGGGGTCTGGTGGTGCAGGCGCCCCGTCCCGGCACGAAGGTCAAGGTCTCGCCGCTCGCGTCGAACCCGCTGCTGGGCGCCGTCCGGCCCGACCCCGGCGGCGCCCCGCTGTCCACGTACACGCCCCCCGAACTGCCCGAGGGCGCTCGCGACGGCGCGGACACCGGGTACGGCACGGACGCGGCACCGGACGCCCCGTAGGCCCTACGGACAGACCTCGGCGGCCGGACCGGCGGTGCGGGTCCGGCCGCCGAGGGCGTTCGCGGCTCAGGCTCCGGTGAGCGAGGCCAGGTAGGCGTTGGTCTTCTCGGGCTCGTAGAAGAAGTTCTCGAAGTCCGCCGGGTTGTCGAACCCGTTGGCGAAGCGGTCCGCGGCGGGCTGGAGCTGGCCGGCTGCGCCGATCAGGTTCAGCACGTGCTCCGGCGGGACGCCGAGCATCGCGTTGGTCCACTTCGTGACGTGCCGCGCGGTCTCCCAGTAACGGTCGAACGTGGACTGCATCCACTCCGCGTCGAACTCCTTCTCCCCGTGCTCGACGATCGAGTCCAGGTACGCGTTCGCGCACTTGGAGGCCGAGTTGGAGCCCTGGCCGGTGACCGGGTCGTTGGCCACGACGACGTCCGCGACGCCGAGGACCAGGCCGCCGCCGGGCAGCCGCCCGATCGGCTTGCGGACCGTGGGGGCGTAGCGGCCGGCGAGGGTGCCGTTGGCGTCGGTCAGCTCGACCTTGGTGGCGCGGGCGTACTCCCAGGGCGTGTACTTCTCCATGAGCTCCAGCGTCTTCGCCAGGTGCTCGGAGGGGTCCTTGATGCCCTGGAAGGCGTCGAGCGGTCCGCCCGGGATGCCCTCCCAGAAGAGGATGTCGGCGCGGCCGGAGATGGTGAGCGTCGGCATGACGAACAGCTCGCCCACGCCCGGGACCAGGTTGCAGCGGACCGCGTCGAACTCCGGGTGCTCGGGGCGCGGGCCCATGCCGTGGACGTAGGCGACGGCCAGCGCGCGCTGCGGGGCGTCGAACGGCGAACGGGCCGCGTCCCGGCCGAACATGGAGACCAGCTCGCCCTTGCCTGCCGAGACCATGACCAGGTCGTAGGTGCGGGAGAAGTAGTCCAGGTCGGAGACGGCGGCCCCGTGGATGACGAGCTGGCCGCCGCGCTGGGCGAAGGTCTCCATCCAGCCGGCCATCTTCACGCGCTGGTCGACGGACTGGGCGAAGCCGTCCAGTCTGCCGACCCAGTCGATGGCGCGCGAGGAGTCGGGGGCGGCGACGGAGACGCCGAGGCCCTCGATCTTCGGGGCCTGGGACTCCCAGAAGTTCAGCTGGTAGTCCCGCTCGTGCTGGAGCGCGGTGTGGAACATGCACTGCGTCGACATGACCCGGCCGGTGCGGATCTCGTCGGCGGTGCGGTTGGACATCAGGGTGACTTCGTACCCTCTGGACTGCAGCCCCAGGGCCAGCTGGAGCCCGGACTGGCCGGCTCCGACTATGAGTATCTTCCGCATCGCGGCTCTCCGTTGTCTCTGATTCGAGGAGGTCCGAGGGACAGCCCTCAGACGGGGGTGGCGTCGAGTGCGTGGCCCACCAGGGCGAGCAGCGACTCGACGACCGTGATCCTGTTACGAGCGTCCATGATCACTATCGGGACCTGCGGGGGTACGGTCAGGGCCTCCCTGACGTCCTCCGCCTCGTAACCGGGCGTCCCCTCGAAGTGGTTGACGGCCACGATGTACGGCAGCCCGCAGCTCTCGAAGTAGTCGAGCGCGGGGAAGCAGTCCTCCAGCCGCCGGGTGTCGGCGAGGACGACCGCGCCGATCGCCCCGCGCACCAGGTCGTCCCACATGAACCAGAAGCGCTGCTGGCCGGGGGTGCCGAAGACGTACAGGACGAGGTCGTCCTCCAGCGTGAGCCGGCCGAAGTCCATGGCCACCGTGGTGGTGGTCTTCTCGGGCGTCGCGGAGAGGTCGTCGGTCTCCTCGCTGGCCTGGGTCATCAGCGCTTCGGTCTGGAGCGGCGTGATCTCGGAGACCGAGCCGACGAACGTCGTCTTGCCGACGCCGAACCCGCCCGCCACCACGATCTTGGTGGCGGTGGGCGCGCGGGTGTGGTCGAGCTGCCAGGCCTGGAGGGACTCCTCGGCCTGTTCCCGGGGCCCCGGCTGGCGCGGGGCGAAGAGCGGCGCCTCAGAGACGGCGGAGTCCATTGAGCACCCTTTCGAGCAGTGCGCGGTCGGGCTGGCCGGCGCCGTGGCCGGTTCCGTACACGCGGATCTTTCCCTGGTCGGCCAAGTCGCTGAGCAGCACCCGGACGACTCCGAGCGGCATCTTCAACAGGGCCGAGATCTCCGCGACCGTACGCATCCGGCGGCAGAGTTCGACGATGGCCCGCAGCTCCGGCATCACGCGCGAGGCGAGATTGCCGTTGGTGAGTTCGCGGCGCTCGTCGGGTGCTTCGAGGGCCGCGACGAACGTCTCGACCAGCAGGACGTGCCCGAACCGGGTGCGACCGCCGGTGAGGGAGTACGGGCGGACCCGGGCGGGGCGCTTGTCCGCCCCTCGGACGGGGAGCCGGGGGGCGGGTTCTGCGGCGGCGGTGGTCACAGGGCGCTCTCCATCGATGTGCGCAGCTCGCTGCGGAGTTCGGGGGTGAGTACGTGTCCGGCCCGGCCGACGAAGAGGGCCATGTGGTAGGCGACGACGCTCATGTCGCAGTCCGGGGCGGCGTGGACGCCGAGGAGGGAGCCGTCGCTGATCGACATGACGAAGACGCTGCCCTCGTCCATGGCGACCATCGTCTGTTTGACGCCGCCGCCGTCCATCAGCTTCGCGGCTCCGACGGTCAGCGAACCGATGCCGGAGACGATCGTGGCCAGGTCGGCGCTGGAGCCCCTGGGCCCGTCCGACTTCCCGGCGGCCGGTCCGGCCGCCTTCGCGGTCAGATGGCCGGGGTCGGAGGAGAGCAGCATCAGGCCGTCGGACGAGACGACAGTGACCGAGTGGACCCCTGGCACCTCCTCCACGAGATTGCTCAGCAACCAGTGAAGGTTCCGGGCTTCGGTACTCAGCCCGAATGTGCTGGGCGCAGTCAACTGCGTGCCTCCTCGACTGTGTCCCCCGTCTCTTCGTTCCGGCCGTCCGCCCGGCCGCCGGTCTCGGCGGTCCGTGCGGTCCTTGCGTCCTGTGCGGCGCCTGTGGCGTGTGCGGTGGTGGTCTCGTGCCCCGTACGCCCGGTGGGTACGCCCCCGGGGCCGGCGACGGCGATGCCGCCGGTCTCGGCGATCTCCGCCTCGACGTCGCGCCGGCCCTCCTTCGCCGCCTGGTGGAAGCTGCCCAGCCGGCGGCGCAGGGCGTCCCGGTCGAGGCTGCCGGTCCGCCCGGGGGCGGGGGTCGCGTCGGGCCGGGCCACCTTGGGCGTGCGCTTCGGCAGCCCCTTGTCGGTGATCCGCTTGTCGGTGATCCGCGCCGCCTCGGGGCGGCGGGGGCCGGGGACGGTGCCGTCGGGGGCCGGGGCGGCTTCGGCGTGGGGCGCGGGGCGGACCGCGGGCCCCTCCGGGTCCTGGTCCCCCGGGCCGGTCTCGGCCGGGCGCTCGTGGCGGTCGGGGCCGATCGCGTACGGGTCGGCGGCGCCCGGGACTGCCGGGGTGTCCGCTCCCGCCGGGGGGCCCGGAGCGGTGGGGGGGGCCACCGGGTCGGCAGGGGCCGGGGGAGGCTTCGGGAGCCGGACCTGCAAGGTGATCTCGGAGTCCAGGCCGGCTCCGGACCCGTCTTCGGTCCCGACCTCGGCTGCGCTCCCGGTATCGGCTTCGATCTCGGTACCGGCTGCGCTCCCGACCTCGGCTTCGGTCCCGGTACCGGCTTCGGCCCCGGTGCCGGCCTCCGCGACCGGCTGCCGCGCGTCCTGCTCCTGCTCCTGCTTCTGCTCCTGCTCCTGCTCCTGCGGCGGTACGGCGGTGGCTTCCGGGTCCTCGTCGGGTCCCGTGCCCTCGGCTGCCGCGTTCTCGCGGATCGTCCGCTCGGCGGCGACGATCAGCGGGTCGACGGCGGGCAGGGGCTCGGCGACCGCCTCGGGGGCGTTCTCCGCTTCCGGGTCCGACGCCGGCCCGGGCTCCGGAGTCGATGCCGTGGCCGGCGCCGGCGCCGCTTCGGCGGGCGTACCGGGCGTACCGGGCGTGGCTGCCGAGGGCGCCAGCGGTGAACGGCTGGGCAGGGCGTTGGAGTTCGCCTCCGCCACCGAGCCCGGGAGGTTGAGCGTGGGCGCGTCACCGGGAAGCTGCACGGCGGGCGGCGAGGAGGCGGGCAGGGAGTTGGGCAGCAGGGCGCTCGGCAGCACGACGACGGCCGTCACACCACTCCCCTTCTGCTCACGCAGCTGGACCCGCACTCCGTGCCGGGCGGCCAGCAACGACGTGACCTGAAGGCCGAGTCCGGCCCCGGTCATGTCGATGTGCCTCGCCCCCGGCTCGAACGAGGCCGGGTCGGCCAGCCTGGCATTGAGTTCGCCCATGCGGACCGTCGACATGCCGATGCCCGCGTCCGACACGGAGAGCATCACCTCGCCGCTCTCCAGCAGCCAGCCGGACAGCTCGACCTGGGAGTCGGGCGGCGAGAAGGAGGTCGCGTTCTCCAGGAGTTCGGCGAGGAGGTGGCTGAGGTCGTCGGCGGCGAACCCGGCGATCTGGGCGTGCGGCGGCAGGGACTGGATGGTGACCCGCTCGTACCGCTCGATCTCGCTGACGGCCGCGCGCGCCACGTCGACCAGCGGGATCGGCCCGGGGTGGCCGTGGCCGTGCTCGGCGCCGGCGAGGACGAGCATGTTCTCGCTGTGGCGGCGCATGACCGTGGCCATGTGGTCCAGCTTGAACAGGGTGGCCAGGCGCTCCGGGTCCTGCTCCCGCTCCTCCAGGCCCTCGATGACGCCGAGCTGCCGCTCGACCAGCCCGAGGGTCCGCAGGGAGAGGTTGACGAAGGTGTGGTTGACCGTGTTCCGCAGCTGTTCCAGCTGCCTGGCCAGCTCGGCGGCATGCTCCTGGAGTTCGGCCCGCTGGGTGACGAGGGTCTCGCGGCCGGCGATCAGCTTGGAGCGTTCGCCGGTGAGGCTCTCGACGCGTCCGCCGAGGTCCTGGTGGAGGGTGGTGAGCCTGCCGTGCAAGGAGTTCATCGACCGGACGACCCGGGCGAACTCGTCGTTGCGGCCGGTGTAGCGGACCGGTTCGGCGCCCTCGGGGTCCTCGGCGAGGCGGGCGGCGCCGATGCGCAGGACGGCGAGCGGCTGGGTGAGGGTGCGGGCGACGGCGGTGGAGACGCCGACGGCGAGCAGGAAGCAGCCGCCGAGCAGGGCGATGCTCAGTTCGAGGGCGGTGACGTCGTCGTCGCGGAGGCCCTCCAGGTGCTGGACCTGGCCGGTGGTCAGGGCCGACTCGACGCTGCGCATCCGGTCGACGCGGGCGGAGAGCGCGGCCTCCAGCTTCTTGGGGCTGATCCCGCGCTCCGCCTCCGACAGCTCGGGGCGGTCGGTGAGGCGGGTGAGGTACTTCTCCGCGTTGTTGACCTCGGATCCCGTGACGGTGGCGGAGAGCTTGTCGCGGGCCTCCGGGTCCGCCGCCTGGTCGAAGTCGGCCAGCGCGGCCAGCTCCCGGACGCGGGCCTGCTGGGCGGCGGCGCTCAGCTCGTCGCGTTCGCGGCCGGCCCGCGTGTCGCTCTCGTCCTGGGACGTCACGGGGAGCCCGGTGAAGGGGTCTGTCCGGGTCTCCGGCTCGGGGCTCGGCACGGCGAGCGCGGCGAGGAGGAGCCCGCGGGTGGCGGAGGCCTGTTCGGACGCGCTGCCGAGGGTCCCCGGCGCCCGGGTGGCGTCGGCGGCGCGCGGTGGGGTCTTCTCTGCCAGTTCGGCGGCGATGCCGTGCAGCTTGGCGATGACGTCGGAGTACGCCTGGTGCGCCTCCAGGGCCGATCCCTTGCCGGTCAGCGCTGCGCGGCGCAGCGAGGGAACCGTCGAGAGGTCGCGGCGCAGGGCGGCGGAGGCCGCGGCGTGGATCTCGTCGATCTGCTGGTCGACGCGGGTGGTGCGGGCGGTGCGGTTCTTCGCGCCGTCGTCATCCTTCTCGTCGCGGCCGTCGGCGATGTACGCGGTGATGGCGTCGCGCTCGTCGGCGAGGGAGTGCCCGAGGGTGACCGCCTGCTGGTTCAGCTCGGCGAGGGTGACCAGCCGCTGGGACTCGGTCAGATCGGCGGAGGCCCCGAGCACGGCGGGGGCGCCCGCCGCTATGACGATGACGCCGACGACCGCGACTCCGGCGACCAGTCGGCTGCGCACCCGCACGGTCCGCTTGTCCACGCCGGGTGCCGGAGGCGTCGCCCCGGAACCGTCGCGCGTCGTGCCCTTGCTCCGCGGCCGCTTCTTCTGCACCGGTGCTCGCAATCTTGACTCGTCCACCCTTGAAGCAGAGGTGACGCACGGTCACATGGAAGGTCGCCCCGCTCCTGGTACGGCTTCTGACCATTCCAGCGCTTTTGAGAGGGGGGCGCGCATCAACCGCTCCGCCACTCGAAGGAGTGAACAACACTCTTGAGTTGGCGAACAAGTCTCCCCTGGTGCGCCCCTGACCATGCGTGGACCGCGGGGTGGAACTTCCGCTCCGCCTTTGGCAGGATGCCCGCCCGCATCGGTCCGGAGTCGCCCCTTCCGCCTCGCGCGCCCGCGTTGACCTGCTGGTACAGGCGCTTTCCGGTCGCGGGCGGAGAAGGTGAAGGGCTCGTGCAGACTGGCGGCATGCGCATCGAACTCGCCACCGCGCCCGGAAGCCCCGGACGCCCCAACGAGGACTGGGCCTCCGGGGCCCTCCCCGCCTCCGGCCAGGGCGGTGTGCTGGTCGTGCTCGACGGCGTCACCCCACCGCCGGGGGACGACGGCTGTGTGCACTCGGTGCCGTGGTTCACCGCGCGGCTCGGCGGCGCACTGGTGGAACTGTCCGGTTCCCGCCCCGACCTGACCCTGACCGAGGTCCTGGCCGAGGCCATCTCCCGTACAGCCGACACACATCGCGTCACCTGTGACCTTTCTCACGTACGCACGCCTCAGGCGACCGTGGTGCTGGCCCGCTGGGACGAACGCGTGATCGAACACCTGGTGCTCTCCGACTCGGCCCTGCTGCTGGAGTCCTTTGACGGTGCGGTCCGGGCCGTCCTCGACGACCGGCTGGACCGGCTGCCGCCGGGCTCGCTCGCCTCGAACGAGATCGCCGATGCCACGGTGCGCAACAAGGAGGGCGGCTTCTTCACCGCGGCCGCCGATCCGGCGGTGGCGGCGCGCGCGGTGACGGGCAGCACCCCCGCGGCCGGCGTCCGGGCCATCGCCGCGCTCACGGACGGCGCGACCCGGTGGACGGAGGTGTTCGGCGAGGGCGACTGGACGGACGCGCTGGGGCTGCTGCGGAAGGCCGGGCCGCAGGGCCTGATCGACCGGGTGCGGGAGCTGGAGGACGCCGACGTGGCGGCCGGGCGCGTACGGCTGCGGCACGGCAAGACGCACGACGACGCCACCGCGCTCCTGGTGGAGCTGGGCTGAGCAGAGCAGAGGGGCGGCCGGCGGCTCAGCTCTCGGCGCGGGCGTTCAGCTGGTGCAGGAGCCGGGCCAGCTCGGCGACCTCGGCCCGGTCCCAGTCGGCCAGTTTGCGCACGTAGCGCCCCCTGCGGGCGTCCCGGACGCTGCGGAAGCGGGCCAGGCCGTCGTCGGTGAGATGGACGAGCCAGGCCCGCCCGTCGGCCGGGTCGGGTTCGCGGGCCACCAGCCCGAGGTTCTCCAGGGAGTGCAGCTGGCGGCTCATGGTGGCCTTGCCGACGCCGAAGTAGGCGGCCAGTTCGGTGGCCCGCTGCCGGCCCGCCGCCTCCAGACGGACGAGCAGGCCGTAGGCGGCGGGCTCCAGTTCGGGGTGGACCTCCCGGGCCATGTCGCCCGAGGTGGCGCGCGCCCGGCGCAGGAACACGGCCAGCTCCCGCTCCAGTGCCAGGAATTCGTGGTCCACACCGCTTCCGTCCGTCGCGCCCGGCTCCGGCTCGCTGTCGTTCCCGCGCACGTCAGTACCCCTCGTACGGTTTCCTGCCGATGAAAGTCTCTCCGCGACCGGTCGACGCCGCAGTTCGGCCAGTATTTCGCAGGAGCGGACCAACGGCGGCGGCCTGCCCCTCTTCCGCACCCCGGGTCACGTCAACGGGGCTCCTCGCAGCCCGAGCCCCCTCTATACACTCCATGTATACGCACTATGTATAGTCCTCGGCGTACCGCACACCTGTGCGGGATTTCCCCGCACAGAGGAGTGATGTGTCGTGCCCAGAAAGATGCCGTCGTCCAGGATGGGGTTGACCGCGGCGCTGGTGACGGCGCTCACACTGGCCTTGGGCGGCTGCTCCATGGACACCACGGCGCCTGGCTCGGCACGCGGCGAGGCGGCCTCCGACGCCAAGGGCTCGTTCGGGCCGGTGGACTGCCGCAAGGCCAAGTGCATCGCCCTGACCTTCGACGCGGGACCGGGCAAGGACACGCCGAGGCTGCTGGAGATCCTCAAGGAGAAGAAGGTGCACGCCACCTTCTTCCTGCTGGGCAAGCACCACGTCATCAAGTACCCCGCCGTGGTGCAGCGCATCGAGGACGAGGGCCATGAGGTCGCCAACCACACCTGGACGCACAAGGTGCTGACCGACCAGAAGCCGGACGAGATACGCGCCGAGCTGGAGAAGACGCAGCTGGCCATCGAGAAGATCACCGGCAAGAAGCCCCGCCTGATGCGCCCGCCGCAGGGCCGCACCGACGACACGGTCTCGGACATCAGCAAGGACCTGGGGCTCTCCCAGGTCCTGTGGAGCGCCACCGCCAAGGACTACTCCACGAACGACTCCGCGCTGATCAAGAAGCGGATCCTGGACCAGGCGAGCAAGGACGGCATCATCCTGCTGCACGACATCTACAAGGGCACCGTCCCCGCCGTGCCCGGGATCATCGACGCGCTCCAGAAGGACGGCTACACCTTCGTGACCGTCCCCGAGCTGATGGCCCCGGCCGTGCCGGAACCGGGCACGATCTACCGCCCCTGACCGGCCCGCGAGGCACGCGGAACGGCCCGCCCCCGTTGACTCGGGAAGCGGGCCGTCCGTACCGGTCGCGGGCCTTGGGCCTCGCCCGTCACAGCGTGGCGGTCAGGCCGCGGCCGGGATCCTGTCCTCCACACGGGCCGACGCCGGGGCGAGGGCGATCTCCAGCACCTGGCGGACGTCGGTGACCGGGTGGACGTCCAGCTTCTCCAGCACCTCGGCCGGGACGTCGTCCAGGTCGGCCTCGTTGCGCTGGGGGATCACCACGGTGGTGATGCCCGCCCGGTGGGCGGCCAGCAGCTTCTGCTTGAGGCCCCCGATCGGCAGGACCCGCCCGGTCAGCGACACCTCACCGGTCATCGCCACGTCCGTACGGACCAGGCGTCCGGAGAGCAGCGAGGCCAGGGCGGTCGTCAGGGTGATGCCGGCGCTCGGGCCGTCCTTGGGGATGCCGCCCGCCGGGAAGTGGATGTGCACACCCCGGTCCTTGAGGTCCGCGACCGGCAGCTCCAGCTCCGCGCCGTGCGACCGCAGGAAGCTCAGCGCGATCTGCGCCGACTCCTTCATGACGTCCCCGAGCTGGCCGGTCAGGGTCAGTCCGGAGGCCCCCGTCTCCGGGTCGGCGAGCGACGCCTCGACGAAGAGGACGTCACCGCCCGCCCCGGTCACCGCCAGCCCGGTGGCCACGCCCGGCACGGCGGTGCGGCGCCCGGCCGGCTCCTGGGCGGACTCGGGCACGTGGTGCGGACGGCCGATGAGGCCGCGCAGATCCGCGTCGGTCACCGCGAACGGCAGCTCGCGGTCGCCCAGCTCGTGCTGGGCCGCGACCTTGCGGAGCAGCCGGGCCACCGCCCGCTCCAGATTCCGTACGCCCGCCTCGCGGGTGTACTCGCCGGCCAGCTTGCGCAGCGCCGACTCCTCCAGGGCGACCTCGTCCTTCTCCAGGCCGGCCCGCTCCAGCTGGCGCGGGAGCAGGTGGTCCCGGGCGATGACGACCTTCTCGTCCTCGGTGTAGCCGTCGAGGCGGACCAGCTCCATGCGGTCGAGCAGGGCCTCCGGGATGGCGTCGAGCACGTTGGCGGTGGCGAGGAAGACCACGTCGCTGAGGTCGAGCTCGACCTCCAGGTAGTGGTCGCGGAAGGTGTGGTTCTGGGCCGGGTCGAGGACTTCGAGGAGGGCGGCGGCCGGGTCGCCCCGGAAGTCGGAGCCGACCTTGTCGATCTCGTCGAGCAGGACGACCGGGTTCATCGAACCGGCCTCCTTGATGGCCCGCACGATACGGCCGGGGAGCGCGCCCACGTACGTACGCCGGTGGCCGCGGATCTCCGCCTCGTCCCGGACACCGCCGAGCGCGACGCGGACGAACTTGCGGCCCATGGCGTGCGCGACGGACTCTCCGAGGGAGGTCTTGCCGACGCCGGGCGGGCCGACGAGGGCCAGCACCGCGCCACCGCGGCGGCCGCCCACCACACCCAGCCCCCGGTCGGCACGGCGCTTGCGCACCGCGAGGTACTCGGTGATGCGTTCCTTCACGTCGGCGAGGCCGGCGTGCTCGGCGTCCAGGATCTCCCGGGCGCCGCGGATGTCGTAGGCGTCCTCGGTCCGCTCGGTCCAGGGCAGTTCGAGGACGGTATCCAGCCAGGTGCGGATCCAGGAGCCCTCGGGCGACTGGTCGCTGGACCGCTCCAGCTTCTCGACCTCCTTGAGCGCGGCCTCGCGGACGTGCTCGGGGAGGTCGGCGGCCTCGACACGGGCCCGGTAGTCGTCGGACTCGTCCTCCGGGTCGCCGTTGAGCTCGGAGAGCTCCTTGCGCACGGCGTCCAGCTGGCGGCGCAGCAGGAACTCGCGCTGCTGCTTGTCGACGCCGTCCTGCACGTCCTTGGCGATGGATTCGGCCACGTCCTGCTCGGCGAGGTGCTCGCTCAGCCACTGGATGGCGAGCTTCAGCCGGGCGATCGGGTCCACGGTCTCCAGGAGCTGGACCTTCTGCGCTGTGGTGAGGAACGGTGAGTATCCGGAGTTGTCGGCGAGCGCGGAGAGGTCGTCGATCTGCTGGACCCGGTCCACGACCTGCCAGGCGCCGCGCTTCTTCAGCCAGCTGGTGGCGAGTGCCTTGTACTCCTTGACCAGCTCGGCGACGGATCCGGGCAGCGGGTCGGGGGCGGCGGTCTCGAGCACGGTCCCCTCGACCCAGAGCGCCCGGCCGGGCCCACTGGTCCCGGCGCCGATGCGGACCCGGTCGCGGGCCCGGATCAGGGCGCCCGGGTCACCGTCCGACAGGCGTCCGACCTGCTCGACGGTGCCGAGGACACCGGTCCCCGTGTACGTCCCGTCGATCCGCGGGACCAGCAGCACCTGGGGCTTGCCCCCACCGGGACGGGCGGCGGCCTGCGCGGCCTCGACGGCGGCGCGCACCTCGGTGTCGGACAGGTCGAGCGGCACCACCATGCCGGGCAGGACGACCTCGTCGTCGAGCGGCAGCACGGGCAGGTCGATCGGTGTGAACGCCTCGGACTCGTTAGTCATGATCTCCCCTTCGGCAGGCAAGTTGAGCTATGTGGACTCAATGCTCCTGAGCCGCCGAATGTTCCCCACCGCTTGTTCGCTCTGAGCGATCAGACGCTCCCGAGTCGGCCCCGGACCGTCCTTGCCGTCCTCCCGACGGGCGGCGCGGGGCGGTCCTCCGCATGCGGGAGCGCCACCGGGCGGGCCGTTGTTCCCCGCCCCGGAAGATCCCGGAAGAGGGAACTCGCTGGCCCTCGGCCCGGGCGGCGGCCAGGATGACGAACACCGACCGCTACGACCGGAGACCGGAGAGCCACACGATGCCCGCGATGCCCGCGATGCCCCCGATGCGTGCGATGCCCGCCCACGACCCGTTGCCGACGCTTTCCGCCGACACCCCCGTCGTCCTCGACCGCCGCGAGGGACCCTTCGGCGAGGTCGTGCTGCGGGAGCGCGGGGAGCACTTCGAGATCATCGCCAACGGCTGCTTCCTGATGGACACCTCCGACGGGCGCTCCGAGCGGCTGCTGATCGACGCCGCGCTGGCCGCCCTGCCCGCCGCGCGGACCGGTCCCTCGGTGCTGATCGGCGGCCTGGGCGTCGGGTTCTCGCTGGTGCGGGCCGCCGAGGAGGGGCGCTGGGGCCGGATCGTGGTCGTGGAGCGGGAGCAGGCGATCGTGGACTGGCACCTGGCCGGGCCGCTGGACCGGATCTCCGGGCCGGCGCTGGCCGACCCCCGGACCGGGATCCTCCACACGGATCTCGTCGCCCACCTCCGTACCACCACGGAGCGTTACGACGCCCTGTGTCTGGACATCGACAACGGGCCGGACTGGACCGTCACGGAGGACAACGGAAGCCTCTACTCCCCCGCCGGCCTGGCGCACTGCCACGACCGGCTGACCCCGGGCGGAGTGCTCGCCGTCTGGTCCGCGCAGCCGTCGCCGGCCTTCGAACAGGCCTTGCGGAATGCCGGGTTCAGCAGGGTTCGGACGGAAGAGGTGGCCGTTGCCCGAGGTGTGCCCGACGTGGTCCATCTCGCACTTCGGACGATCTGAACCCCCCTCCCGGTATGCGCGGACCGGCGGCGGCACGGGTCGACCGGCGCCAGGGCGACCATCCGGCCGCCCGGTCGGCGTGGACGCGCACGTCCGGGGCAACACCCTGCGTAGCCGGGAGCCCTCCGCTGCCTTTACGCTGCTGACCGGCACACGGGATCACCCACCGAAATCCACGAGCGAAAACCGTGCCTCCGGGGGAATGGCTCCCGCGAGAACGGGCAGGGGCGGGGCGATGGAACAGACACACACCACCCACAGCGGCGTCGCGGCCACCCCGGGGGCTCAGCGCCGGGTGCTGGTGGTCGAGGACGACCCCACGATCGTCGACGCCATCTCCGCCCGGCTGCGGGCGGAGGGCTTCCTGGTGCAGACCGCGCTGGACGGCCCTGCGGCCGTGGACGCGGCCGAGGCCTGGCAGCCCGACCTGATGGTGCTCGACATCATGCTTCCCGGCTTCGACGGCCTGGAGGTCTGCCGCCGCGTACAGGCGCAGCGCCCGGTACCGGTGATGATGCTCACCGCGCGCGACGACGAGACCGACATGCTGGTCGGGCTCGGGGTCGGCGCGGACGACTACATGACCAAGCCGTTCTCCATGCGGGAGCTGGCCGCCCGGGTGCACGTGCTGCTGCGCCGGGTGGAGCGGGCCGCGCTGGCCGCCGTCACCCCGCGGAGCGGCATACTGCGTCTGGGTGAGCTGGAGATCGACCACGCGCAGCGCCGGGTCCGGGTGCGCGCCGAGGACGTCCACCTCACGCCGACCGAGTTCGACCTGCTGGTCTGTCTGGCCAACACCCCGCGCGCGGTGCTCTCCCGGGAGCAGTTGCTGGCCGAGGTGTGGGACTGGGCTGACGCCTCGGGCACGCGCACGGTCGACAGTCACATCAAGGCGCTGCGCCGGAAGATCGGCGCGGAGCGGATCCGTACCGTGCACGGCGTGGGCTACGCCCTGGAGACTCCCGCGCCATGACGCGGCCGGGGTCCGGACTGCGGCCCTTCTCCATCAAGGCCAAACTCGGCACACTCGTCGTGGTCTCGGTGTTCATCACCACGGGGCTGCTGATCGTCGCGTTGCGGACCCGTACGGAGTTCCGCTTCATCACGGTGTTCTCGGTGATCGCCACGCTGCTGATCACCCAGTTCGTGGCGCACGGTCTGACCGCGCCGCTGGACGAGATGAGAGCGGTGGCCCGGTCCATCTCGCACGGCGACTACACCCGCCGGGTGAGCGGTGCCGGGCGGCGGGACGAGCTGGGGGACCTGGCGCAGACGATCAACCGCATGGCGGACGATCTGGAGGCGGAGGACCGGCATCGAAAAGAGCTGGTCGCCAATGTCAGCCATGAGCTGCGCACCCCCATCGCGGCGCTGAGAGCCGTGCTGGAGAACGTGGTGGACGGGGTGTCCGCCGCCGATCCGGAGACGATGCGCACGGCGCTGCAGCAGACGGAGCGGCTGGGCCGGCTGGTCGAGACGCTGCTGGACCTGTCGCGGCTGGACAACGGGGTGGTGGCGCTCAAGGCCCGCCGTTTCGAGGTCTGGCCCTATCTCTCGGGCGTACTGAAAGAGGCCAATCTCGCCGCCTCCCATCGACGTCTGTCGTCGGGTTCGGGCAACCACTCCCGTACGGACGTCCACCTGCATCTGGACGTCTCGCCGCCGGAGCTGACCGCGCACGCGGACGCCGAGCGGCTGCACCAGGTGGTCGCCAACCTCATCGACAACGCGGTCAAGCACAGCCCGCCGCACGGGCGGGTGACGGTGCTCGCGCGGCGCGGGGACCGTCCCGAGTCGCTGGAGCTGGAGGTCGTCGACGAGGGGCCCGGCATCCCGGAGGCGGAGCGCCACCGGGTGTTCGAGCGCTTCAACCGGGGCCAGGTGCCCTCCCCGCACGGTCCGGGAAGCGACGGCGGTACGGGGCTGGGGCTGGCCATCGCCCGTTGGGCCGTCGATCTGCACGGCGGTCGGATCGGCGTGGCCGAATCCGCGAGGGGTTGCCGCATCCAGGTCACCCTCCCGGGAATTCCCGAGCCGCGCGGTTGACGGCGCTGTTGACATAGGGTCGAACCGGAAGGGCACGTTCACCCGTGTCCTGCCAGCAGGGGCCTCAAAGGGATGCGGCCGGATGGCCGTATCCTCGGTCCTGCGTACCCGAAGTGCAGTGGAACCTCGCTTGTTTCCCGCCATTTCCTGCGCCGAAACCCGCCTTCCGATGTGATGTGCACGACGAAGCACCGGCCCGGCCTGCAAGGAACGGTTCGGGGGGCGTAGCCTTGATTTCCGCTGTCCATCACCTTGTGAAGCGGAAGAGGGCGGTTGCCGCCGTGTCGTCTCAGTCCCCCAGTAACTCGAGCATCTCGACCGATCAAGCCGGACCGGGTACGAACCCGGCCGCAGCGTTCGGCGCCAATGAATGGCTCGTCGACGAGATCTACCAGCAGTACCTCCAGGATCCCAGTTCGGTCGATCGCGCCTGGTGGGACTTCTTCGCCGACTACAAGCCGGGTGCCTCCGGCACGGCGGACAAGCCCGTTCCCGGCGTCGCACCGGTGACCGAGACCCCCGCCGCTCCGGCCGCGGCCGCTCCGGCGTCCGCGCCCGCCCCGGCCGCTCCCGCCCCGGCGGCTGCTCCGGCGAAGGCCGCGCCCGCAGCCGCTCCGGCGGCTCCCGCGCAGTCGTCCCCGGCCAAGGCCGCCCCGGCTCCGGCCCCGGCGAAGCCCGCGGCGGCGAAGCCCGCCGCCGCGCCCGCCAAGGCCAAGGAGGACGATTCCACCAAGGCCCCGGCCGGCCCGGAGTACGTGACGCTGCGCGGCCCCTCGGCCGCGGTCGCGAAGAACATGAACGCCTCGCTGGAGCTGCCGACGGCCACATCCGTCCGCGCGGTCCCGGTGAAGCTGCTCTTCGACAACCGCATCGTCATCAACAACCACCTCAAGCGCGCCCGCGGCGGGAAGATCTCCTTCACGCACCTCATCGGGTACGCGATGGTGCAGGCCCTCAAGGCCATGCCGTCGATGAACTACTCCTTCGCCACGAAGGACGGCAAGCCGACCCTGGTCAAGCCGGAGCACATCAACCTGGGTCTGGCCATCGACCTGGTGAAGCCGAACGGCGACCGCCAGCTGGTCGTCGCGGCCATCAAGAAGGCCGAGACGCTCAACTTCTTCGAGTTCTGGCAGGCGTACGAGGACATCGTCCGGCGCGCCCGCATCGGCAAGCTCGGCATGGACGACTTCTCCGGCGTCACCGCCTCGCTGACCAACCCCGGCGGCATCGGCACCGTCCACTCGGTGCCCCGCCTGATGCCCGGTCAGGGCCTCATCATGGGCGTCGGCGCGATGGACTACCCGGCGGAGTTCCAGGGCACGTCGCAGGACACCCTGAACAAGCTCGGCATCTCGAAGGTCATGACGCTCACGTCGACCTACGACCACCGGGTCATCCAGGGCGCCGCCTCCGGCGAGTTCCTGCGGGTCCTGTCCCAGCTGCTGCTCGGCGAGAACGAGTTCTACGACGAGATCTTCAAGGCGCTGCGGATCCCCTACGAGCCGGTCCGCTGGCTCAAGGACATCGACGCCTCGCACGACGACGATGTCACCAAGGCCGCGCGGGTCTTCGAGCTGATCCACTCCTACCGGGTCCGCGGCCACGTCATGGCCGACACCGACCCGCTGGAGTACCACCAGCGCAAGCACCCCGACCTGGACATCACCGAGCACGGCCTCACCCTGTGGGACCTGGAGCGGGAGTTCGCGGTCGGCGGGTTCGCCGGCAAGACGATGATGAAGCTCCGCGACATCCTCGGCGTGCTGCGTGAGTCGTACTGCCGCACCACCGGCATCGAGTTCATGCACATCCAGGACCCGAAGCAGCGCAAGTGGCTCCAGGACCGCGTCGAGCGCCCGCGCCCGAAGCCCGAGCGCGAGGAGCAGCTGCGCATCCTGCGCCGGCTGAACGCCGCGGAGGCGTTCGAGACCTTCCTGCAGACGAAGTACGTCGGCCAGAAGCGTTTCTCGCTGGAGGGCGGCGAGTCCGTCATCCCGCTGCTCGACGCCGTTCTCGACTCCGCCGCCGAGGCCCGCCTCGACGAGGTCGTCGTCGGCATGGCCCACCGCGGCCGTCTGAACGTCCTGGCGAACATCGTCGGCAAGTCGTACGCGCAGATCTTCCGCGAGTTCGAGGGCAACCTCGACCCGCGCTCGATGCACGGCTCCGGCGACGTCAAGTACCACCTGGGCGCCGAGGGCACCTTCACCGGTCTCGACGGCGAGCAGATCAAGGTCTCGCTGGCCGCCAACCCCTCGCACCTGGAGGCGGTCGACCCGGTGCTGGAGGGCATCGCCCGCGCCAAGCAGGACATCATCAACAAGGGCGGCACGGACTTCACGGTCCTGCCCGTCGCGCTCCACGGCGACGCGGCCTTCGCGGGCCAGGGCGTCGTCGCCGAGACGCTCAACATGTCGCAGCTGCGCGGCTACCGCACCGGCGGCACCGTGCACGTGGTGATCAACAACCAGGTCGGCTTCACCGCCGCCCCGGAGTCCTCGCGCTCCTCGATGTACGCCACCGACGTGGCGCGCATGATCGAGGCGCCGATCATCCACGTCAACGGCGACGACCCGGAGGCCGTGGTCCGCGTCGCGCGGCTCGCCTTCGAGTTCCGGCAGGCGTTCAACAAGGACGTCGTGATCGACCTCATCTGCTACCGCCGCCGCGGTCACAACGAGGGTGACAACCCGGAGTTCACCAACCCGCAGATGTACACCCTGATCGACAAGAAGCGCTCGGTGCGCAAGCTCTACACCGAGTCCCTCATCGGTCGTGGCGACATCACGCTGGAAGAGGCGGAGCAGGCGCTCCAGGACTTCCAGGGGCAGCTGGAGAAGGTGTTCGCGGAGGTCCGCGAGGCCACCTCGCAGCCGGCCGCCCCGCACGTCCCGGAACCGCAGGCCGCGTTCCCGGTGACCGTGGAGACGGCCGTCTCCGCCGAGGTCGTCAAGCGGATCGCCGAGTCGCAGGTCAACATCCCGGACTCGATCACCGTCCACCCCCGCCTGATGCCGCAGATGCAGCGTCGCGCGGCCTCCGTGGACAACGCGACGATCGACTGGGGCATGGGCGAGACGCTCGCCATCGGTTCGCTGCTGATGGAGGGCACCCCGGTCCGGCTCGCCGGCCAGGACACCCGCCGCGGCACGTTCGGCCAGCGCCACGCGGTCCTGGTCGACCAGGTCACCGGCGAGGACTACACCCCGCTGCTGTACCTGGCCGACGACCAGGCCCGGTACAACGTCTACGACTCGCTGCTCTCGGAGTACGCGGCGATGGGCTTCGAGTACGGCTACTCGCTGGCCCGTCCGGAGTCGCTGGTCATCTGGGAGGCCCAGTTCGGTGACTTCGTCAACGGCGCGCAGACCGTCGTGGACGAGTTCATCTCCTCGGCCGAGCAGAAGTGGGGCCAGACCTCCGGCGTCACGCTGCTGCTGCCGCACGGCTACGAGGGCCAGGGCCCGGACCACAGCTCCGCCCGTCCGGAGCGCTTCCTCCAGATGTGCGCGCAGGACAACATGACGGTCGCGATGCCGACCCTGCCGTCGAACTACTTCCACCTGCTGCGCTGGCAGGTGCACAACCCGCACCACAAGCCGCTGATCGTCTTCACCCCGAAGTCGATGCTGCGTCTGAAGGCCGCGGCCTCGTCCATCGAGGAGTTCACCACCGGCGGATTCCGTCCGGTGATCGGCGACGCGTCGGTCAAGCCGGAGAACGTCCGCAAGGTCGTCTTCTGCGCGGGCAAGCTGTACTACGACCTGGACGCCGAGCGGGAGAAGCGCGGCGACACGGAGACGGCGATCATCCGGCTGGAGCGCCTGTACCCGCTGCCGGGTGCGGAGATCCAGGCCGAGATCGCGAAGTACCCGAACGCGGCGAAGTACCTGTGGGCCCAGGAGGAGCCGGCGAACCAGGGCGCGTGGCCGTTCATCGCGCTCAACCTGATCGACCACCTGGACCTCGCGGTCGGCTCGGACGTGCCGCACGGCGAGCGACTGCGCCGCATCTCGCGGCCGCACGGCTCGTCCCCGGCGGTCGGCTCGGCCAAGCGTCACCAGGCGGAGCAGGCGCAGCTGGTCGAAGAGGTCTTCGAGGCCTAGGACCATGCGGCAGCCGTAGGAGCTGTTCGTACGCCACAGGGACCCGGTTCCGCGCTCGTCGCGGGGCCGGGTCCCTGGCGTATCCGGCGTATCCGGCGTATCCGGCGTTCAGGAAGGCGTCCGCGCCTCGATATCCTGTGCGCATGTACTTCACGGACCGTGGCATCGAGGAACTGGAGAAGCGGCGCGGCGAGGAGGAGGTCACCTTCGAGTGGCTCGCCGAGCAGCTGCGGACGTTCGTCGATCTCAACCCCGACTTCGAGGTGCCGGTCGAGCGCCTCGCGACCTGGCTGGCCCGGCTGGACGACGAGGACGACGAGGACGCGTGACACCCGCACGGTCTGGGGACGACACGTTTTAAGGCCTGTCGGCGCCCGCCCTGGCCCGCTCGTACGCGAGTCCCAGCGCGCCCTGCGCCAGCAGCACCGCCCCGGCCGCCGCCCAGCCTCCACTGCGGCGACGGGCGCCCCACAGCAGGAGCGGGAGCCCGGCCGCGAGCTGGACGGCGGCGACGGCACGGGCGCGGGGGCCGCGTACCCACGGGCCGATCCTGCTGCTCTCGACCGCGTCCAGTTCGACGCGTACGGCATCGCGCCAGCCGGCCCACTCGATCCGTTCCACCCCGCGCTGCACCGCCGCGACGCTGCGCAGCCGGTCCGCGCTCTCGCCCGGCGAGAGCCCGGCGGGCAGAGTCAGCCCGATGCGGGTGAGAACGGCGAGCAGTCCCCGCAGCCGGGCGTCCGCGTCGCCCTCCGGATCGGGGCGGGTCAGCTCCTCCAGCGCCTGTACGTCCAGCACCGGGTCGAGGCCGAGCCGGACCGCGAAGGTGCGCATGGCCTCGTCCTCGCCCACCGGGGTGCCGTCGGTCAGCCAGATGTAGCCCACGGGCCGGCGGAACCCTGCGGCGAGCGTGAATCCGGCCCGGTCGGCGTCCCACCACAGGGCGAGCACCGGCCAGGTGGAGCCGACCGCGAGCGCGGTGGCCCAGCCGCCGAGGACCCGGTCCACGGGCTCGGGGTCCTGCTCGGCGCCCCGTTCCAGGGTTTGCCCTCCGGGACGAGCACGCTCCACTCCTCGCCCGCGCGGACCAGCAGCATCTGCTCGCGCAGCAGGTGGGCGAGCGGCCGTACGGTCTCGGGGTCGGCCCGGCACAGCAGGAGGGCCCCGGTGGATGTCGCGTTCATGGCTCACACGCTAGGGCAATTTGCCCATACTTGATCTATTTGTGCTCATTTCTCTCCTCACCACCCCCCTCCGGCCCCCTTTGACTTCCCCCATCCGCGATATATCGTGTTCCGTACGAGACGCGATATGTTGCGTTGCCACGCTTCCCGGGAGGTCACATCCATGCCTGTGTCGACATGGACCATCGCCGAGCCGCGGAAGCTCGCCTTCGAGGATCCGGTGACGGCACTCCAGGTGCGCGTCGTGGACGGCACGGTCAACGTGGTCGGAACCGACGAGCCGGAAGCCCGGCTGGAGATCTCCGCTATCGAGGGCCCGCCGCTGATCGTGACCCAGGAGGACGGCCGGCTGACCGTGGCCTACGAGGACCTGCCCTGGCAGGACCTCCTGCGCTGGTTCGACCCGAAGAACCGACGCCGCAGCGCCGTGGTCACGCTCGTGGTGCCGGCCGCTTCCTCGGTCGAGGTCGGCGTGATCGGTGCCGGGGCCGTCGTCTCCGGCATCAGCGGCCGCACGGAGGTCCGCGGCATCACCGGAGACTCCACGCTCGTCGGGCTGACCGGCGCGGTGCGCGGGGAGTCCGTGTCGGGCAGCCTGGAGGCCCAGAGCGTCACGGGGGACCTGCGCTTCCACTCCGTGTCCGGCGATCTGACGGTGGTCGACGGGGCGGGGACCTCGGTCCGGGCCGAGTCGGTCAGCGGCGCCATGGTGCTGGACGTCGACCCGTCCGGGCAGCCCACGGACATCCGGCTGGCCACGGTGACGGGCGAGATCGCGATCCGGCTGCCGCACCCGGCCGACGCCAGGGTCGAGGCGAACACCGCGAGCGGGGCCGTCTCCAACGCCTTCGAGGACCTGCGGGTCGGCGGGCAGTGGGGCGCGAAGAAGATCACCGGCACGTTGGGCGCCGGGACGGGGACCCTGCGGGCGACGACCGTGTCCGGTTCGATCGCCCTGTTGCGCAGGCCACCCGTCGAGGACGACGCGTACGCCGCCGAGCCGACCGGAAAGGTTCTCTGACATGCCTCCCGTATTCGCCCACGGCCGTCTGCGGCTGTACCTCCTCAAGCTCCTGGACGAGGCGCCTCGCCACGGTTACGAGGTCATCCGCCTGCTGGAGGAGCGCTTCCAGGGCCTGTACGCCCCGTCCGCCGGCACGGTCTACCCGCGGCTGGCCAAGCTGGAGGCCGAGGGCCTGGTCACCCACGCCACCGAGGGGGGCCGCAAGGTCTACTCCATCACCGACGCGGGGCGCGAGGAGCTGGCGGGCCGGGGCGGCGAACTGGCCGACCTGGAGCTGGAGATCCGCGACTCGGTCTCCGAGCTGGCCGCAGAGATACGCGACGACGTACGGGGCGCGGCGGGCCGGCTCCGCAGCGACATGCGGGCGGCGGCTTCGGAGTCCCGGCAGGGCACGAAGGCCGGGGCGGGAGCAGGGGCCGGGAGCAACAAGGGCCGGGCGAAGACCGAAGGCGCCTCCCCCTTCGACGACTTCGGCGACTTCGACTTCGGCCGTCTGGGCGACCTCGGCGAGAGCGAGACGTGGCGCACGGCGAAGGAGGAGCTGAACCGGGCCAAACAGCTGTGGAAGGAGCAGGCACGCCGGGCGAAGGACGAGTCCCGGCGTGCCCGCGAGGACGCCCAGCAGGCCCGCCGCCAGGCCAGGGAGGCCCAGGAGAAGGCGCACGAGCAGATGCAGACCGCCGCCCGGCAGGTCCAGGAGCACTTCGCGCGCGGCGACTGGCCCTCCGGGGTGCGGGAGGGCCTCGCGGAGATCACCGGCCAGCTCGGCGGGTTCGCGCGCTCCGGAGCCTGGCCCCCGTTCGGCAAGCCCGGGGCGGACTCCGCCCCGGCGGCCCCGGTCCCCGACGACGGCTTCGACTGGGCCGAGGACGCACCGGCCACGGGCGACCCGGTGCGCGACCTGGACCGCCTGCTGGACCGTTTCCGCGACGGCATCCGGGACACGGCCCGCGATCACGGAGTGACGGAGGCCCAGCTCGCGGAGGCCCGCCGCCACCTGGGGGCGGCGACGGCGCGGATCGAGGCGCTGCTGACGACGGAGGACGAGCGGAAGGCCTGAGCCGAGGCGGCCGAGGCGGCCGAGGCGGAACGGAACAGGGGCGGGCGTCCGGTGCTGGACGGCCGCCCCTGTTCCGTTCGGGCGTCCGGTGCTGGACGGCCGCCCCTGTCTTCCGTCCGGAGGTCCGGTGCTGGACGGCCGCCCCTGTCTTCCGTTCGGGGGTCCGGTGCTGGATGCCCACCCCGCCCGGTTCCGTACGCCCGTCTCACCCGGCCTCGGCGCGCCCCTGGCCCCCGTCGGCGTCGCGGCCGTACAAGGCGCGCTGCACGGTCGCGTAGGTCGCGCCGTGCTCGGCGAGGACGTCGGCGACGACTCCGGGCTTCGCCGTGAGGGCCAGGAGCAGGTGCTCCTCGCCGATGAAGCGGTCGCCGCGCCCCAGGGCGACCCGTAGCGAGTTCTCCAGGACGGTCTTCGCGCCCGAGGTGAAGGGGCGGTGCGCCGACCACCACCGGCGGCCGCCCCGGTCGGTCGCCAGGGCCCCTTCGCCGTGGGCCGATTCGACCCGGGAGACGATCGCGCCGATGTCGATCCCGATGCCGGCGAGGGCGTCGGTGTCGGCCTTGGTCAGACCGCCGCGGCGGCGGGCCCCGGCGAAGGCGGCGTCCAGGGAGGCGCGGCGGTCGTGGAGGCCGAGTGCGGTGACGGCGAACGAGGCCCGGCCGCCCTCCTGTTCCAACAGCGCGAGCAGCAGGTGTTCCTCGGTGACCGAGTCGGCCCCGACGCGCTCGGCCTGGGTCACGGCGCCCTTCACGGTCGCGCGGGCCCCTCGGGTGAATCGCTCGAACATCAACGCCTCCCGTACTTCTTGTGCACGGCCTGCCGGCTGACGCCCAGCTCGGCGGCGATCTCCTGCCACGACCAGCCCTGGACGCGGGCGCTTCTCACTTGTACGGCTTCGAGCTGTTCCAGCAGCCGCCGCAGCGCCGCCACCGACCGCAACCCGACGCGCGGGTCACGGTCGCCGGCACGTGCGGCCAGATCCGTTGCTTCGGTCATGATGTCAACCTACATTGACAGATGCTCTCCGTCAATCAAAGTTGACATCATCGTCGGCCAGGCGGGCGTGCCGCTCGACGTCGTACCGGACGTTGCCGTAGCGCAGCCTGGCCCGCTCGATGCCCTCGGGCGCGAACCCGGACCGGGTCGCGACCCGGCAGGATGCCGTGTTGTCGGTGCGGTGGCCCAGCTCCAGCCGGTACAGCCCGAGCCCGTCGAAGGCCCAGCGCGCCAACGCCCGCACACCGGCCGGGGCGACGCCCCGGCCGCGCGCCTCCTCCGTGGTCCAGTAGGAGACCCAGCCGGTGTCGTGGTTCAGGTTGACGGCGTCGATGGCGACACAGCCGAGAGCCTCGCCCGCCTCCCCCACGACGGCCCAGGAGTAGCCGGTGCGCGCTCCCCGTTCGCGCGTGCGGTCCGCGATCCAGGCCAGCGCCCCGGATCGGTCGAACACCGGCCGGTCCGTCTGGCGGTCCATCTCGGCCGGGGCGAAGGCGCGGAGCACCGCCGAGGCGTCGGCGGGCTCCCAGGGGCGCAGCAGAAACCCTTCAGGGGTGGTCAGTTCGTCCATACGGACCACCTTCCCGCATGGTCACCACCACCTCGCCCCCGGGCCACGCCCGTACGACCGGCCAACTGCCGCGCGAAGACGTGCCGGGACCTCCGGCGACCAGCCCCGGGCCGGTGACGGAGACACGCCAGCCCCGGGGCGTGGGCGGGAGGGACAGCTCCGTCGCCCCGGGGCCGGCGGCGGCACGGTAGGCGAGGCGGTAGGAGCGGGTGTCCGCGTCGTACGCCTCGGAGCGGACGGTCCCGGCGACGGCCGGGGCGTACGGGGTGGCCGTCCGCTCCTTGTTCGTACGGAAGCGGCCCCGCTCGTCGACCGCGCAGTAGCCGCCGCCGTAACACCAGACGTACCCGGCCCAGCCGGAGCTGTAGCGGTTCAGGGTGTCGACGGCCTCGCGGTTCGCCTTGTCCTCGACGTTCCAGCCGCGCAGGGTGAGGGTGCGCCCCCGGTCGTCGGTCAGTGGCGGGGCGGCACGTGCACGGGACTCGGATGCCGGTACGGCTACGGGGGCGGGGTGCGCCGAGGCGGCGGGAGCGAGGGCTCCCGCCGCGAGCACAGACGCGACGACAACGGTCATGAGTGCTCTGCCCATTCGCATGGGCGGCACCCGATCAGCAAAGCTGACACATGTTCACGTATGCGTGGACGCCGCGTTTCTGGCGGAGCTACGAGGCCGGCGTGAGCACGATCTTGCCGAACAGGTCGCCCGACTCCAGCCGCCGGAAGCCCTCCCTGGCCCGGTCCAGCGGCAGCACCTCGTCGATGACCGGGCGCACCCCGGTGGTCGCGCAGAACGCGAGCAGGTCCTCCAGCTCGTCCTTGGACCCCATGGTGGAGCCGACGACCTTCAGCTCCAGGAAGAAGATCCGGGTCAGCTCGGCGTGGGCGGGCCGGTCTCCGCTGGTGGCCCCGGAGATGACGAGGGTGCCGCCCGGGCGCAGCGACTTCACGGAGTGGGACCAGGTGGCGGCCCCCACGGTCTCGATGACGGCGTCCACCCGCTGCGGCAACCGGGTGCCGGGCTCGTACGCCTCCAGCGCACCGAGTTCGACCGCCCGAGCACGCTTGGCCTTGTCCCGGCTGGTGGCGAAGACCCGCAGCCCGGCGGCCTTGCCGAGCACGATCGCGGCGGTGGCGACCCCGCCGCCGGCGCCCTGGACGAGCACGGAATCGCCGGGCCGTACCCCGGCGTTGGTGAACAGCATCCGGTACGCGGTGAGCCAGGCGGTCGGCAGACAGGCGGCCTCCGCGAAGCTGAGCTCCTTCGGCTTGGGCAGGACGTTCCAGGTGGGGACGGTGACCTGCTCGGCGAAGGTGCCCTGGTAGCGCTCGGTGAGGATGGAGCGCGGCTCCTTCGGGCCGACGCCGTGCCCCGACTGCCCGATGACGGAGTGCAGGACGACCTCGTTGCCGTCCTGGTCGACGCCGGCCGCGTCACAGCCGAGGATCATCGGGAGCCGGTCCTGCGAGAGGCCCACGCCCCGCAGGGACCAGAGGTCATGGTGGTTGAGGGACGCGGCCCGGACGGTGACGGTGGTCCACCCGGGACGCGTCCCGGGGGCCGGGCGATCACCCAGCTCCAGGCCGTCGAGGGGCTGGTCGGGATCGATGCGGGCTGCGTAGGCGGCGAACATGGCTCGACGATAGGCGGGTCGGGGCGGCCCACGGAACCGCCCGCACGTGTGACGCACACCAAGCGGGGTGGGCCCGCGCCATCGATCCCCTCTCGCGTTTGCCGGCGGGGCCCGCACATTCCCCCTCAGGCGGCAACCAGCCCCTGCGGCGATTGAGCAGCGGAGGCCCGCACCCCCAAGCCTCTGCGGCGATTGAGCAGCGGAGGCCCGCACCCGCAAGCCCCTGCGGCAATTGAACAGCGGAGGCCCGCACCCGCAAGCCCCTGCGGCGATTGAACAGCGGAGGCCCGCACCCGCAAGCCCCTGCGGCGATTGAACAGCGGAGGCCCGCACCCGCAAGCCCTTGCGGCGATTGAGCAGCGGGGGTCCGCACCCTGAAGCCCCTGCGGCGATTGAGCAGCGGGGGTCTGGGGGCAGAGCCCCCGGGGCGCTGCCCCGGACCCCGCTCCTCAATCGCCGGAGAGGCTTGAAGGTGCGGGCCCCATTCCTCAATCCCGAGAGGCCTATTGGTGCGGGCGAGGCTGGTGGCGCGGGCCCCGGGGCAAGAAGTGGGCGGGGCCCGTACACGTACAGGCCCCGCCACCCACAACCGCTCAACGCGACCTCAGCGCCGAGCCACACCCTCCGCACGGGCCGCCGCGGCCACGGCCGCGGTGACCGCCGGGGCGACCCGCTCGTCGAACGGCGACGGGATCACGTACTCCGCCGCCAGCTCGTCGCCGACCACGTCGGCCAACGCGTTCGCCGCGGCGATCTTCATGCCCTCGGTGATCCGGGAGGCCCGGACCTGCAGCGCGCCCGCGAAGATGCCCGGGAACGCCAGCACGTTGTTGATCTGGTTCGGGAAGTCCGACCGCCCGGTCGCCACGACCGCCGCGTACTTGTGCGCGACGTCCGGGTGGACCTCCGGGTTCGGGTTGGCCATCGCGAAGACGTACGCGCCGGGGGCCATCGAGGCCACCGCCGCCTCCGGGACCGTACCGCCGGAGACGCCGATGAAGACGTCCGCACCGGCGAGCGCCTGCTCCAGCGAACCGGAGAGTCCCGCCCGGTTGGTCAGCTCGGCCAGCTCGCGCTTGACCTCGGTGAGGTCGTCGCGGTCGCGGCTGACGATCCCCTTGCGGTCGGCCACCGCGATGTCGCCGATCCCCGCCTCCAGCAGGAACTTGGCGATGGCGACGCCCGCCGCGCCCGCGCCGGAGATGACACCGCGCAGATCGCCGAGCGTCCGGCCGGAGAGCTTCGCGGCGTTGCGCAGGGCGGCGAGGGTGACGACGGCCGTGCCGTGCTGGTCGTCGTGGAAGACCGGGATGTCCAGCCGCTCCTGGAGCTTGCGCTCGATCTCGAAGCACCGGGGCGCCGAGATGTCCTCCAGGTTCACCCCGCCGAAGGAGGGGGCGAGCCGGACGACGGTCTCGACGATCTCGTCGGCGTCGGTGGTCGCGAGCGCGATCGGCACCGCGTCGACGCCGCCGAACTGCTTGAAGAGGATGGCCTTGCCCTCCATGACGGGGAGGGACGCCTCGGGCCCGATGTCGCCGAGGCCGAGCACGGCGGTGCCGTCCGTCACGACGGCCACGACCTGGGACTTCCAGGTGTAGTCGTGGACGAGCTCGGGGTTGTCGGCGATGGCGCTGCACACTTTCGCCACACCGGGCGTGTACGCCAGGGAAAGGTCGTCCTTGTCCCGGATCGGGACGGTGGCCTGCACGGCCATCTTCCCGCCCCGGTGGAGGGCGAAGGCCGGATCGAAGGGCTCGTCGGCCCCGGTGTCCACCGCGCTCGTGCGCTGGATGGCGCTGTCGGCGGTGGCGGTGCTGTCGATGGTGCTGTCGCTGCGAGGATTGACGATCTCCGCTGCCATGGTGTTGACCCCTTAAGTCTTCATCGTTTGAGGGTGGCCACTCCTGGTTGAGGAGGGGTGGGCGGGCACCGCGTACGCGCCCCGCGCCGGGCGGTCGGCCCGCCCCGGCAGGGAATGAGGTACATACGCGCGGGCGCGCCGCACACGCGCCCTGAGCCCCGGATGAGGGGTGTAAACGTCTTTCTTACCGGACGAACGGTGTTACGGACGAGTCCATATCGACGCGGTGACGTGACTCATAGTCGAATATCTGGACAAGTCGGCAAACCGGTATAAATGCCGCCCACTAGTCGAGACATGCCGAAGATTCTCCGGCAGGAGGAATGAATCCCCACAGATGGTCCGGTCCTCGCGCACCGGCCGTTGATGTTCGGGGGTCGCCCGTTATCCGATTTTGACATGGCCGGACCCCTGAATGAGCCAGTCCAAATGGCAGGATGCCGTCATCACACAAGGTGGCGACACTCGAAGGTGCGTGCCAAGCCGCCCACCAGCACCCCACCCTCACCTGCCGGAGGACCCCGACATGACCGCAAGCACCACGCGTCGTACGACCGCGAAGTCCCGGATTGCGGCGATCGGCGCCATCGCGGTCGCCGGCTCCTTGCTGCTCACCGCCTGTGGCGACCAGACAGAGAGCTCCTCCCAGGAGGGAGGCAGCGGCAAGGAGACCAAGAGCGGCGCGCCGCTCTTCTCGAAGCTGCCGGAGAAGTACCAGAAGTCCGGTGTGATCAAGGTCGGCACGAATGCCGAATACGCCCCGATGGAGTCCGTCGAGAACGGCAAGATCGTGGGTGTCGACCCCGACCTTGCCGAGGCCCTCGGCAAGCAGCTCGGGGTGAAGTTCGAGTTCACCTCCGGTTCCTTCGACGGCCTGATCACCGCCCTGAACAGCGGGCGTCACGACATCGCGATGTCGTCGATCACGGACAACAAGCAGCGCCAGGAGGGCCTGGACGAGTCCGGCAAGAAGCTGGGTGAGGGCGTCGACTTCGTCGACTACTTCCTCGCCGGCACCGCCGTGTACACGAAGAAGGGCAACCCGCAGAACATCAAGTCCATCGAGGACCTCTGTGGAAAGGCCGCGGCCGTCCAGCGCGGCACCACGTACGAGAAGGCCCTCAAGACGCAGTCGAAGGCCTGTACGGACGGTGGCGAGAAGGCCGTCAAGATCGAGTCGTTCGAGAACGACACCGAGGCGCAGACCCGCGTCAAGTCCGGAGGTGCGGTCGCCGGCGTCAACGACTACCCGGTCGCGGTCGACCTGGCCCGCAAGGCCGACGGCGGCAAGGCGTTCGAGGTCGTGGGCGAGCAGATCGACGCCGGCCCGTTCGGCATCGCCGTCAAGAAGGACAACACCGGGCTGCGCGACGCCCTGAAGGAGGCCGTCGACGCGATCATCGCCGACGGTTCGTACCAGAAGGTGCTCGACAAGTGGGGCGCCGGCACGGGAGCGATCGACAAGGCCGCCATCAACGGCGGCAAGTGACCGGACGCTTCGC
Source organism: Streptomyces sp. MGP-P1 (assembly GCF_057766565.1). Taxonomy (NCBI): domain Bacteria; kingdom Bacillati; phylum Actinomycetota; class Actinomycetes; order Kitasatosporales; family Streptomycetaceae; genus Streptomyces; species Streptomyces sp. MGP-P1. The sequence continues at coordinate 658,308 of NZ_JBYMEM010000006.1, read as the reverse complement.
TGAAGGGCAGTCACCATGACTGACAAGTTCGACAAGACACCCGCCGGTTCACCGGCCGGCCCGGTGTCCGTCTCCAAGGGCGCCACCCCGGCCCCGGAGAACATCAAGGCCATTCCGGTCCGCCATGTCGGCCGCTGGATCAGCGGCGTCGTGGTCATCGGCCTCCTCGTCGCCCTCGGGTACGCCTTCTCGCAGGGCAACATCCAGTGGCACGCCGTGGGCGACAAGCTGTTCGACAGCTCGGTCGTCGCCGGCGCGGGCCGCACCCTGCTGATCAGCGTCCTCGCGATGGTGCTCGGCGTGATCCTCGGCGTCGTGCTGGCCGTGATGCGGTTGTCGAAGAACCCGGTCACCAGCTGGGTGGCCTGGCTGTACATCTGGTTCTTTCGGGGCACCCCGGTCTACGTACAGCTGCTGCTCTGGTTCAACCTGGCGCTGATCTTCCCGGTCCTGAACATCCCGTTCATCTACAAGGACGAGATGACGGACGTCATGACCCCGTTCATGTGCGCCCTGCTGGGGCTCGCGCTGAACGAGGCCGCCTACATGGCGGAGATCTGCCGGGCCGGCATCCAGTCGGTCGACGAGGGCCAGACCGAGGCCTCGCACGCGCTGGGCATGACCCAGGGCAAGACCATGCGCCGTGTGGTCCTCCCGCAGGCGCTGCGCGTGATCATCCCGCCGACCGGCAACGAGTTCATCAACATGCTGAAGACCTCGTCGCTCGTCTACGCCGTCACGTACAACGAACTGCTCCGTTCCACCTCGCAGATCGGCTCCACGTCGTACGCGGTGATGGAGATGCTGTTCGTCGCGTCCATCTGGTACATCGTGATGACCAGCGTGTTCAGCGTCGGCCAGTACTACCTGGAGCGCCGCTTCGCCCGCGGCGCGCTCCGCTCGCTGCCGCTCACGCCGCTCCAGCGCGTCAAGGTCAACCTGGCCGCGTTCGGCAACCGGCCCTCCGGAGGTGTCTCCGCATGACCACCCCCATGGTGAAGGCCGAGGGCGTCCACAAGTCCTTCGGCGCCGCCCACATCCTCAAGGGCATCGACCTGGAGGTCGCCCCGCGTGAGGTGTTCTGCCTGATCGGCCCGTCCGGCTCCGGCAAGTCGACCTTCCTGCGGTGCATCAACCACCTGGAGAAGATCAACGCCGGCCGGCTCTCGGTCGACGGCGAACTGGTCGGCTACCGGCAGAAGGGCGACAAGCTCCACGAGCTGAAGGACAGCGAGGTCGCCCTCCAGCGGCGCGACATCGGCATGGTCTTCCAGCGCTTCAACCTGTTCCCGCACATGACGGCCATCGAGAACGTCATGGAGGCCCCGGTCCAGGTCAAGGGCGAGTCCAGGGCCGTGGCCCGGGCCCGCGCCGAGAAGCTGCTGGACCGGGTGGGCCTCTCCGACAAGGCCGGGAACTACCCCACCCAGCTGTCCGGCGGGCAGCAGCAGCGCGTGGCCATCGCCCGCGCGCTGGCGATGGAACCGAAGCTGATGCTCTTCGACGAGCCGACGTCCGCACTCGACCCGGAACTGGTCGGCGACGTCCTGGACGTCATGCGCGGCCTGGCCGAGGACGGTATGACGATGATCGTCGTCACCCACGAGATGGGCTTCGCCCGCGAGGTGGGAGACGCGCTGGTCTTCATGGACGACGGCGTGGTGGTCGAGTCGGGCCACCCGCGTGACGTGCTGACCAACCCGCGGCACGACCGGACGAAGTCGTTCCTGTCCAAGGTGCTGTAAGGCGCGTACGGGAGGGCGGTACGGACCACGGTCCGTACCGCCCTCCCGCGCGTCCGGCCGCGCCCGGTGCACTCCCCCGAGTCCGCGTCCGCGCCCTCAGCCCTTCGGCAGCACCTCCGGGCCGGTGAGCAGCTCCTTCATCTGCTGCCGGGAGAGCGGCGGCTCCGGCAGCAGCGGCCCCTGGGTGCCGGCGCCCTCGAAACCGGTGCTGGAGCGTACGAGGAACTGCGAGCCGTCCCGCTGGACGAGCCGGCCGACCAGCTCGGGCCCCCAGTCGACGCTGTCCTCCCCCTCGACGTCCATCGTGTCGTGCCACGTCGTCAGGGCCCGGCCGTCGGGGAGCACCTCCCGCTCACAGTCGGTACGGGTCGGCTCATGGCCCACCCGGACGCAGAGGTCCTCGTCCGGATCGGCCGGGCGGCCCATCTTCTTCTCGACCGCCTCCCGGTCCTCCAGGGAGAGCACCAGATAGCCGACGCCACCGTCCTTGCGGAACGCGTACTGCCCGTCCAGCGGACCGAGATGGACGGTCTGCGCCTGTTCGGGTGTCGAGCCCTTGAGGAGGGCGAGGAGCAGAACCTCCTCGATCTCCCCCACGTCCGGCGGCAGCAGCGCGGCCAGCCGTTCGGCCTTGGCCGACGCGGGAGCCGACGTCGTCGGGGAGGCGGACGGCCCGGCCGACGCCACCGAGGTGTGCGCGGGGCCCGCGTCGCCGCCCGCCCGGGGCAGGGCGAACGCCCCGGCGGCGACCACCGCGAGGACGGCGGCCGAGGCGGCGGCCCGGCGGCGCCTACGGATCCGGGCGGCCTTCGCGTACACGGCCTCGGCGGCGAACGCGGGCTTCCCCGCTCCCTCGGCGGCGCGGTCGAGCAGTTCACGGACGTCGTTCATACCAGTTCCTCCGCCATCCCGGCGCGCAGCGCCGCCAGGCCCCGAGCCGTGTGGCTCTTGACCGTGTTCGTCCGCATCCCGAGCGCCTCGGCCGTGGCCTCCACGCTCAGGTCCTCCCAGTAGCGGAGCACCAGCACCGCCCGCTGTCTGGCCGTGAGCCGGGCGAGCGCCTCCCTGACGACCAGACCGGTGTCCGTGTCGGCCGGGTTCCCCGGGCGGTCGGGCAGTTCGCCGTACGCCCGCTCCCGCCGCCAGAACCGCCGACGGCTCGCGATGAACGTGTTGACCAGCGTCTTACGGGCGTACGCCTCGATGTTGTCGAGCTGTCCGTGGCGCCGGCCGCCGAGGACGACCTTGACCAGGGCGCTCTGGACGAGGTCCTCGGCCTCGTGCCGGTCTCCGCAGAGCAGATAGGCGCTGCGGAACAGCGCGGTGCGTCGGCCCTCCACGAAGTCGTGCAGCGCCGCGTCGTCATCGGCCCGCATACGGGCCCCTCCCCGGAACTGACAATTCCCTGCCCCCTTCGCTCCGCGTTCCCCGGCCCGCGGCGGCGGACCGGCTCACCCTTCCAGTGCGCCGGGGCCCGGCGGAGGTTGCGGGCAGCGGCAAAGAAAGAGGTTGCGGGCAGCGGCAAAGAAAAGGGGGCGGTACGGGCCCGAAGCCCGTACCGCCCCTCTCACCGCCGTGCGGCTGCCCGCCGTTCGCGGGCGGTTGCTTCGGGCGACTACTTCACGGCGAGGACCAGGGTGTCCGAGGGGGACGCCCAGACCGCGCGGGCCTCACCGAAGCCGGAGGCCAGCAGGGTGCGGGCGTGCCAGTCGGCGGAGGGCATGTCGCCGTCCGCGTGCTCGCCGTAGATCGCGAACCGCTCGGCGGTGGGGGCGGCCAGGACGGGGTCCTTCGCGGCCACGGCCCACCACTCGGCCCAGTCCAGCGCCCCGGCGGCCTTGGCGCGGTCCATCGCGGCGTGCCGGCGGGCGCTTTCGGCGGCGTTGATGCGGGGGGTGGCCGTGTCGATCGTGCGGTCGGCGTTCATGAACACCCCGCCGTCCCGGACGAGGCCGCCGATCTGCCCGTAGAGCGTGGTGAGCGGGTCCCTGTGCAGCCAGTGCAGGGCGGTGGCGGTGAGGACGGCGTCGTACGAGGTGTGGGGCAGCCGGGCCGTCCAGTCGGGGTCCTTGAGATCGGCGGTGACGAAGGCGACCCGGTTGTCGCCCTCGAAGGTGCCGCGGGCGATGGCCAGGAGCGCGGGGTCGAGATCGACTCCGGTGCTCGTGGCGTTCGGGAACCGCTTGAGGAGCCGGTCCGTGATACTTCCCGTACCGCACGCGAGGTCGAGCACCCGCGGTTCCGGTCCGACGACCGCCTCGACCATGTCCAGCATCACCCGGAACCGCTCCTCGCGGTCGGGCATGTACCACTCCTGCTGCCGGTCCCAGCTCTCCTGCCAGGACTGCCAGTCGGTGCCCGTAGCCGTCTCCGTCACGCCAACCTCCACGTAATGACCGCGTAATGACCGTTTACATCAATCGACCATTACACTGGCCGACACCCCGACTCTAGACCGACACCGTAAGGACTACAAGTGGAACTGGCCTATTACTCGGACTACGCCGTGCGCCTGGTCAACACCGAGGAGCCGGCCCGCAACAAGGACGCCCTCACGTCCGTCGAGGCGGTCCGGGAGCTGTTCGGAGCCAACCAGCAGGCGGCGCGGCGGACGACGGACGCGGACGTGACCCGGTTCCGTTCCGTGCGGGCACGGCTGCGCGCGGTCTTCGAGGCGGCGGACGGGGACGACGAGACGCTCGCGGTCGACCTGCTGAACTCGCTGCTGCTGGAGTTCCCGGTGAGCCCGCAGATCTCGGGGCACGACGTACGCGACCAGGACGGCAGGCCGGACTGGCACATGCACCTGGCCGACCACCCGTCGAACGCGACCGCCGGCTACGCGGCCATCGCGGCGATGGGCCTGGCCTTCCACCTCACCGAGCACGGCGTGGACCGTCTCGGCCTGTGCGAGGCGGCGCCGTGCCGCAACGCCTATCTGGACACCTCCACCAACCGCTCCAGGCGCTACTGCTCGGACCGCTGCGCGACCCGCGCGAACGTGGCCGCCTACCGGGCCCGCAAGCGCGAGGAGGCCGAGCGCACCGGCCGCAGCGCGGAGAGCGCCCAGCCCAGCACCGCCGTCACCGACCGCTGACCCTCCGCCAGGGGCCGGTAGCGGGCCCGCACCCGGGCCAGCACCAACTCCTCCGGCACGGTCCCGTAGTCGGTGCTGTCCCCGCCCGCGAAGGTGTTGTCGCCCCGCACCCACCAGCCGCCGGGCCGTCGCTCGGTGGCCCGTTTGACCACCAACAGGTCCTGCTGGAAGGGGTGCCGCAGGATCACCACGTCACCGGGGCTCACGGGCGCCCCGTACTGCACGAGCAGCAGGTCGCCGTGGTAGAGCGTGGGCACCATCGAGGGGCCCGTCACCTCCACCACCCGCAACGGACGCCGCGCCACCCGCCCGCCTCCGGAAACCTGTCGCCGCTCCGGCATCTCCGGCATCTCCGGCACCTCCCGGTTCCTCCTCCACCACATCGTCAGCACATCACCCCGAGCGTCACTCCGTACATTCGGCCGACGGCCCGATTCTCACACCGGACTTTTGACCTAAGCCCCTGGGGCAGCCACGGAAAGCGGCGCTCCACGGAGTAATGTCCCACCTGAGAAGACGATCACGAGGAGGACAGCTCCATGCTTTCCCGCCTGTTTGCCCCCAAGGTGAAGGTCAGCGCCCACTGCGACCTGCCCTGCGGCGTGTACGACCCGGCCCAGGCCCGCATCGAGGCCGAGTCGGTCAAGGCCGTCCAGGAGAAGTACCAGGCCAACGAGGACGCGGACTTCCGCACCCGCGCCGTCCTGATCAAGGAGCAGCGCGCCGAGCTCGCGAAGCACCACGTCTCGGTGCTCTGGAGCGACTACTTCAAGCCCCCGCACTTCGAGAAGTACCCGGAGCTGCACCAGCTGATCAACGACACCCTGAAGGCGCTCTCCGCGGCCAAGGGCTCGAACGACCCGAAGACGGGTCAGAAGGCTCTGGACCTGATCGCCGAGGTCGACCGGATCTTCTGGGAGACCAAGAAGGCCTGATCCTTATAACGGACGGGCTGACTCGGCTGCTATTAACCGAATATGCTGCCCGTTCGTTCGACCACACCCGGTTCGCGGGTCACCGATCTCGGTGGCCGGCGGGCCGGGTGTTTCTTTGCGTCATGCCTGCGAAAATACATGGCTATACCGCAGGTGCAGCGGTCGGCCGGTGCACACCTGCCCGTCCGCACCTGAGCCGTGACCAGGTGTTCAGGTTGAAGCCCGGCACAGGGACGTTAGACCAGGAGGGTCGTCGCTCCACGGATGGTGCGTTCGTCGGCCCGTAACCGTTGGGGGCTGGTGGTGATCCGGGGCCACGACAGGTCGATGCACGGGAGCGTCGGGAGACCCAGAAGGGGGTGGGTGCGTTCCTCCACGTAGTCTGGCGAGGGATCCTTACACGCGACACCGCCCGGAGCGGCTTCGTCGTGACTTGACGAAGACCGCAGCACCGCCGTCAGTGTCCGACCTCGTTGCTACGATTCTCGTTCTGCTCCTTGGGGAGATCGGTGGGACGCTCAGCCGCTTCGTGCGGGTCACAACGCATCTGCCGGAGCAGCAGGTTTCAGCGAAGCAGTTCATGTGGACCAGGGGGCAGTCGTATGGGCGCGGAGGATGCCGCACCGTGTCGTCACACGGGGGCTCCGCCCCCGGAGGTCGTCGAGAGGGTCTCCGGCCTGATCCGTAGTCTCGGGGCAGAGGCACAACTGCTGGAGCGTAGCGGCGTCACAGCGGAGGAATTTCGCGACGCGCTGCCGATGGCGATCCAGAAGATGCGGGGCAGCATGAGCGCCAGCACCGCCGAGCGTCGGGAGTTCGTCCAGGGCGTACTCGGCCGGCTCGTTGCCGAGGGTCTGGCCGACCGCCTCGATGAGCCGGCGTACGGCGACGACACCGTGTACCGCCTTTCCATCCCCGGCATGGATCGCGACGTCGCCGTCATCCAGAAGGGATGCCCGGACGGCGCCCACAGCAGCACCCGCTGGTCGGCACCCGAGTGGGCGGGCGAGGTCTACCTGTGGTGGGTGTGCGACAACATGGGCTTCCAGCCGGGCGAGCACGTTTCCAAAGGAGTCAACCGGCTGTTCCAGCGCTTCACGGACGACAGGCCGGATCGGCTCGCCGGCGTGATCTTCCACAGCACCTCCTGCGGCGGGTCCGCCCGCGTCTGTCCAAAGGCAGACCGGTCCGTCACCATCGGCGCACGCGAGGTGCCGCCTCCGTGCATCTACGTGTTCCCGGACCGGGACTCCTCGGCGAGCGAGTGGAACTGGCGCGGAGGGCAGCAGCGTCGCTTCCCCGCCGTGCTGCTCAAGGCCTTCCGCATCCCGGAGGACCAGGTGGCGCACTTCGTCGGCGACATTGGCTACCGGGTCGTCGGCGGTCGACGAAAGACCCACATCATCTCGCGTGCTGGCCTCGGCCGCACGACTTCGCACAGGAGCTGACGCCCATGCATGTTCCGGTCCCCGCCCTCGACCCGAACCGGTCCGTCTCCCTGGCCGCCCGCCTGGGTGGCTCGCCGCGGACTATGCCGGTGCCTGCGTGGCCGCGCCCTGACAAGGAGCTGCCCGTGGTGAACGTCGAGGTCGCCTGGGTGTGCTTCTCCACCATCAACCACCGCACCAAGGCGGAGCAGATCCGTGAGCGGCGCAAGAGGGGCCGCGACGACCTCTTCGCCCGCAGCCCGCTCGAGAAGGAGGCGCAGGATGCCCAGTACCACATCCTGCGTGAGCAGGACGGCTTCGCCGAGCTCAAAGAAGATTTGAAGGCGCGGGGGCAGCAAGAGCCGGCGATCGTCACCGCCGACGGGGTGCTCATCAACGGCAATCGCCGCTCCGCAGCTATGCGGTCTCTGTTCGTCGACGATGACGTGCGCAGCGCGCGCTACGTGCAGTGCCTGGTGCTTCCCGCGGACGCGACGGCTGCAGAGCTGGTCGATCTCGAGACGGAGCTCCAGGTCGCCAGAGACTTCAAGCAGGACTACTCGTGGATCAACGAGGCTCTGCTTATCGAGGAGCTGTACGAGCGCGAGAACAAGAACTTCAAGCGGGTCGCGGAGCGGGTGCACCGCACTGTGTCCGACGTCCGCGCGTACTACGACAAGATCCAACAGGTCCATCAGCTTGTGGCCTTGTCGAAGGGGACCCGCGAGTACGTGGACTTCATCCCCAACGAGTCTGCGTTCGACGAGCTCGCGAAGCACATCAAGAACAAGACTGAAGCCGAGGCGCAGAGCGTCAAGGATGTGTACTTCATCGGCACGCTGACCGGCGTGGAGTATCGAAATCTGCGTCATCTGCGCCGTCCAGACGCCGCCGCGCTCGTCCTCGACGAGATCAGGAGCGACTCTAGGCTGGAGGCGGTGCTCGATGACGCGACCAAGAGCTCGGGCACCGAGGAAAGGAACGATGACCTTCTGGACGCTTTCCTAGATGACGGTTCAAGCGACTCCGAACCGCTCAGCGGTCTCCTGCAGCTGGTTGCGGCCACGGATAAGGAGGCGACCATCAAACTCGGCGACGGGTCGCCGATGGAGGCGAGCCAGCTGCTCAGTGGTCTTCGGCGGTCGATCACCAACGCCGCGACCGAGGCGAAGGAGGACACGCGGGACCGCAAGGAGGTCACGGCACCGCTCGAACGGGCGGACGCGGCCATCGGCGAGCTCGGCCGCATGATCCAGGCGCTCACGCGGGCCCGCCGCTACGACGACTGGAGCGAGGCGGCGTTCGCGTCCAAGGTGGAGCGGCTCGAGGAACTCCTACTGAAGGCCAAGGGGCGGTCTTGATCTACGCCGAGCTGTACGGGGTCCCCCGGCCAGTCGTCGTCCTGGAGAAGCGCGCCGACACAGGCCTGGGCGCGTGGGCGAGCATTCAGGAGACGCTCGCGCGAGGGATCGTCGGCGGCGCGAGCGACCGGACCGAGGTGCGAGTCGAGGTCTTCCTCGCCGAGCTCCACGTCATCGGAGCCGTCCGCAAACGCTACAGAGAGAAGCTGGACTTCGGCCCGTCGCTGAAGGAGCAGGTGCAGGCTCTGCTGTCGGACCAACGGCAGCGGCAGTCAGCCCTGGACAATCCCAGCGCCATCGACTCGGTGGCGGATCTCGAGGAGCTGCTCGCCCAGGCTGGATTCGTCCGGAGCCTGAAGTCCTTCCAGATGGAGAACCTTGCGCGGATCGTGCAGCTGCCGCATGCGGCGGACTTCTCGGTGCCCGGTGCTGGAAAGACGACGGTGGCTCTGGCCAACCACGCCGTGGCGTGCGCTCGTGGCCAGGTCGAGCAGATGCTGGTGATCGCCCCGCTCGCGGCCTTCGCCGCGTGGAAGGAGGAAGTCAAGGCGTGTCTCGAGCCCGCTCCGCGGCTCACGGTCCATCAGGGCGCCGGGTCGCTGATCCCGCAGAGCGCGCAAATCCTGCTGACGAACTACAACCGAGCCGCCAACGACTACGACCGCATCCGCGACTTTGTAGCTCGTCGTCCGACCCAGGTCGTCCTGGACGAGGCGCACCGCATCAAGCGGGGTTCCGGCGGGGTTCACGGGCGCGCCGTGCTAGACCTTGCCTACGCGGCGCGCCGCCGTGACGTGCTGACCGGTACGCCGGCCCCGCAGGGCGCGCACGACCTTGTGGCTCCGATCCGGTTCCTGTATCCGGGGCAGGACCGGAAGATCCTGCCGCAGAGTGCGTACAACGAGCGCAACGGCCGCGACGAGGACGTGGTCCGGGACACCGGTGAGGCGATCGCGAAGTATTTCGTCCGGACGCCCAAGGCCCGGCTTCAGCTACCGCCGACGGAGATCGTCGTGGAGTCGGCGGAGACGAGGCCAGTACAGAAGGCGATCTACGAGGCGCTCCTGGGCCGCTACCACGGAGAGTTCGCGCTGGCGAGGAAGGACCGCCGTGACTTCGACCGGCTGGGCCGGATCTTGATGTATCTGCTGGAGGCAGCGACCAACCCAGGCCTGCTGGTGGCGGGCTCGGACAGGGACGACGAGACGGGGTTCGCACATCCTCCGCTGCAGGTGACGAGTGACGAGCCCCTGATGCGGCTACTGACCGCGTATCAGACACACGAGGTGCCCTGGAAGTACGACCGCGTGCGGGAGATCGTCGCGAAGGAGGCCGCGCGCGGGCAGAAGGTGCTCGTTTGGTCGACGTTCGTGCGCAATCTGAAGATCCTGCGCGGCTTCCTCCGGGAGCACGAGCCCGCGGTGGTGCACGGCGGCGTGCCCGCCGCCGACGGGGCCTCTGCGGGAGCCGTGACCAGGGAGGGCGAGCTCGACCGCTTCCGCAACGACCCGCGGTGCAAGGTACTGCTCGCGAACCCGGCCGCCTGCGGCGAGGGCGTCAGCCTGCAGCACTGGTGCCACCATGCGGTCTATCTGGACCGGACCTTCAACGCGGGCCACTATCTGCAGAGCCAGGACCGCATCCACCGCATCGGTCTCGCGGAGGGCACCCTCACGAAGTTCACGCTTCTGCTGAGCCGGGACACGATCGACGAGACCGTGGACAGTCGGCTGCGGGACAAGATCGAGGCGATGGCAAAGCTGATGAACGACCCCGGTCTCGTCCGAGTGTCGCTTCCGGAGCCCGACGAGCAGGTGGGGGGATCCGCCGCAGCGGAGGACGACATGCAAGTCGTGGCGGCCATGCTGCGCGAGTGACGGAGCAGGTCATGAATTTGCTGCCCCGCCACGGCGTCGCATATGCGGCGGTGCTGCTCGCCCATGTGGCCCGGATTTCGCCGCGAAATGGCGTCGACGAGTGGGTAGCGGCCGCGCGGCAGCACGGCTCCTATCTCGCCGCCGCGACTGACCTCCGCACGCCGGCCCAGGCGCTCGTCACGGCGGGGCTCGCCTCGGTGGGCGAGGAAGGGAACATAAGGCTGGCGCGCCCGCTGGCGGCGCTGACCGCGTCGGGCGATTCCCGGCGTGCCATGCGTCACGCGGCGGTCACATTGCTGGCCGCTCAGCCGCCTGCGTGGCTGCGGGTGGCCGTGGGGGGCGAGGGCGTCGAGCGCGCGTACATCCCGCAGCCCGACCTCGAGGCACTGAGCTGGCTAGGCGAAGCTCTCGGCGAAGTCCTGGCGGAAGCCTGTCGGCTCGTCTGCACCCCTGAGAGGGCGGACCTGGCCAAGGAGATTGGTGACGCCGCGGAGGAGATCGTCGTCGCGGCGCTGAGAGCCGCGGGCAAGGAGCCGGTTCACGTCGCCCGCATCTCGGACGCCTACGGCTACGACGTGGAGCTGGCCGAGGAGCCGGTCCGGTGTTTGGAAGTGAAGGCGGCGGGGCCGCGGACGGCCGACCGCTTCCATCTGTCCCGCAACGAGTTCGACACGTGCGTGTGCCGCCGGGATGCGTGGTGCATAGTTCAGGTGGTGTTCGAGGCGAGCGCGTTCGTCGCGGACCCGATCACGGCTGCGGATGTCCGCGAGATTCGGGAGCTGTCCGCCGCTGCAGTACGAGACCTCGTGCCCGAGGACAGCCCTGGGTTCAGGTGGGAAACGTCGGCAGTCCTCACGCCGTCGGCGTCACTGTGGCGACCGAGCGCCCTGACGCCGGATCCCGGCTTCCTACGGCGGGGCCTCGACCGGCGAGACGTGACCGGCGGCTGAGCGCGGGTCCACGGACCCGCGCTTGCGACGGTCAGCGGCTCTTCTGCTCCGCGATGAGCGGCTTCAAGCAGTGCTCGGCGAGCCAGGCGACAGCGTCGACGCAGACGGCATCACCGAAGCCCATCAGCGCCTGATTCGTCCGGGCCGGAAGCGTGTAGTCGTCCGCCCCCATCAGGCAGGCGTACTCGCGCGCCGTCATCCACCGAGTCCGCAGACCCTCCGGGCCGATCTCCACGACAGCCTGCTTCGAGGAGCCGCCGCCGGTGGTTCGCAGGCAGCCCGCGATGTCGTCCGCCCGGATCTCCCAGGCCGGTTTCCCGCCACGCGTGCGGCGATAGGCGGTCCGGTAGACGACTGAACCCTTCTCCTTCAGCTGCGCGATGCGCTGGAGCTGAATTTCGGAGAGCTGGTCCTCGAACTTCTTCTGCCGCTGCCCGTCCCACCACACGTCCTCGGGGACGGGGTCGTTCTTCTCGATGAGCGTCGTCCAGCCTTCCACGCGGTGCGGGGGAGGGCTGGGGAGGGCGGCGCGGTGGGTGCGGAGGTCGACATCGTCGAGTACAGGATCCAGCCAGGACGGGCGTAGGAAGGTGTTCCGGTCCTCCGGGTCCCTTTCCGTCGGGGCATGGCGTGCGCCGACGAGGAAGAGCCGCGGGCGGGACTGCGGAACCCAGCTGCGGGCATCCAACGTCAGAACGTCCACCGAGTACCCGAGCCGGTTGAGCTCCTCGATAGCCGCCCGGAGGTCTGCTCCGCCGTGGCTGGTGGCGAAGCCGTTGACGTTCTCGAGCGCGACTACTGCAGGACGGTCGCCCTCACCGAGGTTCTCCAGAATCTTGGTGAAATCCCAGAACGTCCCGGAATGCTTGCCCGCGAGGCCCTTACGCCCGCCGGCAAGCGAGAGATCCGTGCAGGGGAAGGAAGCCCAGGCGAGATCAAGATCGCGCGGCAGGCCGGGCGCGTTCTCGTCCTCGGCGATCTCCTTGATGTCGCCGAGCTGGTAGTGGTCGTGCTCGTCGGCGAAATGCCCGGTGTACATGTCGCGTTTGTCGATGGACATGTCGTTCGCCCACACGACCTTCAGGTCCGCCTTCTCCAGGCCCAGCCTCGCGAGCCCGATGCCCGCGAAGAACTCCGCCACGGCCGGAGCCGGGGCGGCGGGCTGGTCGGAGGGTGCTGCGGGAGAGAGTACAGAGGCTACGGTCGGCGCGAGAGTCACGTCCCGGATCCTAGAACACGTCCCCATCTCGAACCCGTCCGCCTGCCTGAATCCGGGTTCCGGGCAGGTAGGTACCTTACTGTTTGCGATCACGGCGGCATAGTGAAGTGCAGCTTCTTCGCAACGGTCGCTCGATCCGGCGGACGCATCTCTCCCGCCGGGGGCTCGTGCGGCCGACGGCGCTTCGACGGCCGGTGCGGCCGTTCGGTCGTTCATGATCTTGCTCCAGACGCCCAGGACCCGTGGACTTCAACCTGCCCGGTTCTTCCAGGCGGCACTGCGGTAACTTGATCGCCAAGGTAGCCGGAGCCACTGACATCGCTCTGGACCCGTCGACGGTTGTGAGCCGGGAAGCGCCATAATCGTTTATGTGAATCATTCGGGCGAATCGTGGGCCTCGACTCCCGGCACTCGGGCTAGCATGCAGGCGAACCGCAGCCGAGACACCAAACCAGAGCTTGCTCTGCGCAGGGCCGTGCACGCCCGGGGCCTCCGATACCGAGTCGCGGCCCGCCCCGTACCGACGCTGCGCCGCACCGCTGACCTCGTGTTCCCGCGACAGAAGGTCGCGATCTTCCTCGACGGCTGCTTCTGGCACGGCTGCCCCGATCACCACACGCAGGCGAATCGGAACTCCGAGTACTGGAAGTCGAAGGTTCAGCGCAATCGCGAGCGGGACCTTGACACGACCAAACGCCTGGCCAACGAAGGATGGGTCGTGATCAGGTTCTGGGAGCACGAAGACCCTGTCGCCGCGGCGCTGATCGTCGAGAAGGCCGTCAAGGAACGCAACGCCACTCCGTAGGGGCGGTCCGTCAGTCCATGTCGGCTGCTTCGCCGTCGAGTTCCGGCTGCTCGGAATGTTCTTGGAAGAGAGTCCCCACGAGGCCCTCGATGTCGATCGCGTCGGCTGAAGGTTCAGGCCGGCCCTCGGCGTGCGCAAGCCGCGCAGCGGCCAGATGCGCGAGTCGCACTGCCTGGATGACGATCACCCGGCGCAGACCCGAGGACACGACGCCCCGTTCGTGCGCCACTGCGGTCAGCCGGGATAGCGTCTCGGCCCGGCGGGCGATGCGAATGTCGTCGTGCCCTCGCTCTCGACGAGTCTCGGCGCTCACCAGCTCGAAGCGCTGAGACGGAGGGAGCTGCACGAGAGAGGAACGCGGAGGGATCTTCTCGTTGAGTATCGCGTGGAACCGGCTCCCCTTGATCGCCTGGACGTAGGCCGAGTACTCGACGGCATCGAGCCGGCTTCGGGCTCCCTTGTCCTTTGCGCTCGTGTCCTCGAGCTCCCAGAGCGGCCACAGCTCCATCTCCGCGACTTCGAAGACGTCGAGAATACGCATCGCCACGGCGTCGGTCCGTTGATTGGTCAGGTGCCTACGGACTCGCTTCCGCAGCTGCTCGTTGGTCTGGCCGACATAAATCGGCTCGCCTTCGTAGTCGTAGAAGGCGTAGCAGCCCCATTTGGCGTCGGACCACTTACGCTCCGCGGAGTCCGTAGTTTCCAGCGCGTCATCGAGGAGACTCCGGAAGTCTCGGACCAGAGGGGCGGGCAGATCGGCGCGCTTCGGAGCAGGGGGCGGGGCCATAGGGGATCGCGATCCTCAGGTGGTCAGACTGGCTACAAGCAACATCGTGCGACCTTGCTTTTTATCACATCCCACGGCACACGGTCCGCGCGGCGTGTTGCGTCCCGAGATAAGGTCACCTCGACGCGAGACGATACGTCTCGGCCCATCGTTCACCTGTCACAGGACAGCGAGGTCCCCCATGGAACGCTTCGTCGAAGTCGCCCCCGGCGTACGCCTGTGGGCCCAGGAGCGCGGCGCTCCCGACGCCCCCGCCCTGCTGCTGGTCATGGGTGCGCAGGCGTCCGGGCTCGGCTGGCCCGACGAGTTGGTGGAGTTGCTCGGGGCCCGGCATCGCGTTATCCGTTACGACCACCGGGACACCGGCCGGTCCACCTGGGCCTTCGACGAGCGGCCCTACCCGCTCACCGCGCTGGCCGAGGACGCCGTGGCCGTGCTCGACGCGTTCGGTGTGGAGCGCGCGCACGTCGTGGGGATGTCGCTGGGCGGCATGCTCGCCCAGTTGCTGATCGCCGACCACCCCGAGCGGCTGCTGAGCGCCACCATGTTCGGGACGCGAGCGCTCAGTTCCGTCCCCTACACCGCACCGGACGGCGCCCGTGTCCCGCCCGAGCGGCTTCCCGGCGTCGCGCCCGCCCTGCTGGAGCTGTGGGCCCAGCCCGTGGAGGACCGTGGGCCCGAGGCCGAGTTGGAGCGGCGCGTGGAGCACTGGCGGGCGCTCGGCGGCGGTGTGATCCCCTTCGACGCCGACCGCACCCGGGCCCTGGAGCGCCGGATCATCGAGCACACCGGGCATCACCGCGCCGGTTCCGCGCACGCCCGCGCCGACTACTCCGGGATGGACCGCACCGAGCAGCTCGCCAGGACCCGCGTGCCCGCCCTGGTCGTCTCGGCCCTCGCCGAACCCGTCTTCCCGCCCCCGCACTCCGAACACCTCGCCCAGGCGATCCGCGGCGCGCGGCTCGTCGAGATCCCGGGCATGGGCCACGCGCTCCCCCGCGAGGTGCACGCCCCGCTCGCCGCCGCGATCCTGGAGCACACCGGCCGGGGCTGACGCCGCGGCGCACGGGCCGATGCCGAGGCGGCCGTCGCAGCCCCCGGGCCGGAACCGCGCCGACGCCGTGGCTCAATCGGCCCCAGGCGATCGGCCGCCTCCGCGCGCGTCCCCCGCGTCATACCTGAGAGCCACTCCGTAGGTGCCCTCTCCAGCGGGACGCCGACTACCCGTCCCCGTCCATAACTTCTGTACCGGAAGCACGCGATGCCCCTGGTACGGAAGGACCTCACCCCATGCCCGACCGCCCGCGCAGACCCCGGCGGCTCCGCGCCCTGCTCGCCGCGCTCGTCACCTTCGCGGTGGCCGTGCCGGTGTCCGGAGCGGCTCGGCCCGCCGCCGTGCCCGCCCCCGCGCCGACCGCTCACGGGACGCTGCGGGACGCGGGGCCGGCGGCGCTCGCCCGGCGGTACGCGGTGAGCCGGCAGGACATCCGGACGGCCGGGCGGGCGGCGGAGGAGCACGGGGACCTCCGGCGGGCGGCCTCGCTGCGCGCGATGGCCGCGCCCGGGCGGCAGTTCCTCGCCTTCGACGGCCGGGGCGGCGGCCGGAGCACGGAGGTCGTCGGAGAGCTGTCCGCGGCCCGGCGGATCGCGGTGCTGGTGCCCGGGGCGGGCGTCGGTCTTGACACGTACTGGCGGCTGCGGCGTGACGCCCGGTCGCTGCACCGGGAGTTGGGGGAGGGCGCGGCCGTCGTCGGCTGGCTCGGCTACCAGACGCCCGGCACCGTCAGCCCGACCGTGCTGACCACCGGTCGCGCCGACGAGGCCGCGCCGGGGCTGCGCGCGCTGGTGGACGGGCTGCGCCTGATGCTCCCCGGCGCCCGGATCAGCCTGCTCTGCCACTCGTACGGTTCGGTGATCTGCGCCCGGTCCGCGCCGGGGACGGCGGCCGACGCCCTCGTCCTCTACGGCAGCCCGGGGGTCGGAGCCCGGGACGCCGCATCGCTGCGCACCGGGGCCCGGGTGTGGGCGGGCCGGAGCCGCGCGGACTGGATCGCCCGCGTGCCCCATGTCCGGGTGCGGGTGCCGTTCGTCGCGACGCTCGGCTTCGGGACGGATCCGGTGGCGGACCGGTTCGGGGCCGAGGTGTTCGACGCGGGCGACGGCGGCCACAGCGACTATCTGCTGCCCGGTTCGCGCTCCTTGACCAACCTGGCCCGGATCACCGTGGGCGCTGAACCGCTGGGGGCTTCCCGATGACTGGTCTCGTCGCGAGGATCGAGGCGGCCACCCCGCCGGGCCGGGACCGGGCCGTCGACGCCCTGCGGGCCCTGGCGATCCTCGGCGTGGTGGGCGGGCACTGGCTGGTGACCGCGCTGGTCACCGACAGCGGCACGGTGCGTGGGGCGAGCCCGCTGACGTATCTGACGCGACTCACACCGGTCTCCTGGGTGTTCCAGACCCTCGCGGTGTTCTTCCTGGTGGGCGGGCAGGTGGCGGCCGGGAGTTGGGCCTCGGCCCGGCGGCGCGGCGTGCCGTACGGGCGGTGGGTGCGCGGCCGGCTGGGGCGCCTGTTCCGGCCGGTGGCGGCGGTGCTCGTGGTGTGGGCGCTCGCGGCGGCCGGGATGCTGGTGGCCGGGGTGGGCGAGTCGACGGTCCGGGCGCTGGTCAAGCTGGTCTGGTCCCCGCTGTGGTTCCTGCTGGTCTTCGCCGCGCTGACGGCGCTGACTCCGCTGGTGGCGCGGCTGCACCCGTTGTGGCCGCTCGTGGTGGTGCTCCACGTCGACCTCGTACGCCTGGGCCTCGGCGGTCCTCGCGAGCTGGGGTGGATCAACGTGGTCGCGGGCTGGCTGGTGCCCTACTGCCTGGGGGCGCTCGTGGCCCGGGGCGGGGTGCGGGGACGGGCGGGCCGCTGGGCGCTGGTGCTCGGCGGGGCCGCGGCGGCGGTCGCGCTCGTCCTGTGGGCCGGGTATCCGGCCGCCATGGTCGGCGTCCCTGGCGGCCGGATGTCCAATCTGGATCCGCCGAGCCTGGCCGCCGTGGCGTTCGGCCTGGCGCAGTGCGGAGCGGCGCTCCTGCTGCTCGGGCCGCTGCGCCGGGCGCTGCGCAGGCCCGCGGTCTGGGCGGTGGTGGCGGTGGTGAACCTGTCGGCGATGACCGTCTTCCTGTGGCACCAGACCGCGATGATCATCGTGACGACGAGTGCGGCGCTGATCGCGGACGGGCCGCTGCCGGGGCTGCACACCGTGCCCGACGGCGCCGGCTGGGTGCTCGCCCGGTTGCTCTGGCTGCCGGTGTTCGCGCTGGCCCTGCTGGTGTGCTGGGCCGCGTTCCGGGGCCATGAGCAGGGCGGGAGGCCCCATGGCGGGGGCTCCCTCGTCGTACGGGAGTCCCTGGGGAAGTCCTCCCCCGGGCGGAAGGGACACGCGCGTCGTGCCTAGTCTGAGCAGGAGTGGAGCCGAGGGGGCGGTGGGGGCGGTGACGTCATCGAGGGCGGTACGGCTGCGGGCGGCGGTGCGCCGTGCGCCACGTGTCCTGTACGAGGAGTTGTGGGCCGCGCCCGCCGACCGGGTGCCGCGCATGGGAGAGCCGAACGCGCCGGTGTGGCGCCCGGTGTTCCTGGTGCTGCTGGTGCTCATCGCGGTCGGCGTCACGGTGATCCGTACCGTCGAACTCACCCCGTACGGCGCTACGGTCAGCGGTTTGGCGGTTCTGGTGGCCGTCGCGCAGTCCGCGGCACTGGTGGCCGGAATGATCCGTCCGGTGGGCGCCTGGTGGGCGGCGACCGCGCTGGCGATCGTGTCGGTGCCGGCCACCGTGGCCGCCGCCCCGCCGGGCCACCCTCCGTACCCGGGGCTGGAGTTCTTGTATCCCACCCCCTTCGCGGGAGCGGCCCTGCAGGGCGGCGCCCTGTTCCTGCTGGCGCTGCGTGTCCGGCCGCGCCGCGCGGTGGCCGCGCTGGCGATCTCGCTGGCGGTGGCGCTGTCCGTCGCCCTGCGCACGCCGCCGCTGCCGCATGTGACCCCGGCCGTGGCCGTGCTCGTGTTCACCACCTCCCTCGTCCTCGGCACCGCGCTCCGCAGCCTGCGCCTGGCCCGTAAGGACCTCGTCGTCCAGGCCGAACTGACCGCCGAGGAGCGGGCCCGGCGCACCCTGCTGGAGGAGCGCAACCGGATCGCCCGCGAGCTGCACGACGTGGTCGCCCACCACATGTCCGTGATCTCCATCCAGGCGCAGGTCGCCCCGCATCTGGTGGAGCACCCCACCGAGGAGCTGCGGGAGAATCTGGCCGGCATCCGGGAGAACGCCCTGGAAGCCCTCACCGAGCTGCGCCGGGTGCTGGGCGTCCTGCGCTCGGAGGACGCCCCGTCGCAGGGTGCGCGGCACGCCCCGCAGCCGGGCCTCGACGGCCTCGACGGCCTGCTCGCCACGGTGCGCTCGGCCGGTCTCGCCGTCACCCGCTCCACGACCGGCGACCCCCGCCCCCTCCCGCCGGGCGTCGAGCTGTCCGCGTACCGCATCGTGCAGGAGGCCCTGAGCAACGTGATGCGCCACGCGCCCAGCGCGAGCGCCGAGGTGGTGATCGGCCACCGGCCCGCCGGGCTGACCGTCCGGGTCGTCAACTCGCCGCCGGACCGCCCGGCCGCGCCCTCCCCCGGCGTACGCCACGGCCTGCTCGGGATGCGCGAACGCACGGCGATGCTCGGCGGTGAGCTGGCCACCGGCCCCACGCCCGAAGGCGGCTGGGAAGTCACCGCGCTCCTGCCCACCCGCACCGAAACGACCGAGGACGCCCCATGACACCGCCCATCCGCGCCGTGATCGCCGACGACCAGATGATGGTCCGCCAAGGCTTCACGGTCCTCCTGAACGCCGAGCCGGACATCGAGGTCGTCGGGCAGGCGGTCAACGGGCTCGACGCGGTCGACAAGGTCGCCGAACTCGCGCCGGACGTCGTCCTGATGGACATCCGGATGCCGGAGCTGGGCGGTATCGAGGCGACCCGGCGGATCACCTCCCCCGAGGGCTCCACGGTGAAGGTGCTCGTGCTGACCACCTTCGATCTCGACGAGTACGTCTACGAGGCGCTGCGCGCGGGCGCTTCGGGTTTCCTGCTGAAGGACGCCTCGGCCGACGAACTGGCCCACGCGGTACGGGTGGTGGCGGCGGGCGACGCGCTGCTCTCCCCGAACATCACCAAGCGGCTCATCGTGGAGTTCTCCCGGACGGCCGGGGCCCCGCGCCCACCGCTCAAGGCGCGCGTAGGAGACCTGACGGAGCGCGAGACGGAAGTGCTGACGCTGATCGCGGGCGGCCTGTCGAACGCGGAGATCTCCCGGCAGCTCATCGTGGCGGAGCAGACGGTGAAGACCCATGTGGGCCGGATCCTGGTCAAGTTGGGCGTCCGCGACCGGACCCAGGCGGCGGTGTTCGCGTACGAGTCGGGGCTGGTGCGCCCGGCCGGGCTCTGACCTCCCGCGCCCGGCGCGGGGCCCGTTTCGTAGGATCGGCTCCGTGACGACGGGGAACGGGGCAGGGGCAGCGGGCGGCACAGCGGTGGCGCCCACCGGGATCGAGCGCGCGCTGTCCGCGGTCGTCGCGGGCGGCAGCGCCGACGCGGTCGTGGAGCTGCTCGCGCGGACCCGGCTGTACGTGCTCGTCGCCCGGCTGCACGCGGACATCCCCGGCTGGACGGCCCCCCTGCCCGCGATCCGCGACGAGGCCTCCGGGCGGACCTGCGTCCCGGTCCTGACCCAGGGCATGCTGCCGCCCTGGCACCCGGAGTGGGTGTTCCGCGGGGTGAGCCTCGGCGAGCTCGCCCGGATCTGGCCGTACGACGTGCGCCGGCTCGCGGTGAACCACGGCACCCCGTACGCGGCGATGGTCGACGCCCGGCCCAGGCGGCTGAAGGCCTGGTCGAGGGCGGACGAGCAGTCCGGCGGGGCCCAGCGGGGCGTCCTGCTCACCGACGACGGCGGGCCGCTGCACGGACCGCTCGCCCACGGGCTGGCGCTCGGCGCCCATCTGGCCGTCACAGGCGGTCTCATCTGGAACCGGCTCGGCGCCGCCTACGAGGACTACGCGGCCGACCGGGCCCGGCTGCGCAGCCCGTGGGGCATCCCGCACCGCGCCGAGTACCGCGACCGCCTCACCTCCCTGATGAGGAACCAGCTGGTCGGACGCGTACAGGAAGCCGTCCTGCGGACCCGGCACACGCTGGCGCACCGGCTGGGGCGGACGCCGACGCACGAGGAGTGGTCCGAGGCGGTGGCCCGCGCCTTCGCCGCGCGCGACGCGGACGACCGGGCGGCGGCTGACCGGTCGCTGCGTCACATCACCCTGTACGAGGCGAAATTCCGGGCCGACGGCGCACTCGCCCCGGAGGGCCGCGTCGACACCCTGGCCGCCTTCGACCTCGGCCGGGCGGTCAACGTCGTACGGCTCGCGCTCGGCGCCCGGTACGGCGAACCGCACGAGGCCGAGCAGGACGTGCTGCGGATCGGCGGACTCGCCCGAGCGGCCTACTCCTCGTGGGCGGACTTCTCCCTCGGCTACCTCATGGCCCGGGTGGTCCACCGGGCCGAGGACGACGGCCCGGAGGCGGCGGAACCCACGTACCGGCAGTCGCTCACCGAACACCGCATCCTCGTCCAGGACCCCACCAGCCCCTACCGGAACATCGCGTGGTCATGAACCCGATCCACCCGAACCACCACCCGCCTCCCTGGGCCCCCTGGGTCCCGCCGTCCGAGACCGAGCAGCTCCTCCACGAGGCTGCGCTGCGTGGCGACGCCCGGGCGCAACTGGCGGCGCTCGCCGGGGCCGAGCTGTACATCCCGGCCCCGCGCGCCGAGGTGGACGCGAAGCCGGACACCATCACCTGGCGCGCGCACCACGACCCGGCCGGATTCGTCTGCCGGCCGGTGCTCACCCGGGGCATGCTGCCTGCCTGGCATCCGGACTGGGTCTTCCACGGGGTCTCGCTGCGCTGGGCCGCCGAGTTCGGCTGGTCCGACCCGCACGTGTTCCTCGGGGTGAACGTGGGGACGCCCGGCCAGCTGCTGCTGCCGACGGGACCGACGGACCTGGCGCTGTGGCAGCGCGCGTACGCGGAGAACGACCGTCTCCCGGAGAACCGGCTGCTCGCGCTGCGCCACGGCGCGCTGCGCGGTCCGCTGGCGTACGGGCTGGCCTGCGGGGCGCACCTGGCGATCGGGAACGCGGTGCCGTGGAACGAGGTCGGCACGGTCTACCGCGAGTACACCACCGAGCGCGATCTGCTCCGCGAGTCCTGGGGCATCACCGGCCACGCGGAGTGGCGCAAGCAGCTGGACACCCTGCTGGAGGCCCGTAACAGCCCGCCGGAACCGGACTTCGTCCTGCGCACCCGCGACCAACTGGCCTCCGCACTGGGCGAGTCGCCCTCGGCCGACCTGTGGCGGGAGACCGCGGCCGGCCACGCCCAGGACCTGGGGGCGGAGCCGGGCACGGTGAAGGGCATCGAGGAGCTGGTGCGCCGGATCATGCGCTACGAGGCCCGGTTCCGCGCGGACGGGCTGCTGCCCCCGGACGGCCGGGTCCGCACGACGGTCGCGTACGACTACGGGCGGGCGGTGAATCTGGCGCGCTGGGGGTTGGCTGCGCGCTACTGCGCCCCCGCCGACGCGGAGCAGGCGATCGTCTACGCGGGGGCGCTGAGCAAGTCGGCCCACCGCTCCTGGGAGGAGTTCTCGGCGGGCTACTCGCTGGGGCGGGTGCTGCGGTTCGACGAGGAGGAGTACGGGCCGTTCTACGAGAAGAACGTCCTCGCCCACCGTCTGCTGGCGGAGAGCGAGGGCAGTCCGTGGCGTCACATCCCGTGGCGCTGAGCACGGCGTGACCCCGCGCGGGCGAAGCGGTCCGCGCCGACCAGGTGCCGGTCAGCCGTCGGCCGGATGTCGGTCAGCCGCCCGCCAGCAGGTGCCGGTAGCTGTCCGGGTTCTCCACCAGGAACTGCGCGAAGCTCTTGGCCGGGTGCCCGGTGAGCGTGGGCACCGCGTCGGAGACGGCGGCCAGCTCTCCGTTGGCGATCGCCTCGTACGAGGTGACCCAGCCGGCCACCTCCCAGTCCTCGGCCCCGTGGGCAGCCCGGGAGGCGTAGGCCTCCTCGCGGGTCTCGGGGACGTAGACGACGGGTCGCCCGGTGACCCGGCTCAGTTCGCCGGCCGCCTCGGCGAGGGTGAACGCCTCGGGTCCGGTGAGGTCGTAGACCCGGTCGTCGTGGTCCGTGCCCTCGTCCAGCAGCACGGCCGCCGCCGCGTCGGCGATGTCCTCGTGGGCGACGGCCGCCACCCGTCCGTCGCCGCCGGGCCCGCGCAGCACCCCGTCGGTCCCGGTCATCGCGGGCAGCCCCGCCAGGTACCAGTTGTCCCGCAGGAAGGTGTGGCGGACCTCGGCCGTACGGATGTGGGCCTCGGTGTCCCAGTGGTCCCGGGCGAAGGTGAACGTGGCGTCGGGCGCGGCCCCCTGGAAGGACACGTACACGATCCGCTCCACGCCCACCGCCACGGCGGCGTCGATCGCCGTGGTGTGCTCGCGCACCCGGTGGGGGCTCTCGTGGGCGGAGACCAGGAACAGCGTGTGGGCCCCGTCGAGAGCCCGGCGCATGGCCTCCGCGTCGCCGTAGCGGGCGGCGGGCGCGTGGTCGGCGCCGGGCAGGTCGGGCAGCCGGGCGGGGTCGCGGCCGAGGAGCCGTACGGGCACGCCGGTCCGGGCCAGCCGTCGGGCGACCCGGCCGCCGACCGCGCCGGTCGCTCCGGTCACCGCGATGAGGGGGCTGATCACTGGGTCTCGTCTTCCTCTCGTCGTCCTCCGTCCCAGGGCCGCACCTCCACGACCGCGCCCACCGGGAGCGGTCCGTACAGGTGCGGGAACTCCTCGCCGCCGGGCTTCATCGCCTCGTACCGGACGGGGTCGGCGAGGCGGGCGGGGTCGACGACCAGGACCACGAGGTCCCGGTCGTCGTCCCCGTACAGCATCCTTGCCACCCCGGGGAGTTGGTGGGGCAGCGAGAGATGGATGAAGCCCTCCTCCTGGAGAGTGCGGCCGCGGGTGGACATCTCGTACGTCCCTGTCCCGCGGGCCGCCTCCCAGAGAGGTGCTTCGGCCAGGTGCAGCAGCGGTTCGGTCATCGGACCACGCTAGCGGGCGGTGCTTCGTGCCTGCTAGAAGGTGCGGCGACGAGCCCTGCGCGTGGCCACGAGAACCGTGCCGCCGGCGGCGACCAGCGCGGCCGCGATGGACCCGATGATCCATTCGCCGCCCCGGGAGCCGGTGTCGGGCAGCTCACCCGGGTGGCTCGGCGAGTGCGTGGGGCGCGGCGGGTGGGCGGTGCGGGTGGGAGTCGGAGTGGGAGTGGGGTCGGTGGGGGTGGGCGTCGGGTCGGTCGGCGTCGGCGTGGGGTCCGTGGGAGTCGGAGTGGGGTCGGTCGGGGTGGGCGTCGGGTCCGTGGGAGTCGGCGTCGGATCCGTGGGAGTCGGGGTTGGGTCCGTCGGCGTCGGCGTCGGGTCCGTGGGAGTCGGGGTCGGGTCCGTGGGAGTCGGCGTCGGGTCGGTCGGCGTCGGCGTGGGGTCGGTCGGCGTGGGCGTCGGATCCGTCGGCGTCGGAGTCGGGTCGGTCGGCGTCGGCGTGGGGTCGGTCGGCGTGGGCGTCGGATCCGTCGGCGTCGGAGTCGGGTCGGTCGGCGTCGGCGTGGGGTCGGTCGGCGTGGGCGTCGGATCCGTCGGCGTCGGAGTCGGATCCGTCGGCGTCGGAGTCGGATCCGTCGGCGTCGGAGTCGGGTCCGTCGGCGTCGGAGTCGGGTCTGTCGGCGTCGGGGTTGGGTCTGTCGGCGTCGGCGTGGGATCCGTGGGAGTCGGGGTCGGGTCCGTCGGCGTCGGCGTCGGGTCCGTCGGCGTCGGCGTGGGATCCGTCGGCGTCGGGGTCGGGTCGGGCGAACAGGTCGGCAGGTCGCCGTCGAAAGGGTACGCGTGGATCTCCTGGCCGCCCGACGCGCCCGCCGAGGTGTGGGTGAGCGAACCCGCCGTGTAGAAACGGCCGTTGGTGCCGCTCATGCTGAGCACGGTGGTGCTGGTCGGCTGGCCCACCAGCACGCTGCCCTCGAACTGGGCCGGGCCGCTCATGGACAGGTCGGTGGCGTCCGGGAAGTTCCAGAGCAGGTTCTCGCGGAGGCCCTCGTTGGGGAACGAGCCCATGAACGTGGCGACGCTCCGGGTTGCGCCGTAGACGTTGACGAGGACCGTCGCGCCCTCGGGGATGCCGTTGAAGACGAATCCCGTGTTGCCGCCCGCCTCCGACTCCAGGTCCGCGTCCACGTCGAAGATCTGGATCGCGGACGAGCCGTCACCGGTGAACGTCATGACGTCGCCGACCTTCACCCACGTGCCCGTCGCCTCCCGGTGCTCGTCGCCGTCGTACGCGTAGCACTGGCTGGCCTCGGTGAGCTGCGGGCGCAGCCCGGTGAACGGGGCGGCCGCGTCCTCGTCGAAGCGCGGGGCGGTGGTGGGGTTCACCGTGCCCGTCAGCTCACCCGCGTACGCGACGCGGCCGGAGTGCGTGCCCTCCTCGGCGAGCAGGCGCTCGCCGGCGGCGACGGTCACGTCACCGCCCGCCGTCAGGTAGTCGGAGCCGTCCGGCGGCGGCACCCGCGAACCGACGCCCGCGATGCCGACGTTGTAGACCTGCGAGACCCCGTCCCGCTTGTCCATGTCGAAGCTGCCGAGGGTGACGACCTTCCCCTCCGCCTCGGCCGCCGCCTCCCGGACCAGGAAGTCCCCGCCGACGTAGACGTTGATATTGCTGTCGAAGTTGGTGACCGGACCGTTGTTGGGGTCGTTCCAGCTGGGCGGGCAGGAGCTGCCGAGGCAGGGTCCCAGTCCGCCCGGCAGCGGATCGGCACCCGCGGCCGGGGCCAGCACGCCCACCATCGCCGCGGCCGTGGCCACTGTCACTGCTGCCCGGATTGCGTTGCCGCGCCTGCGCGCCTTCTGTTCCATGCCGCGCAATATGCATGGTTAACACTTAGTCATTTTGTATGACACGCCGCTCTTGCCCCTTTGTGTAGGCCTATAGGAGGTTTCTTCGGCGCGACACGCAGGTGGCAGCGGTGCGTCAGAGGGCCAGCAGCTTCGCCTCCAGCGCGGGGTCGAGGCCGACGGCCGGGCGGTCCGGGCGCTGCGGCGCCACCCCGCCGAGGGCGCGCAGCCAGGCCCAGGTGTCCGCGACGGTCTCCCCGGCCGGGCGGCAACGCAACCCCGCGGCGTACGCCCTGGTGGGGTCGCCCCGGTGGAGCGTGTCGTACAGCTCGCCCGGCGGGAGCCAGATCGGCAGGTCGCTCCAGGGCTCGACCCCGGCGGCCAGCAGGACCTCCGGATCGGTCCAGCGCAGCTCGGCGTCGGACCCGGTGACGCGTACGCAGGCTTCCAGCAGCTCGCCCATGGTCGTGTGGCCGGGGCGGCTGACGGTGTTGTACGCGCCGTGCAGCCCGCCCGCCGCCGCGTCCAGGATCCAGTCCGCCAGGTCCCGCGCGTCGATGTACTGGAGCTCGGCCCCGGGCGGGCCGGGGGCGATCACCGGTCCGCCCCGGGCGATCCGCGCCAGCCACCAGGGCAGTCGGCCGATGTTCTCGCCGGGGCCGATGACCAGCCCGGCCCTCGCCAGCAGGGCCCGGTCGCCGAAGGCGTCGAGGACGGCCAGCTCGCCGCCGCGCTTGGCCCGGTCGTACGGCACGTCCGCGGCGTCGTCGGGCGAGGCGCCGGCCACCAGCGGGCCGTCCTCGTCGAGCCCCGGGGCGGCCGGATGGGCGTACACCGAGCGGCTGGAGACGTAACTGAAGTGCCCGGACCGGCCGGACAGCAGACGGGCGGCGTCGCGGACGGCGGCGGGCTCGCCGCTCCAGGTGTCGACGACCAGGTCCCACTCCTGCCCGCCCTCCGCCAGCGCCGCGAGTCCGCGCTCACCCGCGGTCCGGTCCCCGGTCAGCACGCGCACGCCGGGCGGTGGCGCGTGACGGCCCCGGTGGAACACGGTGACGTCCCAGCCCCGCTCCAGCGCGGCCTCGGTGACGGCCCGTCCGACGAACTCCGTACCGCCCAGCATCAGAAGCCTCATGGGACGACTCTGCCCGCCGGAAGGCGGCGGGGGAACACGAGCACGCTGTCAGCAGAACGGGGAACTCGCCGTCGCGGGGCCGGAGCGCGGGTCGGCGGGGCGCCGCCGGCGCGAGCGGAACGCCGGCGGATCAGGGTGTGCGGGCCAGCGGGGAGCGGTGGCGCAGCAGCCACTCGTGGTAGCCGCTGGCCCGGCGCGCCGCGTCGCGGTAGGCGTCCTCCAACTGCGCGTACACCACCGCGATGTCCGCCCCGGGCCGGGAGACCAGGAGCAGCCGCACCGCGAGCGGGTCCCCCAGCAGCGGGCGGATCACCATGTCGTCGCGCGGGCCCGACGTCGGCTGGCAGGGCGCGACGGCCTCGCCGAGTACGACGAGGGAGGCGGCGGTGAGGTAGTCGCCGTGCAGGACCGGCGGGTTGAGGCCGGCGGCGCCGAGCACCCGGCGCACCCCGTCCCATTCGCCGTCCACCGTCGGATCGACCATCCACGGGTCGCCCGCCAGGTCCGCGAGCTCCACCACGCGGCGGCGGGCGGCGGGGTGGTCCCGGGAGAGCGAGATGAACTGCGGCTCCCGCTCCACGAGTACGCGCTGCTCCAGGCCCTCCGGCACGGCGAGCGGGGAGCCCTCCACCTCGTGCACGAAGGCGACGTCCAGGCGGCCCGCCTCGACCGAGCCCAGGAGTGCGTGGGCGGAGACGTCGACCCGCAGCGAGATGTCGGTGCCGGGCAGGGCGACCCGCAGCCGGCGCAGCCAGCCGCCGATGACCCGGCTCGCGGTGCAGCCGATGCGCAGCCGGGATCCGCGTGGCCGGGCGGCCTCGGCCTCCGCCAGCGCCTCGGCGACCAGGTCGTTCATGCCGTCCACGAGGGGCCGGGCCCGGCTCAGGACGACCCGCCCCAGGGAGGTCGGCCGACAGCCGGTCCGTTCGCGGCGGAACAGTTCGGCGCCGAGCGTGTTCTCGATCCGCCGGAGCTGGGTGGTCAGGGAGGGCTGGCTCACACCGAGGCGTCGGGCCGCCTGGTGCAGGCTGCCCGCGTCGGCGATGGCGCAGAGCGCCCTGAGGTGCCTCACCTCCAGCTCCATGCAGCGGAGACTATGACCGCCGCGCGCCGTGCACCAGACGTCGCAACCCCACCAAACGGCGTCAATTCAGGGGGTGTTGGGCTTTGGGACATGTGGCGATGCCGTGCCCGTGACGTGAGCATGGCATGCTCAAGGGCGGCTGACGTGCGGCGCGAGAGGGGCCGGGCGGCGATACGGCGGAGCTATCGCCGTTCGACATCATCCCGCCGACTGTGCGCTGCACCACACTCTTCCCCGTACCGCCCCACGCCCTGTCCGCCCAGCGGACACCCCCACGGCGCGGGTTCGATCGGACAGGTAGGAGAAATCCCCCCATGAGTCACCTCAGGACCGCTGTCGCCACCGCCGCCGCCGGGCTCGGCCTCCTCGCCGCGCTGGGCACCGCACCCGTGGTCGCCGCCGCTCCGGCCCCTGCCGCCCCCTCCTCCACCACCATCGCCGCGTACAACGGCTCGGGCGAGAACGCCGCCGCGAACCGCGCCTTCCTCGACGCGGTCATGAAGTCCGTCGCCGAGAAGCGCGCCGCCAACCCGGGCATCAAGGCCGTCACGGTCACCTACAACGCGTCGAGCGCGCCGTCCTTCCGCGGCGAGATAG
The DNA here is from genome assembly GCF_057766565.1 of Streptomyces sp. MGP-P1. Lineage (NCBI taxonomy): Bacteria > Bacillati > Actinomycetota > Actinomycetes > Kitasatosporales > Streptomycetaceae > Streptomyces > Streptomyces sp. MGP-P1. The sequence goes on along the minus strand of NZ_JBYMEM010000006.1, from coordinate 630,280 downwards.
CCAACAGCACGCAAATCTGGAACAGCTCGGTCTCCAACGTCCAGCTCCAGGAAGGCTCCAACGCCGACTTCACCTACCGCGAGGGCAACGACCCCCGGGGCTCCTACGCGAGCACCGACGGGCACGGTCGCGGGTACATCTTCCTGGACTACGCCCAGAACCAGCAGTACGACTCGACCCGGGTCACCACGCACGAGACCGGGCATGTGCTCGGCCTGCCGGACAACTACTCCGGACCGTGCAGCGAGTTGATGTCCGGCGGCGGCCCCGGCCCGTCCTGCACCAACGCCAACCCGGACGCCGACGAGCGCGCCCGGGTGAACCAGCTGTGGCAGAACGGCCTGGCCGCGCTCGCCCGCTCCGCCTCCTGACACCGGTCGCACCGGTCGCACCGGCAGTCCGGCAGTCCGGCAGTCCGGCAGTCCGGCAGTCCGGCAGTCCGGCAGTCCGGCAGTCCGGCAGTCCGGCGGAGAACGGCCGGTCCTGTGTCCCGGGACCGGCCGGCACCCCCCACACGACAGAGGACTGTTCCGGGCGCGGAACGGTCCTCTGCGCGGTCCGCGCCCGTGCCGGTCCGGCCGGCCGGCCGGGCCGTGCGCACCCGTGTGGCGGTCAGGCGTCGAACTCGCCGCGGACGAGGGTCAGCAGTTCGTCCTCGGTCATGCCGAGGTCCCGGGCGTCCGCGACGGCTTCGCGGACGCGCTCCAGCAGCCGGGCCCGCTGCGGCGAGGCGCCCTCGGTGATCGCCGCGCCCCGGCCGCGGCGGAGCTCGATGAGCCCTTCCTCGCGCAGCCTTTGGTAGCCGCGCAGCACCGTGTGGACGTTCACGCCGAGGGATTCGGCGAGCACCCGGGCGGCGGGCAGCCGCTCGCCCGGGGCCACCGCGCCCTCGGCGACCGCACGCCGGACCGAGGCGGCGATCTGGTCGCCGAGCGGGGCGGTGGAGGTCGGATCGACCCGGAAGAGCATGGTCAGCGCCCCGTCCGCTGCCGGTCGAGCAGGGTGTTGAGCAGGGCCGCGCCGGTGGCCGAGTCGTCGACGGTCACGGCGAACTCGCGGCCGCTCGTCAGGCTGACCACGATGGCCTCGCCCGATCGGGTGATGACGCCGCTGCGCTCGGGGCGGATGCGATAACCCCAACCGCCGTACTCCGCGAGCGCGTTGACGCGGCGACTGTCCGCTCCCGCCATCCGCTCCAGCGGCACCCGCACCCGGGGCCGGGGCAGCAGACCGGAGACGGTCAGTCCCCGCCGGTCCACGGTGACGTGGGGGTGGCAGAAGGTGACAGCCACCAGGGCGAGGAGAAGGAGCGGGCCCCCGATGAACCAGCTCTGCTCCAGGCCGACGGTGACACCCGCCGCCAGGAACACCAGCACGGCGATCGGCACCCACCACGCGCCGATCCCGCGCGCCCAGCCGGCCACCTCGCCGTCGGCGAGCGCGATCCGCTCCCGGCCCACCGGGTCCCGGTCGCGGGGGTCGTCGGGTGCGGGGGCGAGCCGGGACGCCGACAGACCGAGGGCTCCGGCGAGGACGGCCGCCCCGAGGGCCACGACGACGTGCAGGAGCGGGAAGCCGTCCGCCGGTCCGCCGTCGGAGGCGTCCACGTTGACGAACAGGACGGCGACCAACAGGTATCCGAGGAACCCGGCGACGGCGAAGCCCCCGCCGATGAACCACCGGTGGGCACGGCCGTGGAGCTTGCCGTTGACCGCGATGAAGGCCCACAGCGCGCCGAGCACGAGCAGCGATGTGGCGGTGTAGAGGAGATGGGCGGTGACGCCCATGTAGCCGTCGGCGGAGCCGCCGGCGTCGAAGTGGACGGCCAGCCGATCGGGCAGCCGGTCCTTGACGGTGAGGTGGACGACGAGGTCGACGAGGAGAGCGAGCACAAAGGGCAGGGCCGCGAGCGTCGCGCGGCCAAGGTTCTTGCTTGTCATGGAAAACCTCCGTTGTTCGCATGTTAGTAGAACAATCAGGCGAGAGCAACGGGGGACGTGCGTCCGCCCCGTACCGGGATGCGGAACAGCGCGGGGCTGTGTGGCGAACGGGGGGGGGACCCGGTCGGACTTCCTCAGCGGCGCCCCGCGGTCGGCCGACCGCGGGAGGTGACGCGGACCGGGTGGACCTACGCGTGCACGTCTGTGAGGTGCGTCGCCGATCGGACCAGGTCGGGGTCGGCCGTGGCCGGTCGCGGGCGCCCGGCGGCCGGTGTCACGCGGGGCAGTGCCGCGTCCCGAGCCAGGAGGCACTCTTCAAGGAAGCCCATCGCCCTGAGGTGGTAGGTGCGGGCCGCCCAGCCGAGGCTGATGTTGTGGCCGGCATCCGGCTGGTGGTCGACCGTCACCTTCGTTCCGGACAGCGGTGCCTTGAGCATCGCCACGGCCTCTTCGTCGAAGCGCCACCACTGTTCCTGCTCGGCGAAGGTGAATCTGACCGGGACCGTGACCAGTGCGGCGATGCCCGGGTACAGGCGGGGCCACAAGGGGCCTTCGCTCGCTTCCAGGCCGGGCACCGGCGACACCAGCGCCCGGCCGAGCCGGAACGCGTCCGGCGGGTAGAACCGCAGGGGCCCCCAGTGCCGGCGCCAGTCTCCGTGACCGTCCGGTCCGGGCAGTTGGCGCGCGTCGACGGCCAGGGTGCTGCCGAGCCCGGATATGTCCAGGCCCACGAGAGGCACGGCCACCGGCTCCATGGCGGCCTCGGCCGCCGCAGCCAGGGCCAGCTTGCCCCCGTTGGAGTGCGCCACGGGGAAGAAACCGGCACCGGTGTCGTGGGTGCCCGCGAAGTCGCCGAGCGCGGCGTGCAGCGTGGCCGCCTGCTGGAGGACCGTCTGCCCCTCGGGGAGATACGAGGTGGACGCTCCGTATCCGGGCCGGTCCACGGCCAGGACGGAGTAGCCGAGCCTGACGCCCAGATCGAGCAGGGAGAGGCCGGGTCTGGCCCGGCTGTCGAAGTAGCCGGCGCTCATGCCACCGCCGTGGATGGCCACCACCACGGCGCGCGGCGGACCCGCCGGTTCGGCGAGCAGGGCGGACATCGGGACGCCCGCGGCGTCGAGCGTGACCTTCTGGATCTCCGGGGCGTCAGACATGTCTGTCGCCCCCCAGGATCCCCGTACGCCCGTCGGCGGGACGGGATCCCCGTACCGGGCGGTCCTCACCTCTGCCCACGACGACGGCGACACCCCATGCGAGGCGTCGTCGGACCAGCCTGCCGAAGGGAGGCACGTGTACCTGTCCGGGCTGGGTCGGTGCTTTGTCAGCGATCGAAAGCATGGTTTCTCCCTCGGCCGAGCGGTTACCTCGAAGCGGCCGGTCGGACGGTGGGGCCAGGAGGCGCGGCAGGAGCGCGCCGCTCCGGTTCTGGTCAGCCGGCGACGGTCCAGGTGTCGTTGCCGGCGAGGAGTGTGGCGAGATCGCCCTTGCCGTGCTGGTCGACGGCGGCGTCGAGCTGGTCGGACATCTGGGTGTCGTAGACCGGCCGGTCGGTGGAGCGGAACACGCCGATGGGGGTGAGGTGGAGGGTGTCCGGGTCGGCGAGCCGGGACAGGGCGAAGGCGGCGGCCGGGGACGGGGCGTGGGCGTCGTGGACGACGACACGGTCCCGGTTGGCGTCGGTGACGGGGACGGCCTCGAGCTCTCCGGTGCGGGGGTCGCGGACGACGCCCTTGGTGCCGCCGGCGCCGAAGACGATGGGCCGGCCGTGTTCCAGGCGGATCACCGCCTCCTCGGCCCGCTGCTTGTCCTTCAGCACATCGAAGGCGCCGTCGTTGAAGATGTTGCAGTTCTGGTAGATCTCCACCAGTGCCGTGCCGTCATGGGCCGCGGCCTGCCGCAGTACCTCGGTGAGGTGCTTACGGTCCGAGTCCACCGTCCGCGCCACGAAACTGGCCTCGGCGCCGAGGGCGAGGGAGACGGGGTTGAACGGCGCGTCCAGAGAGCCCATCGGTGTCGACTTGGTGACCTTCCCGACCTCCGAGGTCGGGGAGTACTGGCCCTTGGTCAGACCGTAGATCCGGTTGTTGAACAGCAGGATCTTCAGGTTCACGTTCCGACGCAGCGCGTGAATGAGGTGATTGCCGCCGATCGACAGCGCGTCCCCGTCACCCGTGACCACCCATACGCTCAGATCCCGCCGGGAAGAGGCCAGTCCGGTCGCGATGGCGGGAGCACGGCCATGGATGGAATGCATCCCGTACGTGTTCATGTAGTACGGAAAACGGGAGCTGCACCCGATGCCGGAGACGAACACGATGTTCTCGCGGGCCAGCCCGAGCTCGGGCATGAACCCCTGCACGGCTGCCAGAACCGCGTAGTCACCGCACCCCGGGCACCAGCGCACTTCCTGGTCGGACTTGAAGTCCTTCATGGACTGCTCGGCCTGGGCCCTGGGCACCAGCGAAAGCGCTTCGACCGGGCCGGTGTTCTCCGTGATCGTGTCAGCCATCGAGGGCCTCCTTGAGGACCGTGGCGAGCTGCTCGGACTTGAAGGGCATGCCGTTGACCTGGGTGTGGCTGAGGGCGTCGATCAGGTACGTGGCCCGCAGCAGGGTGGCGAGCTGGCCGAGGTTCATCTCCGGCACGACCACCTTGTCGTAGCGCTTCAGGAGCTCGCCCAGATTCCGTGGGAACGGGTTGAGGTGCCGCAGATGCGCCTGCGCGACGGACTCACCGGCCGCCCGCAGCCGACGCACCGCGGCGGTGATCGGCCCGTAGGAGGAGCCCCAGCCGAGCACCAGGAGCGAGGCGTTCCCCGTGGGGTCGTCGACATCCAGGTCCGGGACATCGATGCCGTCGATCTTGGCCTGGCGGGTGCGGACCATGAAGTCGTGGTTGGCCGGGTCGTAGGAGATGTTGCCCGTGCCGTCCTGCTTCTCGATGCCGCCGATCCGGTGCTCCAGGCCCGGTGTGCCCGGCACCGCCCACGGCCGCGCAAGGGTTTCCGGATCGCGCTTGTACGGCCAGAACACCTCGCTGCCGTCGTCCAGCGTGTGATTGGGGCCGCTCGCGAACTCCGTACGTAGATAAGGGAGTTCTTCCGCGTGCGGGATCCGCCACGGCTCCGAGCCGTTCGCCAGATACCCGTCCGACAGCAGGAACACCGGCGTCCGGTAGGTGAGCGCGATCCGCGCCGCCTCCAGGGCTGCGTCGAAACAGTCCGCGGGGGTCTTCGGGGCGACGATCGGCACCGGCGCCTCGCCGTTGCGGCCGTACATCGCCTGCAGCAGATCCGCCTGCTCCGTCTTCGTCGGCAGACCGGTCGACGGCCCGCCCCGCTGGATGTCCACCACCAGCAACGGCAGCTCCAGCGACACCGCCAGGCCGATCGTCTCCGACTTGAGCGCCACCCCCGGCCCCGACGTCGTCGTCACCGCCAGGCTGCCGCCGAACGCCGCCCCGAGCGCCGCACCGATCCCGGCGATCTCGTCCTCCGCCTGGAACGTCCGCACCCCAAAATTCTTGTGCTTCGACAACTCATGCAGAATGTCCGACGCCGGGGTGATCGGATACGAGCCCAGATACAACGGCAGATCCGCCTGCCGGGACGCCGCCACCAGGCCGTAGGACAGGGCCAGATTGCCGGAGATGCTCCGGTAGGTGCCGGCCGGGAACGCCGCCGCCGGCCGCACCTCGTAGGAGACGGCGAAATCCTCCGTCGTCTCCCCGAAATTCCAGCCCGCCCGGAAAGCCGCGATATTCGCCGCCGCGATCTCCGGCCTGCGCGCGAACTTCTCCCGTAGGAAACTCTCCGTTCCCTCGGTCGGCCGGTGATACATCCACGACAACAGCCCCAGGGCGAACATGTTCTTCGACCGGCCCGCGTCCTTCCGCGACAGGTCGAACCCCTTCAACGCTTCCACCACCAGCGTCGTCAACGGCACCCCGTGCACGCTAAACCCGTCCAGGGACCCGTCCTCCAGGGGCGAGGCCGCGTAGCCCACCTTCTGCATCGCCCGCTTCGTGAACTCGTCCGTGTTCACGATGATCTCCGCACCACGCGGCACATCGCCGATATTCGCCCGCAACGCCGCCGGGTTCATCGCCACCAGCACATCCGGCGCGTCCCCCGGCGTCAGAATGTCATGATCCGCAAAATGCACCTGGAAACTCGACACCCCGGGCAACGTCCCGGCAGGCGCACGAATTTCCGCGGGAAAATTCGGCAACGTCGACAGATCGTTACCGAACGACGCCGTCTCCGACGTAAAGCGATCGCCTGCCAACTGCATACCATCACCCGAGTCACCCGCAAAACGAATGACCACCCGGTCCAGACGGCGCACTTCCTTGGTCACTGTGACGACGGCCACCACATTCTCCTTTGTTGACGGGTATGTCGAAGACGGCACGCTCACGTTCTTCGTTCTTCGCACGGGCCGCGACGTCGCGGCGGAGCGGGAGTTCGGTGTCGGAGGTGCGGCGGTCCGCCTCAGGGCGACCCCGGTCGGTTCCGCCGGCCCGTCGTCGCGACCATGCGGCTCCGGTCAGTCGGTGCCCCGAAAGATGCACCGGTCGGGCACGTCTTCTTCCTCGCCCGCGAGAAGGACGGGCGGGCCGTGCTCGAGTGCCGGCGCCTCGTGAACGGTCTCTGCGCGCTCCATGACATCGGCTTCCATCGTGTCCTTCTCTCGAGGAGTTCGGGCCTTCCCCACTCGTCGGGCCCCGGGAAAGTGAAGCGCGGGTGCGCCCCGGAAGTTCGGGCACACCCGCGCGGCAGGCAGAGCGGAAGTCGTTCTCAGACCGTGCTGACCGGGCCCTCCAGAGCCGTCCGGAAGGTTTCCTCCGGCTGCGCCCCGCTGATGGTCCGGCCGGTGTCGAAGTGGAACCGCGGTACGGAGGTGACACCGGCCCGTCGGACCTCCGCGAGCCGGGCCCGCAGTTCCTCCGCGCCGCCCGTCGCGGGCTCGACGCCGGTCTCGGCGGCCAGGTGGCGCAGTGTGTCCGCGTCGCCGATGTCCAGCCCGTCCGTCAGGTAGGCGCGGAAGAGCCGCTCCGCCATCGGCTCGCCTCGGCCCTGCGCGGACGCCGCGGCGAGCAGCCGGTGCGCTTCGAACGTGTTGACGTGGACGGCCCTGTCGAAGTGGGCTTCGATGCCGTCCGCGGCGCCGAAGGAGGTGTCGGCGGCGATGGTTCGGGCCTCCTCCTCGCCGAACACCTCCTTGTGCACGTCGTACAACGGCCTGCCTTCGGCCGGTGCGTTGGGTACGACCTGGAAGGGACGGAAGGCGACGCGCACCTCGCCGCCCCGGTCGCGGTAGCGCCGGGCAGCCCGGGACAGACGGGCGAAGCCCACGTAGGAATGGGCGCACATGAGGTCGAGTACGAACTCGACACGGCGTGTGGGAAGCGTGTTCGTGGTCATGAGGGGACTCTCCGACGTGAAGTGCGAGGTCGAGCGGGCACCCGCTCGCGGCCGGGTCGGACCGGCACCGGCCGCGAGCGGGCGTCGGGGTGGCTCAGGCGGTCTTGACGCCCTTGTCGCCGGTGTCGCTGTCGCCGGCGCCGCTGTCGGCGTCGTCCGCGTCCACGTCGACGGCGGCCGTCTCCCGCAGCGGGACCTCCTTGACCACGGCGGAGACGACCAACGCGACCAGGGCGAGACCGGCCGAGAGGAGGAACACGCTGCCGGTGCCGTCGGCAGCGGCCTCCTGGTACACGCGCTGTACGCTCGCGGGCAGTTCGGCGAGCTTCGCCGGGTCGATCTGCGGCTTGCCCTCGCCGACGTGCGTGCCGCCGCCGAGGCCGTTCAGGGCGTCACCGATCGTGGTGGCGAAGACGGCGCCCATGACGGAGATGCCGATCGAGCCGCCGATCGTACGGGACAGGGTGGCGGTCGACGCGGCGACGCCCAGGTCCTTGGCCTCGACGCTCTGGATGGAGACGAGGATCGCCGTCTGCATCATGCAGGCCGTGCCGGCGCCCACCAGGACCATGGCGGTGCCGGAGTAGAGCGAGGAGGTGTCGGTGGTCAAGCGGGCGAGCATCAGCATGCCCGCGGCCGACAGCGCTCCGCCCGCGACCATGACCCCCTTGTAGCGTCCGGTGGCCGTGATGAGGCGGCCCACCGTCATGTTGGTGGCCATCATGGCGATGAAGGTCGGCAGCAGCAGCAGGCCGGCGTTGCTCGCCGACGCGCCCCCGGCGACCTGCAGGAACAGCGGCAGGAAGGTCATGAGGCCGAACATCAGGGCACCCACGAGCAGGCCGTTGACCTGGACGAGGGAGAAGTTCGCGTTGCGGAACAGTCCGAGCGGCAGCACCGGCTCCTGCGCGACGCGCTCGACGAGGACGAAGCAGACCGAGGCGATGGCGCCCGCGCCGATCAGACCGAGGATCACACCGGAGGACCAGGAGTACTCGGTGCCGCCCCAGGCGCTGACGAGGACGACGGCGCTGATGGCCAGGGTGAGCAGCATCACGCCGGGGTAGTCGATACGGGCCTGGGAGCGGTGCTTGGGCAGCTTCAGGACGGAGCTGACCATGAACAGGGCGAGCAACCCGAGGGGAACGTTGATGTAGAAGCACCAGCGCCAGCCCAGGGTGTCGGTGACCAGCCCGCCCACGAGCGGTCCTGCGGCCATCGTGACACCCATGGCGGCGGCCACCAGGCCCTGGTAGCGGCCCTGTTCACGGGGCGGCACCACCGTGCTGATGATGGCGAGGGCGCCGACCATCAGGCCGCCCGCGCCGAGGCCCTGCACGCCGCGGAAGGCGATGAGCTGCCCCATGGTCTGGGACAGGCCCGCCAGTACGGAGCCGATGAGGAACACCACGATGGAGGTGAGGTACATGCCCTTGCGGCCGTACATGTCGCCCAGCTTGCCCCACACGGGTGTGGAGACGGCGCTGGCCAGGGCGTACGCGGTGACGACCCAGCTCAGCTGGTCGAGGCCGCCCAGCTCCCCCACGATGGTGGCCATCGCCGTGCCGAGGACGAGGTTGTCCAGCGTCGCCAGCATCATCGCTATCAGCACCGAGCCGACGATGACGTAGAGCTTGCGGATCTGTGCCTTGTTCAGGCGGGCATCGGTCGGGGTCGCTTCTTCGGACATCTTTCACCTCGGGTGGGTCATGCAGGGGTGGGGTTGGTGGTGCGTCAGGTGCTGTTCGTGGTCAGGGTGCCTCGGTCGTGGTGGGCCCGGGTGAGGGACTCCAGGGACGCTACGAGGCCGTGGGGGGCGGGGGATCTGAGGTACTCCTCGTGCAACTGCCGCGCGCCGTCGCGGAAACCGGGCTGTCGCAGGATCCGGGCGAGGCCGTCCCGGAGCGCGTCCGCGCTGAACATCGCGGGTTCGATGGTTTCTCCGGCGCCGCTCTCCCGCAGGTGGCGGGCGTTGGCGGGCTCTTCCCAGAAGGGCATGGGCACGATGAGCTGGAGGACCTGGTGGGCGACGGCGGCGTTGAAGGTGCCGGTGCCGCCGTGGTGGATGACCGCCTCGCAGGACGGCAGGAGCAGGTCGAGGGGTACGTAGTCGATGAGCCGTACGTTGTCCGGCAGGGCGGTGCCGGCCGGCCACTGCCCGGGGTCGAGGGTGACGAGCAGTTCGATGTCCAGGGTGGACAGTGCGGTGACCGTGTCGGTCAGGGAGACGCCGGTCTCCGCGAAGAGCTGGCGGCCGCGGCCTCCCACGCCGAGGGTCAGGCACACCCGGGGCCGGGAGGGGAGCTCGTCGAGCCAGTGCGGTGGCGTCGCCGCTCCGTGGTAGGGCAGTTGGCGCATGGGCAGGGTGGACAGGCCGGTGGACAACCGCAGCCCTTCGAGGCTCGGGTCGATCGTCCACTGGCCGAGAAGCAGCTCGTCGTCGTAGTCGAGTCCGTACGCTTCGAGCAGGGGTTCCATCAGCCTGGCGAGGATCTCGTCGGGGCCGCTGTGGCCCGCCTGCTCCCGGGCCCGGGCGCGCAGCCAGGCGACGTTGTCCTGACCCCACAGGCACCGCACGTGGGCGGCTCCGGTGAGGCGTGCCGCGATGGCGGCGGGCACGCAGAAGGGGTCCCAGACGACCAGGTCGGGCTGCCAGCTGCGGCAGACCGCGACCAGATCGTCGAGGGCATGGCCGAAGACGGAGAGGCTGCGTACGGTACGCAGCCAGGTGGTCTCCCAGTCGTCGGCGTGTTCGGTGTCGAGTGTGAGTCCGGAGTCGAGTTCCTCCAACAGGCCCGGGTCCCTGCTGAGTTCGACGACGTGCCGCAGCGCTTCGGTGTCGCCGACGGGTACGGCCGTCAGCCCGGCGGCGCCGATGGTCTCGGTGATGCCGGCGTGGGTGGCGACGCGCACTTCATGGCCGGCGGCCCGCAGGGCCCAGGCCAGCGGCACGACCGGGTGGAAGTGCGCCGTCGCCGGGAATATCACGAACAGGACTCTCACTGACGCCTCCGCGGGGTTGTGGCAAGGTGCCGGTGGCAGAACCAGCAGACAACTTGAACTCGGGTTGAAGTCAACGCCCGGCGGCGCTGCGGATCTCGTGCAGCAGGTGTGCCTGCCGCAGGGCCGTGTCGTCGGGGGGTGTGCCGGCGCGGACGGCCCGGGCGAACGCCGCGATCGTGGCGGTGACCTGGTCCTGCGCGGGCAGTCGAAGGGTCCGGGTGCCGGCGCCCTGACGCAGCCGCACTTCGGGGCGGTGGTCGGCGGGCGGGGTGAACACCTGGTCGACGCTGAGGACGCCTTCGCTCCCCCACAACTCGTAGCCGGAGCGGTAGGCGTGGTCGAGACCGAAGGCCAGTTGGACAGCCACGCCCTCGGGGGTGCTGAGGAGCGCCGTGCCCGCGGTGTCCACTTCCTGGCCGGGGCCTCCGGTGAGGACGGCGCCTTCGACGGTGAGGGCGTCGCCGAGCAGGTGCAGGGCGGCGCGGACCGGGTAGACGCCGGTGTCCCACAGGGCGCCGCCGCCGAGGTCCGCACGGTAGCGGATGTCGCCGTCGGGCAGCCGTGGTACGGCGAAGGCCGCGCTGAAGCCGCGCAGTTCTCCGATGGCGCCGTCGGCGAGGAGTTCACGTACCGCGTCGTGCTGGCCGTGGTGGACGAACATGACGTTCTCCATCAGGAACAGTCCTGATTCCCGGGCCAGGGTGAGCAGTCGCCCGGTGGCGGCGGGGTCGGTGGTGAGCGGCTTCTCGGCGAGTACGTGCCGCCCGGCGCGCAGGGCGGCCTCGGTCCACCGCTCGTGCAGTGCGGCGGGCAGCGGCACGTACACGGCGTCGATGTCGTCGCGGTCGAGCAGCTCCTGGTAGCCGTGGACGGGGCGGGCGCCGTACGGCGCGGCCGTCTCGCGCGCCCTGTTCTCGTCGCGGCTGGCGATCGCGGTGAGTTCCACGCCCTCCGTCGCGGCGATCGCGGGGAGGATGCGGCGCCGGGCGATGCCGGCACAGCCCAGGACCCCGATACGCAGGGTCTCGCTCACCGTTCGCCCGCCGTCGCGTTGAGGCAGGCGATGAGCGTGCGGGCCTGCACGTTGACGTAGTGGCCGTGCCGGACGAGGGAGGTGAGCTGTCCCGGTGTGACCCACCGGTATCCGGGCGGCGGGTCGAGCGGCACCCGTGGGTCGCCGTCGGTGTCCACGAGGAGGTAGCGGCTCTCGGCGTTGAGGAACCGGCCGCCCTCCTCGGAGTGCACGGCCTCGTAGCGGATGCGCTGTGCGGGGGTGTCGAGCACCAGGTCGAGGAACGGCGGCCGTTGGTCCTCGCGCAGGTGGGTGAGGTTGGCGGGGGTGTACTGCACCGTGGGGCCGAGTTCGACCGTGTCGAGGAAGCCCGCCTCGACACGGGCGTGGGCCAGGACGTGCCGTACGCCGCCGATGTCGCGGGTCAGGAAGGCGGTGACGCCGAGGCCGCGCGGCTCGAACATGGGCTGGGTCCAGCCGGACACCTCCCGGCTGCCGGCTCGTACGTCGAGGGCGACGACGCGGAAGTAGCGGCCGGCCTCGTGGTCGATGGACGACTCGCCCCGGTGCCATCCGTGGGTCTCGTCGAGCGGGACGCGTTCGACGTGCACTTCGTGACGGGAGCGCTCGGCGGTGAACCAGGACAGCAGCTCGGTGTCGCTGTGCAGGGCCCCGGGTTCGTCGTGCGGCAACGGCGCGCAGGCCAGGACGGTGCGCGAGTCCATGTTGATCACGTTGTCCCGGTGCAGGAGCTCGCCGATCTGTCCCAGCGTCAGCCAGCAGAAGTCGTCGTGGAGGGGGACGTCGTCGTCCGTCTCCACGATCATGTTGCGGTTGCTCTTGTGGAAGAACCACGAGCCGTGCTCCGACTGCAGGACGTCGGCGATGACGCGGCCGCGGTCCGGGCGGATGAAGTGGTCGATGTACTTGACGTCCGCGCCGCGGTGCACCTTCGTGTAGTTGCTCCGGGTGGCCTGGACGGTGGGCGAGAGTTGCAGCAGGTTGCGGTTGCCGGGTTCCATCTTGGCCTGCATGAGGAAGTGCAGGACACCGTCGAACTCCTTGGCCAGGAGACCGAGGATGCCGACTTCCGGCTGCTTGATGATGGGCTGGCGCCACTCGGGGTGGACCTCGTCGTCCGTGCGCGCGTGCAGGCCCTCGACGGTGAAGAAGCGACCGCTGTGGTGCCCGAGGTTGCCGGTCGTGTCGTCGAACGCCCAGCCGTCCAGGGCCGCGAACGGGATGCGTTCGACCTGGAAGCGGTGGGCGCGGCGGCGGCCGTCCAGCCAGTCCGCGAAGTCCTCGGTGCGCAGCCGGGAGCCGGCGGTGTCGGCCGCGGACCGGGCGATCCGCTCGGCCGCCCCGGTGTCCTCGCGGGCGCTCAGGCCGGAGCCGGTAAGCGTCACGGTCATGAGCGGGCCCCCACGAACTCCTTGACCGAGGCGATGACGTAGTCGATCATCTCGTCGGTCAGGCCCGGGTAGACGCCCACCCAGAAGGTGTGCTCGGTGATGATGTCGCTGTTGGTGAGGTCGCCGACGATGCGGTGCGGCTGATCGATGTAGGCGGGGTGTCGGGTGAGGTTGCCCGCGAACAGCCGGCGGGTGCCGATCTTCCGGTTCTCCAGGAACTCGACGAGCTCGGAACGGTGGAAGGGCGCCTCCGGGTCGACCGTGATCACGAAGCCGAACCAGCTGGGATCGCTGCCCGGGGTCGGCTCGGGGAGCATCAGGTGCGGGACGCCGTCGAGCCCTTCCCGGAGCCGGCGCCAGTTGTGGCGGCGGGCGTCGATGAAACGGTCGAGCTTGGTGAGCTGCGTCAGACCCAGCGCCGCCTGGATGTCGGTGGCCTTCAGGTTGTAACCGACGTGGGAGAAGATGTACTTGTGGTCGTAGCCCTTGGGGAGCTTGCCCATCTGGTAGTCGAACCGCTTGAAGCACGTGTTGTTCTTGCCCGGCTCGCACCAGCAGTCGCGTCCCCAGTCGCGCAGTGACTCCACGACGCGGGCCAGCTTCAGGTCGCTGGTGACGACGATGCCGCCCTCGCCCATGGTGAGGTGGTGCGCGGGGTAGAAGCTGACGGTGGTCAGGTCGCCGAAGGTGCCGGTGCGCTTGCCCTGATAGGTGGAGCCGACCGCGTCGCAGTTGTCCTCGACGAGGAACAGGTCGTGGTCCTTGGCGAGTTGGGCGATCTCGGCGACCTCGAAGGGGTTGCCGAGCGCGTGCGCGATCATGATGGCCCTGGTCTTGGGCCCGATGGCCTGGGCGACGCGCTCGGCCGTGGTGTTGTACGTGCCGAGTTCCACGTCGATGAAGACCGGCACCAGGCCGTTCTGGACGATGGGGTTGACCGTGGTCGGGAAGCCGGCGGCGACGGTGATGACCTCGTCGCCGCGGCGCAGTCGCCGCTCCCCCAGGGTGTGGGAGGTGAGTGCCGTGAGGGCGAGGAGGTTGGCGGAGGACCCGGAGTTGGTGAGGTGGGCCTTGCGGCGGCCGAGGAGCTTGGCGAACGCCGACTCGAACTTCCGGGAAGCGGGCCCGGCGGCGATCCGCAGGTCGAGGGCGGCCTCGACCAGCGCGGCCCGGTCGTCCTCGTCGAGGACGGCGCCGGAGGGCCATATCTCGCTGACGCCGGGCACGAAGCTCCCGGTCGGCTGGACGTCGTGGTGGTATTTGCGGGTGGCGTCCAGGACCTCGGACTTGTACTGGCTCATCTGTCAGGCTCCTTCGGCGTCGGCAGGGCGGTGCTTGACGGCCTTCCACCAGTTGGGGTTGGACCGGTACCAGGCGACGGTGTCGGCCAGGCCGTCCTCGAAGGAGATGGCCGGGGCGTAGCCCAGTTCTTCGCGGATCTTGGTCTCGTCGAGGGCGTAGCGCAGGTCGTGGCCCTTGCGGTCCTGCACCCGGCGCACCATCGACGGGTCGGCGTGCAGCAGGTCCAGGAGACGGTCGGTGATCTGCACGTTGGTCTGCTCGTTGCCGCCGCCGATGTTGTAGATCTCACCGGCCCGACCGCGGGTCAGGACGAGCTGGATGGCCCGGCAGTGATCGTCGACGTGCAGCCATTCGCGGATGTTGCGGCCGTCGCCGTACAGCGGGACCTGCTCGCCCTCCAGAAGGTTGGTGACGAACAGCGGGATCAGCTTCTCGGGGTGCTGGTAGGGGCCGTAGTTGTTGGAGCAGCGGGTGATGGAGACGTTCAGTCCGTGGGTTCGCCAGTAGGAGCGGGCGATCAGGTCGGACGACGCCTTGGACGCCGCGTAGGGCGAGTTGGGCAGCAGCGGCCACTCCTCGGTCCAGGCGCCTTCGGCGATCGAGCCGTACACCTCGTCGGTGGAGACGTGCACCACGCGCTCCACGCCGGAGGCGAGGCAGCCCTCGAGCACCGACTGGGTGCCGCCGACGTTGGTGCGTACGAACTCGGCGGCCGAGTGCAGCGAGCGGTCGACGTGGGACTCGGCCGCGAAGTGGACGACGGCGTCGTGTCCCGGCAGGATCTCGCGCAGCAGTCCGGCGTCGCAGACGTCACCCTCGACGAAGGTGAGGCGGGGATGGGAGGCGGGGAGGTTGTCCCGGTTGCCCGCGTAGGTGAGCCGGTCGAGGACCGTGACCTCGGCGTCCTCCCAGCCGGGGTGGCTGCCGTCGAGGATCATCCGGGTGTAGTGCGAGCCGATGAATCCGGCGCCGCCGGTGACCATGACCTTCATGCTGCCACCTCGATTCGGGTGTGGTCGCCCACCACCAGCCGGTGGTAGGTGTCCACGTCGGCTCCGGCGCCTACGGTCGCGTTGCGGCCGATGATCGAACCGTGGATACCGGGGACTTCGGAGATCGCGGCCCCGTCGAGGACGATGGAGTCGCGGATGCGGGTGTCGCGCAGGGTGCAGCCCTGGCCGATGGCCGTGCCCGGACCGATGTACGAGTCCTCGACGACGCTGCCGGCGCCGACGACGGCCGGCCCCTCGATGCGGGAGCGCACCACGCGTGCGCCGGCTTCGATGCGTACCCGTCCGGTCAGTTCGCTGGCCTCGTCGACCTCGCCGAGGACGGCCGGGGGCAGGCTGCCGAGGAGGTAGCGGTTGCACTCCAGGACGTCGTCGGCGCGGCCGGTGTCCTTCCAGTAGCCCTGGTACTCACTGGCCCTGACCTCCGCCCCGTCGTCGAGGAGCCACTGGATCGCGTCGGTGATCTCCAGCTCGCCGCGGGCGCTGGGCTCGATCGACTCGACGGCCCGGTGGATCTCGGGGGTGAAGAAGTACACGCCGATCAGGGCGAGGTCGCTCTTGGGTTCCTGCGGCTTCTCCACCAGGCGGGTGACCCGGCCCTCGGTGTCCAGTTCGGCCACTCCGAAGGCTCTCGGGTCGGCCACCTTGTGCACCACGATCTGGGCGGCGGGCCGACCGTCGCGGAACTCGTCGGCGATGTCGGCCGTGCCCTCGGGGAGCATGTTGTCGCCGAGGTACATCACGAAATCATGTCCGTCGAGGAAGGGCTTGGCCAGGGTGACGCAGTGGGCGAGGCCCAGCGGCTCGTCCTGCGGGATGTAGGTGACCTGCACACCGAGGCGGCTGCCGTCGCCGATGACCTCCGCGATCTGCGGGGCCCAACTGCCGACGATGACGCCGATCTCGGTGACGCCGATGTCCCTGATGTTCTCCAGGACGTGTTCGAGGACGGGCTTGTTGGCGATCGGGATGAGTTGTTTGGGCATGGAATAACTGAACGGACGCAACCGCGTGCCGGACCCGCCGGACAACACCAGTGCCTTCATGGACTAGTTCTCCTCACCGTGTCGTGAAATGCGCGTGCGCCGGGCCGGATCGCCTGCGCACGTCTCGCACCCCGCACCGAAAAGCCCGTGGTTCGCCTCATCGGGCGGCCACGGGGCGGCAAGGGGGTTGTGTCATTCGGTTACCGTGAGTCCCATGCCCTCCGTTTCCTGGCAAGCGCAAGAGCTCACTGTCGGCGAATTGGCCGAGCGCAGCGGGGTCGCCACCTCGGCGCTGCGGTACTACGAACGGCACGGTCTGATCACCAGCCGAAGAACCACGGGGAATCAGCGCCGCTACCACCGCGACACGCTCAGGCGGGTCGCGTTCATCCGGGCCTCGCAGCGGGTGGGGATCGCGCTGGAGACCATTCGCGAGGTCCTGGGGATGCTGCCGGAGAACCGGACGCCCACCGAAGAGGACTGGGCGATGGTGTCCCACTGCTGGCAGAAGGACCTCAACACACGCATCAGACAGTTGCAGGAGCTCCGGGACGAGCTCACCAACTGCATCGGCTGCGGCTGTCTGTCGCTCAAGCGGTGCGCGCTGACCAACCCCGAGGACGTCTGCGGCCAGCGCGGGGCGGGGCCCGTACGGCTCGCCTCCTGAGGGCGCCCGCGGCAGGAGAGACGACCGCGTGCGGCCATGGCTGAGGGGCGCCCCGCTGCCTTCGCGTTCATCGCGAAGGCAGCCGAGACGCCCCTCAGTCACGTGCCCTCCGGGGCCGGCGGAGTTGCCGACACCGCGACTCCGGCCCCAAGCGGACAGTCCAGGTAGGTCCGTGAAGTTCGACGGCGGTGCGACGAACAGGACCTAGGGAGTGTGTCGAAAGCGGTGCCGTCCGCCCGGTGGGTGGGCTCGGCGGCGTCCGGTGCGTGCGTTCGCGAGGCGGAGGATCGCCCCGATACTCGATGTACCGGGGTGATCCCGACAACGCGGCGCGCGTGCCTGCCAGGCGTCGCCGAGCAGGCGGGACCTTCGCAACACGCCCTAGCCCGGGTACGGGCGGTTGTCGCGGCCCTCGCGCAGCACGGTGGCCCACCAGTCCAGCTGGGTCAGCATCCGCTTGGCGGCGGCCGCGGCCTCGCCCTCGTCGGTGGCCTGGCCCTGCTCGTCGAAGAGGTCCCAGGCGTTGTGGAAGCTCATCGCGTCACGCACGGTGACCGAGTGCAGTTCGGCGACGACCTGCCGCAGGTGCTCGGCGGCCCGGATGCCGCCGCCCTGGCCGCCGTAGGAGACCAGACCGAAGGCCTTGGCGCCCATTCGGGCCGGAACCAGTCCAGGACGTTCTTCAGCGCGGCGGGGAAGCTGTGGTTGTACTCGGGGGTGACCAGGACGTATGCGTCGGCCTCGTCGAGGCGGCGCGAGATCTCGTCCTGGACGGCGGCCGTCGCGGCGTCCGGCTGACTGCCGAAGTCCGGCATCACCATCGGCAGGGAGAGCTCGGTGAGGTCCAGGACGTCGACCTCGAACCGTCCGAACTGCCGCGCCTCCTCGGCGAACCACTTGGACACGGGCAGGCCGAAGCGTCCCTCACGGACGCTTCCGACGACGACGACAAGGCGTAGCGACTTTTCCGACATCTCAATCTCCTCGAGCTGTGTTTCTGGACTGTCTCTCGGCAACAGGTAAAGGTTCGTAGTTGAACTCGGGTTCAAGTCAAGTACTGATGCGAACTCCTTCGCGACGAAGGGTGGTTCCGGCCCGGTGACGCGCGGTCAGCGCCTCCAGGACCGGGACGGCCTCCTGGGGGCCGGGGATGGAGAGCAGCTCCTCGTGGAGGGCCGCGGCCCCCTCCCGGAAGGCGCTGTCGCCCAGGAGCCGGGTGAGCGCCCGCCGCACCGAACCGGGCGTCAGGTCCGCCGCCCCGAGGACGAGGCCGGCGCCGCGGTCTGCCACGTACCGGGCCAGCGCGGGCTCGTCCCACCTGGGGACGGGCACGATCAGCTGCGGCACCCGGTGTGCCGCCGCGGCGGCGTAGGTGCCCGCTCCGCCGTGGTGGATGATCGCCGAGCAGGTCGGCAGCAGCAGATCGAGCGGTACGTAGTCGACGGGCCGGACGTTGTCCGGCAGGCTGCCCGCCTGGGCGAGCTGCTCCGCGGTGAGGGTGGCCACGATGTCGGCGTCCAGGTCGCCGAGCTCCGCGAGCAGATCGGCCACGGCGACCTCGCCGTCCGCGCCGCTCCGGCGCTGCCGCAGCCGCGCGGTCACCCCGAGCGACAGGCACACCCGGGGGCGCTCGGGCTCCTCGCGCAGCCAGGCGGGAAGCGCGCCGGCGCCGTTGTACGGGATGCGGCGGACGGGCACCCGCGGGTGGTCCACGGGCAGTCCCATCGGCGTCGGCGTGAGGTCGATGCTCCACTGCCCGAGGAGGAACTCCTCCTCGTAGGTGTGGCCGTACCGCTGAAGGAGCGGCTCCAGCCACGCCGTCAGCGGGTCGGCCCCCGGGGGCGTTCCCCGCGCCGTCGCCTGCCGCTGCTCCCGCAGGGACTGGGCTCTGACCCAGCCGACATGGTCGCGGCCCCACAGGAACCGGGCGTGTGCGGCGCCGGTCTCGCGGGCGGCGATCGCGGCCGGGAAGCACAGGGTGTCCCAGACGACCAGGTCGGGGCGGAACGCGCGGGCGTGGTCGACGAGGTGGTCGACATAGGGGCGATGACCCGCCGGGAGGCCTTCGACGGGGTAGGTCATGGCGAACTGGGTGGCCATGCAGTGGCGGTTCCACTTCCAGCCGGCGGGGTCGTCGGCGGCGGCCGTCTCGTCCACGGCCAGGGCGTCGGGGGCCATCTCGGGGGTCAGCCCGGCCCGGCGGGCGGCGACGAGCGGGGCCAGGTCCGCGCGCTCCCCCAGCGCCGTGGCGGGGAGCCCGGCGGATCTGATCAGATCCGCCACGTCGCCGTCCGTCATGCCGAACTGGCTGACGACGTCGACCTCGTGCCCCGCGCCCAGCAGCGCCCAGGCCAGCGGGACGATGTCGTAGAAGTGCGCTCTCAGCGGGAACACCACGAGCATGACGCGCATCAGAAGTTCTCCTTGTCGGGGGCTGGTGCGGGCACCGGCGCAGATGACGGCAGGTCAGGTCCGGGCCGGTCGCGCGGCCAACCGCTCCAGGGCCGGTACGACGGCGTCGGGTGCGGGCGTGGCGAGCGACTCCTCGTGCAGTGCGGCGGCGCCGCGACGGAAGGACTCCTCGTGCAGCAGGCGCCCCAGGTCCTCGCGGAACGTGTCGGCGGCGAACTCGGCGCTCGGCCGGAGGATTCCCGCGCCCTTGCGGTGGACGTAGCGGGCGGTGGCCAGTTCGGCCCAGAACGGCAGGGGGACGACGAGCTGGGGAACCTCGTGCGCCACGGCCGTGGCGAAGGTTCCGCCGCCGCCGTGGTGGACGACCGCGGCGCAGCTCGGCAGCAGTTGGTCGAGCGGGACGTAGCCGGTCGTCCGCACATGGGGCGGTACGTCGGTCAGCTCGGCCACCTGGCCGTCGTCGAGGGTGGCGACCAGTTCGACGTCCAGGTCGGCGACCGCGTCCAGGAGTTCGGCCAGCGGGACCCCGGTCTCCCGGAAGAACTGCCGGCCCCGGCCGCCGAGGCCCAGGGTGAAGCAGACCCGTGGCCTGGCCGGCCGCTCCCGCAGCCACGCGGGGTGGTGGCCCACCCCGTTGTAGGGGACCCGGCGCACGGGGATGCGGCGTACGTCGAGCGGCAGGGCCAGGCCCGGCGGCATCAGGTCGAGGGTGAACTGGCCGGTCAGGAACTCCTCGCGGAAGTCCAGGCCGTACGGCGCGAGCAGCGGCTTCATGAGACCGGGCAGCGGGTCGTCGGCGTCCCGCGCGGCCAGGGACCGCTGCCGCAGCCAGCCGATGTTGTCCTGGCCCCAGAGGTAGCGGACGTGGGTGGCGCCCACGAGGTGCGCGGCGATCGCCCCCGGCAGGCAGAAGGCGTCCCAGACGACCAGGTCGGGTCGCCAGCCGCGGGCGAGGTCGACGAGGTCGTCGAGGACGGCCGGGTACAGGGACAGCACGTTGCACACCTGCCGCCACTTCTCCCGCCAGTCGCCGGGATCCTCGGTGTCCAGGGCGAGGTTGGCGGTGAGCTGGTCGAGCCGCTCGGGGTGGCGGCTCAGGTCCACCACGGGCCGCAGGTCCTCGGAGGTGCCGACGGGGACGGCGGTGAGCCCCGTGGCTGTGACGGTGGTGACCATGTCGGGGTGCATGGCGACGCGGACCTCGTGGCCCGCGCTCTGCAGCGCACGGGCCAGCGGGACCACCGGGTGGAGATGGGCGGCCGACGGGAAGACGGTGAAGAGGACGCGCAAGGGTCTCTCCTGTACGTGGTTACGGGCGGGTTCGGACCGATCGGGCCAGGTCTGCCGCCACGTCGGTGGGCGAGGGCATCCGCGCCATGTGCCGTGCGAGTCGCCGGGCGCTCTCGCGCGGGGTGTCGTCGGTCAGCAGGGTCTTCAGCGAGGTGGTCAGCAGCTCCGGGTCGTCCTGGTCGGCGGCCGTGTCGAGGCTGATGGCCGCGCCGGCCGCGGACAGCTGGTCGCCGTGCGCGAACTGGTCGGCCAGCTGCGGCAGGACCAGCTGCGGCAGGCCGAAGGACGTGGCGGTCATGGCGGTGCCCGAGCCGCCGTGGTGGACCACCGCGGCGCAGTGACGCAGCAGCAGGTTGAGGGGCGTCGGTTCGATCATGCGGACCTGGTCGGGCACCGGTCCGATCTCGTCCCGGTAGCGTTCCTCGACGGTCACCAGGGCCTCGGTGCCGTCCAGGCCGTCGAACGCGTGCAGGATGCGCCGCACGTGCGGCACCCCGTTGAGGGCGAGGGTCCGGACGCCGAGGGACACCACGACGCGCCGCAGGCCGTCCCGTGGTGCCTGTTCGAGGCCGGGCTGGACCGTTCCGCCGCCGTTGTACGGCACGTAGCGGATGGGTGTGCCCGGTGCGGCGCCGGGAAGCTGCAGGCCCGGCGGGCAGGGGTCGAGGATCAGGGTCGGGTCCGGGAGGCCGTCCAGGCCGAGCCGTTCGCAGCGGTCCTCGAGCGCGGTGCGGGCCGCCGCGCGCAGCGGGCCCGACAGCGGGTCCACGCCCCACCGGTACTGCACCACCGGGAGGCCGAGGACCCCGCCGAGGATCAGCGCGTTGCACTCGATGGCGTCGGAGACGATGACGTCCGGGCGGAAGGCGCGGGCGAGTTCCAGGTAGGCGGGCAGCACGCTGTCGCTGTGGTCCACCCAGATCTGCGGGAACTCCGTGACGGGTTCGGGGCGGCCGAACGCGTCGATGGCGCGTTCCCCGTCCTTGAGGGCGCCTCGCATCCGCTCGCTGACCCGGAACCACTCCCCCACGCTCACGCCGCCGAGGCCCGCGGAGCGGACAGCGCTCATGATGTCCGGCTGTCCGGCGACGAGAACGTCGTGACCGGCCGCGCGCAGCGCCCAGCCGAGCGGGACCAGCGGCATGAAGTGGGTCGGTACGGGCGTCGTGACGATCAGGGCGCGCATCAGGCCTCCTCGGACGACGGGCCCGCGGTCCGGGCGGCGGCGAGCTGGTGGTCGACGAAGCTGTCCAGGACCCGCTGGTAGTACAGGGGGCCGAACCCCATGCGGGCCACCTCGGGGACGAGGGCGAGGAGCTTCTCGGTGGAGATGATGTGGTGCGCGTCGACGTCCTGGTGCTCCCGCACGACGGACAGCCCGAGCCGTGCTTCGAGGTGGTCGACGATGCGTTCCACCGGCACGGCCTCCCCCGAGGCCACGTTGACCGTCTCGCCGCGCAGGCCCAGGCCGAGCAGCCGGTCGATGATCGCGACGACGTCGTCGACGTGGATGAGGTCGCGGACGGTGCCGCGGTGCACCCGTACGCTGCCGGCCCGCATCTGCTGGACCAGCAGCGGCAGCAGCTGGTGCGGCGGCTGGTCGCGGCCGACCAGGTGTCCGAGGCGGAGGATCAGATGGTCGGCGCCGGAGGCGCGCAGGCGCTCCTCCAGGGCGAGTTTGTGTGCCCCGTACGGGGTGCAGGGCGTCACCGGGACGTCCTCGCGGCCGGGGCCGCGGACCTTGCCGTACACACCGGTCGAAGCGGTGGAGAAGAACAGCAGCCGGCGCCCGGTGGCGCGGCAGTCGGCCGCCACCTCGGTCAGCAGCCGCTCCTCACGGTCGAAGTCGGCCTGCGCGGAGTCCCCGGCCCAGGACACCCCGGCCGCGAGGACCACGGTGTCCGGGTGCCGGGCGGACAACGCCCGCAGGTTCCGGGCGAGAAAACCGTTACCCACGATGTCCATGTGCGTGTTCCTCCAGTACGGCCACCAGGGCGGCGGGGGTCGGGGCTTCCTCCGTCTCCGTGCGCAGCCTCTCGGCCACCGCCCGTGCGGAGGTGTTCTGCAGCAGGTCGGTGACGGCGGCGCGGATCGCCGCCGGTGTCGCGATGGCGTTGTGCAGGGTGCGGGCGCCACCGGCCTGCGCCAGGCGGTCGCCGATGAGTTCCTGGTCCAGGGCGTTGGGCAGGGCCAGTTGCACCACGCCCGCGGCGAGTCCCGTCATGACGCAGCCGGCGCCACCGTGGTGGATCACCAGGTCGCAGTCGGCGAGCAGCAGCCGCAGCGGCAGGTGCGCGACCGCCCGTACGTGGGGCGGCAGCGGGCCGAGGGCGTCGAGGTCCTCGCCGGTCACGGCGAGGACCACGTCCGCGTCGAGGTCGGCCAGCGCCTCGACCACCCGGGGCACCGCGAACGAGGCGGGCCCGAACATCTTGGTGACCGAGGTCCCCCAGACCACCCCCACCCGGGGCCGGTCGGGCTTGTCCCGCAGCCAGGACGGCATGGCGCCGGGCCCGTTGTACGGCACGTGCCGCACCGGCAGGCGGTGCGCCCGGCGTAGCGGCGGGGCCAGGCTGCGCGGCGAGGGGTCGATCACGAGGTCGTGGACGTCGGCGCCCATGGTGCCCGCGCCGTGGCGTTCGAACAGTCCGTAGACGTCCAGGGGTACGAACCCCACGCCGGGGGGTGCGCCCGGGACCTGGTCGTCGGGGCCGGTGAGACCCCACAGGTGCAGGGCGGCGGGAATGCCCAACGCCCGCCCGACGAGCGGGCCTTCGATGCTGACCAGGTCGTGCAGGATCAGCTGCGGCCGCCACCAGCGGGCGAAGGACACCGCCGCGTCGGCGCTGCGCGTGGCCATGCCGAGCAGCTGCTCCCAGTTCTCCTCCATCCAGGCCGGGGCGTCGTAGTCGTCCAGGGACGTCATCGGCGCGCCGGTGACGGGGTGCGGAGGCAGCTCGGGGAACGGCCAGCGGCCCGCCCGGGCCTGGCTGTGGTTGTGCGTGCGGGCCTTGACTGCCTGGTCGACCGCTTCGAGGACCGGGACCGGGGTGAGCCCCGCGCGCGTCACGGCCGCTTCCTGGTCCGGCGTGCACAGGACACGGACCTCGTGGCCGGCCGCCTGCAGCGCCCAGCACTGCGCGACCATCGCCAGCCAGTGCGTGGTCCAGTTGGAGACGGTGAGCATCACCCGCATCGGTCCGTCCTCTCTCTCTGTCCGGCGTCGCGCCGCAGGTCGGTCAACTGGTCGTGGAGCGAGGTGTCGAGGTCTCGACGGGGCCGCCAGCCGAGCAGCCGATCGGCCAGGGAGATGTCGACCTGCTGCCATTCGGCCTTGGAGGGCATGGGCGCCGCGTCGGGCTCGTCCTCGGTCACGGCTATGGGCACCCCGCTGAGGGCGACGAGCCGGGCGACGGCCTCGCGCACCGGTGCGGCGCGGCCGCCGCCGATGTTGACGACGCGGCCGGTGACGACGCCCCGCGGGGCGCGGGACGCCGCCAGGACGGCCTCGGCGGCGTCCCGTACGTCGATGAAGTTCCGCCCGGCGCGCAGCGAGGGGAACCGCAGCGCCTCCGGGGGTTCGCCGTCCGCGGGCCGTTCGGCGACGTCGACGAGGTGGTGGGCGACCGAGCCGAGGAGGCTGGCCCGTGGGGTGCCCGGGCCGCAGGCGTTGGTGATGCGCAGCACCGTGGCGTCCAGGCCGTCGGCGGCGGCGCGCAGCACCCGGAGGGTGCCGAGCAGTTTGGTCCGGCCGTAGGCGGTGACGGGCCGGGCGGTACGGTCCTCGGTCGCGGCGGTGCCCACGGGGATCGCCCCGTACTCGTGGACGGTGCCGATCTGGACGAGCCGGGGGCTGCGCGGCAGCGTGGTCATGACGTCCACGAGATCGCCGACCCAGCGGGAGTTGGCCTCGCTCATCTGGTCCGGTGTGCCGCTCCAGGCCATGCCGTACGTGTTGACCACGGCGTCGGCGTCGGAGAGCAGCCGGGCCAGTTCGGGCCGGCCGCCGCCGGCGAGGTCATGGTCCACGGGGGTGATGCGCCCGGCCGGTGCCGGTGCGGGGCCGCTGCGCGCGGTCCTGGAGACCTGCAGGACCCGTGCGCCCGCGTCCGCCAGGGTCCGGCAGACGTGCCGGCCGAGAAAGCCCGTTCCGCCCAGCACGACGACGTTCATCAGCGGACCGGTTCGTGCGTGCCGGGACCGGGGCGGTGCTGTGCGGCCATCTGCTCCAGTAACGGCACGGTCGCAGCGGGGCTCGGGGTGTCGAGCCACTCCTGGTGCAGGCGATCGGCGCCTTCGCGGAAGCCGGGCTCGGTGAGCAGCCGCAGCAGGCTGTCGCGCAGCGCCTCGGGGGTCGTCTCGTCCTCGGTGAGGACGAGGCCCGCCCCGGTGGCCGCGACGTACTGCCCGGTCTCCATGCGGTCCGCGCCGCCGACCGCGGGGATGACGAGTTGCGGGACGCGGTGTGCGGTGGCGACGGCGAGGGTGCCCGCGCCGCCATGGTGGACGACGGCGGCGCAGGTCGGCAGGAGCGCGGTCAGCGGGACGTAGTCGAGGACGCGGACGTTGTCCGGCACCGTGCCGACGGAGGCGAGCTGGCCGGCGTCCAGGGTGGCGACGAGCTCCAGGTCGAGGTCGGCGGCCAGGTCGAAGAAGTCCGCCACGGGGTGCTCGTCGCCGCCGGCGAAGAAGCTGCGCCTGCTCACACCGAGGGTGAGGCACACGCGGGGCCGCTCGGGGCGGTGCGCGTGCAGCCAGCGGGGCAGCGGGGCGTCGTCGTTGTACGGGATCCGGCGCAGCGGGCGGGAGTCGACGCGCACCGGGAGCCGGGTGCGCGGCGGTTTGAGGTCGAGGGTCCACTGGCCGACGAGCAGGTCCTCGCCGAAGGCGATGCCGTACCGATCGAGGGTGGGCCGCATCATCGCGGCCATTCGGTCCGTGGTCATCCGCTCGGTGTAGCGCTGCCGGGCCCACCCGAAGTGGTCGAAGGCGTGCAGGATCCTGGCGTGGGCCGCGCCGACGGTGCGGGCGGCCACGGCAGCGGGGAAGCACAGCGGGTCCCAGATGACCAGGTCGGGCCGCCAGGCGCTGGCGAAGTCGACGAGTTCGTCGGTGAAGGACCCGGGCTCCGGGGCCCGGTCGGGGTGGTAGAGGCCGAACGTCTCCAGCATGAAGTGCCGTATCGCCGTGCGGAAGTTGGCCTCGCCGGGGCCCAGTTCCAGCTCGTCGACGATGTGGTCGAGGATCGCCGCCTGTTCGGCCGGCACCTCGGAGGTGAGGAAGTCGCGCTCGCCCAGCGACACCGTGGTCAGCCCTGCCGCGGTGACGGTGTCCGCGACGTCGGGGTGGCTGGCCACGACGGTCTCGTGGCCCGCGGCGCGCAGGGCCCACGCCAGGGGCACGACGGGATAGACATGCGCCGGCGCCGGAACTGTGGCGAACAGAACGCGCATCGGTGTGCCTCCTTCGGCTGTTCCGGTGGTCACGGCGACGGTGCCGCAGCGGCTGCGGCCAGGGCTTCGTCCCAGGTGGCGAGCAGCCCGGATGCCGTCGCCTCGGCCACGGTCGGGGCGCCCGCGTCCTTCTCCGACAGCAGCGGCTCGTCCGCACCCCAGGGCAGGGCCAGGTCGGGGTCGAGGGGGTTGATGTCGACCTGGGTGCCCGGGACGTGTCCGTTGGACAGCACGTAGCAGATGCAGGCGTCGTCGGTGAGGGTGAGGAAGCCGTGCCCGACGCCTTCGGGGACGAGCACGGAGAGCCCCGAGTCGGCGTCCAGGACGTTCGTGTCGTACACGCCGAAGGTGGGGGAACCGACGCGCAGGTCGACGATGATGTCGCGCAGTGCGCCCCGGACGCAGGTGACGAACTTGGCCTGGCCCGGCGGGATGGTGACGCTGTGGATGCCCCGCAGGGTGTTGCGCCGCGAGACGGAGTAGTTGATCTGCCGCGGTGCGAAGGGGCGGCCGGTGACCTGCTCCAGGAGGTCGGTGCGCAGGCCCTCGTAGAAGTTGCCGCGCCGGTCGGTGATCAGGTCCGGGGCGATCCGGTACGCCCCCGGCACCTTCGTCTCGGTGATGCGCACGGCTCAGCGTCCGGCCTCGGCGGCGCGCCGGTCGACCGAGGTGCGCAGCGCCTGGGCCACGGTCCGCACGTCCGTGTCGTCCAGGCCCTGGTGCAGCGGCAGGAGCAGGGTGTTCTCGGAGCAGATGTCGGTGCCGGGCAGGACCTCGCCGCCCGCGAGGTAGGCGGGCACCTTGTGCAGCGGTGGGTAGCGCAGGGTGGTGTAGACGCCCTGGTCGAGGAGGTCCGCGGCCACCTGGTCGCGGATGGCCGGGTCCAGCTGCACCCAGTAGAAGTAGTACGAGGACTCGTGGCCCTCGGGCAGCGGCGGGGGCAGCACGATGCCGTCCGAGTCGGCGAGGAGCCGGTCGTAGCTCTCGGCGATGGCGCGGCGGCGGGCGACGAAGCCGGGAAGCCGGCCCAGCTGTACGGAGCCGATGGCCGCGGTGACGTCGTTGCCGATCACGCGGCGGCCGTAGTTCCGCACGTTCAGCTCCCACCAGCGGTGGGAGACCTTCGCGGCGTCGAACCCGTTGGACTGCTCAAGGCCGTGGTAGGCCAGCTGCCTGGCCTTCCGGGCGAGCTCGGGGTCCTTGACGTACAGCATGCCGCCGTCGCCGGTGACGAGGACCTTCATCGAGTCGAAGCTCCACATGGCGATGTCGCCGAAGGTGCCGCAGGCCTGGCCGTCGGCCCGGGAGGCTACCGCGCAGGCGGCGTCCTCGATCAGGGTGATGCCACGGGTGCGGCAGAGTTCGGCGATGGCCGCGATGTCGCCGGGGTATCCGCCGTAGTGCAGGATCAGCACGGCCTTCGTACGCGGCGTGAGTGCGCGTTCGATGTGCGCCGCCGTGGGGTTCAGCGTGCGCTCGTCGACGTCGCAAAACACCGTCCGGGCGCCGCTGGCGGCGACGGCGTTGGCGGCGGCCACGAAGCTCATCGAGGGCAGCACCACGTCGTCGCCCGCGGTCAGTTCGAGGAGCTCGGTGGCGAGGAAGAGACCGGCGGTCGCCGAATTGATGAACAGGGTCTGCTCGGGTTCGACCCCGAGGTGCCCGGCGAACTCTTTTTCGAATTTCTTGGTGCGCGGCCCGTGGCCCAGCCAGTTGTCGGCGAACACCTGGGATATCGCTGCGAGTTCCTCGTCACCGAGGCTGGGCTGAAATACGTTTATCACGAGTCCTCCGGACATCAGGCCTGGTCATCGTTTGCGCACCGATCACGACGGGTCGGGCGCGGCTGCGGGAATCCGTACGGGGGGATCTGGTACCTGTGAACGCACATCACCGGACACTAGAAGAAATACTCTTCGCGAGTTCGGGCCCGGTCAATGCGATTCACCGGGAATTGACATTCAGTGAACCGCCTTCTGACTTTCGGTCCGGCGCAGCACGGTGGCGACCAGGGCGGCGGTGAGCAGGACCACCCCGATGGACACCAGGGCCGTGGTGTGGAAGGCCTCGACGAAGGCGTCACGGGTGGCGTCCAGGAGGCTCGCGCTCCAGGGCCGGTCGGGTTCCCGGCCCGAGGCGGCCACCGCGCCGCCCAGGGTGTCGCGGGCCGCCGACGCGGCCGTGTCGGGGGTGCCGGCGGGCACGGTGACGCCGGCGCGGTAGGCGGCGTTGAAGATGCTGCCGAGGATGGCCAGGCCGAAGGCGCCGCCGAGTTCGGTGCTGGTCTCCTGGATCGCGGACACCTCACCGGCCCGCTCCGGCGGGCCCGAGCTGACCAGGATGTCCGCGCTCAGCACGCCGGGGGCGGCGAGGCCGAAGGCGAAGATGCAGGTGCCGGTCAGCACCAGGCCGAGGGAGTCGGGTCCTTCGACGCGGGTGATGACGACGAAGCCGAGCGCGGCGACGACGAAGGAGCCGCTCATCAGGAGGGCCGGCCGGAACCGCTGCACGAGCCGTTGGACGATCACGACGGCGGTGATCGAGGCGAGGGTGCTCGGGATCATCCACAGCCCGGCCTTCAACGGCGAGAGGCCGAGGACCAGTTGGAGGTACTGGGCGACGAAGAGGTTGCTGCCCATCATGACCAGGGAGCAGATGGTCATGGCGGTCAGCGCGGTCGCGAACGTGCGGTTGCGGAACAGGTCGAGGTCCAGGAGCGGTGTCGCCAGCACCTTCTGACGTCGCACGAAGGTCACGCTCAGCACGATCGCGGCCAGCAGGGAGACGGCGGCCGTGGCGGTGAGGCCGTGCGACGCGACGGTCTTGACGGCGTAGACCAGGCTCAGGACGGCCAGCAGTGACAGCAGGGCACTGGCCAGGTCGAGCTTTCCGGCGTTCTCGTTGCGGTACTCCGGCAGCACCATCGGGCCGACGACGAGGAGGAGCGCCATGACCGGGATGGCGAGGAGGAACACCGAGCCCCACCAGAACCATTCGAGCAGCACTCCGCCGACGGGCGGGCCGAGCATCGCTCCGACCATGAAACTGGTGATCCAGACGCCGATCGCCACCGAGCGCTGGCGTGCGTCGAGGAACATGTTGCGGATCAGCGACAGCGTCGACGGCATCAGGGTGGAGGCGGCGACGCCGAGCAGCGCACGCGTCGCGATCAGCATGCCGGGGCTGGTGGACAGAGCGGCGATCACGGAGGCCGCGGTGAAGGCCACGGCGCCGATCAGCAACAGCCGCCGACGGCCCACCCGGTCGCCGAGCGTCCCCATGGTGATGAGGAAGCCGGCGAGCGTGAACCCGTAGATGTCGGTGATCCACAGCAGTTCGGGTCCGGTGGGCCGCAGTTCGCTGCTGATACTGGGGATCGCCAGGTGGAGCACGGTGAGGTCCATGGAAAGCAGCACTGTGGGCAGTGCCAGTACCACCAGGCCGATCCACTCGCGTCGGCCGGCGCGCGGGGCCGTCATGGTCATGAACGTTTCCTAACTTTCAGAAGGTGAGAGCTGGTAGTGCGGGGGCGCCGAAGGGCTCCCGGGGTGCCGTCCGCGGCTCAGGCCGCCGGTGCCGCGACCTCGACGACGGCGTACTGGCCCTGTTTGACGAGGCTCAGTCCGTCCCGTGCGCTCTTCATCCAGTCGACGACGACGTACCGCCCCTGACGCAGCGGCAGTCGCAGGACCGTGGTGGAACCGGCGTGCACCGGCAGGCTCCCGACGCCCCGGTTCAGCTCGAACGGCGCCTGCGCGCCGGGGAACTGCCCGTGGTCGCCGAAGGAATCGAAGTAGGTCTTCAGGGCGCGGTCGGTGACCCCGTCGTCGAGGCGGAAGAAGATCGCCTCCGTGGTCTGCCCGGACGGCATGGCGTTGGTGAAACGCAGTGGCTTCCCCTCGGTGGCCGTGCCGCGGAGGGCGAAGCGGGGCACTCCGTCGGTCTGCCGGGCGGTGAGCGTCGCGGTGGGCCGGGGTTCCTCACCGCCCTCGGGTCCTTCGGCACGAAGGGTGTGCGGTGTCGCCGCCGGGTCGTCGAGGCGGGCGTAGTCGAACAGCCAGTAGGTGCCCGGAGCCAGTCGCCGCGTGAAGGAGGCGTCGAGACCGGGGTGGACGACCGTGCCGCCGAGCAGGTCGGCCGCGGCGTGCAGTTCGGCGGAGCCCGCGACGATGTCGGGGCCGTGGGTACTGACCGTACGCCGCAGCGCCGAGCGGAACGTCTCCCAGGCGACGCCCTGGTGCGGCCGGGCCAGTCCGATCCAGCCGCCGTCCGGGTCGGTGGTGGTGACGTCGAAGGTGACCCGGCCGGCCGCAGCGCGCTCCGGGGCGTCGAGCGCACCGCCCGGGGCGGTGGCGACCCGCAGCGTGCGGCCGTCCCTCGCGGCGGACCCGGCCGGGGCGAGGGTCGTGCGGTCGGCGGCGTCCACGGCCGGGGCCTGCGCCGTGCAGACGAGCAGTACGGCGGTGGTGAGCGCCGACCAGACGGCGAGCTGCGGTCTGCGGATCACGCGGGTACCTCCGCCGGTGTCGGCTCGCCGTCGGGCACGAAGAAGTCCACCAGCGGCGGGGGGAAGATCCCGGCCGCCGCCGCCGAGCGGGTGAAGCCCTCGCACAGCTCCGTCAGCAGGGCCACGCCCCGCGCGCCCAGGTGCTCGTACGGGGCCCGGTCCCTGCGGTCGGTCTCGTCCTCCAGAGCGGCGCGCAGTTCCTCGCCGCGTCCGGTGAGGGTGCCGTCCGCGGTCATGAGTCCGCGCCCGCGCAGCCGGTCCTCGGCCGCGCTCCAGTCCTCCTCGGTCCAGCCACGCTTGGCCCGCACCAGCTCGCCGGGCATTCCGGCGTCGCTCGCGCAGTGCGAGACGAGGGCCTCGAGACCGTCGAGCCCGGCGGAGGCGAGCGCGGCGGTGTGGCTGTCGCCCCGGTGTTCGCGCAGCAGGGTGGCCGCGTACCAGAGCGCCACGTGCGGCTCCCGCGGTACGGGCAGGTCGGCGAGGGCGGCGAACATCGGCCGGGCCTCGCGGCGGCCGGCGGCCGCGGCCGCCAGGGCGAGCCGGGCCGCCTCGCGCACCGGCTGCGCCGTGAGTGCCCCATCGCCCAGCGCCCGGCGGAGTGTGGCGTCGACGGCGCGCAGCCGCTCCTGCCAGGCCTGTGCGGGGGTTATGCGCTCCCAGACCTCGGGGAAGTGCCCTGCGACCATCTCGTGCTTGAAGCTGTAGAACAGGGCGGTGACGACGCCGGGCCCGGCCGTGCCGAGGGGCGCGGCCCGGCCCACGAGGTAGCCGCCGGTGTGGTCGGTGATGCCGTACCCGGCGAGGGCCTCGGGCAGGTCGGCGGTGAAGTAGACAGTGGAGTGCAGGCTGTTGAGGGCTTCCTGGCAGCGCCGCACGGCCTGCGCGGACGGTGGGTCGGGGGTGAGCATCGCGGTGGGCTCCTCGGAGGTCGTACGGGTGGGGGCGCGGGTCAGGAGAGTTCGGCCGGTGACACTCCCTCGGTCCACACCACGTGGAAGGTCCAGCGCGAGAAGCGCCACCCGTCGGGGGTGCGTACCGTCTCGCCCTCGTAGTAGCCCCCGATCTTGAACAGGGCCCCCGGGTCGACGGGGGCCCGCTCGCGGACGGCCTGCGGGTGGAGATGGACGGCGATCATCTGGAAGCGGACGTCGGCGCGGTCGCCGTCGAGTCCGATCAGATGGTTCGAGCTGAGGTGATGGGTGGCCGTGAAGTTCTGCTTGGCCCGGTGGTGGAACTCCGCCAGGCCGCTGAGGCCGCGGTGTCCGCCGATGGGGAAGTCGAGTCGGCAGTCCTCGGTGAAGAACGACCGCACCCAGGTGGCGTCGAATCCGTTCCTGTCCTGCTCGTCGAGGAGCACGGTGTAGCGGTCGACGAGATCCGAGATTGCCGCCCGGTCGGCCGGCGCGGACAGCTGCGTCAGCGGTCGTTCCGGCAGTTCGATGGGGTCGGTCGGTGTCGGCGTCATGGTTCTTTTCCTGCTCTCCGCCCGGGGTCTCCGCGTGCGGCTCGTGCTCTGTCGGCCGGCTCCGAAGACAGGGCACCGGATCCTGCAACAGAGCTTCTTCGGAGTGGGGCCGCGGTTCAACCGGCTTGTACGCGAATTGACATGGGATGCACCCGGCTCTGACGTACAGGGCCGAAAGGCGTCGTTGTGGCGTGGAAGACACCGGCCCCGCACCCGCACGGACGACTGCCGGACGTGGGCCGGGGCCGGTGGCGCTGACCGGGGTTACGGCCGGTGCCAGGTGCGCGGGCCGAGGAATCCCGAGCGGCGCTCGGGCCTGCGCCAGCCCGCGGTGTCCGGTTCGGGCCCGTCGGCGCCGGTGTCGTCGCCCGGGGCGGCCATGCGGGCGAGCAGCAGCGCTGTCACCGCGGCCAGTTCCTCGGGGCTCGGGCTGCCTTTCACCACGCGCAGCACGGGGTCGGTGTCGGACACGGTCTGCTGGTCGGGCACGGTCTGCTCCTCCTGTCCGAGGGCCGTCGCCGTAGGGGCGGGCCTGTTCACTGCGGCGGGTTGCCGTGCTTGCGGGTGGGAAGGTCGGCGTGTTTGGCGCGGAGCATGTCGAGTGAGCGGATCAGCACCGAGCGGGTCTCGCGCGGGTCGATGACGTCGTCGATCAGGCCGCGCTCGGCCGCGTAGTACGGGTGCATGAGCTCGTCCTTGTATTCGGCGATGCGCTGCTGCCGTACGGCGTCCGGGTCGTCGGCCGCGTTGATCTCGCGCCGGAACACGACGTTCGCGGCTCCTTCCGCACCCATCACGGCGATCTCGTTGGTGGGCCAGGCCAGGGCCAGGTCCGCGCCGATGGAGCGGGAGTCCATCACGATGTACGCGCCGCCGTAGGCCTTGCGCAGCACGAGCGAGACCCGCGGCACGGTCGCGTCGCAGTACGCGTAGAGGAGCTTGGCGCCGCGACGGATGATGCCGTTGTGCTCCTGGTCGACGCCCGGCAGGAAGCCGGGCACGTCGACCAGCGTGACGAGCGGGATGTTGAAGGCGTCGCAGAACTGCACGAACCGCGCGCCCTTCTCCGAGGCGTCGATGTCGAGGACGCCCGCCATGGCCGCGGGCTGGTTCGCGACGATGCCGACGACATGGCCGTCGAGGCGGGTCAGGGCGCACACGATGTTGGTGGCCCAGGAGGGGTGGACCTCGAAGAACTCCCCGTCGTCGACGATCTCTTCGATGACCTTGCGGATGTCGTACGCCTGTCCCGCACCGGCCGGCACGACGTCGAGCAGCGATTCGTTGAGCCGGTCGGCCGGGTCGCCGGAGCGCTCCACGGGCGCGAGCTCACGATTGTTGGCGGGCAGCAGGGACAGCAGGTAGCGCACGTCCTCGATGCAGGCCTCCTCGTCGTCGTACGCGAAGTGCGAGACGCCCGATGTCGCGGAGTGCACGTCGGCGCCGCCGAGGCCGTTCTGCGTGATCTCCTCGCCGGTGACCGCCTTGACGACGTCCGGTCCGGTGATGAACATCTGCGAGGTCTCGCGCACCATGAACACGAAGTCCGTGAGGGCGGGGCTGTAGGCGGCGCCGCCCGCGCACGGGCCGAGCATCACCGATATCTGCGGGATGACGCCCGAGCACCTGGTGTTGCGGCGGAAGATCCCGCCGTACCCCGCAAGGGCCGTGACGCCCTCCTGGATGCGGGCGCCCGCGCCGTCGTTCAGGGAGACCAGCGGGGCGCCCGCCGCCTCGGCCAGGTCCTGGATCTTGTGGATCTTCTGGGCGTGCGCCTCGCCGAGTGCCCCGCCGAAGATGCGGAAGTCATGGGCGTAGACGAAGACCGTGCGGCCGTGGACGCTCCCCCAGCCGGTGACGACGCCGTCGCTGTACGGCTTCTTGTGCTCCAGTCCGAAGCCGCTGGCGCGGTGCCGGCGCAGCGGCTCCACCTCGTTGAAGGAACCCTTGTCGAGGAGCAGGGAGATCCGCTCGTGCGCGGTCAGCTTCCCCTTGGCGTGCTGGCGTTCGGTGGCCGCCGGGTCGGGGCCGAGCCGTGCCGAGGCCTTGATGTCGGTGAGCTCGGCGATGCGGCCGAGGATCGTCTCGTCGCTGACGGGCATGGGTTCTCGTCCTCTCCGTGTTCAGGGGTCAGGCTGCTGCTGTGGAGGTGGTGAACGCGTCTTTGGTCAGGGCCAGTTGGCGCGCGGTGTCGGTGGCGTGGACGCGGGCGCCCGGTGTGATGCGCCGGATCAGCCCGCCGAGCGCACGGCCCGGTCCGACCTCGACGAACCGACCGGTGCCGGCCGCGCCGAGCGTGCGGACCGCCTCGGTCCAGCGCACCGGGCTCGTCAACTGGCTGCGCAGGGCGACGACGGCCTCGGCGGCGGTGGTGATCCGGGCGCCCGTGGTGCTGGACACGAGAGGCATGACCGGGTCCCGGAACGGGGTGGCGATGAGCGCCTCGGTGAACTCGGCCTCGATGCCGCGCAGCAGCCTGGAGTGGAAGGAGCCGCCCGCCTTCAGCGGCACCACCCGGCTCGCCCCGGCGGCCAGCGCCGCCGCGGTCGCCCGCGCCACGGCGGCCACCTCGCCGGAGATCACCGTCTGCCCCGGTCCGTTGTCGCCGCTGGCCTCGACGGTGCCGCCGGTGGCGGCGACCTCGGCACACAGCCGCACCACCTGCGCCCGGTCCAGGCCCAGGACCGCCGCGGTGGCACCGGGCACCCGGTCGTCGACCGTGGCCACGAGTTCGCCGCGCAGGCGGACGAGCGCCAGTGCGTCGGTCCACTCGAGGACGTCTGCGGCGACCAGGGCCGCGTACTCGCCCAGGCTGTGGCCTCCGACGATGTCGGGTTCGATGCCCAGGCCGCGCAGTACGTCCAGGGTGACCAGGCTGGTCAGCAGGACGGCGGGCTGCGATACGGCGGGGTCGTCCAGGTCACGTGCGGGCCCGTGACGGGCGATCCGGGACAGCGGGATGCCGAGGAGGTCGTCGGCGGTGCGGTAGTAGGCGTCGGCCAGATCGGGCCGCTGTGCGAGCAGGTGACTGCCCATGCCCACGTACTGTGCGCCCTGCCCGGGGAAGACGAATGCGGTGCCGGTCATCCTGTCACGTCCTTGTCTTCTTATCGTCAACGGCGTTCTCCTGCGGCGGTACCGGGAGGATGGGGGCACCCCCCGGCAGACGGCCCCGTGGGCGTCGCCCCGGCCGGGGCTCCGTCAGCAGGCGAGCACCGGTGCCTCCCGTACGGTCAGGTCGGTCGCGGCGGCCGGGGTGGTGAGCCAGTGTCCGGGCAGCCGGCGCAGGGTGACCGCGACGGGAGCGGGGCCCTTGACCGCGGCCGCGGCGGAGTGGGTCGGGTCGCAGCGGACGTCGACCAGGGTCCAGCCGTGCGGGTGGAGCCGGGCGTCGGCGCCGAGGTAGTCCTCGGTGGAGGGGCGGCTCAGGCCCGTGCCGATGCCCTTGAGGAAGGCTTCCTTGCGCGTCCAGATCTGGCCGAAGAGGGCCGTGCGCGCCGCGCCCCGCGACTCGGCGAGTTCGCCGCGTTCGCCGGGGTGCAGCGCCCGGCTGCAGATCTCGACCGTCTCCTCGCGGGGCAGCTTCTCCACGTCCACGCCGACCGGTACGGCGGCCACGCCGACCATGGCGAGCCCGCCGCTGTGCGACAGGGAGAAGTGCAGCGAAGGCGGCGCGACAGCCGGTCTGCCGTGCGCGCCGCCGCACCCGGGGCAGGGCTCGCGGACGAACCGTACGTCCCGCGGCGGGGTGCCGGTGTAGCGCCCGAGCAGCCGGCGCAGGGCGACATGGGCGGCGGCGTACAGCAGGCCGTCGGCCGGGCGGACGAACGAGGCGGCCCGGTGCCGCTCCGCGGGGTCGAGTTCCGAGGTGTCGAGCAGGGCCGCGTCCGGTCCTTCGGGGCTGCGGATGAGCCACAGGTCGACCCGCCCCTCGGCGACGGTGAACTCCTCGTCGCCCGGGGCGGTACGGGGCAGGGCGGTGACCGCGCCGCTCACGGCCGGCTCGCACGGTGGCGGTGCGCTCACCGCGCAGTGAGCTCTGGTCATGCCGGTACCGCCGACCCGTGGCACCGTGGAGTGCGGGCGCCGCCGAACTGGCCGGCCAGGCAGTCGATCAGTTCGGCCGCGCTGTTCGCGAGGAGCAGCATCTGCAGGTTCAGCTCGACGCGCAGGGCGGCCTCCATCCGGTACTGGAGTTCGAGTCCGGCGATCGAGCCGATCCCCAGGCTGTTCATCGGCCTGCCCGTGGTGTCGACGAGGTGCGGGGCGATGCCCAGGACCCGGCCGAGCTCCTGGCGTACGTAGGTGTCGAGCATCCTGGTGCGCTCGTCGGGCGGAGCCGCGGCCAGGGCCACGAGATCGGGCACGCCCACTTCGGCGCCGGCCGGGCGGGCGGGCCCGGCGTAGGAGGTCGTTGTCATGGTCTTCCCCGGGTCGGTTCGGAGGGGCGGGTGGCGGAGGGCGGTTCGTCGGCTGGGTCTCGGGCCGGGTCCGTGGTCCGGCTCGGCAGGAGGCCGCGGAGCGCGACGGCCAGGCCGGCCAGTGCGACGGCCGTGACCAGTGCGAGGGCGGGCCCGCGACCCGCCGGGTACAGCGCGGCGCAGAGCACGGTCGTCAGGGCCGCGGCGAGTTGGACCGCGGTCTGGTAGAAGCTGCCCGCGGTCGCCCGCAGCCGCTCCGGCACCGAGCTGGTGGCCTGCACGTGGAAGGCGGTGAAAGCGAGGACGAACGCGGCCCCGACGAGCAGCATCGTGGGCAGCACGTCGGTGGCGTACCGGACGGCGGTGCCCTCGCGCGGGTAGAGCAGACAGCCGAGCGACGCCGCCGCGGCGCCCGCCGCGATCAGCCGGGCGGGCCCGAACCGGGTGACGTACCGCCCCGAGTGGAGGGCGGTGAGGGCGAGCGGTGCGGCGGCCGGCAGGAAGGCGAGGCCGGTCTGCCAGGGGCCGTAGTCGGCCTGCTGCTGGAGGTGCAGGGTGCTCACGAGGAGCAGCCCCAGGTAGGACCCGTTGAGGGCGCCGGCGCCGAGCGCGGAGCGCAGCAGGGTCTTTTGGCCCACGAGTTCCCTCGGCAGCAGGGGCTGGTCCGCGGTGCGTTCGACGCGTACGAAGAGCAGGGCGAGCAGGGCCGCGAGCAGCAGCACGCCGAGGGTGAGCGGGTGGTCCCAGCCGAATTCGGGGCCCGCCGCGATCCCGGCCACGGTGAGCAGCGTCGCCGAGGTGAGACTGAGGGCGCCCAGGGCGTCGTACCGGCGGGGGGCCTTCGGGTCCGGGGCGTCCCTCGGGATCAGCCGCAGCGCGAAGGCGAACAGGAGCAGGGCGATCGGGGCCGGGAAGGCGAAGGTCCAACGCCAGCTCACTTCGGTGAGGGCTCCGGACAGGAGCAGCCCCAGCGAGAATCCGCTGGCGCCGAAGAGGGAGTAGACGGACAGGGCGCGGCTGCGGGCGGGGCCTTCGGGGAAGGCGGAGGCGATGATGGCGAGGCCGGTGGGCGCGGTGAGCGCGGCGCAGAAGCCTTTCACGAACCGGGTGGCGACGAGCAGCGCCGTGTGGTCGGCGAGCGCGCCGACGAGTGAGGCGGTGGCGAAGACGAGCAGCGCCGCCAGGTAGACGGGGCGTCGGCCGAGGATGGCCACGAGCCGGCCGCCGAAGAGCAGCAGTGCCCCGAATCCGGCGGCGAACCCGGAGACCACCCAGTGGAGCTGGTGCGGGGCGAGTCCCAGGTCGTCGCCGATGGCGGGCAGCGCCACCAGGGCGACGGACACCTCCAGGGCGTCGAGGAGCATGTTCGCGGCGAGGACGAACAGCAGGCCCCACAGGGCGGGGCTCCACCGCCCGTCGGCCCCGTCGGGTCCGTCGGCCCGCGGTGTCGTCGAAGGTCTCATGATCCCGTTTCCCTCTGGGAGGCGGATGGCGTTACGGACAGGGAAGAGGCCGGCCGCGAGCCGTGGGGCTCGCGGCCGGCCGTACCGACGCACGGGGGATGTCGCGCCGGTGGTCGGGGGCGGGTCAGCCGAGCAGGGTGCCGCCGGTGGCGTCGACGAAGGAGCCGGTGATCCAGCGGGCTTCGTCGGTGGCGAGGAAGGCCACCACGTCCGCGACGTCCTCCGGTTCGCCGACGCGGTTGAAGGCGGACAGCTGCGCCATCTGCTCCACCGCCTCGGGGATGCCGAAGACGGGGTTGTCGTTGCGGGTGATGCCGGGGGCCACGGAGTTGACGGTGATGTTCCGGGGGCCCAGGTGCTTCGCGAAGTGCAGGGCGAGCTGGTCGACGGCGCCCTTCGTCATGGCGTACGCGATCTCGTCCGGGTTGGCGACCCGGGTGAGGCCGGAGGTGATGTTGATGATGCGGCCGCCGTCGGGCATGTTCTTCAGCGCGCGCTGGATGAGGAAGAACGGCGCCTTGGCGTTGACCGCGAAGAGTTCGTCGAACTTCTCCGGGGTGGTGTCCTCGGGCTTGACGCCGCCCATGACACCGGCGTTGTTGACGAGGATGTCCAGGTCGGTGGAGCCGGTGCGCTCGCGCAGGCCGTTCTCGAGGCCGAGGAACAGCTCGTGCACGTCGCCCGGGACGCCGAGTTCGGCGCGGACGGTGAAGGCCCGGCCGCCGTCCTTCTCGATCTCGGCGACGACGTCGTCGGCCGCGTCCTTGCGCGCGGTGTAGTGGACGGCGACGAGTGCGCCCTCCCGGGCCAGGCGTATCGCGGCCGCCCGGCCCATGCCCCTGCTGGAGCCGGTGACCAGCGCGGTCTTGCTCGTGAGCCTGTTCATGTGTGTTCTCCACTTCTTCGCCGTCGCTGTGGCCGACGAGTTGTTGTTCGCCCTCGCCGCGGTCGCCAGTGCCGCCGGGGCGGGGCGGGTGGCCACCGCCGCGGCAGTGGGCGCTTCGAACCAGCGGCGCAGCGCCTGTTCCAGGTCCGTGCCGGGGGAATCGGCCCAGACGACGTGTCCGTCGGGCCGGACCAGGAGGGCCCCGGTGTCCGGTGTCTCGCCGCCGGTGCACGAGCCGGCGGTGACGGTGCGCACCAGGTCCGCCCAGGGTGCGGCGGCGCGGCGCAGTTCCTCGTGCCGGGCCTGGTGCCGGGGGTCGTCGCCGGGCAGCAGGAGCAGGACGCCGCGCCCGGGGCGCAGGGCCGCCGTGCTGGTGACGGCGCCCTCGTCGGTGGTGAGCTGCCAGTGCGGCAACCGGCGACCGAGCAGGGGGTGTTCGCCGGGTCCGACGTCGTAGCGGACGTCGAGGCCGGAGATCGCCCCGGCCAGGTGGCTCCGTACGTTCTCGCTGCCCGCGATCAGTTCGGCGAGGACCTGCCGGACCGGCTCGACCTCGGCGGAGCCGAGCAGCAGCAGGGCCTGGGTCCTGATGTTGCTGAGGACTTTCTGGCCGACGGCGTGCCGTTCGCCGTGGTAGCTGTCGAGCAGTCCGTCCGGACCCCGCCCCGCCACCTGCGCGGCGAGTTTCCAGCCGAGGTTGACGGCGTCCTGCAGCCCGAGGTTGAGGGCCTGGCCGCCGATCGGCATCTGCTGGTGGGCCGCGTCACCGGCGAGGAGGAACCGGTGGTCGCGGTAGCTGTCGGCCTGCCGGGAGGCGTCACCGAAGGAGTTCACCCACAACGGGGTGCCGCCGGAGATGTCGTCCCCGGTGACGCGCTTGTAGGTGTCGACGACGTCCCCGAACACGGGCCGGCCACCACGCGGCACGGCGCCGAACTCGTGCACCATCACCCGGGTCACTCCGTCAGGACGGCGGGCGGCGATGGCGAGTCCGCCGTCGCGCCGCTCGAAGCGCCGGTTGGGTATGTCGATGCCCGCCACGTCGGCGCGCAGCAGTTCACGTGCGGCGTCGGCGCCGGGGAAGCCGAAGCCGCCCAGGCGCCGTACGACGCTGTTCTCGCCGTCGCAGCCGACGACGTACTTGGCGCGGAAGAACTCCGTCGTCCCCTCCGCGGTGCACACCTCGGCCTCGGCGTAGTCCCCGGTCGCGGTCAGCGCGGTCACTTCGTGGCCGCGTCTGATGTCCGCGCCGAGGTCCTTCGCCCACTGTGCGAGCAGCTCCTCGATGCGGGTCTGCTGGACCTTCCACTGGCCCGCGTAGGGGCTGGGAAGGGTCAGGTCGAGGGGGATGCCACCGAAGTGGCCCATCGGCTCGTTCGGTATGTCGCCGAGCGGCGCGAGCAGGCCACGGCTGTGGAGGATCTCCATGGTGCGGGCGTGCAGGGTGGAGGCCCGCGACTCGGTGGTCGGCGCGGTGAGCTGTTCGAGGACCACCACGTCCGCGCCGGCGAGCCGGAGCTCGCCGGCGAGGAACAGCCCGACGGGGCCCGCGCCGACCACGACCACCTGGGTCTCGGTGTAGTCCCCGGTCATGTCAGGCCCGTGCTTCCGCGTAGTCCTTGGCGTGGCCGAGGGTGGCCCGGCTGTTGGTGGACAGCGCGCCCTGCACGTACTTCTTGGCGTCCTCGACGGTCGCGTCGGCGCCGAGGATCCGGGCCACGTTCGCGGTGTTGATGGTGACGGTGTGCTGCGAGGAGGCGGCGACGCCCGCGTCGTCCTCGGCGAACGTCCAGTAGCCGGTGTGCAGGGTCATGAGTGCCGGCAGGGTCACCTGCTTGTAGGCGATCTTCTCGTGCGGGAAGGTCACCCGGTACGACTTGGTGGTGTGCGTCGAGCCGTCCTTGGCGCGGGTGTCCATCTCCAGCTCCTGGAGTCCCGGGGAGGGCTCCTCGAAGCGGACGGTGGCGACGTGCGGCAGCCGCTCGGGCCAGGCCTGCGCCTCGTTGACGAAGTCGAAGAGGTCCTTGGCCGAGCCGTTGACGCGGATGGTGTCCTCGAAGGAGAACGTGAGGTCCTCGGCCGCGTGCGCTGCCTCCACGTTCTCCTTCAGCGCGGCCAGTTCGGAGCGGGAGTTGCGGTCGACGGCCTCGTCGATCCACGTCAGGTTCTCCGGGTCCTCGTCGATGGCCCGGTAGTCGTGCAGGAGCCGGACGCGCGACTCGCTGTCGGAGACGGGCTCGATGATCCACGTACCGCCCATGGCGGCGACCGGGGGTGCGGAGACCTCCTGCCGGAACGTGATCCGCAGCCGCTCGGGGTCGAGGGTGCGGCGCGACGTCCAGGTTTTGGCCTCGCCGTTGGCGGTGGCCCAGATGTGGATGCGCTCGGTGTTCTCGCCCTGCGCCTCGCGCTGGACGTAGATGGTCGGCGGGAAGATCCGCGGCCAGTTCTGCACCTCTGCGATCAGCCGGTACACGGCGGCGGCGGGGGCCGTGACCGTTATCTCGTGCTCCACCTCGCGCAGGCCGGACTGCGACATGCTGTGCTCCTTGGTCTCAGGGGTCGAATGGGGGTGGGCCGGGCCGAACAGGCTTGTTCTGCGCGGCCGTTCGGATCAGAAGTTGCCGAGTCCACCGCAGACGTTGAGGGCCTGCGAGGTGATGGAGGCCGCGGTGTCCGAGGCGAGGTAGCCGACCAGGCCCGCGACTTCCTCGGGGGTCGAGTAGCGGCCCAGCGGGATCTTCGCCTGGAACTTCTCCAGGATCGCCTCCTCGGTGGCGTCGTACGCGGCGGCGTATCCCTGGCGG
Source organism: Streptomyces sp. MGP-P1 (assembly GCF_057766565.1). NCBI lineage: Bacteria > Bacillati > Actinomycetota > Actinomycetes > Kitasatosporales > Streptomycetaceae > Streptomyces > Streptomyces sp. MGP-P1. The sequence continues at coordinate 588,819 of NZ_JBYMEM010000006.1, read as the reverse complement.
ACCCGCTGCGCCATCGGCGTCTCGACGTAGCCGGGGCAGACCGCGTTGACGGTGATGCCGGTGGGGGCCAGCTCGTTGCCGAGGGCCTTGGTGAAGCCGACGACGCCGTGCTTGGACGCCGAGTAGGGGGCGCCGAGGACGACGCCCTGCTTGCCGGCGGTGGAGGCGATGTTGATGATGCGGCCGCGGCTCTTGTGGCGGAGGCCGCCGGTGGTGAGCACCTCGCGGGTCAGCCGGAAGACGCTGTTGAGGTTGGTCTCGATGACGTCGTCCCACAGCTCGTCGGTGATGTCCGCGGTGACTCCGCCACCGCTGCGGCCGGCGTTGTTGACCAGCACGTCGACGGTGCCGAAGCGGTCGACGGCGGCCTGGACGAAGGCGCGGGCGTCGTCCGTGGAACGCACGTCGAGGGTGCTGCCGTCGACGTCGAGGCCCTCGCTCTGGAGCTGCTTGACGGTCTCGGCGACGTTCTCGGCGTTGCGCGCGCCGATGAACACGTGGTGGTTCTGCGTGGCCAGGAGCCTGGCGACGGCGAGTCCGATCCCACTGGTGCCGCCTGTGACCAGGGCGACTCTCTTGTCCTGCTGCGACATGTCTGTGTTCTCCATCAACAGAAGGGGCTTGGCGTGCGGGGCCGCCTCAGCGGCCCCGGTGAAGAGGTGGTGCGGGGCCCGGTGGCGGGCCCTCGACCGGGCGTCAGGAGGCGATGGGGGCCTTGAGGTGGCCGTTGATGGCGTCCACGAGCGTCCTCGGTGTGCGGTTGTCGGTGAAGACGTCGTCGTCGAGGGACACGCCGTACTCGCGCTCTATTCGGCCACCGGTCTCCAGGAGCGCCAGGGACTCGTAGCCCAGCTCCTCGAAGTCGGTGTCGAGGATGTCGCCGTGGAGGTCGACGCCCTCCTCCGCGCCGGCGCCCTCGAGGAGGATGCGCTTGAGGTCCGCGATGGTGAATTCCTTGTTGGACATACGGGTCCCTTTCTGGGTGTCCGCACCCGTGTGGGTGCGAGGAGGTGGGGTACGCCGCCGGGGAGCTGGCGGGGCTGACAAGGGTGGTCAGTCGACCGCGCGGACGACGACGGCGGAGTTGAAGCCGCCGACGCCGCGGGCGAGCACCAGGGCGGTGCGCACCGACGCGGTACGCGGCTGGCCGGTGACCAGGTCGAGGTCGTACTCGGGCGACAGCTCGACGTTGGTGGTCGGCGGGATCAGGCCCTCGCGGATCGCCAGGACGGCGGCGACCACATCGACGGGGCGGCGCCGGAGTAGAGGCGGCCGATCATCGTCTTGGGGGCGGTGACCGGGACCCGGGACGGGCCGAAGACCGCGGTGATCGCGTCGGCCTCCTGGCGGTCCAGGTCCGGGCTGCCCGCGGCGTCGGCGAAGACCACGTCGACGTCGGCGGCCGTGACACCGGCGTCGGCGAGGGCGACCTCGATGGCGTGCCGCAGGCCCGGTTCACGGCCGCTGCCGGGCTTCGGGTCGAAGGTCGAGCCGTAGCCCGCGACCTCGCCGTAGATCTTCTCGGCACCGCGTTCGCGGGCGGTGCGCTCGTCCTCCAGGATCAGCAGTGCGCCGCCCTCGCCCGGCACGTAGCCGTTCGCGGCCCGGTCGAAGGGCAGATAGGCGCACTCGGGCCGGTCGCTGTGGGAGAGCCGGCCACCGGCGATCTGCGCGACCCAGCCCCAGGGGCAGATCGAGGCGTCGAAGCCGCCGGAGAAGATCAGCTTGCTGCCCTTGCGGATCTGGCGGCGTGCCTGGGCGATGGCGTCGAGGCCGCCGGCGTGGTCGCTGACGACGACACCGCTGGGGCCCTTCATGCCGTTGCGGATGGAGATCTGCCCGCTGTTGACGGCGTAGAACCAGGCGAAGGACTGGTACGCGCTGACATACCGGCTGCCCTGGCTCCACAGCTTCTTCAGCTCGTTCTGGCCGAACTCGAAGCCGCCCGAGGTGGACGCGGTGACGACGCCCATGTCGTACGCGGGGATGTTGCCCAGCTCGACTCCCGCGTCCTCGAAGGCGCAGTCGGCGGCGACCAGGGCGAGCTGCGTCATCCGGTCGGTCTGCGGGATCAGCCGGCTGGGCAGGTGGTCCTTGGCCTCGAAGCCGCGGATCTCCCCCGCGAGCTGGGCCGGGTACGAGGACGGGTCGAAGTGGGTGACCCGGCCGATGGCGTTCTTGCCGACCCTGGTGGCGGCCCAGAACTCCTCCACGCCGAGCCCGTTGGGCGTCGCCACACCGATGCCGGTGATGACTGTCCTGGTGCTCATGCCGCGTTCCTCTCGGGTCGGGCGAGGACCATCGCGCTCTGGAATCCGCCGAAGCCGCTGCCGACGGTCAGGACCGCGTCGGTGCGCTGTTCGCGTGCGGTGAGCGGCACATAGTCGAGATCGCATTCGGGGTCGGGGGTGTGCAGGTTGGCAGTGGGCGGCACCACGTGGTTCTTCATCGCGAGGACGGACGCGGCGATCTCGATGGAGCCGATGGCGCCGAGCGAGTGGCCCACCATGGACTTGATGGAGCTGACCGGGGTGCGGTACGCGTGGTCGCCGAGGCTCAGCTTGAACGCGGCGGTCTCGTGCCGGTCGTTCTGCTTGGTTCCGGAGCCGTGCGCGTTGATGTAGTCGATCCGGTCCGGGTTCATCCGGGCCTCGCCGAGGGCGACGTCGATGGCCTCGGACATCTCCCGGCCGTCGGGGCGCAGCCCGGTCATGTGGAAGGCGTTGCAGCGCGAGGCGTATCCGGCGATCTCCGCGTAGATGTGCGCGCCGCGCCTCTTGGCGCTCTCCAGCTCTTCGAGTACGAAGACGGCGCTGCCCTCTCCGAGCACGAAGCCGTTGCGGGTGCCGTCGAAGGGCCGCGACGCGTGCGCGGCGTCGTCGTTGCGCGGCGTGGTGGCCTTGATCGCGTCGAAGCAGGCCATGGTGATCGGCGAGATCGGCGCGTCCGTCGCGCCGGTGACCATCACGTCGGCGGTGCCCTCGCGGATCAGCTCGGTGGCATGGCCGACCGAGTCGAGCCCGGACGTGCAGCCGGTGGAGACCACGGTGGCCGGCCCCTCGGCTCCGACCGCCCACGCCACCTCGGCCGAGAAGGAGCTCGGGACGAAGTAGTTGTACAGGTGCCGCGGGGCGTAGGCGTGGTCGACCAGGTCGAGCCTGCCGCCGTCACTGACCACGCGGTACTCGTCGTCGAGGCCGGTGGTGGCGCCGACGGCGCTGCCGATGGTGACGCCGGTGCGGCGCGGGTCGAAGCCGGCGAGGTCGAGTCCGCTGTCGGCGAGCGCCTCGCGTGCGGTGACCACGGCGAACTGGGCGGCGCGGTCCATGCGGCGGATCTCCTGCGGAGTCAGCCCGTGCAGTTCGGGGTCGAAGTCGGCTTCGGCCGCGACCCTGGATCGGAACGAGGAGGGGTCGAAGAAGGTGATCCCCCTGGTCGCCGTGCGTCCTTCGCTCAGCAGACTCCAGAAGTTCTTGGCGCCGATGCCTCCTGGCGCGAGCACTCCCACTCCTGTGATCACTACCCGACGGCTCACTGGCGGTGGCCTCCCATCATGTCGGCGGACGACGGCTTCACCGTGTGCCCGTCCAGTCGTAGAAGCGCTTGGCCATCGCGTCGGCCGGTGAACGCCAGGTCGTGGGGTCGTACGCCTCGATGAAGGGCTTGAGGTCCTCGCTGATCCGTACGAACCGCGGATCGGTCTTGGCCTCCTCGATCAGCTCGCCGCCGTTGTCGCCGTCGAAGTCCTGCAGGTGGAAGTACAGGCCGTTGTACGAGAACAGCTGACGGCGCCGGGTGCCCATGCGGTGCGGCATCTCCGTCCGGTCGAAGTCGCCGAACAGATCGGCGACCTGGGCGCTGGACTCCACATCCATCCGCGCCACGATCAGGGTGCTGTGCATGTCTTCTCTCTTCCTCGGGTGAGCGGGCGCCCGTGGCCGGGCGGTCCCGGGACCGGCGGCCCGGGGTTCAGCGGGCGGACACGGGGCTGTACAGGCGGATGAAGTCCGCCACCCCGTCGGCGATCAGTGCGTCGGTCTCGAAGTCCGGCAGCGGCAGCGCGCCGTGGAACGAGCGCTGCACGACCGGAGCCGCGACCAGTTGGATGAACCGCCCGGCGGCGTGGCCGACGTCGGTGATGTCGAGCAGCCCCTGGTCGGCGACGGCCCCCAGGCGGCGGGCCAGCTCCCGCTGGGCCTGGCGCGGTCCGGCGTTCTGCCACATCTCGAGCACCCCGGCGGGCAGCCGGGCGGCCTCGGCGCTGATGTGCCGCACGATCGCGAAGTGCTCGGCGAACGAGGTCAGCGGCATCAGCCAGCCACGGCCGAGGGCTGCGAGGTCCTGTGCCAGGTCGGTGATCTCGCCGAGGTGCTCCTCGGCGACGACGGTCAGCGCGGCCGCGACGGAGGCGGAACTGTCGAGCAGGACCGAGAGCAGCAGCTGCTCCTTGTCCTTGAAGTAGTGCCCGACGGTGTCCGGTCCGAGGCCGGCTTCGCCGGCGACGGCGTCGATGGTGGTGTGCGTCCAGCCCTCGCGGGCGAAGACGGAACGGGCGGCGCGTACGACGTCCTGGCGCTCCTCCGCCGGGCCTGCCTTGCCCCACGCGATCGTTGCCTGCGGTGTGCCCATGCGTGTTCCTCCCGTTGACGTGCTGTTCGGCCCTTCGGCCTGCGGTCCCGGCCCGTCGGCGTACTGCCCGGGCGGCGTTCTCCGTGCTGTGGTGCGGCGGTGCGGCTCGGCTATACGAAGCGGCCGAACCGGTGGTGTGTCAGCCGGTGAGCGGTGCGCCGAACCAGCGCTCCAGCGCCATCGGCAGATCGTGGTGGCTGCCGGGCGCGGCCCAGGCGACATACCCGTCGGGGCGGATCAGCACGGCCGTCGTGTCCCGCAGCCCACTGGTCGCGGAGACCTCGCCGGGCTCCGCGGTGACGATGTCGACCCGGTCGGACCAGGCCGCGGCCCGAGCCCGCAGGCGCGGGTTGTCCGCGAGGTCGAGGAGCACGCCGCGAGCGGTGTGCAGCAGCTCCGTGCTGCTCGTCTCGCGGGTCGCGGTGGTGAGTGCCAGGCCGGGCATCCGCTTGCCCAGCAGCGGATGGCTGCCGGTGCCGACGTCGTAGGTGATCTCCAGGCCGCTCACCATGCCCGCGAGGTGCCGTGCGACCTCGCCGTACTGGATGAGTTCGGTGAGCACGTCGCGCAGCGGCTGCACCTCGGGACCGCTCAGGAACAGCAGGCCCTGCGCCCGGGTGTTCATCAGGAGTCGCTTGCCGACCACGTACCGCTCGCTGTGGTACGAGTCCAGGAGTTCCTCGGTGGCGGTCCCGTTGACGACGGCGCCCAGTTTCCAGCCGAGGTTGACCGCGTCCTGGATGCTGGTGTTCATGCCCTGTCCGCCGGCCGGCAGATGGATGTGGGCCGAGTCGCCCGCCAGGATGACCCGGCCTCGGCGGTACTCGGTGACCTGCCGGGTCGCGTCGCCGAAGGCGCTGACCCAGACGGGTTCGGCGTGCGCGATGTCGTCGCCGGTGAGCCGCTTCCAGGCGTCGGCGACCTCGTGCCAGCTCGGGGGTGTCTCGCGGCGCTGCGGCGGGGTGCCGCGCTCGCAGACGATGATGCGGGTGATGCCGCCGGGCAGCGGGCCGACCATGACCATGCCGCCGGGGAGCGTCTCACCGATCATGCGGGGCTGGAGTTCTATGCCCTTGATGTCGGCCAGGTACATCTCCATCGTGGCGGCGGTGCCGGGGAAGTCGAAGCCCGCGGCCTTGCGGACCGCGCTGCGTCCGCCGTCGCAGCCGACCAGGTAAGCGGCGCGCAGCGTGTGTTCGCCCTTCGGGCCGCGCACCTGGACCGACACGCCGGCGCCGTCGTCGGTCAGCGACAGCACCTCGTGGCCACGCCGGATGTCGGCGCCCAGGCCGGTCGCCCACTGTTCCAGGTGGGTCTCGGTCACCGACTGGGGCACGGTCTTCGCGGCCTGCAAGGCGCCTTCCAGGACACCGAAGTCGATCGGGAGTCCGCCGAAGTGGCCCTGGTTGCTGGTTTCGACCTCGCCGAATCTGGGCAGGATGCCCCGCTGGTCGAATACCTCCATCGTGCGTGCGGTGAAGCCGAGCCCTCTGGACTCACCCGTACGCTCCACGAGGCGTTCCAGGACGACGACTTCGACTCCCGCGAGCCGCAGCTCGCCCGCCAGCATCATTCCGGCGGGGCCCGCGCCCACGACAATCACGGCAGCGTCCATGTACCTCTCCTTGGCGTCTGGAGGATTACTTCAAGGGGTGATGTATGAGTCCGCCGGGCACGTGAATGCCGGGCGCCCCGTGCAGCTCAAGACAGAACTGCGGAAGCTAGTAAGGAGCTTCTTCGGCCGGGGAGAGAAAGACAAGGGCTCCATGGTCATGTCTGCGTGAGGTTCCGTCAGACTGCTGCGCGAATGGAAGGCGCAGTCCAAGGGACCTACAGAGATATGCAAAGTCGGCCCTCGGAAAGGGCTTTCCGTCAGATTTTCGGCAGCATCCGATGCGATCCTCATGAGGAGGTCAGAAGCTCCACAGAACATGCATTTCCGGTTGCTTCCGATGATGCACACAATTACGTTTCTGTACCTGTAATCCACGATGAGCCGGGGGAGTTGCGGTGAGCCAGGGAAAGATCCGTACGGCCATGACGACCAAGAAAGCGCGCAGGTGCGCGGGCGCGGGCTGCCGGCGCCGGGAGGCCGCGGGGCAGGCCGTGCGGCTCGCGGTGTCCGGCACGGTGCTGTGCCTGCCGTGCCGGGAGCGGCTGGCGCGGGAGCTGCGACGGCTGCCCGCGCTGTTCGAGGAGTGCGCGCGGCGGCTCGACATCAGCGCGGACCGCGGGCAGGACCGGGTCTCGGGCGGTTCGCTGCCGGGGCTGCCGCTCAACACCGCCGCCGTGGAGGCGCGTTCCGCGATCCTCTCGGTGCTCTCCTCCTGGTCGGCCGCGGTGGCCCAGGAGCGCGGGGTCGCCGCACCGCCGCGGGTGGTCGCGCGGCTCGCCGGGTTCCTGCTGCGGCACGCCGAGTGGCTGGCCGCGCACACGGCCGCGGGCGAACTGTCGTGCGAGGTGGCCCAGTTGGCGCGCGGCGCCGCGCGGGTGATCGGCCCGGGGCCGGACCGGCGGTTCACCATCGGCGCCTGTGTGGAGGACGGCTGTCCCGGCAGGCTCACCGCGACGGTCCGTCCGGATCAGCCCGGCGTCCCGGCCGAGATCAGCTGTGACGTCTCCGCCGAGCACCGTTGGTTCGGGCACCAGTGGCTGCAGCTGAGCCGTCGGCTCGGCGCGCGCAGGGACCTCGCCGTGGCGGGCGACGGCACCGCGGCCGAGACTGCCGAGACGTCCACGGACGGGCTCCCGGCGGCCCCCGAGGCGGCACGGACCCGCTGGTTCAGCGCGGCCGACGTCTCCCGGCTGTGGAACATCCCGTCGGGCTCGGTCTACCGCCACGCGAGCCAGCAGCAATGGCGACGTCGCACCAGCCAGGGCCGTACGTACTACTGCGACACCGACGTCCACAAGACGCTCAGCGCCCTGCGCCGCACCGCCTGATCATTCTCGCACCCCGGCCGGTCCCAGGAATATGTTCCCCCGCTTTCCATGAGCTTCTCCACAGAGTTGCTCACGGATATTTCCCTGGGCGCCAAGATGATCCTCCAAATGAAGGGGATTCGGTGCTTCCATTTCCCTTCCGGGCGACCGTAAAGGGTATGCAAAGAATGACGACGGGCCCGCGTCACCATCATGGATTTGATCGTCCACGATGCTGAAGCGGGCCCGTTACGTGTTTTCGCGGCTTTTTGGGCGTACGTGTCGGACGTCAGTCCTTGATTTCGCAGATGGCGGCGCCGGAGGTGAGGGAGTTGCCGACCTCCGCGCTGAGGCCCTTGACGGTGCCGGACTTGTGGGCGTTGAGGGGCTGTTCCATCTTCATGGCTTCCAGTACGACGACGAGATCGCCCTTGTCGACCTCCTGGCCCTCCTCGACGGCGACCTTGACGATGGTGCCCTGCATCGGGGACGCCAGGGTGTCACCGGAGGCGGCCGGCCCGGACTTCCTCGCCGCCCGCCGCTTCGGCCTCGCGCCCGCGGCCAGACCCGTACGCGCCAGGCTCATGCCCAGCGACGACGGCAGCGAGACCTCCAGACGCTTGCCGCCGACCTCGACGAGGACCGTCTCACGCCCGGCCTCCTCCTCGCCCTCGACGGGAGTGGCGGCGAAGGGCTCGATCTCGTTGACGAACTCCGTCTCGATCCAGCGCGTGTGGATCCTGAACGGCTGCCGACTGCCGGCCGGTCCGGATCCGAACGCCGGGTCGGCCACCACGGCCCGGTGGAACGGGATGGCCGTCGCCATCCCCTCGACCCTGAACTCCGCCAGCGCCCGCGCCGCCCGCTCCAACGCCTGCTGACGCGTAGCACCCGTCACGATCAGCTTCGCGAGCAGCGAGTCCCAGGCCGGACCGATGACCGAGCCGGACTCGACGCCCGCGTCCAGGCGCACACCCGGTCCCGTCGGCGGCGCGAACAGCGTCACCGTGCCCGGCGCGGGCAGGAAGCCGCGGCCCGGGTCCTCGCCGTTGATACGGAACTCGAAGCTGTGCCCGCGGATCTCCGGGTCGCCGTAGCCGAGTTCCTCGCCGTCGGCGATCCGGAACATCTCCCGCACCAGGTCGATACCGGTGACCTCTTCGGTAACCGGGTGCTCCACCTGCAGACGCGTGTTGACCTCCAGGAACGAGATCGTCCCGTCCGGGCCGACCAGGAACTCCACCGTGCCCGCACCGACATAACCGGCCTCCTTCAGGATGGCCTTCGACGCCCGGTACAGCTCCGCGGTCTGCTCCGCCGACAGGAACGGCGCCGGGGCCTCCTCGACCAGCTTCTGGTGGCGGCGCTGCAGCGAGCAGTCACGCGTGGAGACCACGACGACGTTGCCGTGCCGGTCGGCCAGGCACTGCGTCTCCACATGGCGCGGCTTGTCCAGGTACCGCTCCACGAAGCACTCACCACGACCGAACGCCGCGATCGCCTCACGCACCGCCGAGTCGTACAGTTCCGGCACCTCTTCGAGCGTGCGCGCCACCTTCAACCCGCGGCCACCGCCGCCGAAAGCCGCCTTGATCGCGATCGGCAGACCATGCTCCCCGGCGAACGCCACCACCTCGTCCGCACCCGACACCGGATTCGGCGTACCCGCCACCAGCGGCGCACCCGCGCGCTGCGCGATGTGCCGCGCGGCGACCTTGTCACCCAGATCCCGGATCGCCTGCGGCGGCGGACCGATCCAGATCAGGCCCGCGTCGAGCACCGTCTGGGCGAACTCCGCGTTCTCGGAGAGAAACCCGTACCCCGGGTGGACCGCGTCCGCACCCGAGTCCGTCGCCGCGGCGAGCACCTTGGCCATGTCCAGATAGCTGGAGGCCGGAGTGTCACCGCCCAGGGCGAACGCCTCGTCCGCCGCGCGGACATGCAGGGCGTCCCGGTCCGGATCCGCGTAGACGGCCACACTCGCGATACCGGCGTCCCGGCACGCCCGGGCCACACGGACAGCGATTTCGCCACGGTTGGCGATGAGCACCTTGCGCACGTTCTCCCCACTCTCCTGACAGTCCGAATACTTCGCATCACCCTCGCCGCGGTCCACCTCGAAGGCCTACGCCTCCGTACCGGCGTGGGTCGACTCAGCGGGTCGAAGCGGATGTTGACGGCCCTCGGGCCTCCGCCCGCTCCGCGTACCACTCGCGCAGGAGCGACAGGTCCGTCTCCGCCGCCGCACCCGGCACCGCACATCCCAGATCCCTCCAGATCTGCGTGCTGTCGAACCAGTGGTCGGTGGCCACCATGTCCAGGGCGTACGAGGCCTCCCGGTCCTCGCGCAACCAGGCGCGGGCCCGTGCCGGGGAGATCTCCGGACCCGCGGGGCCGAGCCCCGCGAAGTCGGCCACGGCGCGCAGCAGTCGCGACGCCGGGACCGGGTCGGGTAGCGCCGCGTGGTAGACGGACGCCGACAGGCGCTCGCGCGGGGCGAGCCCCACCCCGGCCAGCAGCGCGGCCAGCCCGGTCACGGGGATGACGGAGAGCCTGGCGTTCCAGCCCGACGTCCCGCCGGGCAGGGCCCGCAACAGCCGGGTGAGCCCGGGAACGACCCAGTCGTCGCCACGGCCGTAGACGAGATACGGGCGCAGCACGAAGCCCCCGGCAGCCAGTACGGCGTCCTCGGCCAGCGCCCGCGTCCGTGATGTGGACGACCGCGGCCTGCGTTCGAGGCCCCCGGGAAGTACGCCGCTGAAGGTGCCGCGGCCGTACACGGACGCGGTACTGAGGTAGACGATGCGGGAGACCCCGGCGCGCTGCGCCTCGGCCACCAGGGCGGCGGTCCCCCGGGCGTTGACGGTGTCGTTCTCCTCGGGCGTCCCTCCGATCCGGGAGGCACAGTGCAGCAGTACGTCCACCCCCTCGCACACGCCGCGCAGCGAGTGCGGGTGCGCGAGATCGGCCCGTACGAACCGCACCGGGCCCGAGCTCGGGCGGTCCGGCGTACGGCGGTGGGACATCAGGGCCAGGTCCGCGCCCTGCCGGGCGGCTGCGGCGGCGGCATGGCGGCCTGCGAATCCGGCCGCTCCGGCGATCATCACGGTCGGCACCGGGCGCCTCTCAGCTCTGCGGACGGGAGTGAGGGGCCGGCGTGCTCAGGACGACATCGGCGGTGAAGACGGGTTCGCCGCCCTGCACCCCGGTCACACGCACCGGCGTCGCACCGTCGACGGTCTCCCCCGGGGCCGCTTCGATCCGGCACGGCGCGTCGAGTTCGGCATAGCGCGTGAAGGTGCTGCTGAGTCCGGTGACGAGCTTGCCCGGGCAGCCGGTCGCGGCGTACGCGGCCTGTCTGGACGCCTCCAGGAGCACCATGCCGGGTATGTGGTCTACGGGGTGGTCGAAGAAGATCGGGTGCGAGCTGTCGATGCGTAGGGCCCAGGAGCGGCGGCCGCCGGCCGCGGCCGATTCCTCGGCGAGCAGCACGTTTCCGGCGGAGAGCCGTCCGACCGTCGCCGGGTCGACGGGCGCGCCGGCGGCCTGCGCCGCGACGGTCGGCTTGTCCTTGCGCAGCCTGCCGTAGACGACCGGGCTGATACAGGTGAAGGACGCCGAACCGGTGGCCAGGCGCTCTCCGCCGAGCAGCACGGTCACGCCGTAGCGCATGCTGGAGAGGTTCGCGCCCCGGCGGACCACGTCGTGGCACTCCGTGTGCAGTTCGAGCTCGGTGGGCTTCGGAGTCGCGAGAAGAAGCTCCGAGGTCGTCGCGATCTCCAGGTCCCGCATCATGAACTGATGCCCGAAGGGCACCCCGAACTCGGCGTGGGCCAGCAGGGAACCGGCCTGGCGGACCGACTCGACCAGGAGCATCGAGTCCTGGTAGCCGCGGGACTGGGAGAAGAGGGAGTGGCCGCGTGGCCACTGCGCCCGGACCACGTAGGAGGAGTCGCACGCCTCTCCCCCCTCCGGCTCCGCGACCGCCTCCCAGCCGGTGAGCAGGACCTCCGAGACCGCCGCGCGGTGCACGAACTCGCGGGGCACCGTGGTGGTCAGGACGAGGCCCGCCGGGATCTCGGCCAGGTTCCCGGCGGCGGCGGTTCCGATCGCGCTGGGGCGGTGCTTCCTGCTGTTGCGGCGGGGCTCGTGCACCGAGAAGGCATGGGTCTGCATCGACATGCGTGCCACTCCTGAGCTGCTCTGGGCAGGGGGGAACGCACCCCGGATACCGGCGGCGCCCCCCTGGGCCGGGTGATCGGTCTCTTTAAGTACAGACAGGTCTGTCGGATAAATCAAGTAGGACTTGACTTCCCTTTTACCGGTAGTGGCCACGCAATCACCCTGCAACACCCTCTGCGCACGCCAAGCGGAAGGCATGACTCGCATTTGACGTATCGTCAACAGAATTGCGTGAACTCGCCCCCCCTTTACAATCAGACAAGTCTGTTTGGTATCTTAGCCACATCAGCCTCCGACAGTCCGCGAGTCACGCCTGTCAGCCAGGAGAAGCCACATGAACCAGCAGGTCATCGATCCGCTCGGGCCTCACCGCACCAAACGGCACCGCGCCGCGAGCCCACTGCCGCGACATGCGGCCACGCCCACTCCGCGACTCCCTCCGCCTTCCGCCACCGAGCACAGAGTCCTGCGCGTGCTGGTGGTCGAGAACGAGGCGGCCGCCGCCAACGCGCTGGTCCAGGGCCTGATGCGCCAGGGTCACCACGCCGAGCACGTCGACACCGGCGGCGCGGCCATGAACGCCCATCACCACGCCGACCTGGTCCTGCTCGACCTGGATCTGCCCGATCTGGACGGCCTGGAGGTCTGCCGCGGCATCCGGGCGGTCAGCGACACCCCCATCATCGCGGTCACCGCGCGCGGCAACGAGCTCGACCGGGTGCTCGGCCTGCAGGCCGGCCTGGACGACTACCTCGTCAAGCCGTACGGCTTCCGTGAGCTCCTGGCCCGCATCGAAGCGGTGATGCGGCGCTCGGGACCCCGGACCGAGACGGCCCGCGCCATCGCGCACGGACCGCTGCACATCGACGCGACCAGGCGCGAAGTCACCCTGGACGGGCACGCGGTGGAGCTGACCCGCAAGGAGTTCGACCTCCTGCACCTGCTCGCCCTGCGCCCCGGCGCCGTCATCTCGCGCCACCAACTGATGGCACAGGTCTGGGAGGACAGCTGGTCACGCCGGGGGCGCACCATCGACACCCATGTCAGCAGCCTGCGCGGGAAGCTCGGTTGCAGCAGCTGGATCATCACGGTCCGCGGCGTCGGCTTCCGCCTCGGCCACCCCTGAGCCCCACTGCCGCGCCACATCCCCGCCGACCGGCCCCCGGACGGGTCCCGAGCCGACTTCGGGCACTCCCCGTCCCACTGGAGAGAGGTCGGCCATAGGATGTAGACAAGTTGGTTTGTTAGCGAGCGGCAGGGGCTAGGGATGGCACAGCAGGAACGCGGGATCAAGTCCCGGAATCTGATCTTGAGGGCGGCTGCGGAGGTCTTCGACGAGCGCGGATACGACTCCGCGAGCACCACGGAGATCCTCGAACGGTCCGGGCTGACCCGCGGCGCCCTCTACCACCACTTCCCCTCCAAGGAAGCCATCGCCCTCGCCCTGCTCAGCCTGCACGGCGAAACCGTCGCCGCGACCACGCAGCCGGTGAGGTTCCAGGCGGTCATCGACCACACCTTCCTCTTCGCCTTCGGGCTGCAACGCGACCCGCTGCTGCGCGCCTGCGTGCGCCTCGCGGTCGAGCAGACCAGCTTCCGGAGCCACGCGTCCACGCCCTACGAGCAGTCGGGGGCCGCGGTGCAGTCCCTCCTCAGCCAGGCGCTGGAGCAGGGCGAACTCCTGCCGGGCGTCGACCTGGTCGAGGCCGCGGACATGATCACCGGGACGTTCACCGGGATACAGGTGATGTCGCGGGTCCAGACCGGCCGGGAGGACCTGCCCGACCGCGTCTGCATGATGTGGCGGTTCCTGCTGCCCGGCCTCGTCCACCCCGGCCTGATCTGCCGGCTGCGCCTCACTCCGGATCCGGCCATCGCCGAACCGCCCGTCCCCGCACGGGAGCCCGTTTTTTCCTGAGGCCCCGGCCGCCGTCCGACCGACGGCCCCCTCACGGCGCATCGCGCGGCTCCTCCAGCCGCACGATGCGCCCGGCCGGGCAGCTCGCCCGCCGGGAGGCCGGCGCACGGGGCGACTCGGCAGTACGAGCGCCTCCGCGGCCATCGACCCGTGGTTCGCCGGGGACCGCCACATGGCCCGGCCCCGGTGCCGGATGGGCCGCTTCAGCGCCCTCCACCCCGGACCACGGCTCCCGCCCACGCTCCCCGCCACGACCGGCCGGCGAACTCGGCGCACACGCCTTCCGCCGGCCTGGCACGCGAGAGCCGCCCGGAATTCTCCCGCGGAGCTCTGCGCATGGCCCCGGACAGAGGAAGCAATCCGCAGGAATCAAGCCCATTTCCCCGCATGGGTGCCGTCAAAAACAGGCAAGGTTGTATGCTTTCGGTGTGGACGCAGCCGCGTACCCCCTTGCCCCCGCATGTCTCGGCAGGCCGGTCCTGCGTGGGTCGCAGCGGGACAGAAGAGTAGGAACCCGATGGAGAAGCATCCCGAGCGCACACGGCAGGTACTCATCAGCGCCGCGGCGGGCCTCATAGCCGACGGCCGGTTCGCTGATGCCGGGCTCGCGAACATCTGCCGGGCGGCCGGAGTGAGCCGAGGCGCGCTCTACCACCATTTCGGCTCCATCGCGGAGTTGGTGGCGGGGGTGTACGAGCAGGCCAGCGAGCGCGTGGACGGGCTGTTCGACGAGGCCTTCGAGAACCCGGACACCGAGGGCGCGGCGGAATTCAGCATCACCCTGGGCGCCGCGCTGCTCGACGAACGCCTGGTGCGCGCGGGTGTGCGGATCGGTCCCAGCGGGACCGACGACCCGCCCCGGCTGCGCGAGGAAGTCCTGGCGAAGTTGCGTGAGCGGGTCATCGCGGACGACTCCGGGCACGCGAAGGACATCGACGGTGCCGCGGACCTCGCCGTGGTCGTCACCGCCGGACTCGAGTCGCTCGGCCACGCCGACGCCTACTGGTGGCAGCCCAAGACGGCCCGCCGGATCTGGGACATCGTCCACCAGCTGGACGAGAACTGACGCTCACTCAACCTGAGCTCGACGTTCCTGCCTCGCAGGCCAGGTGACCTGCGAGGCAGGAACGCCAAGCTCAGGCCGGCTCAGCTCAGGCCGGCTCGGATCAGGTCGAGTCGGGTCAGGTCGGGTCGGGTCGGGTCAGGCGAGTTCCAGCGGGAAGGCTCCCCGGTGGCCGGTGCCCGCGCCGTCGGACGGGCGCACCTCGAACTCGCGGCAGCTCCAGACCTCCTGGACGAACCCGGACCGCTGGTCCCACAGATCCAGCACGTCGTCCTCGCCCGCCGAGCCCCGATAGGCGTCCTTGGCCCCCCGGAAACAGGCGAGCCCGCCGGAGAGGCCGCGGCCGGGGGCCGGGAAGTAGTCGGAGAAGGCGCAGGCGATACAGGTCTGGATCCGGACGCCGTCCGGGAGGATGCGCTGGACGGCGGTCAGGGCGGCGTTGAAGTCGCGCTCGGCGCGGGCCGATTCGTATACAGCGCCGTCCAGGTGGAGGGCGAGATGGAGGTCCGGGTCGACCCGGCGCAGGGAGAGCAGACAGCTGAGCGTGGCGTGGCGGAGCGTGCCCGCGACGAGGACGGGCAGCGGCAGATCCCACTCCAGTACGCAGTCGGTGAGCGCACCGTCCGCGAGGGCGAACATCCCGCTCTCCGGCGGCATGCCGGCGACCGGCCCCAGGTCGTCGAAGCTCTCGCCCTCGAAGTCGACCCCTCTGATACGGATGCGGAGCTGCCGCCCGTCCGTGGTGAGAACGACGGCGTCGGAACCCTTGTTGTCCCGGTACCAGCCGGCCCACGACTCATCTGTCATGAGCAGGGACTGTAGCCCCTGCCCCCGGCGGCTTCCGTACCACCCTCCGGGTTCAACCCGCCTGGGGCTCCCGCCACATGGGGTACATCGACGGGCCGTCCGGCAGGTCGACGGCGCGCCCGAGGAAGCGGAATCCGAGTCGCTCGTACAGCGCCCGGCTCCGGGCGCTGCTCGCCTCCAGATAGGCCGGCAGCCCTTCCCGGTCGCAGCGCTCCAACTCCACTCCGATCAGCTCCGCGCCGATGCCCTCTCCCTGGCGGTCGGGGGAGACGCCGATCATCAGCAGATAGGCGTGGGCGCGGTCGTGCGGGTGAACGGCCCCGGTGAGTCTGCCCACCAGTTCGCACCGCTCGTTGTCGGGGTCGGCGGTCCGCCGCATCAGGGCGGGCGTGGGGTCCTCCTCCTCGGGGGCGCCGGCGGGCACCGGCAGCCAGAGCGCCACCGCGGACCCGTCCTCGGCGATGTCGATACGGCCCTCGGCGAGGGCGACGTCGACGAAGACGCCGAGGAACCTGCCGTGGACCGCGCGCCGGTGCGCCTCGTCGGGGAACACCCAGCCGCTGACCGGGTCGTGGTGGAACGCCTCCTCCATGACCGAGACGACCAGCTCCCGGTCGCCCTGCTTGGCCCGCTGAATCCGTATGCCCATGACCGGCTGCCGTCCCTCCGTACCGCTTTCTCCCAACCCGCCTCCGGAATACTAGAGTTGATGGGACGCTTCCGGTCGCACGAGATGGGTCAGCTGGTCCTGCGGGTGACGAATTCGGCCAGTGCCAGCAGGTCGCCGGCGGCGCTCGGGTCGGGGACCGCCCGGGAGAGGTGGTGGACCGCGCGGGCCATCCGGTCGGCGGCGCAGACCTGGGCCCAGTCCCGGCCGCCGGCCCGGTCCACCGCGTCGGCCGCCCGGCTCACCTCGGCGGAGGTGGTCATGGGCCCCCGGTAGAGCGTGGCGAGCTCGGCGGCGGCCGGGGTGCCCGAGGTGAGGGCGGCGACCACGGGCAGCGACTTCTTGTGGGCGGACAGGTCGGCCCCGACGGGCTTGCCGGTGCGGTCCGGGTCGCCCCAGATGCCGATCAGGTCGTCGATGAGCTGGAACGAGAGGCCCGCCTCCCGCCCGAACCCGTCCATCGCGCGGACCGCCCGGTCCTCCGCCCCGGCGTAGAGGGCTCCGAGCGCGCAGGCGCAGCCGAGCAGCGCGCCGGTCTTGGCGGTGGCCATGGCGAGGCATTCGTCGAGCGTGACCTCGTCGGGGCCGCGCTCCTCGAAGGCGCAGTCCGCCTGCTGGCCCGCGCACAGCTCGATGACGCAGGAGGAGAGGCGGGCGGCGGCGCGGGCGGCGGCCGGGTGCGGATCCTCGGCCAGCAGCCGCTGTGCCAGGGCGAGCATGGCGTCGCCGGTGATGATGGCGTCCGGGATGCCGAAGACGGCCCAGGCGGTGGGCCGGTGCCTGCGGGTGGTGTCCTCGTCGATGACGTCGTCGTGGAGCAGGGTGAAGTTGTGGGCGAGCTCCACGGCGACGGCGGCCCGGACGGCGCGTTCCGGATCGCCGCCCAGCGCGCGGGCGGCGGCCAGCACCAGGGCCGGCCTGATGGCCTTGCCCGCCTGGCCGGCGGCCGGGGTCCCGTCGGCGTTCTCCCAGCCGAAGTGGTACATCGCGATGCGGCGTATGCCGCCGGGCAGCGACTCCACGGCCGATCGCAGGTGCGGGTCGACGACGGCACGGGTGCGCTCCAGGAGCGCCGCGGCCTCGTGCCCTTCCGTCGCTGCGTCCGTACTGGTCATGGTCACGGTCACTCCCTGGGGCGAGGCGATGGGGTGCGGGCCCGGGGGCCCGGGCGGCGGCTGCCGCCCGGGCCCCCGGGGTGAACGGGGTCAGTGCCAGCGGCTGACCTCGACGTTCTCCAGCACTCCGAGGGCGTCCGGTACCAGGATGGCGGCGGAGTAGTACGCCGTCACGAGGTAGGAGATGATCGCCTGCTCGTCGATCCCCATGAAGCGGACCGAGAGACTCGGCTCGATCTCGTCGGGGATACCCGTCTGCTGGAGGCCGATGACGCCCTGCTCGGCCTCGCCGGTCCTCATGCAGATGATGGAGGTGGTGCGGGCGTCGGAGACGGGGATCTTGTTGGACGGGAAGATCGGCACCCCCCGCCAGGCGGGCACGTGGTGGCCGCCGATGTCGACGCTCTCCGGGACGAGTCCGCGCCGGTTGCACTCGCGGCCGAAGGCGGCGATGGCCTTCGGGTGGGCGAGGAAGAGCTTGGATCCGCGGCGGCGCGAGAGCAGCTCGTCCATGTCGTCCGGGCTGGGCGCCCCGTCGTGCGGCTGGAGCCGCTGCCCGTAGTCGCAGTTGTTGAGCAGTCCGAACTCCCTGTTGTTGATCAGCTCGTGCTCCTGGCGCTCACGCAGCGCCTCGACCGTGAGCCGCAACTGCTGCTCGGTCTGGTTCATCGGCTGGTTGTAGAGGTCGGCGACCCTGCTGTGCACCTTCAGCACCGTCTGGGCGACGCTCAGTTCGTACTCGCGCGGCGCCGCGTCGTAGTCGACGAAGGTGTGCGGGACGACCGCCTCCCCCACGTGGCCGGCGGAGAGGTCGATCGCCGCCTCGCCGTAGTGGTTGGTCCGCTGCTGCGGAATGGAGAGCAGCCTCGCGAGATGGTCCTGCAGGGGCGCCGCGCGCTCCGCGAGGTTGTACACGTCGGCACGGCTCAGGGTGAGGAGCGTGCACGGGGTGACCGCACGGGCGGTGTACTCCCAGACGGCGTCGCCGTCGATCAGGCTCCGGTCGCCGAAGTACGCGCCGTCGGCGAGGACCCCCAGCTCCGTCTCGTCCCCGTAGGGGCCCGATCCGACCTTCGCCACCTTGCCGTGCGCCAGCAGGAAGACCCGGTCCGCCGCGTCCCCCGAGGCGGCGAGCACCTCCCCCGCGGCCACGTCCCGCTGCTCGCACCTGCGGGCGAGCTCGGCGAGCACCTCCTCGTCCCCGAACTCCCGCAGGGCGGGCAGCTCCCCCAGCTCCGCGGGGATCACGGACACCCGGTCCCCGGTCTGGACGAAGGTCACCCGGCCGTCGCCGACCGAATAGCTGAGCCGACGGTTCACCCGGTACGTACCGCCCTGTACCTGCACCCACGGCAGCATCTTCAGCAGCCACCGCGAGGTGATCTCCTGCATCTGCGGCGCGGATTTGGTGGTCGTCGCGAGGTTCCGCGCAGCCGCCGTCCCCAGACTCTGCTGCGGCGGCGCCTGCGTGTCGCGAACCTCTTCACCAACGGACATCTGACGTCCTTTCGATCTTGGGCTGACCTGCGTGCAAAAGCCTTTCAGCAGGAGGACCGGGTCGCCATTACACAAAAGAGTGCGACTAATCCGCCTTCGGTCGGGGCACGTTGGTCCCTGTCGCCCGGCGGACCGTTTAATTTGCATCTCTCGTGCAACTTATCTACGGTGGGGCCATGCGGTTGACGAGATTCACCGACGTGGCGCTCCGCGTGCTCATGCGACTGGCGGTCGCCGAGGGCCGGGAGCCGCCGACCACCCGTGACGTAGCGGCCACCATGCGGGTCCCGTACACACACACCGCGAAGGTCGTCGCCCGGCTCCAGCACCTCGGCCTCCTCGACGCCCGTCGCGGCCGGGGCGGCGGACTCACCCTGACCTCGGCCGGCCGCTCCGCGTCGATCGGCTCGCTGGTGCGGGAGCTGGAGGGGCCGGAGGAGGTGGTCGAGTGCGAGGGCGGCACCCCCTGCCCGCTCCGCTCCGGCTGCCGGCTGCGTGGAGCCCTGCGCGGGGCCCAGGAGGCCTTCTACGCCGCGCTGGACCCGATCACCGTCACCGATCTCGTCGCCTCCCCCACCGGTCCCCTGCTGCTCGGCATCGGCAGCGGCCCGCCGTCCGACTGAACCCCGCCCGGCCGCGCGGAGGAACCTCCGCGCCGGCGGGGCGCCACCGCTGCCCCTGAATATGCATCTCATATTCCACCAAGGAGTTCCGTCATGCTCTCCGACCGGTCCACAGCCACTGTCCGCGCCACCCTTCCCGCCGTCGGCGCGGCCATCGGGGACATCGCCGACCTCTTCTACGAGAAGCTCTTCGCCGCCCACCCCGAGCTGCTGCGGGACCTGTTCAACCGGGGCAACCAGGCCTCCGGCGACCAGCGCGAGGCCCTGGCCGGGTCCATCGCCGCGTTCGCGACCGCGCTGGTCGAGCACCCCGGCACCCGGCCCGACGTGATGCTGGACCGGATCGCCCACAAACACGCCTCGCTCGGGGTGACCCCGGAGCAGTACGAGGTGGTGCACACCCATCTGTTCGCGGCCATCGCCGACGTCCTGGGCGACGCGGTCACACCCGAGGTCGCCGCCGCCTGGGACGAGGTCTACTGGCTGATGGCGGGCTCCCTGATCGCCGTCGAGGAGCGCCTCTACGCGCAGCAGGGCGTCCTGGCGGGCGATGTGTGGCACACCTGGGAGGTGACCGCCCGGGTCGAGGAGACGGAGGACGTCGCCACCTTCCTGCTGCGCCCGGCCGAGGACACGCCCCCGCCCGCCTTCCGGCCCGGCCAGTACGTCTCCGTACAGGTCGAACTCCCCGACGGCGCACGCCAGATACGCCAGTACAGCCTCTGCAGCGCCCCCGGCTCCCGGCTGCGGTCGATCACCGTGAAGCGCGTGCGCGGCCAGGGCTCGCCGGACGGCGAGGTCTCCCGGCACCTGCACGAGCACACCCGCGCGGGCGACCTGCTGCGCGTCTCCGTCCCCTACGGGGACCTGGTGCTCGACCACCTGGACGCGCCCCTGCTGCTGGCCTCGGCGGGCATCGGCTGCACCCCCATGCTGTCGATGCTGGACCACCTCGCCCAGGAGGGTCACAGCGGCCCGGTCACCGTCGTGCACGGTGACCGCTCACCCGCCGACCACGCCCTGCGCACCGAACACGTCCGGCTGGCGGGGAAGCTCCCGGACGCCGAGGCGCACTTCTGGTACGAGGCCCCGGAGGCCGGGCGGCCGGCGAACCGCACCGGCCTCGTCGACCTGGCCGGCATCACCGTACGACCGGGGACGCACGCCTATCTGTGCGGCCCCCTCCCCTTCATGCGGGCCGTCAGGGCCCAGCTGCTGGAGGCGGGCGTCCGTCCCGCCGACGTCCACTACGAGGTGTTCGGCCCGGACCTCTGGCTGGCCTCTTCCTGAAACGGCGGAGAGGCGACAATGGGCGGGTGAACAGCCCGCCCCGCCTCGACGCCCTCCTGCGGCCCCGGGTGCCCTCCCCGCTGCGGGAGGTCCGCGACGAGCGCTTCGCGCGCCACGGGGTGAGGCTGCTCCTGAAGCGGGACGATCTGATCCACCCCGACCTGCCGGGCAACAAGTGGCGCAAACTCGCCCTCAACCTGGAGGCCGCCGCCGGGCGCACCGTGCTGACCTTCGGCGGCGCGTACTCCAACCACCTCCGGGCCACCGCGGCGGCCGGGCGGCTGCTGGGTTTTCCCACCGTCGGCGTCGTCCGCGGCGACGAGCTGGCGCACCGGCCGCTCAACCCCTCGCTCGCCCGATGCGCGGCCGACGGCATGCGCCTGCACTTCGTGGACCGTACGACGTACCGGGCGAAGGCCTCCTGCGAGGTCCTGGAGGGGCTGCTGAGCCTGTTCGGGGACGTGGAGGTCATCCCGGAGGGCGGCAGCAACGCGCTGGCCGCACAGGGCTGTACGGAGCTGGGGCGCGAGCTGGCCGGGGAGTGCGAGGTGGCGGCCGTGGCCTGCGGGACCGGCGGCACCCTGGCCGGACTCGCCGCCGGCCTGGGCCCGGGGCAACGGGCCCTGGGCGTTCCGGTGCTGCGCGGCGGCTTCCTCGGGCGGGAGGTGGAGCGGCTCCAGCACGAGGCGTTCGGCGGCCCGTCCGGGAACTGGTCGCTGGACGAACGCTTCGCCTTCGGCGGCTACGCCCGCTCCACCCCGGAGCTGGAGGCCTTCGCCGCGGACTTCGAGGACCGGCACGGACTGCCCCTGGAGCGGGTATACGTCGCCAAGCTGCTGTTCGCGCTCACCACGCTGGCCGGGGAGGGGGCGTTCGCACCGGGCGCGCGGGTGAGCGCCGTGATCACCGGCGCCCCCGACGCACGGCCCGTTCAGGAGCCGCCCGTCTCCCGGTAGGCCGCCTTGTCCAGGTCCGGCCGGCGCGGCAGGGTGCGCATCACCCCGTCGTCGATCCGCCACGCCCGGGCCCGCTCCGCTCGGCGAGACGCGCCCGACCCCCTGGAGGCGGGCAGTCACCCTGTGCGACTGCGGCTCCGTCCGGCCTGTGGGCACCTCGGCTGCGGCGATTCGTCGCCGTCCCGGCACGCCATCGAACACGTCCGGGCGACCGGTCACCCCGTGACGCGGAGCTTCGGGGCGGGCGAGAACCGGCGCCGGCGCTTCGGGGACGGTTCGATCGTCCGACGCCTGGGTACGTCAATGCGGCGCTGGTTCTTCGCAATTGGACGCCGCAGCCCCCTAGCCACTGTCCGTACGCATGGGCTTACCATGAGTGACGGTCGAGGTATGGGGTCCGTACGACACGGCATCATGGATCCGATAACGTCGCCGAGCCGAAGAACCGTCGACGGACCGCATGGCTCCGGGCCACCCTTCCCGGAACCTCGAAAGAGTTTGTGCCACCTTGGAGGTGAGGGTGTCCCAGATCGCAGGCGAGCCCGGGAATCAGGACTTCGTAGAAGTCCGACTGCCCGCTGCGGGTGCCTACCTGTCGGTGCTGCGAACGGCCACGGCCGGTCTCGCAGCGCGTTTGGACTTCACTCTCGACGAGATCGAGGATCTTCGCATCGCGGTCGACGAGGCCTGCGCGATCCTGCTCCAGCAGGCCGTGCCGGGCTCCGTCCTCAGCTGCGTCTTCCGACTCGTCGACGACTCCCTCGAAGTGACGGTGTCGGCGCCCACCACGGACGGCCGGGCGCCCGAGCGCGACACCTTCGCCTGGACGGTGCTCTCCGCACTGGCCGGCAAGGTCGACTCCACGGTCGCCGACGACCGTACGGTCAGCATCAGCCTCTACAAACAGCGCGGCGCGGGCCCCGGGCCGGCGTGAGCGACGGGAACGGGGACGGTCCTGTGCGGGACGAGACGATCCGGTCCGGGGTGGTGCGCCCAGCAGCCATCCCGGAGCAACAGGCCCGGCCGCATCCGGTGGACGGAGCGGACGGGCCCGAGAGCATCGACGTCGCGGTGGAGCAGCAGTCGCAG
Organism: Streptomyces sp. MGP-P1; assembly: GCF_057766565.1. Classification (NCBI taxonomy): domain Bacteria; kingdom Bacillati; phylum Actinomycetota; class Actinomycetes; order Kitasatosporales; family Streptomycetaceae; genus Streptomyces; species Streptomyces sp. MGP-P1. The sequence goes on along the minus strand of NZ_JBYMEM010000006.1, from coordinate 566,061 downwards.
GCAGAGCGGGCGGGCCAGATGAGCGAGCACGGGCACCACGATCCACACGACCGCAGCGGGGCCCGGGCCCTCTTCTTCGAGCTGCGGGAGCTGCCCGACGGCTCGACCGAGAAGGCCGAGCTGCGCAACAGGCTGGTGCGGATGCACCTGCCGCTGGTGGAGCACCTGGCCCGCCGCTTCCGCAACCGCGGGGAGCCGCTGGACGACCTGACCCAGGTGGCCACGATCGGGCTGATCAAGTCCGTGGACCGGTTCGACCCCGACCGGGGCGTGGAGTTCTCGACGTACGCCACCCCCACGGTGGTCGGCGAGATCAAGCGCCACTTCCGGGACAAGGGCTGGGCGGTGCGGGTGCCGCGCCGTCTCCAGGAGCTGAGGCTGTCGCTGACCACGGCCACCGCGGAGCTCTCCCAGCAGCACGGCCGCTCGCCGACGGTGCACGAGCTGGCCGAGCGGCTGGGCATCTCCGAGGAGGAGGTGCTGGAGGGCCTGGAGTCGGCCAACGCGTACAGCACGCTGTCGCTGGACGTGCCGGACACGGACGACGAGTCGCCGGCGGTAGCGGACACGCTGGGCTCGGAGGACGAGGCGCTGGAGGGCGTGGAGTACCGGGAGTCGCTCAAGCCGCTCCTGGAGGACCTGCCGCCGCGCGAGAAGCGCATCCTGCTGCTGCGCTTCTTCGGAAACATGACCCAGTCGCAGATCGCCCAGGAGGTCGGCATCTCGCAGATGCACGTCTCCCGGCTGCTGGCCCGGACCCTGGCGCAGCTGCGCGAGCGGCTGCTCGTCGAGGAGTAGGCGAGAAGGCCGTCCGTCGGTTCGGAGGCTGTCGGGTGGGCTCGGGACGGACCGCGTCCGCCGTCCGTCGCGAGGTGACCCCGGTCCCTCAGGCCTCGGGGGTCGCCCCGGCGCCCCGGCGGACGCCCAGGTCCTGGGTGGTCGCCGGCTTGAGGGCGAGCACGAGGCCGGTGACGGCGACCACGGCCAGGACGATCCCGGCGGGGATCAGCGCGCCCTGCGAGCGCAGCAGCGTCCAGGCCACCGGCAGCGCCATGATCTGGGTGATCAGCGCGGGTCCCCGGCTCCAGCTGCGCAGCAGCAGCAGCCCGCGGGCGGCGATCAGCGGGATCGCGCCGAGCGCGACCAGCGTGATCCCGACCGTCTCCGCCTGCTGCGTGCTCTCCAGCTTCCCGAGCACCCCCATGACCACCATGTAGACGCCGCCGAGGGCGAGCGCCAGGCCTTCGAGGGCGTTGACCCCGGCGAGGACGGTGATTCTGGTCGGGCGCTCCGCGGCGGAGGGCGACGGCGTGGAGGGGGTCGCTTGAGTACTCACGCCTTTCAGGTTGGCATCCCGGGGACCCGGAAGTGAAGCCGGGGTGCGGAGGAGCCTCCCCCGTTCGGGCGCACGACGGGGCGGTCGGTCACGTTCCGTCACCGGGCCGGAGCGCAGCGAACCGGGACTACGGCCCCGAACCGCCCGGTAGGTAGGCTGGCCGTCATGCGCGCACTCCTCGTGGTCAACCCAGCTGCTACCACCACCAGTGCCCGCACCCGTGACGTGCTCATCCACGCGCTGGCCAGCGAGATGAAGCTGGAGGCGGTGACCACCGAGTACCGGGGGCACGCACGGGATCTGGGACGGCGGGCCGCGGACAGCGACGACATCGATCTGGTGGTCGCCCTCGGCGGCGACGGCACGGTGAACGAGGTCGTGAACGGGCTGCTGCACCGGGGCCCGGACGTGGACGGCCTCCCGAAGCTCGCCGTGGTCCCCGGCGGGTCCACCAATGTCTTCGCGCGCGCCCTGGGGCTGCCGAACGACGCGGTGGAGGCGACCGGCGCGATCCTGGACGCCCTGGAGAACCGGACCGAACGCACGGTCGGGCTCGGCCTGGCGGCCGGCACCCCCGGGACCGAGGACGAGTCCGTCCCCGAACGCTGGTTCACTTTCTGCGCCGGTCTCGGATTCGACGCCGGAGTCGTCGGCCGGGTCGAACAGAAACGCGAGCACGGGAAGCGTTCGACCCATGCCCTGTATGTGCGCCAGGTGGTGCGGCAGTTCCTCAACGAGGCCAACCGCAGACACGGGCAGATCACGCTTGAGGTGCCCGGCCAGGACCCGGTCACCGACCTCGCGCTCTCCATAATCTGCAACACCGCCCCCTGGACCTACCTGGGCAATCGCCCGGTCTACGCCTCACCGAAGGCCTCCTTCGACACCGCGCTGGACGTCCTCGGACTGAAGCGTCTGTCCACCCCGGCGGTGGCCCTCTACGGCACCCAGCTGCTCACTTCGAGCCCCGAGAAGGGGCCGCGCGGCAAGCATGCCGTTTCACGGCATGACCTCACGGACTTCACCTTGCATTCAAAGGTTCCACTGCCCTTCCAGATGGACGGCGACCACCTGGGACTGCGTACGAGCGTGACGTTCACAGGCGTACGCCGTGCACTGCGTGTGATTGTGTGAGTGGAAGGGCCTAAAGTCCTTTAACTCGAACGTTTGGACTGGGTCCCACCCCTAAGAAGTGCGCCTGTGACCTAGTCGACACCGAGGAATCAAAAAAAACTTTCCAGAAGGGGTTGTATCCGCCGCCGAGGTTTGCGAATCTCTACATGGCGATCGAGACGGCCCGCACCACCGGCCTCCACTGAGAGCCAGAACCCCTCCTCACCATCACAGACCACACCCAGTCCTTCTGGGGGTCGGCCCGTCATCTACGGGGGGATTCGTGAAAGCGTTCACATTCACAAGCAACAGACGTGTAATACCAAGGAGAGGTAGCAGCCATGGACTGGCGTCACAACGCCGTTTGTCGTGAGGAAGACCCTGAGCTTTTCTTCCCCATCGGCAACACCGGTCCTGCGCTGCTGCAGATCGAGGAAGCCAAGGCTGTCTGCCGCCGCTGCCCCGTCATGGAGCAGTGCCTGCAGTGGGCGCTCGAGTCCGGCCAGGACTCCGGCGTCTGGGGTGGCCTCAGCGAGGACGAGCGCCGCGCGATGAAGCGCCGCGCCGCTCGCAACCGGGCGCGCAACGCAAGCGCCTGAGCGAGAACCGCACCAAGCCTCAGCCCGGCGGCGCGTACAGAGCGTACGCACAGCCCCGCCTTCGAGTCGCAGCGCGCAGTACCCCGAAGCGCATCGCAACGTGAGCATCACGGAGCGGGCCCGGACCGTCACCACGGTCCGGGCCCGCTCTGCTGTGTGCTCCGCGTTCCGTGCTGGTCGGCGCGGGATGTCCTACTTGTCGGAGCGGACCGGGAGGTCCAGCACCACCTGGGTGCCGCGTTCGGGCGCCGGGACCATGCCGAACGTGCCGCCCAACTCTCCCTCCACCAGCGTCCGTACGATCTGGAGCCCGAGGTTGCCGGCCCGCTTCGGGTCGAACCCCTCGGGCAGCCCGCGCCCGTCGTCGGTGACGGTGATCAGCAGCCGCCCGTCGGTGGGCGATCCGCCGCGCACGGCGGAGACCTCCACCGTCCCGTGGTCGGCCACGGCGAAGGCGTGCTCCAGGGCGTTCTGCAGAACCTCGGTCAGCACCATGGAGAGCGGGGTGGCGACCTCGGCGTCGAGGATGCCGAAGCGTCCGGTGCGCCGGCAGGTCACCTTGCCCGGGGAGATCTCCGAGACCATCGCGATGACCCGGTCGGCGATCTCGTCGAACTCGACCCGCTCGTCCAGATTCTGGGACAGCGTCTCATGGACGATGGCGATCGAACCGACGCGCCGGACCGCCTCGTTGAGCGCCTCGCGGCCCTGCTCGGAATCCATCCGGCGGGCCTGGAGGCGCAACAGGGCCGCCACCGTCTGGAGGTTGTTCTTGACCCGGTGGTGGATCTCCCGAATGGTCGCGTCCTTGGTGATCAACTCGCGTTCGCGGCGGCGCAGTTCGGTGACGTCACGGAGCAGGACCAGGGAGCCGATGCGGACGCCCTTGGGTTTGAGCGGGATGGCCCGCAGCTGGATCACCCCGCCCGCGCACTCGACCTCGAACTCGCGGGGCGCGTAGCCGCTGGCCACCTTGACCAGGGCCTCGTCCACCGGCCCCCGGGACGGGGCCAGTTCGGCGGTGGTGGTGCCGAGGTGGTGGCCGACCAGGTCGGAGGCGAGGCCGAGGCGGTGGTAGGCGGAGAGGCCGTTGGGGCTGGCGTACTGGACGATTCCGTCGGCGTCGAGCCGGATCAGGCCGTCGCCCACGCGCGGGGAGGCGTCCATGTCGACCTGCTGGCCGGGGAAGGGGAACGACCCGGCGGCGATCATCTGGGCCAGGTCGGAGGCGGACTGGAGGTAGGTGAGCTCCAGCCGGGAGGGGGTGCGCACGGTGAGCAGGTTGGTGTTGCGGGCGATGACGCCGAGCACCCGGCCCTCGCGGCGTACGGGGATGGACTCGACCCGTACGGGCACCTCCTCGCGCCACTCCGGGTCGCCCTCGCGCACGATCCGGCCCTCGTCGAGGGCCGCGTCCAGCAGCGGGCGGCGGCCCCGCGGCACCAGGTGGCCGACCATGTCGTCCTGGTAGGAGGTGGGGCCGGTGTTGGGGCGCATCTGGGCGACGGAGACGTACCGCGTGCCGTCGCGGGTGGGGACCCACAGCACGAGGTCGGCGAAGGACAGGTCGGAGAGCAGCTGCCACTCCGAGACCAGCAGATGGAGCCACTCGAGGTCGGTATCGCTCAGAGCGGTGTGCTGGCGGACGAGGTCGTTCATGGAGGGCACGTGTGGAGCGTACCTGGGGTTACCGGAGGCGTTCGAACCGAGCGACCCGCCGGGCCGTGCCATGGGTACGACGGTGGAGCCGTGCCACGGGTACGACGGTGGAGCCGTGCCACGGGTACGACGGTGGAGCTGTGCCACGGGGACGACGATGGACTGGCGCGGTTGGACAGGCGCGGGGCCGATCCAGAATGTCGTGCACATGGATGGACACAGGCAATTGGTCTAGTCCACAATGAATACATCACGACCTCCGCTCTCCCCGCACAGGAGAGCGGACCGAGGCTCCGGCACTCTCTGCCCTGACTGCGCCGGCGCCTCCAGTGGCCGACGGCACCGCACACCGTCGGCCGGTAGCTCCGGGCTGCGGTGCCGGGTGGGCTGAGGGTCCCGCTCTGGCGCCGCGGCCCGCGGGTGCTTACGGGGCCTTCGGCGTTTCCGGGACCCTTCCGCCTCGGCGCCTCAGCGGGTCTCGGTGACCTTGGCCAGGGCGCGGGGCGCGTCCGGATCCTGGCCCCGGGCGATCGTCACCTCGTACGCCAGCAATTGCAGCGGCAGGATCTCCAGGATCGGCTGCAACTCCTCCGGGACCCCCGCCGTGGGCAGGGAGAAGCCGGCCGAGGCCGCCTCCACCTGCGCCTTGGGGCCGACGACGAAGAGGTCCGCCCCGCGTCCGCGCAGCCGGTCCAGCACCGGCTGGAGGGCCTCGCCGCCCCGGCCGTCGGTGACCACGGCGATCACCGGGGAGATGTTGTCCACCATCGCCAGCGGCCCGTGCAGCAGATCCGCGCCGGAGTAGGAGAGAGCGGGGATGTAGCTGGTCTCCATCAGCTTCAGGGCCGCTTCCTTGGCCGTCGGATAGCCGTAGCCGCGCGAGGTGATCACCATGCGTTCGGCGAAACGGTAGCGCGAGGCCAGCGCCTTGACCTCGGACCGGCGGCCCAGGATCGAACCCGCGAGGTCGGGCAGACCCGCGGCGGCCTCGGTGCCGTCGCGGCCGCCCAGGCCCTCCACGAACAGGTAGAGGGAGAGCAGGGAGGCTGTGTACGTCTTGGTGGCCGGGAGCGCCTTCTCCGGGCCCGCCAGGATGTCGATGTGGTATTCGGAGACCGCCGCCAGCGCGGAGTCCGGGTTGTTGGTGACGGCGAGGGTGACGGCCCCGGCCTCCCGGGCGGCCCTCGTGGAGGCCACCAGGTCCGGCGAGCCGCCCGACTGGCTGACGGTGACCACCAGGACGTCCCGCAGGTCCGGCCGGGCGCCGTAGGCCGTCGTGGTGGACATCGAGGCCAGTCCGCAGGGCAGCCCGAGGCGGATCTCCAGGAGGTACTTGGCGTACAGCGCCGCGTTGTCCGACGTACCCCGGGCGGTGAGCAGTACGAACCGGGGCTTGCGGGCCGCGATCTCGGCGGCGACCTCGCGGATGCGGGGCGCACCCTGTTCGAGGATGCGGCGGAGCATCGCGGGCTGCTCGGCCATCTCGCCGGACATGATGCGGCCGGGCTCGTCGCCCTGGCCGCCCGGGCCGGCCGGAGGGGTGGCGGACATGTGGGGGCCTCCTGCGCTGTCGGCGTACGGGACGGCGCGGGCGCGCGGGTGCGCGATCCTCGCCGTCCGGTCGGGCCTCCCCAGTCGACCAGGCAATGCCGTGCGCCGCCAGCGGGCCGGGGCGGGCGTGTGTGCCGGCGTGTGTGCATGCGTGTGTGCGTGCGCCGATGGGCGGACTGTTCACCGTACGGCTGCCCGATTCTGCTAAATTGGGAGACTGATTGGTCTATACCACCGGCTCCCCTAGTCAGATCGGCAGGCACAGCGTGGAAGTTGTCATCGTCCCGGACGCCGCGGCAGGCGGCGAACTGATCGCGGAGGCCATCGCCGCGCTGATCGCCCGCAAGCCCGACGCCCTGCTCGGCGTTGCCACCGGCTCGACCCCGCTGCCCATCTACCGCGCGCTCGCGGCGAAGGTCGCCTCCGGTGCGGTCGACGCGTCGCGCGCCCGGATCTGCCAGCTCGACGAGTACGTCGGGCTGCCCGCGGGCCACCCGGAGTCGTACCGCTCCGTGGTGCTGCGCGAGGTCATCGAGCCGCTCGGGCTGCCCGAGGCCTCCTTCATGGGCCCCGACGGGTCGGCCGAGGACGTCCAGGCGGCCTGCGAGGCCTACGACCGGGCGCTGGCCGAGGCCGGCGGCGTCGACCTCCAGCTCCTGGGCATCGGCACGGACGGGCACATCGGCTTCAACGAGCCGTGCTCCTCGCTCGCCTCCCGTACCCGGATCAAGACGCTGACGCAGCAGACCCGGGTGGACAACGCGCGCTTCTTCGACGACGACATCGAGCAGGTGCCGCACCACGTGATCACGCAGGGCATCGGGACGATCCTGGATTCCCGCCACCCGATCCTGCTGGCCACCGGTGAGGGCAAGGCGGAGGCCGTCGCCCAGACGGTGGAGGGGCCCGTCGCCTCGATCGTGCCGGCCTCGGCGCTCCAGCTGCATCCGCATGCGACGGTGGTGGTGGACGAGGCGGCTGCGTCGAAGCTGAAGCTGGCGGACTACTTCCGCGCCACGTATGCGGCGAAGCCGGGGTGGCAGGGGCTGTAGCTCGCCCTGCCCCTCGCGCCGCTGAGGGCCGGGACGCCTTTACGGTGTCCCGGCCCTCAGCCGTGCTGTGGGGTGCGCCGCTCGTCCGGCGTGAGGTGGTGTCCTCAATCGCCGGACGGGCTTGATGTGGCCGCCTGAAGCTCGGCCCGCGGGCCCGTCCGGCGTGAGGTCCTGTCCTTAATCGCCGGACGGGCTTGATAGGGCCGCCTCAAACTCAGACCGCGGGCCCGTCCGACTTGAGGTTTCGTCCTCAAACGCCGGACGGGCTTGATGTTGCCGCCCGAGGCTCCGTCCTCGCTCGCCGGACGGGCTCGGGAGTGGGTCAGGTCCTCGTGCCGGTGATCTTCTCCGCCGCTGCCAGGCCGCAGACTCGGGCCGCTCCGCGGGTCGCTATGTGCAGCGAGCCGCGCGGGTCCGACTGGGGCAGGCCCATCTCGACCACGATCGTGTCCGGGCGGGCCGCCAGCAGTGCGTCGAGCGCGGCGCCCATCCAGGCGTGCCGGTGCTCGTCGCGGACCACGGCGACGATGCGCCGCTCCCCCGCCGCCGCCAGGATCGCCTCCGCCGGGGAGGCGCTCTGGTCGGTGTACGTGTCCGTGCCGGTGCCGGGCAGGATCCTGTCCAGCTCGGCGGCGATGCCCCACGGGGTCTCGTCGCCGACCGCGATGTTCGCCACCGCGCTGAACGAGGCCACGTACGCCGCCCCGGTCAGCCGGTCGCCGGAGCCGGTCACCCGGACCGCGCGGCGGGCGGCGGTCAGACCGATGTCGGAGCTGACTCCGGTGCCGGGCGCGGTCCCCTCCTGCACTGCCGCGCCCGACTCCCGGATGTCCCCCCGAACCCTCTGCGTCCAGGACGCCAGGGCTCGTACACGGGCGGCCGCGTCGGCGAGCCGCTCCTCCGTCAGTTCCCCGCCGCGCACGGCCGCGACGAGGGCGTCGCGCAACCGCAGCACCGTCTCCTCGTCGGCCAGGCCGCCGCCCACACAGATGGCGTCGGCGCCCGCAGCGAGGGCGAGGACGGACCCGCGCTCGATGCCGTACGTACCGGCGATGGCGTCCATCTCCACCGCGTCGGTGACGATCAGGCCCTCGTAGCCCAGCTCCTGGCGCAGCAGACCGGTGAGGATCTGCGGGCTCAGGGTCGCCGGGCGGTCCGGGTCCAGTGCGGGAAGCAGGATATGCGCGCTCATCACCGATTTGGAACCCGCGGCGATGGCCGCCCGGAAGGGCACCAGTTCACGTGCGTGCAGGGTGTCGAGGTCCACGTCGATGCGGGGCAGCGCCAGGTGGGAGTCGACCGCGGTGTCGCCGTGCCCGGGGAAGTGCTTGGTGCAGGCGGCGACGCCGGCGGCCTGGAGCCCCTCGATGTACGCGGCGGTGTGCCGGGCGGCCAGGCGGGTGTCGGCGCCGAAGGAGCGCACGCCGATGACCGGGTTGCCCGGGTTGGAGTTGACGTCGGCGGACGGCGCCCAGTTGAGGTTGACGCCGCACTCGGCGAGCCGGCGGCCGAGCTCCTGGGCGACGGCCCGGGTGAGGTGGACGTCGTCCACCGAGCCGAGGGCGAAGTTGCCGGGGAAGGAGGAGCCGTGCGTGACCTCCAGGCGGGTCACGTCGCCGCCCTCCTCGTCGATGGCGACGAGGACGTCCTCCCGCTCGGAGCGCAGCCGCTCGGTGAGGGCGGCGAGCTGTTCGGCCGAGGTGATGTTGCGGCCGAACAGGCCGACCGAGGCGAGGCCTTCACCGACGCGGCGCAGCAGCCAGTCCGGTGCGGTGGTGCCGGTGAACCCGGGCTGGAGCACGGCGAGCGCGTCGCGCGTCACGGTGTCCGTGGTGGAAACGAGGGTGGTCATGGGCCCGCACTATCCCTTCACAGCGCCGGAAGTGAGGCCTGCGGCCATCTTCTTCTGGATGATCATGAAGAACACGACGACGGGGAGGGCGATCATGGTCGACGCCGCCATGAGGGCGCCGTAGTCCGTTCCGCGCTCGGTCGTGAACGTCATGAGCCATACGTTGAGCGTGTACTTGGAGTTGTCGTTGATCAGGATGTACGCGAAGAGGTACTCGTTCCACGCGCTCACCAGGGCGAAGATCGACGCGGCGGCCAGCCCGGGGGCGAGCAGCGGGAAGATCACCCGGCGGAAGGCCTGGAAGCGGGTGCACCCGTCCACCATCGCGGACTCCTCCAGCTCCACCGGGATGTTCACGACGAAGCCGCGGATCATGATGGTGGCGAAGGGCAGCGTGGAGACGAGGTAGACGACGATCAGGCCCCAGTACTCGTCGATCCCGCCCATCGCGTTGAGCTGGGCGTAGATCGGGATGAGCATCGCCGTGGGCGGCAGCATCTGGACCAGGATCATGATCAGGACCAGGGCCTTGCGGCCGAAGAAGCGGAACCGGCCGATGGCCAGGGCCGCCAGGGTCGCGATGATCATGCCGCCGACCACCGCGGTGATCGCGACGATCAGGCTGGACTGGATGGCGGTGCCGAAGTTCGGCTGCTCCGTGGCCCGGACGAAGTTGTCGAAGGTGATCGACGTGGGCCACAGGGTCTGGTCGTAGCTGCGGATCTCCCGGTTGGGCCGCAGGGCGCTGATGACCAGCCAGTAGACCGGGAAGACCATGACCAGGGCGATGCCGAGGCCGATCAGGTCGAAGTGCAGCCGGCTCTTCTTGCGGTCGGGCCGCAGCGCCTGTGTCGTCTGGGTCGAGCTGCTCATTCGACCTCTCCCGTCTTCATGAGCTGGCGCAGGTAGTACACGGCCACGCCGGACAGCAGCAGCACCGTGATCAGGGCGATCGCGGTGCCCTGGCTGAAGGAGGTGGACTCGAACGCCTTGGAGTAGGAGTAGAGGCCGAGGGTCTCGTACTCCGGCTCGGGCTTGTTGCCGCGCAGCAGCCAGATCTGGCCGAAGACGTTGAAGTCCCAGATCACCGAGAGCGTGGCGACCATGGTGAAGACCGGCTTGATGACCGGCCAGGTGACGAACTTGTAGATGCCGTACGCGCTGGCGCCGTCGAGGGCGGCGGCCTCCTCCAGTTCCTGGGGGACCTGGGTAAGGGCGGCGTACAGGGTGACGACGACGAACGGGATGGCGCCCCAGACGACCAGCAGGGTGATGATGCCGAAGCCCTGGATCGGGTCGAGGTACCAGTTGTGTCCGAGCCAGTCCTCGCCGACGACCTTGGCGATCAGGGTGTTGATCAGGCCGTAGTCGGAGTCGGCCATGAACCGGAAGATCGAGGCGGCGACCATCAGCGGCATCGACCAGGCGGCGATGAGGCAGGCGGTGAGCACCAGCCGGACCCAGGTGGAGAGCTTGCGCATCAGGAGGGCGACCAGCAGCCCGATCCCCATGGTCAGCGTCACGCAGATGACCATGAAGACGACGGTGCGGAAGGTGACCCACCAGAACTCGGAGTCGCCGAGGATGTTGGTGAACTGCTCGAAGCCGACCCATGGCGCCGGCTCGCCGGACCACAGCTCACGGCGGCCCATGTCCTGGAAGGACATGATGACCGTCTTGCTGAGCGGGTAGAGGTAGACGGCGGCGATCGCCAGGACCGCCGGGAGGATCAGGAAGTAGGGGAGGAGTTCACCCTTCTTCCGCTTCCTCTTCTGCACCCGGGGCGCATCGTCGGGGGAGGACGACTTCCCGGTCGTCTGCGGGTCGGGTGGTACGGGGACCGGCGGCCCGGCGGCCTTGGTATCAGCGGCAGACACGTGGCTGACCTTCCATCGCGGGTCCGGGGCGGGCCCCGGAATTCACGGCGTTCACTTGCGGGGAAAGGAGCGGGGGCCCGGCGCTGACGCCGGGCCCCTGCCTGGCGATCGGAAGGTCAGGCTTCCTTGTTGATCAGCGCGTTGATCTTGTCGTCGGCCTTCTTGGTGGCGTCGGCGACGGAGGCGCCCTTGACGATCTCCAGGAGCATGTTCTGGAGGATCTCCTCCTTCTCCACGGAGGCCCAGCCCGGCGCGATCGGCGTGAACCAGGCGTCCGGCACCGCGTTGGCGATGGCGGCGGTCTCCGGCTTCGCCTTCAGCGGCTCGAGCTGCTTCTCGTTGTTGGGGAGGATGTTCTTCGACGCGAGGACCTCCATGGACTTCGCGTTGGTGAAGAGGGAGATCCACTCCTCGCCGAGGTCCTGGACCTTGGACTTGGAGATCGTGGCGAGGTCCGAGCCGCCGATGAAGGACGGGAGGGCCTTGCCCTCGGGGCCGGGCATACCGGCCGTGGCGATCTTGCCCTCGAGCTTCGGGTTGCCGTTCTCGCCCGTGGTGACGCTGCCGGCCTCCCAGGCCTGGCCGTAGATGACCGCGGCCTTCTCGTTGGCCATGACGTTGGCGTGGTCCTGCTCGTCCTTCGTCACGTCGGCCTTGTTGTACTTCTTGACCAGGTCGACGTAGTGCTGGATGCCCTTCTGGGCCTCCGGGGTGGACAGCGCGGCCTTCCACTCCTTGCTGCCCTCGTCGTACGTGGCTATCTCGCCACCGAAGGCGGCGACGTAGGACATCGCGGCGTACCAGTAACGGCCCGGGAAGTAGAGGGAGGAGGCGCGCTTGTCCTTCTTGCCCAGCTCGGCGGAGACCTTGTCCATCGCGGCGAGGAACTCGGTCTCGGTCTGCGGGAGGGCGTCGCTGCCGGTGCCGGCCTTCAGCATGTCCTTGTTGTACACGGCCAGACGGGCGCTCGCGTAGTAAGGAACGCAGTACGTCTTGCCCTCGAAGGAGCACGTGTCCTTCAGACCCTTGATCCAGGTGTCCGAGTTCTCGTACTTCTTGGGGTCGATTTCTCCGAGCGCACCATTGAGGATGTACTGCATGGTCTCGGTATTGCCGAGTTCCACGACATCCGGGAATTTATCGCCACCGAGGGAGGTGTCCAGCTTCTTGACCTTGTCGGCCCACTGCTGGTACTGAACCTTGACCTTGACGCCCGGGTACTTCTTGTTGAACTCGGCGTTGACGTCCTTGACCAGCTCCGGCCAGGTGGACTGGGCCTCGCCCATGAGCCAGACGGTCAGGTTTTCCTTGCGGTCCTTCGGCTCCGCGGACGACTTCTTGTCGTCGGAACCACATGCCGCGACCGAAACCAACATGCCCGCGACACCGATAGCCGCGATGAGCTTGCGCTTCACGTCAAACCCTCCTCAGGGATGCTGCAACCCCACCCACCGCGAAGACATTCGACGAGTTCTGCTGGGGCTGGACCTGGTCTTTAATGGTTTAGACCAGTACCGGGAGCTTGGCCTAGACCTTTAGGGGTGTCAAGGGTGTATAAGAAGTGCACTCGCGTCCGTTATAGGACCGACACCTAAGGGAGGGCGACGACCCGTGACCGGACCGTGCCACCATGTGAGCCGCGACAGACGGAGGAGCCGGTGACGGCAGCAACGCAGCAGTCGGGAAGGCGGGCCATGGGCGCCGACGGGGGCAGTACGGGGAGCGAGACCGGTGCAGGTACGCGCACAGCGCGCGTACCGAAGTACTACCGGCTCAAGCGGCATCTCCTCGACATGACGGACACCCTGCCGCCCGGCACCCCGGTGCCGCCCGAACGCACCCTGGCCGCCGAGTTCGACACCTCGCGCACCACCGTGCGCCAGGCGCTCCAGGAACTGGTCGTCGAGGGCCGGCTGGAACGCATCCAGGGCAAGGGCACCTTCGTGGCCAAGCCGAAGGTCTCCCAGGCCCTCCAGCTCACCTCGTACACCGAGGACATGCGCGCCCAGGGCCTGGAGCCGACGTCCCAACTGCTGGACATCGGCTATGTGACGGCGGACGACACGCTCGCCGGTCTGCTGGACATCTCGACGGGCGGCCGGGTGCTGCGCATCGAGCGGCTGCGGCTCGCCAGCGGGGAGCCGATGGCGATCGAGACCACACATCTTTCGGCCAAACGCTTCCCGGCGCTGCGCCGTTCGCTGGTGAAGTACACCTCGCTCTACACCGCGCTCGCCGAGGTGTACGACGTGCGCCTGGCTGAGGCGGAGGAGACCATCGAGACCTCGCTCGCCACCCCGCGCGAGGCCGGGCTGCTGGGCACCGACGTGGGGCTGCCGATGCTCATGCTGTCCCGCCATTCGGTGGACGGCCAGGGCGAACCGGTGGAATGGGTGCGCTCGGTCTACCGGGGCGACCGCTACAAGTTCGTGGCCCGCCTCAAGCGGCCGACGGACTGAGCACCCCCGCGGCACAGCGGTACGCACAGGGCGGTGGCCCGGGGACGAGCTCCCCGGGCCACCGCCCGTTTTCGGTCACGCGGGGTGCGTCAGCGCAGTTCGGGGTCGGTCTCGATGACGCTGTACGGGTACGGGAGCACCTGGTCGCTCGCGGCGGTCAGCAGGGCGGCGTCGGCCGGGTCGAGGTCCAGGTCCGCCGCGCCCAGGTTGGTCTCCAGCTGCTCCAGGGTGCGGGCGCCCACGATGGGGGCGGTGACCCCGGGCCGGCCGAGCAGCCAGGCGAGGGCCAGCACCGGCACCGCGAGGCCCGTGCGTCCGGCGACCTCGTGCAGGGCGTCCAGCACCCGCCAGGTGCGCTCGTCCCCCTCGTAGGCGCTCCACGACTCGCCCCAGCCGAGCCGCTCGGCGGTCTCCACGCGGGTGCCCGTGGGCGGCCGCTCCGCACCGCGCCGGATCGCGCCGCTCAGCCAGCCGCCGCGCAGCGGGCTCCACGGGATGACGCCCAGGCCCTCGTTGCGGCTGACCTCCATCAGCTCCCACTCGGCGGACCGGTCCAGCAGGTTGTAGAGCGGCTGGAGGGCCGTGAAGGGCTCCCAGCCGTGCCCCCGGCTCAGGTCGATCGCCTTCTGGAGCTGCCAGCCGGAGAAGTTGCTGGCCCCGATGTAGCGCACCTTCCCGGAGGTGACCAGCGCGTCCAGGGTGGCGAGGGTCTCCTCCAGCGGGGTGCCCGGGTCCCAGGCGTGCACCTGGTAGAGGTCGATGTGGTCGGTGCCCAGCCGGCGCAGGCTCGACTCGACCCCGGCGATCAGGTGACTGCGGCCCAGGCCGCGGTCGTTGGGGCCCTCCCCCGTGCCGTAGCGCACCTTGGTGGCGAGCACCACGTCGTCGCGGCGCTGTCTCTTCAGCCAGCGGCCGAGAATCTCCTCGGAGGCCCCGGCGGAGTAGATGTCGGCGGTGTCCACGAAGGTGCCGCCCGCCTCGGTGAAGCGGTCCAGCAGGGCGTGGCTGGTGGTCTCGTCGGCCTCGCGGCCGAACGTCATGGCGCCGAGGCAGAGTTCACTGACCCGCAGGCCGGTCTTTCCCAGGTAGCGGTAACGCATGGTGAGTTCCTTCGTCGTGGTGGCGGGATCGGTGGTCGGCGAGCGTCCGGTGGGCCGGTTCGGCGAGCGACACGGACACCTCCTGGACGCTGTGGTCGGACAGGCCGCGCGGATCGCGGAAGCGGTAGCGGTGGACCCGGGCGCCCGGTGTGGTGAGCACCCAGTCCAGCCGCCACCAGCGCAGGCCCGGGCGGGCCTGCCACGAGGTGGGGCAGAGGCGTCCGGACAGGGCGACCGCGTCGGAGCCCAGCCGGGCGATGCGGCGGGCGTCCCCGATCGCGGCGGTGGTGTTGAAGTCCCCGGCGACCAGGGCCGGATGGGGGCAGCCGGCGACGTCCCGAGGAGCCCCCGGTACTCCCGTGCCCGGTCGGCGGCCCGGGTGCGGACCGCGCGGTAGAAGTCTGCGCGCAACGGGCTGATCAGTCGCAGCTGTACCGGGATGTGGACGTTGAAGGTGGCGAGAATCCGACCGTCGCCCGGCATCTCCAGGTCCACCCGCAGGGTCCTGCGGGCCGCCGTCTCGACGGTCGCGGCGACCGGCAGCCGGGACAAAGTGATCAGACCGCGGGCGATGACGGCCCGGTGGCCGGGGAAGGTCTCGCGCAGCCGCCGCTCGTCGTCGATCAGGCGGTACGTGCCGTCGAACTCGTCGTGGTGGTACTCCTGGAGGAGGTAGACGTCGGCGTCGAGCCCGCGCAGAAAGGCGTAGAAGGGCTCCGGGTCGGTGGACTGGCACCAGTGCTGGGTGTTCCAGGACACGACGCGCACCGCCCCGTCCGGCGGCGGTGGCGGGCAGCGCCCCGGCCGTACGAGCGCGCCGGGCACGAGGCCGGACTGCCGGCCCCCGAGCAGCAGGGCCGCGCCCGCCACGACGGCGGCCGTGAGGTCGCCCGTGGCCCAGGCGAGCGGCAGGAGCAGGGCGGGCACGACGACGAACACGGGCGGCGGCAGCAGGGAGGGCAGCAGCCAGAACCACCAGCGGCCGTTGAGGACGAGGTGCGCGGCCAGGAAGACCGCCCAGGTCCCGGCCGCCCAGAGCACCCATCCGCCGCCCGGCCAGGCGGCGTTCGCCCCGCCGCCCGCCGCCAGGACGTCCGCCGTTCTCACGCGGGGGCTCCCTGTACGGCCCCGGCCTCCTGGAACAGCGCGTCGTAGGCGTCCAGGCAGCTGTCCGTCCCGTACCGGGCGCGGGCGTCCCGGCCTCCCTCGGCGCGGCACCGCGGCGCGTAGGCGGCCACCTCCAGGAGGGCCCCGGCCAGGGCGCGGGAGTCGCCGGGCGGGAAGAGGCGGCCGAAGCCCGTCTCGGACACCGGCACGCGCATGCCCGGCGCGTCGCTCGCGACGGAGGGGACGCCGAGCATCATCGCCTCGGCCTGGGAGATGCCGAAGGACTCCTCGGCGACGGACGGCAGGGCGAAGGCGTCCAGCGAGGCGTAGAAGCCCGCGACCCGGTCGTCGGCGAGGAAGCCGGTGAACCGGATACGGGTGTCGTCGCCGGCCCGTGCGCGCAGGGCCCCGACGACGCTGCCGCCCGCGACCTTGGAGTAGTCGCCGGCGATCAGCAGCCGGGCCTCGGGGTCCTGGATCGTCCGAAACGCGTCGACCAGGTGGTGCAGCCCCTTCTCGGGGGCGATCCGGCCGAGGAAGCCGAAGTGCGGGCCCGCCGTCTCGCGGAAGGCGGCGGGGGCCGGCTCGCGTTCGCGGCAGGGCGGGGCGATGGCCAGCAGCCGGCGCCCGCGCATCAGGGGCCAGTGGCGCGAATGCTCCGCGTGGTCCACGTTGTTGACGACCACGGCGGCCGATCGGCGCAGCGCCCAGGCCACCGAGGCGTCGACGGCCTTCACCTGGAGCGGGGCGAGAGCGCCCCCGGCCAGCCAGACGTCGTCGTGGTGGGTGGCGACCACCGGGGTGTTCCCGGCGAGGCGGGCGACGAGCCCCGCCTCCAGCATCGGCAGGTGGAGGTTGACGACCCGGGAGGCGCGGGCGATCCGCCCGGCGAGCGGGGCGAACCCCGGGCTGATCACCCCGCGTCCGAGCCGGGCGGCGACCGGGGCGCGGAACACCTCGACCCCGTTCACGGACTCCCGTGCGGGGCGGTCCGGATCGTGCCGGCAGGCGACGACGGCGACCCGGCGGCCCCGCGCGGCCAGCCCCTCGGCGACCGTGCGGGCCACTTCGGTGAGCCCGCTGGTGTACGGGAGGTAGTAGGTGAGCACGATCGTCGCGTCGAAGCGGGGCGAGCGCGCGGTGCGCCGGGTCATGACCGGTCCTTCTCGGTGGCCGGGGCGGACGCCCCGGGGGCGGGCAGGGAGAGGCGGAGATCGATCAGCCGGTGGGTGGAGAGGGCGGCGGGCGGGTCCTGGACGGACTGCCGGTGCAGGTCGATCCGGGGCGAGACGAACGCCCAGTCGAGCCGCCAGAGCGCCGGTCCGCTCACCGGGAACGTCGCCGGGTGGACCGAGTCCCCCGCGTCGGCGGCGTCCCGCAGCCCGTCGAACCAGCGCAGGTCCCCGGTTCCGGGCAGCACGTTGAGGTCCCCGGCGAGGACCACCGGGTGGCGGTTGGCGTCGAGGTCCTCGCGCAGCGCCTCGAAGTGCCGCTCGCGGCGCTCGGAGAGCTGTCGTACGGAGCGGTGGTAGGCGGGCGTCAGCGGGTTGCGGTCGACGTTCAGCAGATCGGGCAGGTGGGTGTTGTAGAGCGACAGGGTCTCGCCGTCGACGGCGATGTCGGTGCGCAGGACGCGGACGTTCCAGTAGTCGGCCCAGGAGGTGTCGGGCGGGGCGAGCCCGTCGGGGCGCAGGGCCCGCGCCGAGGTGATCGGGAAGCGGGACAGGGTGAGGAACTCGCCCTCGGTGGCGATGTGGAAGCCGGGGAACTCCTTCCGGAGCCTGGCCAGGTCGTCGATCGGGGCGGGTTCGTCGCCGCGGGCGTTCTGGTACTCCTGGAGGAGGTAGACGTCGGCGGAGCGGGACTTGAGGTAGGCGTAGAACGCGTCGGTGTCGCTGTCCTGGTCCCAGAAGAAGGTGTTCCAGCTGACCACCCTCAGGGCGTCCGGGGGGACGGCGGGCCGCCCGCGCAGGAGCGCCCCGGGGTGCAGCCCGGTCTGCCAGGAGCCGAGCAGCAGCGAGAGCAGGACGACGCCCACCGCCGCCCGTCTGCCGTGCCGGATCAGCGCGGCCGGAATCAACAGGGCGAGCGGGAAGAGCAGATGGAGGACGGGCGGGGCGAGGCCGAGGCCGTTCCACGCCCACCACCGGCCGCTGAGGAGGGCGCGGGCGGCGACGAACAGGGCCCACAGGACGGCGACGGCGAGCAGCAGGCGGCCGGGCCAGCGGCGGGGCGGCCCTGCGGGCTCGGGCGGCGCGGCCGGATCTGCCACCGGGCCCGGCGCGAGGGTCCCGGTCATGTGGCGGCCCGCACCGGCGCGAGGTGCTCCCCCGGCTCGTACAGCCGGCGGAAGCGGCGGGAGGTCAGCCACTGGAGGACGCCGACGCCCGCGCCCGCCGCGATGACCGCGTTGACCACGGTGTGCGTGAAGGCGAAGTAGGCGGCGAACAGGGGGCCCCGGCGGCGCAGGACGAAGCGGTGGAGGGCGGTGTCGGCGAGCAGGGTGAACGCCAGCAGGGCGGCGGGGGCGAGCAGCCAGGGCAGGGCGATCAGGCCGAGCGGCAGGGTCAGCAGGGCGAGCAGGGCGGCGACGCTGGCTCCGGCGCGGGGGCCGGTGGCGATGCCGCCGGGCAGGTCGCCGCGGCGGACGTACAGCGGGATGTGCAGGCGGGTGCGGTGGAAGACCTTGCGCAGCACGACGCGCCAGGTGTCGTCGTGGTCGTGCCGGCCGCGCACGGTGGTGGAGCTGTGGACCTCGTAACTCCGGCAGATCCGGGCGGCGTAGTCGCCGTCCTCGGTGTGCCGCAGCCGGGGGTTGAACGGGCCGATCTCGGCGAAGACCCGGGCGGGCATGGCGCAGATCGCGGTGTGCAGGGTGCCGATGCGGCCCTCGGTCTCGGCCAGCCAGTAGAACTGGTGGAGGCAGCGGTACTCCTCGATCAGGCTGTCCCTGATGAGGGGTTCGGCGTCGTAGGTGCCGCAGACCGCGCCGATGCGGGGGTCGGAGTCGAGCAGGGCCACCGCGTTCGCGATGGCGTCCTGTTCCATCGCCACGTCGGAGTCGACGAACACGATGATCTCGCCCCGGGCGTGGGCCGCCCCGGTGTTGCGGGTGGTGGCCACTCCGCTGTTGACGCCGGTGCTGATCACCCGGACGCCGCAGGCCCGGGCGACGGCGACCGAGTCGTCGGTGGAGCAGTCGTCGATCAGCAGCACCTCCAGCGGTTCGTAGGTCTGGGCGAGCGCGGCGCGCAGGCAGAGCTCCAGGGCGCGGCCGTAGTTGTAGTTGGGGATGACGACGGAGACGAGCGGTTGCTTCCGGTTCACGGGGCGGCGCCTTCGGGCGGTCGGTGGGTCATGCGGACGCGTGCGGGAGGAGGAGGGCGAGGGCGACGAGCACCGCCCACAGCGCCGCGTTGACGAGCGTGGCGCGGTCCCGGAAGAGGACGTGGACGGGGTTGCCGCCGCCCTCCTCGACGAAGAGGAGCTGGAGGTAGCGGGCGAGGCCGAAGACGGCGCAGGGGGCGGAGAGCAGGGTGACGAGGGAGGCCCCGGCGGCGAGGGCCGCGTCGTCGCGCAGGTAGAGCACGTAACTGACGGCGGTCAGCACGGCGACCAGGACGACGAGGTGGTCGAGGAAGGCGAGCGTGTAGCCGCGCAGGGCGGGGCGGTGGGCGCGGCCCGCCGCCGTCATCTCGTGCCGGCGTTTGCCGAGCGCCAGCATCAGGCAGAGCGAGAAGACGCACAGCGCCAGCCACTCGGACAACCGGGAGCCGACGAGCAGCGACCCCTGGACGAGCCGCAGCACGAAGCCGGTCGCCACGATGAACGCGTCCACCAGCGGTACGTGTTTGAGGCCCTGGGAGTAGGCGAGGCTCAGCGCCAGGTAGAGGGCGGTGGGCCACCACTGCCAGGCGGGCCCGGCCACCGCCCAGCCGGTCAGCGCCAGGGCGAGGCCGCCGGTCAGGACGATGGCCGCGGCGGTGGACACCCGGCCGGAGGCGATCGGGCGGTGGCGTTTGACCGGGTGCAGCCGGTCCCGCTCCCGGTCGGCGAGGTCGTTGACGACGTAGACGAGCGCGGAGGCGAGGGTGAAGCCGAGGACGGCCCAGCCGGTGCGCAGGAAGGCGGCGGTCCCCCAGGGGTGGGTGTCGAGCAGGGCCAGCGGGACGACGGCCAGGTTCTTCACCCACTGGCCGGGGCGCAGGAGCGCGAGGAGGTCGCGGGGGCGGTTGCGGCGGCGCCGGCCCGTACGTCGGTGGTGGTCGGGGTCACGCTGACGCTGACGGTCACGGTCGCGGGCGGAAGCGGCTGAAGCGGTTCTACGGTGGTGGGTTCGGGCAGGGCGGTGAGGTCGGCGGGTTCGGGTTCGGGCGGGACTGCCACCACGCGCGCGGGCGCGGGTGAGGACCGGGTGATGTCCACGGCAGGGCTCCAGGGGATCAGAAGAAGACCTTGGCCAGGCCGAGCGCCCCTTGGCGCCACGGGTCCCGGCTGGTCCGGCCGGCTCCGGGAGCGGGTGTACCGGCCCCCCGCTGGGTGCGCCACCACGCGTACGTGCCGAGGATGGCGTCCTGGTTGGAGAGCGCGGGACGGAAGCCGAGCCGTTCGGTGGCCCGGCCGATGTCCACGTAACTGTCGTCGAGGAGCTTGAAGAGCAGCCGCCCGTAGACCGGGGAGAGCTTGGTGCGCTCCAGCAGGCGCAGGACCGCGAGTGCCGGTGCTGCCGGCAGCGGGACCACGCGTTTGCCGTGCCCGGCCGCGTCCAGCACGGCCTGGAAGTCCTCGCGCAGGGTGCCGAATCGGGCGGCGCCCAGGTTGTAGACGTCGTTGGCGATCTCGGGGGGCGCGTCGAGGGCGAGCACCACGGCGTCGACGAGGTCGGCCATGCCGAACATCTGGATGCGGACGTCGCCCCGGCCGAGGACGGGGAAGTTGCGGCGCTCCTCGGCCCATTCGAAGAGCATCGAGAAGAGGCCCATGCGGCCGGGCCCGAGGAAGGTCTTGGGGCGCAGCACCGGCAGGCACATCCCGCGCGCCCGGAACTCCTCGCAGACCTCCTCGGCCTCGGCCTTCGCCCTGCTGTACGGGTCGACGGGCTCGCGGGGGTGCTCCTCCGGGGTGGGGACCCGCTTGGGCAGTCCGTAGACGGCGGTGGAGGAGATGTGCACGACCCGGTCGACCCGGGCCCGGTGCGCGGCGGTCAGGACGGTACGGGTGCCGTCGACGGTGATGGACCGGATCTGGTCGACCGGGTAGCTGGGCAGCGCCGCGGCGCAGTGCACCAGCGCGTGGGCCCCGTCGAAGGCGCGGGCGAGCGCCGCCGCGTCGCGGATGTCGGCGACGATGTGGCGGGCCCCGGCGGGCGGGTGGGGGTCGTCGCGCAGGTCGACGCCGACGACGTCGTGGCCGTCGGCGGCGAGCCGGGTCACCAGGTGGGAGCCGAGCATGCCGGCGGCTCCGGTCACGGCGATGGTCAGGCCGCCCATCGGGACACCGCCTTGTCCTTGAGGAAGGCGGTGAGCAGCCGGTTCATGCCCTTGGCCAGGGTCTTGTCGAAGGCGTCGAGGAAGATCTCCACCTCGTCGGGTCCGGCGACCAGGCAGGGCGCGGCCACCAGGGGGCTGCGGCCGTTGAGCGTGTAGTACATGTACACGTCGTGGTCGTGGTACATCGCGTTGACGACCGCGCAGGTGATGACCTTGGTGCGCAGCAGCGGGTCGCGGGCCAGTCCGCCGGGGGCGATCTTCGCGGCGAAGTCGAGGATGCGGGGGCCGCCGTCGAGGAAGATCCCGTACAGCGCTCCGGCGCCCCGGACGTCCGCGATGATGTCGGGGTACTGCTTGCGCAGCCGCTCCAGGCCCGGGGCGAGGACGCGTTCGATGGCGCGTGCGCGGGCCGGATAGTCGTCCTCGACGGCGATGTTGACGGCTTCCAGCGCGGTGGCGGTCTCCTCGCCGAAGCCGTAGTAGGTGGTGCTGGTGGACTGGAGCATGGCGTCGCCGAGGCTGTCGTAGGCCTTGCGGAAGACGGGTTCGCGGGCGACGAAGGCGGAGACGGAGGACTTGCCGCCGCCGAAGGACTTCGAGGTGGTGACCACGTCCGGGACGAGCCCGGGGTAGCGCATGAAGTGGAAGAGGCTGCCGGTCTTGCCCCAGCCGGTGTAGATCTCGTCGAAGATCAGCACGATCTTCTCCTCGGTGCACAGCTCCCGCAGGCCGCGCAGGAATTCCTCGGAGCACTCCGTCATCGTGGAGGCGGAGAAGGGCTCGATGAGGATCGCGTAGACGTCGCAGCGGCCCTTGGCGTCCCGGGCTCCGGCGACCGCTTCCCGTACGGAGCCGAGGTCGCCGTAGCGGAAGGCGGAGACGCCGGGGATGCCGGGGAAGGCGAAGGCGTTCTGGGCGCTGCCGGTGAGGCTGCCGGAGCCCAGCAGTTTGCCGTGGAAGCTGATGTCGGCGTGCAGGATCTGCTGCCGATTGCCGCCGTGGTATTTGTACGCGAGTTTCACCGCGCCCTCGACGGCCTCGGCCCCCGAGTTGGGGAAGAACGAGAGGTTCAGGTCGCCGGGGAGGAGCTGGGCGAGGTTGTGGCCGAGGGCGGCGATGTAGGGCGAGAAGTAGGTCTTGTGGACCTCCATCCGGCGCTGTTCCTGGAAGCGGCGGCGGGCGGCGAGGATCCGCGGGTGGTTGTGGCCGTGGTTGAGGACGCCCACGCCGCCGGTGAAGTCGAGGATGCGGCGGCCGTCGCGGGTGTGGATCCAGGACCCCTCGGCGTGGTCGACGAGTTCGCGGCCGAAGCCGAAGGAGGTCATCAGGGAGACCTGGCTCTTGTTGACGTGGGACCGGTACAGCTCGTGCACCTGGCTCGTCGACAGTTGTTCGCAGTCGTCCACGGTGAGCAGGGGGGTGGCGTCGGAGGTCATGCGGCTCCTTCCTGGAGCGCGGGTCGGGGGGTGGGCAGGGGTCCGGCGGCGCGGGCCCAGGCGAGTGCGGCGCCGGTGGCGGCCACCTCGCTGAGCACGCAGACCAGCCGGCTGGCGATGACGGCCGCGGTGGCGGCGGACAGCGGCATGACCGCGCCGAGGGGCGCGAGGAGGACGAGTTCGCGGGCTCCCCAGCCGTCGGGCAGGACGAAGGCGAGGCTTCCGGCGACGGTGGCCAGGGCGAAGCCGCCGACGCAGACCGGCAGGGAGAGCAGCGGCGGGGCGCCGAGGAGGACGACGATCGCCCACAGGTGGAGTCCGGAGACGGCCCAGGAGGCGCAGGCCCAGCCGATGGAGAGCCGCAGGGCCCGGGGCGAGCCCTCGGCGGCTCCGTCCGGGCGGCGGGCCAGTCGCATCGTCCACGCGACGAGGCGGCCCACCCAGCCGGGCCGGGCCACGGCGGCGGCGGCGAGCAGGACGAGCGGGGCGAAGACCCAGGCGCCCGTGCCGAACACGGCCGGTGCGACGAGGAGTCCGGCGGCGGCCCCGGTGGTCATCCCGATGACGAGGCCGAGGCCGAAGGCGGCGATCATCCGCTCGGGGGCGATGCCGACGGCCTTGCCGAGCTGGATGTGGGCGAGGACGCCCCAGATGCGGCCGGGGACGAATTTGCTGATGACGCCGATGAAGAAGATCCGGGCGGTGTCGCTGGTGCGGGCCGTGGAACCGCCGTCCACGACGAGGACCCGCCAGGACAGCATCGACAGGACGAGCCCGGCCGCGTTGGCGAGGAGGGCGGCGATGAGCAGGAGCACTCCCCCGGGCCGTCCGGCGGCCTCGGCCATCTCCGTACCGGCGCCGCGCAGCGAACCGCCCACGGCGAAGGCGGTCGCCGCGATGAGCACGAGGGCGGCGGCCGTGCGCAGCAGCCGGGCGCGGCGGGAGGGCGGGGCGGCTTCCGGCGCCGCGGGTCCGGCTCCCCCCTCTCCGGCCTTGGGCGACCCGGGCCCCGACTCGGGCTCCGGGGGTCCGGCTACCCCCGCCTCGGGCTCCGCGGGTCCGGCGCCCCCCGCTCCGGCCTCGGGCGTATGAGGTCCGGCCTCGGGCGACCCGGGCCTCGCCTCGGGCGTCCCCGCCTCGGGCGTCCCCGCCTCGGGCGTCCCCGCCCCGGCGGCCCCGCGCCCCTGGTCCACTCCGGCGCTCACGGGGCGGCCACCGGGGCGGGCCGTTCGCGGCGGCCCCGCACGGAGGGGCCGAAGCGGGGGTCGACCAGCCAGCGCAGCCCGCCGACCACCGCGCCGAGGACGAGGGCCAGGTGCACCGCGAAGTGCAGCACGGTGAAGCGGAGCAGGAAGGGCCACCCCTTGCGGCGGGCCACGAAACGCGACAGCCCGGGGTCCGCCAGTGCGAAAGCCAGGGCGCAGGCCAGCGGGACGGCGAGCAGCCAGGGGGTGAGCAGGGCGAGCGGGAGGGTCAGCGGGACCAGACCGGCGGCCAGGACGCCGCGGGTCGGATTGGCGCGCAGCCCACCGCCGCGTCGGCGCTCGACGGCGGCGACGGGGACGAGCAGCTGGGAGCGGCGGTACTGCTCGGCGAGCATGGGCAGCAGCCGGTCCACGTCGTCGTGACGGCCGGTCACCCGCTCGCTGAGGCGGATGCGGTGGGTTGCGGCGAGGCGGTCGCTGTACTCGACGTCCTCGGAGTCGCGGAGGTTCTCGTCGAAGGGCCCGGTCGCCTCGAAGACGCCTCGCTCGATCGCAGCCAGCGCGAAGAAGGCGGTGCCGACGACTCCGGCGCTGCGGTGTCGCCAGAAGTGGGCGTGCAGACAGTGGTAGACCTCCACCGGGCCGTCGTCGAAGAGCGGTTCGGGGTCCAGGACGCCGTGGACGCAGCCGGTCTCCGGGTCGTCCATGAGCAGGTCGACGGCGTTCTCGATCGCGTCGGGGGCCAGCGCGATGTCGGAGTCGAGGAAGAACAGCACCTGGCCGGCGGACGCGGCGACGCCGAGGTTGCGGGCGGCGGAGACCCCGCCATTGTCCGGGCGGGCGACGAGGACGCAGGGGAACTCCCTGGCGATGTCGCGCGAGCGGTCGGTGCTGGCGTCGTCCACGACGACCACGTCCCGAGGGCGCAGGGTCTGGGCGTAGACGGATTCCAGGCAGGCCCGCAGGGTCTTCTCGTAGTTGTGGTTGGGGATGATCACCGACACGGTGGGGCGCTCCCGTGGCATGGCGGGTCCGGTCCTTTCGGTTCGGGGGATCGGTGCGGATCCAGGCCTCCCAGGGCCGCGGGCCGCCAGCCGAGGGAGGCGGGGCGCGCGGCGCCCAGGAGGGCCAGGAGGAAGTCCAGCGCGGCCAGTTCGGCGTGCACGAAGTCGGGGCTCTCCATGTAGAGCGCGGCGCGGACCGAACCGTCCGCGCTCTCGGAGACGTACACATGGACCGGGCCCCCGGGGTGTGGTCCGGCGCGTTGGACGCGCGCGCCGACGCGGGGGGCGCGCAGCCGCCCGGCCAGGTCCCGTGCCGTCCACCGGTCGGGGTGCGGGGGTTCGGTACGCACCAGGAGCGCGGTCACCAGGAACACGGAGGCGTCCCGTCCTCCCGGGGTCACCCCCAGGAGAAGCCCTCCCGGCCCGTGGCGGCGAGTGCGGCCGGCGAGGGGCGGCGGGTCGGGGAACGGAACGCACGCATCGGGAACTCCTCGAAGATGTAGCGGTGTGTGAATGGCTTGTGACGGCCTGATCCTGTCGCCATCGCCTCCCCGGAGGCCACGGTCTCCGGGTGGCCGGGAGTTGCGGGGCAGCAGGCTGCCAGCCCCACCGGCGGCCGTATGGGGCCCGCAGCCTGGGACGATGCGGTGATGGCAGGCAACTGCCAGACACCTTGCGGCCATTCACGCCACCGCCGACGCCCGTCCCGGCCGCTCGCCCGCCTCGGCCTTTCCGGCCACGTGCGGCCTCTCGGGGCCCATCCATCCCGTGGACCTGGTCTATACCTTCACAACGGGTCGGCCCTACACTCGCGCCCGGTGCTGAAGTGGCGTCCCGTACCGGAGTGCGGGGACGGCGTGACATCTGCGGGGGAGCCAGAGATGTTAGAGGTACTGGGGCTGGACGCACGGACGGAGCTGGTCTATCGGCTCGTTCTGGAGGAGCCGGAGCTGCGGCTGGACGAGATCGTGGCGCGGCTCGGGCGGAGCGAGGACGATGTGCGTCGGGCTCTGGACCAGCTGGCCGAACTCTGCCTGCTGGATGACGACCCTCGCTGTACGGAGCAGGGCCCGCCGGTCTTCCGCGCGCTGGACCCGGCCGCGAGTCTGCCCTTCCTCCTCTCCCGCCGGGAGGCCGAACTGGCCCGGCAGCAGCGGGGACTCGAGGTCGCGCGGGACGCGATGTCGGCCCTCACGACGGACCGGGGGCGGCGGACGGGCGGGGGCTTCGACGTCGTCAAACGGCTGGAGGGGCTCGACGCGGTGCGCGAGCGGCTGACCGAGCTGGCCGAGCTGGCCCGGGTGGAGTGCCTCTCGCTGCTGCCCGGCGGCGCGCAGTCCCCGGACACGCTGGAGGCCAGCGGGCCGCTGGACCGGCGGGCGCTGGAGCGCGGCGTGCGGCTCCGCAGCATCTATCAGGACAGCTTCCGCAACGATGCGTCGACCCTGCGCTATGTGAACCGGCTGGGCCTGCTCGGCGCGGAGAGCCGTACGCTGCCCACCCTCCCGCTGGTCATGGTCGTGGTCGACGGGGAGGTGGCCCTGGTGCCGCTGGACCCCGACGACGGCCGGGCGGGCGCGCTGGAGTTGCGGAGCAAGGGGGCCGTCGCGGTGGCCCGGCTCCTGTTCGAGCAGCTGTGGGCCACCGCCACCCCGCTCGGCTCCGCTCCCCGCCGCGACGGCAACGGGCTGACCCCGCAGGAGGACGAGTTGCTGTCCCTGCTGGCGAAGGGGCACACGGACGCGACGGCCGCCCGCAGGCTGGGAGTGTCCCTGCGCACGGTGCGCCGGATGAACGCGGAGCTGACGGCCAGGATGCAGGCCCGCAGCAGGTTCCAGGCGGGCGCGGAGGCGGCGCGCCGGGGCTGGATCTGACCGGCCGGAGGACCGACGTATCCCGGGTGAACCGAAACGCGTCGGCGGCCGTGTCCCCGTGCGATACATCATCGTTGCCGGACCGCAATGCGGACGGGGGGTGACGCTGGGCGGACGCGTCCCCTAGATTTCCTGCCCATTGCACCGGTGATCAGCGAGGGGACGGAGTCACCACATGGCGAAAGCGCCCACACCAGCACCATCGGCACCGCAGGTGCCGGGGAAACGGGGCCTCTCCCCCAGGTCCATCGTGGTCTGGAGCCTGGTAGCCCTGGTCGGCGCCATCGGCTGGGCCACCCTCGCGCTCTCGCGGGGTGAGGAGGTCTCCGCCGCCTGGATGCTGGCCGCGGCCCTCGGCTCGTACGCCATCGCGTACCGCTTCTACTCCCGGTTCATCGCCAACCGGGTCCTGAAGGCCGACAGGGACCGCGCGACCCCGGCCGAACGGCTGGACAACGGCGTCGATTTCCACCCCACCGACCGCCGGGTCCTGTTCGGCCACCATTTCGCCGCCATCGCCGGGGCGGGGCCCCTGGTCGGCCCGGTGCTCGCCGCGCAGATGGGTTACCTGCCCGGCACGATCTGGCTCGTCGTCGGCGTCATCTTCGCCGGCGCCGTCCAGGACATGGTGACGCTCTTCTTCTCCACGCGTCGCAACGGCCGTTCGCTCGGCCAGATGGCGCGCGACGAGATCGGCCCGGTCGGCGGGATCGCCGCCCTGGTCGCGGTCTTCATCATCATGATCATCCTGCTCGCGGTCCTCGCGCTGGTCATCGTGAACGCGCTCGCGCACTCGCCGTGGGGCGTCTTCTCCATCGGCATGACGATCCCGATCGCCCTCTTCATGGGCGTCTATCTGCGCACCCTGCGGCCCGGCAAGGTCAGCGAGGTCTCCTTCATCGGCGTCGCGCTGCTGCTCCTCGCGATCGTCTCGGGCGGCTGGGTCGCCGAGTCCTCGTGGGCGGACTTCTTCACGCTGGAGCCGGGCACGCTGGTCATCTGGATGATCGTGTACGGGTTCTTCGCCTCCGTGCTCCCCGTGTGGCTGCTGCTGGCCCCGCGGGACTACCTCTCCACCTTCATGAAGGTCGGCACGATCGGGCTGCTGGCCCTGGGCGTGGTCGTCGCCATGCCGACGCTGAAGATGCCCGCGGTCACCGACTTCGCCTCCAGCGGCGCGGGCCCGGTCTTCGCCGGCTCGATGTTCCCGTTCGTCTTCATCACCATCGCCTGCGGCGCGCTCTCCGGCTTCCACTCCCTGGTCTCCTCCGGCACCACGCCGAAGATGGTCCAGAAGGAGACGCAGATCCGGATGATCGGCTACGGCGCCATGCTGGTCGAGTCGTTCGTGGCGATCATGGCGATGATCGCCGCCTGCATCATCGACCCCGGCCTCTACTTCGCCATCAACGCACCCGTCGGCGTGATCGGCGACAGCGTCCAGTCGGCCTCCCAGGCTGTGGCCGACTTCGGCTTCACCATCACCCCGGACGCCCTGGCCCAGGCCGCCAAGGACGTCGAGGAGGGGAGCCTGCTCTCCCGGACCGGTGGAGCGCCCACCTTCGCGCTCGGCATGGCGGAGATCTTCTCGGCGGTGGTCGGCGGGACCGCGATGAAGGCGTTCTGGTACCACTTCGCCATCATGTTCGAGGCGCTCTTCATCCTCACGACCGTGGACGCCGGCACCCGGGTCGGGCGCTTCATGCTCCAGGACATGCTGGGCAACGTCTACAAGCCGTTCCGTGAGGTCAGCTGGAAGCCGGGCGTCTGGTTCGCCAGCGCCGTCGTGGTCGGCGGCTGGGGCTACTTCCTCTGGGTCGGCGTGCACGACCCGCTGGGCGGCATCAACCAGCTGTTCCCGCTCTTCGGCATCGCCAACCAGTTGCTGGCGGCCGTCGCGCTGGCCGTCTGCACCACCCTGCTCGTCAAGTCCGGCCGTCTGAAGTGGGCGTGGGTCACCGCGGTCCCGCTCGCCTGGGACGTGGCGGTCACCCTCACCGCGAGCTGGCAGAAGATCTTCTCCGAGGACGTCAAGATCGGGTTCTTCGCCCAGCGCGACAAGTACCAGGCGGGCATCGACGCGGGCGAGGTGCTGGCCCCCGCGAAGAACATGGACGACATGCGGACCGTCGTCACCAACTCCACCGTCGACGGGGTGCTGAGCGCACTCTTCGCGCTCCTCATCATCGTGGTGCTCGTGGACGCCGGGCGGGTCTGCTACAAGGCCATCCGCGACCCGGAGAGCGTCAAGCTCCACGAGACGCCCTACGTCGAGTCCAAGCTCGTCGCCCCCGCCTCGCTCTTCGCGACCAAGGAGGAGAAGGCCGAGCTGGTCGCCGCCGGTGTCGGCCCCGAGGGCGGCATCCGCAAGGACGCGGCGGAGACGGGGAGCCGGACATGACGGTCGCGGACGTACGACGGGTGGCCGGACGGATCCGCTGGTACGTCCGTGAGCTGACCGGTGAGTCCACGTACGACCGCTATGTGGCGCACGCGAGGACCCACGCCCCGGACACGCCGGTGATGAGCCGTCGCGCCTTCGAACGCAGCCGCATGGACGCCCGCGAGGCGGACCCCCGCGAGGGCTTCCGCTGCTGCTGAGCACCACCGGCCGGAGATCGGGCCGCCGCACCCCTCCCAGGGGCGCGGCGGCCCCTTTTCGCACCCTCGCACGGTCCCGGGCGGCCGCTCGATTTCCCGGTGCGCGGAGCCCTCACCGTACGAAAGAATGTGCCCATGACATCGCATCCCCGGCCGCCCCGGCTCCGTCCCGTACTCACGACCGTGGCACTGGTGCTGAGCCTGGCGGCGGCGACGGGCTGCGGCACCGAGGTGGCGACCG
The DNA here is from genome assembly GCF_057766565.1 of Streptomyces sp. MGP-P1. Lineage (NCBI taxonomy): Bacteria > Bacillati > Actinomycetota > Actinomycetes > Kitasatosporales > Streptomycetaceae > Streptomyces > Streptomyces sp. MGP-P1. The sequence continues at coordinate 536,506 of NZ_JBYMEM010000006.1, read as the reverse complement.
GCACGGAGGCGACGCGGAGCGGATCGGCGGACCCCGCGCCCGACCGGGCGGAGCTGGAGGCGCGGGCGCAGGCCGTGCAGACCGTCGCGGAGCACGTGTGGGTGACCGAGGTCCCGGGGTACACCCTGGCCCGCCAGTCGGTCGGGGTGATCGGCGACGACGGGTTCGGCAGCGTCTACACCACGCCCGACGGCGGGCAGATCCAGCTGCGGGTGGAGCGCCGGGCGCACGCCGGGGCCGACTGTACGAAGGACCCCGCGCCCGCCGGCGGCCAGGAGCCCCTGAAGACGTGCGAGCGGGACGGCGAGCAGTGGTACCGGGCCACGGAGTCGGGCCACGCGTACGCGCGGGAACAGGGCGGACTCGTGGTCACGCTGAGCGGGTCGCCCGAAGAGGTGGACCGGGCGACGCTGCGGTCGGCCGCGCGGGCCGCCCACCGCGCCGACGACCACGAGCTGGACCGGGTGCTGCCGCCGGCCGACGAGGCCGGGGGGCGGCAGCCGGTCGAACGCGGCGACCTGCCGCCGGTGGGCGACGGCGCGCCCGACAACGACGTGGGGGCGAGTGGCTGACAGGGGAACGAGGGGCTGACGTGGGAGCCGGCGTGGGAGTCGACGTGGGAGCGAGTGGCTGATGGATCTGACGATCAGGGCGGCGGAGCCCGGCGAGTACGCCGCCCTCGGCGGGATCATCGCCGAGGCGTATCTCGGCGACGGTCTGCTGGACGGCCCGCGGGACCCGTATCTGCTCAAACTGCGCGCGGTGGAGCAACGCGCGGCCGAGGCCGAGGTGCTCGTCGCGCTCGATGTGGACGGGGCGGTGCTCGGTGGCGTGACGTATGCCGCACCCGGCACCCCGTGGCGCGACATCGCCGGCCCGGACGAGGCCGAGTTCCGGATGCTGGCGGTGGCCCGCGAGGGGCGTGGGCGGGGCGTGGGAGAGGCTCTCGTGCGGGCGTGCGTCGAGCGCGCCCGGTCCGCCGACGGGGTGCGGGCGCTGGTGCTGTCGACGCAGCCGGCCATGCTCGGAGCCCATAGGATCTACCGTCGGCTCGGCTTCGTACGGACCCCCGAACGGGACTGGGAACCGGTGCCGGGACTACGGCTCATGACCTTCCGGCTGGGGCTGGAGGCGCCCTCCTGAGGGGCGTGTTGGATCGTCGCGACACAACATGTGGGGGCCGCTTCATCCGGCGGCCCCCACATGTATGCTCGACCTCGCTGTCGCCGCAGGGGAATCCGGTGCGAATCCGGAACTGTCCCGCAACGGTGTGATCGGTGCGCTTTTGCGCACCCGCAAGTCCGAAGACCTGTCGACAGCGCGTCCGGCTCGACCGAACCGGACGCCAGACGTCCGGGTCTCGCGGATAGGCCGGTGGACGCCGTGAGCTGTGCTGCCCTGCCCCGGGTCTCGCGCTGCCCGGCTTCCCCGCCTGCCGCCGGCCCCTGCCGAGCGAGGGAAAGCCCAGTGACCATCGCGCCCGCCGATCCGGTTTCAGCCACCGAATCCGCTGCCTCCACCACGTCCGGAGCAGGTACGAACGACGGACCCGGGACCGCCCTGCTGCGGACCCTGACCGACCTCACCGTCGATCTTCCCGACACCGACCCCGGACGGGTCGCCGCCGCCGCGCTGCGCGGACGCAACGCCCGCTCCGACGAGGCCGAGCTGCGCTCGCTGGCCACCGAGGCCGCCGCGGGGCTCATCTCCGAGGACCCGGCGTACTCCCGACTGGCGGCCAGGCTGCTGACCCGCTCGATCGCGGACGAGGCCGCGGGCCAGGGCGCGACGTCCTTCTCCGCCTCGGTCGCCGTGGGCCACCGTGAGGGCCTGATCGCCGACCGCACCGCCGCGTTCGTCGCGCTCCACTCGGCCGCCCTCGACAAGCTCGTCGAGCAGGCCCTGGCGGACGGGGCCGACGACCGCTTCGGCTACTTCGGTCTGCGGACGCTGCACAGCCGCTACCTGCTGCGCCACCCGATCACCCGGCAGGTCATCGAGACCCCGCAGCACTTCATGCTGCGCGTGGCGGCCGGTCTCGCCGAGGACGAGTCGGTGCGGGCGCTGGACGAGGTCGCCGCGCTCTACGGGCTGATGAGCCGGCTGGACTACCTCCCCTCCTCCCCCACGCTCTTCAACTCCGGCACCCGGCACCCGCAGATGTCCTCCTGCTATCTGCTGGACTCGCCCAAGGACGAGCTGGACTCGATCTACGACCGCTACCACCAGGTGGCGCGGCTCTCCAAGCACGCGGGCGGCATCGGTCTTTCGTACTCCCGCATCCGCGCCCGGGGTTCGCTGATCCGGGGCACCAACGGGCACTCCAACGGCATCGTGCCGTTCCTGAAGACGCTGGACGCCTCCGTCGCGGCGGTGAACCAGGGCGGCCGGCGCAAGGGCGCGGCGGCGGTCTACCTGGAGACCTGGCACGCGGACATCGAGGAGTTCCTGGAGCTCCGCGACAACACGGGCGAGGACCAGCGGCGTACGCACAACCTGAACCTGGCGCACTGGATCCCGGACGAGTTCATGCGCCGGGTCGACGCGGACACCGAGTGGTCGCTGTTCTCCCCCGCCGACGTGCCGGAGCTGGTCGACCTGTGGGGCGACGCGTTCGACGCGGCCTACCGGGCGGCCGAGGCCAAGGGCCTGGCGCGCAGGACGATTCCGGCGCGCGAGCTGTACGGCCGGATGATGCGGACCCTCGCGCAGACCGGCCAGGGCTGGATGACCTTCAAGGACGCCTCCAACCGGACGGCGAACCAGACCGCCGAGCCGGGCCGGGTCGTCCACTCCTCGAACCTGTGCACCGAGATCCTCGAAGTCACCGACGACGGCGAGACGGCCGTCTGCAACCTGGGCTCGGTCAACCTCGGCGCGTTCGTGGCGGACGGCTCGATCGACTGGGACCGGCTGGACGCCACGGTCCGTACCGCGGTGACCTTCCTGGACCGGGTCGTCGACATCAACTTCTACCCGACCGAGCAGGCCGGGCGCTCCAACTCCCGCTGGCGGCCGGTCGGCCTGGGCGCGATGGGCCTCCAGGACGTCTTCTTCCAGCTGCGGCTGCCCTTCGACTCCCCCGAGGCCCGCGCGCTCTCCACGAAGATCTCCGAGCGGATCATGCTCGCCGCCTACGAGGCCTCCTGCGACCTGGCGGAGCGCTCCGGCCCGCTGCCGGCCTGGTCCGAGACCCGCGCCGCGCGTGGTGTGCTGCACCCCGACCACTACGACACCGAGCTGAACTGGCCGGAGCGCTGGGACACCCTGCGCGCCCGGGTCGCGAAGACCGGCATGCGCAACTCGCTGCTGCTGGCCATCGCCCCGACCGCCACGATCGCCTCGATCGCCGGGGTGTACGAGTGCATCGAGCCGCAGGTCTCCAACCTGTTCAAGCGCGAGACGCTCAGCGGTGAGTTCCTCCAGGTCAACGCCTACCTGGTGGACGAGCTGAAGAAGCTCGGCGTGTGGGACTCCCGCACCCGTGAGGCGCTGCGCGAGGCGAGCGGCTCCGTGCAGGGCTTCGGCTGGATTCCCGAGGACGTCCGGGCGCTCTACCGCACGGCGTGGGAGATCCCCCAGCGCGGCCTGATCGACATGGCGGCGGCCCGTACGCCGTTCCTCGACCAGAGCCAGTCGCTCAACCTGTTCCTGGAGACGCCGACGATCGGCAAGCTCTCCTCGATGTACGCGTACGCCTGGAAGCAGGGGCTGAAGACGACGTACTACCTGCGTTCGCGCCCGGCGACCCGGATCGCCCGTGCCGCGTCCGGCCAGGCGTCGGCCGCCGCCCCCATTCCCGTACAGCAGGCGTCGGCTCCCGACGCGGACGCCATCGCCTGCTCCCTCGAAAACCCCGAGTCCTGCGAGGCCTGCCAGTAATGAGCACCAACGACCACAAGAACCTGCTCGACCCGGGCTTCGAACTGACCCTGCGTCCCATGCGCTACCCGGACTTCTACGAGCGCTACCGGGACGCGATCAAGAACACCTGGACCGTGGAGGAGGTCGACCTCCACTCGGACGTCTCCGACCTCGCCAAGCTGTCGCCGGGCGAGCAGCACATGATCGGCCGGCTGGTGGCGTTCTTCGCGACCGGTGACTCGATCGTCTCCAACAACCTCGTGCTGACGCTGTACAAGCACATCAACTCCCCCGAGGCGCGGCTGTACCTGTCGCGGCAGCTCTTCGAGGAGGCCGTGCACGTCCAGTTCTATCTGACGCTGCTGGACACCTATCTGCCCGACCCGGACGACCGGGCGGCGGCGTTCGACGCGGTCGAGGAGATCCCCTCGATCCGTGAGAAGGCGCAGTTCTGCTTCAAGTGGATGGATTCGGTCGAGAAGATCGACCGGCTGGAGACGAAGGCCGACCGCCGCCGTTTCCTGCTGAACCTGATCTGCTTCGCGGCCTGCATCGAGGGGCTGTTCTTCTACGGCGCGTTCGCGTACGTGTACTGGTTCCGCTCGCGCGGTCTGCTGCACGGTCTCGCCACGGGCACCAACTGGGTGTTCCGTGACGAGACGATGCACATGAACTTCGCGTTCGAGGTCGTGGACACCGTCCGCAAGGAGGAGCCGGAGCTCTTCGACGACGCGCTGGAGCAGCAGGTCACCGACATGCTGCGGGAAGCGGTCGAGGCGGAGCTGCAGTTCGGCCGTGACCTGTGCGGCGAGGGCCTGCCGGGCATGAACACCGAGTCGATGCGGCAGTATCTGGAGTGCGTCGCCGACCAGCGGCTCGCCCGCCTCGGCTTCCCGACGGTGTACGGCTCGGAGAACCCGTTCTCCTTCATGGAGCTCCAGGGCGTCCAGGAGCTGACGAACTTCTTCGAGCGCCGCCCGTCCGCGTACCAGGTGGCCGTGGAGGGCTCGGTCGGGTTCGACGACGACTTCTAGACCCTCCGGGCCCGAGGGGTCTCTCAGACCCCGGCCCACTTCCTGAGGTAGGGGCGCCGCGCAGCCGTCACCGGTCGCGCGGCGCTCCGCGTTTCCGGGGGCCCGGCAATCGGCCGCCCGCGTTCCGCCTCCCGCAGCTGGCGGTCGATGCGGCGTTCGCGGACGACGCCGAGGGCCACGGGCGCGAGGACGAAGGCGAAAAGTGCTGCTACGACCAGGTAGTTCAGGAATGTGTTCATGCCTCTACTCTGGACCGCCGGAACGAAGAACATCAGTGGCAGGACTGCCATGGGACATCAAATAGCTGCCACACTCGGGCCATGCTGACCAATGTCGCCGCCCTCCTCCTCGATGAGGTCCACCCCTTCGAACTCGGCGTCCTGTGCGAGGTGTTCGGCCTGGACCGCAGCGAGGAAGGCCTGCCGGTGCACGATTTCGCGGTGGTCTCCGCCGAGGGGCCCGTCCTGAACACCCACGCGGGCTTCACCATCTCCACGCCGCACGGCCTGGAGCGGCTGGAGGAGGCCGACCTCATCGCCGTGCCGGCGGGCAGCCACTTCGCACGGCGGGAGTATCCCGAGGAGGTGCTCGACGCCCTGCGCCGGGCCGTCGCGCGCGGTTCGCGGGTGCTGAGCGTGTGTTCGGGGTCCTACGTCCTGGGCGCGGCCGGGCTGCTGGACGGCCGCCGCTGCACCACGCACTGGCGGCACGCGGCGGAGCTGTCGCGGCGCTTCCCGAAGGCGATCGTCGAGCCGGACGTGCTGTACGTGGACGAGGGCGCGGTGATCAGTTCGGCGGGCACCGCCGCCGGGATCGACGCGTGCCTGCATCTGATCCGGCAGGAGTACGGCCAGGAGGTGGCGAACACCCTCGCCCGGCGAATGGTGGTGCCGCCGCACCGGGACGGCGGGCAGGCGCAGTACATCAGCCGCCCGCTGCCCCGGAGCTCCTGCGACACGGTCGGCTCGACCCTGGCCTGGATGGAACAGCACCTCGACCAGGAGATGAGCGTGGAGCAGCTGGCGGCGCTGGCGCACATGTCGCCGCGCACCTTCGCCCGGCGGTTCCAGCAGGAGACCGGGACGACGCCCTACCGGTGGCTGCTGCGGCAGCGGGTGCTGCTGGCCCAGCATCTGCTGGAGACCTCCGACCTGACGATCGACACGATCGCGGGGCAGACGGGCTTCGGTACGGCGGCGACCCTGCGACACCAGTTCGTGCGGTCGCTGGGCACCACGCCGAACGCCTACCGCCGCACCTTCCGGGGTCCGGCGGCCACCTCCGTGCCCGACGTCGCCTGAGCGCGCCGGGCACGGTCACCGGCTGCCCGCCATCCGATGCGGGTCAGATACCGCAGCTGGGCGCCGACCAGAAGCGGCTGGGGCCCTGGTTGACGTGCACGTGGTCGTTGTGGCCGCTGTAGCCCGGGCCGAGGATTCCCCGGAAGCCGTGGTGGCGGGCCTGCTTGGCCAGCGTGCACAGCGAGTGCGGGGAGGCGCCGAGGTCGACCGCGTCGCCGTACATATGGCGGCTGTTGGAGGCTCCGCCCACGGCCGCGTTGCAGGAGGCGGAGCGGAAGCCGCTGGTGACCCGGATGGACTGGTCGCCCAGCGCGTGGCGCAGTGCCTCCAGCTTCCACATGCTGCTCAGCGCGTTGGCCTTGGCGGTGCCCGCGGCGACCTTCCCGCCGGCCCAGGTGCTGTTGCACTGGTTCAGCTCGGGGTACGTGAAGTGGGCCGGGGTGCAGTCGTTGTCCTGGAGCGCGTAGAGCTTGGACTGGGTGGCGGGTCCGGCGACCCCGTCGGCCGCCAGGCCGTAGGCCGCCTGGAACCGCTTGACGGCGGCGGTGGTGGCGGGGCCGTAGGAGCCGTCGATGGCGAGGACCGCGTCGTAGCCCGGGTAGCCGGCCACCCGGATCTGGAGCTGGGTGACATCGTTGCCGGTGGCCCCGGCTTGCAGGGTGCGGGTCCAGGTGTAGCAGCCGTCGGCTCGGGCGGTGCCGGCGGTCAGCACCGCACCCCCCAGAGCGAACGTAATGGTCATGACAAGTCCGAGCAGAACGCGTGCGGTACGTCTCAGCACAGGGGTCTCCCTCTGAACGTCACGGTCGATGTGCGGGCGAGCCTGGCCCAGACAGCTACGCGCGTCAACTACCCCTGGGGAAATTGCGGTTATCTGCCAGGGGGTGGAGCGGAAACCGCCAGGGGCCCGGCGCCGGCGAACCGGTACCGGGCCCTGCGGGGGCGTCCTCAGGCGTTCGGGACGACCTCGTAGCGCGGAGTGCCCTCGTCCATCTGCCGCAGCGCGTCCTTGCGCTCCCGCTTGGAGAGCCGGTCGATGTACAGGTAGCCGTACAGGTGGTCCGTCTCGTGCTGGAGGCACCGCGCGAAGTAGCCGCTGCCCCGCACCTTGACCGGATTGCCCTGCGCGTCCTGCCCGCGCACCACCGCGTAGTCGGGGCGGGCGAGCGAGGCGTACGCGGTCGGGACCGAGAGGCAGCCCTCGTTGGAGTCGTCCAGCACCCGTGCCTCGGGGGCCAGCTCCTCCAGGACCGGGTTGCAGATGACGCCGGTGTGGCGCACCCCGTCGTCGTCGGGGCAGTCGTAGACGAAGACCTTCAGGTCCACGCCGATCTGGTTGGCGGCCAGGCCGACGCCCTCGGCCGTCTTCTGGCTGGCGAACATGTCGTCGATCAGCCGCGCCAGCTCGTCGTCGAACGCGGTGACGTCCTTGCACTCCTTGTGCAGCACCGGGTTGCCCACGACCGTGATCGGACGGGAGGTGCCGCGCTCGCGGTAGGCCGCCTCGCGCTCCTCGCAGTCCTCCGTGTCGACGAGGAACCCCTCGTCGTCCACTCCGATGCGCCCGTCCGTCTCCTGCTGCGACATGTCCGCCGTACGCCTTCCTGCAAAACCTCAGACTCGGTGACCCGAGCGCCCCGGATACCCGGGCGCTCGGAGGAACAGCACCGCGATCGGTGCGCGTACAGCCTACGGGCAGAGGTCAGCAGACTTCTTCGAGATCCCGCCACTCGCGGCTGTCCGGGCTGTCGGCGACCCAGCCGTCCAGCAGCCCGCGCACCAGTCCGGCGGGGGCCGCGAGACCGCACTCGCGCTCCGGGACCCACAGGTCTCCGGCGCCCGCGGTGCGGTGGCCCAGCGGCCCGGGGTGGCCCGGCTCGCTGTGATCGTGCGGGTCCAGGTGCTCCCCGTCGCCCTCGTCGCTCTCCATCCGGCTCTCCGAGCACGCCCGGCACAGCAGCCGTACGGAGGAGGACCAGTCCTCGGCGGCGAACCCGGCGTCCGAGGCCAGCTTCTCCAGCGCGTCCCGGTCGTCCTCGGTCGCCGCCTCCAGCAGCACCACCCAGGTCGGCACGGGTGAGGGAGCCCACAGCTCGATCTCGTCGAACACCGGATACGAGGGCCCGGCCGCGGTGACCCGCTCGCCGTTGGGCACCCCGTCGTGCAGGACGACCTCGCCCCAGCGCCGCCCGGAGGACGGCAGCGGGATCGAGAGCACCTCGATCCGGGCCGGGTCGAGCCGGCGGCCCCAGACCACCTCGGCCTCACCCTCCGGCGAGAGCCGCACGGCGGCGCTGCCCAGCTCCATACCGGTCGGCTCGGTGGTGGCCGCGCTGTGCTGACCGCCGCCGGGGACCTTCAGTCCGTACGCCTGCCAGGCCCGCCGCGCCAGCGGCCAGTCCTGGAGCGCGGTGGCCGCGATCCCGACGTTCCACCAGTCCGGGGCGCCCGACTCCCGGTCGAGCAGCGCGACGGCCCGCAGACCCGCCGCCCTCGCCTGCTCCCAGTCGTGCCGGAACTTGTGCAGCAGCGCCAGATTGAACCAGGACTCCGAGAGCCAGGGCTCCAGATCCGCCGCGCGCGTCAGCAGCGCCCCCGCGTCCTCGTACCGGCCGTCGCCGATCAGCGTGAACGCGCGGTCCGTGGCCTGCCGCCAAGAGGCGGACGGCCGATGCCGTACCTTCCCGAAGATCCTCACGATTCCCGCCTGTCCCGACTGGACACCCTCGTCATCCGCTCTGCTTTCGCATCCAACCATGCCCGGCCGGACGCCCGCTCATTACCCATGGGTTACCCAGCTCCCGCCGAGTCAGACCGCCCGCGCGAGGGCGCGTCCCAGCGCCTGGACCACCGGTTGCCGGTGGTCCCGCCCGGTGCCGGGGCCGAGCCGCTCCAGCGCTGCCCCGGACATGCGTGGGCCGCTGTGCCCGGGCGATCGGGGCACAGCGGCCGTCCCACCGGACCTGTCGGGATCCGCCGGTGCGTCTGCGGGTGGACTACTCGGCGGCGGACGCCGACCGGTCGGTGTCCTGCACGGTCAGATCCTGCTCGGGCACGGCCTCGCCGGCCCGGATCAAGTCGATCCGGCCCATCACCTTGGAGCGCAGGTCGGTGGGGACGTCGTCCTGCCCGCAGCAGCGCTTGACCAGCTTCTTCACGGCCTGTTCGAGGCCGTACTTCTCCAGGCACGGGGAGCACTCCTCGAAGTGCACCTCGAACTTGGTGCAGTCGCCCTCGGGCATCTCCCGGTCGAGAAACTCGTAGAGATGGTCGAGGACCTCCGAGCAATCCGTCTCGTGCGGCTCTCCGCAGCTCATGAGGCCGAGCCCTTCCGATCGTCCGAGTCACCGGCGCCGGCCGCGACGAGCCCGCGCTCACGGGCGTAGTCCTCCAGCATGCCGCGCAGCTGGCGGCGGCCACGGTGCAGCCGGGACATCACCGTACCGATGGGAGTCCCCATGATGTCCGCGATCTCCTTGTAGGCAAAGCCCTCGACATCGGCGAGATACACGGCGATGCGGAACTCCTCGGGAATCGCCTGGAGCGCCGACTTCACGTCGGAGTCCGGGAGATGGTCGAGCGCCTGGGACTCCGCCGACCGCAGACCGGTCGACATGTGCGACTCGGCCCGTGCCAGCTGCCAGTCCTCGATCTCCTCGGCCGCACTGCGCTGGGGCTCCCGCTGCTTCTTGCGGTACGAGTTGATGAAGGTGTTGGTCAGAATGCGGTACATCCACGCCTTGAGGTTCGTGCCCTCACGGAACTGGTGGAAGGAGCCGTACGCCTTGGCGTAGGTCTCCTGTACCAGGTCCTCGGCATCGGCCGGGTTACGCGTCATGCGCAGCGCGGCCGAGTACATCTGGTCGAGAAAACCGAGGGCGTCCCGCTCGAAGCGCGCGTTGCGCTCGGCGGACGTCTCCGGTGCACGGCCGTCGTCGGTCCCTGTGTCGGTCCCAGTGACCGGACCCACCTCCTCCAACGATGTGGCGGAGCCGAAACCGGACCCGCTCGCATCGGAGAATAGTCGACCTTGCTTCGGGACGGGCGCTCGATCGGCACCGCCCGGGGGCCGCTCGTGGCTGGTCCTCGCCGCGGGCAGCACGGTCCACTCCAGATCAGCGGCTTTCGAGCGACTGGGGCAGATGGTCGAACCCATGCGACGGACTCCCTCTCCACGGTGTGTGGGGTACCACGTGTCTGTACCGACGTCCCGAACAACAGCGCCCCCGGGCGGAGCATTCCCGGGCCTGCGCCACGTGCGTGAGGCCCCGGGCCGCCCCGGGGCCGATCCGGTCAGCCGAGTGACGCGATCCACCCGGCCACCGCGCCGGTGAGGACGCCCATCGTCTGCTCCTCGGTCGCCCCGGACCTCTTCGGCACCGCGAACCCGTGGTCGCCGTGGTCCACTTCGGCCAGCTCGTAGGGGCCGGGCGGGAACTCGTCGGGCCGGCCGAACGGATCGTTGCCGCCCTGCACCACCAGGGTGGGCACTCCGGCGCCGAGCAGTTCGTCGGCGCGGGACTTCTCGGGCCTGCCCGGGGGGTGCAGCGGGAAGCTGAGCGCGAGGACGGCGGCCGCGCCCAGCTCCCTGGCCGTACGGCAGGCGACCCGGGCCCCGGCGCTGCGGCCCCCGGAGACGACGGGGAGCCCGGGAGCGGCCAGGGCGGGCCACAGGCCGCGCCAGCCGGTGTCCAGGGTCTTCGGGGCGGGCGCGACCTTCTTTCCGGCCACCCGCCAGGGCTGCTCCACCAGGGCGACGGTGACGCCGTGCCCGGGCAGGGTCGCGGCCAGGGCCTTCAGATCGCGGGCCTCGATGCCGCCGCCCGCCCCGTGGCTCACGGCCAGCACGAGGCGGGGCGCGGGCGCTCGGACCCAGGTGATCCGGGCCTCACCGGCGTCGGTGGTGACGTTCTGGGTACGTGGTTGACGGCTCACACCGCCATCCTCTCCCGCGCGGCCTCCCGGGTCCCGCGCGGCCGCCCGCATCCCGCCCGCCGCTCAGAACAGCGTGGACTCCTCCGGCGCGGCCAGCTCCTCCAGCAGTTCGGGTCCGTTGTTGCGCACGTTGCTGACGGTGGTGGCGACCGGGTAGGCGCGCATCAGCCCGCCGGGCGGCGGCTCCAGCAGCGCCCGCAGCTCGTCGAGGCCCGTGTGCGTGGGGTCCAGCCAGGCGTCCCAGCGGTCGGGGGTGAGCATCAGCGGCATCCGGGGGTGGATGTCGGCGAGCGCGCCGGGCCCCTCGGCGGGGGCGACGGCCAGCGGGGTGGTCTCCGCCTCGGTGGTGATCACCGAGCACGTCACCCACCAGGCGTGTCCGTGGTCGCCGGGCAGGGTCGCGTCGCGCCAGAACTCGTACAGTCCGGCCATGGCGAGGACCGACCCGTCGGCGGGGGTCACGAAGTAGGGCTGCTTACGGGCCCGCTTCTTGCCCTTCGTCTCCTCCAGCCGCCGTTCCTCCGAGCCGGTGACCCACTCGTAGTAGCCGTCGGCGGGCAGGATGCAGCGGCGCTGGGCGAAGGCGCGGCGGAAGGAGGGCTTCTCGTGCACGGTCTCCGCGCGGGCGTTGATCATCCGGGCGGCGCCCTCGGGGGACTTCGACCAGGACGGCACGAGCCCCCATTTCAGGGCGCGCAGCTGGCGAACCGGACGCTGGTCGTCGGCGTCCTTAACAGGACGCTCCAGAACCGCGTAGACCTCTTTGGTCGGCGCCACGTTCCAGTCGGGCTCCAGGGCCTCGGTGGGTTCCCACTTCTCGACGCCGAAGAGCCCGGTCAGGTCCTCGGGGTTCCGGCTCGCCGCATACCGTCCGCACATAAGTGCCAGACTGCCACGACCGCCCACCCCGACCGCAAGGAGCCGCCCGGCCGATGAACAGCACCGAATTGGGCGATCTGTGGGATCGCGTCATCGGAACCCAGTCCGCTCCCGAGCAGTGGCTGGTGGTGGTGACGGCCACCCTGGCGCTCATCGCCGTCGTGCCCAACCCGATATGGCGGCTCGCGCGCAACACCATCACCATCGCGCACGAGGGCGGCCACGGTCTGGTGGCCCTCCTCACCGGGCGGCAGCTCTCCGGCATCCGGCTGCACTCGGACACCAGCGGCCTGACCGTGAGCCGCGGCAAGCCGACGGGGATCGGCATGATCCTCACGGCGGCGGCGGGCTACACGGCCCCCTCGCTGCTGGGCCTGGGCGGCGCCTGGCTACTGACCAACGGCAGGATCACCCTCCTGTTGTGGGTGGCGACAGCCCTGCTCGCGGTGATGCTGGTGATGATCCGCAATGTGTACGGGGCCCTCACCGTCATCCTGACCGGCGCCGCGTTCCTGCTGGTGTCCTGGCTGGCCTCCTCGGACGTCCAGTCGGCGTTCGCATACGCGGTGGTGTGGTTCCTGCTGCTGGGCGGGGTGCGGCCGCCGTTCGAGCTCCAGTCCAAGCGGCGCCACGGCGGCGCCCCGGACTCCGACGCGGACCAGCTGGCCCGGCTGACCCACGCCCCGGCGGTGCTGTGGCTGTTCCTCTTCCACGCGGTGTCGCTGTGCTCGCTGATCGGCGGCGGGCGGTGGCTGCTGGGGTGGTGAGAGCAGATTGGACCGCCGCGGTCCGTACCACCCCTTCACTACAGGCCGGTTTCCGCCCTTTTGATCAGGATCCGGGTCGGCGCGGAGCCACTAAAGTAAAGGCCATGACCGAGAGTTCCGTGCACCCCGCCCTCTGGCCCGCCCCCCACGCGAGCGGCGCCGTCGACGCGACCGTCACCGTGCCGGGATCCAAATCGGTCACCAACCGCGCGCTCGTGCTCGCCTCGCTGGCCGCCGAGCCGGGCTGGCTGCGCCGCCCGCTGCGCTCCCGCGACACCCTGCTCATGGCCGACGCGCTGCGCGCCATGGGCGTCGGGATCGAGGAGACCGTCTCCTCCTCGTCCGCCTCCAGCCCGTCCGCCGCGGCCTCCCCGGACAGTTCGGGCGAGGCCTGGCGGGTCATCCCGGCGGGGCTGCACGGCCCGGCGGCCATCGACGTCGGCAACGCCGGCACGGTCATGCGCTTCCTGCCGCCCGTCGCCACGCTCGCCGACGGCCCGGTCCGCTTCGACGGCGACCCCCGGTCCTACGAGCGCCCGCTGACCGGCGTGATCGAGGGGCTGCGGGCGCTCGGCGCGCGGATCGACGACGACGGGCGCGGGGCGCTGCCGCTGACCGTGCACGGAGGCGGGGCGCTGGAGGGCGGCCCGGTGGCGATCGACGCCTCGTCCTCCTCGCAGTTCGTCTCGGCGCTGCTGCTGTCGGGACCGCGTTTCAACCAGGGCGTGGAGCTCCGGCACACCGGGTCCACGCTCCCCTCGATGCCGCACATCCGGATGACCGTCGACATGCTGCGGGCCGTCGGCGCGCAGGTGGACGAACCGGAGACGGGTGGCGAGCCAAATGTGTGGCGGGTCTCCCCCTCCGCCCTGCTCGGCCGGGACCTGACGATCGAGCCGGACCTGTCCAACGCCCAGCCGTTCCTGGCCGCCGCCCTGGTGACCGGTGGCCGGGTCACGATCCCCGACTGGCCCGAGCGCACCACCCAGCCGGGCGACGCGCTGCGCGAGATCTTCACCGCGATGGGCGGCAGCTGCGAGCTGACCGAGCGCGGGCTGACCTTCACCGGCACGGGACGCGTCCACGGCATCGACGTGGACCTCGGCGAGGTCGGCGAGCTGACCCCGGGCATCGCGGCGGTCGCGGCGCTGGCCGACTCCCCCTCCACGCTGAGCGGCGTCGCCCATCTGCGGCTGCACGAGACGGACCGGCTGGCCGCGCTGACCAAGGAGATCAACGAACTGGGCGGCGACGTCACCGAGACGGCCGACGGGCTGCACATCCGCCCGCGCCCGCTGCACGGCGGCGTCTTCCACACGTACGACGACCACCGCATGGCCACCGCCGGGGCGATCATCGGCCTGGCGGTGAAGGGCGTGGAGATCGAGAACGTGGGCACGACCGCCAAGACCCTGCCGGACTTCCCGGACATGTGGACCGGAATGCTCGGGGCCTAGAAGATGCGCCGTTACGGGAAGAACCCCGACGAGGACGACATCCGCGTCCGCCCCAACCGCAAGGGCAACCGGCCGCGTACGCACATCCGGCCCAAGCACGAGGACGCCGAGGACGGCATGGTCCTCACCGTCGACCGGGGCCGGCTCACCTGCCTCGTCGAGGGCCGGACCGTGGTGGCGATGAAGGCCCGCGAGCTGGGCCGCAAGGCCGCCGTGGTGGGCGACACCGTCTCCATCGTCGGCGACCTCTCCGGCGAGAAGGACACCCTGGCCCGGATCGTGCGAATCTCCCCGCGCCGTACGGTGCTGCGCCGCACGGCGGACGACGACGATCCCTACGAGCGCGTCGTCGTCGCCAACGCGGACCAGCTGGCGATCGTCACCGCGCTGGCCGACCCGGAGCCCCGCCCGCGCATGATCGACCGCTGTCTGGTGGCGGCGTACGACGGCGGTCTCACCCCGCTCCTGGTGCTGACCAAGTCGGACCTGGCGTCTCCGGACAAGCTGCTGGAGGCGTACACCCCGCTGGGCGTCCCGTACATCGTGACCAGCCGCGAGGAGCTGGAGAGCGGGGACGCGGCGGACCGGGTGCGCGCGTTCCTCAACGACCGCGTCACCGCCTTCGTCGGGCACTCCGGGGTCGGCAAGACGACGCTGGTCAACGCCTTGGTGCCCCCGGAGCGGCGACGGACCACCGGCATCGTCAACGCGGTCACCGGGCGGGGGCGGCACACCACCACCTCGGCCTTGGCGCTGCCGCTGCCGGGCGACCGGGGCTGGGTGGTCGACACCCCGGGCGTGCGCTCCTTCGGGCTGCACCACGTGGACCCGTCCCGGGTCATCAACGCCTTCCCGGACCTGCAACCGGGCACCGAGAACTGCCCGCGCGGCTGCACCCACGACGAGAACCAGCCGGAGTGCGCGCTGGACGCCTGGGTGGCGGAGGGGCACGCCGACCCGGCACGCCTGGACTCCCTGCGCCGGCTGCTCGCCACCCGGGAACGGCGCGAGGGAGACTGACGGCTCGTCCGGCCGGAATCGGCCGGGCGGCGCGGGCATGTTTGCGAGCTTCAACGACCGGTAAAGGCATAATCGCACCGAGCGGGACGAAGCCGTCACCTACGCGGGAGGCAACTGACGATGCCCTGGCTGCTGGTCGTGGTCGCAGGACTGCTGGAGACCGGCTTCGCCGTGTGTCTGAAGCTCTCCCACGGATTCACCCGGCTCTGGCCGACCATCGCCTTCGCCGCGTTCGCACTGGGCAGTTTCGGCCTGCTTACCCTGGCGCTGAAGAAGCTCGACGTCGGTCCGGCGTACGCGGTGTGGACCGGGATCGGGGCGGCCGGGACGGCGATCTACGGCATGATCTTCCTCGGTGACGTGGTCTCCACGCTGAAGCTGGTGTCGATCTCGCTGGTGATCATCGGGGTGATCGGCCTCCAGCTGTCCGGCTCGGCCCACTGAGACCCCCCAAAACCGCGGCCCGCGCCCCTTCCCGTACGAGCCCGAGCGCACGGCTGTCCGCGGCGTCGTCGCCCGGCACCGGAACGATCACACAGGACAGCGCGAGGCGTAACGCGATCTCGCAGCGCCCGGCGGCGGCCCCGGGCGAGACCGCCGCCATCCGGTCCCGTACGAGCCCGAGCAGCTCCTCGGGGGCCGGCAGCGGTCTTGCGCCCGTACCTCCCCGGGGGCCCGGCAGGTGTTCCGGGCGGGGCAGCCCCTCCGCCCAGTATCCCGTGAGCAGCGCCTTGACCAGCACGTTCTGGCGGGCGGCCCGCACGGTCCAGAGCGCGACGGCGGCCGGACGGTCGGGGGCGGGGGCGGTCAGGGCACGGTCCACCCCGGCGAGATAGCCGTCGACGGCCCGTCGCATCAGGGCCCCGGCCAGTCCGCCCTTCGTGCCGAACTCGTTGTAGAGGGTCTGCCGCGAGACTCCTGCCAGGGCCGCGACGTCAACCATGCGCACCGTGCGCCAGGGCCTCTCGTCCAGCGCCCTGAGGGCGGCGTCCAGCAGTGCCTGCCGCGCTGTCGGCATCGTCGCCTCCCCGGCCCCGGGACCCTGCGGTTCAGAGTTGACGCGCTCCCGGGGGCTGTCAAGGGTCCCGGGAGGCGCGGGGGCGCTGTAGCCCGCGCCCGGCGGCGCTGGATACTGTGACGCCATGCCCGACTACCACGATGATCTGCGCCTGGCCCACGTACTGGCGGACGCCGCCGACGCGGTGACGATGGACCGGTTCAAGGCTCTCGACCTGAAGGTGGAGACCAAGCCGGACATGACGCCGGTGAGCGAGGCCGACAAGGCCGCCGAGGAGCTGATCCGGGGCCACCTGCAGCGGGCCCGCCCGAGGGACGCGATCCTGGGCGAGGAGTACGGGATCGAGGGCAGCGGACCGCGGCGCTGGGTGATCGACCCGATCGACGGCACCAAGAACTACGTGCGCGGCGTACCGGTGTGGGCGACGCTGATCTCGCTGATGGAGGCGGGCGAGGATGGCTTCCAGCCGGTGATGGGCGTGGTCTCCGCACCGGCGCTGAACCGGCGCTGGTGGGCGGCGAAGGGCGCGGGCGCCTTCACCGGCCGCAGCCTCACCTCCGCGACCCGGATGCACGTGTCGAAGGTGGAGCGGATCGCCGACGCCTCGTTCGCGTTCTCCTCGCTGTCCGGCTGGGAGGCGCAGGGTCGGCTCGACGGCCTCCTGGACCTCACCCGGGCCTGCTGGCGGACGCGGGGGTACGGGGACTTCTGGCCGTACATGATGGTCGCCGAGGGTTCCGTGGACATCTGCGCGGAGCCGGAGCTCTCGCTGTGGGACATGGCGGCGACCGCGATCATCGTGCAGGAGGCGGGCGGCCGCTTCACCTCGCTGGACGGGGTGGACGGTCCGGGCGGCGGGAACGCGGCGGCCTCCAACGGGCCGCTCCACGACGAGCTGCTGGGCTATCTGAACCAGCGCTACTGACCGTACCCCTCGGGCCCGTCCGAAACCGTGCGGTCCGTGAAACGTGCCGGGGGGGGCGCGTTGTGTGCTTTTCGGGCGCCCTCCCCACACTTCACCCACCCCTTGTCGACCCGCCCCAGGGGTGCGACTCTGAGAGTCCCCACACTTGTGAACTTGTGAATCGACTCACGCAGTCGGCTCGCCGAGGAGGTGGCTCGTTACATGCTCGTCCGTGACGCCATGAGCACGGTGGTCCTCACCATCGGCCCCACCCATACGCTCCGCCAGGCGGCCCGGCTGATGTCGGCCCGCCGCATCGGGGCAGCTGTCGTCCACGATCCGGACACCTGCGGGCTCGGCATCCTCACCGAGCGCGACATCCTCGACGCGCTCGGATCGGGGCTGGACCCCGACCGGGAGACCGCGTCCGCCCACACCACCACCGACGTGGTGTTCGCCGCCCCGGCCTGGACGCTGGAGGAGGCCGCGGAGGCCATGACGCACGGCGGGTTCCGGCATCTGATCGTGCTGGACGGCGACGGGCCGGTGGGCGTCGTGTCGGTGCGCGACATCATCCGCTGCTGGGCGCCCGTCCGGCGTACGGTCGCGGTCGCCGGCTGACCGCTCGCCCGGCGTCCGGTCGGCGCGGTCGGCGCGGTCGGCGCGGTCGGCGCGGTCGGCGCAGGAACGACCGGTGGGCCGGACCCCCGCGAGGGGATCCGGCCCACCGTCGACGACAGGCGTCCGGTCAGCCGCGGAGGGCCTGGACCGCGGCTTCCAGCCGCTTGCCGAAGTCGCCGTCCGCCTGGCGGAAGTTGTTGATCGCGCGCTCGGCGATGTCGTCGCGCGAGACCTTGGCGATGAACCCGGCGAGGTTCTCGATCAGCCGGCTCTTCTCGTCCTCCGAGTAGAGCCGGTAGAGGTTGCCCGCCTGCACGAAGTCGTTGTCCTCGGCGTGGACGGGGGCCTCGGTGTTGCCGGTGGTGCCGGTGACCGGGAGGGGCTGCCACAGCGGGCGGTCCGTCTGGGACGGGCCGCCGAAGCTGTTCGGCTCGTAGTTCTTGGCGCCCTGGTGACGGCCGTCGTAGAGGAAGCCGTCCCGGCTGTTGGTCCGCGCCTCGGTGGCGTGCGGGCGGTTCACCGGCAGGTGGTCGGCGTTGATGCCGACGCGGTAGCGGTGGGCGTCGCCGTACGCGAAGAGGCGGCCCTGGAGCATCTTGTCGGGGGACGGCCCGATGCCCGGCACGAAGTGCGCGGGGCTGAAGATCGACTGCTCGACCTCGGCGAAGATGTTCTGCGGGTTGCGGTTGAGCTCCAGCTTGCCGATCTCGATCGGCGGGTAGTCCGCGTGCGGCCACACCTTGGTGAGGTCGAACGGGTTGAAGCGGTAGCCGGCCGCGTCCGCCGCGGGCATGATCTGGACCTGCACCGTCCAGGACGGGAAGTCACCGCGCTCGATCGACTCGCGCAGATCGCGCTGGTGGCTGTCGGGGTCGACACCGGAGAGCCGGACGGCCTCCTCGGTGGTGAGGTTCTTGATCCCCTGGTCGGTCTTGAAGTGGTACTTGACCCAGAAGACCTCGCCGGCCTCGTTGTTCCACTGGAACGTGTGCGAGCCGTACCCGTTCATGTGGCGCAGCGTGGCCGGGATGCCCCGGTCGCCGAAGAGCCAGGTCACCTGGTGCGTCGACTCGGGCGACAGCCCCCAGAAGTCCCAGACGTTGTCCGCCTCCTGCGAGCCGGTGTACGGGTCGCGCTTCTGGGTGTGGATGAAGTCGGGGAACTTGATGGCGTCCTTGATGAAGAACACCGGGGTGTTGTTGCCGACGAGGTCGTAGTTGCCCTCCTCGGTGTAGAACTTCAGCGCGAAGCCGCGGGGGTCGCGCGCGGCGTCTGCGGAGCCGAGGTTGCCCGCGACGGTGGAGAAGCGCAGGAAGGTCTCGGTCTGCTTGCCGACCTCGGAGAGGAACTTCGCCCGGGTCCACTGCGAGACGTCGCGGGTCAGCGTGAAGGTGCCGTACGCACCGGCGCCGCGGGCGTGCACGATCCGCTCCGGGATGCGCTCGCGGTTGAAGTGGGCGAGCTTCTCCAGCAGCGCCTGGTCCTGGACGAGAACCGGACCGCCGACGCCAGCGGTCTCACTGTTCTGGTTGTCGGCTACCGGCGCGCCGGCCTCCGTAGTGAGCGGTCCCTGCGTCACGTGCGCCTCCTGCGTCATGTCCTGCACTTCCGAGATCGGCCGACTTCGATCGTCGGTCCGATGTTCCGCACAGCCTGTCCCTTGGCGTATGCCGGTCTCGATCCTACAATGGACATTGTCCAAGTCAAGTGAACATCCAAAGTCACACCCGATCGGGACTCGGTTCCCCCACTGTTAGGCTGGGCTGCATGAGCGACCTGCTGGAACGACTTCGTGGACGCGGCTGGCGCATGACGGCACAGCGGCGCGTCGTGGCCGAGGTCCTCGACGGGGACCACGTACACCTGACGGCGGACGAGGTCCACGCGAGGGCCGTTTCCCGGCTGCCCGAGATCTCGCGCGCCACCGTCTACAACACCCTCGGCGAGATGGTGTCCCTCGGTGAGGTGCTGGAGGTCTCCACCGACCGCCGGGCCAAGCGCTACGACCCGAACGCACACCACCCGCACCACCACCTGGTGTGCGCCCGGTGCGGCGCCATAAGGGACGTGCACCCGGCGGGCAACCCGCTGGCGGACCTGCCGACGGACGAGCGCTACGGCTTCATGGTCTCCGGCGTCGAGGTGACGTACCGCGGCATCTGCCCGAGCTGCGCCGCCACCGCCTGACCCCGTCCCTTCGGGCCCGCCTCCGGGCGGGCCCGGCTTCCCGGGTCGCCGGACATGACGAAGGCCCGGATCTCGATGAGATCCGGGCCTTCGTCTTCAGTAGCGGGGACAGGATTTGAACCTGCGACCTCTGGGTTATGAGCCCAGCGAGCTACCGAGCTGCTCCACCCCGCGTCGGTGAATGCAACATTACGTCAGCAGGTCGGACGGCGCAAATTCATTCACGCCGCCCCGTGGGCCCCACGGGGTCACACCGGTTACGCCGTCAGCTCCTGGTGCAGCGCCTCGCGCAGCCGCGCGGCCCGCTCCGCCACCTCGGCCGGGCCCAGCTCCACCGCCCGGGCACACCAGCGCTGCCCCTCGGTCAGCTCGCCCCGGCGGGCGGCGAGGAGCGCCAGGCGCAGTGCGGCCCGGCCGTGCCCGGCGGCCGCCGCACGGCTCCACCACAGGGCGGCCTCGCGCTCGCTGCCCTCGCGGGCCAGCAGCAGCCCGAGGTTGAAGGCACCGTTGCGGCTGCCCGCCTCGGCGGCCTCCCGGTACCAGTGGGCGGCGCTCTCCCCGTCCCCGCGAGCCGCGGCGAGCATGCCGACCCGGACCTGGGCGCGGCGGTGGCCCTGCTGGGCCGCCCGCTCGTACCACTCCTCGCACTCGGTCTTCTCCGGCATCGGCTCACCCAGCGCGGGCGGTCCCGGCGGCGGCTGGCGTGCGTCCAGCACCCCGGCCAGCCGGAACGCGGCCTCGGCGCTGCCGCCGCCCGCGGCGCAGCGCAGGTGCCGCTCGGCCTCCCGGTCCTCGCCGTCGCGCAGCAGGGCCATGCCGACCTGGAGCGCGGCGTCGGTGTGCCCGGCCGCCGCGGCGCGCTCGTACCAGCCCAGCGCCGTACGGTCCTCGTCGCGTCCGGCGTGCAGGATGCCGAGGTTGAAGGCCGCGTCGACGCTGCCCGCCTCGGCCGCCTTGGAGAACCAGGGCTCGGCCCCGGTGTGGTCGCCGGCCTGGAGGAGGAGCACCGCGAGCGCGTTGGCGGCCTCGCGGTGTCCGGCGTACGCGGCGCGGCGGTACCACTGCTCGGCCTGCGGGGTGCGGTCCTGGGCGGCACAGAGCAGGCCGAGGTTGTACGCCCCGTTGACGTCGCCCGCGTCCATGGCCGCCCGGTACCAGCGCTCGGCGGTCTGCTGCTCGCCGCGTGCGGCGTGCAGCGCGCCGAGCGCGTTGGCCGCGTTGCCGTCGCCGTCCTGGGCGGCGCGCAGCCACCACACGGCGGCGCTCTCCTCGTCGCCCGCGTCACGCAGCAGGAAGCCGAGCGCGCAGGCGGCGCGCGGCTCGCCGTCCTTGGCGGAGGTGAGGTACCAGCGTCCGGCCTCCTTGAGCTCGCCGCGCTGCTCCAGGATCGCGCCGAGGTGCAGGGCGGCGCGCCGGTGGCCCCGGGCGGCGGCCTGGCGGTACCACTGCTCGGCCTCGCCGACCCGGCCGGCGGCGGGTCCCGCCACGGGACTGTCGCCGTCGGCCGCGCTCCTGGCGCCCGTCGTCCGTCCGCCCCGGGCGGGTGCGGGCGGGTCGCCCGGCAGGCCGAGGCCCGTTCCGGTTCGCCCGGAAGCGGGGCCCCGGCCCAGGCCGAAGGCCTCGTGCGGGTCCTCGACGGCCTTCCGCTCCAGGGCGCGGGCCAGCCGGTAGGCGGCCTCACGGTGCCCCTGTTCGGCGGCGGCGCGCAGCCAGCGCTCGGTGCCGACGTCGCCGCGGTGCTCCAGCAGGTCGGCCAGCGCGTACGCGCCCAGCGCGTGGCCCTGCTCGGCGGACTGGCGCAGCCAGTACTCCGCGCCGGGCTCGTCGCCGCGCTCGCGGAAGTGCCGGCCGAGCGCGTGCGCGGCGGCGGCGGATCCGGCCACGGCGGCGATGCGCCACCAGCCGGCGGCCTCGTCCGGGTAGCCGCGCTGGTGCAGCAGGACGCCCAGGTTGTTCGCGGCGGCGCGGTCCCCGTCGGCGGTCGCGGCGCGCAGATACCGCTCGGCGCCGTCCAGCTCGCCGCGGCGCAGCAGCAGCGCGCCCAGGACGCTCATGGACGCGGTGTCCCCCGCGTCGGCGGCGCGCCGGTGGCGTGCCTCGCTCTCGGCGCTGTCCGCGGCGTCGACCGCGTCCGTGGTGTCCTCGTCGGACGCGCTCGCGGTGGCGCTCGCGTCGATGGCGGCGGTCCGCTGGACCGGTGCGCCCACCCCGGCGATGGCAGCAGCGAAAGCCGCGTCTACCGCGCTTTCCCCATCTTGGCCGCGCTGCTGCACAAACCGCCCTGTCTCCAACAGAGTTGCCCTGTCCCCCATAAATACCATCGTCGCACCACCTGTAACCCGCGTACACCTGGTATATCGCGGGCAGTAAGGTCACTACAGCGTTTTGTCGACATGCCCACAGAGAGACAAGTCAAACACGTTCCGAAGCAACTGCTGCCCAGCGAACCGCACTTCACGCCCACAGCTTGGGACCGACACGGCCTGCACGCACAACGGGCACGACGAAGGCCCGGATCCCTTGGGATCCGGGCCTTCGTCTTTTCAGTAGCGGGGACAGGATTTGAACCTGCGACCTCTGGGTTATGAGCCCAGCGAGCTACCGAGCTGCTCCACCCCGCGTCGTTGTGTTCAAACCGTACCACGACGCGGGGTGGACTCTGCTCAGCTGCCCTGGTCGGAGCCCTTCTCGGCCCCATCGCCCGCATCCGGCTTCCTCGCCGGATCCGCCGTGTCCGCGTCCGTCGGCTTACCGGCGCTCGCGGGCTCGGCCGAGCTGTCCGGCTTGGCGTCGCCCGCCGGCTTCTCGGCGCCGTCGGCCTTGTCCCCCTCGCTGCCCGCCTTGGGCTGCGCGGCGGCGGCTCGCTCCAGGGCGTCCTGAAGAGCCTCCTGGGCCTTGCCGTAGGCCGGCCAGTCCTGCTCCTGCAGCGCCTTCTCGCCGTCGGAGTACGCCTTCTGGGCATCCGCGATGGCCTTCTTGAGCGCTGCGCTGCCGGTGGCCGGGGGCTCGTCGGTCTCGCCCGGCGGCTCACTGGGATCGGGCGGCGTCGTGGCCCCGTCGTCCTCGACCCCGAAGACGGCGTTGAGCGCCTCCCCGAGGCTGTTCTCGAAGACGATCTTCGAACCGTACGAGGCGGCCACCTTGCGCAGCAGCGGGTAGTTCTGGTTGCCACCGCGCGTGTAGACCGGCTCGATGTAGAGGAACCCGCCCTCCAGTGGAACCGTCAGCAGGTTTCCGTACTCGATGTCCGAGTCGGTGCCCTTGAGGTTCCTCACGAACTCGGCGACGTCGTCGTTGCCGTTGAGCTCACTCTGTACCTGGCCCGGGCCCTTCACGGTGGAGGTGACCCGTAGCAGCCGCATCTCGCCGTAGTCCTTGCTGGCCGCGTCCGCGTTCACCGCCATGAAGGCACCCAGGTTGGGACGCCCTCTGGGAGTGAACGTGGTGGTCAGCGAGAACTGCTGCTCGTCCTGGCCCGGCATCTTCATGCTCAGGTAGTACGGCGGGACGGAGCCGGGCTCCTTGTTGGTCGGGTCGTCCGGCACCTGCCACGCGTCACTGCCGCTGTAGAACTGCGCGGGGTCCTCGACGTGATAGCGGGTGAGCAGCTCGCGCTGCACCTTGAAGAGGTCCTGCGGATACCGCAGGTGGTCCATGAGCTCCCGCGGAATCTCCCCGCGGGACTCGACCGTCCCCGGGAACGCCTTGCGCCAGGTCTTGAGGACCGGGTCCTTGGTGTCCCACTCGTAGAGCTTGACCTTGCCGTCATAGGCGTCGACGGTGGCCTTCACCGAGTTGCGGATGTAGTTGACCTGGTTCTGCTGGGCGACGACCGCGCGCTGGTTGGTGGTCAGCGAGTCGGCCGTGGTGTCGCCGAGCGTGGTCCGGGACGCGTACGGGTAGCCGTTGCTCGTGGTGTACGCGTCGACGATCCACTGGATCCGGCCGTCGACGACCGCCGGGTAGGCGTCGCCGTCGATGGTCAGCCACGGGGCGACCGCCTCGACGCGCTCCTTGGGCGTGCGGTTGTACAGGATCCGTGAGCCCTCACCGATGGCTCCCGAGTACATGATCTGCGGCTCGCTGAAGGAGACCGCGTACGCGGCACGGTTGAAGGTGTTGGAGAGGTTGACCCCGCTGTCGCCCTTGTAGCTGGTGGTCTTCTCACCGTCCTCCTCGTAGTCGAGCTCCTTCTGGGGCCCGCCGACGATGGAGTACTGCTGGGTGTTCTCGCCGTAGTAGATCCGCTGCTCGTACTTGTCGAACTCACCGGTGGTGGGCAGCCCCGACTCGCTGAAGTCCGGGGACCCCGTCGGGTTCGTCCCGGTGGTCGTGCCCCGGGCCGCGATGGCGCCGTAGCCGTGGGTGTACGTGAAGTGGTCGTTGATCCAGTTCCGCTTGGGCAGGCCCTGGATGTTCAGCTCACGCAGACCGATGACGGTGTCCTGCTCCTTGCCGTCCTTGTCCTTGTAGCGGTCGACGTCCAGCGTCTTGGGGAACTGGTAGTAGTTCCTCCGCTGCTGGAGCTGCTGGAAGGCCGGGGAGACGACGTTGGGGTCCATCACGCGGTAGCTGGCCGCCGTGTTGGCCGCCGCCCGCAATTTGGTGTCGTCCTCCGTCGTCGCCTGGCCCTCGTAGTCGTCCACCGTGGCGTCATCGATGTCATACGCGTCGCGTGTGGCATTGATGTTCTTCTGGATGAACTCCGCTTCCTTGGCCTGCTCGTTCGGCTGGACCTGGAACTTCTGCACGATCGCCGGGTAGAGCCCGCCGATCAGGATCGCCGAGAGCACCATCAGACCGAAGCCGATGACCGGAAGCTGCCAGGTGCGGCGCCACAGCGTCGCGAAGAACAGCACGGCGCAGATGGCCGCGATGCAGAACAGGATGGTCTTCGCCGGGAGGTAGGCGTTGGCGTCGACGTACCGCAGGCCCGTCCAGTTGTCCGCGGCCTTGAAGTCACTGGACTTCACCGCCAGCCCGTACCGGTCGAGCCAGTACGCCACGGCCTTCAGGGAGACGAAGATGCCCAGCAGTACCGAGAGGTGGCCGGTGGCCGCCCCGGTGGCGCGGGCGCCGGGGCTGGTGATGCGCAGCCCGCCGTACAGATAGTGGGTCAGCGCGGCGGCGATCAGCGACAGCACGGTCGCCGCGAAGCCGAAGCCCAGCAGGAAGCGGTACCACGGCAGGTCGAACGCGAAGAAGGCGACGTCCAGCTGGAACTGGGGGTCCTTCTGTCCGAACGGCACGCCGTTGACGTACAGGAGCCACGTACGCCACTGACCGGAGGCGGAAGCTCCGCCGATCAGTGCGACGAGCGCCGTGACGGCGAGCAGCACCCACTTCTTGTAGGGGGCGATGCTCATCCGGTAGCGGTCCAGGCTCTGCTGCTCCAGGGACATCGCGCTCAGCGGCGGCCGGAGCCGGTGCGCGAGCCAGATGTTCACTCCGATGGCGATCGCCATCAGCAGTCCGAAGACGAGGAACAGCCCGATCTTGGTCCACAGGGTGGTGGTGAAGACGGATGAATACGCGACCGACCTGTACCAGAGCCAGTCCGTCCAGAACCCGGCGAACATGACGAAGGCCATGGCGAGAACCGCCAGGACACCCAAAGTCATGAGCAGGGTACGGGCGCGCCGGGACGGGCGGCCGACTCTGATCCGTGGCCCGGTCGGGCCTCCGCCGCGGTCCGGCATCTGGAAAGCCAACGTGCGCACCTCGTAGTTCGCGGTCGTGTGGACAGGCCCAGCGATCCTAGAGCCCACCTATGCAACTTACTGAGGCTTTACCTAGTTCCCGTTCCCGGGGCGGAAGGAGGCAGGATATTGCCCATGCCCAACGTTTCCCCCGCAGGACCCCCGATGGCCGCGAGTCCGCTCACCGTCGCCGTCCTCGAAATCGACGCCTATGCCTCCCAACTCGGCTGGGACCAGCCCGCCCGGCTGTTCGCCCTGGTCGACACCGCGCAGTTGCGGGTCCAGGAGCCCTCTCTCGCCGTTCAGCTGGGTCTTGAGGACCCCAGCTCCTCCGTCGCCGCGCTCACCCCGGTCGAGCAGGACGAACTCCCGCCGGGCACCGCGCTCGACGACTTCCTCGGCACGATCGCCTGGCCCGACGCCGTGGTCGGCTGCGCCATGACGGTGGAGCGGCTGATGCTGCCGCCGTCCGCCGAGACCTCCGTGCCGGACGGTCTGAACGACAAGCAGCTGACCCAGTGGGTCGCCAAGCACCCCGACCGGCAGGAGGTACGGATGACCGTGGCCGTCCTGCGGGACGGGGCCCGCGAGTCCGCCGTACGGCTGCGCGAGAAGGACTCCCCCACCGAGGTTCTGACCGGCGCCGGTCTGGTGCCCGGCCTCGCCGAGGCGCTCGCGGCGACGTTCGAGTCCTGATGGGGCCGCTGCCCGGGGCCGTCGTACGGTTCCCGGGCGGCGCGGCCGTCAGCCGGTCGAGCAGCTCGGCAGACCCGCGGTCTTCCCCGTACGGATCTGCTCCATCGACTTCGTGGCGTCCTCGATGGTCTTGACCCGCACCAGGGTGAGCCCGCCGGGCGTGTCGGCGGCGGCCGACGCGCAGTTGTCGTCGGGCGTGAGGAAGTAGCGGGCGCCGGCGTTCCGGGCGCCGACCAGCTTCATGTTGATGCCGCCGATCGGGCCGACCGTGCCCGCCTCGTCGATGGTGCCGGTGCCCGCGACGAACTTGCCGCCGGTCAGGTCACCCGGGGTGATCTTGTCGATGATGCCGAGGGAGAACATCAGGCCGGCGCTCGGTCCGCCGACGTCCGCGAGCTTGATGTCGATCTCGAACGGGAACGTGTGGTCCGTCCCTGCCCTGATCCCGACGATCGCCCGGTCCTTGCCGCCCTCCGCGCCGTCGCCCTCGGCGGCGGGGGCCTTCGCGGTCCTGATGGTGATCTCCTCGCCGCCCTCGGGGGCACGCCCGGCCTTCTCGGCCGCGGCGGCGGTCTTCGCCGGGATGATGGTGAAGGTGACGTCTTCGCCGGGCTGGTGCTTGGTGACGAGTTTCGCGACGTCGCCGGGCTCCTTGACCACGGTGCCGTCGACTGCCTTGATCACGTCGCCCGCGTGCAGCTTGTCCTCGGAGGGGCTGCCCT
This sequence comes from Streptomyces sp. MGP-P1, assembly GCF_057766565.1. Taxonomy (NCBI): domain Bacteria; kingdom Bacillati; phylum Actinomycetota; class Actinomycetes; order Kitasatosporales; family Streptomycetaceae; genus Streptomyces; species Streptomyces sp. MGP-P1. The sequence goes on along the minus strand of NZ_JBYMEM010000006.1, from coordinate 509,402 downwards.
TGACCACCGTGGAGACCACGACCTGCGTGGCGACCGGGATGTCCAGCTCCTTCAGGGCGGCCACCTTGGCGCTCTCCTGGGACTGGCTGAACTCCTCGGCGTTCTCCTGGGTGGACTGCTCCTCGGTCTTGCCGTCCGGGTACAGCGTGTCGTGCGGCACCACGACGCTGTCGTGGGCCAGCCAGCCGTAGACCGCCTCGAAGATGTTCATCCGGTAGTCCGCCCCGGTGACGCGGACCGTCGTCATGTTGAGGTGCCCGGATGCCGGGTACGTCTTGCGACCGGAGATCTGCAGGACGGGCTCGCCACGCGCGTCGCCCAGCGTGTTCACCGTCGGTCCGGGGGACATCTCCGAATACGGCACTTTGACCAGCACGCCTGCGCAGAGCAGCGCGATGAGGACGAGGGCGGAGGCGAGCATCGTCGCGGTGCTGCGTGGCATGGAACGACAGTACGGGAAGGGCCTGTCAGTGCACCGCCGGGGCCGGTCCGTACGGGGGGACCGGAACGCGGCGGAAGGTGGTCACGCGGCGTGCGTCGGTCTTCAGAGAGCCCCGGAACCGGAGTGCGATTTCTCCATCGCGTCACGGAACCTGGCGTAGCCGGCGAGTTCGGTGACATCGCCGGTCGTACGATTGCGGGCAGCCCAACTCGCCCATATCGCACCACCGACAGCAGCGAAAAGTGGAATCAACAGCCAAGCGAGTGCCGCCATCACGACCTCCCTACCCCATGAGCGACCGGATGCCCGATCAGCAGATTAACGATCCGGAAGACCAACGCTCATGGCGGGGGTGCCATTACGCAAATCGGGGCGGATGCGCTCCGGTCCGGTTTGCGCTCAGCAGGCTCCGACCCACTCCTCCGTGCCGTCCGAGAAGCGCTGGTGTTTCCAGATCGGAACCTCGTGCTTGAGGTCGTCGATGAGCTTGCGGCAGGCGTCGAAGGCCTCGGCGCGGTGCGGGCAGGCGACGGCGACGACCACGGCCAGGTCGCCCACCTCCAGTTCACCCACTCGGTGGACGGCCGCCAGTGCGCGGACCGGGTGGTCGGCGACGACCTTCTCCGCCACTCGGCGCAGTTCGTCCTCGGCCGTGGGGTGACAGGAATAGCCGAGCGCGCCGACGTCCTGTCCCGCGTCGTGGTTGCGCACGGTGCCGACGAAGAGCGCGATGCCGCCCGCCGCGTCGTCGCCGACCGCGCGGAAGACCTCGTCGACGGAGAGCGGGGTGTCCCGGATCGCCAGCAGCCGGATGGGGTCGGCCGCCGCGTGCTCGCCGGGATGGTCGTGGGTGGGTGCCATGCTCCCATCGTGCCGTACGGCTCCGACATCCCGGAATTGCCTGTTCTTCCGGCGGCCGACCGGCCGCTTTGGAGCCTCCTACAGGGCCACGGGCGCCGTTGCGCGGTCAGATGCGGCGGCGGGCCTTGCGGGCGCGGCGCACCACGGCGGCCGCGCCGAGCAGGGCGACCGTCGCTCCGGCGGCTCCGGCGGCGGTGGCGTCCTTGCGCCCGAGGCGGCGCCCGGCGAGCGTGTGGCGGCCCTCGACCTCTTCGAGGAGGGCGCCGAGCACCTCCTCGTTCGTCCACTTCGGCCGCCAGCCCACGTCGTGCAGCCGGCTGACGCTGACCACCCAGGGGTGCATCGTGTACGCCAGGTCACCCGCAGGGGACGGGGTGAGGCCGATCCGGTGCAGCCGGGCGGCGGCCCCGAGTGCCACGGCGGAGGGCAGCTCCATCCGGCGCACACCGCTGAGCTCCTCGACCTCCTCCTGCTCCAGCCAGCCGTCGCAGCCGACCGCGAACTCGCCGTCGATCTTCTCCAGGGCGGCGTACTCCAGCGCCGTCACCAGGTCCTCGACGTGGCAGAACTGCCAGGTGGGGCGCGATCCGGCGACGACCAGGAGGCGCGGGGACTCGAAGTAGCGGGTCAGGGCGGTGTCGGTGCCGCCGACCAGGACGGTGGGGCGCACGACGGTGACATTGAGCCCCGGGTGAGCGCGCGGGGCCCGGCGGCCGAGCCGCTCGATCTCCAGGAGGTCGCCGACGCCGGTGGCCTCGGCGGTGGCCCGCAGTTCCGCGTCCTCGGAGAGCGGCACGTCGTTGTCGGCGAGCGCCCCGTAGACCATCGCCGAGGTGCACAGCACGACCCGGTGGACCCCGACGGCCGCCGCGGCGGTGAGCACGGTCTGGGTGCCACGTACGTTGTACGCGGTGCGGGCCGCGGGGTCGGTCTCCAGGTCGAGGTCGAGGGCCAGGTGGACGACGACGTCCGCGCCGCGCAGCTTCTCGGCGATCGCCGGATCGCGTACGTCCAGGATATGCCAGGTCGCCTCGGACACGTCTCCCCGGCGCTCGTCGATCGCGATGACCTGCTTGATCGCGTCGGATGCGGCGAGGTGGGCGGTCAGCAGTTCGCCGATGCCGGTGGCGGCGCCGGTGACCGCGACGACGGGGCCCCGGTTTCTGGGGGTCCTGGGGCGTTTCGTCTCGGGTGTGCTCTCGGGCGAGGGGTCGGTCAGGTTTCGCGCTGCGCGAACCTGCGGATCTGGGGAACTCACCGGGCGTCTCCAGCGGTTGTCTTCAGTACGTACCCGAATGACGCGTACGTACCAGGTGGCGTCCATCCTGCCGCAGGCCGGGAGTCGGCGGAGCACTGAGGCCCGAAGCGGGCGTGGTGTCTACGCTGGATGGTGATGTCGGGCAGTCGCCGTCGGTTCGAGCCGGCGGCCCTACGAGCCGAGGAAACCCGTGAGTGACACCCCATTCGGATTCGGCCTTCCGCCGGAGGAGCCGGAGAACGGCGACGAGGGCAAGAAGAAGGACCCCACCGAAGGTGGGCAGGGCGCGGGCGGGCCCGGAGGCCCGTTCGGATTCGGTCCGGGAGCGGGCGGGGACAACCCGTTCGCCGCGATGTTCGGCTCGATGAATCCGAACGATCTCGGTGCCGCCTTCCAGCAGCTCGGTCAGATGCTGAGCTACGAGGGCGGTCCCGTGAACTGGGACATGGCCAAGCAGATCGCCCGCCAGACGGTCTCGCAGGGCGCCCCGGACGGCTCCAAGGACGCCAGTGTGGGCCCGTCCGAGCGCACTGCGGTCGACGAGGCGCTGCGGCTGGCCGATCTCTGGCTGGACGGTGTGACGTCGATGCCGTCCGGTTCGGTCTCCACCGTGGCGTGGAGCCGCGCGGAGTGGGTCGAGGCCTCGCTGCCGGCCTGGCAGCAGCTGGTCGACCCGGTGGCCGAGCGGGTGGGCCTGGCGATGGGCGATGTGCTGCCCGAGGAGATGCAGGCCATGGCGGGCCCGCTGATCGGCATGATGCGGTCGATGGGCGGCGCCATGTTCGGCCAGCAGATCGGGCAGGCCGTGGGCGTGCTGGCCGGTGAGGTGGTCGGTTCCACCGACATCGGGCTGCCGCTGGGGCCGGCGGGCAAGGCCGCGCTGCTCCCGCTGAACGTGGAGAAGTTCGGCAAGGACCTCAGCGTCCCGCAGGACGAGGTGCGGCTGTATCTGGCCCTGCGCGAGGCCGCTCACCAGCGGCTCTTCGCCCATGTGCCATGGCTGCGGTCGCATCTGTTCGGTGCTGTCGAGGCGTACGCCCGCGGTATCAAGGTCGACACCAGCAAGCTGGAGGACGTCGTCGGCCAGTTCGACCCCTCCCAGCCGGAGCAGTTGCAGGACGCCCTTCAGCAGGGCATGTTCCAGCCGGAGGACACGCCCGAGCAGAAGGCGTCCCTGGCCCGTCTGGAGACGGCTCTCGCGCTGGTGGAGGGCTGGGTGGACGCGGTGGTCCACGAGGCCGCGAAGTCCCGGCTGACCTCGTCCGACGCGCTGCGCGAGACGATGCGCCGGCGCCGTGCCTCCGGTGGACCGGCCGAGCAGACGTTCGCCACGCTCATCGGTCTCCAGCTGCGCCCGCGCCGGCTCCGGGACGCCTCGCGCCTGTGGGCCTCGCTCACGGACGCCCGGGGTCTGGAGGGCCGGGACGCGCTCTGGGCCCACCCGGACATGCTGCCGACGGCCCACGACCTGGACGACCCGGACGGTTTCGTCCATCACGAGCAGGCCGACTTCTCCGAGCTGGACAAGATGCTCGGCGAGGCGGCGAAGGGCTCGCGGAAGCCCGCGGCGGAGGACGAGGCGAAGCCGAAGCCCGTCGAGGGCGAGGACGACGGCAAGGGCAACGGCGACGGCGACGGCGACGGCGACGACAAGGGTACGGACGAGGGCAAGGACGGCCGCGACCAGTGACCCTGCGCGACGACGCCGTTCTCGTACTGAAGGGCTATGCCCAAGGGGACGAGGCCGGTGACCAGGCGGAGCTGCGTCAGGCCTACCTGGATCACCTGGCACAGCACGAGGACGGCATGTGGAAGGCGTGCGGGGCCGGGCATGTCACGGCCGGCGCCCTGGTGATCGATCCGGAGCGGGAGAGGGTTCTGCTGACCCTGCACCGGAAGCTGCGGATGTGGCTCCAGATGGGCGGTCACTGCGAGGAGCGGGACGTCACCCTGGAGGCGGCGGCGATCCGTGAGGCGACGGAGGAGTCCGGCATCACGGGGCTCACCCTGCTGCCCGGCGGACCGGTCCGGCTGGACCGGCACCCGATTCCGGCTCCCTGCAACCGGCACCTCGATGTGCAGTACGCCGCGCTGGCCCCGCCCGGAGCGGCGGAGCGGATCAGCGAGGAGTCCCTGGAGCTGCGCTGGTTCGGCTACGCGGACGTGCCGGGGGTGGCCGACGCGTCCGTGGTGCGTCTGCTGGCGGCAACGCGGTCCCGGTTGTAGCGGCGGGCCGCAGGGATGTGCGTAAGGGGCGGCCTCCGAGAGGCCGCCCCTTATTGCTTCGGCTTGCGGGTGCGGGTCAGTTCCAGGCGTTGTTCTGGTTCTGGCCGTGGGAGCCCTGCTGGCCCGCGCCGAACTGGGCGCGGGCGCCCTGGCCGATCTGGGCGTTCTGCGGCGGCATGACCTCGCTCGGCTGGACCAGGGCGAAGCCCTGGCCGAGGAAGCTCAGCTCCCAGCCCTCTCCGGTGTTGCCGCGGCGCCTGAAGACACCCGAGGAGTGCGTCTGGGCCTGCATCTGCACACGCAGGGAGCTGGACCAGGCGACGATCGCGTCCGCGTCGACGTTGACGTACTTCTCGGGCGTGACCTGCATCATCAGGGGCTGGCCCGAGGTCATGAGGGCGACCTTGCCCGAGCCGGAGATGTTGAGCTGGTACTTGCCGCTGCCGGAGATCCCGTACTGGCTGTCCACCGCGATGACCTCGGTGTGCAGCGAGGAGTCGAGCGCGAGGACGTAGGAGCTGTCCACGGTCATCCCCTCGCGGTCGACGTCCACGACGTGGATGTACTGCGCGAGGTTGGCGAGGTAGACGGTGCCCTGGCCGGACACGCGCATCAGGTCGAGGCCCTCGCCGGTGTTCGCGCGGGCGCGACGCCGGTCCTGGGACTGGTACTCCCCGTCGAAGTCCATCAGGCCCTGGTAGGCGACCATGGCGCCCTTGCGGGCGAGGACGTCGTCGTGGCCGGTCAGCGAGACCCGCAGGAGCTGCGGGTTCTGGATCGCGTAGCGGTCCTGGGTCTGCTGCTCGGTGTGGCTGAAAAGCGGACTCTGCATGATGTGTTCTCCCTCCCCGTCAGTTCCGGATCCGCAGCCGGTCCGTGCTGTCCTCGCTGGGCTGGACGACGACGATGCCCTGGCCGGAGAAGGCCATCTGGTACGCCTCGCCGCTGCCGCGGCCGATCAGCGAGCCGGCCTTGAAGCTCCGCTTGCCCTTCACCTTGAGGTTCGGGGACCAGGCGACGAGCGCGTCCGGGTCGACGTACGTCTCGTCCTCACCGCGTCCGCAGTCGACGACGATCGGGGTGCCGCGCGAGGTGATGGCGACCCACCCGGTGCCCTGGACGACGACGTTCCACAGGCCCTGTCCGGCGAACTTGGCGAGCCCCTTGACCTTCTCGACGCCCCAGGTGAGGTGGGCGTCGAAGGCGAGGAGGTTGGTGCCGTTGACGGAGATGGAGTCGTTGTCGAGGTTGATGACGACCACGTCGGCGCCGTAGTCGGCGAGGTAGAGCAGTCCGTCGCCGGAGCACTTCATGACGGGCGCGCCCTCGCCGGTGATCCACTGGGAGGCGATCTGCCGGGCGGCGGGCGGGTTGGGCTCGTACTGGATGAAGCCCTCGTACGCCACCATCGAGCCGGTGCGCGCGAAGAGGTCCTGCCCGGAGGCCATGGCGACCTTGAGCATGGTCTTGCCGTGGTTCTCCATACGGGCCGTGACAGGGGTCGGGGCGAAGCCCGCGAGTTGCTGGTTCATGACGGGCTCCCTCAGACCTCGTAGGGCTGGACGACGATGAAATTGCCGGGGGCTCCCCGGAACTGGAGGTTCACGGTCTCCCCGCTGTGGCCGGGGTACGCGTTGCGGCGCAGCCGGACCTGGCTGGAGACGATCACCTGGGAGGCGGCCGACCAGGCCACCACCGCGTTGCAGTCGGCGAAGGTGGTGGGCGTGACCGGCAGGACGACCGGGGTGCCGTGGGTCTTCACGATCACGGTGCCGGTGCCCTGGAACTGCATGGTGAACAGGGCGCCGCCGGGGATCCCGTGCCCTTCGACCCGGCGGACCTCGTACTGGAGGGATTCGTCGAAGGCGAGGACGCTCTCGGCGGAGACGCAGATGGCATCGCCCTGCAGCTCGATCGGGTGCAGGTGCGAGCCCTCCTCGGCGAGGAAGACCTGGCCGCGGCCGGTACAGCGCATCAGCTGCATCTCCTGGCCGGTGGCGTTGCCCACGGCGCGGCCGACGAATCCGGCGCTCTTGTAGCCGAAGTCCACCTTGCCCTGGTACATCACCATGCTGCCCTGGCGTGCCAGGACCCCGGAACCGCCCATGGTCAGGTCGACCCGCATGAGCTGCTGGTTCTGCGGGGTCCAGCGCTGCCCGGTCGCGGTCTCCTTGTACGGCTGCAGAGCCGCCTGGAGACCCGCGCCCGTGGCCGGCACTCCCTGGGGCACGCCTTGCGGCATCCCGACGGGGGGCTGCTGGCCGTACGGGGCCGGCGCGGGCTGACCGTAGGGGGCGGGGGCGTGCTGACCGAAGGGAGCGGCGGGCGGTGCGCCTTGGCCGGGGATCTGGCCGAACTGGGGCTGCTGCGGCTGCTGGGGTTGGCCGTACGGGGACGGGGCGTGGGGCGCCTGCGGCGTCTGGGGAGCGAGCGGCGCCGCGATCGTCGGCGCCGCGTGCATCGGCTGCTGCGGTGCGGGCGGCGGCGTGGGCGCGGACGGGGCGCCGAAGGCCGGTGCGGGCTGCTGGGCCTGGGCCGAGGGCGGCGCGCCGAAGGCGGGGGCGCCGCGGCCTGGGCCGGCGGGGCGAATCCCGGAGCGGCGGCCGGTTCGGCGGCGGGCGGCGCCTCTTCCTCGGCGACCTCGCCCCCGAAGTTCTTCAGGAGCGCGTCGAGACCGCCGTCGAAGCCCTGGCCGACGGCGGCGAAGCGCCAGACGTCCTTCAGGTAGAAGTCACCGAGCATCACGGCGCGCTCGGTGGTGAACTCCGACCCGGTGAAGGCGTACCTCACCACTTCCTCGCCGCCCGCGACGATCCGGATGTATCCCGGGCCGATCTGCGACATCTGCCCGGAACCGTCGAGCGTCGCGGTGAAGGAGAGCTTCTGGATGGCTGCCGGAATGCGGTCGAGCGTGACGCGGAAGGACTCGGTGTCACCGGACTGCGCGCCGAGGAGCTGAATGGACTCCTCGGGCGATTTCGGCTGATTGAAGAAGATGAAGTACCGGTCGTCGGAGAGCTGCTCATGGGCGTCGAGGCCGAAGCAGCTGATGTCGAAAGTCAGCCCCGGGGCCGCGATCTGCACGCCTACGTACAGATCCGTCCCTGCCGTGAGATCACTGATCTTGGCCTTGTGGCCGCGTTGGAATTCCCTGGCCATGCGTAACGACCGTCCCCCATCCCGAAGGTAAATGCGTCGCGTCAGGCTAACCGCAAAGGACGACATCCGACCAAGCCGGTACACACCCGGTACAGAATCGGCGAACGCGACCGGCCCGGGTCACTCCTCGCGGGCGGCGGGCAGGTGGGGCAGCCGCCCGGCCGCCACGACGCCCTCCAGGTAACCCCGGGCGCGCTCGGTGCGCGGATAGGCCTCCAGCAGCCGCCAGAACCCGGGACCGTGTCCGGGAACGAGCAGATGTGCCAGCTCATGGAGGAGTACGTAGTCGACCACGTACTCCGGCATGCCCTGCAGACGGTGCGAGAGCCTGATGCTGCCCTCGGCAGGGGTGCACGAACCCCAGCGGGTGTTCTGGTTGGTCACCCAGCGCACCGAGACGGGCCTGGCGCGACCGTCGAAATACTGGGCGGACAGCCGCCCGGCACGCTCGACGAGTTCGGTGTCACCCAGGACGCGCTTGCTCTCCTGGGCGGCGAGCTTGTCCAGCATCACGCCCACCCAGCGTCGTTCCTCCGCCTTTGACATCCGGGCGGGGATGAGCACGATCGTGCGGTCGCCCTCGCGGTACGCGGAGACCGACTTCCGGCGCCGGGTGCTCCTGCGGACCTCGACCGCGCTCGTCGCCGAAGCGCGGGCCGCATGGGCTGCCGCGCCGCGCTGATGGCTTCCGGCACTGGGCGCGGGGGTCTCCCCGGCGAAGCCGGACGACGGGTCGGCGGACACGCCACGACGTTACCCGCTGTCCGTAGGGGTAGTCCCGCCCCCGGGAACGGTCGGCGCGATCTGCACCACGGCACGCGCCATGTGAACGATCACACGCTTGAACGACTGAGGGCTTGAATGACTAACGACCTGTGCCTGTGGACAACTCCGGGCGAGGTTCGGCGCGGGCCCGCATTCTGGCGGAGGTCCTACGGAAAGACTCGTGGATCAACCGGTCTGCGGGCACAGCTGTGCCCGCGACACCGCTCGGGGGGAGAAATCATGTATCCGATGCTGAAGCCCGCACTGCGCCGCGCCTGGCGCGGACGGAACACCGTGCAGTTCGGTGTGACACCCGCACATGCCGTGACGCTCGGACCGGTGGACCTCGCCACGGGGAGCTTCCTGGAACTGCTCGACGGCACGCGAGGACTGCCACTGCTGCACGAGGAGGCCCGCGCCCTGGACCTGTCGGAACGTCATGTGGACACCCTGCTGTCGCGGTTGGCGGAGGCCGGGCTCTTGGACGACCCGAAATCGGCCGGTCCGGGGGCCGATGTCCTGTGCCGTCGCGCCGAGATGATGGACCGCCAGCGTCCCGATGTGGCCTCTCTGTCGGTCGTCCGTCCCGAGCCGGGCGGCGGGACGCTCCGGATGGCGGCCCGGCGGGCGATGCGGGTCCAGGTGCGAGGAGCGGGCCGGGTCGGGGCGTCCATCGCCTCGGTGCTGTCGGGCGCCGGAGTGGGGCACGTGGAAGTGCTCGACGGGGGCCGGGCCGAGCACTGGGACGTGGCGCCCGGGGGGCTCCCCCCGGAATCCGTGGGGGAACGGCGCGACGTGGCGGCCCGTCGGCTCGTCCGCCGGTGCGCGCCCGGGCCCGCTCCCCGGCGGGCGAGGACGGACGGAGCGGTGGCCGACCTGCCGGGGAGCGCCGGGCAGCCCGGTCTGTCCCTGATCGTCGTCGCCCCCCGGGACGGCCTCGCGGTGTACGCACCCGTCGCGGACACGGCCGGTCCCTGGATCGCCTCGGGCACTCCCCATCTCTATGCGGGAGTGATCGAGGCCACCGGCGTGGTCGGGCCTCTCGTCCTGCCCGGGGGCACCGGGTGCGCGGGCTGCCTGGAGCTGCACCGCGCGGACCGGGATCCGCAGTGGCCCCGGATGCTGGCGCAGTGGCGTTCCGGGCGGCGGGGAGCGGTGCCCGCCTGCGATCTGGGACTCGCGACGGCGGTCGCCGGTCTGGCCGCGGCACATGCCCTGGCCTTTCTGGACGGGGACCTCCCTGCCTGTACCGGGGCTCGCTGGGAGGCCGCTCTGCCCTTGCTGGACTGGCGTTCCGAGCCGATCGGCCCGCATGCGGACTGCTCCTGCGGGGCGGCCGGGGGCGCTACGAGGGAACGGCCCTCCGGTGCTCTTCCGGCGCAGGACACAATGGCAGGGTGACCGCCGTCGCCGGAGAGATCCGGGAGGCCGGAGCGGCACGGCAGTCTGGGAACTGGAGGGGCACATGTCTGATCTTCCCCGGAAGGCGGTTACGCGTACGGCCAAGCTGGCCGCGCTTCCGCTCGGCTTCGCCGGTCGTGCCACATGGGGTCTGGGCAAGCGGATCGGCGGAAAGTCGGCCGAGCTGGTCGCCCGTGAGGTGCAGCAGCGCACGGCGGACCAGCTGTTCAAGACCCTGGGCGAGCTGAAGGGCGGGGCGATGAAGCTGGGCCAGGCCCTCTCCGTCTTCGAGTCGGCCCTGCCCGAGGAGGTCGCCGGCCCGTACCGTGCTGCGCTGACCAAGCTCCAGGAGGCCGCGCCGCCGCTGCCCGCGCGCACGGTCCACGGGGTTCTCGCGACCCGGATCGGGGAAGACTGGCGGGAGTATTTCCTGGAGTTCGAGGACACGCCGGCGGCTGCCGCCTCGATCGGGCAGGTGCACCGGGCGGTGTGGCACGACGGCCGCGAGGTCGCGGTGAAGGTGCAGTATCCCGGCGCGGGCGAGGCGTTGCTCTCCGACCTCTCCCAGCTCAGCCGTTTCGCCAGGCTGCTCGGCCCACTGGTCCCGGGGATGGACATCAAGCCGCTGATCAAGGAGCTGCGGGACCGGGTTTCGGAGGAACTGGACTACGAGCTGGAGGCCCGGTCGCAGCAGGAGCACGCGGCGGAGTTCGAGGGCGACCCTGATGTGGTGGTCCCTCAGGTGGTGCACCAGTCCGACCAGGTGCTGGTGACGGAGTGGATCGATGGGATCCCGCTGTCCGAGGTCATCGCGGAGGGGACGGCGGAACAGCGGGACCGTGCGGGACAGCTGCTGGCCCGCTTCCTCTTCTCCGGTCCGGCACGCACCGGCCTGCTGCACGCCGACCCGCACCCGGGCAACTTCCGGCTGCTGCCCCCGGCGCCGCAGAACGCCGAGCATCCGGAGAACGCGGAACATACGGAGGGCGCGGAGCATACAAAGGGAGCGGCGCTCGCGGAGGAGGACGACGGCTCGTTCGGGTCGTGGCGGCTGGGGGTGCTGGACTTCGGCACGGTCGACCGGCTGCCGGGCGGGCTGCCGCGGACCATCGGCGACTCCCTGCGGCTGACGCTGGAGGGCGACGCGGCGGGAGTGTACGGGCTGCTGCGCGAAGAGGGCTTCGTGAAGGAGTCGATCGACCTGGACCCGGACGCGGTGCTCGACTACCTGCTCCCGATCATCGAGCCCACGCAGGTGGAGGAGTTCACCTTCAGCCGGGGCTGGATCCGTGAACAGGCGGCCCGCATAGCCGATCCGCGCTCCCCCGCCCATCAGCTCGGCCGGCAGCTGAATCTCCCGCCGTCCTACGTCCTCATCCACCGGGTGACGCTCAGCACGATCGGGGTGCTGTGCCAGCTGGGCGCGACGGTCCGGCTGCGCGACGAGCTCGAGGCGTGGTTGCCGGGGTTCCTCGCGGAGGACGCCGAGGAGACCGAGGTGGAGGGGGCGGAGTACGCCGAGGAGGGGGGCGAGCCGGAGGGGGAGCCCGTCCAGGCGTAGGAGAGGTCAGGAGCCTCGGTCACCACCAGAGTGAGTCGAGGCGGCTCTCGATGGCACGGATGTGGAGGCGGGCACAGCCCTCGCAGAAGAGGAGACGGCGTCCGTCCTCCACGGAACAGAGCCAGGTCCCAGGGGCTGTGTCGCCCTCTGCGGCGGTGCCGCAGCGGGCGCACACCACGCTGTGCTCGGCCGGTCGTTCGGGGGGATGGGTCTCCTCGTCCACGGTCTGACGATATCCCCGTGACCGGATGGGCGGCGGTACAAAGCACCGCGGGGCCGTCCGTGTCCGGACGGCCCCGCGGCGAGGTGACGGGTGCACGGTCAGTGCATGACCGCCATGGCCAGCGCGCGGCGGGCGCGCAGCGAGGCGCGCTCCGCTCGGCGCTGCATCCGGCGGGCGGCGATCAGGCGGGCCGACTGGCGGTCCTCCTGGGCCTCCCGCAGGCGGTCGCGCATATGCGCACGCGCCATGGCTTCTGGGATGAGTTGCATTTCGCGGGTCCTGTTCTGACGCGAGTCGTTCGCGCCGATGATGGTGACGTCGGGGGTGGCGGAGCCGACGGGCTCCTTCGTGGGGGTGATCATCGGTGCCTGATTCCGGGGGTCATGGGTCTGGGGACGGTCGATCGTTCCGAGGCGGAGCCTGCGTGTGGGGGCGGGGACCCCACAGGTCGCGGTCACGCTGCGACCGGGTTCTTGCGCGGACGGCCACGCGGACGCTTGCGGGCCACGACGACGCCCTGGACGAAGAGCTCGCCACCCCAGACGCCCCACGGCTCGCGGCGGTCCTTCGCCCCGGCGAGGCAGGCCTCGACGAGCGGGCAGGTGCGGCAGAGGGACTTGGCGTACTCGACGTCGGCGGGCGACTCGGCGAAGAAGACCTCCGGGTCGTAGGAACGGCAGGGAACGGGTACGCCGAGGTTCTCGATGGCGTCGTCGAGCGCGGTGAGCGTGGTGAGCGGGGTCAAGGCGGAGTCCTCCGTGGAGCCGGGCGGCGAGATCGGGGTGGAAAGCGGTACTGACGGGGCGTGCGTTTCGATGTGCACGGTGGGTGGTGTCCTCGTCTGGTCGTGCCGGCCTGTTGGCCGGTTGGCGGCTGCTGGTACCAGGTCCTGCTTGTCCCGAGGCTCCTTCGCTCCGTCCTGTCCGTTCGGACAAAACAAAAGGGCCGCGGATCCCGAGTGGGGTTCCGCGGCCCTGAAGGCGCCGGCCTGATGCTGGATCAGGCTGGATCGCTCCAGGGTTCAGGCCCACGGAAGGCCCACATCGTGTGGTGGTGCTGCGTCTGCTTCTCGGCTCCGGCACCGGCTGCCGCAAAGGCATAGGCCTGAGCCTGTGCTGCCTTCGCTACTGCTGCCGCCGGTGCCTCGATCGGTCGCTCATTACGCTCCCGCGTCACGGGGAGGCTCACCAGGGACAGCGGACGGACGGCGGAGACGCCGGACAGACCGGTGGCACGAAGCGAGGCAACCGAGGAGCGGGTGAGGCCGAGCGAGCAGGCGGAGACGACCGAGAGATCGGTCATTTTCTGGGTTTCGATGATGCTGATCACTTCAATCGCCTCCTCTCGGCGTCTCAGGGGGACCGGCCGGGACCGGTCCTGCGTATTCGGATAAGTACAGCACGGAATCAGGGCTTCAGAGAAGTCGCTGTTCCCGTGGTTAAGAACCTATGGTGACGACTGGGGCGGGCGCAAACTATTTTCTGGACGAGTTTTCCTCAGGTCTCGTCCGCGCCCTCCTCGGACTCGCCATCAATCGCCTCACCTGCGCAGATGGCCAGAACATCGGTGCCGAAGCGGCTCAACTTCCGGTTGCCGACACCGGCGATGACGACCAGCTCGCCCGCGGTGGACGGCACGGCCTCGGCGATCGCCATGAGGGTCTTCTCGGTGAACACGCAGAAGTCCGGCTGCCCCAGCAGGGCCGCCTGTGCGGCACGCCAGTCGTACAGCCGCCCGTACAGCGCCTCGTCCATGTCCGAGGGGCACTCCTCGCAGCGCATCAGCTTCATCTCGCCCGCGTCGGTGAGTGTGCGTCCGCAGACCCGGCAGCGCACCGGGCTCCTGGGCTTGCGCTCGACGGCCGGGGTCCGCCCGACGGCGGACCGGCCGGTTCCCCGGTCGATCCCTCCGCCGCCGCCCGCGCCGCTCCGCGCGCCCGAGGCCGTCGAACCCGGGCGCAGCCCGTTCAGGAAGCGGGTCGGCCGTCGGCTCGCCCGGCCGCCCGGCGACCGGGACAGCGCCCAGGAGAGCGAGAGGTGGACGCGGGCGCGGGTGATTCCGACGTACATCAGGCGCCGCTCCTCCTCGACCTGCTCGTCGGTCCTGGCGTAGGCGATCGGCATCATGCCCTCGGTGAGTCCGACCAGGAACACGGCGTCCCATTCGAGGCCCTTCGCCGCGTGCAGCGAGGCCAGGGTCACCCCCTGGACCGTCGGGGCGTGCTGGGCGGCGGCCCGCTCGTCCAGCTCACGGACCAGGTCGGTGAGGGTCGCCCCCTCTCGCCGTCTCGAAGTCCTCCGCGAGGCGCACCAGCGCGGCCAGCGACTCCCAGCGGTCGCGCACGGCTCCCGATCCGGCGGGCGGCCGGCTGGTCCAGCCCTTGGTGGAGAGCACCGCCCGCACCTGGGAGGCCAGGTCCTCCGCCCCGTCGAGGAGCGAGTCGTTGCCTCCGGCGCGGGCCGCGCCGCGCAGGGCGGTGCCCGCCTCGCGGACCTCGGCCCGCTCGAAGAACCGCTCGGCGCCGCGCAGCTGGTAGGGCACCCCGGCGTCCGCGAGTGCCTGCTCGTAGACCTCGGACTGGGAGTTGACGCGGTAGAGGACGGCGATCTCACCGGCCGGCACGCCCGCGGCGACGAGATCGCGGATCCGCCGGGCGGTGCCCTCGGCCTCGGTGGGCTCGTCGGAATACTCCGTGTATACGGGCTCGGGCCCCTTGGCGCGCTGCGAGACCAGCTCCAGCCGGTGGTCGGCCGCCTTGCCGTGGGCCTGGCTCAGCAGGTCGTTGGCGAGGTGGACGACCTGAGGGGTGGAGCGGTAGTCCCGCACCAGCTTGACCACGGTCGCCCCGGGGTGGCGGGTGCGGAAGTTCAGCAGGTGGTCGGGGGTGGCCCCGGTGAAGGAGTAGATCGTCTGGCTGGCGTCGCCGACGACGCAGAGATCGTCCCGGTCCCCGACCCAGAGATCGAGCAGCCGCTGCTGGAGCGGGCTCACGTCCTGGTACTCGTCGACGACGAAGTGCTGGTACTGGCCGCGCACGTGCTCGGCGATGTCGGCCCGGTCCTGGAGGATGCCGACGGTGAGCAGCAGGACGTCCTCGAAGTCGATCACCGAGCGGTCGCGCTTGAGCTGTTCGTACGTGGAGTAGATCTGGGAGAGGACCGCCGGATCGCGGGGGGCGTCGCGCTGGGTCTTGGCGACGGCCGCCGGATAGTCGGCGGGGACGGTCTGGGTGACCTTGGCCCACTCGATCTCGCTGGTGACGTCCCGCAGCTCGTTGCGGTCGAGCCGGAGCTCGCAGCGGGCGGCGGCCTCGGCGACCAGCTGCACCTTCCGCTCCAGCAGCCGGGGCAGCTCGCCACCGACGGCTTTCGGCCAGAAGTACTGGAGCTGGCGGAGGGCGGCGGAGTGGAAGGTCCGTGCCTGGACGCCGGTCGCGCCGAGCTGTCGCAGGCGGCCGCGCATCTCTCCGGCGGCCCGGTTGGTGAAGGTGACGGCGAGCACCGTGGCCGGCTGGAGGATGCCCGCACGCACCCCGTACGCGATGCGGTGCGTGATCGCGCGGGTCTTGCCCGTACCGGCTCCGGCCAGCACGCACACCGGTCCGTGCAGGGCCAGAGCCACCTCGCGCTGCTCGGGGTCGAGCCCGTCGAGCACGGCGTCCGGGGTCTCGGGGACCTGGGGGAAGAGGGTGGAGTGCGTTGCTGCTGTCACCCCGCCATGCTGCCAGGTCCCACGGGGCGGATGCGGCGGTCGTCCACAGGGGTGAGGTATTCGTCGTACCGGCTGCCGCGGCACGGGGGCGGCTACCGGGCCGATACGGGGGCGTGGTGGGAATGGTGGCCGCGTCCCGTACGTTCCCTATCCAAGCGGAGGGGCCGTCGACAGCGGCCCGACCGCTGGTGACGCTGCCGGCCGCGCAGCGTACGGACGAGACGAAGGAGCGCCAGCGACATGGCGGGCACTGTGACGATGTACAGCACCACCTGGTGCGGCTACTGCCGTCGGCTGAAGAGCCAGATGGACCGCGAGGGCATCGCGTACAACGAGGTCAACATCGAGCACGACCCGGAGTCGGCCGCGTTCGTCGAGAAGGCGAATGGCGGAAACCAGACGGTCCCCACGCTGCTGATCGTGGCCCCCTCGGGCACCGAGTCGGTCATGACGAACCCGTCGCTCGCCCAGGTGAAGCAGGCGCTCGCCGCCTGATCCCGGCCGATGGACGACCGCCCGCCGCGCACACCGCTGCCCCCGGCACCGCCGGGGGCAGCGGTGTGTCCGGGGGTGCTCAGTCGGTCCGCTTCGCGCTGCCGGGCCTCGGGAGCGGCCTGCCGTACCAGAGCTCGATCAGGCGGGCCGCGATCGAGATGCCGAACGGGGGCATGACCTCGCCGGACTCGAAGGCGGCGGTGAGGTCCTCGCGGGAGAACCAGCGGGCCTCCTCGATCTCCTCGCCGTCGACGGTGATGTCGAAGGTGGTCGCCCGCGCCATGAAGCCGAGCATCAGGCTGGAGGGGAACGGCCAGGGCTGGCTGGCGATGTACTCGACCTCGCCGACGGTGACCCCGGCCTCCTCGTACACCTCGCGGGCCACGGACTGTTCGATCGACTCCCCCGGCTCGACGAATCCGGCGAGCGTGGAGAAGCGGCCTTCCGGCCAGTGCACCTGGCGGCCGAGCAGGGCCCGGTCCTGGTCGTCGGTGACCAGCATGATGACCGCCGGGTCGGTGCGCGGGTAGTGCTCGGCGCCGCAGGCCTGGCAGCGGCGGATGTGGCCGGCCGCCGCGATGACGGTGCGCTCGCCGCAGCGGGAGCAGAAGCGGTGCAGCCGCTGCCAGTTCTCCAGGGCGACGGCGTGCGCCATCAGGCCCGCGTCGCGGGGGCCGAGGAGGAGTCCCGCCTCGCGGAGCCCCGCGGGCCGGGCCGACTGGTCCATGCGGCCGGGCAGCGAGTCCTTCTGGAGCGCGAAGTAGCTGACGCCGTCCTCGTCGGTGCCGAGGAAATACCGGTGGGTCTCGGTGACCGGGGCCTCGAAGGCCTGGGTCATGACGATCTCGGTGCCCCCCTCGGGGGTGTCGTCGATCAGCACCTGCCCGCCGGAGACGACGAAGACGCGGGTCGTCGGGTGGCTCCACGCCACGGCCAGCCACGCCTCGTCGAGGCGGTGGTGTGCCGCGCGGTCGATGCCACTCGGCGCGGTGAGGCCGATCGGGCGGTCTGCGGTGGCGTTGTCGAAGGTGCTCACAGGTGCTTCCTACTCCCCCTGGGTGGATCGGGTGTGCACAGGTACGTGGAGGGTGTGCAGAGGATTCAGCGGAGTGCCGGTTCCGGCGTCCAGCAGTTCCGGGCGTTCAGCAGGTACGGGCATTCAGCAGGTACGGGCTCAGCGCAGTGCCGTGGCCAGTTCGCCCCACAGGTGGGCGGTCGTCTCCACGCCCTTGAGCAGCAGGTCGAGCTCGACCTTCTCGTCGGGGGCGTGCCAGCCGTCGGAGGGTACGGAGATGCCGAGGAAGAGGACGGGTGCACCGAGCACGTCCCTGAGGTCGGCGGCGGGGCCGGAGCCTCCTTCGCGGGTGAAGAGGATCTTCTTCCCGAAGGCCCGGCCCATCGCGCGGGCCACCGCCTTCAGGGCGGGGTGGTCCAGCGGGGTCAGGCAGGGGCGGGTGGCCGGCTGGAAGGCGATCCGGTGGCGGACGCCCGCCGGGATACGGGACTCGGCCCAGCTCCGGACGGCCGCCTGGACGCGGTCGGGCTCCTGGCCGTCGACCAGCCGGAAGCTGATCTTCACCAGGGCCGAGGAGGGGATGATCGTCTTGCTGCCGGCGCCCTGGTAGCCGCCGCCGATGCCGTTGACCTCGGCGGTGGGGCGGGCCCAGACGCGCTCCAGCGTGGAGTACCCGGCCTCGCCGGCCGCGGCCCCCGACTTCGCGGTGCGTAGCCAGGTGGCCTCGTCGAAGGGCAGCTCGGCGAAGAGGGCCCGCTCGGTGTCGGTGAGGTCGGTGACCCCGTCGTAGAAGCCGGGGACCGCGACCCGGCCGTCCGCGTCGTGGAGGGCGGCGACGAGGCGGGCGATCTCGGTGGCCGGGTTGGGGACGGCTCCGCCGAACGATCCGGAGTGGATGTCCTGGGCGGGGCCGTACAGCTCGATCTCGCACTCGGCGAGGCCGCGCATCCCGGTGCAGACGGTCGGGGTGTCCTCGTCCCACATGCCGGTGTCCGAGACGATCACCGCGTCGGCGGCGAGCCGGTCCGCCCGCTGCTCGGCCAGGGCGCGGAAGTGCGGGGAGCCCGACTCCTCCTCGCCCTCGATCAGCAGCTTGAGGTGGACGGCGGGAGTGGAGCGGCCGGTCGCCGCGAGGTGGGCGCGGACCCCCAGGGTGTGGAAGAACACCTGGCCCTTGTCGTCGGCCGCGCCGCGTCCGTACATCCGGCCGTCCCGGATCACCGGCTCGAACGGGTCGGTCGCCCAGCCGTCCTCGCGGGCGGCGGGCTGCACGTCGTGGTGCCCGTAGACCAGGACCGTCGGGGCGTCCGGGTCCTCGCTGGGCCACTCGGCGAAGACCGCCGGCGCCCGGGGGTCTCCCAGATCTCGCTGACCGGGAAGCCGGTCTCCTGGAGCTTGGCGCTCAGCCACTCCGCGCTGCGCCGTACGTCCCCGTCGTGCTCCGGCTGCGCGGAGACGGACGGGATGCGCAGCCACTCCGCGAGGTCGTCGAGGAAGGCTGCGCGGTGCTGTTCGGTGTACGTACGGACGGCGCTGTCCGGGGTCTCGCTCATGCTCTTGAGCCTATCCGTCCCCGGGGGCCGGCTCGTCCAGCAGGATCCGCTCCAGCTCGGCCCGGCCGGGCAGTCCCCGCGGGTGGACGGTCTCCCCGCTGCGTACGTAGAGGAAGGTGGCGGTGACCTCTTCGAGCGGCAGGTCGTGCAGTTCGGCCCAGGCCAGCCGGTAGACGGCGAGCTGGAGCGGGTCGGCGGTGCGGTGGCGGGTGGTCTTCCAGTCGACGATCTCGTACCGGTCGCCCGTGCGGTAGACGGCGTCGATCCGGCCCCGGATCACGCGGCCCGCCAGGGTGATCTGGAACGGGGTCTCCACCCGGTACGGCGTGCGCCGGGCGTAGGCGGTGCGCTCGAACGCCTCCTTCAGCTCGGCGAGGTCCCGCTCGTCGGCGATCTCCGCGTCGCTCTCGTCGCCCCCGGGCAGTTCGTCGGGGCCGAGCATGGGCAGCGGCAGTTCCTCGTACCGCGACTCCACCCAGGCGTGGAACCGGGTGCCCCGGCGGGCGGCGGGCTGGGGCGGGCGGGGCATGGGCCGGGCCAGCTCCCGGGCGAAGGCGTCGGGGTCCTCGGCCAGGCGCAGCAGCTGGGTGGCGGAGAGCGCGGCGGGCACGAGGACCTCGCGCACGGTGGCGCGGGCGCGGCGCAGCTCCCCGGCCAGCGAGTCCAGGTCCCGGTCCCAGGAGGCGAGGGTGCGAGCCTCCTCGGGGGTGAGCCGTTCCGCGGGACCGGACTCCTGGGGGTGGCGGGCGGCCGGGATGCGCGGGGGCGGTGCGGTGCCCGTGCCTGGCAGGGTCTCCGGGGTGACCTGCGCGGTCTCCGGTCCCGTATCGGGTGCGTCCCGGGGGCGTTCGGTGGGGAGCGCGTCCCAGTCCCAGTCCTCGTCCACCGGTTCCTCCTCGGACAGTTCCTCGTCCACCGGTACGTCGGCGGGCGCCGGTCCGTACGCCGGTGACTCCTCGTCCCCGTGGACGGCCAGCCGCTGCAGGTGGGCCAGCACCGTGTCGCGGGCGGCGCGGCGTCGGGCGAGGGCGTCGGCGTCCAGCGGGAGCGGCCAGGCCAGGTCGGCGTCCCGTTCCGCGAGGGCCGGGTTCTCCTCGTCCTCGGCGGGTTCGTCCGCCCAGGCCTCGATCTCCCCGTGGCCCGCCGCGCAGTGCTCGTACAGGGCGTCGAGGAAGGCGGACGGGCCGCGGGTGCGCTTCTGGGACGGGCCCCACCAGTGGCCGGAGCCGAGGAGCAGGGAGCGGGGGCGGGTGAAGGTGACGTAGCCGAGGCGCAGTTCCTCCGTGTGCTGGTGCTCCTTCATCTCCGCCTTGAACGCCTTGATCTCCTTGGCGTCGAGGCCGTCGCGCGGGTCGAGGGCCGGGAGCGTCTCGGCGTCGCCGCGCAGGGCGTGCGGGAGCACCTGGGGCTGGGCGGTCCACGCCTCCCGGGCCCGGTCGCTCGGGAACTGGCCCGTGACCAGTCCGGGTACGGCGACGACGTCCCATTCCAGGCCCTTGGACTTGTGGGCGGTGAGGACCTTGACGGTGTTCTCGCCGCCGGGCAGCGCGTTGTCGAGGCCTTTCTCGTACTGTGCGGCGGTCCGCAGGAAGCCGAGGAAGGCGAGCAGGGTCGCCTCGCCGTCCAGGGAGGCGAACCGGGCCGCGGTGTCCAGGAAGTTGGCGAGGGTCTCCCGGCGGCGGGCGGCCAGCGCCTGCGGGGACGCGGACAGCTCGACCTCGAGGCCGGTGGTGGCCAGGACCCGGTGCAGGACGTCCATCAGGGGGTCCGCGAGCGAGCGGCGCAGGTCGCGCAGCTCCCGGGCGAGGCGGGCGAAGCGGACGCGGGCCTCGGCGGAGAACGGCAGCCCGTCGTCGGCCGCGTCCCCCACGACCAGGAAGGTGTCCAGCGCGTCCGCGAGCGATATCACCTCGGCCGGGTCCGTGCCCTCGACCGCGTCCGCGAGCCGCTGGTCCGCGTCGGCGTCGTCCGCGTGGCCGGCCCGGTGCACGAGGAGGCGGGCGCGGCGGCCCAGGAGCGCTAGGTCGCGGGGGCCGATGCGCCAGCGTGGTCCGGTGAGGAGGCGGACCAGGGAGGCGTTGGCCCCCGGGTCCTGGAGGACCTCGCAGACGGCGACCAGGTCCGCCACCTCGGGCAGGTGGAGCAGTCCGGCGAGGCCGACGACCTCGACCGGGATGTCCCGGGTGACCAGCGCCGCCTGGATCTCGGGGAAGTCCCCGGCGGTGCGGCACAGGACGGCGATCTCGCCCGGCGGGGTGCCGGTGCGCACGAGGTGGGCGAGGGAGTCGGCGAGCCAGTCGATCTCCTCGGTGTGCGTGGTCAGCAGGGCGCAGCGGACCATGCCGTCCCGCTCGGCTCCCGGGGCGGGGCGCAGCGCCTCGACGCCCTCGTGCATCGCCCGCAGAGGTTCGGCGAGGCCGTTGGCGAGCTGGAGGAGACGGCCGCCGCTGCGCCGGTTCTCGCTGAGGCTGTAGCGGGTGGCGGGGGCGCCGTCCGCGTGCGGGAAGTGTTCGGGGAAGTCGTCGAGGTTGGCGACGGACGCGCCGCGCCAGCCGTAGATCGCCTGGCAGGGGTCGCCCACGGCGGTCACCGCGTGGCCGGTGGGCGTGCGGCCGCCCTCCCCGGACTCCGTACCGGCTCCGAACAGCGCGGAGAGCAGCAGCCGCTGGGCCACCGAGGTGTCCTGGTACTCGTCGAGGAGGACCACCCGGAACTCCTCGCGCAGGATCCTCCCGACCTCGGGCCGGGTCAGGGCCAGCTCGGCGGAGAGGGCGATCTGGTCGCCGAAGTCCAGCAGGTCCCGGCTGCGCTTGGCGGTTCGGTAGCGCTCGGTGAGGCTGAGGAGGGAGCGGCGGGCCTCGGCCGTCTCGGGGATCTTGCGGAGGTCGGCGTTGCTGAGTTTCGTGTGCTCCAGGGCGCTCAGCAGCTCGGTGTCGTGACGGTGCAGCGCGCCGGGGCTCACGAGGTGTTCGGACAGCTCCCCGTCGAGCGCCAGGAGATCGTTGACCAGGGTGGGGAAGGACCGGGTGAGCGCCGGATAGGGGCCCGGGGCCTCGCGCAGCACCTTCGCGGCGAGCTGGTAGCGGGTGGCGTCGGCGAGGAGGCGGGTGGTCGGCTCCAGGCCGATGCGCAGGCCGTGCTCGGTGAGGAGGCGGCCGGCGAAGGCGTGGTAGGTGGAGATGGTGGGTTCGCCCGGGGGGTTGTCCGGGTCGATGACGTCGGGGTCGGTGACCCCGGCGGCGATGAGCGCCCTGCGGACGCGCTCGGCCAGCTCGCCCGCCGCCTTGTTGGTGAAGGTGAGGCCGAGGACCTGCTCCGGCGCGACCTGTCCGGTGCCCACCAGCCAGACCACGCGGGCGGCCATCACCGTGGTCTTGCCCGACCCGGCCCCGGCCACGATCACCTGCGGGGCGGGCGGCGCGGTGATGCAGGCCGTCTGCTCCGGGGTGAACGGGATCCCGAGGAGCTCCTTGAGCTGCTCGGGATCGGTGAGGCGTGGGGACACGTGAGAAACGGTAACCGGAGTCACTGACAACCCGGGCCGATGCTCACGAAAGGCCCTACTCCACCACCTGCCGACCTTCCGGCTGCGCGCTGCACGAGGCGCGGAAGGCGCAGTGGGCGCAGTGGGCGCCGGTGGTGGGGGTGAAGCGTTCGTCCAGGACCTTTCCCGCGGCGGTGGCGAGCAGGCCGGAGACCCACTCCCCCGCCAGCGGTTCCTGGGCCTGGACCTTGGGGAAGGCGTCGCCGCCCTCCTTCCGGGGCGCGGGCTGGCGGAGCTGGACCAGCTCGGCTCCGCCCGGCTCGGGGCGCCGGCCGTCGAAGACCTCGTCGACCGCGCCCTCGCGGACGGCGAGCTGGTAGACGGCGAGCTGGGGGTGGGCCGCGACCTCGTCCTTGGTGGGCGCGCTCTTGCCGGTCTTGAAGTCGACGACGTACGCCCGGCCCTCGGCGTCCTGTTCGACCCGGTCCATCGAGCCCCGGATGCGGACGGCGTACTCGCCCGCCTCCAGCGTCACGTCGAAGTCGTGCTCGCTCGCGGTGGGTGTGCGGCCGCCCCGGTCCAGGACGTGCCACTTGAGGAAGCGTTCCAGGGCGGCACGCGCGTGGTCCTTCTCCTGCTCGGACTTCCAGGGGGCGTCGAAGGCGAGGCCGTTCCACACGGAGTCCAGGCGTTCCATGAGGACGTCCAGGTCGGCGGGGGTCCGGGAGGAGGCGACCTCGTCGGCGAGTACGTGGACGACGTTGCCGAACCCCTGTGCGGCGGTGGCCGGGGCGTCGGCCTTCACCTCGCGGCCCAGGAACCACTGGAGGGCGCAGGTGTTGGCGAGCTGGTCCAGCGCGCTGCCGGAGAGGGTGACGGGCTGGTCGCGGTCGCGCAGCGGCACGGCGGAGCGGGTCGGCTCCTCCAGGCCCCACCAGCGGTACGGGTGGGCCGCGGGCACCAGCGGCTGCCCCTCGTCGTCGGTGAGCGCGGCGAGCCGGGCGAGTCGGTGGGCGGCGGCCTCGCGCAGCACGTCGGACGCGGCCGGGTCGACCGTGGTGGCGCGCAGCTCGGCGACGAGCGCGGCGACGGCGAGGGGGCGGCGGGGGCGGCCGGTGACGTCGCGGGGTTCGACGCCCAGCTCGGTCAGGAAGCGGGAGGGCTGGTCGCCGTCGTCGGCGGGGGCCTTCACGGCGGTGACGACCAGGCGGTCGCGGGCGCGGGTGGCGGCGACGTAGAAGAGCCGGCGCTCCTCGGCGAGGAGGGCCCCGGGCGTGAGGGGTTCGGCGAGCCCGTCGCGGCCGATCCGGTCCGCCTCCAGCAGGGAGCCCCGGCGGCGCAGGTCGGGCCAGACGCCTTCCTGGACCCCGGCGACGACGACGAGCCGCCACTCCAGGCCCTTGGAGCGGTGGGCGGTCATCAGGCGTACGGCGTCGGGGCGGGCGGTCCGCCGCGAGAGGGTGTCCGCGGCGATGTCCTGGGCGTCGACCTCTTCGAGGAAGTTGAGGGCCCCGCGCCCGCCGGTGCGCTCCTCGGCGCGGGCTGCCGTCTCGAACAGGGCGCACACCGCGTCGAGGTCGCGGTCGGCGTTGCGCCCGCCCGCCCCGCCGCGCAGGGCGGCCCGCTCCAGTCTGCCGGGCCAGGGGGTGCCGTTCCACAGGGTCCACAGGGCCTCCTCGGCGGTGCCGCCGCCTTCGAGGAGTTCGCGGGCCTTGCGCAGGAGCGCGCCGAGGCGCTGCGCGCCGTGGGCGTACGCCGGGTCGTGGGTGACGAGCCGCTCGGGCTCGGCGAGCGCGCGGGCCAGCAGTGCGTCGGAGGGTGCGGGGACCCGGATCCCGGCGGCGCGCTCCTCGTCGCGCAGGGCCCGGCCGAGGCGGCGCAGGTCGGCGGCGTCCATGGAGCCGAGCGGGGAGGTGAGAAGGGTGAGGGCGGTCTCGGAGTCGAGCCAGGGGGCCGCTTCGTCCCGCTCCTCGTCGGCACGGGCGGCGCGCGACCCCTCGTCGCCAGGGGCGGTGTCCGGCCCCTCGTCGGCACGAGCAGTGTCCGGCCCCTCGTCGGCGCGAGCGGTGTCCGGCCCCTCGTCGGCGCGAGCAGTGTCCGGCCCCTCGTCGGCGCGAGCAGTGCGCAGCGCGGCCGCGGCCACCGTCCGCAGCGCCGTCAGCAGGGGGGCGACGGCCGGTTCGTGGCGCAGCGGCAGGTCGTCGCCGTCGACCTCCAGGGGGACTCCGGCGGAGGTGAGGGCGCGGCGGACGGCGGGCAGCGAGCGGCCTCCGGCCCGTACCAGCACGGCCATCTCCTGCCACGGCACCCCGTCCTCCAGGTGGGCGCGGCGCAGCAGGTCCGCGATGTTCTCCAGCTCCGTGGACGCGGTCGGGTAGGTGTACGTCTCGACCTGGCCGCCGTCCCGGACGGCGGCCGGGTCGCGGTGGGCGCGGACCATGTCGGCGGGCAGCCGGGTCAGCGGCATCCGGCGAGTGAGCAGCCGGGTCGCCGCGAGCAGTCCGGCCCCGGAGCGGCGGGAGGTGGTGAGGACGCCCACGGGCGCGGGGCCCCCGTCCGCCCGGCGGAAGGTGTCCGGGAAGTCGAGGATGCCGTTCACGTCGGCGCCACGGAACGTGTAGATCGACTGGTCGGGGTCGCCGAAGGCGATCAGCGTCCGCCCGCCGCGCGCTGCCGCCCCGCGCTCCTCGGCGTACCCCGGCGCTGGCCCCCGGTTGCCCGCCAGCGCGTGCAGCAGGCGCACCTGGGACGGGTCGGTGTCCTGGTACTCGTCGACGTACACCGCGTCGTAGCTCCCGGCCAGCCGCTCCGCCACCTCGGGGCGCTCGGCGAGCAGGACCGCGCGGTGCACCAGCTCGGCGTAGTCCAGGACGCCCTGGGCGTCGAGGATGTCGAGGTACTCGGCGAGGAACTGGGCCGCCGCCGTCCAGTCCGGGCGGCCGGTGCGGCGGGCGAAGGCGGCCAGCGCGTCCGGGCCGAGGCCCAGTTCACGGCTGCGGGCCAGCACGGCGCGCACCTCGTCGGCGAAGCCGCGGGTGGTCAGGCAGGACCGCAGCTCGTCCGGCCAGCGGACGTGGGCCAGGCCCTCCTTCTCCAGGTCGAGCTGGCCCGCGAGCAGCTCGCGGACGGTGACGTCCTGTTCGGGGCCGGACAGCAGACGCAGCGGATCGGCGAACAGATCGGCGTCCTGGTGGGCCCGGACCAGGGCATAGCAGTACGAGTGGAACGTGGTGGCCTGCGGGCCCCGGGCGGCCCCGAGGCGGGCGGCCATCCGGTCACGCAGCTCGACGGCGGCCTTGCGGCTGAAGGTGACGACGAGGATGCGGGCGGGGTCGGTGCCCCGGTCGACCCGCGCGGCGACGGATTCGACGAGGGTGGTGGTCTTCCCGGTGCCGGGCCCGGCGAGGACCAGCAGCGGGCCGCCCGGGTGGTCAACCACCGCGCGCTGGGCTGCGTCCAGGAAGGGGGGATCCACGGAACCCGGCGGAGTGCGGACCAGGCGGTACGCACCCGTGGTCCGCGGCCGTGACTCACGGTGCGGACTGTGCCGGGTGGAGGAGGAACTCACGTGGATCGCCGGTCCTGGTGGGTGTGCGCGGGTGTACGAGTGACGGATGAGGGACGGGGTCGGTGCGGGCGGAGAAGCGGGGTGGGGCGGAGCGTGCCGCGCGATGACGACGCTACGCCAGCGACGGCACGGGAGGCATCGGCTGTGCCGCGTCGCTCGACACGTGCGCTGCCGCCATCACGTGCGCTGCCGCCGTCACGTGCGCTGCCGCGTGGGGCCGTATCCGTCGGGGGCCGATGGCGGAAGCTGTCAGGTGTGAGCTTTCTCGCCCCGACCGCCCGCGCCGCCGGCGTCACGGCCCGCGCCGCCGACGTCACCGCCCGGATCGCGCCCGTCACCGCCCGCACCGCCGACGTCACCGCCCGCACCGCGCCCGTCACCCCCAGCATCGCCGACGTCACCGCCCGCACCGCGCGCGTCACCATCGGCGTCACCGTCCGGTCGTACGCCGCCGTCCCAGCGGGCGCGCCGCATGTCGATGCGCGGAATGTGCCCCTCCGCCCGGTGCGACGCCTCGCGCAGCGGGGTGCCCTCGGCGCGGTAGTGGTCCAGCGCCCGCAGCTCGTGGGCGGGGAGCAGGGTCCCGTCGGAGCGGACGACGCGCCACCACGGCACGGCCGATCCGTACAGCGCCATGACCCGGCCGACCTGGCGGGGTCCCCCCTCGCCCAGCCACTCCGCGATGTCGCCGTACGTCATCACCCGGCCGGGCGGGATCAGGTCGGTCACATCGAGGACGCGCTCCGCGTACTCCGGCAGTTCGGCGCCGGTCGGGGCGGTGCCGGAGACGCCCTCGTCCGTCTGGTCCTGGCTCATCCGTCCCATCCTGCCGTACGCCACCGACAGCCCGGCCGGAACGGTGACCGTCCGGGCACACCGCGTGCACACGGGTGGAAAGGGGCGTATGTTGCGCTTCCCGCGCCCGTGCGATGCACCCTGATGCCCTCCTCCGTCTACGGGCCGTGCCACCATCATGCGGGCGGTGACCGGTGATACCAGAACACGAAGACGGACCAGAGGCGATGAAGGAGCAGGGCGTGCAGCCACCGAAGGCGGCGGACGCCTCCGATGCCGGGGAGCGCCCGCAGGGTGATTCCGAGTCCTCCGGAGCGCCCCGTGCCGACGGCCCCACGGCGTCCACCACCGGACATCTGGCCGGCTCCACCCTGGCCTCGGCCGAGGCCGCTCTGACCGACCGCGTCTCCGGCGACGAGCCGCTCCTCCCCGCCCGGGTGCACCGCCCCTCCGACCTGATGCGCCTGCTCATCGGGGTGCTCGCGATCGCGGTCCTGTTCTCGATCGCCGCGTTCGCCCAGGGCACCACCACCGGCCTGGAGGACGACATCTCCAAGGGCACCGAACAGGCGCCCGATCTGTTGATCAAGATCGCCGGTCTGGTGTCCAGCATCGCCGTGCTGCTGGTGCCCGTCGCCTTCGCCATCGAACGCCTCATCAAACGCGACGGGCTGCGCATCGCGGACGGTGTGCTCGCGGCCGTGCTCGCCCACGGGGTGACGCTCGCCACCGACCTCTGGGTCTCGCGGTCCGCGCCCGGCACCATCCAGGACGCACTGACCCAGCCGCAGACGGCCGGCGGTCTGACCGACCCGGTGCACGGCTACCTCGCGCCGGTCATCGCGTACATGACGGCGGTCGGGATGGCGCGGCGGCCGCGCTGGCGCGTGGTGCTGTGGGTGGTGCTGCTGCTCGACGCGTTCGCGATGCTGGTGGGCGGGTACACCACCCCGTTCTCGATCATCCTCACCGTGCTGATCGGCTGGACCGTGGCGTACGGGACGCTGTACGCGGTCGGCTCGCCGAACGTCCGCCCCACCGGCCAGCACCTGATGGCGGGGCTGCGGCACGTGGGCTTCCGCCCGGTCGCGGCGATGCGCACCGAGGACGCCCCGGACCACGCCGACCAGAGCGACCGGGGACGGCGCTATCTGGTCACCCTGGAGGACGGCCCCCCGCTGGACGTCACCGTCGTCGACCGGGAACAGCAGGCCCAGGGGTTCTTCTACCGGGCCTGGCGGCGGCTCACGCTGCGCGGGATCACCCAGCGGCGCTCGATCCAGTCGTTGCGCCAGGCGCTGGAGCAGGAGGCGCTGCTCGCGTACGCGGCCATCGCCGCCGGGGCGAACGCGCCCAAGCTCATCGCCACCTCGGAGCTGGGCCCCGACGCGGTAATGCTCGTCTACGAGCACATCGGCGGCCGGACGCTGGACTCGATGGAGGACGAGGAGATCACCGACGATCTGGTGCGTGGCACCTGGCGTCAGGTGAAGGCTCTCCAGTCACGCCGGATCGCGCACCGGAGGCTGACCGGTGACGCGCTCCTGGTGGATCGGTCCGGCAGGGCGTTCGTGACGGATCTGCGCGGCGGTGAGATCGCCGCCGGTGATCTGGTGCTGCGGATGGACGTGGCCCAGCTGCTGACCACGCTGGGGCTGCGGGTGGGGGCCGAGCGGTCGGTCGCCGGCGCGCTGGCCGTGCTGGGCCCGGACGCGGTGGCGGACTGTCTGCCGCTGCTCCAGCCGATCGCGCTGAGCCGCTCCACCCGGGCGACGCTGCGCCGGATCGCCCGCGAGCGTTCGCAGCGCGAGCGGGAAGCGGTGGTGGAGGCCTCGCAGGCGGCCAAGCAGGCGAAGGCGCAGGCCGCCGCGGAGTCCACCGGGGATTCCACCGCGGACTCCATCGGGGACTCCGCCGGTGGGACTCTCCCGGATCACGGCGCGGACCGGGAGTCCGAACCGAAGGCGGGCCCCAGGACGAGCCCCAAGGCAGACCACAAAGCGGACCACAAGGCGGAGCGCAAGTCGCTGCGCACCGAGAAGCAGGCCGAGAAGCGCGCCATGGACGACGCGCTGGAGGAGGCCCGCGAGGAGGATCTGCTCGCCCAGATCCGGCGTCAGGTGCTGCTGATCCGCCCGCAGGCCCCGGTCGAACCGGTCCGTCTGGAGCGCATCAAACCGCGCACCCTGTTCAGCTTCATCGCCGGGGCCATCGCCGCGTACTTCCTGATCTCACAGGTCACCCAGGCGAACTTCGGGGTGGTCGTGGAACAGGCGGAGTGGGGCTGGGTGGCGGCCGCCCTCGGATTCTCGGCGCTGAGCTACGTGGCGGCCGCGATGAGCCTGCTGGGCTTCGTGCCGGAGCGGGTGCCGTTCTCGAAG
Organism: Streptomyces sp. MGP-P1; assembly: GCF_057766565.1. Taxonomy (NCBI): domain Bacteria; kingdom Bacillati; phylum Actinomycetota; class Actinomycetes; order Kitasatosporales; family Streptomycetaceae; genus Streptomyces; species Streptomyces sp. MGP-P1. The sequence goes on along the minus strand of NZ_JBYMEM010000006.1, from coordinate 480,504 downwards.
ACCGTGCAGGCGCAGGTGGCCGGCTCGTTCGTGAAGATCGTCGCGCCGGCCGCCATCGGGGGCGTGGCCCTGAACACCCGCTTCCTCCAGCGCGCCGGGGTGCGCCCCGGGCTCGCGGTGGCGAGCGTCGGGGCCTCGCAGCTCTTCGGGCTCGGCGCCCACATCATGCTGCTGGCGCTCTTCGGGTATCTCACCGGTACGGAGCGGACCCCGGACTCGCTGACCCCGTCCCGGACGGTGATCGCCGGTCTGCTGACGGTCGCGGTGCTGGTGCTGGTGGTGACGGCGGTCCCGTTCCTGCGGAAGTTCGTGGTGACGCGGGTGCGCTCGCTGTTCGCCGGGGTCGTGCCGCGCATGCTGGACGTGGTGCAGCGGCCGCAGAAGCTGCTGACGGGCATCAGCGGCATGCTGTTGCTGACCGGCCTGTTCGTGCTCTGCCTGGACGCCTCGATCCGGGCGTTCAGCGGCCCGGACGTGCCCCAGCTGAGCTACGCGAGCATCGCGGTGGTCTTCCTGGCGGGGAACGCGATCGGCTCGGCGGCCCCGACGCCGGGCGGAATGGGTGCGGTGGAGGGCGCGCTGACGCTGGGCCTGATCGCGGTCGGCCTGCCGGCGGAGGTCGCGGCGCCCGCGGTGCTGCTCTACCGGGTGATGACGCTGTGGCTGCCGGTGCTGCCGGGGTGGATCGCCTTCAACCAACTCACCCGCAAGGGCGAGCTGTAGCCGTAGGCCGTGGCCGGGCGAGCAGACCCGCCGCCGGGCCCCCGCTCGGGCGAGCTGTGTCCCCGGCCCTGACGTCGAACTCCCGTCGTCGCCCGGAGGGCGGTCCGGCAGGGGCAGTGGGGCCCGCCACCCGCATGGACCGCGCCCGGCCGCGCTCCCCGGCGCCCCGCCGCACGATGGGGGCATGAGGACTTCCCCCGCTCTGCGTGCCGCCGCCCTCGCCGCCACGGCCACCGTGTTGCTGCCGCTGGCCGCCTGTTCGGACGACGGTGACGGGGAGGGGTCCTCGACGCCCACCGGGGCCTCGACCGCCTCTCCGTCGTCCACCGCCGACGACCTGGCGTCGCAGCAGCTCGCATGGTCCCCGTGCCCGCCCCCGAACTCGGCCCAGGGCGGCGGCGAGTCGCCGTCGCCGCTGCCCGGCGGCGTGGTGTGGGAGTGCTCCTTCATGGATGTACCCCTCGACTACGCGGAGCCGGACGGCCGCACGATCGAACTGGCGCTGGTGCGGGCGAAGGCCAAGGAGCAGAAGCGGCGGATCGGCTCGCTGGTGTTCAACTTCGGCGGACCCGGCGCGTCCGGCGTCGCGACGCTGCCCGCGTTCGGCACCGAGTACGACAAGCTCCGCACCCGGTACGACCTGGTGAGCTTCGACCCGCGCGGGGTCGGCCGCAGCGAGGGCGTCGAGTGCGCCGACGACGCCCAGCTCGACGCCTTCTACCAGGAGGACTCCACCCCGGACGACGCGGCCGAGGAGAAGCAGTTCGTCCAGGGGCAGAAGGACTTCATCGCGGACTGCGAGGAGAACTCCGGCCCCGAACTCCCCTTCGTGGGCACGACGAACGCCGCCCGCGACATGGATCTGATGCGCACGGTGCTGGGCGACGACAAGCTGCACTACTTCGGCATCTCGTACGGCACCGAGCTGGGCGGCGTCTACGCCCACCTCTTCCCCGACAAGGTCGGCCGGGCGGTCTTCGACGCGGTGGTCGACCCCACGAAGGACGCCGAGCAGTCCTCCATCGGCCAGGCCCAGGGCTTCCAGCTGGCCCTGGACAACTTCACGAAGGACTGCGCGGAGCGCGACGACTGCGCGCTGCCCGGGGCCACCCGGCAGGAGGTCGAGCAGGGCATCGCCGATCTGCTGGCCGAGCTGGAGGAGGAGCCCGTCGACGGACTCGGCGACCGGGCGCTGACGCAGACGCTGGCCACCACCGGCATCGCGTCCGCCCTGTACTCCAAGGAGACCTGGCCGTTGCTGGAACAGGGCCTGGACGAGGCGGGCGGCGGGAACGGCGGGCTGCTCCTCGCCCTGGCCGATTCGCTGAACGGCCGCTCGGAGGACGGGCGGTACGACAACTCCAACGCCGCCAACATCTCCATCAACTGCGCGGACAGCGAGCAGCGGTTCTCGCTGGAGCAGACGAAGGCGGCGCTGCCCGCGTTCCGCAAGGCGTCCCCGCTGTTCGGGGACTACCTGGGCTGGGGCCTGATGAGCTGCACCGGCTGGCCGGTGGCGGGCGCCTGGAAGACCCCGGATGTCAGCGCCCCCGGCTCCGCCCCGATCCTCGTCATCGGCAACACCGGTGACCCGGCGACCCCGTACGCGGGTGCGAAGGCGATGGTGGAGAAGCTGGGCAAGGGCGTCGGCGTCGAGCTCACCTACGAGGGCGAGGGGCACGGGGCGTACAACAGCAAGGACGCGTGTGTGCAACGGACGGTGGACGGCTATCTGTTGAACGGTACGGTGCCGAAGTCCGGCACGGTCTGCGGGTGACTTCGACCCCCGACTCCCGTGTCGCGCAAGGCGGTTAGCATGGCCGCACATCTCAGCCGCCCGACGCGCCACCACCGGCTCCGGGCAGGACGCCCTCAGGGAGGGAAGCCGGATCATGCGTGCGCACCGTCGTGGCCAGCGGGCCGCCGTCTCGACAGGAGCAGCCCTCCTCGCGGCGGGACTGCTCGCCGGCTGCGGCCTGTTGCGCTCGGAGCCGGAGGTGAGCGAGCCGGCCCACGGCCGACCCGGAGGCGCCTTGGCCGCGCCCACGCCTTCGGACCTCAGGGACTCCCCCAGGACACGGGAGCTGCCCTCCGCCCTCACCTCGCAGCGCCTCGACTGGAAGCGCTGCCCGGCCCCCCGGGGCGGCGAGGCCCCCGGCTCCGCCTGGCGTTGCGCGAGCGTGGACGTACCGCTGGACTACGCGGAGCCGTCGGGGGAGACGCTCTCCGTCGCGCTGGTCCGCAAGGAGGCCCGGGACAAGGAGCGGCGGCTCGGCTCGCTGCTGTTCAACTTCGGCGGACCGGGCGGATCCGGCGTCGGAATGCTGCCGCGCTCGGGCGACGCGTACGCGAACCTCAACTACCGCTACGACCTGGTGAGTTTCGACCCGCGCGGGGTCGCGGCCAGCTCCGGGGTTCGCTGCCGCACCGACAAGGAGCAGGAGCAGGCCCACCGGAACGTCGACCTGACTCCGGACACGGCGGCCGAGGAGACGGCGTTCATCGAGGACGCCGCGGACTTCGGCGCCGGCTGCGAGCGTCGCTCGGGCGCGATCCTGCCGCACGTCGGGACGGTCGACGCCGCCCGCGACCTGGACCTGATCCGCGAGGTCCTGGGCGACGAGAAACTGTCCTACTTCGGCTTCTCCTACGGTACGGAGCTGGGCGGAACGTACGCGCACCTCTTCCCGCACAAGGTGGGACGCACCGTGCTGGACGCGGTCGTCGACCCGACGGCCGATGGGCCCGGGCACGCACGCAACCAGACCACGGGCTTCCAGCGCGCCCTGGAGAACTACCTCAAGGACCGCGGCCAGGACCCGGAGGCAGGCTCCGAGCGCATCGCCCGGCTGCTGGCCCGCATGGACCGGAGCCCGCTGCCGACCGATTCGGGCCGCGAACTGAGCGAGTCGCTCGCCATCACCGGCATCGTCACCCCGCTGTACTCCGCATCCGACTGGCCCGCCCTGACGGCCGCGCTCGACGAGGCGGAGAACGCCGGAACGGGCAACGGTCTGCTCCGGCTCGCCGACTCGTACAACGGCCGGGACGAGCAGGGGCGTTACGACACCCAGAACCACGCGCAGCGGGCGATCTCCTGCGCCGACTCGGCGTCCCGTCCCACCGTGGACGAGGCCCGTGCGCTGTTGCCGGAGTTCCGGAAGTTGTCACCGGTCTTCGGCCCGTTCTTGGCCTGGGACACCGTGGGCTGGTGCGCCCAGTGGCCGGTCGAGGGGGAGCACGAGACGCCGGAGACCAGCGCGCCGGGCGCGGGCCCGATCCTGGTCGTCGGGACGACCGGCGACCCGGCGACCCCGTACGAGGGGGCGCGGCGGATGGCGGACGAGCTGGGCAAGGGCGTCGGCGTCCTGCTGACCAACAAGGGCGAGGGGCACGGGGCCTACGGCGGCAACGACTGTGTGACCTCGACGATCGACGACTACTTCCTGGACGGGAAGGTCCCCGAGGACGGCACGACCTGTTCGTAGGAGGGGCCCGGGAGCCCGGGCACACGGAAGGGGCCGGCCCGCGCGTGCGCGGACCGGCCCCTTCCGTACGGCATCGGTACGGAACGTCTAGTACACCGGCTTCTCGGGCTCGATCTGGTGGACCCAGCCGATCACGCCGCCGCCGACGTGCACCGCGTCGGCGAAGCCCGCGGACTTGAGGACCGCGAGGACCTCGGCGCTGCGGACGCCCGTCTTGCAGTGCAGGACGATGCGCTTGTCCTGCGGGAGGTCCTGGAGGGCGGTGCCCATGAGGAACTCGCCCTTCGGGATCAGCTTCGCGCCGGGAATCGAGACGATCTCGTACTCGTTCTTCTCGCGGACGTCGATGATCTCGATCTTCTCGTCGCCGTCGATCCACTCCTTGAGCTGCTTGGGAGTGATCGTCGCGCCGAGCGCCGCCTCCTGCGCCTCCTCGGACACGACACCGCAGAAGGCCTCGTAGTCGATGAGCTCGGTGACGGTGGGGTTCTCGCCGCAGACCGCGCAGTCGGGGTCCTTGCGGACCTTGACCTGGCGGTACTGCATCTCCAGGGCGTCGTAGATCATCAGGCGGCCGACCAGCGGGTCGCCGACCCCGGCGAGCAGCTTGATGGCCTCGGTGACCTGGATGGAGCCGACGGACGCGCAGAGCACGCCCAGCACGCCGCCCTCGGCGCAGGAGGGGACCATGCCCGGCGGCGGGGGCTCCGGGTAGAGGCAGCGGTAGCAGGGCCCGTGCTCGGACCAGAACACGGAGGCCTGGCCGTCGAAGCGGTAGATCGAGCCCCAGACGTACGGCTTGTTCAGCAGCACCGCGGCGTCGTTGACGAGATAGCGGGTGGCGAAGTTGTCCGTGCCGTCCACGATCAGGTCGTACTGCGCGAAGATCTCCATCACGTTCTCGGCTTCGAGCCGCTCTTCGTGAAGGACCACGTTGACGTACGGATTGATGCCCAGCACGGAGTCCTTGGCGGACTGCGCCTTGGACCGGCCGATGTCGGCCTGGCTGTGGATGATCTGGCGCTGCAGGTTCGACTCGTCGACCTCGTCGAACTCCACGATGCCGAGCGTGCCGACACCGGCCGCGGCCAGATACATCAGGGCCGGCGAGCCGAGGCCGCCGGCGCCGACACACAGCACCTTGGCGTTCTTCAGGCGCTTCTGCCCGTCCATCCCCACATCCGGGATGATCAGATGGCGGGAGTACCTGCGGACCTCGTCGACGGTGAGCTCAGCAGCTGGCTCGACCAGGGGTGGCAGCGACACAGGAACCTCAACAATGCAGGTGGTCGGATTCTACGTAGACCGACTTCTTACGGTCGACTACGTACGGTTGTTCTCCCCGTAACACTGCCACGCCCCTTCTCATTCCGAGATACCAGGTCCGATCCGCGAGACGATTTCGTCCCAGTACCTGGGCAGTGCCGCGAATGGGTCTCTTTGTCCGCTTCGCTCGTCCCGGTCGTTCCGGTCCGTGAAGAAGATCGTCCCGGCTCCCTGCCAGCGGGCGATGCGCATGGCCTCCTCCAGGTGGGTGCGCGGCACCCCGTGGACGAGGTGGGCGAACCGCTCCGGTGGATACGCGGCCGTCCACTCGGCCACCTGGGACCAGCGGTAGTCGGTCCAGGGGCCCTGGAAGGTGACCAGCTGGTCGGCCGCCTCCGCGTACCCGGGATACGGGTGCGTGCCGTGGCCCAGCACCAGCCGGCCCCCGTCGTCGGCGCTGTCGCTCTCCGCCAGCAGGGCGTGGAGCGTACCGGTGAGCCTGCGGACGGCCGGCAGCTCGGCCCGCTCGGCGGGGCAGCGGGCGAGGTAGAACCCGCCGATCCGGTACCAGTCGATGAAGGAGCGGGCGTCCGCGATCAGCTCCTCGAACGGCCGCTCGCCCCAGACCAGGTCGAGGTGGCCGAGCAGCCTGCCGCCGGAGGCCCGGACGGTGTCGTCCGGGGAGCAGCCGTGCAGGGCCCGTTCGCGGGCGTTGCGCAGCCGGCCCGCCGCCTCCAGGCAGTGCGGGTCGGGCCGGGAGCCGGGGCCGTCCGCGATGTTGAGGACGGCCCAGTGCAGCGGGGTGCCGGGGCGGGCCAGTTCGGCCCATTCGGCGGGGGCGAGCAGCGGGTGGGCGTAGCCGGGGACGCCGAAGCCGAGCTGTTCGCCGCCCGCGGTGCGGCGGGCGTCGGCGGGAGCGGTCAGATACGGCACGCCGCCTCCATCCAGATGTCCGCCAGGGACTCCTCCAGATTGATCCGGGGCCGCCACCCGAGCCGGTCCCGCGCGGTACGGACGTCGGCCTGCTGCCAGGCGCCGCAGCCGTCGGGGTACGGGGACGGGGTGGCGGCGAGGTGCTCCATGACGGACTCGGCGGAGGTGCGCGGAGCCCCGATGGGCAGGCGCGCGGGGGGCGTGTCCAGCTCGTGGAGCGCGCCCGCGTACCCGGCGACTCGCGCCAGGACGGCGGCGGCGTCGCGGAGGCGGACGGCCCGGCCGGTGCCGATGTTGACGACACCCTGGGCGGCGGAGAGCGAGGCGGCGTGGACGGCCCGCGCCACGTCCCGTACGTCGACGAAGTCCCGCTGCACACCGAGACCGCTGAGTTTCAGCTCGCCGTCGCCGGACTGCATGGCCCGGCGCATCGCCTCGGCGAGCCGGCCGAGCGGGGAGCCGGCGGGGGTGCCGGGGCCGACGGGCGAGAAGACCCGCAGGACGACGGCGTCGAGGCCGGAGCCGAGGACCAGTTCGGTGGCGGCGAGCTTGCTGACGCCGTACGGGCCGCCGGGGCGCGGGACCGCGTCCTCGGCGGTGGAGGACCCGGGCTGCGAGGGTCCGTACTCCGAGGCGCAGCCGACCTGGACGAGCCGCGCCCCGCAGCCGCTGCGGCGCAGGGCCTCGCAGACGGTGGCGACGGCGACGGTGTTGTGCCGGGTCAGGTCGCGGGCACCGCCGCGCGTGGCGCCCGCGCAGTTGACGACGACTCCGGGGTGGACGGCGTCCAGGAAGCGGGTGAGCGCCCCGGGGCTGCCGCCCGCGAGGTCGAACCGGACGTCGGCGTCGTCGCCGCGGCCCAGAGCCGTGAGGTGGACGGCCGGATCGGCGAGCAGACGGTCGGCGACGAAGCGGCCGAGGAATCCGTTGGCTCCGAGCAGCAGCACCCTCATCGCGCACCGCCTCGGTGCCGACGGCTCACTGCCGGTGCGGGGGATTGGGGGGTCATGGCGGGTTTCTCCTAGGTCATCGAGTCGGTCGTGCGGTGCTGGACGAGCCCGCGGCGTCGGCTCCGCGGAAGCAGGGCGGTGAAGCGGTGGAACGGTCGGAGGGGCTGGTGCGGTGGTCGGTAGGCGGGTCGCGCGGTGGTTCGTGGGCACGTCGGGCGGAGGAGGTACGTCGGTGGGTCGGGCGGTGGTACGTCGGTGGGGCCGGCTCAGGTCCGGGTGTGGGCGGAGGCAGGTCGGTGGGGCGGGCTCAGGTCCGGGTGTGGGCGGAGGCGCGGGAGAGCGCGAACGCCGCGTGCAGCAGGAGGCCGACGGCGGCCCCGCCGCACGCGAGGGCGGACACGGCTCCGGTCCCGCCCGCCGAGACGAGGGCGTTCACGGGCCGGGCGAGGGGTTCGAGTCCGGGGAGCCGGGCGGCGAGGACGAGGGCCGGGGCCCCGGCCTCGACGGCGCAGGCGGCGGCGAGCGCGACGGTGCCCGGTTCGGGCAGCCCGTGCGCGGCGAGCAGCCGGGCCACGAAGAACAGGACCCCGAGGGCGACGGCCGCGACGGGCGTGCCGCCGCCGAGGCCGAGGTCGGCCAGGTACAGCAGGGGCAGCAGCGAACCGAGGAAGAGGGTGACGGCCGCCAGGAGCAGGGGGCGCACGCCCGCGCCGAACTCCTCCAGGGCGCGGCTGCCGGTCAGTTTGCGGTGGGCGTTGACGGTGAAGAGGTGGGCGCACCAGGCGGCCGGGGCGACGGCGGCGGCGAGACCGAGCAGCGGGGCCGGGGTGCCGTCCCAGGGGCCGTCCGGGCCGCCGGTCATGACCTGGGCGAGCAGTTCCTCGCCGTACACCGCGTAGCTCAGCAGCCAGCAGCCGTACATCCCGGCGCGGCCCGCTCCGTCGGGGGCGCGCAGCGGGCCCCGGCCCAGGCACGCCCGGAGCGCCAGGCAGGCCAGGACGGCGCCGACGACGGTGACGAGGGCCCGCGTCCCGTCGCCGAGGACGCCCTCGGTGATCCGGAGCACCCCGGCGGTCGCCAGGCAGGCGGCGCCCGGGAGCAGGGCGAGGAGCGTCCACGCGGCCCGCGCGTCGGTGTCGGGACCGGGGCCGGGAGGCCCGTCGGCGACGCGCTCCCGCGTACGGGGCGGGATGCGGGCGTACAGCTCCTCGGCGAGGGCGAAGACGTCCCGGTGGCGGTAGCGGGCGGCGGTGCGGTCGGTGAGGCCGTGCGCCTCCAGTCCGGCGGCGATCTCCAGGGGGTCCACGGCCCGTTCGCACAGGTCGCGGTGGTGGTGCAGGAGGGACTTCACCGGGTCGGCCGGGCCCCGGCGGGCGGCGGCGCCCGGCACCCGGCGCGCCGTGGTGCGAGGCCGGATCTCCGCGGGGCGTTCCGGGGCGGCAGCGGGGGTCGCCGGGTCGTCCGGACGGGTCATCGGGGGGTCTCCGTGGTCGGGGCGGCCTCCGGGGCCGGGGAAGCTCGCTTCGTGGAAGGCCGGTTCGTGCAAAGCCGGTTCATGCACAGCCGGTTCATGCACAGCCAGTTCGTGGAAGGCCGGTTGGTCACGCATCGCCGTCCCCCGCCGGTCCGGACGCGATCGCGCAGACGCCCTCGGGCTCCGGCTCCCGCGTTTGCTGCGGCTCGGGCTCCCCGGGCCCGGCCGGCAGTCGGCTCCCGGGCGCGGACGCCCGGCCCGGCACGGAGGCGTCGGACTGCTCCGGGCCCGGCCGTGGACGGAGATGCGGCCCGGACTGCATCCAGTGGCCGAGGAGGCGGGCCTCCGGCGGGGTGGCGAAGGGCAGCGGGTCGCCATGGGCGTCCAAGGTGTCGGCCTCGCGGCGCACCGGGGTGTGCGAGATCAGCTCCAGGTAAATGCCGCGAAATGCCGCGAGGTTCTGTTCGACGGTGAAGAGTTCGAGCGCGCGGGCCCTTGCGGCGGCGCCCAGGCGTGCTCGACGCTCGGGGTCGCGCAGCAGGGCGACGCAGGCGTCGGCGAGCGCCTTGGGGTTGCGCGGGGGCACCACCAGGCCGGTGCCGCCGATGACTTCGACGACCGCTCCCACGTCGGTGGAGACGGTGGCCCGGCCGCAGAACATGGCTTCGACGAGGCTGACCGGGAAGCCCTCGACGACGCTGGACAGCACGATCACGCCGCCCGCGCCGTAGGCCTCGGCGAGGTCGGGGACCTCGGGGCCGCCGATCTCCTCGAAGGTGACCGGACTGACGCCCTCGGTGTGCGCGCCGACGGCCTCGTCCGGGAAGAGCTGGGCGGCCAGGGCCGTGCAGTGGGCGAGGTAGGCGGTGGCCTCGTCGCCGTCCGCCGGGGGGCCGAAGACGCGCAGCCGGGCGCCGGGCTCGGCGCGGCGGACCTCGGCGAAGGCGTGGAGGAGGGCGATCAGGTCCTTGGCGGGCTCGATTCTGCCGACCCAGACCAGCGTGTCGGGGTCGCCCGCGCCTTCGCCCCCGCCGACCGCGGCGAGGCGCTCGGCGTCCTCGCCGACCTGGCCGAAGCGCTCGGCCGCCATGCCCGGGTAGACCGTGCGCTGCTTGGCGGGGTCCGCTCCGCAGCGCTGCTGCCAGCGGCGGACGTGGGTGTTGCCGGGGGTGACGATGGCGGCCTGCCGGTAGACCTCGGTGGTGAGGCGGCGGTGGAAGCCGGCGAGGAGGGCGCGCACAGGGGTTCCGTACGGGGTGTCGCGGGAGGCCAGGTAGTGCGCGCGCAGCGGGACGCCGTGCTCGGTGACCAGCAGCGGCACCCCGAAAAAGTGTTTGGCCAGGAGTCCCGGGAGCGCGGCCGCTGCGCCGGAGGCCGCATGGCAGAGGTCGACCGCTCCGAGGCTCTCCTGGTCGTACCAGTCCAGCGAGAGCGGGCGCAGCGCGCGTTCCAGTTCGGCGGCGAAGGCGAGGTGGTCGGGGACGGTGGCACTCTGCACGGTGCGGCCGGTGCCCCGGGCGCGGGAAGCGGCCTCCAGGATCCGGACGGTGTCCTCGGAGCGCAGGGCGAGATGGAGTCCGCCACGCTCGCGGGCCAGCTCGGCGAGGCCGTAGAGCCCTTCCGCGAACAGCTCCGCGCCGATTCCCTCACCCGCTCCCGTACCGGCCACGTCGGGGGTGCAGATCGCGGTGGCGAGGGCGGTGAGGCGGTCGGTGAACCGCCTGCGGTCGCGCCGCCCGTAGGACTGTTCGCCCCCGGTCACCAGCCGGGCCAGCAGGCCGCGTTCGCCGCTGCCGCGCAGGGTGCCGTCCTCGGGGGTCCACAGCGGCGCGGTGCGCACCCGGCTGACCTGGGGCGGCAGCCGGACCCAGCCCTGGTCCTCCTGGTGGGCGGAGCGGCTCAGGGCGAACAGGTCGAACTCGTGCTGCGGCAGCCCGCGCACCAGTCGGTCGCACCAGAGTCTGGACTCACCGGTCGCATACGGATAGCCACCGTCGGTGAGCAGTCCGATCCGCACGATTACACCCCCGATCTCCCTTGTGGGCGGCCGCCGTTGAAATGGCGACTCGCAGCGGGACGACCGTAAGCGGATACGTCGGTGGCGCGACGGACGGTTGTCCGTCGCGCCACCGAAAGGGGTGAACCGTCGTAACTTTCCCGCCCCGGTCGCGTTCCGTCGCGATACAGCGGTCGGTTGTTACGGAGAGTCAGGCCCGGGCCAGCCCCTTGCGGGCCGCGCGTGCCGGGGTCAACCGGTGGGGTGCACCCACGGGTTGGGCTTGCACTTGATGCCGTCGATCTCAAGGGTCTTGGTCTGCTGCTGCATGACCGGAGCCAGGGCGCCGGGGGTGCGGCAGTTCACGTGGTTGTGGTGCAGGCGGTGGCCGACCTCGTGATTGATGAGCATCTGACGGTAGGGCAGCAGTTTGTCCGGGCCGAAGGTGGCGGCGCCCTGTGCCCAGCGATAGGCGTTGATCATGACGCGGTCGGTCGCGGCGGAATCACAGGAGACGTTGTCGACCGTGGTGTCGAGACCGGACTTGGCACACCAGTCGCCGGTGGTCCCGGGGCTGGCGAGCGTGATCACGAAGTCCGGGGTCCCCGACGAGATGCGCTCGAAGGTCATCGCGCCGTTGTGCGCCCAGCTCCGGTCGTCGTTGAGCGTCTTCTGCACGGCTTCGGCGAACAGACCGGCGTCGAGGCCGAGGCCCTTCTCCACATCGATCCGGTAGCGGTGCTTCTGCCCCTTCCCCGGGGCCTTCGCGAGCCCGGGCACCGCCTCGAACGTGCCACTCGCCTTCAGGTCCGCGGCGAGCGGAAACGGCTGCGCCATCTTGTCCGCGTACGAGAGGGGTTTGACCTCGGGCTTCACCGAGGGCCGCTGCGGGGTCGGTCGGGCGTCGGAGCGCGAGGCAGCGTCGCCCGGGCCCTGCCGCTCCACCTCGGCGGCGCGCGCGGCGGCCGCACGGTCACCGGAGTCCTCGGCGACCTGACCGGCCACCACGACCGCGAGCACGGTGGTCACCGCGGCGGCGGCGATGCCGGTGAACGTCCGCCCCTTGCCACCCCGGGTCGCGGCGCGTTCGTCCGGCTCCCCGGCCTCAGCCTCGGTGTCGGTGTCGGTGTCGGTGTCGGTCTCGTCCACGCCGTCCGGAGGTCCGGCCGGCGGCGCGGCGGGTGCGCCCGGCGCGGCGTCGGCGTCGAAGGCGTCGACGAACTCCCGACGCGGGCCCGGCACCGAGGGGCCGGCGGGCGTCGGCTGCTGCGCCGCCCGGCCGTCCGCGGCGCGCTGGGCCGCGCGTTGGGCGGACACCTGGCGGGCCACGGCCCGCTGCCGGGCGGCGGTGTCCTGGGGCGCGGCCGGCCCGCTGTCCGGATCGGAGTAGCGGCCCGGGTGGGACGGCTGGGGATGGGGGGCGCCGTGGGGCGCGGGGGCGCCGGGCGCTTGGTCGGAACGGGGTACCGGTCCGGTGCCCCAGCCGCCGCCCCGCTCACGCTGTTCGGGGTGGCCGCCGCGCACCTGCGGAGCGTCGGCGGAGAACGGGCCCCGCCCGTCACCGGTCGGCGTGGGAGCGGTCCGCCTGCGCCGGCCGCCGCCGACCGCGGGCCTCGCCGCGGCGCGCTCGCCGCCCGGTTCCGTCGCGGCCGCGTCCGGGCGGATCGCCCCGGAGCCCTTTCGACTGTGTCGTCCCACGCCCCGGATCAGCTCCCGCCGCAATCGTCCAGCAGTTCCCGGAACGCCTGGGCGACCGTCTCCGGGTACTCCATCATCGCCACGTGCCCCGCGTCGGGCAGCGTCAGCAGCCGGGCGCCGCGGAAGGCCGCGGACGCCCTGCGTGCCATCCGGTACGAGACGAGCTGGTCCCGTCCGCCGTACACGAGCTGGGTCGGTGCGAGCACCCGCTCGGCCTGGCGCCACAGTCCGTGCTGGCCGCCCAGGGTGTACGCGTCGACGAGGCCCCGGGCCGAACGCGTCATCGCGTCCCAGAAGTACGGCAGCTCCAGCCGTCGCTCCATCTCGGCCACCGCGTTGCGGAAGGCTTCGTCGGAGACCCGTGCCGGATCGCCGTAACAGAGTGCCATGACTCCGCGCGTCCGCTGCTCCGCCGTCCAGCCCTTCGTCAGTCGGGCGAACAGGGATGCGATTCCCGGCACCGCGAGGAGGCCGGTCGGGACGGCGGGTCGCTGCACCCGCCACTCCGGCAGGGCGGGCGAGATCAGGGTGAGGGTGCGCACCAGGTCGGGGCGGACCGCGGCGACCCGGGTGGCGACGGCGCCGCCCAGCGAATTGCCGAACAGGTGGACGGGCCCCCGCTCCTCCGCGTCCAGCAGCCGGATCACCGCACGGGCGTGCCCGGTCACCGAGTAGTTGCCGTCGTCCGGCGGCGGCGAGTCCCCGAATCCGGGCAGGTCGACCGCCTCGCCGTCGACCAGGTCGGACAGCAGCGGCATCAGCGCGGACCAGTTCTGCGACGAGCCGCCGAGCCCGTGCACGTACAGCGCGGGGGGCAGTCCGGTCCGGTCGCCCGGCCGGCAGCGGACGTTCAGGCCGATCCCCGGCAGCGACACGGAGCGCAGCCGTTCGCCGTCGGCGACCCGGACGGCACTGACCGTGGGAGCCACCGCGGCGGCGGCGGCCTGGACACCCGGCAGCTCGGTCGAAGACATACGGCAATGTTACGAGACGATCACGCCCCCATTCATGTGTTCGCTATCACAGGCCGCATCGCGGGGTAGGCGGGTAGCTCCTACGCTTCAGGGAAGGAAGGGAGCTGCGACATGACGGTCGACCCGAGCGACCCGGACACCTTCGAGAACGCCGAACCGGACGAGGCGGGGCCCGAGGCCCCGGAGGCCGACGCCGCCGAGCAGCGCACGGATGTCCGGCCCGAGGACGACGATCGGGCGGAGAGCGTCGAGCCGGGCACCGCCAATGAGGCCGATGTGGCGGAACAGCGCAGGGTGATTCCCTTCGATGAGGACGATTACCGGTAGTACGCCCCGGTTTGCTCACGACCAGGGAGAACTGTGGCTTCCACAGCCGTCCGGTCCATGAAATTCTGCGTCCGCGCCGCGCATACCCGGGTTACCCAAAAGTACGATGGCTGTACGGCGCAGCGTGCACGGACCGGCTGTGCTGGAACACATATTTGGGAGGCGGCGTGACAGCCATCGAGCAGACAGAGGCCGCGCGCCCGCGGGGTACACGCCTTCCCCGCCGCGCCCGGCGCAATCAGCTGCTGGGCGCCGCACAGGAGGTCTTCGTCGCACAGGGCTACCACTCCGCCGCGATGGACGACATCGCCGAGCGGGCCGGAGTCAGCAAGCCGGTGCTCTACCAGCACTTCCCCGGAAAGCTGGAGCTCTACCTGGCCCTGCTCGACCAGCACTGCGAGTCCCTGCTCCAGGCCGTGCGCACGGCGCTGGCCTCCACGACGGACAACAAGCTGCGCGTCGAGGCGACGATGGACGCCTACTTCGCGTACGTGGAGGACGAGGGCGGCGCGTTCCGGCTGGTCTTCGAGTCCGACCTGACCAACGAGCCCGCCGTGCGCGAGCGGGTCGACCGGGTGTCCCTCCAGTGCGCCGAGGCCATCTCCGACGTGATCGCCGGGGACACCGGGCTGTCCAAGGACGAGTCCATGCTGCTGGCCGTGGGCCTCGGCGGGGTCTCCCAGGTCGTGGCCCGCTACTGGCTCTCCAGCCGGTCCACCATCCCCCGCGACACGGCCGTCCAGCTCCTCACCTCGCTGGCCTGGCGGGGCATCGCGGGCTTCCCGCTGCACGGCGCCGACCAGACCTGAGCCCTCCGGCGGGGGACGCCTGCCGCCGTGTTCGCTGCGGGCGTTGCCGGTCGGGCCCTGAGCCCCGCTCCCGCCGGGCTAATGTGGCTGCGTACGGCGCGGTTCGCCGCGCGAGGACTGACCGTCGGAGGGACATAGCCGTGGAGGTCAAGATCGGGGTGCAGCACACGCCCCGCGAGATCGTTCTGGAGAGCGGGCTTTCCGCCGAGGACGTCGAGAGCGCGGTCGCCGCGGCACTGGGCGGCAAGGCGGAGCTGCTCAGCCTCACGGACGACAAGGGCCGCAAGGTCCTGGTGCCGGCCGACCGGATCGCGTATGTGGAGATCGGTGAGCCGACCACCCGGCGGGTGGGGTTCGGGACGCTGTAGTCCACCGGACGCGTTGATCACAGGAGCGGCCCGGCGGGGATGTCCCCGCCGGGCCGCTCCTGTGTTTTTCCGCCGGTCTCTCTGCCCGTCCCGGATCCCGTACGGGTCGGAACGGTCCGCCGGAGGGTTGCTCCTCACGAGCTGGGGGTAGTACCGCCTACGACCGATTTGCCCGCCCCGCACACCCCTCGCGAGGTGATCCTCTGTGATCTGGGAATCCTTCGGCGCCGCCGTCCTCGGACTCGCCCTGTCCTGGGCGGCGCTCCGATCACTGGCCGACCGACTGCCGTCCGGCCGTGCGGTATATCTCACGGGCGCGCTGGGCGCCTTGTTCGGCGCGTATCTGACGCATGCCGCGCTGGGTACCGGCCACGTCCTGACGACGCTGATCGGAGCCGTGTCCGTCGGGGCGGTGACGCTGTCGCTCCTGATCCGACCACGCGGCCGCCGCCTCGGCCGGTCGGCGGCGGCCCAGTAGCCGGGTGTTACGCGGCCAGTCCCAGCGCGGCCATCCGCTTGGTGTGGGCCTCGGTGATCCGGGAGAACATCCGGCCCACCTCGGCCAGGTCGAAGCCGTCCGCGACGCCGCCCACCAGCATCGTCGAGAGGGCGTCGCGGTCGGCGACCACCCGCTGGGCCTGCGACAGCGCCTCGCCCATCAGCCGACGCGCCCACAGGGCGAGCCGTCCGCCGAGCCGCGGGTCGGCCTCGATCGCGGCGCGCACCTTCTCCACGGCGAAGTTCCCGTGGCCCGTGTCGTCGAGCACGGACAGCACCAGGGACCGGGTGTCGGTGTCGAGCCGGGCCGCGACCTCGCGGTAGAAGTCACTCGCGATCGAGTCGCCGACGTACGCCTTGACCAGGCCCTCCAGCCAGTCGGACGGCGCCGTCTGGCGGTGGAAGTCGTCGAGCGCCTTGGCGAAGGGCTCCATCGCGGCGGTGGGGTCCTCGTCCACGGCGGTGAGCCGCTGGTTGAGCTGCTCGAAGTGGTGGAACTCGGCAGCGGCCATCTTCGCCAGCTCCGCCTTGTCGCCGAGTGTCGGCGCGAGCTTCGCGTCCTCCGCCAGCCGCTCGAAGGCCGCCAGCTCTCCGTAGGCGAGGGCGCCGAGCAGGTCCACGACCGCGGCGCGGTACTGCGGGTCGGCTGCCGCGGTGGCCCAGTCCTGGGCGGCGATCCCGGTGGCTGCGGAAGCTTCGGCGGGGGTCTCAGTGGCGTGGTCAGGCGTCTCCATGAACGGAACGATAGCCCGCTCCGCGCAGGGCGGAAGGGCCTGGTCAGCCGGGGACCTCATACCGTTCCGATGAATTCGTCCAACACACATGCGCGAATCCGGGGTACAGTGGTATTGCGCTTACTGAGCACTGTGCTGTGCCAGAGGCGCGCCCTTGAATGAGGATGCCCGGTCGGTGGCCCGATCGGCTCCGACCCGACAGCCCTCCACGCGGTGCGTACGACACGTACGACCGCAGCTGAGGGGCCCCCTCAGCGGCACGAGCGCTCGAGCGACGGCAGTGGTCCCGCGCCACCCGGCCCATCCACGGCCGGATGACCAACCCCGGCACGGTACGACCCCCAGCGTTCGCCTCGGACCGCGTCTCACAGAAGAGGCAGCACCCTGACTACGTTCCGCGACCTCGGTATTCTTTCCGAGACGGCCGAAGCCCTTGAGGCTGTCGGCATCACGTCCCCCTTCCCCATCCAGGAGATGACGCTCCCCGTAGCGCTCTCCGGCTCGGACGTCATCGGCCAGGCCAAGACCGGCACCGGCAAGACGCTCGGCTTCGGCCTCCCGCTCCTGGAGCGTGTGACCGTCCCCGCCGACGTCGAGGCGGGCCGCGCCAAGCCCGAGCAGCTGACCGACGCGCCGCAGGCGCTCGTCGTCGTCCCCACCCGCGAGCTGTGCCAGCAGGTCACCAACGACCTGCTCACGGCCGGCAAGGTCCGTAACGTCCGCGTTCTCGCGATCTACGGCGGCCGGGCGTACGAGCCCCAGGTCGAGGCCCTCAAGAAGGGCGTCGACGTGATCGTCGGCACCCCGGGCCGTCTCCTGGACCTGGCGGGCCAGCGCAAGCTCGACCTCTCCCACATCCGCGGGCTCGTCCTCGACGAGGCCGACGAGATGCTGGACCTGGGCTTCCTGCCCGACGTCGAGCGCATCATCACGATGCTGCCGCCCAAGCGTCAGACGATGCTGTTCTCGGCCACCATGCCCGGCGCCGTCATCAGCCTCGCGCGCCGCTACATGTCGCAGCCGACGCACATCAACGCCACGTCGCCCGACGACGAGGGCACGACCGTGAAGAACACGGTCCAGCACGTCTACCGCGCCCACAACATGGACAAGCCGGAGATGCTCTCCCGCATCCTCCAGGCCGACGGCCGCGGGCTCGCGATGATCTTCTGCCGTACGAAGCGCACGGCGGCCGACATCGCCGAGCAGCTGGAGAAGCGCGGCTTCGCCTCCGGCGCGGTCCACGGCGACCTCGGCCAGGGCGCCCGCGAGCAGGCGCTGCGCGCCTTCCGCAACGGCAAGGTCGACGTGCTGGTCTGCACCGACGTCGCCGCGCGCGGTATCGACGTCGAGGGTGTGACCCACGTCGTCAACTACCAGTCGCCGGAGGACGAGAAGACCTACCTCCACCGCATCGGCCGCACCGGCCGCGCGGGCGCCAAGGGCATCGCGATCACGCTGGTCGACTGGGACGACATCCCGCGCTGGCAGCTGATCAACAAGGCCCTGGACCTGAAGTTCCCGGACCCGCCCGAGACGTACTCCACCTCGCCGCACCTCTTCGAGGAGCTCGGCATCCCGGCGGGCACCAAGGGTGTGCTGCCGCGCGCCGAGCGGACCCGTGCCGGTCTGCGCGCGGAGGAGGTCGAGGACCTCGGCGAGACCGGCGGCCGCGGCCGCAAGGCCGCCGCACCGGCCCCCGCCCGCGAGGAGCGCGAGCCCCGCACCCGTACGCCGCGTCAGCGCCGCCGCACCCGTGGCGGCTCCGCGGCGGAGGAGGGCGCCGCCACGGTGCCCGCACCCGCCAAGGAAGCAGCCCCGGTCGCACCGGCCGGTGCCGAGGCGTCCGACGACGCGCCGCGTACGCCGCGCCGTCGCCGCCGTACCCGCGTCAGCGCCACCGACGCCGTCACCGAGGCGGCCGTGGCCGTCGCCGAGGCTCCGGTGGTTCCCGCGCCGGTGGTTCCCGCTCCGGTGGCCGAGGCCGCACCCGTGATCGAGGCCGCACCGGTGGCCGAGCCGGTCGCGGAGGCCGTGCCGGAGACCAAGCCGCGCCGCCGTCGCAGCCGTGCCGCCGTGAAGCCGGTGGCCGAGGAGACGGCTTCGCCCGTCGCCGCGGCTCCGGCCGCGCCGGCCCCGGCCGAGTTCCAGACCGTGGCCGCCGCCGCGGGCGTCGCGGAGCCGGTCGCCGAGCCGAAGGCGCTCAAGCCCCGCCGCCGCACCCGGGTCGTGAAGCCGGCCGACGAGGTCGACTTCCAGATCGCCCCGGCCGCCGAGCCGGAGCCCGACGTGAAGACGCGTCGTCGTCCGGCCCGCGCCACGACGAAGGCCAAGTCGGAGCCGAAGGCCGCGGCCGCGTCGGCCGAGCCGAAGGCCCGGGCGACCAGGACGACGAAGTCCCGGGCGAAGGCGGAGACGGAGGAGATCGCGGAGACCACGGAGAAGGTCACCGCGAAGGTCGCCACGAAGGCCACGGCGAAGAAGGCCACCGCGAAGGCAGTAGCCGTCGAGCAGCCCGTCGTCGAGGCCCCGGCCGCCGAGGCGGACGCCAAGCCGCGCCGCCGCCGCGCCACCCGCAGCGTCACCTCGACCGCGACCCAGGAGGCCGCCGTGGTCTCCGAGGCCGAGGCCGTGGTGAGCGAGGCCGCCGCCGAGACGAAGCCGCGCCGCCGTCGCGCCACCCGCCCGGCGGGCAAGGCGTCGGCGACGACGACCGAGAGCTGACGCTCACGGCGATACAGCACCACCTACGGCCCCGGCCCCCGCGCACGCGGGGGCCGGGGCCGTTCCGCTGCCCGGTGCCGCCGTGAGGGCCTCCCGGCGCTTCTCGCCGGATGAGCTGCCCGGTGAGGCGAGGACGGGTGCGGCGGGGATAGCCTCGCCGTATGAGCCGCCCGCCCACCTTCACCCCGCCGCCCTGTGCCCGCGCCCGTGTCCTTGAGACCGAGCGCGGGGACTTCGCCGTCCTGGACGCCGTACCGCGTACCCCGGAACGGGCCACCGCCCTGCTGCTGCCCGGATACACCGGCAGCAAGGAGGACTTCATCGCGCTGCTGGAGCCGCTGTGCGCGGCGGGCTACCGGGTGGTCGCGGTGGACGGCCGGGGGCAGTACGAATCGAAGGGGACGAACCGTCAGGAGAGTTACGCACAGGCGGAGTTGGCCCGCGATGTACTGGCCCAGGCGGCGGCTCTGGGCGACGGGGACGGTCGGCTGCACCTGCTCGGGCACTCGCTCGGCGGTCAGATCGCCCGCGCCGCCGTACTGCTGGACGCCACCCCGTTCCGCTCGCTGACCTTGATGTCCTCGGGCCCCGCCGAGGTCGTCGCGGCCCAGCGGGACAAGGTGAGGATGCTGAGCGACGCGTTGTCCGTGCTGTCCATGGACGAGGTGTGGGAGGCGATGCGGGCACTCGATCCGCCGCAGGACGCGGACACCGGCGACGGTGCGGACATGCGCCACCGCTGGCTCGCCCACCACCCCGCCCAGTTGATCGCCACCGGGGCCCAACTGGCCGCCGAACCGGACCGGGTGGACGAGCTGGCCGCCGTCGGCCTGCCCGTCCACGTCCTGTCCGGGGAGCGCGACGACGTGTGGCCGGTGGAGCTGTTCGACTCCATGGCGCTGCGTCTCGGCGCCCGCCGCACCACGATCGCCGGCGCCGAGCACTCCCCCAACACCGCCCGCCCGTCGGAGACCGCGAAGGCGCTGGCCGCGTTCTGGGACGGTCTGCCGGCCGTCTGACGCGCCCGAGGCGCCCCCGACGCGTCCCGCCGGTCGTCGGAGGCACCACCACCGGCCGGCCGCCCCTCTTCCGTCAGTACTGCGACTGCAGGTGCTGCCAGAAGCCGTCGCGGAGCGCCCGTCGCAGGTGCGCGTGGCCGCGCAGCGAGTGCTGGAGCAGGCGTTCCGCCTCCACCAACAGGTCCTGGTCGACGGAGCCCGGCAGATAGGGGTGGCCGGGCAGCAGGTCGGCCAGGGACTCCCGGCCGCGCGCGGCGAGCCAGGCGGCCGCGATCTGTGCGCCGACGAAGCGGACGTCCTCCCGGGAGGGGGCCGGGCTGTCGTCCTCGTACGTGGTGACGGGCCGCCGCGTGACGTAGGGGCGGCAGAAGTCGAGTTCGAAGGTGCGCTGGCTGTCGACCTCCCACAGCAGCGGTTCGGCCTGGTTGCGTCCGTCGGCGGCCTCGATGCCCCAGAGGTGCACACGCGCCCCGTAGCCCTGGGCGGCCTCGACCGCCGAGACCAGGTCCTCGTCACCGCCGACGAGCGCCGCGTCGCTGATGGCGCGGTGCCGGGCGAGGGATTCGAGGTCGGTGCGGATGAGCGAGTCGACGCCCTTCTGCTGGTTGTTGGCGTTGAGGTTGCCGAGCCGCACCTTGACGTCGGGGAGTTCGGCGATGGCCTGCTGCTCGGTGGTGTGGATGCGGCGGCGGGCCCCGTCGTACCAGTAGACGCGCAGCAGCCTGCTGTCCGCGAAGATCGTGCGGGCCTTGTCGATGAAGGCCTCGATCAGCCCTTCGGCGTCGAGGTCGAAGGAGCGCCGGTCCTCGGTGCCGGTGACGAGCAGCCCGGCCGCGGCGTACACGTAGCCGGCGTCCACGAAGATGGCGTGCGTCGACGGGGTCTTGGAGACCTCGATGAGCATCCGCTGGAGCAGCTCGTTGGTGCGGTCCAGGCGGGCGCCGAGACCGGCTCCGCCGAAGGACTGCGGGTCCGCCTCGTTCATGCGAACCTCATGGTCTGTGGTGGCGTGACTACCAACGGGTACTTAGACATCCAAAAAATTTCCTTAGCGTAGGGAATGTTTGCAGGGGGCAAGCCGTTGTCACCCATGTGGAACGCGAGGGAAACCTCGCGTTCCTAGTCTTGCCGGTGGGACGCCCCACCGGCGCCAGCAGTTCTCCAGCAGGAGGATCAGACGAAGGGAAGCCCTATGCGCTTCGAGATCATGCGACTCGACGACGTCGACGGTACCGCCGTGGACAGCACCGTCGTGGACGCCGCCTCCGTCAACCGGATCGTGCAGCAGGCCGCGGCTACGGGCCAGCGCCTCTACATCCGGCCGGCCGACAGTTCGGCTTCGTAACGCATCGGGGCTCATGACCCCTGACGAGGCCCCGCGCCTCACCGCATTGCGCCGCTAAAGACGAAGCGCCCCCGCACGGAACGTCCGTGCGGGGGCGCTGTGGTGCGCGGGGGGAGTCAGGAGGTCTGGATGACCTGGGTGACGCCGTTGATGATCTGTTGGACGGCGATGGCGGAGAGCATCATGCCCGCGAGCCGGGTCACCAGCACCACGCCGCCGTCCTTGATCACGCGGATGATGACCAGCGAGTAGCGCATGGCCAGCCAGAGCACCACATGCATGGCGACGATCGCGGACCACACCGAGAGCTGGCCGCCCACGCCGTCGGCGTGCTGCACCGCGAGGATGACCGAGACGATCGCGCCGGGCCCGGCCAGCAGCGGCATGCCCAGCGGTACGAGCGCCACATTGACGTCCTTGGTCTGCGCCGGCTCGTCCGTCTTGCCGGTCAGCAGGTCGAGCGCGATGAGCAGCAGCAGGAGCCCGCCCGCGATCATCAGGGCGGGTACGGAGACGTGCAGATAGTCGAGGATCTGCTGACCGAGCAGACCGAAGACGGCGATCACGCCGAACGCGACCATGACCGCCTGGAGCGCCATCTTGCGCTGCACCTTGGCGGGGCGGCCCGCGGTCAGCGCGAGGAAGATCGGCGTGATCCCGGGCGGGTCCATGATCACGAATAGGGTGAGAAAAAGGGATCCGAAGACAGCGACGTCGAACACAGTGAGCCTTGCGAGAGAAGAGCGGGCGGTACGGAGGGGCGCGGGGTCCGGGCGGCGGCCGTCGTCGTGTCGGGCACGCGGCGGTACGCACAGGAGCGCGCGGGGAGCGCGGAAGGTGGTGCGGGCCGGACGGGAGTTCGACGACAGGGCCTAGCGGGGACCGGTTCCGCCGGCGCCAGGCACCGGGAAGGCTCCTGTGGCGCGCCGGGTGATCTCGCCGTAGATCTCGGGGTCGGTGGTGCACGCGCCGAGCGCGACGGGTTTCCGGGTGCCGTGGTAGTCGCTGGAGCCGGTCGTGAGCAGCCCCAGCTCGCGGGCGAGGCCGCGCAGTCGGGCCCGGGCGGGCTCGTCGTGGTCCATGTGGTCGACCTCGACGCCGTCGAGACCGGCTTCGGCGAGCGCGACGATCGTGGACTCGGGGACCACCGCGCCGCGTTTCACGGCGGCCGGGTGGGCGAAGACGGTGACCCCGCCCGCCGCCTTCACCAGGCGGATCGCCTCGAAGGGGTCGAACTCGTGCTTGTCCGCGTACGCCCGGCCGCCGGTACCCAGCCAGTCGGACGTGAAGGCGTCGGAGACCGTGGGTACGACGCCGAGTTCGACGAGGGCGGCGGCGACGTGCGGGCGACCGACCGAGCCGTCCCCGGCGATGCGGGCCACCTGCTCCCAGGTGATGGGGACGTCGAGGGCGCGCAGCTTGCGGACCATCTCCTGGGCGCGCGGCACCCGGTCGTCGCGGACGAGTTCCCGGGCGCGCTCCAGCTCGGCGTCGGCGGGGTCGAAGAGGTAGGCCAGCATGTGCAGGCCCACGCCGTCGACGCGGCAGGAGAGTTCGGCGCCGGTGACGAGGGTGAGCCCCTCGGGCAGCGCGTCGATGGCCTGTTTGTGGCCGCCCACGGTGTCGTGGTCGGTGAGCGCGACGACGTCCAGCCCCGCGGCGGCGGCGTTCGCGACCAGCTCGGCGGGGGTGTCCGTGCCGTCCGACGCGGTGGAGTGGGTGTGCAGGTCGATGCGCACGACGCTTGACTCCGGGGCTCGCGGGCGGACGGGGGACTGCTCAAGGATAACCGCCGCACGCGGGGCGTCCGGCCGCTCACGGACCCGGCTCCCGGACCCGGCTCCCGGACCCGGCTCACGGGCCCGCGCGCCGAAGCCGCGCTCGCCCTCGGCCGTGCTCGACGCCGCTACCGCTCGCCCGTCGCCTGCCGGGGCGGCGCCTCGGGGGCGGTCAGCAGACGGGGGGTGAGCGCGCCGCAGGGGACGAGGTCCACCTCTCCCCCGGCGTCCCGCAGGTCGGTGAGGACCAGCTCGTCGTACATCAGCAGCCCCGACTGCTCGGGCCACAGGATCGCCCACAGCCAGAGCCCCCGCGCCTCGCCCGCGAAGACGGCGCGGTCCGGCGGAGCGTTCCTGACGTGCCAGAGGGGGGTGGGGCGGCCGGCGGCGTGGACCTTGGCGTCGGGGGCGGAGTCGACGTCCAGGTGGCGGCCGGGGTCCGGGCCGTCGATCCCGGCGTACCGCGCGCCGAGCCCGACGCCCAGCTCCTCGGCGACCAGCAGCAGCTCGCCCATCCCGCCCAGCGGCCCGGGCCCGGAGCAGGCCACGGCGCTCGCTCGGCCGCCGCTGCGGTCGTCGCCCGCGCTGGCGACCCCGGTGAACAGCCAGCCGACGGGGAGCGGCCAGGGCATCCAGACGGGAACCTGGGCGCGGTGCACCACGACGCCGAGACCTTCGACGCTCGGCGGGATGACCGGCTGCATCGGGTGGACCTGGCCGTGCACGGAGCACTGCCAGGCGTCGGCGAAGAGACCGGGCGCCCTGACCCGGCCACCGCACTTCGGGCAACTGGGTTCGCCCCTCATAGGGACCAACCGTCCTCCCCGCCGGTCCTCGCGTCAAGGACGATCACCCGTCCGCAGCGTGGCTCGGGCCCGGCTGGTCCAGGACTACGGACGTGCGCAGCGGGTCGCGCAGGTCCGTACCGTGCGCCAGCCACCGCTCCTGGAGCTCCTGCGCGCCGCGCACCCGCTTCCAGGCGGCCTCGTTGTGCGTCATCGGCAGCAGCGGCAGGAAGCGCACCGGGTCCATCGGCTCGTCCAGCTCCAGGTCCTCCACCAGACCGCCGGACTCCGCGACCAGCACCGAGGTGAACGGCGCCCCGGTCCACAGCGGCTCCCCCAGGTCCAGCGAGGCGCCGGCGGCCACGATCACCCCCTCGACCTGGGGGGAAGCGGCCAGCACGGCGAGCGGGCGCAGCACCTGGTCGGTGTCGGCGACTCCGCCCCGTACGGAGAGGATCAGCTCGGCACGGGGGCCCTTCACCGGGTCGGCGAGCGGGGAGGTGGGGTCGGCCATCGGCTGACCGGACATGCCGAGCGTCGCGTAGCGGACCACGTCGCCGTCGAGGAAGCGCAGCACCTCGACGCGGTCGGTGCCCAGGAACGTCACGTCGGCGCGGGCGTCCGGTTCCCCGAGGGCGGAGATGAGCCGGGCCTCGACCAGAGCGAGAATTTCTGCCATCCCGCGAGCATAGATCGCGTAGGGAATGGGCAAAGTACGGGATTGGGCCTTGGGTGGCTGATAGCCTGGCCGCCGGTCGGGACAGCACGCAGAAGCGTTGCTCTTCTTCGTCCCGACGACATGTCGTCCCCCACGGGGGACCGGCCGGAGGAGGTGGGGACTGCTATGGATCCAAGTCGACCGTGCAGTACCAACCGCTCTTCCGTGCCTCTTATGTGCCGTTGATCCGACGCCTCGTCGGTCGCCCGGTGCCGACATCGCCGTCGTATCCGGATGACTCCTCGACAGCAGTTCGCGCGACGGAAGAGCCCTTCGTTTTTGCCTGTCTGTAGCGAACGCCGTCATCGCGCCCGCGCGGTGCCGCCCGCTTTGCGGACGTGAGCACACGTCCTCGTTCCGGGCTGTTCCACGCCCTCGCCGACGGCCCTCCGTGAAGGAGCCAGCCATGTCGATGATCCGTGACCTGCGCGCCGCCGTGCGCCCGTCCCTGCGCCCGTCCCTCCGCAAGAACAGCGCCCCCTACAGCGCGTACGACACCACCCGCGACCCGTCCGCCTCCAGCGCCGTCGTCGACTGCGCCGTCTACCGCGACGGCCGCCGGCTGGTGACGCCCGCGACCCCGACGCCGCACGAGGCGATGCTCCAGGTCCGGGAGAAGGGCGGCTTCGCGTGGATCGGTCTGCACGAGCCGACCGAGGCCGAATTCGCGGGCATCGCGCGGGAGTTCGGGCTGCACCCGCTGGCCGTCGAGGACGCCGTCCACGCCCACCAGCGGCCCAAGCTGGAGCGCTACGACGACACGCTGTTCACCGTCTTCAAGACGATCCACTACGTGGAGCACGCCGAACTGACCGCGACCAGCGAGGTCGTGGAGACCGGCGAGGTGATGTGCTTCACCGGCCGGGACTTCGTCATCACCGTCCGGCACGGCGGCCAGGGCTCCCTGCGCGCCCTGCGCCACCGCCTCCAGGACGATCCGGAGCTGCTCGCCAAGGGCCCCTCCGCCGTGCTGCACGCCATCGCCGACCATGTGGTCGACGGGTACATCGCGGTCGCCGAGGCGGTGCAGGACGACATCGACGAGGTGGAGATCGATGTCTTCTCCACCCCGGCCAAGGGCAGCCCGCGCGGTTCGGACGCGGGCCGGATCTACCAGCTCAAGCGCGAGGTGCTGGAGTTCAAGCGGGCCGTCTCTCCCCTGCTGCGGCCGATGCAGCTGCTGAGCGAGCGCCCGATGCGGCTGATCGACCCCGACATCCAGAAGTACTTCCGCGACGTCGCCGACCACCTCGCCCGGGTCCAGGAGGAGGTCCTCGGCTTCGACGAACTGCTGAACTCGATCCTCCAGGCGAATCTGGCGCAGGCGACCGTCACGCAGAACGAGGACATGCGCAAGATCACCTCCTGGGCGGCGATCATCGCCGTGCCGACGATGATCTGCGGTGTCTATGGCATGAACTTCGACCACATGCCCGAGCTCCAGTGGAAGTACGGCTATCCGCTGGTGCTCGGCGTCATCGGGGTGGTCTGTTTCTCCATCCACCGCATCCTCAAGCGCAACGGCTGGCTCTGAGTGCCGGCCTCGGCCGCTGAGTAAGCTCGCGCCCATGACTGACGACGCCGCGCCCGATGCCGCCGCCGACCTGCTGGAGAGGGCCCTCGTCGAGGAGGCCACGAAGAAGTCCGGTCTCGTCTGGGTGCGGGGCGACGGGCCGGCCCGTGCCGTCTGGCACGTCTGGCACGACGGCGCGGCGCACCTGGTCGGTGGCGGCCCCGGCGAGCAGCCGTTGCCCGAGGGCCTGGCCGACGGCGGCCGCGCCGAGGTGACCGTACGGAGCAAGGACAAGGGCGGCCGGATCGTCGCCTGGAGCGCGGTGTGCCGTTTCCTCCCGCCGCGCTCCGAGGAGTGGAAGGCTGCGGTCGCCGAGCTGAAGGGCAAGCGGCTGAACGCGCCGGACGCCGAGTCGATGACGGAGCGGTGGGCCCGCGAGTGCACCGTGGTGCGGCTGACGCCCGACACCGTCAGCACCGCGCTGCCGGACACCTCGCTGGCGGCCGTCCCGCTGCCGACCGGGGCCACCACCCGGCAGCCGGCCCCGGCGGCGCTCCCCCGGCTGCTTCTGAAGCGTCGCGGGAAGCGCTGAGCCAGGGGCGGGCATCGTTCGGCGGGCGGTCGTTCGACGACAGGGGCCCGCGGTCCGGGTCGCTCAGCCGGAGGACTTGGGGAGCTGGCCGCCGTAGTCGACGGTGTCGTCCTCCTGGGGCGCCTCCAGCGGGAAGGCCTGCCCCCAGTCGGCCAGCGTGACCGTGCCCCCGCCGCCGCCCCGGGCCACCCGGACCGGGTACGGCTGGTCCTCCAGCGAGACGTCGAACGCCCCGCCCTCGCCCTTGCCGCCCAGGATCTGGATGGTGCGCTGCCCGGCGACCGTGTCCCGGCCGCCCTTGCTGAGCTTTCCGTTCAGCGCCAGGATCCCGTCGAGCAGGACCTTCTTGTCCGTGAAGCCGCGCAGCTGGCGGTAGCTGGGGTCGCCCTCGGGGACCTTCACGTACTTGCCGCCCAGCTTGTCGGCGGCCGTTACGTCGGAGGACCCGTCCTCGCCGCCGCCGCTCTCCTCGTGGGTCCAGAACTCCGCGGGCGCCTTCAGGTAGAGCTCGTCGTCCACCCGCAGCAGGGCGAAGCTCTGCTGCTTGGAGGTCACCGAGCCCATGCCGCCCTCCGCGTTGAGCTTCATCTCCAGCCGGTAGGTGCCGCCCTTGCTGACGAGCGTGCCCGACAGGCGTACGGCGCTCGCCGCTCCGGCCGCCGCTCTGGCCTTCTCGTCGATCTCGGTGGCGGAGAGTCTGGCGACGCCGTTGGTCCCCTTGTCCGGGTCCTCCTCCGTGCCGCAGGCGGCCAGGGCCGCGGTGAGCCCTCCGCACAGCACGAGAGCGAGGGCGGTCCGGCGATGGTTCCGCACGGCCGGGGCGAAAGAGGTCACGGGCGCACTGCCTCTCAACTGCGATCGGGGGTGGCAGACGGCAGCGTACCCGGGAGACGCGTGCCTCCCGGCAGCCAGCCGTACGGACCGGTCCGCCGGGGCGCGGTGCGGGGTAAGGGCTAGCCTGATCCCGGCGTACCGGCGAAATCCGCTGGTCGGCGGCGGCGAGCCGGGACGGCCGGGCGAGGACCGTCCCGCGGAACATGACGACACGGTGGACACGGACGGACGAAGGAGGCCGAGGATGGCGGCGGTCACCCCCAGGGTCTTCGTCTCGCACCTGTCCGGCGTACCCGTTTTTGACCCGAACGGGGACCAGGTCGGCCGGGTCCGCGATCTGGTGGCGATGCTGCGGGTCGGCGGACGCCCGCCGCGCATCCTGGGCCTGGTGGTCGAGGTGATCAGCCGCCGGCGGATCTTCCTGCCGATGACCCGGGTGACGGGCGTCGAGTCCGGCCAGGTCATCACCACCGGCGTCGTCAACATGCGGCGCTTCGAACAGCGGCCCACCGAACGTCTCGTCCTCGGCGAGTTCCTGGACCGGCGGGTGCGGCTGGTGGACGGCCATGGCCAGGAAGGTGAGGAGGTCACCGTCCTGGACGTGGCCATCCAGCAGTTGCCGGCCCGCCGTGACTGGGAGATCGACAAGTACTTCGTCCGCAAGGGGCGGGGCGGGGCGCTGCGCCGCAAGGGCGAGACCCTGACGGTGGAGTGGTCGGCGCTCAGCGGCTTCTCGCTGGACGAGCACGGCCAGGGTGCGGAGAGTCTGGTCGCCACGTTCGAGCGGCTGCGGCCCACCGATGTGGCGAACGCCCTGCACCACCTCTCGCCGAAGCGGCGGGCGGAGGTCGCCGCCGCGCTGGACGACGACCGGCTCGCCGACGTCCTGGAGGAGCTGCCCGAGGACGACCAGGTGGAGATCATCGGCAAGCTCGCGGAGGAGCGGGCCGCCGACGTCCTGGAGGCGATGGACCCCGACGACGCGGCCGACCTGCTCTCCGAGCTGCCGGAGGAGGACAAGGAACGGCTGCTGGCGCTGATGCGGCCGGACGACGCCGCCGATGTCCGCCGTCTGATGTCGTACGAGGAGCGGACGGCGGGCGGTCTGATGACGACCGAGCCGATCGTGCTGCTGCCCGACGCCACGGTGGCCGACGCACTGGCCCGGGTGCGGCAGGCGGACCTGTCCCCGGCGCTCGCCGCGCAGGTGTACGTGTGCCGCTCCCCCGACGACACCCCGACCGGGAAGTACCTGGGCACGGTGCACTTCCAGCGGCTGCTGCGCGATCCGCCGTTCACCCTGGTCAGCTCGATCGTCGACAGCGACCTGGTGCCTCTGTCGCCGGACACCCCGCTGCCGACGGTCACCAGCTACCTGGCCGCCTACAACATGGTCTCGGTGCCCGTCGTGGACGAGACCGGTTCGCTGCTGGGCGCGGTGACCGTGGACGACGTCCTGGACCACCTGCTGCCGGACGACTGGCGCGAGACGGATCTGCACGGGGAGGAGGGGATCGGCCATGGTGGGTGACGATCGGGCGAAGGCGGCGTCGACCGGCGCCTCGGGACTGGTGCGGCCCCCACGGACCCGGCTGGACCAGCCGAAGGACCCGCGCCGGCGGCTGCTGCCTGAGTACGACCCGGAGGCGTTCGGCCGGTTCTCGGAGCGGATCGCGCGGTTCCTGGGGACCGGGCGGTTCATCGTCTGGATGACGCTGATCATCATCATCTGGGTGCTGTGGAACATCTTCGCGCCCGAGGAGCTGCGCTTCGACCAGTACCCGTTCATCTTCCTGACGCTGATGCTGTCGCTCCAGGCCTCCTACGCCGCGCCGCTGATCCTCCTCGCGCAGAACCGGCAGGACGACCGCGACCGGGTCACGCACGAGCAGGACCGCAAGCAGAACGAGCGCTCCATCGCCGACACCGAATACCTGACGCGGGAGATCGCGGCCCTGCGCATGGGCCTGGGCGAGGTCGCCACCCGGGACTGGATCCGCTCGGAACTCCAGGACATGGTGAGGGACATGGAGGACCGGCAGGTGCTGTCCCCGGCCGAGAGTGACGAAGGCGACCGCTGAAGGGCTACCCGTACGTAGCGCTCCGCGCCGTAACATCGTCTGTATGGCTACGGAAGACGCGGTGCTTGAGGCACTGGCGACAGTGAACGACCCGGAGATCCACCGCCCGATCACCGAGCTGGGCATGGTGAAATCGGTCGAGATCGATCCTGACGGTGTAGTCGCTGTCACGGTGTATCTCACGGTCTCCGGCTGTCCGATGCGCGAGACGATCACCCGGAACGTGACCGAGGCGGTCGCCCGGGTCGAGGGCGTCTCGCGGGTCGAGGTGACCCTCGACGTCATGAGCGACGAACAGCGCAAGGACCTGGCGAGCTCGCTGCGCGGCGGCACCGCCGAGCGGGAGGTGCCCTTCGCCCAGCCCGGCTCGCTGACGCGGGTGTACGCGGTCGCCTCCGGCAAGGGCGGCGTCGGCAAGTCCTCGGTGACGGTGAACCTCGCCGCGGCGATGGCGGCCGACGGGCTGAAGGTCGGCGTCGTGGACGCGGACATCTACGGGCACAGCGTGCCCCGGATGCTCGGTGCGGACGGCAAGCCCACCCAGGTCGAGAACATGATCATGCCGCCGTCCGCACACGGCGTGAAGGTCATCTCCATCGGCATGTTCACCCCGGGCAACGCGCCCGTGGTCTGGCGCGGTCCGATGCTGCACCGGGCGCTCCAGCAGTTCCTCGCCGATGTGTACTGGGGCGACCTGGACGTCCTGCTGCTGGACCTGCCGCCGGGCACCGGCGACATCGCGATCTCGGTCGCGCAGCTCGTGCCGAACGCGGAGATCCTGGTCGTCACGACCCCGCAGCAGGCGGCGGCCGAGGTGGCCGAGCGGGCCGGCTCGATCGCCGTGCAGACCCACCAGAAGATCGTCGGCGTGGTGGAGAACATGTCGGGCATGCCCTGCCCGCACTGCGACGAGATGGTCGACGTGTTCGGTTCGGGCGGCGGCGCACGGGTCGCCGAGGGGCTGACCCGTACGGTCGGCGCCGAGGTGCCGGTGCTCGGCTCGATCCCGATCGACCTGCGGCTGCGCGAGGGCGGCGACGAGGGCAAGCCGGTCGTCCTGTCCGACCCCGACTCCCCGGCCGGCAGCGCGCTGCGCTCGATCGCACAGAAGCTGGGCGGCCGTCAGCGCGGTCTGTCGGGCATGTCGCTGGGGATCACCCCGCGCAACAAGTTCTGACGCCTGTACGGGACACGGGGCGGTCCGGTGGTCGACCGGCCCGCCCCGTGTGCGTCGCGCTACGCGTACGTCTCGATGTCCTTGATGGCCGCGAAGCCGAGGCCGTACGCGCTCATCCCCCGCCCGTACGCCCCGATGTGCACGCCTTCGTGCGCGGATCCGGCGAGGATCCAGCCGAACTCGGACTCGCGGTAGTGGAACTCCACCGGCACTCCGTCCACCGGGAGGGAGAGCGTCGTCCAGGGCGCGCTGCCGAGGTCGTCGGCGAGGGTGAACGCCGTCTCGGTCTGCTGGTCCAGCCAGTCGTCGCGCAGGGTGTGGTCCATCTGGGGCGGCCAGGTGTACGCCAGCAGGCCGGAGCCCGCGAGCCAGGCCGCCGAGGACACCGTGGTGGCGTCCAGCACGCCCGTGCCGTCGCCGCTGCGTCTCACCGGGCTCGCGGCCACGGTGATCACCGCCGCGAACCGCTCCTTGTCGGCGGAGCCGTCCGACTTCACCGACGGCTCGTCGCCGTGCCCCGTCGCACCGTGCTGCACCGTGCCGTCCGCCGCGGTGCCGACCTGCATCAGCCAGCGCGGGCCGGTGAAGGCCTCGTCCAGGCCGTACCAGGGGAAGGTCGCCTCCCGGTAGCCGTCGACGGTACGCCGCGTCGCCGGCACCTCCTCCGCCGTGGCCGTGCCCGGGACACCGTCCGTATCAATCCGACTCGTCGTCTCCATCTGCGCGGCCGCCTCCTCGATCAGTCATGATCCGGAGCGGCCCGCCCCCCGCGGGCTTGGGCATCCTCGCAACCGGACAGATGGAGAATAGCCATACCGTCCGGACGAGTCGGGATTGACCGGGGGTCAGGTGGCGTCCGCATCGAACGGCGGGCGCTCGGGCTGCGTCTGCTGCGGGGTCTTCTTCAGCAGGTCAGGGGCGGTGTCGTCGGTTTTGGTGAGGCTGGTCACCGAGCCGTCCGCCGAGCCGTTCGCCGCACTGTTGGCGGTATCGGACGTCGTCGGGGTGCGCCCGTTGACCGCGTCGGTGACGTCGGAGATCTCCTTGCGGAGGTCGAAGCTCTCGCGGATCTCCTTCAGCCCCAGGTCGTCGTTGCCGTCCATCAGCTGCTTGCGGACGAACGTCTTGGGGTTGAGGTCCTCGAACTCGAAGTCCTTGAACTGCGGGCCCAGCTCGGAGCGGATGTCTTCCTTCGCGCTGTCCGAGAACTCGCGGATCTTGCGGATGGTACGCGTGACGTCCTGGATCAGCTTGGGCAGCTTGTCAGGGCCGAAGACCAGCACGGCCAGCACCCCGAGCGTCAGCAGCTCCAGTGCGCCAATGTCATTGAACACCTTGTTGCTCCTCGTGTTCTCCGCGTGTTCTCCGTGCGATCGCGGCCCGGGTCTCCCAGCCGCCCGGACCGCTCAAAGGTACCTGTCGAAGGTGTCCGGGCGGTACCTCGCGGTGGACGTCACGTGCCGCTCGCCGAGCCGAGCGTCAGGGTCACCGTCCGCTCCTCGCCGCCGCGGGTCAGCTTGAGGTCGAGCTCGTCGCCGGGGCGGTGGGCCCGGATCTTCACGATCAGCTCCTCACCGCTGTGCACCCGCCGGCCCTCGACCTGGGTGATGACGTCGCCGGACCGGATGCCCGCCTTGGCCGCGGGGCCGTCCTTCGCGACGGCGGGCGCGCCGTCGGCGCCCTCCGTGCCGACCTTGGCCCCGTCGCCGGTGTACTTCATGTCCAGCGTGACGCCGATGACCGGATGGGTGGCCTTGCCGGTGCTGATCAGCTCCTCGGCGACGCGCTTGCCCTGGTTGATGGGTATCGCGAAGCCGAGGCCGATGGAGCCGGACTGGCCGCCCGCCTCGGGGCCGCCGCCGGCGCTGTCGGCGGCTCGGATGGCGCTGTTGATGCCGATGACGTGGGCCTGGGTGTTGACCAGCGGTCCGCCGGAGTTGCCCGGGTTGATCGGGGCGTCGGTCTGGAGGGCGTCGACGTAGCTGATGTCGCTGCCGTCGCCCTTCTCGCCGCCCGCGGTGATCGGCCGCTGCTTGGCGCTGATGATGCCCGAGGTCACCGTGTTGGAGAGGTCGAAGGGGGCGCCGATGGCCACCACCGGGTCGCCGACCTGGACGTTGTCGGAGTTGCCCAGGGGCAGGGGCTTGAGCCCGGAGACCCCGCGGACCCGGACGACAGCGAGGTCGTAGCCGCTGTCCTTGCCGACGAGCTCGGCGGAGGCCGTCTCGCCGCTGCTGAACGTCACGGTGATGTCCCCGCTGGACCCGGCCGGGGCGACGACGTGGTTGTTGGTGAGGATGTGGCCCTGGCCGTCGAGGACGAAGCCGGTGCCCGTGCCGGACTCGGCGGTGCCGCTGACGTGCAGGGTGACCACGCTGGGCAGGGCGCTGGCGGCGATGCCCGCGACGCTCTCGGGGGCGCGGTCACCGCTGTCGCGGCTCGCCTGCGGCAGCTCGACGGTGGTCAGGCCGCCGTTGCGCTCGATGTACGCGCCGACGCCGCCACCGATGCCACTGGCGACCAGGGTCAGCAGGAGCACCCCCATGAACGCCCCGCCCCGGCGCTTCTTCCCGCGGCCGGGTTCGGTGCCCTCGGGGGGTCCGGGCCGGGTGAGCGGCTGCCCCGGAGCTCCCCACGGGTCGTACTGGAGCCACTGCGTGTGCTGCTGCGCGTGCGGTCGCGGCGCGGGGTGCTGCCCCTGGTGCTCGGGGGCTGCCTGGGGCTGCCCGGGGGCTCCTTGGGGTGGGTGCGGTGCGTGGGCGGCGTGCGTCTGGGGCTGTCCGTGGGGCCCCGGGGCCGGGAAGCCGTCGGCGGGCTGGGCGTGCGGGGGCGGGAAGCCGTCGGCGGGCGCGGATCGCGGTGCCGGGGCGGGCGCCGACGCGGGGGCCGGGATTCCGGCGCCGTTCGTCGCGGCGTACTGCGGGTCCGTTGCTCCGGCCCCCGGCGGTACGACGGTGCCGTGGGCGGGGGTGGGCCGCTGCACCGGCGGGGCGGGCGCCCAGGGGCCGGGGCCGCCGTAGGGCGGGGTGCTGTACTCGTCGGGCTCGTGCAGCGGGGCCCCGGGCGGGCGGGGGCGCGGAACCTCCTGGCCGCCGTGGACCGCCGGCCGGCCGGCGGCGTCGGAAGGCGGAGCCGGGGTCGAGGCGGCGTCCGGGGCCGGGGGCGTGTCGGCCGGAGCCTGGGGGTTGTTGGCCGGAGCCGAGGTCGAGGCGGCGTCCGGAGCCCGGGGCGGGCCCGGGGGCGTCGGCTCTCGGTCCTCGGCCGGCGGAGCGTCCGACGGGGCCGGCCCGCTGTCCGGCTCCGTGCGGTCGCCGCGCCCCGCCGAGGGGCGGCTCCACCACTTCGCCTGCGGCCCGGTGGGCTTCCCGTCGTCCATGCTCTCCCCGCAACTGGCCTCTGTACGCCCCACCGAGGCGTCCTTCACCGGAATTCAACCAGGTTTGCGAATCCCCGCGCAGGGTCCGGTCAGGGCCGGGGGGAAAGCGGGCTGGCCAGATCGTTGGAGGGCGGCCCCGAGGGAGCCGGGGAGGGGCCCGTCCTGGGCGCCGCACCGCTGCCGAGGGCCGCCGCCAGCAGCGGGGTGCCGGACACCGCCGGGCGTATCAGCGGCGACACGGACACGTTCAGCACGGGGAAGGTGAAGGGGTGCCCGCCCGAGGCCTGGACGCCGAACAGCGGCGGGGCGGTCGGCGGCCCCTGCCGGTTCGCCGGAGAGGCGCCGGCCGGAACCACCGGTGTCGCACCGGCAAGCGTCGAGGGCACCCGGTTCGTCCCGGCGGGGGCCCTGCCGGACGCGGGCCGCTCGGCCGCCCGGCCGTCGCCGGTCACCACGAGGGCACCGCCGCCCCGCCAGCTGACCGCCTTCGCGCCGTTCTCGGCGCGGGTCGCGGCGTCGAGCGGGGTGGCGTTGTTCCCGGCGCCCTCGGCGCGCAGGGAGGATTCGGGGCCGGAGTCCAGCGGCAGGGTGCCGCCCAGCGCGATGGCCGCGAGGGAGACGGCGCTGGCCGCGGCGAAGGCGAAGCGCCGTCCGCGCCAGGGCGAGCGCTCCGCGTCGCGGGCCACCTCGTGTATGCGGAAGACCGAACCGGAAGCGGGGCCGCCGGGCAGCACGGCGGTGGAGCCGTGGGTGGCGGGGAGGTATCCGAAGCCGTCCAGGGGGGAGGACGCGGTGTCGGCGCGGGTGCTGCCGCCGGAGGGCCGCAGCCCGGGGAAGAACTCGTCGGCGAAGGGGCCTCGGCCGCCGAACGGCCCGCCGGAGCCGGTGCCGTCCCCGCCAGGACCCCCGGGAAGGCCCTGTAGCCGGGCCAGGAAGCCCTCGGAGGGCGAGGGTGAGGCGGACATGGCGAAGGCGCTCTTGAGGCGGCGCTGGGCATCGGCCTCGGCCTTGCACTTGGCGCAGGTCGCCAGGTGGGCCAGGACCCGCTCACGGGCGTCGTGTTTCAGCTCGCCGTCGACCAGCGCGGCGAGTCGGTCCCCCAGATGCGCTTCCGCGGGGGTGGGTCCTGTGCCGCTCACGCCGTTCCGCCCTCCCCTGCCAGGACCGCGTCCGCCAGGGAGCGCTGCTCGGCGCGGGCCTCGGGCGAACGGTGCTTGAGCGCCTTGCGCAGGTGCGAGCGGCCGCGGTGGATACGGCTGCGGACGGTGCCGAGCTTCACGCCGAGGGTCGCGGCGATCTCCTCGTAGCTGAGGCCCTCGATGTCGCAGAGGACCACGGCCGCACGGAACTCGGGCGCCAGGGTGTCCAGCGCCTGCTGCACGTCGGCGTCGAAGTGGGTGTCGTTGAAGACCTGCTGCGGGGACGGCTCACGGCTCGGCAGTCGCTCGGCCGCGTCGTCGCCGAGCGAGTCGAAGCGGATGCGCTGCTTGCGCCGGACCATGTCCAGGAAGAGATTGGTCGTGATGCGGTGCAGCCAGCCCTCGAAGGTGCCGGGCGTGTACGTCGACAGCGAGCGGAACACCCGGACGAAGACCTCCTGGGTCAGGTCCTCGGCGTCGTGCTGGTTTCCCGTCAGCCGGTAGGCGAGGCGGTACACACGGCCGCTGTGCGTGCTGACGATCTCTTCCCATGAGGGCGGGGTCCACGCCTGAGAATCCGCATCGGAGGCGAAGGTCGCGGTTGGTGCGGAGTCTTCGGAAGAACGGTCAGCAATGTTGGTCACGGATTTCGGCTCACCGGCCGACCTGAGGAGACGCCGCAGCATCCCTCCCCGGTCCACAGGCGCAGCCGCACCTCCCCTATCGGCTCTGGTGGTGTCCAGTGGAGCCCCTACCATAGCCACCTCGCCCGTTAGCTCCGGATAAGCCTTTTTCCCTGCTGGGGCCGGGCGTCGCCCGGGACTTTCCCGCAGCTCGCCGGTCCGATCCGCGGACCCGGTCGCTGCGCTTTCCCCACTGCTTGCACAACGCCCGGTCCCATCTGCGGGTTCCCGGGTCCAGCGGATACAGTCACCGTTGCGCCAACTACGGGGTCAGGAGAGGGCCATTACCGCCAACCGGCAGACGAGCTGGGCGTTCGCCGACGCCTTTGTCGCCGAGGACGAAGCACTGCACGGGGCCCGGGAGCGGGCTCGCGAGCTGGGGCTTCGCTCGGTGTCACCGGGCACCGGCGCTGCGCTGCGCCTGCTGGCAGCCGCCGCGGACGCCAAAGCGGTGGCGGAGATCGGCACGGGCACCGGCGTGTCCGGCATCTATCTCCTGCACGGGATGCGGCCGGACGGGGTCCTGACCACGGTGGACCCCGAGCCGGAGCGTCAGCAGTTCGCCCGGGCGGCGTTCCGCGAGGCGGGCTTCGCCACCAACCGGGCCCGCTTCATCCCCGGCCGCGCCCTGGACGTCCTGCCCCGGCTCGCGGACGGCGGTTACGACCTCGTCTTCTGCGACGGCGACCGGCTGGAGAGTCTCGACGTGCTCGCTGAATCGTTGCGTCTGCTGCGGCCCGGCGGGCTGGTCTGCTTCGAGGGCGTCTTCGCCGACGGCCGCACGGTCGACTCCGCGGCCCAGCCCGCCGAGGTGCTGCGACTGCGAGACCTGCTGCGGGCGGTGCGCGAGAGCCAGGAGCTGATGTCGACCCTGTTGCCGGTCGGCGACGGCCTGCTCTGCGCGGTCCGGCGCGGCTGAGCACGTAGATCCCCTGGTGAGCACGGAGAATGCCGTGCTGAGCGGGTAGATCCCCGTGGTGAGCACGGAGAACCCCGTGGTGAGCACGTAGAGCCTCGTCAGGACGCACCACTGCCCGGTACGGAATCCGTACCGGGCAGTGGTGAAGGTGATGGGCGTTCCGCGTCAGCCGACGACCTTCTTCAGCGCGTCGCCGAGGGCATCGGCCTCGTCCGGAGTCAGCTCGACAACGAGCCGACCGCCGCCTTCGAGCGGAACGCGCATGACGATGCCCCGCCCCTCCTTTGTCACCTCGAGCGGGCCGTCGCCCGTCCGCGGCTTCATGGCCGCCATGCTCGTTCCCCTTCCTGAAACCAGCTCATCGCAACCGGCGGCCCCATGACAGGCGCTGCCTCACCGGCATCGAACACATTGCTTCTTCGCCATTATCCCGCATCAATGACCCCGATGACCAACATCGGTCTGCATCGCTTGCGCAACGCGCTCTCTCAAAACCACCCAATTCGGCGATCCGGCTGCGATACTGCGCCGCCCCGGACCCCCAGGTGAGAGCCAATTGTTAGACGCAGGTCACATCTCTGCCCAGCTCCGGATCGGCCATGCTTGCCTGCAGTGGCAACGATGCCCGAGCAGCGAGGGGATACCGGAATGGCCGACGAGCCGGCGAACACCGTCCTGTACGACGTGAGCGAAGGTCTCGCGACGATCACGATCAACCGACCCGGCGCGATGAACGCCATGAACACCGCGGCGAAGGTCGCGCTGAGGGACGCGCTGCTGGCGGCGTCGGCGGACGCGGGGGTCCGTGCGGTGCTGCTCACGGCCACGGGGCGCGCCTTCTGCGTCGGCCAGGACCTCAAGGAGCACGTCGCCACGCTCTCGGCCACCCGCGAGGCGGGCAGCGGGAACGCGCTGAGCACGGTGCGGGAGCACTACAACCCGATCGTGCGGGCGATCACCGGGATGGCGAAGCCGGTCGTCGCCGGGGTGAACGGCGTCGCGGCCGGGGCCGGGTTCGGATTCGCGCTCGCGGCCGACTACCGGGTGGTCGCCGACACCGCCTCGTTCAACACCTCGTTCGCGGGCGTCGCACTCACGGCGGACTCGGGCGTGTCCTGGACGCTGCCCCGGCTGATCGGGCAGAGCCGAGCCGCCGATCTGCTGTTCTTCCCGCGGTCGATCTCCGCGCAGGACGCCTACGAGCTGGGGATCGTCAACCGGGTCGTCCCCGCGGCCGAGCTGGCCGAGCAGGCGGCAGCGGTGGCCCGGGCCCTGGCGGACGGCCCCACGGTGGCGTACGCGGCGCTGAAGGAGTCGATGGCGTACGGCGCCGGGCACCCGCTCGCCGAGGCGCTGGAGAAGGAGGACGAGCTCCAGACCCGGGCGGGCGCGTCGCAGGACCACACCATCGCGGTGGAGGCGTTCCTGGCCAAGGAGAAGCCGGTCTACCTCGGGAAGTAGCGGCGGCTCAGCGCGGCGCGCCCCCGCCGCCGCGCGCCACGCAGTCCGCGAGGTGGTCGTCGACCAGTCCGCAGGCCTGCATCAGCGCGTAGGCGGTGGTGGGGCCGACGAAGCGGATCGAGCGCTTCTTCAACGCCTTGGCGAGCGCGGTGGACTCCGGAGTGACGGCCGGGACGTCCGAGAGGCCGCGCGGGGCGGGCCGGCCGGCCGGGTCGGGGGCGTAGGACCAGATCAGCTCGTCCAGCTCCCCCTCCGACCAGTCGGCGAGCACCTTGGCGTTGGCGAGGGTCGCGTCGACCTTGGCCTTGTTGCGGATGATCCCCGGGTCGGCCAGGAGCCGCTCCCGGTCGGCGTCGGTGAACTTCGCGACCGCCTCGATCCGGAATCCCTCGAACGCGGTACGGAAGGTCTCGCGGCGACGCAGGATCGTGATCCAGGAGAGCCCGGACTGGAAGGCCTCCAGGCAGAGCCGCTCGAACAGGGCGTCGTCCCCGTGGACGGCCCGGCCCCACTCGTTGTCGTGGTAGGCGAGGTAGTCCTCGGCGGACAGGCCCCACGGGCAGCGGAGCCCGCCGTCGGGGGCGGCCAGGGCAGCGCCGCTCATCGCCCGTCCTCCTCGGCGCGGTCCCGGACGCCTTCCTGCCCGGCCCGTTCGGCGGGCGGGTCGCCCTGCCGGTCGCCGGGCTGCTTGAACAGGTCGGTACCCGTCGTCACCGCTGCGGCCTGCACCCCGGCCAGGGCGGATTCCAGCTCGGCGATCCGGGCGTCGCGCTCGGCCAGTTCGGCGCCGAGCCGGGACAGCGCCTCGTCGACGTCCGCCATCCGGTAGCCACGGGGGGCCATCGGCAGGCGCAGCGCCTCGATGTCCGCCCGGCCGACCGGGCGGGTCGCGGGCAGCGGATCGGTGAACCGGTCGGGCGGAACGTCCTGGAGCACGGCGCTCCCACCGCCTCCGACCACCGCGAGGGTGACCGCGGTGACGACCACGACCATCGTGAGCAGCAAGAACCAGAACACGCGCATCTCCCCGGGGGCGGAAACCTCGTCCGGCCCCGATCGTGCCATGCGGCACGGACAAGTCGGGGCCGGCCCGATGAGGCCTTAGGGTCGCAAGCGGGCTATCTGAGGAGGAAACACGGGATGCGAAGCGGTGCACTCAGGCTGGGGCGGCGGGAATTCGGACCGCACGAGCCGGTGATCATGGCGATCGTGAACCGGACCCCGGACTCCTTCTACGACCAGGGCGCCACCTTCGGGGACGAGCCGGCGCTGGCCCGGGTCGACCGGGCGGTGGCCGACGGCGCCGCGATCATCGACATCGGCGGGGTGAAGGCAGGTCCCGGCGAGGAGGTGAGCGCCGAGGAGGAGGCACGCCGCACGGTCGGGTTCGTCGCCGAGGTCCGCCGCCGCCACCCGTCCGTGGTGATCAGCGTGGACACCTGGCGGCACGAGGTCGGCGAGGCGGTCTGCGAGGCCGGGGCCGACCTGCTGAACGACGCGTGGGGCGGGGTCGACCCGAAGCTGGCGGAGGTCGCCGCGCGGTACGGGGCGGGCCTCGTGTGCACGCACGCGGGCGGCGCGGAGCCGCGGACCCGGCCGCACCGGATCGCGTACGAGGACGTCATGGCGGACATCCTGCGGGTGACCGTGGGACTGGCCGAGCGGGCGGTGGAGCTCGGGGTGCGGCCGGACGGGATCATGATCGATCCGGGGCACGACTTCGGGAAGAACACCCGGCACTCGCTGGAGGCGACGCGGCGGCTCGGGGAGATGGCGGAGACCGGGTGGCCGGTGCTGGTGTCCCTGTCCAACAAGGACTTCGTGGGCGAGACGCTGGACCGGCCGGTGAAGGAGCGCGTCATCGGCACGCTGGCGACGACGGCGGTCTCGGCGTGGCTGGGGGCGCGGGTGTACCGGGTGCATGAGGTGGCGGAGACGCGGCAGGTCCTGGACATGGTGGCGTCCGTTGCCGGGCATCGGGCGCCGGCCGTGGCGCGGAGGGGGTTGGCGTAGGGGTGCCGCCTTCCCGCGGCGGGCGGGGTCCGGGGCGCTGCCCTGGACCCCGCTCCTCAAGCGCAGGAGGGGCTGGTACCGATGCCCTCGATCGCCGGGCGGGCTGAGTTCGACCGGACCGGCCGAAAACCGGACCGGCCGAAAACCGGACCGGCCGAAAACCGGACCGGCCGAAAACCGGACCGGCCGAAAAGATGCCCTCAATCGCCGGGCGGGCTTGGGTGGCCGGGCGGGCTGGAAGTGGCCGGGGAGGGCTGAGATCAGCGGCCGACCTCCTTCGTGACCAGCGTCACCGCTTCCTCCACGTCGTCCGTCACGTGGAAGAGCAGCAGGTCCTTCTCCGAGGCCTTGCCCTGGGCCACCACCGTGTCCCGGAGCCAGTCGATCAGGCCGCCCCAGTAGGCCGTGCCGAACAGGACGATCGGGAAGCGGGTGACCTTGCCGGTCTGGACGAGGGTCAGCGCCTCGAAGAGTTCGTCCAGGGTGCCGAGGCCGCCGGGCAGGACCACGAAGCCCTGGGCGTACTTCACGAACATCGTCTTGCGGACGAAGAAGTAGCGGAAGTTGACGCCGATGTCGACGTGCGGGTTGAGGCCCGACTCGAAGGGCAGCTCGATGCCGAGGCCGACCGAGACGCCCTTGGCCTCCCGGGCGCCCTTGTTCGCGGCCTCCATCGCGCCCGGGCCGCCGCCGGTGATCACCGCGAAGCCCGCGTCGACCAGCGCCTTGCCGAGCTGGACGCCGGCCTCGTACTCCGGCGACCCGTCCGGGGTGCGGGCCGAGCCGAAGACGCTGATCGCGCTCGGCAGTTCGGCGAGCGCGCCGAAGCCCTCGACGAACTCCGACTGGATGCGCATCACCCGCCAGGGGTCGGTGTGCACCCACTCGGAGTCGCCCTCGGAGTCCAGCAGCCGCTGGTCGGTCGTGCCGGGCTGGACCTGCTCCCTGCGGCGCAGGACCGGACCCAGCCACTGTTCCTCGGGGCTGACCGCGCCCTCGGGAACCTCCGCACCCTCGGGGATCCGTGCGTCTTCGGCGTTGCCCATGTTCCGCTCCCTCCGCCGACCCGCGTCGCGCTGGGTCGTGTCGTACTGCGTACGGCCAGCGTAGATCGGCGGAGGTTACGTACGGGGGAATGCCGTACGTCGGGCGGTCACCCGGTCAGCTCGTCAGCCAGGATCGCAGCCGGTCCTCGCAGTGGGTGATCTTCGCGACCGCCACGTGCTCGTCGCGCTTGTGGGCGTACATCGGGTCACCGGGTCCGTAGTTCACCGCGGGGACGCCGAGCGCGCCGAAGCGGGAGACGTCGGTCCAGCCGAACTTGGGCCGGGCGGTACCGCCGACGGCCGTCATGAACGCCTGGGCGGCGGGGTGGGAGAGCCCGGGCATGGCCGCGCCGGAGTGGTCGTCGATGACGATCTCGGCGACACCGCAGTCGGCGAAGACCTCGCGGACGTGGGCGATGGCCTCCTCCTCGGTGCGGTCGGGGGCGTAGCGGTAGTTGACGACGACGGTGCAGGCGTCCGGGATGACGTTGGTGGCGACGCCGCCCTCGATGCCGACGGCGTTGAGGCCCTCGTGGTATTCGAGGCCGTCGATGACCGGGCGGCGGGGCTCGTACGCGGCGAGGGTCGCCAGGATCGGGGCGGCGGCGTGGACGGCGTTGGCCCCCATCCAGCTGCGCGCGGAGTGGGCCCGCTCGCCGGTCGTCCGCAGATGGACCCGGAGCGTGCCCTGACAGCCGCCCTCGACCTCGCCGTCGGAGGGCTCCAGCAGGACGGCGAAGTCCCCGGCGAGCCACTCGGGGTGGGCGTCGGCGATGTGGCCGAGGCCGTTGAGGTGCGCGGCGACCTCTTCGTTGTCGTAGAAGATGAAGGTCAGGTCGCGGTTGGGCTCGGGGACCGTCGCGGCGATCCGGAGCTGGACGGCGACGCCGGACTTCATGTCGGAGGTCCCGCAGCCCCAGAGGATCCCGTTCCCGTCGAGGCGGGAGGGGACGTTGTCGGCGATCGGCACGGTGTCGATGTGCCCGGCGAGGACGACGCGCTCGGCGCGGCCCAGGTCCGTGCGGGCGACGACGTTGTTGCCGTGGCGGTCGACGGTGAGGTGGGGCAGGCCGCGCAGGGCCGACTCGATCGCGTCGGCGAGGGCCTTCTCCTCCCCGCTGACCGAGGGGAAGTCGACGAGGCGGGCGGTGAGCGCCGGTCCGTCCAGGGTGAGGTCAAGGGTGCTGTCGGCCATGGACCCGACCCTAAGGGACTGGGATATCGGCCCCGGCCGTACCCTCCAGTACGGTGGGCCCGTGCCCGAGACAGCCAGCCCTCGCCGACGACGCCTCCTCCGCTACGGGGCCGCCCTCGCCGTGCTCGCGGCGCTGGGCGGTTATCTGGCCGTGCAGTACGACTC
Source organism: Streptomyces sp. MGP-P1 (assembly GCF_057766565.1). Taxonomy (NCBI): domain Bacteria; kingdom Bacillati; phylum Actinomycetota; class Actinomycetes; order Kitasatosporales; family Streptomycetaceae; genus Streptomyces; species Streptomyces sp. MGP-P1. The sequence continues at coordinate 437,703 of NZ_JBYMEM010000006.1, read as the reverse complement.
GTCCGGGTCGAAGAATCCGCCGCGCTGCGTGGTGGAGGCGAAGGACGGGGACGGGACGCAGCGTTACGAGATGAGCCTCGCCCAGGCCGTCAACGCGGCGACGATCTCCGCGGTCGGCACCACCCGGGGCATGCCCGAGCGGGCGGTGACCATCGCGCTGGCGACCGCGCTCCAGGAGTCCGCGCTCCGCAACATCGACTACGGGGACCGGGACTCGGTGGGCTTGTTCCAGCAGCGGCCCTCACAGGGCTGGGGCACCGTGGAGCAGATCATGGACGCGGTGTACTCGTCGGAGAAGTTCTACGAGGGTCTGGCGGAGGTGCCGGGCTATTCGCGCCTCCCGCTGACCGTGGCCGCGCAGCGCGTGCAGCGCAGTGGGTTTCCGCAGGCGTACGCGAAGCACGAGCCGGACGCCGCGCTGCTGGCCGCCGCGCTGACCGGGCGCAGGCCGGCCTCGCTGAACTGCACCCCGTCGACGGCCACGGCGGACGGCCCGGGGGACGCCGCGCGGGTGCGGACCGAGCTGGTGCGCGCCTTCGGCAAGGACGTGCTGCCCGGCGCGGTGGCCGCGGGCGCGTCCGCGGCGTCGACCGTCTCGGTGCCGGTCCCGGCGGCCGCGGCGCGGTCCGAGGACAAGGGCGCTCCGCAGCGCGGCTGGGAGCTGGCCCACTGGGCCGTGGCGCAGTCCGAGGCCCTGCGGATCGAGCGCGTGAGCTACGCGGACCGGGTCTGGGACGCCGGTTCGGGCTGGCGGACGGAAAGCACGAAGGGTAAGGAAACGGGCACGACGGCGGTCGGGATCCAGGTCGTTCAGTAGTACGCCCCGTCACCCGTTCGGACCCCGGGAGCCAGGGCTCCGGAGGTTTTCCGCACAACTCCTCGCACCTTCGGGGACCTGCCCGATTCCCTTGCCCCCCAAGGGAAGTGACGGTTCGCCTGGCTGCGGCGGTATGGATTGTTTGCCCGGGTTCTTCCGCTGCGGATAATCGGACCCCTTGCTCAGTCTTTACCTTCGCCCACCGCAACCTCCCCCTCCCCCGCAGCGGTTGTCAGTGCGTCCGATCACCGGACAGACAGATTCGTGCACAACCGCTGAAGGAGCATCATGTCCCTCCCCCTGACCCGTCGGATCGCTCGTGCCGCGCTGCTGATCGCCGCAGGCGCGGCCCCCGTGGTCGGTGCGGCCGGCGCCGCGAGCGCCGCAGAGCTCCCGGCGACCCCGGACCTGGGCGGACTGACCGCGCTGGACGGCGCCGGTCTCGGCGACACCGTGGACAGCGCCGTCCAGCAGGGCACCCAGGCGGCCGGCGACACCGGTGGCCGCCTCGTCGGCACGGCGCTCCCGGCCGCGGGCAAGACCGTCGGCACGTCCGCCGGGGTGGCCATCCCGGCCGCCCAGGAGACCGCCGGCCAGGCCGCCGGCAACGCGGGCCAGGCCGCCGGCAACGCGGGCCAGGCCGTGGGCGGCGTGGCCGAGGCCGCCGGCGGCGGCCTCCCGACCGACGCGCTGGGCGGCGGTCTGCCCACCGACGCGCTCGGCGGCGGCCTGCCCACCGACTCCCTGACCAAGGGCGGTCTCCCGCTGGGCGGTCTGCCGATCGGCGGCTGATCCACCGCAACACGCAGCACCGCAGCACGCAGCACCGCAGCACGCAGCACGCAGCACGCAGCACGCAGCACCGGAAACGCGCCGAGGGCCTCGGGAGTGCGCACTCCCGAGGCCCTCGGCGCGTCGCGCCGCCGCACCACGCCCCGAGTCAGGACAGGCGCTTGACCGCCGCCGCCACCCGCTCGTCGGTCGCGGTGAACGCCACCCGGACGAAACGCGCGCCCGCCGGGCCGTAGAAGTCGCCGGGCGCCACCAGGATGCCGAGCTCCGCGAGGTACGCCACGGTCTCCCAGCACGGCTCGTCGCGGGTCGCCCACAGGTAGAGGCTCGCCTCGCTGTGTTCGATCCGGAAGCCGTGCGCCTCCAGCGCCGCGCGTAGGGCGAGGCGCCGGTCCGCGTAGCGGGCGCGCTGCTCGGACACGTGCACGTCGTCGCCGAGCGCGGCGACGGTGGCGGCCTGGACGGGGGCGGGCGTCATCATTCCGCCGTGCTTGCGGATGAGCAGCAGCTCGCCCAGGACGGCCGCGTCGCCCGCGATGAACGCGGCCCGGTAGCCGGCCAGGTTGGAGCGCTTGGAGAGCGAGTGGACGGCGACGATGCCGTCGTGGTGGCCGCCGCAGACGTCCGGGTGGAGCACGGACACCGGCTCGGCTTCCCAGCCCAGCTCCAGGTAGCACTCGTCGCTGAAGACCAGCACGCCGTGCTCGCGCGCCCAGGCGACGATCCGGGTCAGCTCGTCCTTGGACAGCACCTTGCCCGTCGGGTTGGAGGGCGAGTTGAGCCACAGCAGCTTCAGCCCCGCCGGGTCGAGCTCGGTCGGGTCGTCGTAGACGACGGGCTCCGCCCCGCAGAGCCGGGCGCCGACCTCGTACGTCGGGTAGGCGAGCCGGGGGTAGGCGACCTTGTCGCCCGCTCCGAGCCCGAGCTGCGTCGGCAGCCAGGCCACCAACTCCTTGGATCCGACGACCGGCAGCACGTTCGCGTGGGTCACGCCGACCGCGCCGAGGCGGCGCTCCACCCAGCCGGTGAGGGCGTCCCGCAGGGCCTCGGTGCCCCACACGGTCGGATAGCCGGGGCTGTCCGCGGCGGCGACGAGCGCCCGCTGGACGAGCTCGGGGACCGGGTCGACGGGGGTGCCGACGGACAGGTCCACGATGCCGTCCGGGTGGGCCTGGGCCGTCGACTTGTAGGGCGCGAGCCTGTCCCAGGGGAAGACCGGGAGGCGGGAGGAGACTGCGGACACGGCGCTCTGCTTTCTCGGGTTGTTCTCTACGGGGCGGCGGAACGGACGCGCGGTGACGAGCCCCGGCACGGAGACCGGCCGACGGCCCCGGCGCTACGGGGACCGATGGCGGCCCCCCGCGCTACCGGGGTCCGATCACGGCTCGGAGGTACGGGAAACGCCTCGGTCCCGCACGGTGACAAGCCGTACGGGACCGGGCCGCGCGCGTGGTGCAGCCGCTTACTGGTTCTGCGGCGGCAGTCCGGCGATGAACGCGTGGTCGCGCTCGATGAGACCGAGCTTCGAAGCACCGCCCGGAGAGCCGAGGTCGTCGAAGAACTCGACGTTCGCCTTGTAGTAGTCCTTCCACTCCTCCGGAGTGTCGTCCTCGTAGAAGATCGCCTCGACCGGGCAGACCGGCTCACAGGCTCCACAGTCGACGCACTCGTCCGGGTGGATGTACAAGGACCGCTGACCCTCGTAGATGCAGTCGACGGGGCACTCTTCGATGCAGGCCTTGTCCTTCACGTCGACACAAGGCTGCGCGATGACGTAGGTCACGCTGTCGTTCCTCCTCGGTAGGGCGTTGGCTCTCGCGCGGGAGCGCGGCGTCGTCGATGCCCGCCTCTAGTATCTCCGTTCTCGGGCACGATCCGAACAGGAGGGGCGGACAGAGCTGTGGAATTCACCATCGGCGGACGGCTGGAAGTCAGCATCACACCCGCTGACGTGGGCAAACGCGTGTCCGTTCGACGCCGGACGGACGGCGGGGGTACAGGCGCGCGGTTCACCGACGTGGTCGGGGTGCTCACATCATGGAACGACGATGTGCTCTCGATCACACGAAAGAGCGGGGAACCCGTCCACATCGTGGGATCCTCCTTGGTCGCGGGCAAGGTCGTACCCGCCGCCCCGGCCCGCCGTCGTGGTCCCGCCGCCTCCTTCGGGGAGCTGGCCGCCGTCACCGCGCGCGCCTGGCAGCCCGTGGAGAGCGAAGCGCTGGGCGACTGGCGGCTGCGCGCCGCCGGGGGCTTCACCCGGCGTGCCAACTCCGCGCTGCCGCTCGGCGATCCGGGGCTGCCGGTCAGCGAGGCGCTCGGGCGGGTCCGGGACTGGTACGAGGAGCGGGGCCTGCCCGCGTACGTCCAGACGGCGACCGGGGCCGAGGGCACGCAGGAGCTGCTGTGCGCGGAGTTGGAGCGGCACGGCTGGCGGCGCGAGGTCGCGGCGGAGGTGCGGATCGCCGCGCTGGCGCCGGTCGGTGACCTTCGGGCGGAGGTGCGGGCGGTCCGTCTGACCCGCGAACCGGACGCGGCCTGGCTCGCCCGCTACCAGCGTTTCTCCACCCCCGGCCCCCCTGTGCTGCGGGTGCTGGGCAGCGGCCCTTCGGTCTGGTTCGCCACGGTGCCGGGGAACACGGAGGACACGGACGCGGATCCGGCTGCCCCGCCGGCCGCGATCGGGCGGTGTGTCGTGGACGGCCGTTGGGCGGGGTTCATGGCCGTCGAGGTCGCTCCGGAGCTGAGGCGGCGCGGTCTCGCCACCACCGTTATGGCCGCCCTGGCGCGCCGGGCGCTGGACGAGGGCGCTTCGGCGGCCTGGCTCCAGGTCGAGGAGGACAATGAGGGGGCGCGGGCGCTGTACGACGGCATGGGCTTCGCGACCCACCACCGCTACCACCACTACCGCTCGGTGTGACGGACGCCGGCGGCAGCCGCGCCGGGCCCTCCGGCGGATCGACGCACACGGGCAGGGACAGGAACGGGGACAGGGACATGGGTCGCATATGAGCGCGCTGGACTCCGGAACGGCCGAGCGGCGGCGGCAGTTCGCCGAGGAGGCCCGGTCCGAGCGCCCGGACCTCGCCCTCCTCTGTCTGCTGCTGGGCGCCGAGGCCGGACCGGTGGGCCCGGCCGAGGTCCGCCCGGTGACTCCGGGGGAGGCCGTCCCCGACCCGTACGGCATCGACGCCGCGCAGATCGAGTTGGACCGGCTGGCCGGGCTGCTGCCGTACGGCACCCGCTCCCCCGCCGCCTGGGCCTCGGCGCTCGCCGGACTGCTGGGCGGGCGCTGCGGCTTCGGCGGCTCCTCCGTCGACTACCAGCGGCTGGACTCCTCGCTGCTCCAGCAGGTGCTGCGGCGCCGCAGGGGGCTGCCGATCCTGTTGTCGGTCGTCTGGATCGAGGTCGCCAGGAGGGCGGGCGCGCCGGTGTACGGGGTGGCGCTGCCCGGTCACTTCGTGGTCGGTTTCGGCGATCGGGAGCACCCGGTGCTGGCCGATCCGTTCGCCGGGGGCGCGCCGCTGACCGGGCAGGACGCGGAGCTGCTGGTCACGGGGGTCACCGGAGCGGCCCTGGAGCCGTCGATGATGACACCCGCGCGGCCGCTGGAGATCGTGCTGCGGATCCTGAACAACGTCCGGGCGTGGGCGGCGGCCCGGCCCGAGCGCACGGATGTGGCCCTGTGGGCGGTGGAGCTGTCGCTGCTCCTGCCCTCGCATCCGGCCCGACTCCGCTTCGAGCGCGCCCAGCTCCTGGTCCAGCGCGGTGAATTCCTGCGCGGGGCGGCGGAGATGGAGGAATATGCGGAGATCCTCGACGGAATCGAGCCGACGACGGCCGAGAACGTCCGGCGCAAGGCCCACGCCGCGCGCGCCCTGTTGAACTGAACCGGCCGCCCGGCGGGGATGCGGCGGAGATCCGCCCGCCGTGGACCCTTCCGACGCCCGTGCGGTGGCGAGACGGATGGGTCCGTTGGCGATGTGCGCTCCCGTTTTACATCCGGACGCCCCCTTCCGCGCCCAACGGGAGCGGTATTCAGCCCGTTTGTCGGCGTACGCGAATGCCCATGCGCTCAACTGGATACCCGTCACCGGATGCGTACGGCCCGTCGCATTCCGCGTCGGGCGGGGCTGGAAGAGAAATGCTGAGGGCATACTGATGACAACCGTGCTGCTGGTCCACACCGTGCCGTTGTGGCGCGCGTCGCTGGCGTCGCTCCTCGGCACGGGGCGGGGGATAGAGGTCCGCACGGCCGAACGCGGCGCGATACGTGCCGCGCTCAGCGAACCGGGTCCCGATGTGCTCCTCACCGACCTCGACTGTCCGGGCGCACTGGACGTCCTCGACGAGGTGAAGACGGTGACCACACCGCACGGCGAGCCGTTTCCGCTCGCCGTGCTCACCCGCAGCGACCGGCCGAGCGGCCTGCGACGGGCATACGAGGCGGGAGCCCTCGGCTACATCGACAAGTACCGCCCGGTGGACGACCTGTCCGAGGTGATGCACAAACTGGCCGACGGGGGACGGCATATCGACGAGTCGCTGGCCTTCAGTCTCTTGCAGGTGGCCGACATGCCGTTATCGCCGCGGGAGTTGAGTGTGCTCTCGATGGCCGAGGGGGGTGACACCGTGGCCGGGATCGCCGGTCGGCTGCACCTGACGCCGGGGACGGTGCGCAACTATCTGGCCGCCGCCATACGGAAGTCCGGGGCGCGCAATCGGCTGGACGCGATCAGACGGGCGAAGGAGGCGGGGTGGATCTGACGCCGCGCCGCCCCTTCCCCTCCTCGTCCTCCGGCTCCCAGAGGCCGGCCAGGTCCCGGTAGAGGGCGCAGGAGTCCAGGAGTTCACCGTGGGTGCCGCACTGGGTGTGCGGGCCGTCCATCACCAGGGTCCGTCCGGCGCGGCGGGCCGAGCTGAGCCGGTGGGCGACGACGACGAGTGCGCCCGGCAGGGACCCGAACGCCAGCTCGGCGCGGGCCTCGGCGGCCGGGTCGAGCCGACTGGTCGCCTCGTCGAGGATCAGCAGCGGCGGCGCGGCGAGGTAGGCCCGGCCCAGGGCGATCAGCTGCCGTTCGCCCTGGGAGAGCCGGTCCGGTTCGACGGCCGCGTCGAGGGAGCCGAGCCGGGAGAGCAGCGCGTCCAGGCCGAGCGCGTCCGCCATGGCCGCGATCTCCCGGTCCCGGGCGTCGGGGCGGAGGTAGCGGAGGTTGTCCCGCAGCGAGCCGCTGAACACGTAGGCGTGCTGGGGCAGCAGGACGCGTACGGAGGTGGCGTCGGCCGGGCATACCGGCCGCCCCCGCCACCGCACCGCGCCCCCGGTGGGCCGCTCGGTCCCGGCGAGGACGGCCGCCAGGGTCGACTTGCCGCTGCCGCTCGGGCCGACGACCGCGAGATGCTCCCCCGCCCCGATCGTCAGGGAGAGCCGGTCCAGGACGGGCCGGGCGCCTGGCCCGTACGCGAAGCTGACGGCGTGGAGCTCGGCGACCGGGGTCCCGCGCGGCGGCGGGGCGGCCTCCCGGGCGGGCGGCGGCGGGTCGTCGGCGGGCGGCGGCGGTGCGTCCGTGAACCGGTCCAGGACCACGACGAGCCGGCCCCCGGCGGTCCCCAGCATGGTCATCAGCGCCTGGACGGCGGGGGCGAGCGCCTGGGTGAGGTAGGTCAGCGCGCCGACCAGCGCGCCCGGCGTGAGCCCGTTCCGCAGCAGCCAGGGCGCGCCCAGGAGCAGCAGGAGCGGCGGAAACCGGCCACAGACGGCGAGGGCCAGCACCCGCACGCCCGACCAGCGGGCCAGCGAACGGGAGGCGGCGAGCTGCGCCTCGGCGAGGGTCCGGGACTCGGCCACCGTCCGCTCGGCGGCCCCGGCGGCGGCGATGTCGCGTACGGAGGCGGCGAGCAGGCCCGCGTGGGCGGCGTACGCCTCGTCGGCGGCGAGGTAGTCGCGCTGGCGGGCGGCCATCGGCGGCAGGGTGGAGAGGAACAGGGCGGCCCCGAGGACCAGCGGGGGCAGCACGATCAGGAGGAGGGCGGGCGAGAGGGCCAGCAGGCCGGTGACGGCGCCGGCCGCCGTGAAGACGAAGGAGCGCAGCGTCAGGACGAGTCCGGCCCAGCCGTCGCGGGCGATCTCACTCTGATGGGTGACCTGCGACAGGGACCGGGTGCTGACGTTGCCGGCCCGGTCGAGCGCGCCGGACAGCGCCCGGGACACCGCGCGCCGGACCAGTCCGTCGCGCAGCGGCTCCACGAGGTCCGCGAGCCGGCCGAACACTCCGCGGGAGGCGGGCACGGACGGCAGCACGGCGAGCGCGGCGACGGCCAGCCAGAGGAGGCCGGTCTGCGGGCTTCCGGCGAGGAAGCCGTCGTCGAGCGCGCGGGCGATCCCGAATCCGCCGAGGAAGGTCTGGGCGAACTCCAGCAGGGACCAGCCGGCCAGTCGCAGGATCACACCGGTCCGCGCCCGCAGGAAGGGCCGGGCCTCACGGCCGACCCGCCGCAGCGACGTGTCGCGCCGGGGGCGGGCTCCGCGCTTCCGCTCGTCGCTCCGGGGGCGGGCTCCGCGCTTCCGCTCGTCGCGCCGGGGGCGTGCTTCGTGCTCCTGCTCGTCGCGCCGGGGGCGTGCTTCGTGCTCCTGCTCGTCGCGCCGGGGGCGTGCTTCGTGCTCCTGCTCGTCGCGCCCGGGGTGTGCCTTGTCCTGTGCGGCGCGCTGTGGGTGGTCCTTGTCCGGGGCGTCGCGTTGTGGGTGGATCCTGTCCGGGGCGTCGGGTTGTGGGTGGGCCTCATGCTGCCCGTCGTGCCGGCGGTGGGCCCTGTCGGCCTTCACCGGGCCTCCGCTCCGGCGGTCGGCGTCACGGGCATACGGCTCTCGGGCGTGGAGCCCCCGGCGGGGGCGTCCGTGCGGAAGACCGCCCGGTAGTCCGGGTCCGCCCAGAGTTCGTCGTGGCGGCCGGTCGCGCGGATCCGGCCGTCCTCCAGCCAGGCGACCCGGTCCGCCCGCGCGGCCGAGGACAGCCGGTGGGCGACGATGACCCGGGTGCAGTGTCCGGCCCGCACGTCGAGCGCACGCCGTACGTGGTGCTCGGTCACGGTGTCGAGGCTGGACAGCGCGTCGTCGAGGATCAGCAGCCGGCCCGGGTGGGCGAACGCGCGGGCCAGACCGAGGCGTTGGCGTTCGCCGCCGGAGAGCGGGGCGTCGGCGACCGGGGTGGCGTAGCCGTACGGGAGCAGCGCGAGGAACCCGTCGGCGCGGGCCGCGCGGGCGGCGTCGCGTACGGCTTCGGGCGACGCGATCCAGGGTCCGTAGGCGATCGTGTCCTCGACGGTGACGCCGGGAAGGGCCGGGCGGGCGAAGGCGTATGCCACCTCGCGGCGCAGCCGGGCCGGTTCCATGCCGTCCATCGGGACGCCGTCCAGCAGCACGCTTCCGGTGTCCGGGTCGAGCAGCCGCCCGGCGACCGCGGCGAGCACGGACTTTCCGGAGCCGGAGCGCCCGACGACCGCCAGGGAGGTGCCGCCGGGGACGGTGAGGTGGACGCCGGTCAGCAGCGGGCCGCCGTCCTGTTCGACGCCGACGTCCCGGAGTTCGAGGTGTCCGGGGGCGTCGGGCGCCGGGCCCAGGCCGCGGTGCGGCAGCGGTGCGAGGGTGAGCAGGGGCTCCAGGCTCCGGGCGGCGGCGCGGCTGCGGGCGAGGGCGCCGAGCGCGCCGGTCAGGGCGCCGATGCCGACGGCGAGGCTCGCGTAGCGGGAGGCTGCGACCAGGTCGCCGACGCCGATCGCGCCCGTGCCGAGCCGGAGGCCGGCGACCGCGAGGACCAGCAGCATGAGCAGGGGCAGCAGGAGCCCGCTGGTGCCGACGGCCCGCCCGTACACGGACCAGGTGCGCCTGCCGTGTTCGGCCAGGGCGGTCAGGGGCTCCAGGACGCGGCGGTGCTCGCGTGCGCCGGTGCGGGCGGCGCGGATGGTGTCGGCGCCGTCGAGGGCCTCGGTGAGCCGGTGGGCGATGAGCGACTGGGCGCGCTGGTAGTCGGCCCCGGCGTCGGCGGTCCGGCGGGTGAAGGCACGCAGCAGGGCGACGAGGAGGGGGGCGCCGAGGAGGAGGGCCGCGGCGGTCCAGACGTCGATGAGGAGGAGGCCGACGATCGCGCCGAGCGGCAGCAGGACGCCGGAGACGGCTCCGGCGGCGGTGACGGGCGCGGAGGCGGCGTCGGCCGTGCGGGCGGTGAGCCGGGCGGTGAGGTCGCCGGTGGGCAGGGCGAGGGCGCGGCGGGGTTCGGCGGCCAGGACCCGGGCGGCGGTGCGCGTGCGCAGGAACGCGGTGAGCCGGGCGGTGGTGCTCGTGCCGGTCACGGCGGCCGTCGCGTCGAACCCGGTCTCGGCGAGGGTCAGGGCCACGCAGAGCAGCAGTGCCGACCAGGGCACGGGGCCGCCGGCGACGAGCCGGTCGACGGTGTGGCCGAGGGCGGCGGGCAGGGCGAGGGCGGCGAGTGCCCCGCCGGTGGAGCAGAGGAGGAGCCCGAGAAGGGCCGCCGGGTGCTGCCGGGCGAGCCGCCGGGCGCCGGACTCCGTGCCCGGGCGAGGGTGGAGCCGCACGGGGTGGCCTTTCTGGGTGCACGTGGGCCGGCCGGCCCACCGGTGAGGAACACCGGTGGGCCGGCCGGAGCGGGTCACGGGGTGCAGAGGACCACGCTGAGCGAGCTGAACTCACAGACCAGCAGCGAGACCTGGCTGCCCGTGGCGAGCTCGCCGAAGGAGTCCTCGGCCGGGGTCTCCATCGCCTGAAGGTCGAGAAGCGCCATGATGTGTCCTTTCGGGGACGTTGGTGGTGCTGAACGGTGTGTTGCTACGACCCCTGGCGGGGCCGGTTCATGGGGCCGCTCGCGCGGCCGGGAGGCGCCGCCGGAGCGGCGGGCAGGAAGGGAAGTCCGGTGGAGCCGCCGAGCGCGGCGCCCAGGGCGAGGAGGGCGCCGGCGGTCCCGGTGGCCAGGTCCATCGACAGGCGCATCAACTGCTCGCCGGGGAAGGCGAGTCCGTCTCCGTACGCGAGGGCGTGGCTGCCCAGCAGGTCGGTGTGGCGGGCGATCGCGCGCTGCCGGTCGGCTTCGTCGCACAGCGGGGTGGCCGCGAGGTGCAGCAAGAGACCCGCGGAGCCCCGGAGCAGTCCGGGCTGGACGTAGAAGGCGGAGAGCGCGGCGGGCAGGAGGGCCCGCCCGGCCGCTTCGAGCGCGGGGTCCGGGCGCTGCGCCAGGTAGGCGTCGATGACCGCCGCGATGCCGGCGCTGCCCGAACCGAGGTACGGCATCAGCCGCTTGCCCTCGACGACGAGGAGTTCGCCGTCGTCGCCGGCCCGGCAGCGTTCCAGGTCGCGGCGCAGGGCGGTGGCCGCCAGGTCGAGCAGGGCGGTGTCCCCGGTGGTCGCGTACCGGTGCACGAGGAGCAGGGCGATGCCGCTGGCGCCGTGCAGCAACCCGGTGCGGGGCGACGGCGGACCGTCGACGAGCGCGCGGACGGCGAGGGCGGTGCAGCGGGCGGCAGCGGCGGAGAGCACCGGGGCGTCGGTGGCGGAGGCGGTGCGGGCCAGGTCGTCGAGGGCGAGGCCGATGCCCGCGTACCCGTTGTGGAGGCCGGGCGCGAGACCTTCCAGGGGCTGGTCGAGGATGATCCGGAGGAGGTCGGCGGCCTCGGCGGTGCGGCCGATCCGGTGCAGGGTCCAGGCGATGCCGGTGAGCCCGTCGTAGAAGCCGAGGGGGCTGCCGGACGCCGGGTCCTTGGCGTGCCGCAGGAGCCGGTCCTCGGCCTCCTCGCACGGCGGGGCGCCCGTCTCGTGGAGGGCGTAGAGCACTCCGGCCGTCCCGTACGCGAAGGAATGGCCGCCGGTGGCGGTGGCGAACTGGGCGATGTCCCCGGGGAAGCAGCGGTCCTCACGCTCCGGCGTGCAGGAGGCGGTGATGGCCCGGACCATCGCGTCACGGCTGCGCGGCCAGTCGCCGGGGACGGGAACGGACGCGGGAGCGGCGGTGACGCCCGCCCCTGGCTGCTGCCCCGTGTCGCGCAGGATCTCCGCGACGGCGGGCCGCAGCTCCTCCTCGGTGACCGGGAAGACCCGGGCGATGTCCCGGGCGAGGCCGGCGGCCTTGGTGCGGTCGATGCCGAACAGCGTGGTGAGCGGCAGGTACAGGGCGAGCCGCAGACAGGCCAGCGCGTAGCGGTCGATGTCGGCGCCGCGCCGGTCGGGCGGGGCGACGAAGGCCGGGTTGGCGACGATCTGGCGGCGGCGTTCGGCGGCCGGGGAGGCCGCCTCGAAGTCGAGCAGGACGATGCGCGCGTTCTCCTCGTCGACCATGACGTTGCTCATGTGCAGGTCGCTGATGACGATGCCCCGGTCGTGCACCGCCTCGACGGCCCGCTCGACCTGCTCGTACAACTCGGCCGCCCAGTCGGCGTGTTCGGCGAGCAGTTCGGGTGACGGGTGCTGCCGGGCGAGCGGGAAGCGGCGGGCGAAGACGGTGTTGAGGGTGGCGCCGGGGATGTACTGGAGGACCAGGAAGTGGTGGTCGCCGACCTCGAAGACGTCCCGTACGGCGGGCACGCAGTCCAGTCCGGCCAGTTGCTCCAGGGCCGCCCGTTCGCGCTCCAGCCGGGCCACGGCGTCCGCCCCGTCGGCGGCCAGACCGGCGTACGGCCGTGCCTCCTTGAGGACGACCTGCTCGCCGGTGCGGCTGTCGCGGCCGAGGTAGACCCCGCCGCCGTTGGAGAAGTGCAGCGCCTTCTCCACGGTGTACGGGAGGTCCGCGAGGCCCACGGCGGCGCGGGCTTCGAGGTGCGGCATCAGGAAGCCGGGCGGGGTCACCCAGGAGGGGACGCGGAAGGACGGGCCCCGGTCGTCCGGGACGAGCCGGCCCTGTGGATCGGCGACGGCGGGCACGGGCCGCCCGTCAGGACCTGAGCAGAAGCGGGAGGCGAACGCCCCGTACCGGGTGTGCACGGGCCCGTTCCCGCACCGCAGGTCGCTCAGGATGTACGGGCCGTGCTCGCCCTCGAGCAGCCGCATCAGGGCGGTGCACACCTCGGGGAACGCCTCGTCGGACGGCGGGTAGACGGTGATGAACTTCCCGCTGCCGGCCCGGTCCGCGTACTTGGCGTTCCTCAGGGCCAACAACCCTGCGCTGGGCACGCACTTGAAGGCCAGCCGGTGTTCGAGACAGTGGTCGACGACCCGCTCCAGCACGGAGGCGGCGTTGTCGAGGGCGGCCGAGACGTGGATCTTCCAGCCCTGGGGCGGCAGTCGCAGCCCGTCGGGGCTGTACGCGAGCCAGTCGCCGCGCCGGGTGCGCGTCCATCCGGCGGGTTCGGCGCCACGGAGCGGAGCGTAGAACGAGCGCTCCTCGTCGGCGGCTCCGTTCGGTCCGGGGGAGCGGTGGGGTGCGTCGTAGAAGCGGCGGTCCGCCTGACAGTACGCGGCGTACTCCGGATTCACGCACGGTCCCCTCGCTCGGTTCTTTCGTGGCGAGAGAGAAATTGTCACAACGATGAGCAATGCCCATAGTCACTGTTGTCACGACTCGTACATGCGCGCCAACCATGCGGAGCGCACGGCGTACTGATGGGTATTCGCTTGCCGCCCAGGCCGGGGCGGGTGGTGGACCGGGGCGTACGGGGGCGCGCGAGGGGCGCTCTCACACCGTTTTCAGCGCGCGCCGTGCACCAGCACGTCGCCCGCCTCCGTGCGGAAATAGAGCACGGAGCGGCCCGCGCGACGGCGGCGGACCAGCCCGGCGTCCAGCAGGACCCGCAGGTGGCGGCCGACCGAGCCCAGCCCCTGGCCGGTCAGCGCGACGAGCTGCGTCGTGCTGAGCGGGGAGGCGAGCAGCAGCAGGACGGCCGTCCGCGCCGGACCGATCAGCGCGCCCAGGGCGGCGGGCACGGGAACACTCCCGGCCTCGGTGAGCGCGCCGGAGCACGGGTACACCAGACCGTACCGGCGCGGAATGTCCCAGCAGACCCAGGACTGGTACGGGGTCACGGGAACGAACAGCAGTTGCGCGCCGCCCAGTTCACGCGGCGGGTTGTCGTGGGTGTTGATCTGGAGCCGGCTGCCGCCCAGCCAACGGACGCCGGGGCGCATGCCGTTCACCGCTTCGGCCCAGCCGCCACGGCCCAACTGGGCGGAACGGGCCACCACATCGGCCTCCAGAATCCGCCGCCGCCTCGGCCAGTCGGGCAGCACGGTGTGCGTCCAGACCCACTCGACGGCGTCGGCGGCGCGCTCGGCCAGGTCGTCCCGGTCCAGCGTGGCGGGCAACGGCCCGCGCAGCGCCTCGGCCAGATCGGCGCGGGCCCGGCCGGGCGGGGTGGCCCGGACCGGCGCCAGCTCGTCGGCGAAGGAGGGCGGGGCCTGGCCGGGCGGGACGGGGGCCGGTGCGGGGACGAGGAAGTCGGCGGTCCAGCGGGGCGCGAGGGCGGAGCCGATCACCAGCGCGGAGACCGGGTGGTCGGCCTTCCACCGCCGGTACGCGGGCAGGTGGGTCTTCAGCCAGGCGCGCTCACCGGGGTGCGCGGCGGTTGCCCGCTCCAGGACCAGCAGGCTCGCGACGGCCTCCGCGAGGGGCGAGACGACGAACCGGCTGTTCGCGAGCGTGTCCGCACCGACCTGCCACCAGCCCACGCGCCCCACCGCCTCACTCTCCGTCGACCCTCCGACCTTGCCGCCGCGCCGCCCGCCGCCCCGCTCCCCGTCAGCCCTCCGACCTTGCCGCCCGCCGCCCCGCTTCCCGTCGGCCCTCCGACCCTGTCGCCCGCCGCTCCGTCCGTCCGGGGTTTCGCGTCCGCGCGAAACAGTAACGCTCCCGGTGACGGTGTCCGAAGACTCCACCCCATGCGCACCTACCGCGAACTGTTCCGAACCCCCGAGTTCTCCCCCTTCTTCGCCGCCGTCTCCGTGCAGACGGCTGCCCAGACCGCGACCGGCCTGGCCCTGGGCACCCTCGTGTACACGCGGACGGGCTCGCCCCTGCTGTCGGCCCTGGCGATGTTCGGACCGTCGCTGGCCCAGGTGGCCGGGGCGCTCACCCTGCTGTCGGCGGCGGACCGGCTGCCGCCGCGCGCCGCGCTCACCGCCCTGGCACTGCTCTCCGCCGGGGCCGCCTGCGTCCAGGCCGCTCCCGGGCTGCCGCTGGGGGCCGCGTTCGCCGTCCTGCTGGTGGTGGGCGCGGCCTCGTCACCGGGCGGGGGCGTACGGTACGGGCTGCTCAACGAGATCGCTCCGCGCGAGGGGTTCCTGCTCGGCCGCTCCGTGCTGAACATGACGGGCGGCGCGATGCAGATCTGCGGGTTCGCGGTCGGCGGGCTGCTGGTGACGGTGTTCTCGGCGCGCGGCACGCTGCTGATCGGGGCGGGCCTGTACGTCGTCGCGGCGGCCGTGACCCGCTTCGGACTGACCGCCCGGCCGCCCCGGGCCACCGGCCGCCCGTCGGTCCGGGAGACGCGGCGGACGAACGCGCTGCTCTGGTCGTCCACGCCGCGCCGCTACGTGTTCCTGGCGCTGTGGGTGCCCAACGGGCTCGTCGTCGGGGCCGAGTCCCTGTACGTCGCGTACGCGCCCGGGCACGCCGGGATCCTCTTCGCCGGCGGAGCCCTGGGCATGCTGGCCGGGGACACCCTGGTCGGACGGTTCGTCACCGCACGGTGGCGGGCGCGGCTCGGGGCCCCGCTCCGGCTGCTCCTCGCCGCGCCCTATCTGCTCTTCGCACTGCGCCCGGAGCTGCCCCTCGCGCTGGCGGCGGTCGTCCTGGCGAGCGTGGGTTTCGCCGCGAGCCTGCTGCTCCAGGAACGGCTGATGGCCCTCACCCCGCAGGAGCTGAGCGGCCAGGCGCTCGGGCTCAGCTCCTCGGGGATGCTCGCCATGCAGGGCGTGGGGGCGGCCGTGGCGGGCGGTATCGCGCAGGTGACCTCGCCGGGCACGGGCATGGCGGCGGTCGCGGGGCTCTCGGTGGCGGTGACACTGGCGCTGGCCCCGGGACTGCGTGACCGGTCCGACGACGCCGGGGGCAGACTGCCGGTGGCGGACGGATCACCACGAGCGTCCCGTACACCCCGCACGGAAGAGACCACATGAGCGACAACGCCAGGCCCAGCCAGAAGGAAGCCATGCTCTCCGGCGAGCTCTACATCGCCGACGACCCCGAACTGGCGGCGGAGGCGCGGCACGCGGCCGTGCTGAGCGAACGCTTCAACGCCACGTCGGCCGCCGACCCCGAGGCCCGGCGCGTCGCCCTCGCCGAGCTCCTCGGCGAGCTGGGCGAGGGCGCCGAGGTCCGGCCGCCGCTGCGCGTCGACTACGGCTACCAGACCACCATCGGTCCCCGGACGTTCATCAACTTCGGCGCGGTCCTCCTGGACGTCGCCCGCATCACCATCGGCGCGGACGTCCAGATGGGCCCGAACGTCCAGCTGCTCACCCCGACCCACCCGATCGACCCCGAGCCGCGCCGCGCCAAGTGGGAGGCCGCTCAGCCGATCACCATCGGTGACAACGTCTGGCTGGGCGGCGGGGTGATCGTCTGCCCCGGGGTGACCATCGGCGAGAACACCGTGGTCGGGGCGGGGGCGGTCGTCACGAAGGACCTGCCGGCAAACGTGGTGGCGGTCGGCAACCCCGCCCGGGTGATCCGGAGGATCGGCGAGGCGAAGGCGTGACCGTCGGGCG
This sequence comes from Streptomyces sp. MGP-P1, assembly GCF_057766565.1. Taxonomy (NCBI): domain Bacteria; kingdom Bacillati; phylum Actinomycetota; class Actinomycetes; order Kitasatosporales; family Streptomycetaceae; genus Streptomyces; species Streptomyces sp. MGP-P1. The sequence goes on along the minus strand of NZ_JBYMEM010000006.1, from coordinate 421,393 downwards.
ACCGGCGGGCAAGCGGCGGGGCACGCAGCGCACCCGGGCAGTGGGCATGTAACGCACCCGGGCAGTGGGCGCGTAGCGCACCCGGGCAGTGGGGCGCTCGGCGCACCCGGGCGCTACGCGGCCCGCCAGGCGTCGGTGACGCACGAGACCTCGAAGCGCCACCAGCCCTCGTCCCGGCCCCGGGCGAGCAGCTCCTTGACCCCGCGCAGGTCCGTGCCGCCCGGCACGGTAAGGGCGACCAGCGGGAACTCGGCGCTGAAGACCTCGCCGGTGAGCCCGTAGGCGGCGAGCCGCTCGTGCACGGCGCGGGCGTCGCGCCCGAGCGGCCCGTCCGGCAACGGCAGCACCCGTACGGTGCAGTTGCCCGAGTCGGCCACGCGGCCGACGGCCCAGTGGACCCCGTCGTCGTCCGTGCGGAACCGTACGGTCTCCCCCTCGGCGACCCCGTCCTGGAGGAAGGGCGCGTTGTCCACCCGCGCGGTGTCCCGGCCGAGGCGCGTCGCCCACAACCCCTCGGTGTCGTAGGGCGGCCGGCCCTCGCGCGGGACGAGGCGGAACCAGACCTTGATCCGCTCGGCTTCGCGGGGCGGGCGTTCCGGACCGGCGGGGGAACTCATGGCCCCACGGTCCCCCGCGTGCGGCGCGCCCGCCTGTCCACGCCGACGACCAGGCGTGACGTCAGGTTCTGAAGCCGGAGGCCCCCCCGGCCCACCGCGGTCGTCAATTTCCCAACATGGCAAGCCAGTTGTTGGACGGAGGGGCATCTCCTGAGGCTCCTGATGCACACCTCTTGACGCGTACAGGCCCACAGGGGAAACATCACCGTAACGAGAGAGCGCTCTCTCCCAGCGCCTCCCCCCATAGCTCTCTCGTGCGTTCGTCGTGCACACGTACCACGACCCAGGAGACGTACCCCATGCATGCTCCCCCCACCGCACCACGCACCCGCCGCCGCACCCGGGCCCTCGGATTCGCCGCGCTCGCCGTGGCGATGCTGATGTCCGTACCCACCGCGCAGACCGCCTTCGGCGAGGAGGTCCAGGCGGTGCCGGGCGGCGGCGACCTCGGTCCCAACGTTCATGTCTTCGATCCGTCGACGCCCGACATCCAGGGCAAGGTCGACGAGATCTTCAAGAAGCAGGAGTCCGATCAGTTCGGCACCGACCGCTACGCGCTGATGTTCAAGCCGGGAACGTACGACGACATCAACGCGCAGATCGGCTTCTACACGCAGATCGCGGGCCTCGGGCTGAACCCGAACGACACCACGTTCAACGGTGATGTGACCGTGGACGCGGGCTGGTTCGACGGCAACGCCACGCAGAACTTCTGGCGTTCGGCGGAGAACCTGACCCTGAACCCGGTCTCCGGCACCAACCGCTGGGCGGTCTCCCAGGCGGCCCCGTTCCGCCGGATGCACGTCAAGGGCGGACTCAACCTCGCGCCCGACGGCTACGGCTGGGCCAGCGGCGGCTACATCGCCGACAGCAAGATCGACGGCCAGGTCGGGCCCTACTCCCAGCAGCAGTGGTACACCCGCGACAGCTCGGTGGGCGGCTGGGTCAACGGCGTCTGGAACATGACGTTCTCGGGCGTCGAGGGCGCCCCGGCCAACAGCTTCCCGGAGCCCCCGTACACCACGCTGGACACCACGCCCATCTCCCGCGAGAAGCCGTTCCTCTACCTCGACGGCGACGACTACAAGGTCTTCGTCCCGGAGAAGCGCGAGAACGCGCGCGGCGTCTCCTGGGACGGCGGGACGCCGGCGGGCGAGTCGATCCCGCTGGACCAGTTCTACGTCGTGAAGGAGGGGGCGGACGCCGCCACCATCAACGCGGCCGTGGAGCAGGGCCTGCACCTGCTGTTCACGCCCGGCGTCTACCACATCGACAAGACGATCAACATCGACCGCGCGGACACCGTGGCGCTCGGCCTCGGCCTGGCCACGATCATCCCGGACCACGGGGTGACCGCGATCAAGGTCGGTGACGTGTCCGGCGTGAAGCTCGCCGGCCTCCTGGTCGACGCGGGTCCGGTGAACTCGGAGACCCTGATCGAGGTCGGACCCGAGAACGCCTCGGCGGACCACTCGGCGAACCCGACCTCGTTGCAGGACGTGTTCGTACGGATCGGCGGCGCGGGTCCCGGCAAGGCGACCACCAGCATCGTCGTGAACAGCGACGACACGATCATCGACCACACCTGGGTCTGGCGTGCCGACCACGGCGAGGGCTGGGGCTGGGAGACCAACCGGGCCGACTACGGCGTCCGCGTCAACGGCGACGACGTCCTGGCCACCGGTCTGTTCGTCGAGCACTTCAACAAGTACGACGTGGAGTGGTACGGCGAGCGGGGCCGCACGATCTTCTTCCAGAACGAGAAGGCGTACGACGCCCCGAACCAGGCTGCGATCCAGAACGGCGACACGAAGGGCTACGCCGCCTACCGCGTCGACGACTCGGTCGACCAGCACGAGGGCTGGGGCATGGGCAGCTACTGCTACTACAACGTCGACCCGACGATCATCCAGGAACACGGCTTCGAGGCGCCGGTGAAACCCGGCGTGAAGTTCCACAGCCTGATCGTCGTCTCGCTCGGCGGCAACGGCCAGTACGAGCACGTGATCAACGACGTCGGATCCCCCACGTCCGGCCCGGACACGATCCCCTCCCAGGTAGTGAACTTCCCGTAGTCCCCGACGCGGGAGTCGTACGGGAGCGGGGCCCGGCTGCTGTTGAGCGCCGGGCCCCGCTCCGCCGTCCGCGGGACAGGCCCCGCACGGGCAGCGCCACCGCCCGGTGGGCCCTCGCCCTTCCCGGCCGCCCGCGCGCGCCCGCCGACGGCTCCGCCCCCGGCCGGATACGTTCCCGGGCGGGGGCGGAGGGGTGGAGCGGCTGTCCGGTCCGGGCGTCAGCCCTGGCCGGTCAGGTCGATGGTGACCGTGCGTTCGGCGGGGGTCTTCCCGGCCAGGGCGGTCTTCATCGCCTGGGCCACGTCGTCCGCGCCGACCTGGTACTCCTTGCCGTCGCCCTTGACCGCCATGATGCCGTCGAAGACGCCGTCCAGGAGCTTGTCGATCGCCTGCTTGTCGTAGACGTCGACCAGCCGGCCGTCCACGGGCTTCATGGAGAGGATCTGCGGCAGCGACCGGGCCGGGCCGAACTGGATCTCCTTGGGGCCGGCCTTGATGGTGATCAGGCCGGACATCGCGGGCTCGGCGAACTCCTTCATCGCCCGGTCCAGTTCGGCCTTGGTGATGGTGGGCTCGCTGGTGGTGACGGGGAGTTCGACCAGCCGGGCCCGCCCGGTCTGCACCTGGGCGCGGTAGCCGTCCCGGACCGAGATCAGGGACTGGCCGGCGTCCAGTGTCTTGCCCGGCTTGCCCGGCACCGCCACGGCCTTGTTCGGCTCGAAGCGGATCGTGCCGTCACTGGCCGAGCCGGAGGCGCCGGCCAGGTCGGTGAGGGCCACGCCGAGCTTCTCCTCGTCGACCGGGATCACCGGATCGGCGGGACGTTCCCCGCCGAACAGTGAACCGATCACCGAGACGGGGTTGTAGTCGCTGCCCGCCGCGCCGCGCACGGTCTCCTGGCTGTCCAGGGTGAGACCGGCCTTCTCGGGGTCGAGTTTCTCCTCCTTGCCGTCCACCGACAGCGTCAGGGGCGTCTTGGCCCGCTCGCCGAGGGCGGCTTCGAGCTTGGTGACCGCCTCCTCCCTCGTGCCGCCGCCGATGTCGACGCCGAGCACCGTGGTGCCCTTGGGGACCTCGGAGTGGTTCAGCAGGAGGCCTGCCCCGTACGCGATGCCGAGCAGCACGACCGCGGCCACCCCGAGGAGGACCAGCTTGGAGCGGCCCTTCTTCGCGGGGGCGGGGGCGGGGGCTGCGGCCTGGGGCGCGGGGCGCGGGGTGGCGGGGCCGGGCGTGGGAACACCGGCTCCGCCCGGAGCTCCGCCGGCCACCGGACCGCCGGGGCCGCCCGGGAACGCGCCCCGGGGCTCGCTCGGCACGACGGGGATGCCGCTGGTCAGCGTGTCGCCCGAGACATGGCCGGGCTCGGGCGCCGGGGGCTGCGGCGTGAGGATCGCGGTGTCGTCGGACATCCGGGGCGGTACGCCGCCGGGGCGCCCGGGACCATCGGGCCGGGGCCGCCGGGGCCTCGTACGCCGTCGAGGTTCGGGGTGAGCGAGGAGCTGCCGGTGACCGGTCCCGTGGTGGGGCCGGACGGACCGGGCGGACGCACCCCGAGGCCGGGGGTGGAACGAGGGCCTCCGCCGGGGGGCTCCGTGCCGTAGCCGTCGAGCGCGCTGCGGCCGGGGCCGGGGCCGGGTGCGCCCGGACCGCCGCCGGGCTGCGGGGCGTCCGAGAAGTACGGCAGGTCGGGGCGCGAGCGGCCCACGTCCCCGTCGGACCCGCCACCGGGACCACCGGGGCCACCGGGGCCACCCGCGCTGGGCCCACCGGGGGCGCCCACGCCGGGGCCCTGAGAGCCGCCGGGGCCGGAAGGAGCGCCGCCGGGGGCGCCGGGCTCACCGGGGCCCTGAGCGGCTGCTCCCGGCCCGGTGGGCGGGTTCTTGCGCGGGGCGAACCAGTCGCTGCCGCTCTTCTCCCTGGCCGGCTTCTCGCCGGGTGCCGGGTCGGCGGCGGGGTCGCCGCCCCGGGGCCGGTCCGCGGCCGGCGCGCCGTTCGGGCCCGCGGAGCGGTCCACGGGTCCGGGCGCGGGCGGCGGCGTGCCGGGACGCGGGGCAGCGCCGGTGCGCTCCGCGTCGGAACGGCCGCCGGAGATGTCGCTCTCCGCCATCGGCGTACGCATCACGACCGGCGGGATGGGACGCGACCCGGGGATGTTGATCCGGATGCGCGTCGTCAGCGTCGTCTCGGTCTTCGGTTCCTCGGGCCGGGGCGGAGCCACGGATTCCGGGTTCTCGTCAGAGCCGTCCTGCGACGGGTGGAGCGACGGATACTGGCGGGATCCGTACGGCGGCGTACCCGAGGGATACGCGGCTCCGCCGCGGCCCTGGGGCCCGGAGGACGAACTGTCAGTTTCACGACTCAAAGCAGGTTCTCCCGATTGGCTCCGCCGCCCGTACTTCCCCCATGCCGCAGGCCAGGGGACGGCTCGGCGCGCGCACCACCATACTGGCCGCCGCCGTCGGACACTCCGCGGCCGGGTGAAACCTCCACCCGTGCATCACACCTGTGGGGGTCTTTCCCGACCCGGACTTGGCACTTCACGTACCGGACCGGCCGTTGCGGATGGCTGATTGCGGCACTTTGGAGGTGGTGGCGCACATCACAGCGGCGGCCGTCCCGCCGAGCATGAACAGCACCAGGCCGAGTTCGTCGCCGAAGACGTAGTCGCCCTCCGGTCGCCCGCTCAGCAGGAGGAAGACCGTGATGAACCAGCCTCCCGCCGGGGCGAGCGCGCCGATCTGGGTACGGGTCAGGATCCGTCCACCGTAGAAGAGGCCCGCGGCGGCCGCCAACGCGATGATCAACCCGCCCGGGAACCAGGCGGCTTGGACGAGTGCGCCGGCGATCCCGACCAGTACGCCGAGGACGGCGAGGCCCAAATAGGCGGCGATCCGGGCCGGGTTCGGCCGGGCCGCGAAGCCGGTGGGCTCGGGCTCCCTGGGCGGCGCGTTCCGCCGTGGCGCGTGGGAGGAGTCGGCGCGGCCACGGCCCGTGCCCGGGTTCCCGCTCACGCGGTGCCTCCCGTGGCGTCCGTGGCTTGCGTGACGTCCGCAGCTCCCGCGGCTCCGATGACGTCCGCAGCTCCCGTGGCGTCCGCGGCTCCCGTGACGTCCGTGGCGGACGGCAGGCCTGCGAAGAGGTCGCTCTCGCGCTGCTCCTCGGGCACGCCCGGTACGCCCCGCACCAGTTGGTAGCACTCGGTCGTCAGCAGGGGCTGGCCGAGGTCGTTGGAGAGGGCGAAGAACGGGCCGTCGACCGCGATCTGGGTGGCGTGGGCGCGCATCGCCGCCGACTTGGCCCCGGCGTACGCCGATCCGTCGATCTCCGCGGTGATCCGCTCCCCGTCGGTCACGCCCGGGACGTCGTCCACGGAGGCGATGCCGGGGAAGGTCCCGGGGGCGGTGGTGCGCAGCCGCTCGAAGCCGGCCTCGGCCACGGCGCGCTCCACCCGGTTCCAGTAGATCTTCGCGACGGCGTGCGGCGCGTCGGTACCGTACGCCGGGTCGGCGGCCAGGTCGGCGGCGCGCATCGCGACGCGGTGGGCCTGGATGTGGTCGGGGTGGCCGTAGCCGCCGTCCGGGTCGTAGGTGACCAGGACCTGGGGGCGGACCTCGCGGATCACCTCGACGAGGTGGGCCGCCGCCTCGTCCACCGGGGTGGACCAGAAGGAGCCGGGGCGGCCGTTCTGTTCGGCGCCCATCATTCCGGAGTCCCGGTAGCGGCCGGCCCCGCCGAGGAAGCGCTGGTCGTCGACGCCGAGCTCCTTCATCGCCGCGGCCAGTTCGCCGACGCGGTGGGGGCCCAGCGCGTCGTCCCGGTCGGCGGTGAGGCGGGCGAGCGCGGGCGGGATGACCTCGCCCTCCTCGCCGAGCGTGCACGTCACCAGGGTGACGTCGGCGCCCTCGGCCGCGTACCTGGCCATGGTGGCGCCGTTGTTGATCGACTCGTCGTCGGGGTGCGCGTGCACCAGCAGCAGACGGCGGGCGGGGAGGTCCTTCATGGGGACCACCCTACGAGCCCGGAGGCCCCCCGTGCCGCCGCGCCCCGCGCCCCGCGCCTTCTCGACCCCCGGCCCGCCCCCGGCGCGCGGTCAGAACTTGATGCCGCTGATCATCCCCGCCACGTTGGACGTCAGGTCGGAGATGGTCGGTGCGACCGACGAGCTCGCGATGTAGAACCCGAGCAGCATGCAGACCACCGCGTGCCCTCCCTTCAGTCCGGATTTCCGGATCAGCAGGAAGACGATGATCGCCAGCAGCACTACCGCCGAAATCGAGAGCGCCACGGCGGTTCACCTCCATCGGTACGTTCGGACGGTCAAAACGGGGGTACGCGAAGTCAGCAGGTTCCTACCCACCTAGCGCTACGGATCATAACTATCCGTGCCAAGGCATTGATCGGGGCACAGCAGCACGAGGGGCGCACGAACCGCCGCGCGAGGCTAAGTTCGGAGCCATGACCTCGCAGAAGCTGTCCTTTCCCCGCCAGCAAGCACGGACCCAGCGCTTCACTCTGGGCGCACCTCGCGCCTTCACCGTCTCACCGGATGAGACGCGCGTGATCTTCCTCCGCTCGATGTCCGGGACGGACCGCTCCACCCGCCTCTGGGTCCTCGACCCGGCGACCGGCGAGGAGCGGATCGCCGCCGATCCCGAAGTCCTGCTGGGCGGTGCGGCGGAGAAGCTGTCGGCGCAGGAGCGGGCCCGGCGCGAGCGGACCCGGGAGGGTTCGTCGGGCATCGTCTCCTACGCGGTCGACGCGGCCGCGGAGTTGGCCGCGTTCGCCCTGTCCGGGAAGGTGTACGTGGCCGAACTGCGGGCCGGGACCGCGCGGGCGCTGCCGGTGCCGGGCCCGGTGATCGACCCCCGCCCGTCCCCCGACGGCCGGCACATCGCGTACGTGTCCAAGGGCGCGCTGCGGGTCGTGGGCGCGGGGGGCGAGGGCGACCGGGCGCTGGCCGAGCCGGAGAACTCCCATGTCACCTACGGTCTGGCCGAGTTCATCGCGGCCGAGGAGCTGCACCGCTACCGGGGTTTCTGGTGGGCGCCGGAGTCGGACCGGCTGCTGGTCGCGCGGGCCGACGACAGCCCCGTACAGCGGTGGTACATCGCCGACCCAGCACACCCCGAGCGCAAGCCCGCCGAGATCGCCTACCCGGCGGCGGGCACGCCCAACGCGGAGGTGCGGCTCTTCGTCATGGACCTGGAGGGGGCCCGTACCGAAGTGGTCTGGGACCGGGACGCGTTCCCGTACCTGGCCCAGGTGCACTGGTCCTCCGCGGGTCTCCGCTGCTGCTGGTCCAGGCCCGGGACCAGCGCAGCCAGCGGTATCTGGCGGTGGACCCGGAGACCGGTGCGACCCGGATCGTGCATGTCGACGAGGACCCGGTGTGGCTGGATCTTTTCCCCGGGGTGCCCGCGTGGGCCCCGGACGGGCGGCTCGTGCGGATCGTCGACGAGGGCGGCGCGCGGGTGCTGGCGGTCGGGGACCGGCTGCTCACCGGGTCGCAGCTGCACGTCCAGTCGGTGCTGGACATCGGGGAGTCCGACATCCTGGTCTCGGCGGTGGCCGGTGAGGACGCGGTCGAGCCGGAGATCGGGCAGATCCACGTGTACCGGGTGAACGAGCTGGGAATCGAGCGGATTTCCGAAGGGGTGGGCGTGCACTCCGCGGTCCGCTCGGGCGGCCTCGCGGTCCTGGTCTCGGCCGTCCCCGAGGAGCCCGGGGCCGCCGCGTGGGTGGTGCGGGACGGCAAGCGGCTGACCCGGATCCCGAGTTTCGCCCAGGAGCCGGTGCTCTCCGCCCGCGTGACGCTCACCGAGGGGGGCGCACGGCGGATTCCGTGCGCCGTGCTGCTCCCATCGGACTACCAGGAGGCGGATGGTCCCCTTCCGGTCCTGATGGATCCGTACGGCGGTCCGCACGGCCGCCGGGTGGTCGCCGCGCACAACGCGCACCTGACCTCGCAGTGGTTCGCGGACCAGGGCTTCGCGGTGATCGTGGCGGACGGGCGGGGCGCGCCGGGCCGCTCGCCGGGCTGGGAGAAGGCGGTGCGGGACAACCTCGTGATGACGATGGAGGATCAGGTCGAGGCGTTGCACGGGCTCGCCGGGCGGTTCCCGCTCGACCTGTCCCGGGTGGCGATCCGCGGCTGGTCCTTCGGCGGCTATCTGGCGGGGCTCGCGGTGCTGCGGCGGCCCGACGTCTTCCACGCGGCGGTGGTGGGCGCTCCGGTGACGGACCAGCGGCTGTACGACACCCACTACACCGAGCGCTATCTCGGCGACCCGGCGACGCAGCCCGAGGTGTACGCGTACAACTCGCTGCTCACCGACGACGGTCTCTCCGAGCCCGCCGCCGAGGTCCGGCCCATGATGATCGTGCACGGCCTGGCCGACGACAACGTGGTGGTCGCCCACGCCCTGCGGCTGTCCTCGGCGCTGCTGGCCGCCGGGCGTCCGCACGAGGTGCTGCCGCTGAGCGGGGTGACGCACATGACGCCGCAGGAGCAGGTCGCGGAGAACCTGCTCCTGCTCCAGGTGGACTTCCTCAAGCGGTCGTTGGGGCTGATCGGGGCCTGAGCGACGCCCGGCGGGCCCGGAGCGCCGCCGGCGGGGGTCCGCCCGACGCCCTTGCGGGCGGGGCCGATCAACGCCTGGAGCCCGAGATACTCCATTGCCCCGAACGGATGAACAAGCCCGCACAGGGGGCAGGACGGGGCCATACGGGACGGTCCGTACGGAACGGTCCGTACGGAACGGGCCGGGCCGTACGGGGCGGCCGTACGGAACGGGCCGGTAGCGGCGGGAGACCGGCCGGAGCGACAGAGAGACGCTCCGGCCGGACCACGGCACCCGCACGGCCGTACGCTGTTCAGCATGGGGCGTCCGTATATCGGTGCGACGACGGCGAAGTTGCCTGCTTGTTAACGCGCCTGACGCGGTTCTACGACGTTTCGCCCCCGGTGCGCCCCGGCTCCTCCCCGGGCTCCGGCTCCGCGTGCCCCGGCTCCTCCCCGGGCTCCGGTCCCGGCCACGCCGGCTCCGGGGCCTCCCGCTCGCCCTCCGGCGGCACCACGCGCTTCTCCTCCGCGAAGTGGCACGCCGAGTCGTGCCGGGCGGGGGTGTCGACGTCCCGGAACTCCGCGGGGACCGCCAGCAGCGGGACTTCCAGTTCGCACCGCTCCTGCGCCTTCCAGCACCGGGTGCGGAAGCGGCAGCCCGAGGGGATGTTGGCGGGCGAGGGGACGTCGCCGTGCAGGATGATCCGCTCCCGGTGGTCGCGGGCCGTCGGGTCCGGTACGGGGACGGCGGAGAGCAGCGCCTGGGTGTACGGGTGGGTGGGGTGGTCGTAGATCTCCGCGTCGGAGCCGATCTCCACGATCCGGCCGAGGTACATCACGCCGACCCGGTCGGAGATGTGCCGGACGATCGAGAGGTCGTGCGCGATGAAGACGAAGCTGAGGCTGAACTCCGCCTGGAGCCGGTCCAGCAGGTTGACGACCTGCGCCTGGACGGACACGTCGAGCGCGGAGACCGGTTCGTCGGCGACGATGATCTCCGGGTTGAGGGCGAGCCCCCGGGCGATGCCGATGCGCTGGCGCTGGCCGCCGGAGAACTGGTGCGGATAGCGGTTGATGTACTCCGGGTTGAGCCCGACGACGTCCAGCAGGTCCCGCACCCTCTGCCGTCGGCTGCCCTTCGGGGCGACCTCGGGGTGGATCTCGTACGGCTCCCCGATGATGTCGCCGACCGTCATCCGCGGGTTCAGCGAGGTGTACGGGTCCTGGAACACCATCTGGATGTTGCGGCGCACGGCCTTCAGCGCCCGGCCGGACAGCTTCGCGATGTCCTCGCCCTTGTAGCGGATCGCGCCGGCGGTGGGGCGCTCCAGATGGACGAGCATCTTGGCGACGGTCGACTTGCCGCAGCCCGACTCCCCCACGATGCCCAGCGTCTCGCCCGCGTACAGGTCGAAGTCGACGCCGTCGACGGCCCGGACCGCGCCGATCTGCCGCTTGAGGAGGACGCCCTGGGTCAGGGGGTAGTGCTTGGCGAGGTCGCGTACCTGAAGGATCGGGTCGCCCTCCGTGTACGGCGTGACGGCGTCCTGGCGGGCCTTGGACAGCAGGGTGGAGCCGACCGCGCCGCCGCCGGTCCCCGCACTCCCGTCGCGGTCAGCGTGCATCGAGCGTCTCCTTCCAGAAGTGGCAGGCGCTCCGGCGCCGCTCGTCCACCTCGTAGAGCGGCGGCACGTCGCTGCGGCACACGTCCCGGGCCTGCGGGCAGCGGGGGTTGAAGGCGCAGCCGGGCGGGATGCGGGTGAGGTTGGGCGGCAGGCCCTTGATCGCGTAGAGCTCCCGGCCCTTCTGGTCCAGGCGCGGGATCGACTGGAGGAGGCCCTTGGTGTACGGGTGGGCGGGGGCCTTGTAGATGTCGTGCACCGGGGCGGTCTCGACGATCCGGCCCGCGTACATGACGGCGATCTTGTCGGCGACGTCGGCGACGACGCCGAGGTCGTGGGTGATCAGGATGAGGCCCATGTTCAGCTCGCGCTGGAGTTCGGCGAGGATCTCCATGACCTGGGCCTGGACGGTGACGTCGAGGGCGGTGGTCGGCTCGTCGGCGATGATCAGGGACGGTTCCAGGGCCATCGCCATGGCGATCATGATGCGCTGGCGCATCCCGCCGGAGAACTGGTGCGGGTAGTTGCCGACCCGTTCCTTGGCGGCCGGGATGCGGACCCGGTCCATCAGCTCGACCGACTTGGCCTTCGCGTCCTTGCGGGACATGCCGCGGTGCACGACGAACATCTCGCCGAGCTGCTGGCCGACGGTGAGGACCGGGTTCAGCGAGGACAGGGCGTCCTGGAAGATCATGGCCATCTCCTGGCCGCGGATCCTGCGCCGCTCCTCCGGCTTGAGCTTCAGCAGGTCCTGGTCCTTGAAGAGGATCTCCCCGCCGGCGATCTTCCCGGGCGGCATGTCGAGGATGCCCATGATCGCCTGGGCGGTGACGGACTTGCCGGAGCCGGACTCGCCGAGGACGGCGAGCGTCTCGCCCTCGGCCACCGAGTAATCGACCCCGTTGACGGCCTTGGCGACGCCTTCGCGGGTGTGGAACTCCACGTGCAGATCGCGCACTTCGAGCAACATGGCAACCGGCTCCTCAGCGCAGCTTGGGGTCGAGGGCGTCGCGCACCGCGTCGCCGAGCATGATGAACGCGAGCACGGTGACCGCCAGCGCTCCGGCGGGCCAGAGCAGCATGTGCGGGGCGTTGCGGACGTAGTTGGACGCGGCGGAGATGTCGATGCCCCACGAGACGGCCGGGTCCTTCAGGCCGACGCCGAGGTAGGAGAGGGTCGCCTCCAGCGAGATGTACGTGCCGAGCGCGATGGTCGCCACGACGATGACCGGGGCGATGGCGTTCGGGGTGATGTGGCGCAGCATCATGCGGGAGTTGGAGGCGCCGAGCGCGCGGGCCGCCTGGACGTAGTCGTTCTGCTTGGCGGTGATGACCGAGCCGCGGGCGATGCGGGCGATCTGGGGCCAGCCGAGGAGGACGATGAAGCCGACGACGGGCCAGACGGTGGAGCTGGTGACGACGGAGAGGAAGACCAGGCCGCCGAGGACGACGGGGATGCCGAAGAAGACGTCGGTGAGGCGGGAGAGGATCGAGTCCCACCAGCCGCCGAAGAAGCCGGCGAGTCCGCCGAACACGCTGCCGAGGATCGCGACGCCGAGGGTGGCGCAGACGCCGACGGTCACCGAGGTGCGGGTGCCGTGGACGACCCGGGTGTAGACGTCGCGGCCCTGCGGGTCGAAGCCGAAGGGGTGGCCGGGCTCGGAGCCCTTCTGGGCGTCGTCCAGGTTGGCCTGGAGGGGGTCGCCGCTCGCGATGAGCGAGGGCCAGACGGAGATGGTCACCAGGAAGAGGATGACCAGTGCGGAGATGATGAAGACCGGGTTGCGGCGCAGGTCGCGCCAGGCGTCGGACCAGAGGCTGCGGGGTTTGCCGGCCGGGCCCGTGCCGTCGGGGCCGGCCGGGTTCTTCTCCAGGCTGGCGCCCTCCGCCAGGGCGAGGTCCATGGGGCCGCCGGCGCCCGCCGGGGAGATCGCTCCGTCCGATGACTGCGGCTCAGGCATAGCGGATCCTCGGGTCGAGTACGGCGTACAACAGGTCGACGATCAGGTTGGCGGCCAGGAAGACGAGGACGAGGATCGTGACGAACCCGACGACGGTCTGGGAGTTCTGCCGCAGGATCCCCTGGTAGAGCTGGTAGCCGACGCCGTGGATGTTGAAGATGCGCTCGGTGACGATGGCCCCGCCCATCAGGGCTCCCACGTCGGTGCCGATGAAGGTGACGACGGGGATCAGCGAGTTGCGCAGCAGGTGCCGTACGACGACCCGGCGGCGGGGCAGGCCCTTGGCGACGGCGGTGCGTACGTAGTCGGCGCGGGCGTTCTCGGCGATCGAGGTCCGGGTGAGCCGGGTGACGTAGGCGAGCGAGACCGAGGCGAGGACCAGTCCGGGGACGAGCAGTTCGTCGAAGGTGGGGTCGGCGGAGACCGAGGGCTTGATGATGCCCCACTTGACGCCCAGGAGGAGCTGGAGCAGCAGGCCGGTGACGAAGGTCGGGACGGCGATGACGACCAGCGTCAGGATGAGGACGGTGGTGTCGACGGGGCGGCCGCGCCGCAGTCCGGTGACGACGCCGAGGCTGATGCCGATGACGACCTCGAAAACGACCGCGACGACGGTGAGCCGGATCGTGATGGGGAAGGCGGTGGCCATCAGCTCGGTGACCTTCTGCCCGTTGAACGCGGTGCCGAAGTCGCCGGTGAACACGTTGCCCATGTAGGTGAGGTATTGCTGCCAGACCGGCTTGTCGAGGCCGAATTCGGAGCGCAGCTGGGCGGCGGTGGCCGGGTCGCACTGGCGGTCGCCGCAGAGGCCCGCGATGGGGTCGCCCATCACGTTCACCATGAGGAAGATCAACAGCGTGGTGCCGAAGAAGACGGGGATCATCTGCAGCAGCCGCCGGATCACATAACGTCCCATGAGGGGCTCCGGGGGTCGGGTCTAGCGGTTCCGGGCAGGTGGTGCGCGGAGGGCACGGGATGCGCGGACGGCACGAGATGCGCGGGTGCACGGACGGCACGGGATGCGCGGGGTGCACGGACGGCACGCGGTGCGCGGACGGCCGGGGCGCTGGTGTCGGGCGTCCCGGCCGTCCGCGTCGCTCAGCGCGTCACTTGACGGTGATCTCTTCGTAGACCGGGACGCTGAACGGGTTCAGCGCGACGTTGTCGACCCGGTCCGAGTAGCCGGCGCTGCCGTTCTGGTACCAGAGCGGGATGACCGGCATCTCCGTCACGAGGATCTTCTCCGCGTCCTGGAAGGTGGTGACCGCCTTCGCCTTGTCGCTCTCGGCGTTGGCCTTGTCGATCAGGTCGTCGAACTCCTGGTTGCTCCACTTGCCGTCGTTGGACGGGGCGTTGGTGTAGTAGAGCGGCTGGAGGAAGTTCTGGATCAGCGGGTAGTCCATCTGCCAGCCCGCCCGCCAGGCGCTCTTCAGCTTCTGGGTGGAGACCTGGGCGCGGAAGTCGGCGAAGGTGCCGACGGGGCCGCCGACGCAGGCCTTGTTGTTGCCCATGACGTTGTTGATGCTGTTGCAGACGGCGTCGACCCACTCCTTGTGGGAGCCGGTGTCCGCGTTGTACGAGATCTTCAGCTGGCCGCCGGGGATGCCGCCGCCCTCGTCGATCAGCTTCTTGGCCGCGGCCTTGTCGTAGGTGCACTCCTTGCCGCAGAGACCCTTCTTGAAGCCGCCGTCGTCGCCGAGGACCGGGGAGGTCCAGTCGGAGGCGGGGGTGCGGGTCTTCTGGAAGATCTGGTCGGTGATCTGCGCCCGGTTGATCGCCATCGAGAGGCCCTGGCGGACCTTGCGGGCGTCGTCGGTGTCCCACTCCTTGTCGTAGAAGGGGAAGGCCAGGGTCTGGATGATGCCGGCGGGGGTGTTGATGTACCGGTCGCCGAGATCCGCCTCGACGTTGCGGAGCTGGGAGGCGGGCACGTCGTCGACGAGGTCGAGGTTGCCCGACGTCAGGTCGGTGTAGGCGGTGTTGTTGTCGGTGAAGACCTTGAGGTCGACGCCGCCGTTCTTCGCCTTGTCGTCGCCCGGGTAGTCGTCCCACTTGCGCAGTTCCATCGAGGAGCCCTTGGCGTACGACTCGATGGTGTACGGGCCGTTCCCGACGGGCTTGGAGAGCCAGGCGTCGTGGTCGTCGTAGAACGCCTTGGGCAGGGGGACGAAGGCGGAGTAGCCGAGGGTGTCGGGCCACAGGGAGAACTTCTGGGTGAGCTTGGCGGTGAAGGTCAGGTCGTCGACGACCTTCAGGCCGGAGAGGGTCTCGGCGGAGGCGGAGCCGGACTCCGGGTGGACCTTGTCGTAGCCCTCGATGTACTGGAAGAAGTAGGCGTTCTTCTGGTTGTTCTTCAGCGCGGCGCCGTAGTTCCAGGCGTCGACGAAGGACTTGGCGGTGACCTTCTCGCCGTTGGAGAACGTCCAGCCGTCCTTGAGCTTGATCGTGAAGTTCTGGGAGTCCTTCGAGTCGATGGACTCGGCGACCATGTTCTGGGCCTCGCCGGTCTTCGGGTCGTAGCGGATCAGTCCGCGGAAGACCATGTCGAGGACCTTGCCGCCCTGGACCTCGTTGGTGTTGGCGGGTTCCAACGGGTTCTGCGGGTCTCCCCAGGAGGAGCTGACGATGCCGTCGGCGCCGCCGCTGCCGCCGTCACCACCGCCACCGCCGCCGCCGCCGCAGGCCGTCGCTGTCAGGGCGACGGCCACCGCACATGCGGCCCACCTGACCTGTGTGGCTCCGCGCATGGAGTGCCTCCTAGAGTCATCGAGAAGCTCAATGCCTCATATCACCCCATAACGCCGCGTATCGCATGTGGGCTTACCCCGTACGGGCGGGGGTGCCGGCGCACGCGACGATGCCCGGTCCCCCTCGGGGAACCGGGCATCCGCCGTTCAGTAACCGCAAGCGATCACACCGCGTGCACGACGTCGCGCTCCTCGGCGAAGTGGCACGCCGACTCGTGCGTGGCGGGAGTGGTTCCCGCGACGAAGCGCTCGGGGATCGCCAGCAGGGGCTCCTCCGTCGCGCAGCGCTCCTCCGCCTTCCAGCACCGGGTGCGGAAGCGGCAGCCCGAGGGCGGGTTCGCCGGTGACGGAACGTCACCGGTGAGGATGATCCGGTCGCGTCCCTCACGGGCCGACGGGTCGGGGACCGGGACCGCCGACAGCAGCGCCTGGGTGTAGGGGTGCGTCGGGTGGTCGTAGATCTGCGTGTCCGTGCCGATCTCGGCCATCTTGCCGAGGTACATGACGCCGACCCGGTCGGAGATGTGCCGGACGATGGACAGGTCGTGCGCGATGAAGAGGTAGGACAGGTTGAACTCGTCCTGGAGCTTCTCCATCAGGTTGATGACCTGGGCCTGCACCGACACGTCGAGCGCGGAGACCGGCTCGTCGCAGATGATGATCTCCGGGTTGAGCGCGAGGCCCCGGGCGATGCCGATGCGCTGGCGCTGACCGCCGGAGAACTGGTGGGGGTACCGGTTGATGTACTCCGGGTTCAGCCCGACGACGTCCAGGAGCTCCTGGACGCGGCGGCGCCGGTCGCCCTTCGGGGCCACCTCGGGGTGGATCTCGAAGGTCTCCCCGATGATGTCGCCGACCGTCATACGCGGGTTCAGCGAGGTGTACGGGTCCTGGAACACCATCTGGATGTTGCGGCGCACGGCCTTCAGCGCGCGGCCGGACAGCCTGGTGATGTCCTGGCCCTTGTAGAAGACCTCGCCGGCGGTGGCCCGCTCCAGCGTCATCAGGAGCTTGGCGACCGTGGACTTGCCACAGCCGGACTCCCCCACGATGCCGAGGGTCTCACCGGCGTACAGGTCGAAGGAGATCCCGTCGACGGCCTTGACCGCGCCGATCTGCTTCTTGAAGAGGACGCCCTGGGTGAGCGGGAAGTGCTTGACGAGGTTCCGTACCTGGAGGATCGGCTCGCCCTGGCTGACGGGCGCGTCGATGGCGGCTACGGCCTCCGCCTCGGTCGCGGCGTCCACGGTCTCCACGTCGGAGACGTTCGGGGTGGCGTCCACGGGCTCCTTCTTGAGCTCAGCCATGGATCGTCTCCTTCCAGAAGTGGCACGCGCTGCCGCGGCCGACGAGCTCCGGGCCGTCCCGCTCGGTCACCGGGACGAGCGGCGGGACGTCGGTGCGGCAGATGTCCTGTGCCATGGGGCAGCGCGGGCTGAAGGCACAGCCCGCGGGGATACGCGTCAGGTTGGGCGGGAGGCCCTTGATCGCGTAGAGCTCCTGGCCCTTCTGGTCCAGGCGCGGGATCGATTCCAGCAGGCCCTTGGTGTACGGGTGCGCCGGGCGGCTGTACAGCTCGCCGACCGGGGCCGTCTCCACGATCCGGCCCGCGTACATCACGGCGATCTTGTCCGCGACGTCGGCGACGACGCCGAGGTCGTGGGTGATCAGGATGAGCCCCATGTTGTACTCGCGCTGGAGCTCGGCCAGCAGGTCCATGACCTGGGCCTGCACCGTCACGTCGAGCGCGGTGGTCGGCTCGTCCGCGATGATCAGGTCCGGCTCCAGGGCCAGCGCCATGGCGATCATGATGCGCTGGCGCATGCCGCCGGAGAACTGGTGCGGGAAGTCCGCGATACGGGCAGCCGCCGCCGGGATCTTGACCTGGTCCATCAGCTCGATGGACTTGGCCTTGGCCTCCTTCTTGGAGAGGCCCTGGTGCACACGGAACATCTCGCCGAGCTGGTAGCCGACGGAGAGGACCGGGTTCAGCGAGGACAGCGCGTCCTGGAAGATCATCGCGATCTTGCGGCCGCGGATCTTCCGGCGCTCCTCGTTGGACATCTTCAGCATGTCCTGGCCGCGGAAGAGGATCTCGCCCTGCGTGATCTTCCCCGGCGGCATGTCGAGGATGCCCATGATGGTCTGCGCGGTCACGGACTTGCCGGAGCCGGACTCGCCGAGCACGGCGAGCGTCTCGCCGGCGCTGACGGTGTAGTTCACACCGTTGACCGCCTTGGCCACACCGTCGCGGGTGTGGAACTCCACGTGCAGGTCACGGACGTCGAGCAGTGGACCGTCGCCACTCACGGACTCCCGCGGTGCGGGGACGTGAGCCGTCTTGTCGATGGTGGTCACGAACGCCTCCCTCAGCGCATCTTGGGGTCGAGGGCGTTGCGGACCGCATCGCCGAACATCAGGAAGGACAGCACCGTGATCGAGACCATCACCGAGGGGATGACCAGGACGTACGGCGCGTTGCGGAGCTGGTCCTTCGCAGCGGACACGTCGATGCCCCACGAGACCGTCGGCTCGGCGAGGCCGATGCCGAGGAACGACAGGGTGGCCTCGGCGGCGATGTAACCGCCGAGCGCGATGGTGGCGACCACGATCACCGGAGCGATGGCGTTCGGCAGGATGTGCCGCGTCAGGATCCGGGTGGTGGAGGCGCCGAGCGCCTTGGCTGCGACCACGTAGTCGGCCTGCTTGATCGTGATGACCGAGCCACGGGCGACTCGGGCGATCGACGTCCAGCCGAGGAAGGCCATCGACAGGATGACGACCCAGACGGAGCGCTCCTCGAAGCTGGTCAGGATGACCATGGCGCCGACGATGAAGGGGACACCGAAGAAGACGTCGGTGACACGGGACAGGATCGTGTCGATCCAGCCGCCGAAGTAACCGGCCAGCATGCCGATCACCAGGCCGGTGATGGTGACCGCGAGGGTCACCACGACGCCTACGGTGATCGAGGCGCGGGCGCCGTAGACGACACGCGCGTAGATCGACCGTCCCTGGACGTCGTATCCGAGCCAGTCGGGGGCGAAGAAGTTGCCCCACTTCGGGTGCTGGAGGTAGTGCTCGGCCAGGTTGGCGTCCCGCGGCGAGGCGCTGGTGAACAGCCCCGGGAAGATCGACATCACGGCGAGCAGCAGGATCAGCACCATCGAGATGATGAAGAGCGGGTTGCGCCGCAGGTCGTGCCAGGCGTCCGACCAGAGGCTGCGCGGCTTGCCGGGCGCGGGCCCGGCGTCCGTGGCGGGCGGCGCGTCGACGGCGGTGGCCGGAGCGTCGGTGCCCTTGAGTGCGGTGGTGTCAGGCATACCGGATCCTCGGGTCCAGGACCGCGTAGAGCAGGTCGACGAGCAGGCTGCAGATGAGATAGACGACGACGAGCAGCGTCACGACGCCGACGACGGTGGCTCCCTCACGCTTGGCGAGAGCCTCGAAGACGAGCGATCCGACGCCCTTGATGTTGAAGATGCCCTCGGTCACGATCGCGCCGCCCATCAGGGCGCCGATGTCGGTGCCGAGGAAGGTGACGACCGGGATGAGCGAGTTGCGCATCAGGTGGACGCCGATGACGCGGCGGCGCGGCAGGCCCTTGGCGACAGCCGTACGCATGTAGTCGGCGCGCATGTTCTCGGCGACCGAGGTACGGGTGAGGCGGGCGACGTACGCGAGTGACAGCGATGCCAGCACGATGGCCGGCATGATCAACTCGGTGTTGGTCGGTTCGAGACTCACGTTCGGCTTGGCGATGCCGAGCTGGAACGCGAAGAGGTACTGAACGAGGAAGCCCAGCACGAAGGACGGCATGGAGATCAGCACCAGCGTCAGACCGAGCAGACCGCGGTCCCGGAGGGACTCGGCCTTGAGGCCGGCGACGATGCCGAGCGAGATCCCGGCGACGACCGTGAAGACGAAGGCGAAGATCGCCAGTCTGACGGTGATCGGGTAGGCGTCGGAGATGACTTCGGCGACCGGACGCTGCGTCCCGATCTGGGTGCCGAGGTCACCCTGGAACAGATTGCCCAGGTAGTTCAAATACTGCTGCCAGATCGGCTGGTCGAGCCCGTACTGGGCCTTCAGCGCGGCGATCTGCGTGGCATCTACGTGCTGTTCACCGGCAAGCGCTCTGACGGGGTCGCCGGGCAGTGCGTACATCATCAGGAAGACCAGCAGGGTCGACCCGAGGAAGACCGGGATCATCTGGAGCAGTCGTCGTGCGACATAGCGCCCCATGGGTGCCTCCGTGTGGGGATAACTGCGGCGCGGGGGCCGCCTCTTCGCAGAGGCGACCCCCGCGCCTCCGGCCGTGCTGAGGGGCAGCACGGGCGGATGACGGCCAGTTGGGGAATGACCCGCAGGCGTTACTTGGTGGTGACGCCGGTCAGTTCGAGGTCACCGTGGAAGTCGACCTTGACGTTGTCGACGCTCTTTCCGTGGCCGCCGTTGATGCGGTAGTACCAGAGCGGGATCGCCGGCATCTTCTCGACGAGCGCCTTCTCGACCTCCTGGTAGGCGGCGACCGACTCCTCCAGGGAGTCCGCCTTGTCGCCCTTGGCCATCAGCGCGTCGATCTCCTTGTCGGCGAACCGACCGTTGTTCGACTCCGCCTTGGAGTGGTAGAGCTCCTTGAGGAAGTTCACGTTGACCGGGTAGTCGGCGACCCAGCCACCGCGGTACATGCCCTTGACCTGGTTGTTGTCACGAGCCTCGAGGTCGGTCGGGAAGTCCGGCTTCGCGTCGCCCACGCAGTCGACCCCGGTGGCGTTGCGGATGGACTCGCAGACCGCGGTCACCCACTCCTTGTGCCCGCCGTCGGCGTTGTACTGGATGGAGAACTTGTTCTGCGGGACACCGCCGCCCTCCTTGATGAGGGCCTTGGCCTTGACCGGGTCGTACTTCAGGAAGTCCGACTCGAGCTGCTGGTTGCCCTTGACCTGCGGCGGCGTGAAGCTCGTCGCGGGGGTACGGGTGTTGTTCAGGACGGTCTTGGTGATCGTGTCACGGTCGATGCCCATGGACAGGCCCTGGAGGACCTTGGGGTCGATGTCCTTGAACGTGGCGTTGTAGAACGCCGGGACCAGCGTCTGGATCGCGGCGTAGGGCTGCTCGATCGCGCCGTCGCCCAGGTCCGTCTTGTACTTGGGCAGGTCACGCGGGCCGACCTGGCGGATCATGTCCAGGTTGCCGGAGATGACGTCGGAGTACGCGGCCTCGACGGTCGAGTAGTTCTTGAACTGGATGCCCTTGTTGGCAGCCTTGTTCGGGCCCTGGTACTCGTCCCAGGCCTTGACCTGGATGAGCTTCTTGTGGGTCCACTTCTCGAACGAGTACGGGCCGTTGCCGATCGGCTTCTGGCCGAACGCCTTCGGGTCGTCGTAGAAGACCTTCGGCAGCGGCGCGAACGTCGCGTAACCGAGCTTGTAGTTGAAGTACGGAACCTTCTCCGCCAGCTCGATCGTGAACGTGGTGTCGTCCACGGCCTTCAGGCCGGACATCTCCTTGGACTTGGGCGCACCCTTCTCGGGGTGGACGTCCGTGTAGCCCTTGATGTCGGAGAACCAGAACGCGTTCTGCTGCTTGTTCTCGACGTTGGCGTACCAGTTCCACGCGTCGATGTACGACTGCGAGGTCACGGCCTCACCGTTGTGGAACTTCCAGCCGGCCTTGAGCTTGACGGTCCAGGTCTTGGAGTCCTCGGACTCGACGGACTCGGCGTTCGTGAGAACGATCTCGCCCTTGCTGTCGAAGTCCAGCAGCTGGGTGAACAGCGACTGGATGACGTAGGAGCCGTTGGTCTCGTTCGTGTCGGCCGGCATCAGAGGCTTCTGGGGCTCGCCGACGTCGATCGAGACGTAACCGGCGGGCTGTCCCGACGTGTTCTTCTTGCCTTCGTCGCTGCTGTCGCCGCCGCCACAGGCAGTCGCGGCCAGGGCGATGACGGCCGCTCCCGCGACCCACTTGGCGCTCTTGGCACCGCGCATGGGTTTCCTCCTCATGAGTCCACTTTTGACTACAAGAAGGGCACTGGAGAGATTCACCGACACCCCTGACGGTGATCGTTCAGTGCCCCGAGTGTGCTCGTGAGTCGGCACTCCCCACAGTGCGTGACCCATTGACCCGAGCTCAATGGAGCCAACTATTGAGTACGGCCGGGCTGTAAACCACACTTAAAGGGTCTCGGTTTGACAACATCAGTACCCTCTGCGTGCCCGAAATCCGGACAAAGCGATCCCAGACAGACACGCCCGAAACGGACTGTTAACACATGTTCCGGAGAGCGACCCCCGATATCCGGACACCTTGGTCAGAAAAAGAGATTGACGGAGGCCCGGCCCACCACAGTGTCCGTGGTGAGCCGGGCCTTCTGTCAATGCCTGTACTGACGGGCCGTCCGACGGACCTCGGGAGGGCGCAGGCCGTCTCCCCATACGGAGCGTGCGGCTCCGGGGAGCGCGGGGCCTTCCAGGCCCTCGCGACTCCCTGGGCTCCCCCGCGCCTTCCCCGGGGCCCCGTGAGCTTCCGGGCGGGCACACAGGACCGCCCGGAAGCCCTCAGGGGCGTCCGGGCGGTCCTCACGGGCCCAGGGGCCACGTGTCAGCCGTACGGGCCTGGTGTCAGCCGTTCTACGGGCCTGACACCGGCCGTTCGGTCCGGTGGTGTCAGCCGTTCTTGGCCCGCGAGGCCGTGCGGCCGCGCTGCTTGGCGTCCAGGACGACCTTGCGGATGCGCACGGTCTCCGGGGTCACCTCGATGCACTCGTCCTCGCGGCAGAACTCCAGGGACTGCTCCAGCGACAGCTTGCGGGCCGGGACCACGTTCTCCGTGGTGTCCGCGGAGGCCGCACGCATGTTGGTGAGCTTCTTCTCCTTGGTGATGTTCACGTCCATGTCGTCGGCGCGGGAGTTCTCGCCGACGATCATGCCCTCGTAGACCTCGGTGCCGGCCTCGGTGAAGATGACACCGCGCTCCTGGAGGTTGACCATCGCGAACGGCGTGACGGAGCCCGAACGGTCGGCCACCAGCGAGCCGTTGTGACGGGTGCGCAAGTCGCCGAACCACGGCTCGTGACCCTCGAAGATCGAGTGCGCGATGCCGGTGCCGCGGGTCTGCGTCAGGAACTCCGTACGGAAGCCGATGAGGCCGCGGGAGGGAACGATCCACTCCATGCGGACCCAGCCCGAACCGTGGTTCGTCATGGTCTCCATACGGCCCTTGCGGGTCGCCATGAGCTGCGTGATGGCGCCGAGGTGCTCCTCCGGCGAGTCGATCGTCATGCGCTCGATCGGCTCGTGGGTCTTGCCGTCGATCTGCTTGGTGACGACCTCGGGCTTGCCGACGGTCAGCTCGAAGCCCTCGCGGCGCATCTGCTCGACCAGGATGGCGAGCGCGAGCTCACCGCGGCCCTGGACCTCCCAGGCGTCGGGGCGCTCGGTGTCCAGGACGCGGAGCGAGACGTTACCGATCAGCTCGCGGTCGAGGCGGTCCTTCACCTGGCGGGCGGTGACCTTGTGGCCCTTGCCGCCCTTGCCGACGAGCGGCGAGGTGTTGGTGCCGATGGTCATCGAGATGGCCGGCTCGTCGACCGTGATCAGCGGGAGCGCGATCGGGTTCTCGGGGTCGGCCAGGGTCTCGCCGATCATGATGTCCGGGAATCCGGCGACGGCGCAGATGTCGCCCGGGCCCGCCACCTCGGCCGGCTTGCGGGTGAGCGCCTCGGTCATCATCAGCTCGGTGATGCGGACGTTGGACATGGTGCCGTCACGCTTGATCCAGGTGACCGTCTGGCCCTTGCGCAGCTCGCCCTGCTCGACGCGGCAGAGCGCGATACGGCCGAGGAAGTTGTCGGCGTCCAGGTTGGTGACGTGGGCCTGGAGCGGCGCGTCCGCGTCGAACTCCGGGGCCGGGACGTGCGACAGGATGGTGTTGAAGAACGGCTCCAGGTTCTCGCTGTCCGGCGGGACGGTGCCGTCCTCGGGCTTGGTCAGCGAGGCGACGCCGTCACGGGCGCAGGCGTAGACGATCGGGAACTCGATCTGGTCCTCGTCCGCGTCCAGGTCCAGGAACAGGTCGTACGTCTCGTCGACGACCTCGGCGATCCGGGAGTCGGGGCGGTCCGTCTTGTTGATGCACAGGATGACCGGCATCTTCGCGGACAGCGCCTTGCGCAGCACGAAGCGGGTCTGGGGCAGCGGGCCCTCGGAGGCGTCGACGAGCAGCACGACCGCGTCCACCATCGACAGACCGCGCTCGACCTCGCCGCCGAAGTCGGCGTGGCCGGGGGTGTCGATGATGTTGATCGTGATGGGGTCCCCGCCGTCCTTGGGGTGATACTTCACCGCCGTGTTCTTGGCGAGGATCGTGATGCCCTTCTCACGCTCCAGGTCGTTCGAGTCCATCATGCGGTCGTCGAGGTGCTCGGCGGCGTGGGCGGCGAACGCTCCGGCCTGCTTGAGCATGGCGTCGACCAGCGTGGTCTTGCCGTGGTCGACGTGGGCGACGATGGCTACGTTACGGATGTCGTGGCGCGTGGGCATGGGTGGCTTGCGCTTCTCTCGGATCGTGGGATCAGGCGTCTCAGTCGGTCTTCGAGTCCTCGTACGCCCGCCGGGCGGCACGCCACGGCTCGTCCCATCGTACGGGCCCGGGGCCGACCGGGCTTCCCGGACCGATCCGCGGACGCGGTCTTCCCGTGTGATTCAGGCGATATTCAGCCGCTGTCAAGGTGCAACCGGGCCATCGGTGTGGCCGGATTCAGACGGAACTGTGGTGGTGCTGTGGGGGGGTGAGGAGCGGTGGAGCGATGAGCGGCCCGGGTCAGGGTTGAAACCAGACTGCCCGCCGGGCGAACCGGCGGGCAAGGGTTTTGAGGTGCATCTGAGCTTGGCGGCGCGAGGGTGTGGTATTTGACCGCTACTTCTTGCGGTCTGCGGGGGAACCTGCCGCTTGCCGGTTCTTGAACCCGATGTCCTGGTACCGGGGGGCCGCGAAACCGAACGCCCCGACGTTCGCGAGCTTCTTGTCGACCGCGACCAGCTGCGGGCGCTGGAAGAGCGGGATCGATCCGGCGGCGGCCCAGATCCGGGCGTCCGCCTGCTTCAACAGCTCCCGCGCCGCCTTCTCGTCGAGTTCGGCGGCTGCTTGGTCGAAGAGCTGGTCGATGTGGTCGGTGCCGACCCGGGTGTAGTTCTGCTCCACGAGGAGCGACCCGTCGGTGGCGGGCTCCGGCTTGGCGTAGATCGGGCGTCCGTCGGTGGCCGGGTAGGCGGTGGCGGGCCACGAGTAGAGCGCCAGGTCGTACGCGCCGGAGGCGACGTGGTCCTTGAAGTAGCTCTCGTCGGGGACCTTGATGATCTCCGTGCCGATGCCGATCTTCTCCAGCATCACCGCGATCTTGTCGCCGACGCTGCGCAGCGACTGGGAGCCGGCTCCGGAGGGGAGGACGAAGCGCAGGGTCAGCGCCTTGCCGTCCTTGCCGAGCTGCCCCTTGGCCGCTGCGGGCGCCGGGGCCGCGGTGCCGACGGGGGCGTACGCCCCGGCGGCTCCCCCGGGCTGCTTGTCCTGGGCGGCGACGGCGCCGTCCTCGCCGAGGGCGCCGGCCTGGCGGCGCAGGGCGGCGCCCTGGGCGGCGGCCGTCCGGCCGGGAGCCAGGACGTGGATGGCGGAGGCGCCGCCGGTGGAGGCGGCCTGCGCGGGGGCGTGGGCGCCGGGCTTGTTGTCCTCGCCGACGATGTAGAGGCCCTCGTCACGGGAGGCGGTGCTGTCCTCGGAGGCCTGGTCGGCCTTCTCGCCCTCGGCCTTCTCCCCCTCGGCTTCCCTCTTCTCGGCCTTCTCGGCCTTCTCCTCGGTGTCCTGCCCGGCCTTCTCGCCCTGCGCGCCCTCGGCGGCCTTCTTCTCGGCGTCTCCCTTCGCGCCCTCGGCGTCGCTCTCTTCGCCCTTGTCGCCCTTCTTCTCCGCTTCGCTGCCCGCCTTGGTGTCCTTGGGCGGCTGCGCCGCGCCGCCCCGCGTCCAGCCGGCGTCCGCCAGCAGGGCCTGGGCCTCCTTGGTGTTCTGGTCGCCGAGCGCCCCGCTGCCGTCCTTGTAGCCGGGCTGTCCCGCGAGGGCGAGGTGGCTGCCGAGCGGCTTCGCCGGAAGGCCCAGCGGCCCCAGCACCGTCCGCGCCAGCTCCTCGCGGTCCAGGGCGCGGGCCACCGCCCGGCGGACCCGGTCGTCGGCGAGGGGGCCGGACTCACCGTTCAGCGCGAGCTGGGTGTAGGCGGGTTCCAGGGACTTGCGGACCGCGAAGTCGCGCAGGGCCTTCTGTTCCGCGGTGTAGGCGACGACGGCCTTGCGGTTCTTCTCCCGGGCGGCCTGCGCGATCTCCGCGGCCTCTTCGTCGGAACCGTGCGCCAGGGCCCAGGAGCGCAGGGCCGCGGCGGGCGTGGTCGCGGCACCGGGGCCGTGGGCGGGCGGCTGGCCGTTGCTGCCCCGGTCGCGGCGGGCGAGCGCGATGCGGTCGGCGGTGGCGGCGTCGATGTCGGCGACGTCCACCGTGCCGTCGGCGAGGGCCTCGGTGCGGTCCCCGGCGGCGACGGCCCGGAAGACTAGGGTGTCCAGCTTGGCCTTGTCGCCCCACCAGCGCGGGTTGCGGGCCAGTGTGACGGTGCCCTCGGACTTGCTGACGCCGCGCAGGACGAAGGGCCCGGCGGTGTTCTTCAGGGTGGCGCGCGCGCCGTCGTTGAAGGCGTCCGGCGAGCCGGTGATCTCCTTCGGGTAGAGCGGGGAGAAGAGCGAGCGCCAGTCCGCGTACGGCTTGGAGAACGTGACCCGCACCTGGAGGTCGTCCGCGCCCCGCTCGATCTTCTCGATCCGCTCGTAACCGGAGTTGCGGGCGGTCCAGAACGCGGAGTCCTTGCCCCGGAGCGCCCGCCACTGGGCGACGAAGTCGGGGGCCCCGATCTCCCGCCCGTCGCTCCACACCGCCTGCTGGTCGAGCTTGTAGAGCACGACCTGCTTCGGCTCGCGCTCGATGATCTTCGCGGACTCCAGGTAGTCCGGGTTGAGCTTCGGCTGCCCGGACTTGTCCATCGGGAAGAGCGTGGGGAGCAGGGCTCCGGTGATCCGGGTGGTGGCGCTGTCCGCGTCGGCCTGGAAGGCGTTGAAGGTCGCGGGCAGTGCGTCGACCGCCCAGTTCACGGTCGAACCGTCGGCGACCGCCTGGCGCGCGGTGGGTGCGATGTCCTGGGGCACGCCCCGGGAGGTCTCCTCGCCGCCGGAGGTGCAGCCGGCCAGCACGGGGATCGTGAGCACCCCCGTCGTGAGGAGCGCGAGTGATCGACGCTTTCGAACCGTCCCGCGCGGGACGCCGACGTGGGACATGGCTGATACCTCCGGGGCCGGCCCGGACCACCCCGTACCGGAATGGACCGGATAGTGCGTATGTGGTGGCATTTGCAGTTGATCACACTGATTCCTTCCGCCCACTGAAACGCCCCCTCGCGCGAGGGGGCGCAGACACGGCGGGCGGCGGACGCAAGCTCACTCGGCCGGAGGAACGTTTCACTCCCGCGGGCCGCGCGGCACCCGGCGCACGCTCGGCGCGACTCCGAGCGGCCTTGCTCCCCCCGCGGCCCACGATCTAGGGTGAATGCGCTTTCACGAGCCTTTCGTGATCGCATCGGCAGGCGAGCGAGCCGCCGGCCCGGGATCAGCGCCGCGCCAGGCGCGGCGCTACGGAAGAAGAAGCGGACGGTCGGTCGAGTGAGCGCCCCCACGGTGTACGACGTCGCCGAGCGGTCGGGCGTCTCCATTGCCACGGTCTCCCGGGTCTACCGGAACCCCGATTCCGTACGCGCCCAGACCCGCGAGAAGGTCATGGAGGCGGCCCGCGAGCTGGGGTACGTGCCATCCGGCAGCGCCCGGGGCCTGGCCAGCCGGACGACGGGCGTGCTCGGGCTCTGCTTTCCCGACTTCGCGGACCAGGACGCCGAGATCTCCGCCGCCGCGAGCGACGCGGACGACGACCAGGCCGTCATGCTCTACTCCGACCAGATCATCCGGGGCATGGAGCGGGCGGCCCGGCGGCATGGCTACGCCCTGCTGATCGCCGCCGCGCTGGACGGCGGGCCGGAGAGCCTGGTGGCGAAGATCGCGGGCCGGGTCGACGGGTTCGCCGTACTGGCGCGGACGGTGCCGACCGAGGACCTGGAGGTGATATCGCGCCGGCTGCCCGTCGTGATGCTCTCCGGACCGCGCGAGATCGACCACCTGGACCACATCGTGGTGGCCAACGCCGAGGGCGAGCGCGAACTGACCCGCCACCTCATCGAGGACCACGGGCTGCGCAGGCTGGCGTTCATCGGCGGCGAGGAGAACTCACCGGACGCCGAGGCGCGGTTCCGGGGCTTCCAGGAGGGGTGCCGGGACGCGGGCCTTCCGGTGCCCTCCCGGCCGGAGCTCCGCGCCGGGATGATGACGCAGGCCGAGGGCGCGCGGGCGGCGGGCACCCTGCTGGACCGGTCGGAGGGTACGGGGGTGGAGCGGCCGGAGGCGATGCTGTTCGCCAACGACCAGATGGCGGTCGGCGCACTCCAGGCGCTGGAGCGGCGCGGGGTGCGGGTGCCCGAGGACATCGCCGTGACCGGGTTCGACGGGATTCCGCTGAGCCGGATCGTCCGCCCGCCCCTGACGACCGTCCGGCAGCCGATCCGGCAGCTGGGCGAGCAGGCGGTGGAGCTGCTGGTGCAGCGCCTGGCGGACCCGGGCCGCGCCCCGGTCTCACTGGAGCTGCCGGTCACCGTGACCCGCCGCGCGAGCTGCGGCTGCGGCTGAGCCGGCCGGCGGCGCGCGGGAGGGGCGGGCAGGACGCGCGGACGGGACGGGCGGGCGGGATCGAGCAGGTACTCACCGGCTCCCCACGGCATGCCTATGCGTCAGGGCCAGAACAGCTTGACCTCGTCCGACGCCTGGCGCGCCCCAGGCACCACCGGCTCGACCACTGCGTACCCAAGGCTGCGCAGAACCTGGGCGGCCGAGTCGGGGGCGTCCCTGACTGCCGTCTTCAGCTGCATCAGCCGCCAACTGCGCAGATGTTCGTCGATCACGGCCTTCCAGCCGTCGACCGTGTCGATCGCGAACTCCCGCTTCAGGAAAAGCAGCACGTCCTCCAGCGCCGGGCGCATCCTGTGCCCGCCGACCGGCAGGTGCAACTCCGCCAAGCGCGGAAGCCTGTTGAACCTCTGCTTCGGACGCCCCTTCTCCGCCAGCCGCAGAAGGTAGGCGACCTCATCGCGATGCGCGTGCACCTGCACGTGAGCACCCGGCGGCTCCTTGCTGCGCCGCACGTATTCAAAGCGAAACAACGGGTCGGGGCTCCCGGCGTAGAAGACGTGCACGTCGGCCTGATCGGTGGCCATGAACGTACTGGACCCGTCCCAACAGCAGTAGAACCGGACCATGAGGCTGAGACGCTGCTCCCCACCGATGCTGACCGGGATGCGCTGAAGGACTTCGTCCTCCCGTATCGGCGAGACCCTGATCTTGGAACCCATGTTGATCGCATGAAAACGCGGGGTGTCCTCTCCGAGGACACCCCGCGTCAGGGCAGTCAGTTGGTCAGCGAAATCCGCCGCCGACACGTCGAGGGCCTTGGCCTCTTCAGCAGTCACCTTCGAGAAGGTAGTCGAGACCTTCGATCGTGTGCCACACGTCCAACTCGTTCATGCTGAGGCTGTAGGTGGCAGCGCGTTCCGCGAGCTCGTCGTAGGTCATGTTCACGCTGGCCAACAGGTGCTCACGCTGGGTCTCAAGCTCGCTGCGCGTCCTATGGATCACAGTCGGCATAACTCGCTCCCTGGGTTCGATGGCCTCAGTCAAGCAGGGACCACTGACAGCTGCGCTGTCTCTCTGGGGCAAAGTCACCCACAAGAGCCGAACTTTCCGCAACCCGTGACTCCGGTCGTCCGCGATGTGACGCCGGGGCGCTGCTCGGAGCTGCGGGGCGCTCCGGCAGGCGACTGCGCCGCCATGCCTGGCACGGAGACACGGCCCGGCCCTCGTGGTCGCCGCCCGCGCTGACGGCCGTCACCGGACGACGCACCGGCCCATGAGTCAGCCGGGCCCGCCCGGCGCCCGGGCCCTCAGGCCACCGGATCAGGCCCCGCCGTCAGCCACTCCCCGAAGAACCGCGTCCGGTTCGCGTCCAGCTGTGCCGCCTCGGCCGCCATGCCCCGGTACGCGAAGTGCCCCGCCCTCAGCACCTGGAGTTCACGCTCGCCGGCCAGCGCGTTGTGCACGGCGAACTGGCCCGGCGGCGGCACGGACGGGTCGAACAGCGCGGCCGCGACCAGCGTGGGCAGCGTGAGCCGGGTCGCCGCCGTCGCCGCGTCGAAGTAGGCGAGGACATCCGTGGCCCCGGGGTGCTCGCGGTGGTGCGCCCGGACCGCCTCGCCGCTGCCCGCGCAGGGCAGGGTCAGGCGCAGCGGGTGGTTGCCGAAGGTGGGGACCGTGAGCTGGGCCGCGCCGAAGCGGTCGTCCCAGGGCAGCGCGAGGGCCCCGAGTCCGCCGCCGAAGCTCTCGCCCAGGTAGCCGAGGCGGGGTCCGCCCGGGAGGCCGGCCCCCGCCAACTCCGGGACGAGCGCCGTGAGGGCGGAGGCGGCGCACCACAGGTCGGCCGCGCAGTCACCGATGACGTACGACTCGCGGGAGCCGATGCCGTGCAGGACGTGCGCGTCGGCCAGGTCCGGGATGCCTTCCACCCGGCCCCGCGCCCCCATGCCACGTACGCACGGCAGGATCACGGCGGCCCCGGGCAGCGGCGCCGGAAGGTCGCGGCCGGGCTCCTGGCGGCCGCCGTAGCCGTGCCCGACGACGAATCCGTACCGGACGGGCCCCTCGGCGGGCAGGGCGAGCCAGCCGCCGAGCCGGACGCCGCCCACGGAGGTGTAGGTCACGCCGTGGATCCGGAGGCCGTCGCGCTCCTCCTCGACCGGGCCGAGGACCGGCCGCGCGTCGACGGCGCGGGCTCGCGCGTACCGGCCCCGCCAGAAGGCGTCGAAGTCGTCGGGGGCGGGCGGGGCGGGGACGCCCAGCAGGGCGTCCGGCGCGTCGTACCCGTAGGCCGGGTCGAACGGGAAGCCGTGGGAGAAGGCGACGGATGAGGCCATGCCGCGAGGGTAGACGCCGACCACGCCGACACGGCGCGTGCCCCCGGGCCTCACCCCCTGACGACGAATCGGTCACATCGCCTGTTCTTCCACAAACGGCGCGTTTACGGTTCAACCACAAGGCGCCAGGGTGTCGAGCACGTTGCACGAGTGTGACCCAGCACCCTCTTGCGGATTCCCGAAGGACTGGCGCAGAGTGATGTATGCGCTTACAGGCAGCGCATACATCGTGCAGCATCCGGATTGCTCAAGGAGGAGCCCTCCCATGTCCCGCATCGCCAGAACCGCCCCCGCCGGCATAGCGCTCGCGCTCGCCGTGACCCTTTCCGCCTGCGGCTCCTCCGGCGGCGACGTCGCGGCGGACGAGAAGCAGACGCTCACCGTGTGGGCCATGGGGGCCGAGGGCGAGAAGCTCGCCGACGTGGCCGAGGTCTACGAGAAGGCCAACCCGAACATCACGGTGAAGGTGACCCCGATCGGCTGGGACGTCGCCCACCAGAAGCTCGTCTCGGCAGCGGCGGCCGGCACCCTGCCCGACGTGGCGCAGATGGGCGGCAGTTACCTGGGCGAGTTCGCCGAGCTCGGCGTGCTGGAGCCGGTGGACACCAAGGCCTTCGACAAGAAGGACTTCTTCCCGGCGGGCTGGGAGCAGGGCGAGGTGGACGGCACCGCCTACGGCGTGCCGTGGTACGTCGACACCCGGGTCCTCTACTACCGCACGGACCTGGCCGAGAAGGCGGGCGTGACGAAGGCTCCGACCGACTGGAAGGGCCTGAAGGACCTGGCGACCGCGTACCAGGAGAAGGCCGGCACGAAGTGGGGGCTGTCCATCCAGCCCAGCGGCCTGGACACCGTGCAGAACTTCTACTCCTTCCTGTACTCGGCGGGCGGCGAGATCGTCGACGACAAGGGCGAGGCCGTCGTCGACAGCCCGGAGGCGGTCAAGGCGCTGAAGGAGTACGGCTCGTACTTCGACAAGGGCCTCTCCAACAAGTCCGTGCAGCCCGGCTACGACGTGGTGAAGGACTTCGGCAACGGCCGGGTCCCGATGTTCTTCGGCGGCCCCTGGCACGTGACGCTCCTCAACGAGGGCCAGCCGCAGCTCAAGGGCAAGTGGGCCATCGCCAACGTCCCGGCGGACGCCTCCTCCACCTCCATGGCCGGCGGTTCCTCCCTCGTCGTCTCCAAGGACAGCGAGCGCAAGGCCGCGGCCACCGAGTTCATCAAGTACCTGACCGACACCAAGGGCCAGGCCGACTGGTACGAGCGGACGAAGGACCTGCCCGCCAACACCTCCGCGTGGGAGTCCGGGACGCTCGCCGACGACGCCGACCTCCAGATCTTCAAGAAGCAGATGGACACCGCCAAGTCCTCGCCGTCCCTGGCCAACTGGACCGAGATCACCGACAAGGTGGACCAGGCCATCGCCAAGGTGACACAGGGCAAGGCTTCCGCCGAGGACGCGCTGAAGACCGCGCAGTCCGAGATCGAAGGCCTCGTGAAGCAGTAGCCATGAGCACCACGACCGAGAAGGCCCGAGGGCCCCGGAGGGCCGGGGCCGCACCGTCCCCGGCCACCGGGGGCAGCCGGGGCCGCAAACCGTCGATGGGCGTGCAGAACGCGGCGGGCTGGCTGTTCTCCACCCCGTTCCTCGTCCTGTTCACCGTCTTCATGGCGTTCCCGATCCTCGCCACGCTGGTGATGAGCTTCACGGACTTCGGGCTGCGCAACGTGACGCGCCCGTGGGAAGCGAACTTCATCGGGTTCGAGAACTACGTCAACCTCTTCGGCGACGAGAAGTTCCTCAAGTCCCTCTTCAACACGGGGTACTTCGTCGTCGTCGGCGTGCCGCTGACCATCGGCATCGGGTTGGTCGTCGCCGTCCTGCTGAACAACGGCATCGACCGGGCGCGGACCTTCTTCCGGGTCGGCTTCTACGCCCCGGTGGTCACCACCATCGTCGCGGTGGCCGTCGTCTGGCGGTTCGTCCTCGATCCGAGCGACGGGCTGGTCGCGGGCCTCTTCTCCGAAGTGGGCTGGACGGCACCGGACTTCCTCGGCTCCGAGACGCTGGCGATGCCGTCGCTGATCGTCATGGCGGTCTGGCGGAACGTCGGCACGGTGATGGTGCTGTTCATCGCGGGCCTCCAGGCGATCCCCACCGAGGTGCGGGAGGCCGCGAAGCTCGACGGCGCGAGCGTCTGGCAGGAGTTCCGGGGCATCACGGTCCCGCTCCTGCGTCCGACCCTCCTCTACGCCACCGTGATCACGACGATCGGCTACCTCAACGTGTTCGAGGAACCGTTCGTGATGACCCAGGGCGGCCCGTCCGACTCGACCCTCACGGTCTCGCTGAACATGTACCGCGAAGGGTTCAACTTCTTCCACATGGGCTACGCGAGCGCCATGGCGTACGTCCTCTTCGTGGTGATCATGGGCATCACGGTGCTCCAGCTCCGACTGCTGAAGGACAACACGAAATGAGCGCCACCAGCGGCAACGCGGCGGTCGAGCACCTGAAGAGCGACGCACCGCCGACTCCCCCGAAGAACGACGGCAGGAAGAACAACGGCGGGAAGAAGAACGACGGCGCGAAGCGGAGCGTCTCCCGCCCCCTGGTCTACGTCCTGCTCTCGCTCGGCCTGCTGGTCATGTCGGCGCCCTTCCTCTGGATGGGGCTCTCGGCCTTCAAGACGCAGAGCGAGCTGTCGGCCAGCCCGCCGGTGTGGATCCCCACCGAGTGGACCCTGGAGAACTTCCGGCAGCTTCTCGACAAGCTGGACCTGCCGCTGTACTTCATGAACTCGGTGATCGTGGCGGTCCTGGTGACCGTCTCGAACCTGGTCTTCTGCTCGATGCTCGGCTACGCCCTGGCCAAGCTGAACTTCGTCGGCCGCAACAAGGTCTTCGGCCTGGTGCTCGGCGCGCTCATGGTGCCCGGCAACCTGATGCTGCTGCCGCTGTTCGTGCTGATGAGCAAGCTCCAGCTGATCGACAGCTACGCGGGTCTGGTGCTGCCGTTCGCCGCCGGGGCGTTCGGGGTCTTCCTGATGCGCCAGTTCATGCAGTCGATCCCGGACGAGCTGCTGGAAGCGGCCCGGATGGACGGCGCGAGCGAGTGGTACATCTTCTGGCGGATCGTGATGCCGCTGGTGAAGCCCGCCCTCGCGACCCTGTCGATCTTCACGTTCCTGGGTTCCTGGAACAACTTCGTCTGGCCGCTGATCGCGACCAACGACCCCGACAAGTACACCCTCCCGGTGGCCCTGGCGACCTTCGCCACCGACCCCAACAAGGCCGGCGGCTCCAACGGGATGCTGATGGCCGGGGCCTTCCTGATCGTGCTGCCGGTGCTGGTCGTCTTCATCGCGCTGCAACGGCACTTCACGCAGGGCATCGCCACGGCGGGCATGAAGTAACGCGTCCGCCCGGGCACTTCACGTAACCGGCCGCACCCCACTCCGTGACGGAGCGCGGCCACACCCCTCACCACCACCAGAAAGACATGTCGCGATGACCCACACCCCTGTTTCGGACCAGAAGACCCCCGTCCCGTTCCCCGAGGGCTTCCTCTGGGGCGCGTCCACGGCCGCCCACCAGATCGAGGGCAACAACACGGACTGCGACTGGTGGGTCAAGGAGCACGCCGCCGGCACCCACATCGCGGAGCCGAGCCTGGACGCCTGCGACAGCTACCACCGCTGGCCCGAGGACATGGACCTGCTGGCCTCCCTCGGCTTCACCGACTACCGGTTCTCCATCGAGTGGGCCCGCATCGAGCCGGTCGAAGGCCACTTCTCCCGTGCCCAGCTCGCCCACTACCGGCGGATGGTGGAGGGAGCGATCAAGCGCGGCCTGCGCCCGATGGTGACCCTGCACCACTTCACCGTCCCGCAGTGGTTCGAGGCGCGCGGCGGCTGGACGGCCGAGGGCGCGGTGGAGCTGTTCGCGCGGTACGTGGCGGCCTGCGCCCCCGTCATCGCCGAGGGCGTCAGCCACGTCTGCACGATCAACGAGCCGAACATGATCGCCGTCATGGCGGGCCAGGCCAAGCGCGGCGACAACAGCTTCCCGCCCGCCGGCCTGCCCACCCCCGACGACGAGACGACCGCGGCCGTCATCGCCGCCCACCACGCGGCCGTCAAGGAGGTCCGGGCCCTGGACGCGGGCATCCAGGTCGGCTGGACCATCGCCAACCAGGTCTACCAGGCCCTCCCCGGTGCGGAGGACGTCACCGCCGCCTACCGCCACCCGCGCGAGGACGTCTTCATCGAGGCGGCGCGCGGCGACGACTGGATCGGCGTGCAGTCCTACACCCGTACGCGGATCGGCCCCGACGGACCGATCCCGGCGGCCGACGACGTCGAGCGGACGCTGACGACGTGGGAGTACTACCCGACGGCGGTCGGCGAGGCGCTGCGCCACACGGCCGAGGTGGTGGGCGACGTCCCGCTGATCGTCACGGAGAACGGCATAGCCACGGCCGATGACAGCCGCCGGGTCGACTACTACGCGGGCGCGCTGGACGAGGTCGCCGCCGCGCTGGCCGACGGCATCGACATCCGGGGCTACCTGGCGTGGAGCGCCCTGGACAACTACGAGTGGGGCACGTACAAGGCCACGTTCGGCCTGATCGCCATCGACTGGGAGACCTTCGAGCGCACCCCGCGCGACTCGGCGAAGTGGCTGGGCTCGCTCGGCCGCACCCGCGAACTCCCGCGCACGGCAGCCTGATCCACCCCCGGGGCTGCCCCTCCGTACGGGGAGCCACCTGACGGCTCCCTCGGGTGGGCCGGGGCCGGCGGATCCTGACGACCGCCGGCCCCGGCCCGCCCGGCACCACACCCGCGCACACCCGGCGCGACCTCGCATCCCGCGCACAACCCAGCCCGCCCAGCGCGACCTCACACGCGCCCGCACACCCCCGAAGCCCGGCGCGAGCTCACATCCCCCGAACGCCCGGCGCGAGCTCACACGCGCCCGCACGATCTCGGACGCCCGCACAACCTCGCGTCCCTGGCACTACCCGGCACTACCCCGCACTACCCGCACGGCCGAACACCACGACTTGCCCTTCCCCTCCCCCTTCTGCCACCAGGAGCCGGAACGATGGACCGTCGCACGTTTCTCACCGCCGCAGGGACCGGGGCCGCGGCCCTGTCGCTCGGAGCCGTAACCGCCCCGGCGGCTGTCGCCGCCCCCGCCGACCCACGCCTCCTGAAGACCTGGTTCCGCGACACGTACCGCTCGATCGAGGCGATGACGACCGACTTCGGCCTCGTCACCGACAAGATCGACCTCAGCGGCCCCGGCGCCCCCGCCCAGTCCGCCCAGACCTCGCCGACCAACATCGGCTGCGGCCTGTGGTCGACGGTCGCCGCCGCGGGCCTCGGCGTGATCCGCGAGAGCACGATGATCCGCGCGCTGACCCGTACCGTCGCCGCCGTCGAGAAGCTGGAACGCCACCACGGCTTCTGGCTCAACTGGTACGACGCGCACGACGGTTCGGTGCTCACCCAGTGGCCGGGCACCGGCGACCCGGTGCGCCCGTTCCTGTCCTCCGTCGACAACGCCTGGCTGGTGACGGGCCTGCGGACAGCCGCCGACGCCGCGCCCTCTCTGCGCCCCCGTATCCACCGCATCCTGGCCACGGCGGACTGGTCGTACTTCTACACCCCGTACGACCCGGCCGACCCGGTCGCGGGCCCCGGCCAGCTGCGCGGCGGCGTCTGGACCGACACGGACGAGCCGACCCCGCACCACTACGGTGCGCTCAACACCGAGCCTCGGATGGCCAGTTACCTCGGCATCGCGGACGGCTCCCTCCCCGGCGACCACTACTGGCACCTGCTGCGGACGATGCTGCCGGAGCACGAGCAGGAGCAGAAGCCGGGCGGCGGGTACGTCACGGTCGACGGCGTACGCGTCTGGAACGGGCACTACACCCACCGCGGCCGGAAGGTGATCCCCACCTGGGGCGGTTCGATGTTCGAGGCGCTGATGGTGCCGCTGTTCGTACCGGAGCAGCAGTGGTCGCCGCGCGCGTGGGGCGTGACCCACCACCGTTACGTACGCGGCCAGATCGACCACGGGCTGCGGGAGGCGGAGTACGGCTACTGGGGCTTCTCCCCCTCCAACATCCCGGAGGACGGCTACCAGGAGTACGGGGTCGACGCGCTCGGCATGGCGGTCGACGGCTACGCCTCCAACACCGACCGCACACACACCACGGACGGCCAACCCCTGCCGCCGCCCTCGGCGTTCACCAACGGCGTCGTCACCCCGCACGCCTCCTTCCTGGCCCTGCCGTTCGCGGGCCGGGAGGCGGTGGCCAACCTGCGGGCGTTGGAGCGGGACTTCGGCGCGTACGAGGACGGGCTCGGCTTCCGGGACTCGGTGAACGTGTCCACGGGCCGGGTCAGCGACTTCATGCTCGCCCTGGACCAGGGAATGATCGTCGCGGCCCTCGCCCAGGAACTGCGGCCCGGCCTGCTCCAGCAGCCGTTCCGCACGGGCGGCTTCCGGTCCCGGGTGCGGCCGCTGCTGGAGCGGGAGCGGTTCTCGATCTGAGATTGCGGCGCCGGCCTGTCCTTCGTGAGGAGGGCAGGCCGGACGACGGCAGCCGGCCGAACGAGAGGCGCGCTACCGCGTCACGGGGGCCGGCTGCCGGTGTGCGGGGTCACGAACGATGCGCTGTTCCAGCCGCACCCGGCAGTCCGGCCACTCCGCCGCGGTGATCGAGAAGATCGCGGAGTCCCGCAGCCGGCCGTCCTCGCCCGGAGCCCAGGAGCGGGACCAGTTCCGCAGCACTCCCTCGAACCGGGCGCCCGTCGCTTCGATGGCCGCCCGGGAGCGGCTGTTGCGGGCGTCCGTCTTCAGGTCGACCCGCGCCACGCCCCACTTCTCGAACGCGTGCCGGAACATCAGGTACTTGGCCTCGATGTTCGCCCCGGTGCCCCGAGCCGCAGCGGCGAGCGTACGGGGCCATCCTTCCGGCTGCCGCACGGCCGAGCTGGATGTCGATGTACTCCTCGACCTCCGCGGCGCAGGTGGACCCGGCCTCGGGAAGGGTCCTCGGCGCTACCGCGTACTGGGATCCGCGGCTTCAGCGTGAAACCCATCGTTCGCCCATCCCTGTGCCACCTCAAAGCGCGCCTGCCCGGGCCGGAAGGCCCCGAGCGGCAAAGTCGCAGAGTCGTCGCTTCGTGTCGCGCGACATTCGTGCTGACGGGCCGTCTGCCGGCGGAGTGGGCACGGGATTCACCAGCGAAACCGGGGGCACACGGGGGGAATGAAGATGTCGGAGCCGCACGTCGGATGGACAACGGAGCAGCGCGCCGTCGTCAAGCGGTATGTGCAGTTCGCCGCAGCATTCGCAGTCGCAGGTATCGCCCTTTCTGTTTTCCTGATCGCTTCCGGCAACAGCGGAGGGTGGGGCCTGCTGGCGATCATCGGATGTATTTCCGTCATCGGCTGCTTCTTCATTCAAAGAGGGAAGAATGGGCGCGCTTGACTGTCGACCAAGGTGGCGCGAGAGCGTGAGATGACCAGGAAGGGATGGCCCCGTGACCAACGAGCAGAAGACGATAAGTAAGGTCTTCGGACTCCTGATACTCGCCCTGACCGCGGTCATGGTGATATTAGTCGTGGTCATGCTGGCCCTTGGCGCAAGGTTCGTTCCGGTGATGGCCGCTCCCGCTGTTTTCCTGGTCATCGGAGCGCTGATGTACAGGTCCGGAAGGAAGTCCGCATAAAAGGTCATCTCATTTGGCTGATTGGGTAATCTGGGCGCGTGTTGCACGTGGTCGCAGGTCCCGCCGGTGTTCGGGCCGTCCGGGGCGACGGCGCACCGTCGGTTTGTGGAGTGGAGCCGGTTTCGGGTCTGGGCGAAGCTCTACCGGTTGGTGCTGGACGAGCTCGGTGCGCGTGGCGAGTTGGACTGGTCGCGGTGTGCGGTTGACTCGGTGAACATGCGGGCCCTGAAAAGGGGGATCTGACGCGTCCGAAGCCTGTGGATCGGGGAAAGTACGGGCCGAAGATCCATTTGATCACCGAACGGTCCGGGCTTCCGCTTACGATCGGCATCTCCGGCGCGAATCGCCACGAAAGTCGGGCTCTTGAGCCGCCCGTGCGGGGCATACCTCCCATCCGCTCGCGCCGCGGGCCCCGTCGGCGTCGGCCAGCCAAGCTTCACGCCGACAAGGCTTACGACAGCCGCCACCGGCGCATCACACCCCGCATCGCCCGCATAGGCGTGGAAGACGGGAAACGCCTGGGGCGCCACCGCTGGACCCTTGAGCGAACCATGGCCTGGCTCGCCGGCTGCCGCCTACCCCGCCGCCGCTACGAACGCCAAGCCATCCACTTCCTCGCCTTCGCCAGCATCGCCTGCACCCTCATCTGCTACCGCAGACTCACCAAATGAGATGACCTCCTAGCCCGCCTCGCACCTCACCGAAGCCTCTCCCACCAGCAACGACGGGCAGCACACCTCGACCCGTTCGCATCCGCATGCGCCCCCCGAGAACCATCCGCCTCACCCCCGCCCTCAGGGTGCTGTTCCTAGCGGGCCTTCGTCTGGCCCGCCCCCTGGTTCGCCTGCACAGGACCGTTCAACACGTTCACGCCCTTTTGGTCACCGAGACCTTCCCTTCCTGGGGTGGGACTGGCTCTCCTGAAAGGAAAGGAACCGGCGGGCCGCTGCCCCGCCACTGTCAGGACAGAGACCAGGGAGTGATCATGGATCTCGCAGTCCCTCAGCTCCGCCTCGATCTGCCGTCCAGGCTCCACCCCCACGAAGACCGCGCCCAGCAGCACACCCAGGCGTGGGTACAGGAAGCCGCCTCCCACGTCGGGGCCTGGGTCAACGACCCGTACTCCGCGCCCAAGGAGATCCGCGTCAACGACCTCTGCGACTATGTCGTGGTCCTGACCAGCAAACTCGACGTCTCCTTGCAGGAAGCCGCCGATCTCGTCGCCCAGCGGGTCGACGTCCACGTCTCTCGTCGCCCAGCGGGTCGACGTCCAGGTCGGACGGTTCCTCGCCGCCGAGAGCCGCGCCGAGGCCGCCCTCTACCCCCACCTGCAGCCCGGCGACCGCCAAGCCCTCACCGAAATAGTCGAGGGACTCAAGACCTGGATGACCGGCAACGCCCTCCGGGCAGAGGAAACCGCCCGCTACACCGACCGCGCGCCCCGGCGACCGGCCCCATGCAGCACCTCGCCACACTCATCTGACGACCTCGGCAGCAACCGCGGCACAGGCCCCGTACAGAATCGCCGCCGGCCATGCCCGGCGCCGCCGAGGATGCCCCATGACGGACAGCGGGTCACCGGGCAGTGCCGTTCCACGCCCGCACACGCCAGCCCCAAGCACCCAGGGCGCACCGGGTTGAACCGGCGGGATCGCGGGATCCGCCTCCCCGGATCCGGCACGGCTCCACCCGCAGCAACCGGCCCCGCGCACCCCGCGTCCCCGCTTCATCCACCGCACCGCCGACCGGAGAGTGGACAGCTATGACAACGGACGTTCCGATCAGCCAGGCACCGGGAGCGCTGCCTCTCCTCGGCCACCTCCTGCCACTGGTACGCGACCCCCTGAAATTCCTCACCTCACTGCCCGCCCACGGAGACCTGGTCCACATCCGAATCGGCCCCATGAAGGCCCTTCTGGTCTGCGACCCGGGCTTGACCCGCCACGTCCTGGTCAACGACCGCACCTTCGACAAAGGCGGCCCGGCATTCGACCAGGGCAGGGAAGTCCTGGGCAACGGCCTGCCCCTCTGCCCCCATACCGACCACCGCCGCCAGCGACGGCTGGTCCAGCCCGCCTTCCACCCTGCCCGCCTGCCCGCGTACGCCCGCCTGATGACCGAACAGACCGACACCATCACCCGCTCGTGGACCGACGGCCAGACCATCGACGCCTATACCGAGATGCAGAACATCGTCGCCCGGGGCCTGGTGGCGACCATGTTCGCCGACACCCTCAACCCCACCGCTATCACCGAGGTACTGGAGGACCTCGGCGCCATCACGGACGGCATCTTCAGGCGCATGGTCACACCACCGCGCCTGAACACGCTCCCCGCCCCCGGCAACCGCCGCTACTACCAGGCCCGATCCCGCCTGCGCCAGACCATGGCCCGCGCCACCGCAGACCGCCGCTCCGCCGCCACCGGCCACGACGACCTGCTGTCCGTACTCCTCGGCAGCCCCGATTCCCCCGAAGACGGCCAGGACCAGAACCTCTCCGACGCCGAGATCATCGACCAGCTGATGGCCTTCTTCTTCGCCGGCATCGAGACCGCGGCCGCCACCCTGGCATGGTCACTACACGCACTGGCCCAGCATCCCCACATCGAAGAACAGCTCCACGCCGAGGCCGACAGCGTTCTCGCCGGCGCCGCAGCCACACTCGACGACGTGCCCAGGCTGGAATACACACGCCGCGTCCTCATGGAATCCCTGCGACGCTATCCGCCGGCCTGGCTCGTCAGCCGCACCACCACCACCGACACCCACCTCGGCTCGCACCCCGTCCGCGCCGGCACGGCCGTCTTCTTCAGCCCCTATCTCATCCACCACCGAACCGACCAGTACGACAACCCCGAGCAATTCGACCCCGACCGGTGGAGCAGCTCCCGCCACCTCAACCCACCGGACGGCTCCTTCATCCCGTTCGGCGGAGGCGCCCGCAAGTGCATCGGCGACCAGTTCGGCATCACCGAAGCCGTCATCATCCTGGCCACGATCGCCGCACGATGGCGCCTGGAACCCCTGCCCGGCCGCCCCGTCCGCCCCGCCCTGGCCCTCACACTCAGCCCGCAACGGCTGCACATGCGCCTCAGGCCCCGCACATAGCACCGCCCGGTTCCCGAACCCTGCACACCCCGCGTCGGTTTCACTCAGCCCACAGAGGACGAAGGCCCACCCGCCTGGGCGGACGGCACGTCGTCCACCTCGACCCGGCTGCGCTGCACGGCACGCAGCACTGCTTCGGTGTGCTCACGTTTCTGGATCAGGCCCGGCACGAGCCAGGAGGAGTACGAACGGAAGCGGCGAGGGCGCTCGTACAGCGGCAGCCGCGCTTCCTGCGTCTGTTTGAGCCCGGCTTTCTCCATCTGCCTCCAGCCGATCCACGTTCCGTCGGCTTTCACCGGTTTGTTGATCACGGAGAAGGGGGGGGGCGGCCTTCACTCTGCGGGCTCCCCCGGGCGCTCCCCCGCGAGGACCGCGTCCACCGCCGCGAGCGTCGGATCGACGATGTTCCAGTCATGGGCGGAGCGGTGGCCGGCGAACAGCCCGCACGCGTCCTCGCCCCGTGGGTCGATCGCGCCGCACCAGGCCAGCTCCGACAGAGTCGCCCGCTCGCCACGCCAACGGGCCCAGACGGCCGTGCGGTTCGCGTCGTCGTCCCACAGCGCCATCGCGTGGTCGCCGTCGTGGTCGTCGGCCGGCTCGCAGAGGAGGTACCCGGCCTCCGGGCGGCTGCCGCCGGGAGCGGCGAGCCGGATCAGGAACTCCGGGGGCGGCAGCAGGGCCACGGCAGTGCACTGGTTCACGGGGTGGAACCTCCGGTCGCCGTCACGGCGCGTCGGTGTCGGGAACATCGGGGGCATCGGGCGCGCCGGGAGCGTCGTCCCCGGAGACGAGTCGCCGGACCTCGCTGTGGACGTGTTCGGCGATGAGGTCGCCGAGCGGGTCGGTCACGGAGAAGGAGTGCGGCCCGGGGTGGTGGTCGAAGTACGCGCACGTGGTGACCGTGCGGGTCGCCAGCTCGCGGAGCACGGCGGGGCAGAGCCGCAGCGTGTCGAGTCGGTGGACGCGGTGCGCGCCGGTCCCCGACCAGAGGAGCCACAGGTCCCGGTCGTCCGGCACGTCGGCCGTCCACAGGTGCGCGGCGTGCTCGGCCGTCTCGTCGTGGGCGGCCAGCTCACAGAGCAGGAAGTCGTCCTGGTCGAGGACATCGGGCGGGTACACGGGCCCGCCCTCCATCGTGGCGAGCGCCAGCAGAGCTTCGGCGTAGGGGACTTGGGTCACGGCGGTGCATTGCAGCACGGGGTCAGACCCCTTCCGTACGGGGCGGGCACGGGCCGTTCACCGAGGCTGCCGCCGACGCCCAGCCGCACAGATCCACCGGCCACCGGCCGAGGGTGACGCGCAGCCCCACGAAGGGGTCGACCACGGTGAGCAGGGCGGGAAGTCCGGATTCCAGCGCGCTCATGGCGTGGTCCTGGCTGCCGTGGTCGTCCGCCCACGCCCGGAGCGCCTCGGGGGCGTCGGAACCGTGGAAGGTGACCGGCCGGACGTCTCTGGCGCCGAGCCACCGGGCGGCCGGGGCCGGATCGCGCCCGCGCCCGTCCGCCAGCCGCAGGGCCTGCCGCCGGAGCCAGCGCAGAACGAGCCGGCGGTTCGGCAGGGCGACTCCGCCGAGCGGGAGAGCCCGGCCGCCGACCGTCACCGCGACGGCCGCGACGTAGTCCAGATTCCTCTCGCGGCCCGGGGCCGAAAGCGCCGCCCTCACAGCACTTCGCCCCGGCTGCGGGCGTTGAGCCGCGCGGTGCGGGCCCGTAGCTGCTCCATGAGCAACGCGGGTCGTACGTAACGCGGTTCGACCTCCCACTCGCGTCCACCGGCGACGGGCCGGAGGGACCAGTACGGACCGGCGACGCCCCGGAACTCCGCAACACCGTCGCCACGGCTTATGTCCACCATGAACGCACCCACGGCAGGCAGTAACGGATCCCTATCCACCTGACCCTCTTTCCATATCGTGATCGCACGGCCACTCCAGGTAACCGTGCGAGCGCGCTTGGCGGTAGTGTTGAGAAGCGAGCAAGGATTAAGAGCGTTAAGCGCTTGGCGTCGTCGCGCAGGGGGAGTTGACGGGGACTTGGGTACTGGCGAGCCGAACACAAGCCTTGACCGACTGTTCCGCGAGACAGGGTGGACGCTCAGACAATGCGCGCAAGCGGTCAACCTAATCGGAACCGAGCACGGAACTCCTCAGCGGTACCGCGCTCCTTCCGTACACCAGTGGTTGAACGGGGGTGTTCCGCGCGAGAATGCCCGGGCACTCATCCTGGAAGCCTTCGCTCGTAAGCTCGGGCGGCCCGTCACCTCGTCTGAGGCCGGCTTCCCCGTCCCGGATCCCGAGCGGCGAACGGAGGTAGCTCCGGTCAGTACGGTGGACGGGGTCCTTGACCTCGGAAGACTGGACATGGATCCTTCCCGGCGCAGCGTGCTGGGAGTTGCCCTGTTCTCGGTAGCTCTCACCGTGCCGGACTGGCCAGACGTGGTGGGCCGAATGGAGGCCGCCCAGCTAGGCGTTCGATCGCGCCTCGGTATGTCAGACGTACACACGGTGACCGCAATGACCGAGCAACTCTCGTCTATGGACGACCAGTTCGGCGGGCGCACCGCGAGGCCGCTCGCAGCCACGTTCCTCGTGAACACGGTTGCGCCCTTTCTCCGGACAAGCGGGCCCGAGGATGTGCGCAGGGCGATGATGTCGGCAGCGTCGGACCTCTGTTACCTCACGGGATACATGGCGGTCGACGAGGGACTTCACGGCCTCGCGCAGCACTACTACCTCAAGGCCCTGGAGCTCGCCGGAGCATCCGAGGATCATCTGACGTTCTGCACCACTCTCCGTGGAATGAGCGTGCAAGCGGTGGATCTGCGACAAGGGCCAGTGGCCATGCGTCTCGCCGATGCCGCTGCGGCATCGTCTCCTCAGGCCGGCCCCCGTATGCGCGCCTTTCTCGCGGGTCAGCAGGCGCATGCTGCGGCACAGATCGGTGATCGTCGCTCTGCTCTCATGTATTTGCAGGAAGCCGAGGGCGCGATGGACAAGGCAGAGGCACGCGGGAAGGTTTTTGGCTCCTACGCTCCGGCCTCCTTGAGCTATCACACCAGCCAGGTGCGGTTCGAAATGGGCG
Organism: Streptomyces sp. MGP-P1; assembly: GCF_057766565.1. NCBI lineage: Bacteria > Bacillati > Actinomycetota > Actinomycetes > Kitasatosporales > Streptomycetaceae > Streptomyces > Streptomyces sp. MGP-P1. Next base: position 376,714 of record NZ_JBYMEM010000006.1, on the reverse strand, counting down.
ACGTTCGCGGTGCTGTCACGGCCATGGAGGAATCGGACCGTCTGCGGTACGGCATCTACCGTCGTACGCGCGTCAAGGAGCGGGCCATCCTCGCCGAGCGCCAACTGGCGACGGGGCATCTGGAAGCGGCCTGCAAGACGTGGGGGCTGGCGCTGGAGGACTATCCGCTGGTGAATTCGGGCCGCATCGACCAGCGCATGGTGAACATGTTCCGTCTCATCGCTCCCCACCTCAAGAACCACGAAGCCCAGGCTCTTTACCAGCGTGCCCGGGGCACCGTCCGCCCCGAACTAGTCCCGGCGTGAGGGCGTCGGCGAGGAGGCGACTACGGCCTGAACTCACTGTGGCGCCAAGTCCAGTGACGCATATGGTCGGTTCAGGCGTCTCTCTGTCGCAGACAGATACGGTGGACATGATCCACCAGCATCGAAAGGGCACCCCGTGACGACCGAATCCACGACCCCGCAGTGGTTCAAGTCCTCCTAAAGTGACAACGGCGGCACCTGCGTTGAGTGGGCCCCGCGCACCGCGTCCGCCACCGGCACCGTTCCCGTACGCGACTCGAAGAACTCGGGCGGTCCCGCCCTCGGCGTCCACGCCGCCGCGTTCGCCGCCTCCGTGGCGGGCGTCAAGGCCGGGGACTTCGACACCACCGCCTGACCGCCGCCGCTGCCATCACTCCGGCTACGCCCCACCGTGCCCGCACGGTGGGGCGTCCCGCTGCACGGGCAGGCAACCTGTCCCGCCCCGCACCGAACTCCTGCCGGAAAAGCGGTTGCGCTCGTTGGCTTCCGGTAGGAAGGGTGCGGTGATGATCGGAACGGAGATCGAACTCCCCGTCGTGGACGGCGTCCTCTCGGGTGTGGACTTCGGCGGCGACGGTGAGGGGGTGCTGCTCGTCCACGGCAGCGGACAGAACGCCGCCGCCTGGGCCGATGTGGCGACCCGTCTGGTGAGCGCGTGTCACCCGGTCGCCGTCGACCTGCGCGGCCACGGGCAGACCCGGCTCGACTCGACCGGACCCGAGCAGTACTGGCGAGACCTCGGTGGCGTCGTCACCGCGCTGGGCTGGGACCACCCCGTGCTGGTGGGCCATTCCACCGGCGGGTACGCCGTAACGGCCGCCGCTGCCAGTGGCCTCGTGCAACCGGCCGCCCTCTGCATCGTGGACGGCGTGGTGCTCGATGACCGTAACGCGTCGCTCGCCGAGCATGCCGCCGCGCGGACCACCGAGGCGGCGGACCGTCTGCGGGCGATGTTCCGCTACGGCTGGGAAGCGGACGACGACCAGATGCACGCCTATGTCGAGCAGTGCGCGCGGGAGGCCGGAGGGGACTGGCTCAACGCCGGAGCACGGCACGAACTCGTCGAGAAGGTCACGCGGCGCTCCTTCCTGCGCCGCGGCCACCGGTGGGTACGGCGACCGGCCTTCGAGGAGATCGCGGCCGTCACCGCCGTGGAGCGCGACGCGGAAGTCTTCCCGAGCATCGAGGTGTACGACCGCCTCACCTGTCCGACGACGATCGCGCTGGCCGAGGATGGCTTCTACGCCTCGCGGCGCGACGAAGTGCGTGCCGTCGTCGACGCCGTCCCCGGCCGCCGGCTGACCGACATCAGCTCGAACCACAACATCCCCATGACCCGGCCCGCCGACCTCGCCGCGATCATTCTCGACCTGCTGCCGGACCACGCTGCGGCATCGGTCGGGAACGCCGATTGATCCCCGCCCCATCCCCACCCCACCCCACCCCCCTCCAAGGAGTTGTCGTGGTCGTAAGCGAGATGTCCGTGGCAGACAAGGGCGCTGGTCCGTACGGCATCACGACCGGACCTGACGGCGCACTGTGGCTGACCTTCGCGCACAGCGGCCGCGTCGCACGCCTCACCCTCGACGGCGAGCTCGACGAATACCCGCTGGAACCGCCCGCGTGTCGCCCTACGATCATCGCCCCCGGACCCGACGGAGCACTGTGGTTCACTCGCTCCCTGGACCACCGGATCGGCCGGATCACCGTCGACGGTGACACGGACTCCTTCCCCGTGCCCACGCCCGACAGCGGCCCCTTCGGGATCACCGCCGGTCCGGACGGTGCGATGTGGTTCACGGAGATGAACACCGATCGGATCGGCCGCATCACCAGCACGGGAGAGATCACCGAGTTCACCCTTTCCGGTACGGGCGCCTATCCCTCGGCGATCACCGCAGGCCCTGATGGGGCCCTGTGGTTCACCCTCAACCAGGCGAACGCGATCGGCCGCATCACTGTCCACGGAGACATCGTCATCCACCCGCTCCCCACCCCGGGCGCCGCGCCCGTGGGTATCACCAGCGACGGCACCGCCTTGTGGTTCGTCGAGATCGCGGCGGGCCAGATCGGCAGGATCTCGGTGGACGGCGCGGTCGAGGAGTTCCCGCTCCCCGACCGCACAGCCAAACCCCACGCCATCGTCGCGGCCTCCACCGGAGACTGCTGGTTCACCGAATGGGGGGCCAACGGCATCGGCCACATCACCGGTAGCGGCAAGATCACCGAGTACACCCTGCCGTCACCGTCGTCCGAGCCGCACGGCATCGCCCTGGGTCCCGACGGCGCTCTGTGGGCGGCCCTCGAAACGGGAGGGGTCGCGCGGCTTGAACCGTAGCCGTAGCCCTAGGTGTATGCAGACGCCGATGCCGAGGGTCGGATCGACTGGAGCATGGTCAGCGTCGATTCCACGACCTGCCGCGCTCATCAGCACGCGGCTGGCGCCTCCACGCGCGCCCCGAAAATCGCTGGTCGGCGGATGAACCCGGCGCGTCACCGTCTCGATGAGGCCCTGGGACGCTCGCGAGGCGGGCTCTAAAACTCCCGAGCCGTCGCCACGCGCTTCGACAAACGGGCATACGTCTTCCACGGGACGGTCAGCGTGGCCGCGATCCGTCTATGGCTCCGACCGCAGTGAAACGCCTCGTGAGAGTCTGTCGGCACCTGGGGAGCGGTGCGCGAAATGGTGACTTCCACCAGTCGGCCCTCGTGGAACATCCATAGCCCGAAGCAGTCGTCGTCCTGGTCGCGAAGCAGAACTCGCACCGAATGCGGGTGCGGCCACGGCAGCGACTCCAGATGCTTGAGCAGGCCCTTGCGGGCATGCGCTTTCTCCAACTCCAGGGCCCACCCGAACTCGTAGCCCCAGTGCCCCGCTATCGGGACGAAGCGGCCTTGCCATGTGCGTTCCGGGTCGTCCTGGGTCAGCGGTTTCATCACTTCGTACGCCTGCGCGCCGTTCTCGGGTGCCTGATGGTCACGCATCCGGTGCGGAGGTGGTCTCGTATGCGAATGCGCGGCTGGTGAATCCGTGTCGACGTGTGCCGATGACGATAGCGAGCGTGGGGAGCAGGAGCGCGAGTGTGATCCAGCCCAGGGAGGGGGGTCCCAGCACGTTGAGGGTGATACCGCCGATGATCCCGCCTGCGGCGATCCCGATGTTCCAGCATGTGGTGAGGAGTGCTTGTGCGACGTCGCCTGCCGCACCCGCGGCGTCAGCGACCGCGGTTTGCAGCAGAGTTGAGGCACCGCCGTACGCGAGTCCCCACAGGGCTGCACTGGCGTACACGAGAGCGGGGGTACCGGAGAAAACACTCAGGATGAGAGCGGCTGTTGCCAGAAGCGTGCAGGCGAGAATCATGAGCGTGCGCAGGTGCCGGTCGATGAGTACGCCGGTGAGCCAGATGCTCACGAGGGAAACCAGACCGAAGGTGAGTAGCACCGAATCGACCTGACCTGCCATGCCGAGCGGGGCCAGGAATGGGGCGATGTAGGTGAAGAGGATGTTGTGCGCGAACACGAACGTCAACGTCACGACGAGGATCGGGGCGACCCCGGGTAGGCGGAACGTGTGGAGCAGCGGCAGTCGTGCGCCCTTGGATTGGCCGGGGAAGTTCGGAACGCTGGCGATCACCCATACAAACAGGGCGAGAGTCACCAGCGTGATGATCCCGAACGCGAATCGCCATTCGACGGCCTTGGCGAGGAACGCTGCTGCGGGGACCCCGACGGACAGGGCAACGGTCCCGCCCCCCATGGCGATGGCCATGGCCTTGCCGCGCTGGTGCGCGGGAACCATCCGCCGGGCGTATCCGGCAAGGAGCGCCCAGAGCATGCCGCCGACGATGCCGCCGAGGAACCGCGCGGCCAGGGTGAGCACGAAACTGTCCGAGAAGGCGGTGACAGTGTTGGCGATCGCGAACCCCGAGATGGCGAACAGCAGCAGGTGCTTGCGTCGCCAGCCGATCGTAGCTCTCGTCAGAGGGACCGCCGCGAGAATCGCCCCGATCGCGAAGACCGTGACGCTCTGCCCCGCAGCCGCCTCACTCACTCCCAGGTCGCGGCTCATCTGCGACAGCATCCCGGCGGGCATCGTCTCGGTCAGGAGCGTGATGAACCCCGTGGCAGCCAGCGCCAGCAGACCCGCGATGGGGAACCGCGTCCCAGCGGCCGGAGGAGGTGGTGACGTATCCGTTCGTGTCATATCGTCATCATCAATGTGTGACATTAATGTGAGGGTCAAGTGCGGTTGCATCGCAGCCCGGACGCGAGGGGTGAGGGATGCGGATCGGGGAGCTTTCTGAGCGCACGGACACGCCGGTTCGGATGCTCCGTTACTACGAGGAACAAGAGTTGATCGAGTCCGAACGGCTCCCCAACGGGTACCGGCACTACGAGGAGTACGTTGTCGATCGGGTGCGCCAGGTCCGGGGCTTGCTCGATGTCGGCCTGCCGACACGGATCATCAAGCAGATCCTTCCTTGCTTGGACAGTCCGCAGGCGATACATCTGCCGTACGTCACCCCAGACATGATTGCGACACTCGAACGCGAACGTGACCGGATGGCAGAGAAGATCGAATGCCTCACGAAGAACCACCGAGCCATCGACGACTATCTCCACGCCGTGAGCCACGAGATCCGAGCTTCCTGATGAGGCGCCCCGGTACGTCTGCTGACCGGCGGCGCCTGGCAGCGTCGGAGCGGGACGGTGCGAAGTGACGGCCTGGGATCGGGCCTGATCTGCCGTTACGCGAACTGGAGTGCTTTGCGGTGCTCACAGTCGAGTTGCATTGCCCGCTCCGGCCGGGCCGGTGAGGACGAGCCGGGCGGGGCGGGGCCGGGGACGCGGTAGTAGGCCAGCATGTCCGGCAGCGACCCATCGGACAGGCCCAAGGCCCTGTCGTCGAACTCCCGTCTGCCCCGGGACGAAGGACCTCCCGACGTCTCCCGACCCCCCGGGTCGGCCGGTTCCCCGGCCGGCCGGCTGACGGCGCTCCCCCACCACCGGCGACGGCTCGGCTCTGATGGACTCACCTCATGACGGCCGTACTCCCCGCCTCCTGCGCGCACTCGACCGGTTCCACGCCGCCCACCCGTGGGATCACAACGCCCACTACCACCCATGGATCATGCGCCGGCTTCCCGGACGTTTCGCCGGCGCCCTGGACGTCGGATCGGGCAGTGGCGACCTCGCCAGACTGCTGGCCTCCCGGGCCGAGGCGGTGCTCGGCATCGACGCCGACCCCGCCATCGTCGATCGCGCGCGGGCGCGGACCCCTCCCGGGGTTCCGGTGACCTTCTCCGCCGGGGACGCGCTGGAGGACATACCGGCCGGGCTCTTCGACGTCATCACCTGCGTCGCCACCATCCACCACATGCAACTGACCGACGCGCTCACGCACTTCCGCCGGCTCCTGGCCCCCGGCGGAACCCTGATCGTCGTCGGCCTCTACCGCCCGCGGTCCCGGAGCGACTACCTGATCGACGCGGTCGCCGTACCGTCGAACATCGCCATGGCCTGGTTCAAGAACAAGGGCCGCGGAGCGCCGCGCCCCGTCGCCATGACCGCGCCGACCCGACCGGCGGCCACGCCTTTTCCGGACATCGTTCGCGAGGCCCGCCGAGTGCTGCCCGGCGCGCGGCTGCGCCGACGGCTGTTCTGGCGCTACACCCTGATCTGGCATCAGGGCGCGCCTCCTACGGATTGAACCTCCCGGGGCTACACACCTCACCGCCTCCCCGCACGCGGGACGACGGGGACCCTCTCCGTAAGTCCCCTGTCGGCCACGGGGACGGCCGGGCAGCCGGGCGGCCGGGCCGCGCTGGGGGCCCCACGGGCCGGCCCGACCGGCTTTCGACATGGTCGACTCCCACCACCCCAACCACCCCGTCCAGACCTGGACTCAGCCCTCAGCCCTCAGCTCTGATCGAGCAGGTTCGACAGGGCCCGTTCCGGCCACCCTCCCGCCACCAACTCCGCCGCCGCGCACCCTGGCTTGCGCTCAGCCTGCCCCTGGAACAGGTGCACGAAGGACGTGGCGAAGCCCCGTCGGGGGTACGCCGCGACGAGCGCGTCCCTGAACGACGCGTCGAAGGCTTCCAGCCCCGACCCGGAGACGTCCGCGCTGGTCCCCACCTGCAACAGCCGGCTCTCCACGTCTGCTTCCGGCGCGACGTCGTCCCGCATGTGGAGCACGATCAGCTCGGCCGCCCGGTCGCGCCTCTCGGTCGGCCAGCCAAGACCGGCCGTGAAGACCCGTGCCAGGTGGCCGCCAGCCTCTTCGAACGACAGCGTGTGGCTGTCGAAAGGCGGAGTGAGCGCCAAGTCGTGCAGCAATGCCGAGACGAAGAACAGCTCCCGGTCGAAGTCGAGGCCGCGTGTCTCCGCCCAGGCCGCGCCGAAGAAGTACGACCGCACAGAGTGGTGGTAAAGGGCTTCGTCGGCGTATTCCTCACACACCAGTCGCGCCGCCTCTGCCGCCCGCCCCGCAGGTACACGCACTCCTGCAACCTCGATCAACATCTGTCTTCCCCCTGGCAACCGAACGTGATGTCGCGATGTGCAGCTTAGCCAGACCTGAGCTTCCACCGCGGTGGAGGTTCCCGGTCACAGCAACCAGGCAGCTGGTCAGTCGTGGTTGGAGAGTTCCACGGCCAGTTCCATACAGCGCAGGCGCGCTGGGGAGAAGTCGTAGGGCATCTTGCCGATGGCGTCCAACACGCTCATGGAGTCGGCCTCCCGCCTGCCGGAGCCGAGGCCTGCCTCGTCCTCGCCCTCTCCCTCGCCGTCATCGGCGGTAGCCGGGTGCGCCGTTTCCCAGGCGTCGAAGAGGGCATCGTCGTCCTTGTCCAGACCGGACTCCTCGATGACGGCGTGCAGGGCGCTTTCGAAGGCGTGTCGCTCGGCGGCCACTTGAGCCACCCGTGGGTCATCGACGGCGACGCTGTCGTCCAGTGCCTCCTCGGCTTCATCGACGCGGTCGGATTCCTCCCGCAGGGTGGGATGCGTGGCCAGGACCATGAAGCGGGTGGCCTGGACCGCCGCGCCGAGCGGGCCGAAGATCCGCTCGGTGACCAGCAGGGTGTCCAGGTCCGCCGGGCGCAGGGAGCCCTCGGGCAGGCTCTTGAGGCGGCCGGTGACGAGGTCGGAGAGCAGGCCCATCCGGCTGCCTTCGGTGCGCATCCGCTGCACGGCGGCCCGCTGCCGCCGCAGCTCCGCCTCCTGCTCGGCGAGGGTTTCCTCCAACCGCTCCAGGATGCCCGCGATGTCTTCTCCGCTGTCCGCGCCGGCAGAAGCCGTGCCGGTGGTGAAGGCGTCACGGATGTCGTCCAGGGCGATCCCCGCGTCGGCCGTCCTGCGGATCCACAGCAGGCGGATCATGTCCTCGTAGCCGTAGCGGCGGCGGCCGTCGCAGCCCCGCTCGGGCTCCGGGAGCAGGCCGATCTCGTGGTAGTGGCGAATCGCCCGCGGAGTGCTGCCGGCGAAGGCCGCCGCGTCGCCGATCTTGATCCGGCGGGGTGGCGCAAAGGACGAATGCATGAGCAGGGGCCTTCTTCTCGATGGACCGGGACAGGGACGTGGACCCACCGGATCACATGCCGCTACGGAAGGTGCAACCGCACGTCCGCGGCCTCCGGTCTGCCCCTGCCTCCCGGTTCCGCTCCCTGTCCCCCGCTCCTCTGTTCCCGGCCGGAACCGAGGCGGTATTCGGCCGGAGTTCACCGCGGTCCGGGACGCAGCCACCACCGGTGACCTAGCGTGTTGATCATCGCCGGAGTGGCTACGTGGGGTCACGAGGTGCGGGCGTGGGGCACAAAGGAGCTTGATGGTGACGGAGACCGATTGGCGACGGCGGTCCGTGGTCGTGACGGGGGCGACGCGGGGCATCGGGCGGGGCATCGCGGAGCTGTTCGCCCGTCGGGGTGCCGCTGTCGTCGTCACGGGGCGGGACGAGGAGGCCGCCCGTAAGGTGGCGGACGAGCTCGCGCGGACCACCGGCTCCCGGGTCGCCGGTCTGGGCGTGGACCTCCGGGACCCGAGCGCGATCGAGGCGATGGCCGACGAGGCCGAGGCGCGCCACGGGCATGTGGACGTGGTGTGCGCGAACGCCGGGGTCTTCCCCGAGAAGTCCCTGAGGGAGATGACGGCCGCGGATGTGGACGATGTCCTCGCCGTCAACCTGCGGGGCACGATCCTGACGACGAAGGCGTTCCTGCCGGCCATGGAACGCGCGGGACACGGACGCGTGGTGCTCACCTCCTCGATCACCGGGCCCACCACGGGTTACAGCGGGTGGTCCCACTACGGCGCGAGCAAGGCGGGCCAGTTGGGGTTCCTCCGGAGCGCCGCGCTGGAACTGGCCCCTGCGGGTGTCACCGTCAACGCCGTCCTGCCCGGAAACGTCCGCACCGAGGGGCTGAGCGATCTGGGCGAGGACTACCTGCGGCGCATGGCCGCCGCGATCCCGGCCGGCCGGCTCGGCGAGACCTCCGACATCGCACACGCCGTGCTCTTCCTCGCGTCCGACGAAGCCTCGTTCGTCACCGGTCAGACGCTCACCGTCGACGGCGGCCAGACCCTGCCCGAGTCGCTCGACTCATTCGTCCCTCTCGCCTGACACCGGCGGCCCGGCCGTGCGAAGCTCATCGGCGCTCCGCCTCCGGTGTGATCCCGCCGGCCCCCCGTGCGGGGTCCGGGCGGCAGTAGCGCTGAATCAGCGCCGCGTGCCGGGGGGAAGCGGGCGGTCAGGTCGTCGACCGGGAACACGGACTGCCCTGAGCGGCCCTCGTCCCGGGTGCTGATGACGACGAGGTCGACCCGTCGTCAGCCCCGTACGGCCGGATAGGCCCTTCCGCGGACCGCTGGTACGGGGTGACGAACGGGCCGGCCTCGGCCGGGGTGGTCCTGGCCGCGCGAAAGGCGACCCGTCCGCCCGTCGAGCGTGAAACGGTGAGCCGCGTAGTCGGCGCCCTCCGGTTCGGGCACCGGCCGCGAGCAGGCGAAGCCGGCCGGGTCGCACACCGAGGACTTCGCTGCCCGCAGGTCACCGTGAAGCCCCGTCCAGGGTCGATTTATCGCCATACTCCCATCCTGTGACCCCGCCACGAGGCCGGACCCTTGGCAGCATGTTGACATGACCTTGACACGCTCGGCCTCGCGCCCGAGGCTCGGAATCTCCCCATGGACAGCCTGACGACAATGAGGTGCAGCCCCCATGCGATCACGCCCCATCGGATTCCTCCTCTCGGCCCTCGCGGGCGCGGCCCTCGCGTTCGGCGGCACCGCGACCGCCTCCGCGACCCCGTCCACGACCCCGGCCCCCGGTTCCGCGTCGGCCGGTGACGTCGGTACGGCCGACGCCTGTTACACCTGGAGCGGCACGCTCCAGGAAGGCTCCAGCGGCGAAGCCGTACGTCAGCTCCAGATCCGGGTCGCCGGTTATCCGGGCACCGGGAACCAGATCGCCGTCGACGGAGCATTCGGCCCGGCCACGAAGGCGGCCGTGCAGCGCTTCCAGGCCGCGTACGGGCTGGCCGCCGACGGCGTCGCCGACGCCCAGACGTTCAGCAAGATCTACGCGTTGCAGGACGACGACTGCACTCCGGTCAACTTCACCTACGCCGAGCTGAATCGCTGCAACTCCGACTGGTCCGGCGGCAAGGTCAGCGCCGGCACGGCACGCGCCAACGCCCTGGTGACCATGTGGAAGCTCCAGGCCATGCGGCACGCGATGGGAGACCGGCCGATCACCGTCAACGGCGGCTTCCGCAGCGTGTCCTGCAACAGCGCGGTCGGCGGGGCCGCCAACAGCCGCCACATGTACGGGCACGCGGCGGACCTCGGCGCGGGTGCCCAGGGCTTCTGCGCCCTCGCGCAGGCGGCGCGCAACCACGGCTTCACCGAGATCCTCGGCCCGGGCTACCCCGGCCACAACGACCACACCCACGTCGCCGGGGGCAGCGGCCGCTTCTGGTCCGCGCCCAGCTGCGGGATCTGACGCCCGGCCGTCCCATGAAGCCCGGGGGCTGCCGGTCAGCGGACCGGAAGCCCCCGAGCTCGTGCCCGTACCACCTGCCGCCGGGAACGCCGTCACGGGCTCTCCACCGCGACCACGCTGCACGGTCACCGCCATCCTCTCCAGCGTCCTGCCGACCGACGAGGAGAGCCGTCGGATCACCCGGATCCACACCGCCTACTACGTCCTCGTCCTCGGTGGCAGCTCGCTGGAAGAGCACGCCATCCCCCAGCCCGCCCTGCTGGAAGGCTTCCTCGCCAAGCAACTCCGCCCGGCGCAGGAAGCTGGCGCTGTCGGCCCCGAGAAGGATCCCGCCATGGTGGCGGCCGGACCGATGGCCATGGTCACAACGGCCTCGGCCACAGCGTGCTGGGCGGCCGGCGCACCGGCAAGGCGGCTCTGGACGTCCTGCGCCATCACTTGGACGAGCTGTTCGGCCCCGCCACACCTTGATCCAAGGGCTGTCTCGCTGTTTTCGGCGGGACAGCCCTGGGATGCGACAGCCCTTGGATGCGTCGATCCGAACGGAAAAGGGGCAGGCCGGGGCCACCCGGCCGCGGTCGGCTCCGGCGGCCTCCCGGCCTGGACGGCGATCGTGCCCTGGGCCACCGCGCAGAGGGTTTCCACCCCTTCGGCGTCCACCATGAGCAGATCGCAGCGGCAGACGACCCGGGTACGGCCGGGGCGGACCACCTGAGCCCGCGCGCGCAGCACCTCGCCCCGGGCCGGGCGCGAATAGTCGATGGTGAAACCGGCGGTCAGGACGGACGGGCCGACGGCCGCGCCCGCCGCGAAGGTGAGGGCGTTGTCGGCCGCGTAGCTCAGGACGCCGCCGTGAACGAAGCCGTGTCGCTGGCGCAGCTCGTCCCGTACGTCCAGCTCCAGGACCGCCGCCCCCTCACCGAAGGCCGTCAGCCGCGCGCCCAGCAGGACGCTGAAGGGCTGGGCGTCCAGAACCTGCTGCCCGAACGCGAGTTGTGAGGCGCGTGCCTCCATGCTCCACCTCTCATCCCTGGTCACGGTGAGCGTCGTCCCCCGGGAGCCGATCCGTCTACATCGGCCCCTCGCAAGCCCATTACCACCGGACCACTACTGTCTGCCGGATGGAGAACAAGATCCCCCGGGGCAGCTGGCTCGACGACGACATCTTCCGCGAGCTGGTGCGCGAGGTCACTCCGCTCCGCTTCGGCTCATGGAGCCTGGCGGACTTCGAGCACGCCACATCGGAGCTGGGATGGGAACTCCGGGAGCCCAAGGAGGTCGTGGGCCAGGTCCGGCGCAGATTCGCTCCCCGGAAGGGGCCCCGGTGCGGCTATGGCACGGTGATCGCCGACGCCTCGGCACCCGAGCAGGTGCGCAGACTGAACGTCCGCGTGGTCGACATGCCCGCCGAGGACAGGGCCTCCGCCGCCGGTCTCGTCCGCGCCGCCTGGTGGGTCATGGAGGAGGAGCTGGGCCCGCCCGCGATGTGGGGAGGAGACTCCGGCCCGTGGATGCTGTGGCGGCTTCCCGGCGCCTGCCTCCTCGTGCACACGCACGACGAGGGAGAGGTGAGCCTGGAACTCCTGCCTCCGGACGCGGACGTCGACGCCGCCGGAGGCGGCTACTCCCGCGGCCGCTGGCGCGCCGCCGAGCAGGCAGACCTGCCGACCGTGCCGCCCGCTTCCGGCACCACCTGGGCAGACGTGGAGAAGCGCCTGGCGGAAACCCTGCGCTCCCTCGACCACGACACCCCGTTCTTCCCCGGCAGATTCATCCTGCACCTGGGATCCGCCGTCGATCCGCAGCGCTTCGTCCAGTGCTGGAGCCAGGATCTGGGTCTCGTCATCGAAGCCACCGGCTACCTCCACCAACCGGACGCGGCCGACCCCGCCCGACTGGCGCGGAGCGGCTGGGACTCCTCCCCCTCGGTCTGGCAACGCCGCTTCCCCGACGCCATGGACGAACCCGCGCACGCCGCGACGGGCGCCCGCATGCTCGTCGAGGAACTCCGGCAGCTGGGCGTCGGCCTGGCCGACCTCTCCTACGACGGCACCATGACCGGTCGCGGGCGCGGCTTCCACCTCGACCTGCCGGACCTGGGACTCCCCCACGTCCACCAGCCCGCCGACTGAAGACGGCCGGGGCTCCCCGAACACCTATGCGCCGGGGAGCCGCTGCCGGACTCATTGACACCGGCGTGCCCCGCTGGCACCGTCTCGTCTGACGACGGCTAGCGGACCGAGCCCCACCGGTCCGCCGTACGCACTCCCCACCGCCCCACGCACCCTCCCCCCATTCACGCGTCTCCCGACCCCCATCACCTCTGCGGCCGTCGTCGAATGGGAGCGCTCCCACAGAAGGGCCGCACGCATGAGAAGACTCCTGCGCACGCTCGCCGCGTCGGCGTTCGCCTGTCTGCTGCTTCCCCTCGGCACCGGGCAACAGGCCACCGCCGCCACCGCGAATGCCACCCCGATCGGCATGACCAGCGGGTTCTACACCGACCCCGGCTCGACGCCCGCCGTCTGGGTCGCGGCGAACCCCGGAGACGGGCGGGCCGCCGCCATCCGCGACAACATCTCCTCGCGCCCCATGGCCCGGTGGTTCGGCTCCTGGAGCGGGGACATCGGGGCGGCGGTCGGCTCCTACGTGGGAGCCGCCGACGCAGCCGACAAGCTGCCCGTCCTGATCGCGTACAACATCCCCGGCCGCGACGCCTGCGGCGGGCACTCCGGCGGTGGGGCGGGCACCCCGGGCGCGTACCGCACCTGGATCTCCGCGTTCGCCTCGGCCATCGGGGCGCGGCCCGCCCTGGTGGTCATCGAGCCCGACTCCCTGGGCGACTTCAGCTGCCTGAACCAGGAACAGATCGCCGAGCGCAACGGAATGCTCAAGGACGCGCTCGCCCGGTTCGCCGCCCACGCCCCCAACACCTGGACCTACCTGGACGCCGGAAACCCGGCCTGGATCGGCGCGGCCACCATGGCGCGGCACCTCGAAGGCGCGGGAGCCCGGCAGGCGCACGGCTTCTCGCTGAACATCTCGAACTACTACGGCACCGGCGAGAACTCCGCGTACGGCAACGCCGTCAACGGATCCCTGTCGGCGTCCTACGGCTATACGAAGCCGTACGTCATCGACACCAGCCGCAACGGCAACGGCTCCAACGGCACGTGGTGCAACCCGGGCGGACGCAGGACGGGGGCGGTCGGCCAGACGGGCGGCGGGGCCGAGATGCTGCTGTGGCTGAAGACCCCCGGAGAGTCCGACGGCGACTGCGGAGTCGGCGCGGGCTCCGTCGCCGGGCAGTTCCTGCCGGAGGTCGCGTACAAGATGATCTACGGGTACTGAGGACCGGCCCGCCCGCCCCGCCCCCGGCGATCGTTCTCTCAGGCGGAGGGAACGGCGTCGGCCGGGGCGGTGTGCCAGTTGGTGACGACCGGCTTGTCGACCGTGATGGTGCCGACCTTCAGGGAGACGGGGTCGGGGTCCTCGTTGCCGACGCCGACGATGATGGAGTCCAGCTCCTTGCCACCGTCCGTGTTGGTGGTCTTCGGGTTCACCCCGGCGTAGGCGGTGGTGGCGCCGCTCAGCGTGACCGCGTCGCCGACCGCCTGCTCGGCGGGGCCCGCCTCGGTGCCGTCGGAGCCGAACGCCACCGTGGGGAGCGCGGCCGGCAGGATGCAGGTGATCCCCTGCTTGGCCTTCGCCATGACCAGGATGTAGCCGCCGGCGGGTGAGGCCCCTCCGGGCGAGCGCCTGCTCCTACTTCCAGCCATGTGCAGATGATCGTTTCGATTGGCGAAGGCGCGACGGATACCGAAGATCCTGCGTATGGAGGGCACTTGCGCGGCAAGACCTGCGCTCCCCGCCCCCTCGGGCTCCGACGCGGAGCGGCGCGAGAGGTCGGCGACGCCCATATGACCGCGAATACGTGTCCATATGAGAGCCAACCCCCAATCTGCTCCTTATGCGGAGAGTCACCCCCGTGTACACATGATCACGGCGGCCCCGAACAGCCTGGGGGGACGCCTCAACCATGTGTTCTGGGGGTACATCCGCCATGCTCAGACCCACTCGCCGTCAGGCCCTCGGGGCCGTCATCGGCGTCGCCGCGGGCGGCGCTCTCGTCGGCGTCACCTCCGCATCCGCGGACACCGCTCCGGCCGGAAGCAGGAGCGGGGGCAGCACAACCGGCCGTACCGGAGCACCCGGCACCTTCGACGAGGTCTTCAAGGGCCGCCGCATCCAGGGCACGCCCGCCGAGGCCCCCGCCGGCGCGCACGCGCACGCCGGGCACGCCGGGCACGGCGCCGGCTACCGCGTGTTGATCGACGGCCGCGAGCTTCCCGTGATGCAGCACGGGAAGAGCGGCTGGAGCAGCACGATCAACCACTACGAGAGATTCGCGACCCCGCTGGAGGCCGCTCGCACCGCGGTCATCTCGCTCAAGGGCGCCGTCGTCGTTCCTTTCGACCCCACCGCCTGAGCCGGGAGCAGCAGCCATGACCGTACGGAAGAACCAGGCGAACCTCACGGCCCCCGAGAAGAAGGCCTTCGTCGACGCGGTACTGGAGGTCAAGCGTCTAGGGGTGTACGACGAGTTCGTGCTCGCCCATCGCACGCGGTTCGCGATAGACATGAACTCCGGCGTGTACGTAGGTCACTTCGGGCCGTCGTTCCTGCCCTGGCACCGCAAGTTCCTCATCGATTTCGAGAACGAGCTCCAGAAGATCGACGCGTCGGTCTCGATCCCCTACTGGGACTGGACCGCCGACAACACCGTCGGATCCTCGCTCTGGGCACCGGACTTCCTCGGCGGCACCGGACGCCCCCTGGACGACCAGGTGATGGACGGGCCCTTCGCCCATTCCGGCGGAAACTGGACGATCAACGTCTCGGTCGACAGCCGCGCCTTCCTCGCCCGCCGGCTCGCCTACCGCGTTCCCTCGCTCCCGCCCCGGTCGGAAGTCGACGCGGCCCTCGCCATGCCCACGTACGACTCCCCGCCCTTCCGTGACGGCTCGACGGGCTTCCGTTCCACGCTGGAAGGGTCCGCGGGGTACATGAGCATGCACAACCGGGTGCACACCTGGGTCTGGGGCCATATGGAGACGAGCGTCTCCCCGAACGATCCGGTGTTCTGGCTGCACCACTCGTTCGTCGACAAGCTCTGGGCCGACTGGCACGCGCTCCATCCGACGAGCGCCGAGTACCTCCCCGCCGGCGGGACGGTCGACGTGATCGACCTGAACGACACCATGCCGCCCTGGCCGAACACGACCCCGCAGAGCATGCTGGACCACACGCGGTTCTATACGTACGCCTGAGCTCTCGTCACGGGGCGTCCCTGGAACCGTCCGTGACCCGGTCGAGCCTGTACAGGTCGGCTACGCACCCGCCGGGCCAGTACGCACGCCCGCCCTGGCTGAACGGCTCCAGCATGTTGCTGATCACCAGGCGCTCGTACGGCAGGACCCGCTTCCCGGCCTCCGCGCCCTCGCGGAGCCGGCGGTCCTGGGCGTCCCACTTCTCGGCACGGGCCCGCATCGCGGTGTCCAGGTTGGTGAGCGCCACGGCCGGGCCGGCGCAGACGAGGACGCAGAGCGCGGCGCACAGCGCCTTGGCCGGGGCGGTGCGGCGGGTGTGCCGACGGAGGGTCAGGCCCAGCAGGGCGCCCGCGCCGACGAGCAGGATCACGTACAGCAGGAGGTAGTCGTTCCACAGCCGGTTGGCGCTCGGGTCGCTGACCCGGTCGCCGAACACCGGATAGGCGATGACCGTGCAGAGGTAGCCGGAGACGAGGAGCGCGAGCAGCCCGGCGGCGGCGATCAGGGGGCTGTGGGCGGGCGGGCGGGGCGGTGTCCCGTCCGCCCGTCGGCACAGCAGCCCCAGCAGCACGCCTGCCGCGACCGCGCCGACGTACTGCCAGGTCGTGGCCACGGTGACGGCGATCTCGGCGAACGCGCGCAGCGACGCGGTGAGGGAGTCGGGGGCGAGCAGGGAGGTGGTCTCCGCGCCGAACCGGTCCCTGCGGCGCGTGGAACCGGGTGAGGTGATCAGGACGGCGGCCCCGGCCGCCGTCCCGGCGATTCCCGCCGCGCACCAGCGCCGGACGAACCCCCGGTCGGGCGCGGGGACGACGCGGCCGGACAGCAGGAGCGCGGTCAGGAGCACCGTCACGACGACGATCGCCGTCTCCTCGGACAGCGTGGCGAGGAAGGCGCCCATGAGCGCGGCGACGGCGAGCGCGAGGGCCCGCCCCCTGCGGGAGCGGGCGAACAGGAACGGGATCAGGGCGGCGCAGGCCAGGACGGGTGGCAGCGTGTGCGAGACGGATGCGGCGGGCCAGAAAAACGTCTTGTACGTGTTCGGCGTGACGAACAGGAAGAGCGCGGCGGTCAGGGCCGCGAGCAGGAGCGGCAGCCCGCGCGGGGTCCGCAGCCGGGCCCGGTGCAGGGCCAGGACGGCCACCGCCCAGAGGACCGCGAGCACCATAACCCCGCTGATCAGGGGGAACCACTGGTGTCCGGCGACCTGGAACTTCGCGTACGCGCCGACCAGGAGGGCGTTGGCGACCCGCCCGTTGTCGTCGAAGTAGAACTTCCCCACGAGGCCGGTGACGCCGTCGTCCCGTACGGCGGGGAGGAAGCACCAGTCGTCCGCGCCGGGCCTCACCCACCGCCCGGACCAGGACGCGGCGGCGAGCAGGGCGAGGGGCGGGAACGCGAGAGCGCTCACCCAGAAAGCGGTCCAGGGGCGGTCCGAGGGGCGCCCGGCCGGGTCCGACGTCTCCTCGCCCCTCCGCGGTCTCTCCGGGGCGGCGGTCACAGGAACGTCGTCGGACATCGCGGACGTCACCCCTCCTGGGACGAGCGGGTGGGCAGCGGTTCGGGCGCCGGGCGGCCGGGCAGCGGTTCGGCCCGCGGCACCGCCGTGGCGGCCTTGGACCGGCCCGAGGTGATCGCCCATCGGGCCAGCAGGAACGAGACCGGGGTGACGAGGACGCCCGCTGCCAGCGCGGCGAGGTTCTTGTCCATCCCGAGGCCGCTGACCGCCCCGTAGAGCAGCGCGCCGGACGCCACCAGGTTGACCAGGCTGGAGAGGGGGTAGCGGACGAACGCGTGCCAGGTCGGCCTCGTCCGGCAGGTGACGTAGGAGTTGAGCAGGAAAGAGCAGACGATGCTGACCGCGAAGCCGATGACATGGGCGGTCAGGTAGGGGATCCAGCGGTTCAGCGAGGCGTAGATCCCGAGGTAGACGGCGGTGTTCACGCAGCCGATGAGGAGGAAGCTGCCGAACTGGCGGACGGTACGGGACCGGCCGGGGGCGGCGGTCCCGGCGGCCGGGGCGGGGGCTTCGGCCACGGCGGCGGCGGCGGGGGCACCGATCTCGGCGGCGGCCGGACCGGGGGCACCGATCTCGACGACCCGGCCTGGCGTGGCGGCGTGTTCGCCCGGGCCTCCGGTGAGTCGCGGGCGCGGCGGCGGGCCGGCCGGCAGCGCCTGCCGGGACGCGTCTGTCTCCCGCACGACGTAGGGCGGGCGGTGCTTCGCCTCGTGGTAGATGCGGCCCACGTACTCGCCGATGACCCCGAGCGTCACCAGCTGGATGCCGCTGAGTGCGACGACGACGGTGAGGAGAGTGGCGTAACCGGGGGTGTCCGCGCCGTGCAGGACGACGCCCACGACCGTCCACAGGGCGTAGACCAGGGCCGAGACGAAGACCCAGAAGCCGGTGTAGATCGCGAGGCGGAGCGGACGGTTGTTGAAGGAGAGCAGTCCGTCGATGCCGTAGTTCAGCAGCCGCCTGCTGCCCCATTTCGACCGGCCCGCCACCCGCTCGCTGTTGCGGTAGCGGAAGGTGACCGTGTCGAAGCCGATCCAGGAGAAGATCCCCTTGGAGAAGCGGTTGCTCTCGGGAAGGGACAGGACGCTCTCCACCGCCCGCCGGGACAGCAGCCGGAAGTCCCCCGAGCCGTCGATCAGCTCCACGTCCATGCAGCGGCGGACGAGCGCGTAGTAGGTGTGGCTGAGGGTGCTGCGGAGCATGCCCTCGCCCGCGCGGTCGCGGCGCGGGATGACCTGGTCGTAGCCGTGCCGATGCAGTTCCAGCATGCGAGGGATCAGCTCGGGCGGGTGCTGGAGGTCGGCGTCCATGATCACGACGGCTGCTCCCCGCGCCATGCGGAGGCCGGCGAGCATGGCGGACTCCTTGCCGAAGTTACGGCTGAAGGCGGTGTAGTGGACCCGTGGGTCGCGCGCGGCGAGGGCGCTCAGGAGGAGGCGGGTGCGGTCCCGGCTGCCGTCGTCCACGTAACAGATCTCGAAGGTGTCCCCGAGGGGTTCCAGGACGCCGATCAGGGCGGCGTGGAAGGCCTCGATCACCTCGGCCTCGTCGAAACACGGCACGACGACCGACAGCTGAAGGCCAGTCACACGCCACCTCCGGACTTCGGGCCCCTCGTGGGTGCCGGGCCTCCCCGGCGCTGCGCCGTCGGCCTCCGGCACCGGGCCCCGGAACGCGCCACGTCCGCCCATCTGACGACGGGCGGCGGCCTCCGTCTCTCCGTACACGCGCGGGGGCGCCTCTTTCCCGCGCCCTTTCATGCGAACAGCCGACGCGGGACGGCAGAACGCCGGGTCGCGGCGGCGAAAAAGCACACATAGCCTCGCAAAAGTGACATTTTCTCGACTGCTACGGCTCCGGAGCACCGCCCCCGGCAGCGCCCGGCTTCCGGGCCGGGCTCAGCTCCCCGGCCGGTCCACCGGGCCTCCCATCGGGCCTCTCGCCGGGCCTCCCACGGGACCTCTCGCAGGGGCTCCCTCCGGACCACCCGTCACCGGCCTGCTCACCGGCCTGATCGCCGGGCCTCTCACCGGCCTGATCGCCGTGCTGTCCGCCGTGTGCTGGCTGGTGCTCCCCGCCGCCGCGACCGCCCGCGCCGACGACCCCGTCGAGCTGTCCCGGGACGGGCAGGTCACCGACCGGGTCGGGGCGTTGGGCGACCGGACGGGGCAGGTGGAGGACGCACTCGACCGGTTGTACGCCGAGGAGCGCGTCCAGCTCTTCGTGGTGTACGTACGTGATTTCTCCGGCCGGTCCGGACAGACGTGGAGCGACGAGACCGCCAACCGCAACGGCTTGGGCCAGGACGACGTGCTGCTCTCCGTCGCCACCCACGACCGGCAGTACGCCTACTCCGTCGACGCCGGCTCCCCGCTCACCGACGAACAGCTGCGGGACGTGGCGGGCACCGCGATCGAACCCGCGCTGCGGGAGAACGACTGGGCGGGGGCCGCGATCGGCGCGGCCGACGGCTACGGCGCCGTACTGGCCGGGCGCCCGGTATCCGCCCCCGCCATCACCCCGGGGCCCGCCGACCCCGGAACGGGCGGTTCCGACTCCACCGGCGCCCGCCACTTCGTCCTGCCGGTGGCCCTCGTGGTGGGCGTGGGCGCGGTCGGGGCCTACGCGTACGCCCGGCGCAGACGGCGCACGACGACCCGTACCACCCCGGCGGCCACCGGCTGGGGCCGGGGCGCGGGGGCGGGCGGTGCGCCGGAGCCACCGACGCCGCTGCCGGAGCTGGACGGGCGGGCCAAGGAGGTGCTGGTGGACACCGACGACGCGGTGCGCACCAGCGAGGAGGAACTCGGCTTCGCCACGGCCCAGTTCGGCGAGGACGCGGCGAAGCCCTTCACCGAGGCGGTCGCGCGGGCGAAGGACGAGCTGACGCAGTCGTTCCGGTTGCGTCAGCAGCTCGACGACGCCTTCCCCGAGGACGACGCGACCCGCCGCCGGATGCTGGAGGAGATCCTGCGGCGGTGCGCGACCGCGAACGAGGGCCTGGACACGGTCGCCGAGGACTTCGACCGGCTGCGCGCCCTGGAACGTATCGCTCCGGAGGCCCTGGCCGCCGTGGACGCCACGCAGCGCGACCTCGCCGGGAGGGTCGCGGCGGCCGAGTCGGGCGCCGCCGGGCTGCGCGAGCGGTACGGGGAGGGCACCGCCGCACCCATGGCAGCCGACGTCGAGCAGGCGAAGGACCGGCTCGTCTTCGCGGCCTCGGCCGTGGGGCAGGCCCGTACGGCGGTCGAGGGCGGCGACAACTCCCGGGCCGCGGTGTACATCCGGGGAGCCGAGGGCGCGGTGGGCCAGGCGGGCACGCTGCTGGACTCGGTGGACCGGCGGGCGTCGGAGCTGGGCGAGGCCGCGCGGAGGCTGCCCGCCGCGCTGACCGAGACGGAGACCGACCTCGCGGACGCGGGCGGGCTGCTCGAAGGCACCGCCGAGGGCGCTTCGACCGCCGATCTGCGCGGCCGGATCGCCCGCGCCGAGGCCGTGCTCGGCGATGTCCGGGCCGCGACGGCGACGGGACCGTACGACCCGATCGACGCGCTGCGCCGGGTGGAGGAGGCGGACGCCGCCCTGGACGAGGCCCTGGCGGGGGCCCGGGACCAGGAGCGGGGGGAGGCGAAGGCCCGCTCCCTCCTCGATCAGGCGATGCTCACCGCCCGGTCCGCGATCGGCGCGGCGGCCGACTACATCACGACCCACCGGGGTGCGGTCGGCAGCCAGGCCCGTACCCGGCTCGCGGAGGCGCAGCGGCGGTGGGAGCGGGCCCGGGAGCTGTCGGCGGCGGACGCGCGGGGGGCGCTGGCCGAGGTGCGGCAGGCGGACGCGCTGGCCGCGCAGGCGATGAGCCTGGCCGAGCAGGACGTCCGGGGCTTCGGCGGCATGCAGGGCCCCGGTCCCCTGCAGGGCGGGGGCATGGGCGGGGCGGTACTCGGCGGCATCATCCTCGGCGGGCTGTTCGGGGGCGGCGGCCGGGGCGGGGGCCTGGGCGGCGGCTTCGGCGGAGGGTTCGGCGGCGGCCGGTCCGGCGGTTTCGGGGGCGGGCCGGGCAGCTTCGGAGGGGGCGGGACACGGGGCCGCCGGGGCGGTGGCGGACGCTTCTGAACGACCGACCGACCGGCAGGCAGGCAGGCAGGCAGGCAGGCAGGCAGGCAGGACCACAGCACATGACCCGTCACGATCTCCAAGGAGCCATCCCATGTCCAAGCAGACCATCCTCGGCCGCGTCACCCAGCTCGCGAAGGCCAACATCAACGCCCTCATCGATCAGGCCGAGGACCCGCAGAAGATGCTGGACCAGCTGATCCGGGACTACACGAACAACATCGCGGAGGCCGAGCAGGCGGTCGCGACCACCATCGGCAACCTCCGGCTGATGGAGCAGGACCACAAGGAGGACGTCGAGGCGGCGGCCGAGTGGGGCGGCAAGGCGCTGGCCGCCAGCCGGAAGGCCGACGAGCTGCGCGGGGCGGGGGCGGTCGCGGAGGCCGACAAGTTCGACAACCTGGCGAAGGTCGCGTTGGGCCGCCAGCTCCAGTCCGAGCAGGAGGCGAAGACGGCCGGGCCCACGATCGCCTCGCAGAGCGAGGTGGTGGACAAGCTGAAGTCGGGGCTCGACCAGATGAAGGCCAAGCTCTCCCAGCTGAAGGCCAAGCGCGACGAGTTGGTGGCCCGTTCGAAGTCCGCGCAGGCGCAGAACCGGATGATGGACGCCGTGAAGAACATCGACGTCCTGGACCCGACGAGTGAGCTGAGCCGCTTCGAGGACAAGGTGCGGCGCGAGGAGGCGAAGGCACTGGGCAAGCAGGAGCTGGCGGCCTCCTCGCTGGACGCCCAGTTCGAGGAGTTGGACAGCCTGGGCGACAGCGCGGAGGTCGAGGCCCGGCTCGCGGCCCTGAAGACGGGCGCGTGACGCGGGGCGCACCCTGTGGGACCAGGCGTCCTCCCGGGCCGGGTGGAGGTCAGTACATGCTCAGGAGCTGCTCCACGGAGAGTTCGGCGGCCGGGGCCCCGTCCGGAAGGGCCAGTTCGAACCAGACGGTCTTGCCGCGCGGGGTGCGGCGCGAGCCCCAGGCGGCACTGAGCAGGCCGACGAGCTGGAGGCCGCGGCCGCCTTCGTCGGTGTCGCGGGCCCGGCGGCGGCGCGGCTGGACGAGACCGGCGTCCCACACCTCGCAGACCAGGGTGCGGTCGCGCAGCAGCCGGAGCCGGATCTCGCCCTCGCCGTAGCGCAGGGCGTTGGTGACCAGCTCGCTGACGAGGAGTTCGGTGGTGTCGACCAGGTCGTCGAGGCCCCAGGCGACCAGCTGGGAGCGGGCCAGCTCACGGGCGCGCCCCACGGAGCGGGGTTCGCGCGGCAGGGTCCAGTCCCCGACCGCCTCCTCGGGGAGCCCCTGGATGCGGGCCATCAGCAGGGCGATGTCGTCCTCGCCGTGCCGGGTGTCGAGGGTGCTGAGGACGTGGTCGCAGGCGTCCTCCAGCTCCATCTGCGGACCGGTGAGGACGGCCCGCAGGGCGTCCAGGCCCTCGTCCAGCGGCTGGTCGCGGGACTCCACGAGGCCGTCGGTGTAGAGGGTGAGCAGGGCGTTCTCCGACAGCTCGACCACGACCTCCTCGAACGGCTCGCCGCCGACGCCCAGCGGCATGCCCGGCGGTACGTCGATGAGCCGGGCGGGCCGGCCGGGCTCGACGACGGCCGGGGGGAGGTGCCCGGCGTTGGCGAACGTACATCGCCGGGTGACCGGGTCGTAGACCGCGTACACGCAGGTCGCGAGATACACCTCGGAGAGGTCCGCCTCGCGGGACTTCTGCGCGGCGCGGGAGGGCCACTGCGCTCCCCCGCTGCCGCCGAGGCCCTCGCTGCGCTCGCCGGCGCCCGGGGAGCCGAGGCCGCGGGCGACCTCGTCGAGCGCCGAGAGCACTTCGGCGGGCTCCAGGTCGAGGAGGGCCAGGGTCCGCACGGCGGTGCGCAGTTCGCCCATGGCGACGGCGGCGCGCAGGCCGCGGCCCATGACGTCGCCGACGACTAGGGCGGTGCGGTGGCCGGGCAGCTCGATCACGTCGAACCAGTCGCCGCCGACCTCGGTGGCGGTGTTGCCCGGCAGATAGCGGCAGGCGATGTCGAGGCCGGCTGCCTCCGGGTCGCCGGGGGGCAGGAGGCTGCGCTGGAGGATCAGGGCGCGCTCGTGCTCGCGGCGGTAGAGGCGGGCGTTGTCGATGCAGACGGCGGCGCGGGCGGCCAGTTCGGTGGCGAGCGCCCGGTCGCGCTCCCCGAACGGCTCGCTGCCCTTCGTCCGGGAGAACTGGACGAGGCCGACGACGGTGTCGTGCGCGACCATCGGCACGGCGAGCGTCGACTGCACGAAGCCCATCTCGTCGCCGGGGACGTCCTCGACCCGGCCGGAGCGCAGCGCCATGGCGCACGGGGAGCCGAACGGGAAGCGGTGGACGGAGCCGAGCGCGGGCGGCAGATCGTCCGGGCCCGGGGGCCCGCTGCCGGCGACGGCGGTGGGCAGGGCGTCGGCGACCGCGCTGGCGTGGGCCACCCGGCGCAGCTCCGCCGAGCCTCCGGCGGACTCGCGGTGGGCGGGCGCCCAGCTGCCGGGAGCGGCCTCCTCGCCGGTGAGCAGCCCCTGGTAGAGGTCGACGGCGGCGAGGTCGCAGAAGCCGGGGACGGCCACGTCGAGGAGCTCGCGGGCGGTGGTCTCCAGGTCCAGGGAATTGCCGATGCGGGCGCTGGCCTCGTTGAGGAGGGCGAGGTTGCGGCGGGCGCTGGCCGCCTCGCGGGCGGCGATGTGCCGACGGGTGACGTCGGTGGCGAGTCCGGCGACGCCGACGGGACGGCCTGCCCCGCTGTGCACCCGGTAGAGGTTCATGGACCAGTGGCGGCGCTCGGCGCCGCCGGGAGCAGGGCCGACGAGCTGGAGGTCGGTGACCGACTCCCCGGTCTCCAGGACCCGTTTCAGCGTGGCGGACAGCCGGTCGGCCTCGGCCCGCGGCAGATAGTCCTCCACCGTGCGGCCCCGGTGGTCGTCGGCCGCGCCGCCGAAGACGGTGGCGAAGCGCTGGTTGGCCCGGACGACGGCGAAGTCCGTGCCGAACAGCACGAAGCCGAAGGGAGATTGGCCGAATATGGCCTGAGAGGCGGCGAGGTCCGTCTCGATGCGCCGCAGGGCCCGGACGTCCACGACGATACAGAGCGCGGCCCGCTCGCCCCGGCCCGTCAAACTCGGCATCACATAGACCTCGGCGACGCCGTGCGCCCCGCCCTCGCCCGGCATCCGGAAGGGGACGAGGCCCGTCCACTCCTTGCCGTCGAGGATCTCGCCGACTCTCCGTTGACCGTCCGAGCGCAGCTCGGCGGGCATGAAGGCCTCCACCGGGTCGCGGCCGATCGCCTCGGTCGAGGACATGCCGAACAGACCGGCGGCCCGGCTGCTCCACTGCTCGATCAGACCGTCGGGGCCGATCGAGAAAGAGGCGACCCTGATGTAGTCATAGATCGAGCCGGGCGGGCTGCTCTGCCACACGACGTCGCCCGTGGTCCCGACGCCATCGCCGACCTCACCCGTTGTCCCAGGTATTTCGCTCACGCGACCGTCCCCTCCAGCTCACACACCGGACCGGTCCTGCCCGCAGTATTCAGCACTACGGCCCCGACCGACACGGCGTTCACGATCACAGCAAGGTCTCAGTCCCTTTCAGCCAGGTTCTGCCCGACCTCTGGTGATCGCTGTGCGTCCCTCCACTCTCCTAACCAGGGAGAGCCAGCTCGAACCACACCGTCTTGCCACTCTTTCCGCGACGGGTACCCCAGCGACGCGCGGAACAGGCCACGAGCTGGAGTCCCCGGCCGCCTTCGTCGTCGGGTCCCGCCCTGCGTTCGGTAGGTGGATCCGGAAGCGGATCGGAGACTTCCACCAGCAGTACCGGGGCCGGGGGAGCGACGTCGGCGGGCGGGGCGTCCCCGTCCGCGTGCGACTGCACCAGGCGTACGCCGATGGGTCCGGAGGCGTACCGGAGGGAGTTGGTCACCAGCTCGCTGACGAGCAGGACCGCCAGGTCACCCACCGCCGCGTCGAGGCCCCAGGAACCCAGCGCGCCCCGGACGGCGTGCCGGGCGCTGCGCACGGAGCCGGGTTCGGCGGGGAAGGCCCACTCGGCGCAGTCGCCTTCGGTATCGATCACGCCGATCACTTCCCAGGGACGACCACGGGCCCACCCCTTGTGCAAATAGGTACTAAACAGCCCATACCCACCATTTGTTGCTCACTACCGCACAACCTGCCGTTTGGTGCAGACGGGTGCAGAGGCCGGACCGTGTTGACGCGCACCACGGCCGGGCATCAGCTCAGCACTCCCGCCGCCCTGAGGTCGTCGAAGAGCAACTGGTCCACGGGCGGCACGAGGGCCCGGTCGGCGAAGGAGAACCACGCCATCTCCTCGATCTCGCTGCTCGCGGCGAGCGTGCCGCTGTAGTCGCCGTAATAGCAGCTCATCCGCACGACGGCGGCGTCGGGCCGGTCGTCCACGGGGGCCTCGTACGTCCCGGCGTGGACGACGGTCTCCCGGATCAGGCCGACCGTCAGCTCCTCCTCGACCTCCCGCAGCAGGGTCTGCAGATCGGTCTCCGCACCCTCGCGCTTGCCGCCCGGGATGTAAAAGACGTCCTTGCCCCGGGGCCGAGCGCAGAGGATCCTGCCACCCTCGATCCGCACCCACGCCACCGTGTCGATCAGCACCGTCACCGCTCCGCCCCGCTCGCCGCACCCCCGGCGGCTTTCGCGCCCCCGGTCCGGGCGGGACCCTACCGCCCGGACCGCCGGCGCACGGAACGCGGGGCGCGAAGGGGCCCAGGGGAGCCCGTGGGGCCCCTGGAGACGCGGAACGGCCTCCCGGGCGCCCCTCGGGGACGTCCGCCGCGTCAGGGCCCGGTGCCCTGCCCCACGCGCTCCACCCGGTAGACCTGGTGGCGATGGCGGTCGTCGAGGCCGTCGGCGACCTTCTGCGCCTCGGCCTGCGTGGCGTACCTGCCCACGCGATAGCAATTGCCGCCGTCGTCCTGCCGTACCACCTGCCAAGGGAGCACGGCGCCGCTGTCGCTCATCGTGTCGCTCCCCCGCATATCGCCCCTCTTCCCACCGACGTGCACGTCTCTAAGGATCCCCAGGAAACCGCAGTACGCATATGCCCGAGCGTACGCCTGACCTTCACTCAGTGCAGGCGGGTTTACACAAAGAGATACACATCCGGCCATCACGAAAAGGGCGCACCCGCGGAATGCGCCCCCTCATGGCCCAACACCCCGGGCCGGCGCCGCGCGACCGGCCCGACGGGGCGTCACCTCACCTCATCTCACCGGCAGGTGGTAAGCGACCCGGTACCGGTCCGCCGGCACCACCACGTCGGCCGTCTCCACGGCCCGGCCCGAGGCGTAGTACGTACGCCCGATCACGATGACCACATGGCCGGGCACCCCGCCCAGCGCCAGGAGCTCCTCCGCCAGTCCCGGGCGCGCGCCGACCTCCTCGGCGACGTTGTCCACGACGACGTCGATCGCGGCCATCCGGTCGACCACCCCGCAGCCGCCCAACGGGCCCTCCTCCGGCAGCATCACGGGCGTCCGGCCGGTGACGGCGAGCGGCTCCCAGGAGGTGGAGAGCATGACCGGCTCCCCCGCCTCACGGAAGACGTAGTGCGTGCGCATGACACGGTCGCCCGGCTCGATGCCCAGCCGCTCGGCGATCTCGGGGCCCGCCCCCTCCTGCTCACTGCGGGACTCCCAGGTCCCGCGCGCCCCCTCCGCCGTCTGCTCCTGCCGGAACGGGCTGGCCCCCTTGCCCGGCCGGTTGCCGGAGCGGGCGATCATGCGGGGCACGGGACGCTCGCGCACATAGGTGCCGGAGCCGGAGCGCCCCTCGACCAGCCCCTCCGCCATCAGGACCTTGCGCGCCTCCAGGGCGACGGTGTCCGAGACCCCGTACTCCTCCCGGATGCGAGCCTGCGACGGCAGGCGGGTATGAGGCGGCAGCGCGCCGTTGACGATCTTCTCCCTGAGATCGCTCGCCACGCGCAGATAGGCGGGCTGCTCACCAAAAGTCACAGGCCACTCCCAACAGGTTGACAGTCTGCTACAGCCTGACAACCGTTGGTTGTGCACCGCAAGCATGGGCCAAAGTTTCACCCAATGTGATGATCTTGTGACGGACCCTGCATACACCGAACGCGGACACCAGATCAGTCCCGGACGTTCTTTGACTCCACTCTGCCCATCGCCGCACGGGCCGACACGGCCGCACCGACGTCACCGGCGTGAGCGCACCGGCCCCACCGCCGAAGTCCGGCACCCCCCGGGCTCTTGAACATTTCTGGTCCAGACCAATACATTCCTGTGCACAGCACGGCTCCCGCACTTCCCTCCGCTTCCTTCTGCCTTCCTTCCGCCTTCCTTACGCCTTCCTTCCGCACCGGATCACGCACAGGAACGAGCCTCATGCGCCGAAGAAACCTGTCCCGAATGACCACCGCCGGCGTCGCCCTGGCCCTGCTGGGGGGCATCGCACCCGCGGCCACGGCCAGCGCCGACCACGAGCGGAGCAACGGCGGCGACCGCGACAAGGGCCACCACCGCCCCGCGTACAAGAGCATCGGCTACTTCACCCAATGGGGCGTCTACGGACGGGACTTCCAAGTGAAGGACCTGGACACCAGCGGAGCCGCGGCCAAGCTGACCCACATCAACTACGCCTTCGGCAACGTCAACGCCGAGGGCAAGTGCTTCACCGGCAACATCCCCGGCCAGGCCGACGCGTGGGCGGACTACGCCCGTCCGCTCGACGCGGCGGGATCGGTCGACGGCGTCGCCGACACCGACGCCCAGCCGCTCGCGGGCAACTTCAACCAGCTGCGCGAGCTGAAGGCCAAGCACCCCGGCCTCAAGGTCATGATCTCGCTGGGCGGCTGGAGCTACTCCACCCACTTCTCCGACGCGGCCCGCACCGCGGCCTCCCGCAAGGCCCTCGTCGCCTCCTGCCTCGACCTGTACATCAAGGGCAACCTCCCGGTGGACGGGGCCCGCGGCGGCCAGGGCGCCGCGGCCGGCCTCTTCGACGGCATCGACGTCGACTGGGAGTGGCCCGGCTCGGCGGGCAACGAAGGCACCGTCTTCCGCCCGGAGGACAAGAAGAACTTCACCGCCCTGATCCACGAGTTCCGCACCCAGCTCGACGCCTACGCGAAGAGCCAGGCGAAGGCCAAGGAGAAGGCCGCCAAGGGCAAGGGCGGGCACGGGCACGGGAAACCGAAGCCGATCCACTACGACCTGTCGGCCTACGTAGCGGCCAACCCGAAGGCGATCGACGCGGGCTTCGACGTGAAGCGCCTCATGAAGGACTTCGACTTCGTCAACATCCAGGGCTACGACTACCACGTCTCCGGCGAGAAGAAGACGGCCCAGCAGTCGGCCCTGTACGCGAAGAACGACTTCAGCGTCGATCAGACCGTGCGCGACTGGGTACGCCGCGGCGCGCCCAAGCACAAGATCGTGATGGGCATGCCCACCTACGGCCAGGGCTGGACCGGAGTGAGCGGCGGCGGCACGGGCATGGGCCAGCCGGCCACGGGCCCGGCTCCGGCCACCTGGGCGGCGGGCTACGAGGACTACAAGGTCCTGAAGCAGCTGGCCGCGTCGGGGACGTACAAAATCCACCGTGATGTGAAGAACGGCCACGCGTGGCTGTTCGACGGCACGACGCTGTGGACGTACGACGACCCCCAGGTGCTGCGCGCCAAGGCCTCGTACATCCGGGACAAGGGTCTCGGCGGGGCGATGTTCTGGTCGCTGGACGGGGACACCGAGAACGGTGAGCTGATCACCGCGGTCGACCGCGGGCTCAACCGCCGCTGACACCGACACCGACACCGAAGGGCCGGGGCGACCGCGTGACGCGGTCGCCCCGGCCCGACTTCCGGGACTCGGCGGTTCAGTGGTTCAGGAATGCGGCTCAGCCCGCCGGAGCGTGTTCGCAACCAGCACGCCGGAGCGTGTTCAGAACTGGAGCGCCCAGCTGTTGATCCGGCCGGTGTCGGCGTTCGCGTTGTCGCTGACCCGGAGCTTCCAGGTGCCGTTGGCGACCTCGGAGGAGGCGTTGACGGTGTACGTGGTGACCACGTTGTCGCTGCTGCCGCCGGAGCCGTACGCCTTCAGGTTGTAGACCGAGCCGTCGGGCGCGACCAGGTCGATCTTCAGGTCGCCGCTGTAGGTGTGCGAGATGTTGACCGGGACGCTCAGCGCGGCCGGGGCGTTACCGGCGACTCCGGTGACGGTGACCGGCGCCTCGACGGTGGCGTTGTCGTTGATCGCGTAACCGGTGGTGTTCTCGAACTTCTTGCCCGGGGGCGTGGTGCCACCCGCGCCCACGTACAGCAGCCGGTTGGGCGAGCCGCTGCCCGGGTTGGTGACGACCCCGGGGGTCGAGGCCGCGACGAGGCCGGCGGAGACCTGTGCGGGGGACGAGCCCGGGTTGTCGGCGAGGTAGAGGGCGGCCGCGCCGGCGACGTGCGGGCTGGCCATCGACGTGCCGGAGATGGTGTTCGTGGCGCTGTCGCCGGTGTGCCACGACGAGGTGATCGAGGAACCGGGGGCGAAGATGTCCACGATCGAGCCGTAGTTGGAGAAGCTGGAGCGGGCGTCGGTGTTGGTCGTCGAGCCCACCGTGATCGCCTCGGCGACACGCGCCGGTGACTTGGTGGAGGCGTCGGTCGACTCGTTGCCCGCCGCGACGGCGTAGGTGACTCCGGAGGCCACGGACCGGCGCACGGCGGCGTCGAGCACCGAGTCCGCACCGCCCCCGAGGCTCATGTTGGCGACGGCCGGCTTGACGGCGTTGGCCGTCACCCAGTCGATGCCCGCGACGACCCCCGCGGTGGTGCCGGAGCCGCTGTTGTTCAGCACCCGCACGCCGACGATCTTGGCCTTCTTGGCCACGCCGTGCGCGGTACCCGCCACGGTACCCGCCACGTGCGTGCCGTGGCCGTTGCCGTCCTGCGACACGTTGTCGTTGTCCACGGCGTCGAAGCCGTTGAAGGCCCGGCCGCCGAAGTCGCTGTGGCTGATGCGCACCCCGGTGTCGATGATGTAGGCGGTGACGCCCTCGCCGGCCTTGTCGGGGTAGGTGTAGCGCTGGTCCAGCGGCAGGCTCCGCTGGTCGATCCGGTCGAGGCCCCAGGAGGGCGGGTTGTTCTGGGTGGCGGAAGCCGTGAAGGTGCGGTTCTGCGAGACGGACGCGACGGCCGGGTCGGCGGCGAACCTCTTGGCCTCGGCGGCCGACGCCTCGACCGCGTAGCCGTTGAGGGCCGAGCGGTAGGTGCGCTCGATGCCCGCACCGTACTTCTTCGCGAGGGCCCTGCCCTGGGCGGAGTCGGACTTCGCGGCCGAGTCCTTCAGCGTGACGATGTAGCTGTCACTGATGGTGCCGGGGGCGTCCGCGTTCAGGATCACGCCTTCGGGTGCGCGCTCGGCCGCGGTGGCCGGGAGGGTGGCCGTGGCCAGTGCGACGGCGGCTGCGGTGGCTACGACGGTCGCCGCGGCGAGTCTTCGACGGGCCTGGGGGGTGTGACGCGTCACTGACATCTGAGGGGTCCTCCTCATAGGCGGTGCTCTGGTGGGGGGTGGTGCCGGAGCCAGACCACGACTCCCGGCAGGGGCATGACAAATCAGCGGTCGAACGCCCCGTTTTCTGCGTCGTCCGGTGAGCCGCGTGCCCTGCTGCCAGCGAAAGATTGACCGATCCATGGCGAACTCACAAGGGTGCCTTGGCTCGCGCCATACGTCTGTCATTCACCTGTCCTACGCCTGACGTGCCGACGGACATGACGGCCCATCACTGTCCGGACGCCGGGACCCGGTCCGAGATCACCGCCCTGACCTGGTGCTGCCCGGTCTGCCGTGGCCCCTGGGCCCTCGACTTCACCCCCGTGCGGGGCGTGGCGCCAAACGCGCTTTCCGGGCAGGCCAATTCATTGTGGCGTTACGAGGAATCCCTGTCCGGCACAGCGGCACCACCACACTGCCCCGCGTGTCACCGCTCCCTTCCGGGGCGGAGGACGGGCATGGCAGGGCGGGAGGACGGGCATGGCGGGGCGAGAGGACCACGCCCTTTCGATCGGCGCGCGGGCGCGCGGGACCTGCTCCATCCGGCGGTCGGACGGACGCCCGGTGCCGGGGCCTTGCGTGCCGTGACGGCCGACCGCACCCGCGCGTCCTTACCTTCGTCCTGTGAGCCTCTCGCGCATCTCCGTCCTCGCGCCCCTCGTCGCGGCCGCCCTGATCGCACCGCTGCCGCCCCTCGCCGACGCCACCGATACCCCCGGCCCCGTACCGTTGCCGGGCCCGTCCCACCCGTCCGGCTCCCCCGCACCGCCCCCGTCCCCGTCCCCGTCCCCTGCCGTGCCCGCCTGCGGCCGTACGGACGGCCCGGGCGCCCCCGGGACCTCCTGGGCGCCGACGTCCATCCGCTTCGGGGAGGCCGCCGGCTACGACCCGTACATCGGCAACGGCTACCTCGGCCACCGCATCCCCCCGGCCGGAGCCGGTTACGCGGCCACCGGCGAGAAGACCGGCTGGCCGCTCTACACCCCCCGCTACGACGGCGCGTTCGTCTCCGGGCTCTACGCCCGGGACAAGGCCGTCTCCGAGGGCCGCGAGGTGATCGCCGCGCTCCCGAGCTGGACGAACATCGATGTGGGCGTGGGCGAGGAGACCCTCGGCCCGGACACCCCGGCCGGCCGGATCTCGCACTACCGGCAGACGGTCTTCCTCTCCTGCGGCCTCGTGCGCACCTCACTGCGGTGGACGACGGCCGACGGCCGGGCCACCGACCTCGTGTACGAGGTGCTGGCCGACCGGTCCGACGTCCACACCGGAGCCGTACGCCTGCGGATGACACCGCGCTGGAGCGGCACCGCGACCGTCACCGGCCGGCTCGACGACCGGGGAGCGCGCCGGATCACGCTGCGCGAGGACGGCACGTTCCGCACGCTCGGCACCGGGATCGAGGGGGCCGTCGCCCAGACGATGCGGCGCGGCTCGGGCGTCGTCGAGACCCTGCGGCCGGGGACCCGTACGTCCCCGGCGGCGTCCCCGGTCCGCGCGGGCCGGACGTACACGTTCGAGAAGTACGTAGGCGTCGACACCGCACTGACCTCCCGTGCTCCGGCCGAGGCCGCCCGCGAGGCGGCGCACCGGGCGGTACGGCGCGGCTGGGACCGGGGCTTCGCGGCGAACGAGGCCGCTTGGCGCGAGGCCTGGTCCGCCGATGTGCTGGTCCCGGGTGACCGCCGGCTCCAGGGCTGGCTGCGCTCGGCCCAGTACGGGCTGCTGGCGAGCACCCGGCGCGGCTCCTCCGACAGCATCGCCCCGGCCGGTCTGACCAGCGACAACTACGCGGGCATGGTGTTCTGGGACGCCGAGACATGGATGTTCCCGGGGCTCCTCGCCACCCGCCCGGAGCTGGCGCGCTCGGTCGTCGAATACCGCTACCGCACCCGGGACGCGGCCCGCGCGAACGCCGAGCAGTACGGCCACCGGGGCCTGTTCTACCCGTGGACCAGCGCGAGCCGGGGCCGTATGGACTCCGAGTGCCAGAGCTGGGACCCGCCGCACTGCCTGACCCAGAACCACCTCCAGGGAGACGTCTCGCTGGCCGTCTGGCAGTACTACCTGGCCACCGGCGACCGTGACTGGCTGGCGTCGAGGGGCTGGCCCCTGCTCCGGGGCATCGCCGAGTTCTGGGAGTCGCGCGCCACGGCGAACGCGGACGGCAGCTACTCGATCAACGACGTGGCGGGCCCCGACGAGTACAGCAACGGCGTCGACGACGGCGTCTTCACCAACGCGGTCGCCGCCACCGCGCTGCGCAACGCGACCCGCGCCGCCCGGCTCCTCGGCCAGAGCCCGCCCGGCGCCTGGAACAAGGTGGCGGACGGCCTGCGCATCCCGTACGACGCGGAGAAGAAGGTCTTCCTCCAGTACGCGGGCTACAACGGCTCCACGATCAAGCAGGCGGACACCGTCCTGCTGACCTACCCGCTGGAGTGGCCGATGGAGCCGGGCGCCGCCGCGGCCACCCTGGACTACTACGCGGCCCGCACCGACCCGGACGGACCGGCGATGACGGACTCGGTCCACGCGATCGACGCGGCGGCGATCGGGGAACCGGGCTGCTCGGCGTACACCTACCTCCAGCGCGCGGTACGCCCCTTCATGCGGGGTCCGTACGAGCTGTTCTCCGAGGCGCGCGGCGACAAGGCGGGTGCCGAGGACCCGCTGTCCGGCTTCCCGGCCGACGACTTCCTGACCGGGAAGGGCGGCTTCCTCCAGGTGTTCACGCACGGCCTGACGGGGCTCAGGCTCCGCGAGGACGGCGTGCGCCTGGATCCGACGCTGCCGCCCCAACTGCACGAGGGCGTCACGCTGAAGGGCCTGCGGTACCGGGACGCGACGTACGAGGTCGCGATCGGCGCCCGGACGACCACGGTCCGCCTGACCTCGGGCACCCCGTTCACGGTCCACACGGTGAAGGGCCCGCGCCGCCTCTCCTCGACGTTGGAGCTGCCCACCCGGCGCCCCGACCTGACCCCGACGGCCGACGCGGCGCGCTGCCGCCCGGTGACGGCGACGTCCGAGGCCCCCGGCCTGTACGCGGAGGCGGCGGTGGACGGGGCCCCGGCGACGTCCTGGTCTCCCGAGGGCGCGGAGGGATCCCTGACGGCGGACCTGGGCACGAGGCCCCTCCGGCTGACCTCCGTGACTCCGGCCTGGAGCGACACCGCCCCCGCCTCGCACACCGTGGAGACCTCCCTCGACGGCCGCTTCTGGCGTCCCTACCTGTCGGGCGACACAGCGCGCAAGGTCCGCGTGACGGTCCGCTCGGAGGACCCGGAGAAGCCGGCGGGACTGGCGGAACTGCGGGTGGAGGCGGACGGCCGGTAGGGCGCGCGGCAACGCAGCGCTGAGTCCCCGCGCGCCCGCGCTCGACATCAGGTGCAGCATGGAAGAGGGGGCGTGACCGAACCTCGGGAGGTGTACGAGTCATGGGCATGTACATGGATGTCCACCGGGGCATGAAGGGCATAACGCCCGCGCAGTTGAAGGAAGCCCACGCGGCCGACGTGGCGATCGAGAAGGAAGAGGGCGTCCACTTCGAACACGCCTGGGCGGATCCGCAGTCCGGCACGGTCTACTGCCTGTCCACGGCCCCGTCGGCAGAAGCCGTCCAACGCATCCACGAACGCGCGGGCCACACGGCGGACGAGATCCACGCGGTGCCGCTGGCGGTGTGAGGCAACGGACCGGCGATCAGCGCATCGAGGCCAGTCCCAGCAGGGGACGAGCATCGATGAGACACGTTGGCGTACGTCGGACCACCCTGCGCGCCACGGCGCCGGACGCACGGACGGGCCGTGGTCCAGCCCAGGCATCGGCCGGCAGCACCGGCTGATGCCTGGGCTGGATACACACCTGGGGTAACGCCGTTTCCGAGGGTACGACTGGAATGGCGTCATCATCGGCCCCGACCTGCTCTGGCGTGGCGACCGCTGGGTCACTGACCGCGCGGCGTCCAAGGATCCGGTCTTCAAGAGGTCGACTCCGGACGCGGATATGGACCGTTTGATCCGCAACACGTACAAGGTGCTGCTGACGCGGGGCATGGTCGGCACAGTGGTGTACTCGACCGACGCCGAGACCCGCGACAAGCTGCGCGAGTTGTCCGGGGCGAGCGTGAGCTTCGCGGCCGTGTAGCTCACTGAGTCGGCCGAAAACTCATGGCGGGGCGAGGCCGGGCGGACAGGTCCGACCATGACCGTCGCCGGGTGAAGGTCATTCGCCCGACGCCGCCCCCCGCCCCGGCAGCCGCGTCTCTCCCGCCGCCTCCGCCTCCGCCTTCGCGTCGCTCACGGCGACGGCGGCCTGCTTCGCGGCCTCGTCGGCGGCAGCGACGGCGTCCAGCGCGAGCGTGGAGTTCGCCTCGACCTCCGGGGCCCCGACGTGGTCCTTGTCCGAGGCGTCGGCCTCGGTCGCGTCCTCGCGCCGCGCACCCGGCGGGGGCCCGGTGGTCGACGGCTGGTCGCCGAACGCGCTGGTGACGGTGCGGATCGCCTCGGTCAGCTCGCCCGGGATCACCCAGAAGGTGTTGTTGTCGCTCTGCGCAAGATGCGGCAGCGTCTCCAGATACTTGTAGGCCAGGACCTTCGCGTCGGCGTTGTTGCGGTGGACGGACTGGAAGACGAGCTCCACCGCCTTCGACTCGCCGTCCGCCCGGAGGATCATGGCCTGTTGGGTACCCTGCGCCTCCAGGATGTCCTTCTGCTTCGTGCCCTCCGCGGTGAGGATCTTGGCCTGCCGCTCGCCCTCGGCGTGCAGGATGGCCGCGCGCTTGTCACGCTCGGCGCGCATCTGCTTCTCCATCGCCTCCTTGATGGTGTTCGGCGGATCGATGGCCTTGATCTCGACGCGGTTGACCCGGATGCCCCACTTCCCGGTCGCGTCGTCGAGGACAGCACGGAGCCGGGCGTTGATCTCCTCACGCGAGGTGAGCGTCCCTTCCAGGTCCATGCTGCCGATGACGTTCCGCAGGGTGGTCACGGTGAGCTGATCGATGGCGTGCAGATAGTCGGCGACCTCGTAGGCCGCCGCCCGCGGGTCGGTGATCTGGTAATAGAGCACGGTGTCGATGTTGACCACGAGGTTGTCCTCGGTGATCACCGGCTTGGGGTCGGACGAATACACCTGCTCGCGGACGTCGAGCTTGGTGTTGACCCGGTCCGCCACCGGCAGGACGAAGTTCAGGCCGGGCTGGAGCGTCCGGCGGTACCGGCCGAACCGCTCGATGTTGTAGCGGCGCGCCTGCGGAACGATGCGCACCGTGGCGGCCACGAGAAAGACGACGACGATCGCCGCCACGAGAATCGGGATGACAACCGGATCCATTCCTCCTCCTATGTCCCCCTACGGTCCTCTCGCGTACTCCCGTGTACTCCCGCCGCCCTGCGTGTTCAGCAGTTCAACTCACGGAAGGAGCTCGCGGGGATACACGACGGCTGTGGCGCCTTCGATTTCCATGACGTCCACCAGAGCGCCCACCGGAATCACCAGACTTTCGTCGAGAGCGCGGGCGGACCACTCCTCGCCGGAGATCTTGATCAGGCCGTGGGTCGCGGTGACCTCCTGCATGACCTCGGCCCGCCTGCCGATCAGCGCGTCGCTGCCCTCGTAGGTCAGGGGTCCTTGCGCCATGTGCCGCAGCGCGACAGGGCGGACGAGGGCGAGGCCCGCTGCCGCCGCCAGTCCGAGCGCCACGAGCTGGCCGAGCAGGCCGATGCCCACTCCGGCCACGACGGCGGCGACCAACGCCGCGCCGGCCAGCAACCCGAAAACGAGGGTCAGAGTGAAGAACTCCGCAGCGCCGAGCGCCGCGGCGGCGAGCAGCCAAGCGAACCACGGCATCGAATCAGCCTCCCCAAGGGGACTTATTCAGCTACTTACCCCTTA
The DNA here is from genome assembly GCF_057766565.1 of Streptomyces sp. MGP-P1. Lineage (NCBI taxonomy): Bacteria > Bacillati > Actinomycetota > Actinomycetes > Kitasatosporales > Streptomycetaceae > Streptomyces > Streptomyces sp. MGP-P1. The sequence goes on along the minus strand of NZ_JBYMEM010000006.1, from coordinate 340,002 downwards.
TGACCCCGCAGGGAACCGTTCGGCCCGCCCGAACTACGGACGGAACGCGTCGGGGACGGGTTCCGATCTGTGCACTGCACAGGTGTGACCTTATTGATCTTCTCCGGTTGTCGAAGAATCAAAGCCGGGGGGACAGCCCCCGTGCGAAGTATTCGAGGGGGGACCGAGAGATGCGTCAGCAGAGATACGTACGAGTGGTCAGTGCGGCACTGGCGGCCGCGAGCGTGGCCGTGATGAGCGCGCTGCTGGTGGCGGGGGGCGCCACAGGTGAGAGCAAGGCCACGTCGGCGCCGGCATCGGTACGGATCAGCACCACGCCCGCCGATCACGGCTGGGACACACCGGCTCCGTGACCACCGGCGAACTCTGAACGCTCCCATAGGTGTCGTAGATCGTTTCCGTAGGAATTCCCAGGAGGAGCATCACCATGACGATCAGTTCACTCACCCCGACCGAATTCGCCGCTGACCGTGCGATCGGCTCGGAGATCGACTCGGAGATCGGTCCGGAGATCGAGCTTCGGAGCAAGATTTCCGTGGAACTCGTCGATCACACCGCGTCGGACCTCGGCGTGATCCGGGCGGCCCGCGTTTCCACCGCCGGCGAGGAGGCCCACCGGGAGGAGCGCGGCGACGATTACATGGCCGGGCTCATCCAGTACCTGATGCGCAGCCGGCACGGCAGCCCCTTCGAGCACAACTCGATGACGTTCCTGGTGAACGCCCCGATCTTCGTGATCCGGCACATGATGCGTCACCGTATGTGGTCGTTCAACGAGGAGAGCGCGCGCTACAAGAATCTGGAATCCGTCTTCTACGTTCCGGACAGCGACCGGCTGCTCAAGCAGGAGGGAAAGCCGGGGCACTACAAGTACGTGCCCGGCAGCGAGGAGGACTACGAGCTGCTGTCGCTGTCGGCGAGCACCGCCTACCGGGCCGCGTTCCGCGAGTACCAGCAGATGCTCGATGCCGGAATCGCCCGTGAGCTGGCCCGCATGGTTCTTCCGGTGGCCACGTTCTCGACGGTGTACGCGACCTGCAACGCGCGGTCGTTGATGCACTTCCTAGGCCTCCGCACCAACCGCGCGGACGCCACGTACGTATCCCATCCCCAGCGCGAGATCGAGATCGTGGCGGAGCAGATGGAGGCCGAGTTCGCGCGGCTCATGCCGTTGACCCACGCGTCCTACGAGCGCTGCGGACGCGTCAGTCCCTGACGCCGCCGGCCCCTGACAGACGGAGGAATGGTCGTATGCGCATCACTGTGTACGCGGGATCGGCGCTGGGCAACCGCACCGTCTACCGCGAAGCCGCCGAACGGTTCGCCCGAGATCTGGCGACTGCGGGGCACGAGATCGTCTACGGCGGCGGGGCCGTCGGCCTGATGGGCGTGGTGGCCGACGCCGCCCTGGCCGCGGGCGGACGGGTGACCGGCGTCATTCCCCAGTCCCTCGTGGACGCGGAGGTGGCCCATCCCGGACTGACCGACCTGCGGGTCGTCGACAGCATGCATGAACGCAAGCAGCTCATGGCCGACCTGGGCGAATGCTTCGTGGCGTTGCCGGGCGGCGTAGGGACGATCGAGGAAATCCTCGAGGTGTGGGCCTGGCTGGTCCTCGGCCACCATGACAAACCCGTCGTGCTGTTGAACACCGACGGCTATTGGGACCGCCTGGTGCGGATGACGAACCGCATGTCGGTCAGCGGATTCCTCCGCCCCGAGGAGGCCGGGACGCTCGCTTCCGTCGCGGATTCCGCGGAGTTGTTCGAAGTGATCCAGCAGTGGAAAGCCCCGCCGCCCCGGTGGGGATGATCTGAGAGGTGGCAGCGATGTCCGTCATGGAAGAAGAGATACGCGATACAGCAGCGCTCATCACCGTCGTGGACGGGTATGTTCCGGTCCTCGATCTGAGCGGTTCCCGTTCGGGACCCGCAGGCTCCCGTGAACAACTGGCCGCGACCATCGACAAGGTGTGCCGCACCAGCGGATTCCTGGTCATCGTCGGGCACGGAGTTCCTGCGACGACCATCTCCGCCATGTACCGGGCCACGCGGGAGTTCTTCTCGCTGCCGGCCCACGAGAAGGCGGAACTGCTGGCGGATCCCGGGGATCCGCTGATGCGGGGCTTCGGCCGGAAGGGCAGCCTCGCCGCTTCGAACGAGGACGCGTCGGTCGAGCGGGAGCGGGCCCTGCCGGACATCTCCGAGACGTACACGGTCAATCGTCTCGGCGAGAGTCACGGGGCGCGGTCCCTGCCCGTGGACGCCGACCCCGCGCTGCGGTCCCCGAACCGCTGGCCGGCGCTGCCCGGCTTCTCCGATGCCTATCTGGCCTACTACGCGGCGATGGAAGACCTCGCCGGGCACATCATGCGGCTCTTCGCCCTGGGTCTCGGTCTTCCGGAGGACTGGTTCGACGACAAGATCGACCAGCACATGACCAATATGACGGCGAACTACTACCCGGCGCAGGAGACGCCGCCCGAGCCGGGACAGTTGCGCAAGGGCGTGCACAGCGACTGGGGCAGCCTCACCATCCTGTACCAGGACAACGGCACCGGAGGGCTACAGGTCCAGTCGAAGACCGGGGAGTGGCTCGACGTCCCCGTCATCGACGGTTCGTTCGTGGTGAACATCGGTGACCTGATGGCCAACTGGACCAACAACCAGTGGGTGAGCACGGTGCACCGGGTAGTCAACCCTCCCGCGGAGCTCGCCGGGACCGAACGGTACTCGATCCCGTTCTTCCACCAGCCCAACTTCGATGCGGTCATCGAGTGCATTCCGACGTGCACCGGACCGGAGAACCCGCCGAGGCACCTGCCGGTGCGCTCGGGCGCGTACATCACCGGGAAGTTCCGCAAGGCCTACGGGGCCCCGTAACTCCCGCGTCCGTATCCGCCGGGAACGGCGGCGGCCACGCCGTGCCCGGCCCGGCCGGATCCTCCTGTCACCAGAAAGGCCTTCGCCATGCCCTCGGCCGCCGCCCCGCCCGCTGCGAGCAGACTGTCCCGGTTCGGGTTCCCCGAGATCCGCGGTTCCGGAAACTTCCTGTTGGCGAGCTTGATCCAGGGAACCGGGAACGGTCTGCTGCTCGCCTTCCAACTGGTCTACTTCACCGCCACCACCGCCATGTCCGCGGTGGCGGTCGGTACCGCGCTCACGCTCTCCCGACTGCTCACGCTCCCCGCACCGGCGGTGGTGGGGCCCCTGATGGACCGGTACGGGGCACGACGCGTCGTCATCGCCGGCAACGCCCTGTGCGCCGTGGCCTTCTTCTCCTTCCTCTTCGTGGAGAACTCCTGGCAGGTGGTCGTGACCGGGGTCGCGGTGCAGTTCGGCACCGCGATGTTCTGGACCGCCAACAGCGCCCTGGTCTCCATGGCCGCTCACCAGGGGGACCGCACCAGGTGGTTCGGCCTGATCCGGGTCATTCGGAACGTCGGGCTGGGCGTGGGCGGTGCGGTGGCGGCGCTGGCCACCAGCACCTCGGGGACCGCGGGCCTGCGCGCCCTGGTGATCGGCTGCGCACTGTCCTACGCCGTGGCCGGCGTTCTCATCGCCACCTGGCATCCACGGGAGAAGGGGCGGGGCGCGGCAGGCGCGCACGGCGCGGAGCAGACGCCGAAGGCGAGCTACCGCCTGGTCCTGCGGGACCACGTCTATCTGCGCCTGGTCGCGGTGAACGTGGTCTTCGTCCTGGCCGCGATGGTTCTCAGTTTCCTGCTGGCCATCTACGTCGTGGACGCGCTCTCCGCCCCCACCTGGCTCGTCGGCGTCCTGCTCATCGTCAACAGCGCCCTGGTGATCGGTGGGCAGTCGGTGGCCACCCGGCTGATCGAACGCCACCCGCTGACGAAGGTGATCGCCGTCGCCTCCGCGCTGGACGCACTGGCCTTCGGCATCTACGCCCTGCTGGACGGTATGCCGCAAGGGGCCGTCATCGCGGGCCTGTTCCTGGGGATGATCATCTTCACGGCCGGGGAGATCCTGGCCTCGCCCGGCTTGGGAGAACTCAGCGTCGCGCTGGCTCCGCCCCACGCACTCGGGCGCTATCTGGCGGTGTTCCAGCTCTCCTGGACGCTCGGCATGGCACTGGCCCCGTGGCTGTTCACCACGCTGCTGAGCGCGGGACCGAGGACGCCCTGGCTGGTGCTCTGCGCGCTCAGCGTGATCGCTATCCCGGCCGTCTGGGGCCTGCCGCGGCAACTCGCCCCGCAGGGTGAGCCCGCCGCACAGGACGCCGTCCCGTCCGGCGCGGCCGGCTGAGGGCCGTCCGCACAGCCGTCGGCCTGGACCCGTCCGCACAGCCATCCACCACCCGGACCCGTCCGCACAGCCATCGCCCCGGACCCGTCCGCACAGCCATTCACCCGGGCCCGTCCGCAATCCACCACCCGGACCGTCCGCAATCCATCCAACCGATCCCGGAACTGGGGTAACCCATCGTGACCAGAGGTGTCCTGCTCTTCGGAGCGGAGAGCAGTGCGGCGGAGGACGTCGTCGACGCTGCCCGTGACCTGGGGGTGTCCGTCCACCTGGCCACCCACTCGGAGGTGTACGACCGCTACTCCGACAGCCTGAGGAAGAAGTTCACCGGTACCGTCTTCACCGACTTCCGCTCCCCGCAGACAGCCCTGGAGGAGCTGGAGCTCTACTGCACCACCCAGGGTATCTCCGGGGTGCTCGTCGGCTGGGAGTTCCTCTCTCCGCTGGCCACGCGACTGGCCGCGCGGCTGGGGCTGCCCGGTCACGATGTGGATCGTGCCGACGCGGTACGCAACAAACGGAGCATGGCGGAGCTGTTCGGCAAGTACGCCGTACCCAGCCCGCTCTGCGTCGCGGCCACCTCGGTCGACGCGGCGGCCGCGGGCATCGGCGCCGCCCGGCTCGCGTTCCCGCTGGTGGTGAAGCCGGCGGAGAACGCGGGGTCGGTGGGCGTCGCGGTCATCGATTCCCTCGACGAGCTGCCGGAGGCATTCGAGCGGGCACGGCAGTGGTCTCGCGAATTCCCCTACGGCATCCCGCTCGACACGACGGTGCTGGTCCAGGAGTACCTCGAAGGACCGGAGTTCAGCATCGAGAGCGTGGCGTTCGAGGGCGCCTTCGACCACCTGGCGATCACCCAGAAGTTCACCACCGGCGGCGGGATCTGCGAGGAGACCGGGCACACGGTGCCGGCCCAGCTCGATCCCGCGACCCGGGCCTCGGTCCTCGACGTCGTCGAGCAGGGGCTGACCGCGCTCGGTGTACGCAACGGCGTCGCGCACACCGAGCTCAAGGTGACCCCGGACGGCCCCCGGATCATCGAGGTCGGGGCCCGGCCGCCCGGCGGACACATCATGAAGGTCGTCGAACACGCGACCGGGATCAGCGAAGCCCGCAGCTATGTCCAGGCCGCCATCGGCCGCCGGCCGGACACCCGCCCCCTGCGGACCGGCGCCGCCGCGATCCGCTTCATCAGCACTCCGAAGCACGGGGTGTTCAGCGGCCTGAGCGGCGCCCATCCCACCAAGGGAGTCGTCGCCGTGCAGTCCTACGCGGCGCCCGGCGACCGGATCGGCAACGACTACGAGAGGTTCACCCGCATCGGGCACGTGATCGTCAGGGCGAGCTCTCCCGCGCAGGCCAACCAGCTCGCCGACGACGTAGTCGCTGGAATTTCCATCGATCTGGAGAACTGAGACATGTCACGCATCGCCTTCCTGCGCTCCATCGAGATCCAGCAGGCAGACCCCTACCTGAACGAGCTGCGGGCCCGGCTGGCACGTGATGCGATCCAGGTGAAGATCTTCTACACCGACGGGCACTGCGGTCCCGGTGACTTCCCCGGCGAATCGGAGAAGGTGGACCCCGCCATATCCCCCGGGGCGCTGGTCGACGCACTCCTGGAGTGGCGCCCGGACGCGGTGATCTCCCTGTCCATCCCGGACGAGAACGCTCTGCGGGACGCCGTCGTCAAGCGGGAGCTCGCCCAGCACGGCATCCCGATGGTCATGCACGACCTGGAGACCGTCAATCTCCTGTCCAACAAATGGGAGACCAAGCAGCTCCTCGCCGCGCACGGACTGACCACCCCGCCGGCCATCCTCGCCGACGGGGACCTCCTGAACGACCGCAATCTCGTAGTCCCCGCCTACCGCGACGTCGTCCTGCTCCGGGCGCGAGCCCTGGGATTCCCGCTGATCACCAAGCCTCTGTGGGACTGTCTGGGCAACGGCATGCAGGTGTTGCGGGACGCGCGGGCGCTCAGCGCGTATCTGGACCGCCCCTACGACGGCAACCTCATGCTGGAACGGTTCGTCGCCGGCGAACTGTGCTCCGTGGAGATCGTCGGCGCCCCCGGACGCTACGTGGTCCAGCCCATGCTCTGGATGGGCCCCGCGGGCGACGGGCCGGCGGCGACCTTCGGCCGACTGCGTTACGTGGCGCCGCGCGAGGAGGCGGACCAGGCGTTCCGGCCCGTCGCCGCCTCGCTCGTCCGGCTGTGCGAGACGCTCGGCATCACCGGCGCGATCGACCTCGACATGATCTACGTCGACGGTGAGTACCACGTCCTGGAGATCAACCCGCGCGTGTCCGGCGCCACCACCCTGTCGATCGCCGGATCCGGGCTCAACACCTACGACTGCCTGGTCTCGATGGCACAGGGCGACTGGCCCGCGTCCCTCCCCGAGGACCCGGGAGCCACGCGCAGGATGGCGCTGCAGTTCCCCGTACGGGCCTTCACGGAAGCGCTTCACCGTGACATCGCGGAGAGCCTCTGCCTGGTCCGCGCGATCAGCTACCACATCGGCGACGCCGTCCTGCCGAACATCGTGATCACCAGTGAGCTCGGCGAAGCGCACCTGCTGCCGCCCACCTTGAAGGCGCTGGACGCCGAACACGGTTTCCTCGAACCCGCCGTGCTCGACCAGATCATCTCCGTGGTGCACCGCGAGCGTCCGCGCGCCGCGGCTCCGGCAGCCGTCTGACATCGCCCCGGCTGCTCGCCGGGCCCCACTCGACCCACAGGAGTCTCAGCGTGCGCAACACCGTGCTCGTCATCGGATCCGGCTACCAGGAGTTCCGGCAGTACGTACTCAAGGGGCTGTCGCACCACTGCGACGTGCTGCTCCTCAACCGCGGCGAACTGGACTGGCAGCTTCCGTTCGTCACCGACCACCGTGTCACCGACCTCGACGACCCCGAGGCCGTCGGTGAGGCGGTCCGTGACCTCGTACAGGGACGCACCGTGGCGGGCGTACTCACCTGGGAGGAGAAGCTCGTCGTGCTCGCCGCCGAGGTCGGCGCCGAACTGGGTGTGCCCACGATGCCCGTCGAGGCCGCACGAGCCTGCCGGGACAAGGCCGTGCAGCGGACCGTCTTCGCCGCCCAGAACGTGCCGTCCGCCCGGTTCCAGCTGGTCTCCACAGCACAGGAGGCGCTCCGGGCCGCGTCGGAGCTCGGCTACCCGGTGGTCGTCAAGCCCCGCGCCCAGGCAGCCAGCATCGGTGTGCAGGTGGTGCGTTCGGAGGCTGATCTGCGCGCCGCGGTGACCCTGGCCCAGGACTCGGAGTTCAGCTCGGTCGTCGACCGGCAGGTGCTCATCGAGGAGTTCCTGGTCGGCGAGGAGATCAGCGTCGACAGCTGGGTGCTCGACGGCGAGGTGCACCCGTACGTCACCGCTCTCAAGCGGACGGGCTATCCGCCCTTCTTCGAAGAGGTCGGACACGTCGCGGGCCCGGTGCTGGACCCGGCGACGCGCCGCGCCGTACGGGACGTGGTGGAACGGGCCAACCTGGCGCTCGGAGTGGACCGGTCCCTGACCCACACCGAGCTGATGCTCACCGCCGACGGCCCCAAGGTCATCGAGGTGAACGGCCGGCTCGGCGGCGAACTGATCCCGTACCTCGCGGAGTTGTCCGCGCCTGGCCTCTCCGCCGGGGAGATCGCCGCCTCCGTGGCCTGCGGCTCCGCTCCGCGATCCGTGCGGCCCACCGACCAACTGGTGGGCATCCAGTTCCTCTACCCCCAGCGGGACCTGGTGCTGGACGGCATCAGCGTGGCGGGCGAGCTCGCCGACTCCGCGTGGCTGCGCACCGTACGGCAGGTCCGCGAACCGGGCGCACAGCTCCGTCTCCCGCCTCGTGAGTTCCTGGGCCGGGCCGGCTTCGGGATCGTGGTGGGCGACGACGTGCCGACCGTGGACCGGCGGCTGGCCCAGGTGGCGGCCCAGGTCACGGTCAGCGGCCACCCGCTGGGATGACCGCGAAACCCATCGGTACCGACCTCCTCGACAAGGGACAACTGGTGAAGCTGACAGAGAGACTCGGGCTCGGCTGGCGTCTGCACGGCGACGGAAGCGCCCCGCGGCCCGGGGCGGCGGTCATGCCCGACGAACGGCTGTCCTGGCCCCGCACACTGGGCTTCGGAGCCCAGCACGTGGTGGCGATGTTCGGCGCGACCTTCGTCTTCCCGGTGGTCATGGGGCTCGACCCGAACCTGGCCATCCTGATGTCCGGTGTCGCCACAATCATCTTCCTGCTCGTCGTCCAGGGCAGGATCCCCAGCTACCTCGGCACCAGCGCGTCGTTCGTCGGCGCCGTCGCGGCCATCAAGGCGTCGGGAGGCAGCACAGCGACCGTCACCGGTGCCATCCTGGTCGCCGGCCTGGTGCTCGCCCTCGTCGGCGTGCTGGTCCATCTCGCCGGGCCGGCGGCGGTCAACCGCGTGTTCCCGCCCGTGGTCAGCGGCGCGGTGGTCCTGCTCATCGGGCTCAACCTGGCTCCGGTGGTGGCCGACATCTACTGGCCGCAGGACCAGTGGGTGGCGCTGACGACCATGACCGCGGTCATCGCGGCCGGTGTGCTGCTGCGCGGCTTCTGGGGCAGGTTGGCCGTGTTCGTCGGCCTCGTCCTGGGCTTCGCCCTGTCGTGGGTACTGGACCGGGTCGCGGGTCCGATCACCGCCGCGGACCCGACCGGGAGGGTCACCGAGCATGTCCGGGTGGACCTCACGGGCGTCTCGTCCGCCGACTGGTTCGGACTCCCCACCCTGCACGCGCCGACCTTCACCACCTCGGCGATCCTGCTCGTCCTGCCCGGCGTGATAGCGCTCGTCGCGGAGAACACCGGTCACGTCAAAGCGGTCGGCGAGATGACGGGTGCCGACCTGGACCGGAGCCTGGGCAGAGCGATCTTCGCGGACGGCCTGGCCACCGCTGTCGCCTCCTCCGTGGGAGGTGCGCCGACGACGACCTATGCCGAGAACATCGGGGTGATGGCGGCCACGCGGGTGTACTCGACCGCCGCCTACTGGATGGCCGCGGCCACCGCTCTGCTGTTCGGCCTCTGCCCCAAGTTCGGCGCGCTCATCGCCGCGACCCCCGGTGGAGTGCTCGGCGGCATCACCGTCGTGCTCTACGGCATGATCGGACTGCTCGGCGTCAAGATCTGGATCAAGGCGGGCGTGGACTTCGCCGTCCCGGCGAACCTCGTCCCCATCTCAGCGGGTCTGATCGTCGGCATCGGAGGGGTGTCGATCCAGGTGACCGACGGTTTCTCCGTCAGTGGCATCGCCCTCGGCACCGTGGTGACCGTGCTCGGCTATCACGCGATGGCCTTGGCCCGACGCAGGCCCCCCGCTCGTCCGGCGGACGTCCCGGCCGTACCGCCGCCGTACGCGACCACGGCTACCGAACGCACACCCACTCCCACACCCGTCCTCACCCCCACCCCGACAGAGGACAGGATCTCCGCCTGATCCTCCGTGGCCGGCCAGGTGCCCGGGGCGGGTCTCATGCATCGCCCCTCCCCCTCAGGGCCAGGGAGTATCCGAGCTGAAAGCGCGTCTCCACGCCGAACTCCTCCTTGAGCTTCGCCAGATGCGAGGCGTACGCGCGGGTGCTCAACCCGATCCGCTTGGCTATCTCGCTGTCACTGTCTCCGTCGACGAGGCATCGGATGATGGTCTCGCGCAACGCGGAACTGATCTCCATGGACTCCTGCGGGGTGCGGGATCCCATGAACACCTTGGCCCGCAGCCAATTCCTGTCGAACACATCCGACAGGAACCGGACGATGGCGGGGTCGCGAATGATAACCGCGCGATCCCTGCCCGCGTCCGCGGGGATGAAGGCAATACGTCGGTCCGCGATGACGAGACGATCGAAGAATTCATCCAACGTCCGCACCTCCGCCCCGAGTTCGGTCATATCCGAGACGTAGTCCCGGGTCGGACCGTCATGCCAGGCCGTGTGCTGATACAGCGTCCGTACGGATACTCCCCGGTCGAGCAGCGAGGCCGTCTCCGCCCGTATCGCGGACAGGGTGGCCTTCGCTCGGCCACCACCCGGCTGTGCGGTGAGGAGTTCCTCGCCGCACTGATTCACGGTACTGCTGATGAAGGCGCTGATCACCGCCTTCCCCTCAAGATGGACAATTGGCTCACCGGAATGCGCAACGGCGGATTCCTGGGCAACCGCGATAAGCGGACCGAGGAATTCCGAAAGATCGGCCGCCTGCTCCAGCAGAAGCAGCGCCTTCGACCGCAACGCGGAACCCATGCGCGCCTCGACGATCTGGGGATCCACCACACTGAGCCGCTGGGGACTCAGTTCGGACCGGGCCACCAGCCCCAGGGAGATGAGTTCCTGCGTCGCCCCGCCCTCGCTCGCCGACGCCTCCCCCGGGCCCGCGGATTGCCCCTGTTCCGCCCCTGCCTGCCTCAGCAGTCCGATGTACAGGGCACGGGCCTCATCACTCAGAGCGATGACCTGCGTGTCCACCTCTGTTATCGGGGAGGGATGACGCACGTTTACTCCTCATCGGAAACATATGTCGCACATTCGTTGACACGTGATTCCCACAGGGTGCCTGCACTTTCCCCGACCAAGGGTTAGGAGCTGGTAAAGGATGCCCCTGGCACGCTCTGATCAAGGCGGCCGACCGGACCGGCCGCCGAACACGCACAGCGACTTATGTACGTTGAACGCACCATGGCTGCGGTCCTGACCGAAGCATTCACCGGCCGAGGCGCGGGAACCGGGCCGCAAGCACCGCACGATCCACGACGGACGCGGCGACCGACGGGTAGCCTCGCCTTTTCCAACGAGTTCGAGTGCGGGAGTTCAAGGTTGTGCGTAGCGCCAGTGCGACACCTAGCGGTGACCGGATACGGTGGGTCGAGCTGCCGGGGGCTGAGCCCTCGCGCGTCTACGTCCACGGGCTCGGCGCCACCTCGCCCGCCTACTTCGCGGAAAGCGCGGCCCACCCCCTGCTCGCGGGGCGCCGCTCTCTGCTGATCGACATGCTCGGATTCGGGATCAGCGACCGCCCGGGCGACTTCGACTACACACTCGACGCGCACGCCGACGCGCTCGCCGCGGCGCTGGAGGCCGCCGGCGTGGCGGGGGCCGAGCTGATCGCGCACAGCATGGGCGGCTCGGTGGCCATCGTCCTGGCCACCCGACACCCGCGCCTGGTCTCCCGACTCGTCCTGGTGGACGCCAATCTCGACCCGGTCACCCCCGCCCCGGGCCCGGGAAGCGCGGGCATCGCCCGCTTCACGGAGGAGGAGTTCCTGGCAGGCGGCTGGCGCGAGGTCCGCGATGCCGCCGGCGCCCACTGGTGGTCCACGATGCGCCTGGCGGGCCTGGAGGCCCTGCACCGCAGCGCGGTGCATCTCGCACGCGGCGGTGTCCCGCCCCTGCGAACCCTGCTCACGGACCTGAGGATCCCGCGCACCTACCTGCTGCCCGAAAGCATCGGCCCGCTGCGCGGAGCGGAGCAGCTCGAAGCGGCGGGCGTGAGCGTGGTACCGATTCCCGACTGCGGGCACAACATCATGCTGGACAACCACGAGGCGTTCGTCCGCGCCACGGCGGAGGCGCTCGCGGCATAGCCGTGGACAACGGCGAACTGCTCGTGTGGGTCATCCGCGTCGGTCACGGCTCCACGGTCTACACCATATGCATCGCCGGGCGGGTCAGGGAATCCATACCCATCCGGCACAAGGGGACGAAGGGATCCGCCACCGAGGAGGCAGGCCCACCCCCGACCTGCATGCTTGGCGACTCATCTGACACGGCATGCGGCGTTCTCGGTCAGTCGGCGGTGCCGGGCTCCACGACCCACTCGGCTTGCAACCCGTTCACCGAGGCGATCACGTCGAAGTCGCCGTCGTAGTGCAGGACCGTGGCCCCGTGCCGTTCCGCGGTCGCCGCGATGAGGACGTCGGCCAGCGACAGCGTCCGGTGATAGCCGGCGTTCAGCGCCAGTGCCTGGGTCGCGAGCGCCTGCTCGAACACCTCGTCGTTGCAGGGCAAGTAGTCGAAACAACGGAGCACAGGGTACGCAGGCGCAGCGCCTCCGGCTTTCCACGTGCCGAGCACAGAACCTCATACCCTGTCGGGGCGCACACCGCTAGGAGGCCATCGCGGTCCAGCGCATCCAACCGCGCCCGCACTGCCGGTTCACCCCGGCGGTCCGGCGCCGGCTTGTCGATGAGGTAGCGCCCTCTTACGCCGCCGAAGCCCCGTCTTCGCCCTTGAGCGAGCCGTCCGGATTTCGCGGCCCCGTCTGTGCCCGAATCTCCGCGAACGCGTCATCGAACTCACCATCGTCAACGGCATCGAACAGTTCCCGGCGCAGCCGCAGCCTCACCTTCGGATCGGCCGGCAACCGCTGACCGAGCCCCTGCGCGAACTCCCCGATCCGGGACTCGGCGAACGAATCGGCGCGATGGTGCCGGAGCGGCCTCCGCAAGACACAAGACATGGGAAACCAGCAAGAACGAACCCGGTGCGGCAGACCGAGCTCCCCACGACTCCCGGCTCGTGGTATCGGGAGGACTCATCGAACCTGGCACCGTCGGCCCATCCACGCCCCAACACCATCCCAGCCCGCGAAGAACTCAAGGGCCCGACCCCGAAGAGCCGGAACCTCTCCGACCTGCACGTTTACCAGATCAGCGACATGGTGATGCGCCAGCCGCTACACGTTGAAGCGGAATGCCTGCGGTCTGACCCTGACCTGCGAAGGAGCCCCATCCAGGGCCCTGACCAGCCATTTCTCCGTTGGCTCGCGTTGGCCTGCGACGGGCGCTTACGGGTGTCCTTCGGACTCTCTGCGGACCGGACGGATACCCGTCCGCACAGTCCGCGCGGCCACGACCATGTACACCCAGAGACTTACGACCACCGGTAGCATGGGCACCATGAGCAGTAGCAAGAAGTACTCGATCAGCCTGCCCGAGGACCTCGCCGAAGCCGTACGCGCCCACGTCGGGCCCGGTGGTTTCTCCTCCTACGTCGCCGAAGCCCTCGAACAACGGGTCGCCATGGACAAGCTCCGGGAGATCGTCGCCGATTTCGCGACCGACAATGACGAGCTCACCCGCGAGGAGGTCGAAGCCGCCCGCGCGCTGCTGCGCCATGACCACCGGCAGGCCGGCGGGGCCGCAGCCTGATGCCCGGCACCCTACTGCTCGACAGCGAAGGCCTCTCCAAGCTCTACCGCAAGGACCGCACCGTCATGGCCCTGATCCAAGCGGCATCGGAGGAAGGCATCCGCGTGGCCACAAGCGCCATGACCACCCTCGAGGCCGACTACGAGCGCATTCACCCCGCCCGGATCAAGTGGGTCCTCTCCCGCGTCGACGTTCACGACGTCACCAAGGAGAGCACCGATCAGGCCGCAGCCCTCCTGCGCAGCCACCGCCTCCACGGCCACAAGTACGCCATCGACGCCGCCTTCGCCGTCATCGCCCGCACCGCACCCCAGCCGGTCACCGTCCTGACCTCCGATCCCGAGGACCTGACGCTCCTGTGCGGCCCCGCCGTAGAGGTCGTCAAAGTCTGAACGCCGACCGCAGTCGCACCAACCAGACCCGTCCCCAACACCTCAGCGCTTCGCGGCACAAGGACTCCACGCGGACGTACACCTGCGCCCGACCCACCAACAGGCGGGCCGGGCACATTTCTTGACTGCCAGTCAGACGTTGAAGCGGAATGTCTGAGCCTCGATCCTGACCTGCGACGGAGCCCCGTGCGGGGCCCTGACCTGGGGTTCCTCGTTGACATGCGTTGGCTCCCGACGGCCGCTTACGGGTGTCCTGCGGACTGGCTGCGGACTGGCCGGGGGTGCCGAGGCAGAGAAATCCATGGCACACGGGCGGGGCCTGCAAGGAGACTGCGCAGGTGAGCGACTCCCACCCCTGCCCGTGCTGCGGACACCGCGAGCTGGACGCGATGCCCGGCTCGTACGAGATCTGCCCCGTCTGCTTCTGGGAGGACGACGGGTCCAGTTCCGCTGGCCGACCATGGCCGGCGGCGCGAACAAGGTCTCCCTGATCGAGGCCCAGCGGAACTACCAGGACTTCGGCGCCTGCGACGAGCACGGCCGCCGGTACGTCCGCCCGCCGGCCGAGGACGAGCCGCTCGACCCCGCCTGGCACCCCATCGACCTGACACGGGACTCCTTCGAGGACTGGGCGGCCGAGGACCGCGCCCCGTGGCCCGACGACCGCTCGGTGCTGTGCTGGTGGCTGCCCGCCTTCTGGCGCCGAGACCACTCCAGGACGCCCCTGGCTGGCCCTCAGCCCACTTCACCGAGATCATTGACGACCTCGCCGGCCACGCCCAGGTGTCCCTCTGGAAGACGCGGGACGATCTCGTGACTCCCGGTGCTGTTGTGACTCTGAAGTCTCGTACAGCAGTCATCACCTATAGAACGCATTTAATGGCTGGCGACAGGGGACTGTCAGTGGTGCCCTGCATCCTAGAAGGCGAGCCGAGGCCAAGGGGGGCGCACCACATGGGTGGAGTCGACACAGCACGGGGCATGGGGTTCCAGACTGCGTGCGCCATCCTCCAGCTGATCCGCACCCCAGACCAGTATCCGGAGGGGGAGACCTTCCGGGTGGAGGGCGCCGACGAGGCTATCGACTTCGAGGTGAGGGACGCGCGGGGAAAGCCGCTGCTGCTCGCCCAGGCGAAGACCCGGGTGGAACCGCGCACCTGGTCGGGACCGCAGCTGGTGCGGCTCGCCCGCCGCTGGGGCGAGGCCGACCCCGACGGTACGGCGGTGCTGCGGTTCCTCTCCGACGGACCGGTTCAGGCGTCGGGGCAGGCCGTGCGGGACGCGGCGGATCGCGCCCGCGCCCTTCCCGATCCCGAGCAGTGGCTGGCCGGGTGTGCAGGTCTGGGAACCTCGATCGAACTCACGGCCAAGGATCACGCACTGATGCGCAGGCTGGAGATCAACACCCGTACCGGCCCGTGGGAACAGATCCTCGATGAAGCCAGACTCGAACTGCTGCGGCTCTCCCCCACCGCTATGGCGTCGGCCGAGATCGACGCCACCGTCGACGCGCTGTTCGTGAAGATGTTTCAGTGGTCCGGGGAACGGCGGATCGACCGGCGTACGATCCGGCTGGACGAGCTCCCGGGGCTCCTGCACGGGCGCCGCACCACGTCCGGACATGGGGCAGACGTTTCCCCGGGGCCTCGCCGCGCCCTGTTCCGAGGAATCCCCTCAGCCACCGGTCTGCGCGGGCGGACCGAGGAACTGGACGCGCTGAAAAAGATGTTCGACGAGGAGTCCGGTACCGGGACGGCACGGGTCATGGTGTCCGGGCTCGGCGGCATCGGCAAGTCGAGCGTCGCCCGCCTGTATGCCCATCGGAACCGGGAGGCGTACGAATTCGCCTGGTGGATCCCGTCCGACACCCGGGAGGACGTGATTGCCGCGTACCGGCAGTTGGTGGCCGAGGAACAGCAGGAGGCCGAGCCCGCCACCGAGGCGGAGATCATCGAGCGTGTCGGCCGTCGGCTCGGGCACCTGGGCAACAGGCTCCTGCTGATCTACGACAACGTCGCGAACCGCGAGCAGCTCCGGGGACTTCTGCCCGCCGAGGGTGCCCACGTGCTGATCACCACCCGTGACTCGGCCTGGGCCACTGCGGAAGGCGGGCTGGTCGTGGGGCAGATGGACACGGGGGAGGCCACCCGCTGGGCAGCGGAACGACTGCCCCGGGTGTCCGAGCCCGAAGTGTCCGCGCTGGTCGACGCGGTGGAACGCATCCCACTCGGAATTGCCCAAGCCACCGGTTACATCGCCGCGACCGAATGCCCGGTGGACGTCTACCTGGCGGAGCTCTCGGTGTGCCGGGCTCGTCTGCTCGACAACCCCGGCTTCGTCCCCTTTGACTACCTCGCGGGAGTAACGCTGACGGCGGCGGTGACCCTTAGCGTGGGACGGGTACTGTCCCACGCGTTGCACTCGCCCGAAGGGTCCGAACAACAGCTTGCCGCTGAACTGCTCGCCCGCTGCGCCCTGCTCGCCCCGGACTTCATCCCGCTGCACCTCGCGGCACTCGACATGCCGATCGGCACCGCCGTCTATGGTGCCGTGGCGGAGCTGCGCAGATTCTCCCTGGTCGCCCCCCAGGACGGCATGCTGGCGATCCACCGGATCGTGCAGGCGGTCGTCCGGGCCCTGATGGACGGCGAGGCCGTCGAGTCGATGTACGGACGTTTCCAGTACGAGCTGGTGACACGGCTGGTCGCCTGTCAAAGGCAGAACCGGTGGGCCGAGGCTGCGACGCTGGTCGAACACGCGGTGCATGTGGCACACCATGTGCGCGAGGGCGCCCGCGTGGACGGCAACACCGTCGCGTTGCTGGCCAACACCGCCGGGGCTATCGCCAATGTGCACGGTGACCTGGCGCGCAGTGAGAGTCTGTTGCGCGAGGCGTTGGCTGTCGTGGACGCATTCGACGACGCCGTGACGGACGACGCTGTGTACCGGAGGGCGGCGACGACCACCACCCTGGCCCAGTGCCTGCAGAACCAGCAGAGGTTCGACGAGGCGGCGGAGGCCGCACATACCGCCTGGTCCCTGTTTGAAGGTTTGGACACCCTCAGCTCCGACGGGGTGGAGCACCTGCTTCTGGCCCACGCCACCGACATGCGCGCGGCCGTGGTGACGGACCGCTTCGCCGATGTGGCCCGCGCGGCCCTGAGGTTGGAAGCGGTACTGAGGCGCGAGGATGTGGCCGCACCGGTCGAGTTGCAGGTCCGGCTGGAACAGGCGCAGGCACTCGTGTGGATCAAGAACTGGGACACCGCGGCGATGACGGTCGACGTGGCCAAGGGGCTCCTCGGCCCCGACGACGAGCCGAACGCGGAGCTGCTGTTCCTGGACGCCATGGTGAAGGCGTCCACTGGACGCCTGGAGGAGGCCCTGGCCATCACCTCGGGTATCCCAGAGCCCACGGAACACACAGCCGGGACGATCATGCGTCATCACGCGGACCAGATGGTGGACATGGCCCACGCCGTGATGACCGGCAGCCTCCAGCGGCACGAAGAAGGGACGCCCACCGACGTCTGGATTCTGAACGCCGCCGAGTCCCTGCTCGAAAGGGCCGAGGCCCTACTCGGAGCACACACCGGAACAGGACCGGACGTACTGGCCCACGTTCGGCAACGGTTCGCAGTACTGGCCTGGACCCGGCACACGCTCGGGCACCCTGGCGGCGACCCGGAACAATCGCACGCCCTCATGCGCGAGAGCCTGGAGATGTTCGAGGCGGCCGGGCAGGGCCACGTGCCGCTCGCGGTCACCGCACGCGAGTTCCTGGCGAGGGACGGGCAGGAGGACTACGACCTCGTGGAACGGGCGGTCACGGACGGGCCTCCTCGCTCCGCCCTTGGACCGTCGGGGGGCGAAGGGACGCACCCGATCTCCGCGTTCCCCTGGGAGAACGTCCTGGCCTGCGTCCGGAAGGTACCGCAGGACGCGCGTTCGCTGTACGCCCTGCTGGGAGCCACCTACTACCACCTCGCTGAGCGAACGGCACCCTCACCCGCCTTCGTCGCCCTGGCGGTCACCGCCGCGGCGCGCACCCTGGGCCTGACGTGCCGCATGATCCCCACCACGCTCCAGGTGACTCTCGACGGCGTGTCCCTCGATCTCCCGGATCAGGCGGGAGAACCGGCGCTCACACCCACCGGCGAGGTCCGCGGACACATCACGCTCTGGTGCGAGGAGGCCAGACGCTTGGTGGACCCGGCCCTACTGCTTGCCCAGGGCCGGTTCCCTGCGGGCGCCGACGAGCGGGATGCCTTCCTGGCCCCTGCGGTCTTCCCCGCACCCGATGTGGACTCGCTGTTTTCTTTCCGTCCGACCACTCCCCGCGGGCGACACCTACTCATGTACCACTTCCGCCCGGACTGGGAGGAGCACCTCATCAAGGTCCTCCCCCATCTGGACAGGACGGCGGTGGCGACTTTCGCCCAACAGATCGCCTCCACGGCGGCCCTCGCCACGACCGTCTCTTGAGCAACTGGCGATCTAGGGCGTTCACGTGGGACACCGGCCCATCGTTTACGACACCCGATTAACCGCTGCCCATACGTCGGAATATGCGCCACCCATCCAGCGCGGTGACGACGAAGGGGTCAAACTCGGCAGAGGTTCGACCCCTTCTGACGTGCACATCCGACTTAATCTCTAACGCGGAGTATGCACAGGGCTACACACCGAAGCGGAACATGTAGTACAGGGCTGCGGCCTGTGGAGACGCAGGTTTCGACGCCTAGGTCCAGCACCGGTCCAGCACGGTGCGAGTTCACCCAGCACATCAAGCACGGGGAGCTGAAACGAAGGATGCCACCCGCCCCCCTCCCGTTGTGTACACACGGGACACTAGGTACACTTGAGCGCATGACGCAGCCACTGCCCATAGAGACCATCCGCGACGTGCGCGCACATCTGGCGGAGGTCGTGGAGCGCGCCGACCGCGATGACGTGCCCACCGTGATCACACGCCGCGGCAAGGAAGTTGCCGCCGTCGTCTCCATCGAGGTCTTGCGCAAGTACCAGGAATGGGAAGAGCGCGAGATCAATCAGATCATCGACGAGCGCATGGCCAATCCCGCACCCGGCATCCCGATCGAGGACATCATGAGGGAGACGCTGGCGCGCAGTGAGTGAGTACCGAACCGTCTTCCGCCCCGAAGCACAGGCCGAGCTTCGGAAGATCCCGCGCGAGATGGCACTGCGCATCTTGGCCAAGCTGACCGAACTGGAAAGCGATCCGCTCGGCTACAACACCACCGCACTCGTGTCCCAGCCAGATCGCCGGCGTCTACGTGTAGGCGACTACCGCGTCGTCTACACCATCGACAACGGGGAACTGGTGGTCTGGGTCGTTCATGTGGGGCACCGGTCCACCGTTTACGACACCTGACCACCGCTGCCCACACGTCAGATTATCCAGCACCCATCCAAGCGCGGGGACGACGAAGGGGTCGGGCTCGACAGAGCCCGACCCCTTCTGATGTGCACGTTTGACTCAACGCCTAACACGCAGCAAGCACACGGCTACACGTTGAAGCGGAACTCCACCACGTCCCCGTCCTGCATGACGTAGTCCTTGCCCTCCATGCGGGCCTTGCCCTTGGCGCGGGCCTCGGCGACCGAGCCGGTCTCCACCAGGTCGGCGAAGGAGACGATCTCCGCCTTGATGAAGCCCTTCTGGAAGTCGGTGTGGATCACGCCGGCCGCCTCCGGGGCCGTGGCGCCCTTCTTGATCGTCCAGGCGCGGGCTTCCTTCGGGCCTGCCGTGAGGTAGGTCTGGAGGCCCAGGGTCTCGAAGCCGACGCGGCCGAGGGTGGCGAGGCCGGGCTCTTCCTGGCCCATGGACTGGAGCAGTTCGAGCGCCTCGTCGTCGTCGAGCTCGATCAGCTCGGACTCGATCTTGGCGTTCAGGAAGATCGCCTCGGCGGGGGCGACCAGGGCGCGCTGCTCGTTCTTGAAGTCCTCGTCGACCAGTTCGTCCTCGTCGACGTTGAAGACGTACAGGAACGGCTTGACGGTGAGCAGGTGCAGCTCGTGGAGGAGCCGGCCCTTCTCGGTGGCCGCCGTGACGCCCGCGGCGAACAGCGTCTGGCCGGACTCCAGGATCTTCTGGGCCTCCTCGACCGCGGCGAGGACCGCGACCTTCTCCTTCTGAAGGCGGGATTCCTTCGTCAGGCGCGGGACGGCCTTCTCGACGGACTGGAGGTCGGCGAGGATCAGCTCGGTGTTGATCGTCTCGATGTCGTCCTTCGGCGAGACCTTGCCGTCGACGTGGACGACGTTCTCGTCCTTGAAGGCCCGGATGACCTGGCAGATCGCGTCGGACTCGCGGATGTTCGCGAGGAACTTGTTGCCCAGGCCCTCGCCCTCCGAAGCGCCCCGGACGATGCCGGCGATGTCGACGAAGTCGACCGTCGCCGGGAGGAGCCGCTGGGAGCTGAAGATCTCCGCGAGCTTGTTCAGGCGCGGGTCCGGGACGCCGACCACGCCGACGTTCGGCTCGATCGTGGCGAACGGGTAGTTGGCCGCCAGCACGTCGTTCTTGGTCAGGGCGTTGAACAGGGTCGACTTGCCGACATTCGGCAGACCGACGATTCCGATCGTGAGCGACACTTTGGCGACTTCCTGGAGTGAGGAGGGGGTCAGGGGCGTCCGGGTCCGGCTCGGCTGTTCGGCCGGGTCCCGGAGTGGACCGATTCTCCAGTTTACGGGCCTGCCCCGCGGGCCCGGACAGTGCGGTTTCACGGGTCCCCGCCACTGGCTCCCGCCGACTCCCACCGGTGGGGACCGTGCCGCTGCCCGGTGGCCCTCCCGGGTCCTCCCGACGTTCGGACCGTGCGATGGCCCCGCCTCTTTCTCCGGCCGAATGGTGCGCCTTTCGGCCGTGTGACATCGAACGCAACGCCAAGGTCGGCCAAAGCGCGTGTCCAACGCCTGATTCCCCGCCCCCCGCGACCTACGTTGTGCAGGTGGAGCAGCACAGGACACGTCCCCCCCAGCGCAGGCAGCCCCCGCAGGCCGCGCCCGCCCCGCCCGCGCCGGGCCGGGCGGGCGGCGAGAGTTCCGCCGTGTACCGGGTACGGGTGCGCAGCGTGCCGCCCGTGGTTCTCGCGTTGCGGCGGTTCCCCAACCCCCGGCTCACCGGGATCGGGGCGGGGCTGTTCGCCGCCCTCACCATGTTCGTGCTCGCCTGCGTCGACCGGCTGCTGTTCGACAGTTCGGAGCTCGTCTACGGGCTGCTCTTCCTGCCCGTCAGCGCTCTGACCGCCCTCTGGGTCCGGCCCGCCGACCTGGTCACCGCGCCGATCAGTGTGCCCATCGCCTTCGCCGTCGGAGTGTTTCCGATCTCCGGGGGGTCCGAAGGGTTCGGCGGGCAGACCATGGGCCTCGTCACCGCCCTCGCCGTGCACGCCGGCTGGCTGTACGGCGGGACGCTGGTCGCGGGGGTCATCGCCTCCGTACGCAAGGTGCGCCAGATGCGGGCCCGGCGACGGTACGTACTGGCACAGGGGCGCGGCACCGCACCCGAGCGGGCGCCCGGGCGGCCGCCGCCGGGGCCGCGGCGGCGAAGCCCGTACAGGCCGGGGCCCCGGCGGCGGGCGCGGTGGCCCGTCGTCCTCAGCGGCCCTGAGCGGCTCCCGGCCCGTCTTCGCCGCCGACGCCCGTGGTGCCTTCCGGTCCGTTCAGCGCTTGCTGTGCCCCTGGCCCGCCGCCGCCATCGCCGCTCCCACGATGCCCGCGTTGTTCTGGAGCTGGGCCGGGACCATCTCGGCCCGGACCTTCTCGATCAGCGGCAGGAACTTCTCCGCCTTGCGGCTCACGCCGCCGCCGATGATGAACAGCTCGGGCGAGAACAGCATCTCCACGTGCAGGAGGTACTTCTGGACCCGGTGCGCCCAGTGCTGCCAGCTCAGGTCCTCGTCCTCCTTGGCCTTCGTGGAGGCGTGCTTCTCCGCCTCGTGGCCGTGCAGCTCCAGGTGGCCCAACTCGGTGTTGGGGACGAGCACGCCGTCGCTGAAGACCGCGCTCCCGATGCCTGTGCCGAAGGTCAACAGGATGACCGTGCCCGCGCGGCCCTTGCCCGCGCCGAAGGTCATCTCGGCGACTCCGGCCGCGTCCGCGTCGTTCAGGATGGTGACGGGCTGACCGATCCGCTCGCCCAGCAGCGTGCGCGCGTCCGTGTCGATCCATCCCTTGTCGACATTGGCCGCGGTACGTGTGATGCCGTCCGTGACGACCCCGGGGAAGGTGATGCCGACGGGGCCCGTCCAGTCGAAGTGACCTACGACCTCGGCAACGCCGTCGGCCACGCCTTGGGGCGTGGCCGGGTGCGGTGTCAGCACTTTGTGGCGCTCCCGCGCCAGGTCTCCGCGATCCAGGTCCACGGGAGCGCCCTTGATCCCGGATCCGCCGATGTCCACGCCGAAGATCTCCATGGAACCCACGGTACGGGCAGGCCGGGCCCCTTGCCCGGCTACTCGGCGGAAAGGGCGGCGGCCTCGGCGCGCAGGTCGCGGCGCAGCTCCTTGGGGAGGGAGAACGTGATCGACTCGTCGGCCGTCTTCACCGTCTCCACGTCCGCGTAACCGCGCTCTCCGAGCCATTCCAGGACGCCGTCGACGAGGACGTCGGGGACGGAGGCGCCGGACGTCAGACCGACCGTGGTCACGCCTTCCAGCCAGGCCTCGTCGATCTCGTCGGCGAAGTCGACCAGGTGGGCGGCGGGGGCTCCGGCGTCCAGGGCGACCTCGACCATGCGAATGGAGTTCGAGGAGTTCTTGGAGCCGACCACGATGACCAGTTCGGCGTCCTCGGCGAGCTTCTTCACCGCGATCTGGCGGTTCTGCGTGGCGTAGCAGATGTCGTCGCTGGGCGGCGAGAGGAGGTTGGGGAACTTCGCCTTGATGGCGTCGACCGTCTCCATCGTCTCGTCGACGGAGAGAGTGGTCTGGGAGAGCCAGACGACCTTCGACTCGTCGCGGACCTCGACGTTCGCGACATCCTCGGGGCCGTCGACCAGCGTGATGTGGTCGGGCGCTTCGCCGGAGGTGCCGATGACCTCCTCGTGCCCCTCGTGGCCGATCAGGAGGATGTCGTAGTCCTCCTTGGCGTACCGGACGGCTTCCTTGTGGACCTTGGTGACCAGCGGGCAGGTCGCGTCGATGGTGGCGAGCTTGCGCTCGGCGGCCTCCGCGTGGACGGTGGGCGCGACTCCGTGCGCGGAGAACATCACGATGGAGCCCTCGGGCACCTCCGCGGTGACGTCCACGAAGATCGCGCCCTTCTTCTCCAGGGTCTGCACGACGTACTTGTTGTGCACGATTTCGTGGCGGACGTAGATCGGGGCCCCGTACTGCTCCAGGGCCTTCTCCACGGCGATCACGGCACGGTCCACGCCCGCGCAGTAGCCACGGGGTGCGGCGAGCAGGACACGGCGGGCAGGAGTTGCAGTCATGCGTCCCATCGTAAGGCCGTGGCGAACAGGCGCGAGGACGGCCGGATCGGGAGACTGGTCACGGTGCGTTCGTGATAAATGGCTCATGGTGATGGAGGGGCGATGGCGTCGGTGCCGGAGAGCGGTTCGGTCAGCGGGACGGGCAGTGGGACGGGGAGCGGTTCGGGCGGCGGCGGTACGGGCAGCAGCACGGAACCGGGCAGGCTCCGGCGGACGTTGGGATTCCGGGATCTCGTCGTCTACGGGCTCCTCTTCATCGCCCCGATGGCCCCCGTCGGGGTGTTCGGCACCCTGGACGCCAAGTCCGGCGGCGCGGTCGCGCTCGTCTATGTGGCGGCCACGGTGGTCATGGGGTTCACCGCCTTCAGTTACGCCCAGATGGTGCGGGTCGCTCCTTTCGCCGGTTCGGTCTTCACGTATGCCCGCAAGGGGCTCGGGGAAGGGCCGGGGTTCATCGCCGGGTGGATGGCCATGCTCGACTACCTGCTGATCCCGGCCGTCGCCTACCTCTTCTCCGGGATCGCGATGAACGCGCTGGTCCCGGAGGTCTCGCGGTGGGTGTGGACCGCGATCGCCGTGCTCGTGACCACCCTGCTCAACCTGTGGGGCGTGCGGGCGGCCGCCCGGGTCGGCTTCGCGGTGCTGGCCATGGAGATCGTGGTGCTGCTGGTCTTCGTGGTCTCGGCCGTGGTCGTCCTCGTACGGGACGGGGCGCAGCGCGGCTGGCTGACGCCGCTGACGGGGGACTCCGGGTTCTCCATGACGGCGGTGCTGGGGGCGGTGTCGATCGCCGTGCTCTCCTATCTGGGCTTCGACGCCATCGCCTCGTTCGCCGAGGAGGTGACGGGCGGCTCGCAGAAGGTGGCGCGGGCGGTGTTGTTCTGTCTGGTGCTGGCCGGCGTCCTGTTCGTGGCGCAGTCGTATCTGGCGGCGCTGCTGGAGCCGGTGAGCTCGGCGGAGCTGGCGGCGGACCCGGCGGCGCAGGGGTCGGCGTTCTACGACGCGGTGGACGCCTCGGTGGGGACGTGGCTGCATGACCTGGTGGCGGTCAGCAAGGCGATCGGCGCCGCGTTCGCCGCGCTGGCGGGGCAGGCCGCGGCCGGGCGGCTGGTCTTCGCGATGGCCCGGGAGCGGCGCCTGCCGCACTTCCTCGCGAAGGTCGACCCGTCGTCGGGCGTGCCGAGGGTGGCGATCCTGTGCGCGGCGATCGTGACGCTGGTGGCCGCCGTGTGGGCGGCCCGACGCGACGACGGCCTGGACCATCTGGTCTCCGTCGTGGACATCGGCGCGCTGACGGCGTTCATCCTGCTGCACGCGTCGGTGGTCGGCTGGTTCGCCGTACGCCGGATGGAGGGCCCACCGGTGTGGTGGCGGCACGTCCTGATCCCGGTGGTCGGCGCGGGGGTGCTGGTCGCGGTCATCGTGGAGGCGACGGCCTCCTCCCAGGTGGTGGGCGTCTGCTGGCTCGGGGTGGGGCTCGTGGTGCTGGCGGTGCAGGGGACGGGCCGGCGGGGCGGTATGGAGGACCCGGGCGGCGGCGCGGGGAAGGGGGCCCCGGTCCCGTAGGGCTGCCAGGACTCGCGTTCGGTACGGCTTCGTGGCACGTAGGACTTCGTGTCCCGTACGACTCCGCGTCCCGTACGGCTTCAAGTCCCCGCACGGCTTCGCGTCCGGACGGCTCCGCGCTACGTACGGCTTCGTGCCCCGTACGGCTCCGCTCCCCGTACGGCTTCGGCGGTGTGCGGGCTACGCAGGCCCCGCGCGGGGCGGGGGGCCTGTCGGTGGCTGCCGATACGCTCGCCCGTATGGCTCTCAACACGTCCGCGGAAGCGCCGCTGCCCGTCGGTGAGGTGTCCCGGCTCATCGGCGGCTGGATCGACCGGCTCGGCGCCATCTGGGTGGAGGGGCAGATCACCCAGCTGTCGCGGCGGCCGGGCGCCGGGGTCGTCTTCCTGACGCTGCGCGATCCGTCCCACGACATCTCGGTGAGCGTGACCTGTTTCCGGCAGGTCTTCGACCGGATCGCCGATGTCGTGACGGAGGGCGCGCGCGTCGTCGTGCTGGCCAAGCCCGAGTGGTACGCGCCCCGGGGGCAGCTGTCGCTGCGGGCGACGGACATACGGCCGGTCGGCATCGGTGAGCTGCTCGTGCGGCTGGAGCAGCTGAAGAAGTCGCTCGCCGCCGAGGGGCTCTTCGCCCTGGACCGCAAGAAGCCGCTGCCGTTCCTGCCGCAGCTCGTCGGGCTGGTCTGCGGGCGGGCTTCCGCCGCCGAGCGCGACGTCCTGGAGAACGCCCGCCGCCGCTGGCCCGCCGTGCGCTTCGAGGTCCGCAACACCGCCGTGCAGGGGGTGAACGCGGTCGCCCAGGTGGTGCAGGCGGTCGAGGAGCTGGACGCGCTGGCGGACGTCGACGTGATCGTGGTGGCGCGGGGCGGCGGCAGCGTCGAGGATCTGCTGCCGTTCTCCGACGAGCAGCTGATCCGGACCGTGGCCGCCTGCCGTACGCCGGTGGTCTCGGCGATCGGCCACGAGCCCGACTCGCCGCTGCTGGACCTGGTCGCCGATCTGCGCGCGTCCACGCCCACGGACGCGGCCAAGAAGGTCGTCCCCGACGTGGGAGAGGAGATGGAGCGGGTGCAGCAGTTGCGGGACCGGGCGCTGCGCACCGTACGGGGGCTGCTGGACCGCGAGGAGCGGGGGCTCGCGCACGCGCTGGGCCGCCCCGCGATGGAGCGGCCCCACCGCCTGGTGGACGAGCGCGAGGCCGAGGTGGACGCGCTCCTGGGGCGCAGTCGCCGGGTGCTGGGTCATCTGCTGGACCGGGCCGATTCGGAGCTGTCGCACACGCTCGCCCGGGTCGTCTCGCTGTCGCCGGCCGCGACCCTGGAGCGGGGCTACGCGGTGCTCCAGAGGCCCGACGGGCACGTGGTCCGCTCCCCCGAGGAGGCCGGGGCGCCCGGCGAGCCGCTGCGGGCGCGGGTGTCGGAGGGCGAGTTCACGGTGCGGGTGGACGGGTGAGGCCGGGGGGAAGTGGAGCGGTGAGGCCGGAGGGGAGTGGAAGGCCGGATGGCCGCACCCGCGAGGGAACCGGAAGGCCAGGTGGCCGCACCCGCGAGAGAACGGGGAGCGGGACGGCCCGGGAGCCGCGCCCGGCGGGGCCGGAGAGCAGGGCGGCCGGACGGCCGTATCGCAGGGGCCGCAGCGCCCCCATTGTCGTAACAGCTCACGCTTAGGGTGGATCACATGACGGACGACGACGGGACGACGGCGGCTGCCGCCACGGGCACGCTCGGCTACGAGCAGGCGCGGGACGAGCTGATCGAGGTCGTACGCCGGCTGGAGGCGGGCGGCACGACGCTGGAGGAGTCGCTGGCCCTGTGGGAGCGGGGCGAGGAGCTGGCGAAGGTCTGCCGGCACTGGCTGGAGGGCGCCCGCGCCCGGCTGGACGCGGCCCTGGCCCGCCCGCAGCAGGACGACGACCAGGGCTGAGCGAGCGAGCGCCCGCGCGCCCAGCGATCGCGTGCCCAGCGATCGCGTGCCCAGCGATCGCGTGCTTAGCGATCGCGTGCTTAGCGATCGCGTGCTTAGCGATCGCGTGCTTAGCGGTCACGCGGTGATGGTCCGCGGTGGCGCGGGGGCTGCGGCCCGGGGCGGTGCGGGGGCCTCCGCGCTCGGGCCGGAGGCCGTCGCGCAAGACAGATGTACTGTGCAATGGATCACTCCCGCTCGGGTTTAGTTGAAAGTTAACCTATCTCTGGCGTACGGTCGAGCCTTCTCCCCACCGCGTACGTTCGGAAGGTTTGCACCCGATGTCCCTCGTTCTCGACCCCGCCGCCCAGGACCTCCTCTTCCGTGAGGCCCGTACCGCCAACACCTTCACCGACGAGCCGGTGACCGACGAGCAGGTCCAGGCGATCTACGACCTGGTCAAGTTCGGGCCGACCGCCTTCAACCAGTCGCCGCTGCGCGTCGTCCTGGTCCGCTCCGCCGAGGGCCGCGAGCGCCTGGTCCGGCACATGGCCGAGGGCAACCAGCCGAAGACCTCCACGGCCCCGCTGGTCGCGATCCTGGCCGCCGACAACGAGTTCCACGAGGAGCTCCCGGCGCTGCTCCCGCACTTCCCGCAGGCCAAGGACATGTTCTTCTCGGAGCGCCCGGTCCGCGAGTCGGCCGCCGGCCTCAACGCCGCGCTCCAGGCCGCCTACTTCATCATCGGCGTCCGCGCCGCCGGCCTGGCCGCCGGCCCGATGACCGGCTACGACGCCGCGGGCATCCAGAAGGAGTTCCTGGACGACGACCACGCCCCCCTGATGGTCGTCAACATCGGCAAGCCGGGCGAGGACGCCTGGTTCCCGCGCAGCCCGCGCCTCTCCTTCGACGAGGTCGTCACGACCGTCTGAGCCCAAGGCTTCACCCGAGCCCGGCCGCCCGTACGCGAAGGGGCCCCGGAACACCAGGTGCACTGGTGTTCCGGGGCCCCTTCGCGTACGCGGTTCGGCGCGGGCCGCGCCTCAGGAAGCCGGCGCGGCGGGCGGCGTCGTCTTCAGTGCGGCGGCCATCTCGACCAGGCTCTCCTTCGGGGCCGAGCCGGTCACCACCGTGGTGTGCCCCTTGCCGGGCAGGACGAGGGCGTTGTACTTCGCGCCCTCCCAGTACTGCCACTCCCGGCCGGCCACCGTCTCGGTGCGCCCGGTGTCCTTGGCCTTACGGCTGACCTCGGGGACGTACGTACCCGCGGCGACGGTGGACTGCTCGACCGCGACGTACCTGCGGTCCGCGTCGAGGAAGCCCAGGTGCCACGCGTCGCCCGCGACGTCGTCGTACCGGACGGAGGTCGCCTTCCACTCCTTCGGCAGCCCCTCGGGCGCGGCCACCGGGTAAGGGGCGGCGGTCCGCACGGTCGCCAGTTCCACGGTGAAGTCGACGGCCTTGAGGGGATCGGCGTGCTCGTCCTTCGGGATGAACAGGTAGATGACGCCCGCGCAGGCGGCGATCACCAAGGTCGACAGGAGCATGTCCCGGACTGTCTGCTTGCCTCGCTTGCTTGCCACGGGATCCATGGTGGCACGCGGCCTGACACGCCCGGCCGCAGGGTGCCGCTCACGGTCGCGCCGCCGGAGGCGCTCATGCGTGACCCGGCCTGCTCATTTTATCGACCTACCGCTAGAGTCACAGCACCCTCATATCCGGTCGTCGCCGTACAGAAAGGTGCGCTCCGATGTCCGAGCATCATCTGCCGTCCCATCTGGAGGTCTCCCCGGAGGCCCCCGACCGCAACCTGGCCCTGGAGTTGGTCCGGGTCACCGAGGCCGCCGCCATGGCTGCCGGGCGCTGGGTGGGCCGCGGCGACAAGATCGGCGCCGACGGCGCCGCCGTGAAGGCCATGCGGACCCTCGTCTCGACCGTCTCGATGAACGGCGTCGTCGTCATCGGCGAGGGCGAGAAGGACGAAGCCCCCATGCTGTTCAACGGCGAACGGGTCGGCGACGGCACCGGCGCCGAGGTCGACATCGCGGTCGACCCGATCGACGGCACCACGCTCAACGCCAAGGGCATGCCGAACGCCATCGCCGTGCTGGCGGCGGCCGACCGGGGCGCGATGTTCGACCCGTCCGCGGTCTTCTACATGGACAAGTTGGTGACGGGGCCCGAGGCGGCGGACTTCGTCGACATCAACGCGCCCGTGTCGGTCAACATCCGGCGTGTGGCCCGGGCGAAGAACTCCACGCCCGAGGACGTCACGGTCGTCATCCTCGACCGGCCCCGGCACGAGGGCATCGTCAAGGAGATCCGGGAGACGGGCGCGCGGATCAAGTTCATCTCCGACGGCGACGTCGCGGGCTCGATCATGGCGGCCCGCGAGGGCACCGGCGTCGACCTGCTGATGGGCATCGGCGGGACGCCCGAGGGCATCATCTCGGCGTGCGCCATAAAGTGCCTCGGCGGTGTCATCCAGGGCAAGCTCTGGCCCAAGGACGAGGCGGAGCGGCAGCGGGCGTTGGACGCGGGCCACGATCTGGACCGGGTGCTGTCGACCGACGACCTGGTCAGCGGCGACAACGTGTTCTTCGTGGCGACGGGGATCACCGACGGTGAGCTGATGCGCGGTGTGCGGTACCGCGCCGAGACGGCGACCACCGAGTCGATCGTGATGCGCTCCAAGTCCGGCACGATCCGGACGATCTCCTCGACCCACCGGCTGTCGAAGCTGCGCGCCTACAGCGCCATCGACTTCGACCGCGCGAAGTAGTCGGCGACCACCACGGCTGCCGGAACGGGGAGGGGTGCGGGGAGCGATGGTCCGCTCCCCGCACCCCTCCCTCATACGTGCGCGCGTTCCGCGGGCGGGGGCTCGTTCAGCCCGCCGCCGCTATGTGCTCCGACGCCGTCGCGGCGGCCGTGAGCTCGATGTCCCGCCGTCGCCGCCGGGCCAGCGCCACCCGGCGCTCCGCGGCGGTGAGCCCGCCCCACACCCCGTACGGCTCGGGCTGCATCAGCGCGTGCTCCTGGCACTCGACCATGACCGGACACCGGGCGCAGACCCGCTTGGCGGCCTCCTCGCGGGCCAGCCGGGCAGCGGTCGGTTCCTTCGACGGGGCGAAGAAGAGGCCGGCCTCGTCGCGGCGGCAGGCCGCATCGGAATGCCAGGGGCCCGCGTCGTCCTCCCGGGCGGGGGTCCGCTGGGCCGGAACGGCGGCGACCTGCAGAGGCTGATGCGGCGGTTGCAGCACGGTCTACTCCTGACGACGGCTACGGCTTCGCGAGCGAGAGTCGATGCAGCACTCCCTACCCGCTGTGCGTACGCCTATGCACTGAGTGGCACCAGCGCGCGGCGCACCGTAATGCGCCCCTGGGGCTTTATGGCCGATTACCGGAGGTCGCGCGCCCCGCCGTATGTCGTGCGCCCCGCCGTATTCAGTAGCCGAGGTGTTTGCGCAGCCGCTGCTGGAGGTCCGCGACGAACTTGCCCCGCTTCGGCCTGGCTTCCACGCTTCCGAACACGGAATAGCCGTTGACCACGACGACCGGTGCTTCCGGATCCGGCGATTCGAGCGTCCGCACTTCGAAGCTGCCGAAGACGCCCGTACCGCTGCCGCGCAGGGAAATGTTCTCCGGCACCCGGACGTCGACGCTGCCGAAGATGGACGTCGCGTTGATGACGGTGAGGCGTTGGCCGAAAAGCGCTTCGGTCAGATCGATCTCCACACTGCCGAAGAGCGCGAAGGCGTTCGTCCGGCCGCCGACCCGCCAACGGCCCTTGCGGTTGGCGCTGCTGAAGACCGCGACGAGATTCTCCGCGGGGCCGTCGGGGGCCTCGGGGCCGTAGGCGTACGGCTGGGACTCCGGGCGGGCCGTGGAACCGGAGGCGGCGGGCAGGTCCCGGACCATCGGCTGGAGTTCGCCGACGGTCTTGGCCCGGTAGACCAGGTCGATCCGCTCCGCGTGCTCGTCCGCCGTCAGACGCCCCTCGGCCATCGCCTCCCGCAGGATGTCCGCGATCCGGTCGCGGTCGGCGTCGGAGGCGCGGATGCCATCGCCGTCCAGGGCTTCGGCGGGCGGCCGGGCGGCCGGCGCGTGGGGCTGCTGGGGCTGCTTCTCTAGGTCCACCGCCCCAGCGTACCCAAACGCGATAGATCGCGACTACCCCTCCAACCGGCGTGCCCCGGCCCCGCACCCGCCTTCCGGCGGCGGTATCCAGGTGAGCCCTACCTCACAGGATCCTCCCGGGGGCGGCGCTCTACCCTGGTGGATGCGCTGCCCGAGGGAGGTCAGCCGCCGTCGCCGAGTGAGGAATGGCCGTCATGGCAGAGTTTGCGTACTCCGATCTGCTCCCCCTGGGGGAGGACACCACGCCGTACCGTCTGGTGACCGCCGAGGGCGTCTCCACCTTCGAGGCCGACGGCCGGACGTTCCTCAAGGTCGCGCCGGAGGCGCTGCGCACCCTGGCCGCCGAGGCGATGCACGACATCTCGCACTACCTGCGCCCGGCCCACCTGGCGCAGCTGCGGCGGATCGTCGACGACCCGGAGGCGTCCTCCAACGACAAGTTCGTGGCGCTGGACCTCCTGAAGAACGCGAACATCGCCGCCGCGGGTGTCCTGCCGATGTGCCAGGACACCGGTACGGCGATCGTCATGGGCAAGCGCGGGCAGAACGTGCTGACCGAGGGTGGTGACGAGGAGGCCCTGTCGCACGGGATCTACGACGCGTACACCAAGCTCAACCTGCGCTACTCGCAGATGGCCCCGCTGACCATGTGGGACGAGAAGAACACCGGCTCCAACCTGCCGGCCCAGATCGAGCTGTACGCCACCGACGGCGGCGCGTACAAGTTCCTCTTCATGGCGAAGGGCGGCGGCTCGGCCAACAAGTCGTTCCTCTACCAGGAGACGAAGGCCGTCCTGAACGAGGCCTCCATGATGAAGTTCCTGGAGGAGAAGATCCGTTCGCTGGGGACCGCGGCCTGCCCGCCGTACCACCTGGCGATCGTGGTCGGCGGCACCTCGGCGGAGTTCGCGCTGAAGACCGCCAAGTACGCCTCCGCGCACTACCTGGACGAGCTGCCGGCCGAGGGCTCGCCCACCGGGCACGGCTTCCGGGACAAGGAGCTGGAGGAGAAGGTCTTCGAGCTGACGCAGCGGATCGGCATCGGCGCGCAGTTCGGCGGCAAGTACTTCTGCCACGACGTGCGCGTGGTGCGGCTCCCCCGGCACGGGGCCTCGCTGCCCGTCGCCATCGCCGTGTCCTGCTCGGCCGACCGCCAGGCCACGGCGAAGATCACCGCCGAGGGCGTCTTCCTGGAGCAGCTGGAGACGGACCCGGCGCGCTTCCTCCCCGACACCACCGACGAGCACCTCGACGGGGCGGGCGGGGACGTCGTGGAGATCGACCTCAACCGGCCGATGGACGAGGTGCTGGCCGAGCTGACCAAGTACCCGGTCAAGACCCGGCTCTCGCTGACCGGGCCGCTGGTCGTGGCCCGCGACATCGCGCACGCCAAGATCAAGGAGCGGCTGGACGCGGGCGAGGAGATGCCGCAGTACCTGAAGGACCACCCGGTGTACTACGCGGGCCCGGCGAAGACGCCCGAGGGGTACGCCTCCGGTTCCTTCGGCCCGACGACGGCCGGCCGGATGGACTCGTACGTGGAGCAGTTCCAGGCGGCGGGCGGCTCGAAGGTGATGCTCGCCAAGGGCAACCGCAGCAAGCAGGTCACCGACGCCTGCGACGCGCACGGCGGGTTCTACCTCGGCTCGATCGGCGGCCCCGCGGCCCGCCTCGCCCAGGACTGCATCAAGAAGGTCGAGGTCGTCGAGTACGAGGAGCTCGGCATGGAGGCGGTCTGGCGCATCGAGGTCGAGGACTTCCCCGCGTTCGTCGTCGTCGACGACAAGGGCAACGACTTCTTCACCGAGCCCGCCCCGGCTCCGACGTTCACCAGCATTCCGGTGCGGGGGCCGGGTCTCGGCTGACCCCGCAACGCAGCCGTGACCGGCAGGGCCCGTCCGCGCGGACGGCCCTGCCGCGCGTTCTCAGCCGTCCAGCAGTCCTGATGTCGCGACCAGATACCCCAGCTGGGCGCGGCTGTTGCTGCCCAGCTGCTCGGAGACCTTGCGCATGTGCTCGGCGACGCTGCGGCGGCTCATGCCGATCCGGCGGGCGATGGCGGCGTCCGTCTCGCCGTTGACGACGGCCTGGAGGATGGTGCGCTGGAGGTCGGAGGTCACGACGGGGGTGCGCAGCGGCGCGCGCTCGGGGCGGACCGGGACCGCGCGGGACCACGCCTCGTCGAAGTGGCGGACCAGGAAGCGGACCAGCGACGGGTGCTGGACGCGCAGGGCGGTGTGCGGTTCGTCGGAGAACGGGATGAGGGCGAGGTCCCGGTCGAAGACGATGAACCGGTCGGCGACCTCCGCCAGGGTCCTGACCTCGGCGCCCTCGGCGGTCACCTGCTCGATGTAGGCGAGCGTGGTGCGGTCCGAGCGGACGGTGTGCTGGTAGAGGGTGCGCTGCCGGATGCCGCGGCGCAGGTTGCCCAGGTCGCGCGGGAGCGACTGCTCCAGGACATGCGCGGGGCGCCCGCCGCCGGGGTGGGCGGTGCGGACCTCGGCCCGGCAGCCGCTGACCCCGGCGTCCAGGGCCTTGCCGATGACCGCCGTGCCGGAGAGCCGGGTGAGGGCGGGGCGTTCCTGCCGGTGCATCTCGGCGTAGAGCCCCTCGAAGGCGGCGAGGGTGGCGCGGGCGGAGCGCAGGGTGCGGCGCCGCTCGACGATCGCCTCCTCGATCGGGGCGAGCGCGGCGAACGAGGCGGTCTCCGGCGGTACGGGGATGAGGTAGCCGGGTGATTCCTGGTCGGCGACCATCAGGTGCAGGGACCGCAGGCAGGGGGCGCCGCGCCGGCCGGGAGGCGGCCCTCCGCCAGCGCACGACGATAGGCCGCGAGCGCCGCCTCGCAGGGTTGTTCCGGTATCGACCGGTCCGAGGGTGATTCACGGCAATCACATACCGGTGAGGGGGAATGATCGTCCTTCACAAGGATGCAGATTACCTTTGTGCAATCGTGAGGCCCCCGTCCGGCGTCCGTGCTCGACGAGTATGTCCGGGTGACATCTGGAATGGGCAGTACGGACGGGCCGAAGGCGGACGAGGCGGACGGCGGTGCCCGGAAGTCCCGGGAGGCCCGGGATACCGCGGTCTCCGAGCGGCGTTTTCGATTCCTCGTCGCCGGTTACGCGGTGTCCTCCTACGGCACTTTCCTGAATATGGTGGCGCTGAATCTCTTCGTCTACGAGACGACGGGCCGGGCGCTGGCCATGGGGCTGTTCATGGCGGTGCGGCTCGCCTCCGGATTCGTCGCCGGTCTGGTCGTGGGCGGTCTGCTCGCCCGTTTCAGCGCGAAAAGCATCATGCTGTGGGCGAATGTCGGACAGGGCGCCGTGATGCTGGTGCTCATCCTGGCGCCGGACGGTCTGTTGACCGGGGCGCTGATGGCCGTCTCGGTGGTGATCGGGGCGTGCGGGACGCTGTTCATGGTGGCGTTGCGCAGTTCGATCCCGGAGATGGTCGGGGAGGACCGCAGGGCCTGGGCGAACTCCCTCTCGATCAGCGGGCGTTCGCTGGCCATGGTGGCGGGATTCGCCTCGGCGGGGGTGGTGGTGTCCCTCGTGGGGTACACGGCGGCCTTTGTTGTCGACATGGCGACGTTCGTGGCCTGCGCGGTGACGGTGGCCCTGCTGCCGATCGCCGGAGGCAAGGGAGCGGGCGGCGAGGGAGCGGACGCCACGGGAGCGGGTGGCAAGGGAGCGGGGGGCACCGGCGCGAAGGGCTCCGGGGCCGAGCTGGACACCTCGGGCGCCTCGGGCGCCGCGTCCGCGAAGGGCGGCAGGCGCTGGCGGCCCGTGGCCTTCCTCGCGCTCGCCGCAGCCCCGGGGATGGGCCTGATGGTGGCCCTGCGGGGGGTCGACGCGTTCGGTTCGTCGTCCCACAACGCGGCGCTGCCGATCTACTCCACCTCGCTCGACGCGTCGAATCCCGCGGTGTTCGTCAGCGCGTTCTGGTGTGTGTGGGCGCTCGGCAACATCGGGGCCCAGCAGGTGATCCAGCGGTACGCGCAGCGCACCGGACGCTCCGTGGGGGCGCTCGGATTCGGCTACGGCACGGTGGTGATGTCGGCGGCGTTCATCGCGGCGTTCGCCGGGTTCCCGCTGGCCGTGACCGCGGTCATCGCGCTGATCGCGGGGGCCGCGGACGGCCTCACCGAAGTCGCGTACACCTCGCATCTCCAGACACTTCCGGCCACCTTGCGCGGCCACGCCTTCGGTCTTTCGGCCACTTTCGAGAACCTCGGCTTCGGCGTCGGCATGATCCTTGTGGCGGCGGCCCTCGACCGGTTCTCCCCGCTGGCCGTGGTGGGCTGGTCCCATGGCGCCGCCATCGTCGTCGCCGGGGTGTTCCTGCTGAGGGTGGCGGGAGTACGACGGGCGGGGCGTGCGGGGCGTGCGGGGCTGCGAAAGGAAGAAGCCGTTGAGGGACGACCGGATCGCGGTGATCGGGACGGCGCTGAGGTTTCCGGGGGCTGACACCCCGGAGACGTACTGGCGCGACATCCGGGCGGGGACCGGCCACGTACGCCGTTTCACCCGGGCCGAGTTCGCCGCGGCGGGGGTTCCGGCGGCGGAGTACGAGCGAGGGGGGTTCGGCGGGGCGAGCGCGCTCCTGGCGGACGTGGACGGCTTCGACGCCGGGTTCTTCGGGATGAGCGGGCGGGAGGCGGAGCTGACCGATCCGCAGCAGCGGCTCTTCCTGGAGTGCTGCTTCCACGCCCTGGAGGACGGGGGTTACGCGGGCGGCGACGGCGGCTCGTTGCGGATCGGGGTGTACGGCAGCTCCGGCTACCGCCTGTACTCGCTGCACAGCTATCTGGCGGAGAACCTGGCGGCGGAGGCCGGCTCGGGCGACTGGATGACCGCCAAGCAGGTCCAGGTCGGCAACTACCCGGACTTCACCGCCACCCGGGCCGCCTTCCGGCTCGGTCTGACCGGTCCCGCGCTGACCGTCTCGACGGCCTGCTCCAGCGCTCTCGTCTCGGTCCACCTGGCCTGCCAGGCGCTGCGCGCCGGGGACGCGGAGCTGATGCTGGTGGGCTCCGCCGCCCTGCATCTGCCGGGGGTCACCGGCCACGTCCCGGTGAAGGGCTCCACCCTCTCCCCCACCGGCACGGTCCGGGCCTTCGACGCGGACGCGGACGGCACGGTGGGGGGGAACGGGGCCGCCGCCGTCCTCCTCAAACCCCTGGCCCGGGCGCTGGCCGACGGCGACACCGTGCACGCGGTGATCCTGGGATCGGCGGTCACCAACGACGGCTCGGACAAGGCGACCGGCGACGGCCCGGGGAGAGGCGGGTTCGCCGCCCCCGGGGTCGCCGGGCAGCGGGACGCGGTGCTCGGGGCGCTGCGCGCGGCGGACGTGGACGCGGCGTCGATCGGCTACGTGGAAGCGCACGGCACGGGCACGCTGAAGGGCGACCCGATCGAGTTCGCGGCCCTGACCGAGGCGTTCCGCGCGCACACCGACCGGACCGGCTTCTGCGCGCTCGGCTCGACGAAACCGGCCATCGGCCACCTGGACAGCGCGGCGGGGCTCGCGGGGCTGATCAAGGCAGTCGAGGTGCTGCGGCACGGGGTGGTCCCGCCGCTGGTGAACTTCTCGCGGCCCAACCCGGCGCTGGCGGTGGACGACAGCCCGTTCCTGCTGCCGGTACGGGAAAGCGCCTGGCCGCTGACGGGGGTGCGGCGAGCCGGTGTGCACTCCATCGGCATGGGCGGTACGAACGCTCATGTGATCCTGGAACAGGCGCCTGAGACCCCGCGCACCGCGTCGGTCTCCGGCGACGTGCCCGTGCCCGCGCTGCTGCCGCTCTCGGCCGCCGACGGGGACGCGCTGCGGGCGTACGCCGTCTCCCTGCGGGACCGCCTGGCGGGCGGATCGCCCCCCTCCCCCGCCGATCTGCTGACCACCACCGCGCTCGGGCGGCGTCATCTGCCGCACCGGCTGGTCGTCACGGGTGCGGACCCGGTGACCGGTCTCGACGCGTTCCTGTCCGGGGCCCCGGAGGGCGAGGCGTACACGACCGGGGTGGCCGACGGCGTACGGGAGCGGCGGCCGGTGTTCCTCTTCAGCGGCCAGGGCGGCGGGCATCCGGGCATGGGCGCGGAACTCGCCGCGCGCTTCCCGGTCGTGGCCGAGGTGCTCGACGCCTGCGCCCGGGTGTACGCGGAGGAGACCGGGCGGGACGACTTCCTGGACCGGGTCGTCGGCGGACGGGGTCCCGAGCGGTGGGACACCGCCTTCGCGCAGCCCGCGCTGTTCGCCCTCCAGATCGCCCAGGCCCGGCTGTGGGAACGGCTCGGGATCACCCCGGCCCGGGTCGCCGGCCACAGCGTCGGCGCGTACGCGGCGCTGTGCGTGGTCGGGGCGCTGGAGACCGAGGACGCGATGCGGCTGGTGTGCGGGCGCGGGCGGCTGATGCTGGAGCGGGCGGCCCCGGGCGCGATGGTCTCCGCGTTCGTCCCCCGGGCCCGGGTGCGGGAGCTGCTGACCGCCGTCCCCGGTCTTGAGCTCGCCGTGGTCAACGGGGCCGCGCACCACGTGCTGGGCGGCCCGCCGGAGGCGGTGGACGCGGCACGGGCGCTGCTGGCCGCGCGGGGTGAGGCGTACGAGGTGCTGGCGGTGGACCGGGCGTTCCACACAGCGCTGCTCGACCCGGCGCTGGAGGACTTCCGGGTGCTGGCCGACAAGACGGAACTCCGGCCGTCGCACACGGAGTTCGTCGACGGCATCGACGGCACGGTCCGCCCCGCCGGGTGGCGGCCGGACGCCGCGTACCTGGTCGCGCAGGCCCGCCGCACGGCGGACTTCGCCGCCGTCCTGGACCGGCTGGCCGGGTCCCCGCTGCTGCTGGAGCTGGGCCCGTCCGCCGTGCTGACGGGGATGGTCCGCCGGTCGCTGCCGGACGCGGTCTGCGTACCGACGCGGCGGTGGGAGCGGGCGGTGGCCGCGCTGCACTGTGGCGGGGCCGGGGTGGACTGGGCGGCGCTGTTGGAGCGTTGCGGCGGCCGGCGCGTGCGGCTGCCCACGTATCCCTTCCAGCGCCGATCACACTGGAGGGGCCCGGCCCCGTACGCACCCCCGGTACCGCCCGGCCCGCCGACCCCGCTCCCGGAGTTGCCCGCGCCGGCCGGCGGGGCCGCTCACTCATCCCCACGCTGCACGGAGGACCGCATGACCGAACAGGCCGTACTGGACAGGGTGCTGGAGCTGACCGCGCGCCATCTCGGCCACCGGCCCGACGAGGTCGCCGCCGACCGCACCTTCGTCGGCCTCGGCGCGGACTCGCTCCAGCTCATCGGGATGGTGCGGCAGTTGGAGGCCGAGTTCGGCACGGAGATCAGCATGCGGGAGGTTCTGGAGGAGGCGGGCACACCCCGGCTGACGGCAGCGCTGATAGCCGGGCGGCGGACTCCCCCGTCGACGGCGGCGGAGCCTCCGCCCGCACCGGTGCCCGCGCCCGTGCCCACGCCTGCATCCGTGCCCGTACCCACGCCCGGTTCCGTGCCCGCGCCCGTGCCTGCGGCCGACGGGCCCGCGTACGCCACCCGGGCCGAGGTCGCCGCCCTCTCCGAGCAGCTGCGCCAACTGGCCGAGACCCAGGCCGCGATGCTCACCCAGCTCTCCGAGGCCGTGGCCCTGCTGACCGCCCGCACCCCGGGGACGGACGGCCGATGAGCGCGGGTATACCCGCATCCGCCGAGGCCGGGACCGGGACCGGGAGGGACGCCGACACCGACACCGTCACCGCCGCCGTCACCGCCGCCGACGCGGCCGCCGACGCGGCCGCCGAGGCCGTGGCGCGGGCGGCGGAGCTGTCCCGCGCGCTGACCGCCCGGCTCGCGGAGGCCCGCCGCCAGGTCGCGGCGCAGGACACGGAACCCGCCGCCGGGGAGGCCGCTCACGGCCCGCGGCTCGTCGTGGACGCGGCGGGCGGGATGGCCGGGGCGGGGGCCGACGAGGCCCAGCGGGCCCACACCGCCTCCCTGGTCCGGCGGTTCACCGAGCGCACCCGCACCTCCAAGGAGCTGGCCCAGCGGCACCGTTCGGTGCTCGCCGACAGCCGCGCCGTCGTGGGGTTCCGGGACGCCACGAAGGAGATGCTCTACCCGGTCGCGGCCCGCTCGGCGCACGGCTCCCGGCTCACCGACGTGGACGGCAACACCTACACCGACATCACCATGGGGTTCGGCGCGCTGCTCCTCGGCCACGAGGCGGAGCCCGTCACCGAGGCCGTGCGCCGCCACCTCTCGGACGGGCTGCGCTTCGGTCCCCGGTCCCCCGACACCGGGGAGGCCGCGGCCCTGCTCGCCGCGCTGACCGGCCTGGACCGGGTCGCCTTCGCCTCGTCCGGTACGGAAGCGAACTCGGCCGCGATCCGGCTGGCCCGCGCCGCCACCGGGCGCGACAAGGTCGTCATGTTCCGGGGCTCGTACCACGGGCACATCGACTCCGTCCTCGGCCGGCCGGGCGGGCCCGGGCAGCACGCCGTGCCCGTATCCCGGGGCATCCCGGCCAGCGCGGTCGCGGAGCTGATCGTGCTGGAGTACGGGGCCCAGGAGTCCCTGGAGACGATCGACGCCCTCGGGGACGCCATCGCGGCCGTCCTCGTCGAGCCCGTGCAGTGCCGCAACCCGGGCCTGCGACCGGTGGAGTTCGTCCGCTCGCTGCGCGAGCTCACCGCCCGCCGGGGCATCGTGCTGCTCTTCGACGAGATGCTGACGGGGCTCCGCCCCCACCCGCGCGGCGCACAGGAGCACTTCGGGGTGGTGCCGGACCTCGCCACGTACGGCAAGGCGCTCGGGGCGGGCTTCCCCATCGGCGCGGTGGCGGGGCGGGCGGATCTGCTCGACGGTGTGGACGGCGGGTTCTGGCGGTACGGGGAGCCCGGCGGCCCCTCGCGCGAGACCACGTTCATCGGCGGAACGTACATGCAGCACCCGCTGTCGATGGCGGCGGCCCGCGCGGTGCTCACCCACCTCACCGAGCGGGGACCCGGCCTCCAGAACGGCCTGAACGCCCGCACCCAGGCGCTCGCGGACCGGCTCAACGCCTTCTTCCACGACGAGGAATTCCCCCTGGAGCTGACCCACTTCGGGTCGATGTTCCGCTTCCGGCACCGCGCCGACATGGAGTTGCTCTACCACCACCTCCAACTGCGCGGCGTCTACGTCTGGGAGTGGCGCAGCTTCTACCTCTCCACCGCCCACACCGAGGAGGACGTGGACCGGGTCGCGGAGGCGGTGGAGGGATCGCTGCGCGAGCTGCGCGACGGCGGGTTCTTCCCCCGGACCACCCGGCCCACCGCCGTGCCGCGTGCCGAAGTACAGCGCCCCGCGCCCGACTTCGGCGTCTACTTCTTCGGCGACTATCCGGAGACCGGCGGGAGCGCCGGAGCCGGCGGAAGCGGCGGAAGCGGCGGAAGCGGCGGAAGCGGCGGGAGCGGCGGGAGCGGCAAGGCCGACGGGAGCGGCGTCCCGGAGGCGTACGACACCGTCCTGGAGACCGCGCGCTTCGCAGACGAGCACGGCTTCTCCTCCGTCTGGCTGCCCGAGCGGCACTTCGACTCCTTCGGCGGGATCTTCCCGAACCCCGCCGTGCTTGCCGCCGCCGTGGCCCGGGAGACCGGGAACGTCCGGATCAACGCGGGCTCGGTCGTGCTGCCGCTGCACGATCCGGTGCGGGTCGCCGAGGAGTGGTCGGTGGTGGACAACCTCTCCGGCGGCCGGGTCGGCATCGGCTGCGCCACCGGCTGGCACGCCCGCGACTTCGCCCTGCACCCGGACCGGTTCACAGACCGGCGGCGGATCGCCTTCGACCACCTCGACGAGGTGCGCCGGCTGTGGCGCGGGGAGGCGGTACGGCGACGCACGGGCGAGGGCGCGGAGGCGGAGATCCGGATCCGGCCGCGCCCGGTCCAGGAGGAACCGCCGTTCTTCCTGGCCACATCCGGGCAGCGGGCGTCGTACGAGGAGGCGGCCCGGCGCGGCCTCGGCGTCGTCACCAACCTGATGAGCCAGACCGTGGACGAGTTGGCCGCGAACATCGCGCACTACCGGCGTACGCGTGCGGAGTGCGGGCTCGATCCGGCGGCCGGGCGGGTGACGGTGCTGGTGCACACGTATCTCGGCGACGACCACGCCACGGCCCGGGCCGAGGCGCTGGAGCCGATGGTGCGGTATCTGCGGTCCTCGCTGCTGATGCGCTCGGCAGCCACCGCCGCGGGGTCCCGGCGCGAGGACGTGGCGGCGGCGGGCGAGGAGGACCTGGACTATCTGTTCCGCCGCGCGTACGACCGCTACTGCGACCGGCGGGCCCTGATCGGCACGCCCGAGAGCGTCGCCCCGTTCGTCGACGCGCTGCACGGGGCCGGGGTGGACGAGATCGCCGCGCTGGTCGACTTCGGGATGGACCGGGAGCGGCTGCGGTCGGGGCTGGAGCGCCTGGACGTGCTGCGCCGCCGGACGAAGGAGCGCCACGCCCGGCCCGAGGACACGGTCGCGCCCGCCACCTCGGCGCAGCGGCGGCTGTGGCTGGCCGCGCAGCTGATGGAGAACCCGGCGGCGTACAACGAGACGGGGGCCGTACGGCTGCGCGGTCCGCTGGACGTGGCGGCGCTGCGGGCGGCGGTGGACGGCCTGGTCGAGCGGCACGCGGGGCTCCGCACGGTGTTCCGGGCCGAGGAGGAGACGGGCGTCGTCCAGGTCGTGCGGAACGGGCTCCGCATCCCGTTGACGGTGACCGACGCCCGGGGGCAGGACGCCGAGCGGGCGATCGGGGCGCTGCTCGCCGAGGAGAGCGGCCGGGCCTACGACCTGGCCGGGGGGCCGCTGTTCACGCCCCGGCTGCTGCGGCTGGCCGAGGACGACCACGTCCTGGTGCTCGGTACGCACCACATCATCACGGACGCGCACTCGGCCGCGCTGATCGCCGGAGACCTCCAGGAGCTGTACGCGGCGGCCCGCGCCGGACGGACGCCGGTCTTCGACCGTCCCGCCGGGACGACCGTCGGCGCCCCGAGCCTCCGGCCGACGCGGCCGACCTGGCCTGGTGGCGCGAGCTGTTGGGCGACCGGCCGCCGGTGCTGGTCCTGCCCACGGACCGGCCGCGCGGTCGCCGGGTGGCGGGGCGCGGCGGGGCGGCGGCCCGGACCGTGGCCCGGGAGCGGGCCGACCGGCTGCGGGAGTGGAGCGGGCAGCAGGGCGTGACCCTCTTCGCCACGCTCTGCACGGCGTGGCAGCTGGTGCTGCGGCGGCGGTCGGGGCAGGACGCGTTCCTGCTCGGCACGAC
The DNA here is from genome assembly GCF_057766565.1 of Streptomyces sp. MGP-P1. Taxonomy (NCBI): domain Bacteria; kingdom Bacillati; phylum Actinomycetota; class Actinomycetes; order Kitasatosporales; family Streptomycetaceae; genus Streptomyces; species Streptomyces sp. MGP-P1. The sequence continues at coordinate 297,806 of NZ_JBYMEM010000006.1, read as the reverse complement.
GTTCGGGCGGCGGTCGCCCGCGACGGCGGACACGGTCGGGTTCCATGTGGCGCTGCTGCCGTTGCCGCTGTCCGCCACCGAGGCGACCCCGTGGCCGGAGGCCGTACGGGCCACCGGGCAGGCGCTGTTCGCGGCGGACGAGCACAGCGGGGTGGACCTGGACGCGCTGCTGGCGGACGTCCATCCGGACCCGGGGAATCCACGCCCGCTCGTGACCGTTTCGGTCGATCTGGACCGGGCGACGCTGGCCGGAATCGACCTGCCCGAGCTGCGGGCCGAGGGCGTGGCGGCCGGGACGGAGTCGGCACCCCTGGAGCTGGCCCTGATGGCCACCCACGTTCGGGGCGGAGGCCTGCGGCTGCGGCTGCGCTACGACGCGGATCTGTTCGACGCGGCGACGGCGGAGGGGTATCTCGCCGAGCTGGCAGCGCAGTTGGACGCGATGTCGGACCCGGTCGAGGAAAGCACGGCGGCCGGAGCGGACACTGCGGGAACGCAGGCCGGAGGCGGCACGGCCGGCTCGGACACGGCGGGTGCGCGGGCCGGTTCGGACACGGCGGAGCCGGGCGACCGGACGGCGTCCGACACCGCAGCGCTCCTGCGTGAGGTCTGGGAGTCCGTCCTCGGCCTGCGCGGATTCCCCGCCGACAGCAACTTCTTCGACCTGGGCGGCAATTCGATCGCGGCGATCCGCCTGGTGAACCGGGTCCGGGACACGCTCGGCGTCGCCTACCCGCTGGCGGACTTCTTCGCCGACGCCACCCTGGGGGCCATGACCGGGCAGCTGGCGGGCGGCCAGGAGACGGACGGGCCGAACACGGACGGTACGGAGCCGGAGAGGCCGGACACGGACGGGCCCGGGACGGACGGGCCGGACACGGGCGGGCCCGGGACGGACGTCGTGACCGTCGTCGACCGCGCCCACGTCAGCGACCAGCAGGCCCGGATGATCGCCGGGCACCACGCCATGCCCGACCCCGCCGTGTGGAACGTGCCGACCCGGATCACGTTCACCGGGGCGCTGGACCCGGCGGCCCTGCGGTCCGCCGTGACCGAGCTGGTCGCCCGGCACGACGGGCTGCGGACCAGGTTCGCGCAGGAGGGGGCGCCGGACGGGCCGTGGTGGCAGGAGGTGCTGGCGGCGGAGCCGGTGCCACTGCCGGTGGAGGATCTGACCGGGCTGCCCGCCGCCGAGCGGCGGCCCCGGGCGGACGCCCTGTGCCGGGCCGACGCGGCGGCCCCCTTCGACCTGGGGCGCTCGCTCCAGCCCCGGACGCGGCTGCTGCGGGTCGAGGAGGACCGCTGGGAGCTGATGTTCGTCCTGCACCACGTCTGCGCCGACGGCTGGTCGCTGTCCGTGCTGCTCACGGAGATCGCCGCGCTCTACACGGCGGCCGCCGCGGGCGTCCCGCACGGCCTGCCCGATCCGGCGATGCAGGCGCCCGGGTACGCCCGGTGGCAGCGGGAGCGGCACGATCCCGGCGCCGAGGCGGAGCGGGCCGCGTTCTGCGCCCGTTACCTGGACGGAGTGCCGTCCGCCGTCCCCGTACCGACGGACCGGCCGCGCCCGCGGAAGCTGAGCGGGCACGGGGACACCGTGCGCGGGGTCGCGACGGGTGAGGTGCGGGCGGCGGTGGAGAAGCTGGCGGCCGAGCGGCGCACCACCCCGTTCGCGGTCGCGGCGGCGGCCCTCGGGGTGTTCCTGGCCCGGCTGTCGGGAGAGGAGGACACCCTGCTGAGCGTGCCGTACGCCAACCGTGAGGACACCGCTTCGGAGTCGCTCGTGGCGATGACGTCCACCGCGGTGATGGTTCGCGTACGACTGGATTCAGCCAATCTTGACGAGACCTGCGCGGAGCTCGCGGTCCGTACGGGCGCGGGCGCGCTCGGTGCCATGGCGCACGTGCTGCCCACCGCGCGCATCATGCAGGCGATGCGGGACGCTGGCGCTGTCAGCGTCCCCGACCGGGTTCCGCACGTCCTGGCGTTCCAGAACTCCGTCGACACGGACATCGAGATCCCCGGGCTCCGGGTCGAGGTGGCCGATCTGGCACCGCCGCTTTCCCGCACCGAACTGTGCTTCGGACTTGCGCCGCGCCGGGACCCCGCGAAGGGTTATCGAACATTCCTGGAATTCTCCACCGACCTGTGGGACCACACGACCGCCCACGACCTTCTCGCGTCGTACACCGACCTGCTCGCGGAGTTCAGTGCCCAGCCCGACCGGCCGGTGCGGGAACTCCTCGGGGAGCGCCCCCGGCAGGGGCCCCCGGGCCGAGGCTCCGGAGACTCAGCCGGGGACGCCAGCGCCGGGCCCGACCGGCCCGGCGGACCGTCACCCTCCCAGTCATTGCCGAACACCGGAAAGGCGGACGCCGTATGACTCCGGCCCCCCACCGCAGCCACACCGACGACCTGCTCTCCTTCATCGCCGCCAGCCCTTCCCCGTACCACGTGGTGGCCAGTGCGGCCCAGCGTCTGGAAAAGGCCGGTTTCCGCGAACTGCGCGGCACGGACGACTGGACGGGGGCGACCGGCGGCTGCTTCGTCAGCCGCGCCGGTGCGCTGATCGCCTGGTACGTCCCCGAGGACGCGCCCGCCCACACGCCGTTCCGGATCGTCGGCACCCACACCGACTCCCCGAACCTGCGGATCAAACCGTCACCGGACACCGGGTCCTCGGGGTGGCGGCAGATCGGGGTCGAGATCTACGGCGGGGTCCCGCTGAACACCTGGCTCGACCGGGACCTGGGCGTCTCCGGCCGCCTCGCCCTGCGCGGCCCCGACGGCGCCCCGCGCAGCCGGCTCGTACAGATCGACGAACCCCTGCTGCGGGTACCCCAGTTGGCCATTCACCTGGACCGTTCGGTGAACGAGGGCGTGGCCCTGGACCGGCAGCGGCACATCGCGCCGATCTGGGCGCTGGGCGACCCGCGGGAGGGCGAGCTGCTGCGCCGGGTCGCTTCGGCCGCCGGGGAGGACCCGGCGGACGTGCTGGGCTGGGACCTGATGCTGCACGACGTGCAGCCGCCCGGATATCTCGGCGTGGACCAGGAGTTCCTGGTGGCGTCCCGGCTGGACAACCAGGTCTCGGTGCACGCCGGGGTGACCGCCCTGGTGGACGCGGCGACGGGGGCCACGCAGCCCTCCTTCGTGCCGGTGCTGGCCGCCTTCGACCACGAGGAGGTCGGCAGCGGTTCCGAGACGGGTGCGCAGAGCCCGCTGCTGGAGCGGATCCTGTCGCGGTCCGTGTCGGCGCGCGGCGGCAGCGACGAGGACTGGTCGCGGGCGCTGGCGGGCGCGTTCTGCGTCTCCGCCGACATGGCGCACGCGGTCCACCCCAACTACGCGGAGCGGCACGACCCGGACCACCGCCCGGCCCCCAACGGCGGCCCGACGGTCAAGGTGAACGTCAACCAGCGGTACGCCACCGACTCCACCGGTTTCGCGGTGTTCACGGCGGCGGCCGAGCGGGCCGGGGCCCCTTGGCAGCCGTTCGTCTCCAACAACGCGATGCCCTGCGGTACGTCGATCGGCCCGCTCACGGCGGCCCGCCTCGGCGTCACCACGGTGGACGTCGGGGTGCCCGGCCTGTCGATGCACTCGGCGCGCGAGCTGTGCGGGGTGCGCGACCCGGGCTATCTCGCCGCGATCCTCACCACGATCATGGTCGGGGACTGACCGACTCCGGTAGCACCGAACTCCGGTAGCAGAGAAAGAGAGCAGGAACGACCGTGGCCGACGACGAGACCGTCCTCATCTGCCTGCCCTTCGCCGGGGCGGGTCCCTCCTTCTTCACGCCCTGGCAGAAGCTGGCCCCGGAGGGGCTGCGGATCCTCCCGGTGTCGCTGCCGGGCCGCGAGAAGCGGTTCACCGAGCCCGCCCACACCTCGGCGGCCCCGGCCGTCGACGACGCGTACGCGCAGGTGACGGCGGCCCTCGGCGAAGAGGACGGGAGCGGCGGCCCGGTCGTGCTGTTCGGGCACAGCATGGGCGCGGTCCTCGCGTACGAACTGGCGCACCGGATCGAGCGGTCGGGCGGGCCGATCCGCCTGGCCGCGCTCGTGGTCAGCGGTGCGCCCGGCCCCTGGACGCCGCGCACGGACCGGGCGGACGGACTGCCGGACGAGGAGTTCGCCGCCCGGGTCCGGGCGTTCGCCGGATACGACCACCCGGCGCTGGCCGACCCGGAGATGCGGGAGCTGCTGCTGCCGACGCTGCGGGCGGACGTCCGGCTCCACGAGACGTATGTGCCGTCCACGGAAAGCCCGTTGCGTGTCCCGGTCATCTCCGTCCGGGGGCGGGAGGACACCCTGGTCGGGGCGGCGGAGGCCGCCGAGTGGGGCCGGGTGACGACGGGGAAGCTGACGGTGGCCGAGCCGGCCGGCGGGCACATGTACCTCACCGAGCGGCCGGGCGAGCTGCTGGAGCTGGTGGCCGCCGAGGTGCGGGCGGCGGGGAGCCGGTGACGGGCGGCGACGCCATCGGCCGCCCGGGGCCGCTTGCGGCCGGCGGCGGTGCGGGGCGTGCGGCGGGCAGCGGTGGCGCGGATCGTGCGGCCGGCAGCGGTGGTGCCGGGCGTGCGACCCGGGGCGCTGCTACGGGGAGTACGGCCGACAGCACTGGTGCGGGGCCCTCGGCCGGGGGCGGGGCCCGGCTCGCCGGGCGGACGGCGCTGATCACGGGAGCGGCGCGCGGTCTCGGCCGGGCCTGTGCGCTGGCGTTCGCCCGCGAGGGTGCGGACCTGGTGCTGCTGGACGTGGCGGGCGAGCTGCCCGGGGTGCCGTATCCGCTCGGTTCCGCCTCGCAGCTCGCGCACACCGGGCGGCTCTGCCGCGAGGCGGGGTCCGCCGTGCTGACCCGGCAGGCCGACGTCCGGGACCTGGCGGCGCTGGAGTCCGCGGCGGAGGCGGCCGAGGAGCGCTTCGGGCGGATCGACGTCCTGGTCAACAACGCGGGCATCGCGGCCCCTTCGGGCCGCCCGGCACACGAGATCACCGAGGCCGAGTGGCAGCTGATGATCGATGTGGATCTGGGCGGTGCGTGGCGGGCGATCCGCGCGGTCGGCGGCCGGATGGTCGCTCAGGGGTCCGGTTCGATCGTCAACATCGCCTCGACGGCCGGCCTGGTGGGCTACCGGCACTTCGCGGGGTACGTCGCGGCCAAGCACGGCCTCGTCGGCCTGACGAAGGCGGTGGCCCTGGACTACGCGCCCCGGAAGGTCCGGGTCAACGCGGTGTGTCCGGGCTCGGTGCGGGACGACGAGGCGATGGAGGGCCGGATGCTGGCGGAGATCGCCCGCTCGCTGGAGGTCCCGGTCGCGGAGCACGGGGCCGCGTTCGTCCGGGACCAGCCGATGAACGCGCTGGTGGAGCCGGGCGATGTGGCGAACGCCGTGCTCTGGCTGGCCTCGGACGAGTCCCGGCAGGTGACCGGCAGCGTCGTGACCGTGGACGGAGGGTTCACCGCCCGCTGACCGCCGTACCAGCCGTTCCCGCTCCCTTTTCTCTCCGGTTTCCCTCCGTTTCCCCTCCGTGGACGAGGAGTTGTGCACGTGCCGCCTGCCCATCACGCCCTGACGGTCCGCCTGCCGCCGGCCGTCACCGACACCGCGCTCGCCGCCGCCCTCGCTACGGCGGCGGAGCTGTGGTGGCCCGGGGAGCGCCGCCCCCGGCTGTGGACGGAGACCGTGCCCGCCCCGGCCGGGGCGACCGTCCTCACCCCGGTCGAGGCGACCGTCCTCACCCCGGCCGGGACCGACGCCGCCGCCCGGCGTCGCGCGGCCGAGGCCCGCCGCCCGGTCGCGCCCGGCCGCCGGCTGCGCGCGGTGCTGCTGCGGTACGCGGGCGGGCAACACGCCGATCTCGTCCTGACCGCCGACGGTGCCGCGCTGGACGCCCGGTCGCTGCGGATCGTCGCGCGGGTGCTGCTGGGCGAGGTGCCCCCGGACGCCGTGGCACCGTACGACGGGCCGCTCCCCCCGGACCTGCGCATCGACGGACCGACCCGGAGCCTCGCCGCCGCGCTCGCGCTCACCGCCGGGCGGTACACGGGCGCGACCTCGGTGCGCGTCGGCGTCCCCGTACCGGCCCGGGACCGGCCTCCGTACGCGCTGGGGGCGCTCGACGGGTACGCGGTGTTCACGGCGGACCTGTCCCCGGGGCGCACGGTCGCGGAGCTGCTCGCCACGGAGCCGGCCACCCCGGACGGGGGCGACGGTCCCCCCGCGCTGATGCTGGTGGCGGGCGACGGGGACGGACCCGCCACGCTGCCGACCGGCCCGGACGCGCTCCCCGTACCGGCGAGCCAAGTGGAGCGCGTACGAGCGCAGTTGGTGGGCGGCTCGCCCAGCACCCCGCTCTCGTTCGTGGATCCGCTGAGCAGGGCGGAGTCGGCGGCACAACTGACCGTCGGCTCACCACGAAGGACCCCGGCCGCCCTCCGCGTCGACGAGGCCTTCGCCGCCCGGGCCGCCGCCCGCCCGGACGCCCCCGCGCTCACCGCCGGGCCCACCACCCTCTCGTACGCCGAACTGGACCGCCGGGCCGAGCGGTTCGCCGACGGTCTGTACGCCCACGGCGTCCGCCCGGGCGATCTCGTGGGGCTCTGCCTGCCCCGCGGAGCCGACCTGGTGACGGTGATGCTCGGCGTCCTGAAGGCGGACGCGGTCTACGTACCGCTGGACCCTGAGCATCCGGCGGACCGGCGGGAGCGCACCGCGAAGGACGCCGGGGTCCGGCTGACCGTCGAGGACCCGGCCGCCCTGACCGGCCACCCGCCCCGGCCCGTCGCGGAAATGCGGGAGGGCGGCGCCCCGCGTACGTCATCCACACCTCGGGCTCGACCGGCCGCCCCAAGGGGGTCCTCGTCCCGCACGCCAACGTCACGGCCCTGGTCGACGCCGTCCGCGACGACTTCGGCCTCTCCCCCGACGACACCTGGACGTGCTTCCACTCGGCGGCGTTCGACTTCTCGGTGTGGGAGATCTGGGGGGCGCTGCTGACGGGCGGCCGGCTGGTCCTCGTGGACCACTGGACCTCGCGCTCGCCGGAGGACTTCCACGCGCTGCTGGTCCGGGAACGGGTGAGCGTGCTGAGCCAGACCCCGTCGGCGTTCACCCAGCTCGCGGCGGCCGACCGGACGGGCGGTGAGCTGTCCGCCCTGCGGCTGGTGGTGCTGGGCGGCGAGCCGCTGGACACCCGCCCGCTGCTGGGCTGGTTCGACCGGCACCCGGAGGACCGCTGCCGGCTGGTCAACATGTACGGGATCACCGAGACCACCGTCCATGTCACGGCGGCCACGGTGACCCGCAGCGAGGCGCTCGCCGGTTCCCGGTCGGTGGGGCGGCCCCTGCCGGGCTGGTCGGTGCGGGTGCTGGACGCGTACGGGTGGCCGGTGCCGCCGGGTGCGCCCGGGGAGATCCATGTGGGCGGGGCGGGCGTGGCGCTGGGCTATCTGGGCCGGCCCGCCCTGACCGCCGAGCGCTTCGTCCCGGACCCCCTGGACCCGGCCGGGCGGCTCTACCGCAGCGGCGACCTGGGGCGGCTGCTGCCCGACGGGACGCTGGAGCACCTGGGCCGGATCGACGACCAGGTGAAGGTGCGGGGCTTCCGGATCGAGCCGGGCGAGATCCGGCACGTTCTGCTGGAGGACCCGGCGGTGTCGGCGGCCGCGGTCACCGTGACGGGCGGCGGGGGCGGGGACGCGGCGGCCGTGCGGATCGACGCCTACGTGGTCCCGGCCCCGGGAGCGGGCGAGGACACCGGGCCCGTACGGGAGCGGGCGGCCCGGCTGCTTCCCCCGCACATGGTGCCCGCGACGGTGACCGTGCTGCCGGCCCTCCCCCTCACCGCGAACGGCAAGCTGGACCCGGCCCGGCTGCCCGCACCCGGAGTGCGCCGGCCCCCTGCCGCGCCGCCCCGCGAGCCCGCCCCCACCCCCGCCGGCGTCCTCGCCGGTATCTGGCGGGACGTCCTCGGCGTCGAGGAGATCGGCCCGGACGACGACTTCTGGGACCTGGGCGGCAATTCGCTGTACGCGATCCGGATCGGCACGCTCGCCCGGGAGCGCGGGCTGCCCGGCATCCCGCTGCGGCAGCTGTATCTGACGCCGACGCTGGGAGCGCTGTCCGAAGCGCTGGCGCGGGAGGCGTGAGAGGGGGCTTGGCGAGGGGCATGCCGGAGGGCACGACGAGGGGTGTGACGAGAGAGACATGGCGAGGGGGGCGACCGCACCGCGCCGGTCGCCCCCCTCGCGCACGGTGGCTACACGAAGCGCTGGTTCGCGCCGCCGTCGCACGTCTGGAGCTTGAGCGGGTCCTTGGCCCCCGCCAGCGTCAGACACAGGTTCGTCGCGGCGGCCGGGCGGACGGTGCCCGCCTGCCGGACGAACTTCTGGTTGGCCGCGCCCGAGCAGTCCCACACGACGAGCGTGGCGCCGGCGGTGTACTTGGCGCCCGGCACGTCCAGGCAGCGGTCGTGGCTGAGCGCGGTGCGGGCCGTCCGCGTACCGGCGTCGTACCACCAGCTCTGGTTGCGCCCGCCGTGGCAGTCCCAGCCGCCCATCGCCGTGCCGTTACGGGTGACCGAGGCGGGCACGTCCACACAGGCCCCGGTCGCCTCGTTCCTCAGGGGGGCGAACAGGTCGTCGAAGGCCGCACCCGTCAGGACCGGGTTCCCCGTGCTCGCCGGGTCGGCGCAGCTGGCCTCGCGCAGCCCGGAGTCGTACAGCTGGGTGAGGCAGGAGGCGAAGGCCCGGTGGCCGGCCGCGTTGGGGTGGAAGGACTGCCGGACGGAGTTCTCGTCGGGCAGGCCCGGCTTGGTCACGTCGATGAAGAGGCCGCGCGCCCAGGTGTTCTCGGTGCAGACCTCGTGGCCGTGGAAGAGCCGCGAGTTGTCGAGGTAGGTGGCTCCGGTCGCGGCGGCGGCCTTGCGCATGCCGACCTGGAAGGCGGGCACGGCGGTGTCGCGGCCCCAGGCGGTGTCGGAGTCGTAGCCGAGTCCGCCGCAGACGAGCTTGCCGGGGAACTTCGGGTTGTCGCGGAAGTCCGGGCCGATCGGGCTCGGATAGCCCATCAGGACGAGCTTGTAGTCGTTGTCCGCGTACCCGGCGTCCGTCATGACGGTGCGCAGGTCGCGGACGGTCTGCTCGACCTTGGGGACCAGGGCGTCGACGCGGGCCTGCCAGCCGCCCGCGTACTTCGGCTCGCAGGGGCCCTGGAGGCTGATGTAGCGGACCACGCAGTCGGTCATGACCGGGCCGAACTGGAGGTCGTCGTTGGCCCCGGCGACCAGGACGATCATCTTGATCCGGGTGTTGCGGGCCTTGATCGCGAGGCTGTCGCTCTGCACGAGTTCGTCGGCGTACTGCTTGTTTCCGCCGATTTTGATGTTTCCGGTGTAGGCGCCGGAACACGAGACGTTGTACGTGACGTCCGCCGCGATGCCCGTGCGGTGGATGGCGGCGTCCGGTGAGCGGTGGCACCAGTTGTCCGGCCCGTTGGTGCCGGGGTCGTAGGCGCCGACGCCCTCGCCGGAGATCTCGCTGTCGCCGAGCGAGATCAGCCCGGTCTTGCGGTCGCCGAGCGGCCGCTCGGCGGGGCTCCCGTACAGCTGGGTGGCCTCGGCGGCCCGGACGGCTTCCAGCGCGGGCGGGAGAGGGGTGGATGCGATAGAGCTGGTACCCGACTCCGTCGCGCCCGCGGGTCCGGCGGCGGCCATACCGCCGACGGCGGTCGTGAGAGCGACGGCGGCCGCGACCGTGACGCGGAGCCGGCGAAGGCTTCCGAGCCGTCGAAGTCTGGTGCTGGTGCGCCTCATTGCGCCTCCCGGTAGTGGTTACCCCCGGTATTTACCGGTCGGTAGGCGACTTGGGAATACATGGAACAAGAGAAATGCTCATCTTTTTCAGGAGGTTTGAACACCATGGTCGACACGTCAGGTGACACGCCCCGTGACAACGGGTTCCGGATCGAGCACGACTCGATGGGCGAGGTGAAGGTTCCCGCGGACGCCAAGTGGCGCGCCCAGACCCAGCGGGCAGTGGAGAACTTCCCCATCTCGGGGCAGCGTCTCGAGCGGGCGCACATCGAGGCGCTGGCCCGGATCAAGGGCGCGGCGGCCAAGGTCAACGCCGAGCTGAAGGTACTGGATCCGGACATCTCCGCCGCCATCCAGGAGGCCGCCGCGGAGGTCGCCTCGGGCCGCTGGGACGAGCACTTCCCGGTCGACGTGTTCCAGACGGGTTCGGGCACCTCGTCGAACATGAACACCAACGAGGTGATCGCTACCCTCGCCGCCGAGCGCCTCGGCCGCGAGGTCCACCCCAACGACCATGTGAACGCCTCCCAGTCGTCCAACGACGTCTTCCCGTCCTCCATCCACATCGCCGCCACCGCCGCCGTCACCGCCGACCTGATCCCCGCCCTGGACCACCTGGCGGAATCCCTGGGGCGGAAATCGGCCGAATTCGCGGAGGTCGTGAAGTCCGGCCGTACGCATCTGATGGACGCCACCCCGGTCACCCTCGGCCAGGAGTTCGGCGGCTACGCGGCCCAGATCCGCTACGGCGTGGAGCGGCTGCGCGCCTCCCTCCCCCGGCTCGCCGAACTGCCCCTGGGCGGTACGGCGGTGGGCACCGGCATCAACACCCCGCCCGGCTTCTCCGCCGCCGTGATCGCGGAGGTCGCGGACGCCACGGGGCTGCCGCTCACCGAGGCCCGCGACCACTTCGAGGCGCAGGGCGCGCGGGACGGGCTCGTGGAGACCTCCGGCCAGCTGCGGACCATCGCCGTGTCCCTGACCAAGATCTGCAACGATCTGCGGTGGATGGCGTCGGGGCCGCGCACCGGCCTCGCCGAGATCGCGCTGCCCGACCTCCAGCCCGGCTCCTCGATCATGCCGGGCAAGGTCAACCCGGTGATCCCCGAGGCGGTCCTGATGGTCGCCGCCCAGGTCACAGGCAACGACGCGACGGTCGCCGTGGCCGGCGCGGCGGGCAACTTCGAGCTGAACGTGATGCTCCCGGTCATCGCGAAGAACCTGCTGGAGTCCGTACGGCTGCTGGCAGGCGCCTCCCGGCTGCTCGCGGACCGTACGGTCGACGGCATCACCGCCGACGTGGAGCGGGCCCGCGCCTACGCCGAGTCCTCGCCGTCCGTGGTGACCCCGCTGAACAAGTACATCGGCTACGAGGAGGCGGCGAAGGTCGCCAAGAAGTCCCTCGAGGACGGGACGACGATCCGCGAGACGGTCCTGGCCTCGGGCCACGTCGAGCGCGGCGACCTGACGATGGAGCAGCTCGACGAGGCGCTGGACGTGCTGCGGATGACGCGCCCGTGAACGGCGGGCGCGGAGCAGCCCGGTGACGGATGAGGGCGCCCGGCGGCCTCTGGGGCCGCCGTGACGCCCGGGGCGACCGCGAGACGCCTGGGGTGACCGTGAGACGCCTGGTGTGACCGTGACGCCCGGGGCGGCCGCGAGACGCCTGGGGTGACCGTGGCGCCCGGGGTGACCGTGACGCCCGAGGAGTCGCGAGACCTGGTGCCCCAGGGGTCCGTGGCGCCTGAGGGGTCCGGCGGATCGGGGCCGGGTGACCTGAGTCGCAGCGGGCCGGTGGAAGCGCTCCGTAAGATCCCTCCATGACAGGTACGGGAGAGTGCGCACGCTGGGCGCCGGGGGACCAGATCCTCTGGCGCTACCGCGACAACGGCCGGGCCCACCGGACGGCCGGCGTCCCGCCCGTGCACATCTGCCGTCCGGTGACCGTCGTCCAGGACACCGACGAGCTGCTCGCCGTCTGGATGGCGCCCGGCACCGAGTGCGTGCGGCCGGTGCTGCTGGACGGCACCCAGGTGCACGCCGAGCCGCTGGCCACCCGCTACACCGCGCCGCGCACCACGGCCCGCTCGACCTGGTTCGGCTCCGGGGTGCTGAAGCTGGCCAGGCCCGGGGACCCGTGGTCGGTGTGGCTGTTCTGGGACCGGGGCTGGATATTCCGCAACTGGTACGTGAATCTGGAGGAGCCCCGGACCCGGTGGTCCGGAGGGGTGGATTCCGAGGATCACTTTCTCGACATCTCCGTGAACCCCGACCGGAGCTGGAAATGGCTCGACGAGGACGAGTTCGCCCAGGCCCAGCACGTCGGTCTGATGGACCCGGAGACCGCGGCCCGGGTCCGGGAGGCGGGCCGCGCGGCGGTCGAGGTGATCACGGGGTGGGGCGCCGTTCCGGGACGGCTGGGAGCACTGGCGGCCCGATCCGCGGTGGCGGGTGCCGCCGCTGCCGGATGACTGGGACCGCACCCCTGCCCGTATGCCGTCGTGAGACCCTGGAGAGACCCTTCGGGCGGTCCGGTCGGCAGGTCCGGGCGCGCGGAGGGATGATCGCCGCAACCAGCGGGCACCACACCGGAACTGACCACAAGTCACCACACCGGTCGTGCGGAGGGACGGGCCACGGACCCGGACGTTCCGCTCGGTCGCGGGAGCCACTACGAGGGGGTGGAGACGTGCACGCTGTCCGCTGCCCTCTCGCCGCGTCCGCCGCCGGAGGGGCCGCCCGTCGGCCATCTCCGGGGCGTTCGGTTTCGGCCCCTTCATCGGGGGCATCCGGTGACAGCCGTTGTTCTTCCCGCGCTTGCCGGGGCACAGTAGCGCCCCACGAGGTGACTGCCTCATACAACCGGCCCGGACGGACGGAATCCCACGCGTGACGGAGCATCCCACCTCCCACGAAGGCCGGCAGCCCCTGGCGGCCCGGCAGCAGGAGCGCACCCGGCCCCGGCAGCAGGACGCCGCGGCGGCGGCCGCCGCCGCCGCGGTCCCGGCTCCGGCCGCCGCGCCGAACACGGGACCAGGAGCGGCCGCCGTCTCCGAGGCGCAGGCGGCCACCCGCCGCGAGGGCGACCGGCTGCGCTTCGTCGGCGCGGCGACCCGGCGGATCGCCCGGGGCATAGACCTGGACGAGATCGTCCTCGGGCTGTGCAGGGCCAGCGTGCCGACGTTCTCCGACGCGATCCTGGTCTATCTGCGCGACCCGCTCCCTGTGGGCGACGAGCGCCCGGTGAGCCCCTTCGTCCTGCGGCTGCGCCGCAGCGACCGGCTGCGCGTCAGCGGCGAGGAGGGCGGCGAGGCGTCCGGCTCCGAGACCGAGCGGCTGCGCCCGCTGATCCTCGACCCGCAGGCCGACCTGATGCCCGCCGCCGAGCTGTGCGAGGTGCGGGCGGGCGGTGCGCTGGCCGAGGTGCTGCGCGGGGTGCGGCCGGTCTTCGGCGACTCCGCGGCGGCCCGGGCGGCCCTGCCGGAGCTGCTCGGCCCCGGCCGGTCCGTCCCGACCGGGCACCGGGCGATCCTCGCCCCGTTGCGCGGCCGGCGCCGGGTCATCGGGGCCGCGGTGTTCGTGCGCGGCACCGAGCGCACCCCCTTCGAGGCCAGCGATCTGCTGGTCGCCGCACAGTTGGCGACGCACACCGCGCTCGGCATCGACAAGGCCGTGCTGTACGGGCGGGAGGCCTACATCGCCGACGAGCTGCAGCGCACGATGCTGCCCGACTCGCTGCCCCAGCCCACCGGCGTCCGGCTCGCCTCGCGCTACCTCCCGGCGGCCGAGACGGCCCGGGTCGGCGGCGACTGGTACGACGCGATCCCGCTGCCCGGCAGCCGGGTCGCGCTGGTCGTCGGCGACGTGATGGGCCACTCCATGACGTCGGCGGCGATCATGGGCCAGCTCCGGACGACGGCGCAGACCCTGGCGCAGCTCGACCTGCCGCCGCAGGAGGTCCTGCACCACCTGGACGAGCAGGCGCAGCGCCTGGGCAGCGACCGGATGGCGACCTGCCTGTACGCGGTCTACGATCCGGTCGCGCACCGGATCACCATCGCCAACGCCGGACACCCGCCGCCCGTGCTGCTGCACCTGGGCGGGCGGGCCGAGGTGCTGGTGGTGCCGCCGGGCGCCCCGATCGGGGTGGGCGGCGTCGACTTCGAGGCCGTCGAGCTGGACGCCCCGGCCGGCGCCACGCTGCTCCTCTACACCGACGGTCTGGTGGAGTCGCGGCTGCGGGACGTGTGGACGGGCATCGAGCAGCTGCGGGAGCGCCTCGCGGCGACCGCGCAGCTCACCGGCCCGGACCACTCGCCGCCGCTGGAGGCCCTCTGCGACGACGTGCTGGACATGCTCGGCCCGGGTGACCGGGACGACGACATCGCGCTCCTCGCCGCCCGCTTCGACGGGATCGCGCCGAGCGACGTGGCGTACTGGTACCTGGAGCCGGAGGACGCGGCTCCGGGTCGGGCCCGTCGACTGGCCCGGCGGGCGCTGAGCCGCTGGGGTCTGGACGAGCTGGCCGACGAGGCGGAGCTGCTGGTCAGCGAGGTCGTCACCAACGCGGTGCGCTATGCGGAGCGTCCGGTGACGCTGCGGCTGCTGCGGACCGATGTCCTGCGCTGCGAGGTCGGCGACGACTCCCCGCAGCTGCCGCGGCAGCGCCGGGCGCGGGAGACGGACGAGGGCGGGCGCGGGCTGTTCCTGGTCAACCGGCTGGCCCGGCGGTGGGGAGCGACGCGTCTTTCGACGGGCAAGGTCGTCTGGTTCGAGATGGCGACCCGGGGCCAGTAGCCGCGAGTCGGCCGACGTCATGCGTGTGGGGCGGGCCCGGAGGCCCGCCCCACACGCATGACGTCATGCCGTCAGTGGCCCACTCTCACTCTCCGAGCAGTCCGTTGCCGCCCGGCCGTTCGCCCGGCCGGCCGTCGTCCTCCCCGGGCTGGGGCGGCACCTCCGGGCTCGTGGGGGGCGTGGTGCTGGGCGTGGTGCTGGGCGAAGGCGGCGGCGTGGACGACGACGGGGTGTCGCTGGGCGTCCCGCTGGGCGTCTCCTTGGAGGGCGTGTCCGACGGGGTCGGGTCCTCGGACGGGGTGGGGTCCTCGGAGGGGGTGTCGGACGGCGTCGGCGGGGCGGGCACCTCGCCGACCTCCACGTCCTGGAGGTCGAACGTCTTGCCGGACCCGCCGTCGAGGGCGCCGAGGGTGTAGTCGGCCCAGATCCTGGCCGGGAAGCCGCTGCCGCTGGCGCGGCCCGAGTTGGCCGTACCGGTCAGGGAGACCTGCTTGCGGCCGCCGTCGCCCTCGCCGAAGAGGGCCACGACCGTGGTCAGTTCCGGGGTGTACCCGGCGAACCAGGCCGACTTGTTGTCCTCGGAGGTGCCGGTCTTGGCCGCCGCGTCGTAGGCGGGGCTGTTGGCCGCGCCCCCGGAACCGGCGTCGACGACCCCGGTGAGCCCCTTGGTCACGGTGTCGGCCGAGGCGCGGCTGATGGCCTGCTCCCGCTTGGGCTTCTCGGCGTTCACCGTGCGGTCGCGGTGCTCGGCGGACTGGAGGATGTGCGGGGTGACCTTCCGGCCGTGGTTGTCGAGCGTGGCGTACACGCCGGCCATGTCCCAGGTCGAGGCGTTCATGGTGCCGAGGGTGACGGCGGGGCGCTCGGGGAAGTTCTTGTCCGGTACGCCGAGGGCGAGCGCGGTCTCCTTCACGGCGGCGGGCGTCACGTCGACGATCATCTGCGCGAAGACGGAGTTGACCGAGCTGTTCAAGGCCTTCTGGACGGAGACCGGACCGTAACTGCGGTCGTCCTGGTTCTGCGGGGCGAACGGGGTGTCGCTGCCGACGACGGGCCGCTTGCTGGTGCCGTCGTACATCGTGTTGAGCCCGATCAGGCTGCCGTCCTGCGTCTTCGACTCGTTCTCCAGGGCGGAGGCGAGCACCAGCGGCTTGAAGGTGGAGGCGGGCTGGTAGTCCTGGCGGGTGGCGTTGCTGATGTAGTGCTTGATGTAGTCCTCGCCGCCGTACAGGGCGACGACCTTGCCGGTCTTCGGGTCGACGGAGGTGGCGCCGGCCTGGACGGTGGCGTCGATCTTGCTGCCCTCGCGGTCGAGCTTGGACTCCAGCTGGTCGTCCACCGCCTTCTCCAGCGCCTCCTGGCGCTTCTTGTCGACGGTGAGGGTGAAGGTCCAGCCGCCGGCGTCGCGGTCCTCGGCGGAGACGCCCTGCTTCTCCAGCTCCTTGTTGGCGGCCTCGACGAGGTAGCCGGCCTGCCCTTCCATGCCCTGGGCGGGCTTCGGCTTCTGGGGTACGGGGAACTCCAGGCCGGCCCTCTCGGACTCGGTCAGCCACTTCATCTCGACCATGTTGCGCAGGGTGTAGGCCCAGCGCTCCTTGACCAGCTTCTTGCCGGTGTCGGTGGCGGAGTTCCAGTCGTACTGGCTGGGGGCCTGGAGGACGGAGGCGAGGTAGGCGCCCTGGGAGGCGTCCAGGTCCTTGGCGTCGACGCCGTAGTACGCCTGGGCGGCGGCCTGGATGCCGCTGGCACCGCGCCCGTAGTAAGCGGTGTTGATGTACCCGGCGAGGATCTCGTCCTTGGACTTCTCCTGGTCGATCTTGAGCGAGATCACCAGTTCCTTGAGCTTGCGGCTCACGGTGGGGTCCTGCGTCAGGTAGAAGTTCTTGACGTACTGCTGGGTGATGGTCGAGCCACCCTGCTTGCCCTTGCCGCTGACGGTGTTGAGGAGGGCGCGCGTGGTGCCCTTGAGATCGACGCCCTCGTCGTCGTAGAACGTCTTGTTCTCGGCGGCGACGAAGGCGTGCTGGACCTTCTTGGGCACCTCGTCCAGGTCGACGATCTGGCGGTTGACGCCCTTGCCGGTCCGGGCGAGGACCGTGCCGTCGCTGTACTGGTAGATGTTGCTCTGCCGCTCCGCCGTGGCGTTGGCGGCGGGGATGTCGACGTAGACGTAGAGCGCCCCGAAGGCTCCCATGCCCAGCAGGACGATCCCGAAGAACGCGCCCAGCAGCTTCTTCCACGTGAAGAGTCTGCGTATGCCGCCGCTCTTCGGGGCCCGGCGCGTCTCCCGCGCCTGGGCTCGTCGCGCATCCGCTCGACCCATTGGTGTGTTGCTCCCGCTTCTCTGCTCGACCGGCTCGCTCGGTTTCCTCAGTTCGCTCAGACCTGCCAGCTAACACCGCCGACGGGGACAAAAGACAAGCGATCTGGTCTTTTACGGACGTGAGAATCAGCACCCGTTCCCTAGGAACCGACTCCCCAGAGGTGGACAAGGTTGCGAGAACCATTAATGTGTAATCACATTGATAGCGCGGCACGAGACCGCGCCGAACGGGGGATCCCATGACCGCACAGCACGACGACCACCGTCCGGGCGCACCGGCCGACGATCTCGCGATCGACGCCCCCGACATGCCCGCGCCCCAGGTCAGGGAGGTCACCGCGCACTCCATTCCGGGTGGCGTCGGTCTGCTCCTGACCGTCGTCGGGGTGTTCGCGGGAGTCGGCCTCGCCATCGTCGGCGGGGTGATCGGGGCCGGCGGGAACAACGCGGTCGGCGTCCCGCTCTTCATCCTCGGGGTGCTCCTGGTGATCACCTCGTTCTTCTGCATGAGCGGTGTGAAGATGGTCGCTCCGGGCGAGGCCCGGGTGATCCAGCTCTTCGGCCGGTACGTCGGCACCATCCGCGCCGACGGGCTCCGCTGGATCAACCCGCTGACCTCCAGCCGCAAGATCTCCACCCGCGTCCGCAACCACGAGACCGCCGTCCTCAAGGTCAACGACGCCTACGGCAACCCGATCGAGCTGGCCGCGATCGTCGTGTGGAAGGTCGAGGACACCGCCCAGGCGCTCTTCGAGGTCGACGACTTCCTGGAGTTCGTCGCCACCCAGACCGAGGCGGCCGTGCGGCACATCGCCATCGAGTACCCGTACGACGCCCACGAGGAGGACGGCCTCTCGCTGCGGGGCAACGCGGAGGAGATCACCGAGAAGCTGGCCGTCGAGCTGACCGCCCGGGTGAAGGCCGCGGGCGTCCTGATCATTGAGTCGCGCTTCAGCCACCTCGCGTACGCCCCCGAGATCGCCTCCGCCATGCTCCAGCGCCAGCAGGCCGGCGCGGTCGTCGCGGCCCGCCAGCAGATCGTGGAGGGCGCGGTGGGCATGGTCGAGATGGCCCTGGCCCGGATCGCCGAGCAGGACATCGTGGAGCTGGACTCCGAGCGGAAGGCGGCCATGGTCAGCAATCTGATGGTGGTGCTGTGCGGTGACCGCGCGGCCCAGCCGGTCCTCAACACGGGCTCCCTCTACCAGTGACCGACCAGACGCCTCCCCGGCGGACACCGGCGTCCCGGTCGCGGCAGCGCAAGCAGATGCTGCTGCGGCTGGACCCCGCGGTGCACGACGCGCTCGCCCGCTGGGCCTCCGACGAACTGCGCAGCGCCAACGCGCAGATCGAGTTCCTGCTGCGGCGGGCGCTCGCGGAGGCGGGCCGACTGCCGGGGGCGGCGCGTCCGATCGCCCGCCGGGGGCGGCCGCCCAAACAGCCGCCGGAGGGGCCGGAAACCCCGCCGGAGCCCGGGGCGGGCACACCGTAGCCCGGGGCCGGCAGGCCACAGCCCCCGCCCGGAGCGACCGCCCCGCGCGTCCCGTAACACCGTGACCCCGGTCCACTCCAAGGGCCGGGGTCGCTTTTCGGACGCGTATACACCGTAGGTATACACACCATGTAGAGTTCCGCTCATGTCTATCGGTCACACCCTCCTCGGGCTCCTGGAGTCCGGCCCCCGACACGGCTACGACCTGAAGCGGACCTTCGACGAGAAGTTCGGCCAGGACCGCCCGCTCCACTACGGCCAGGTCTATTCGACGATGTCCCGGCTCCTGAAGAACGGACTCGTCGAGGTCGACGGCGTCGAGAGCGAAGGAGGCCCGGAGCGCAAGCGGTACGCCATCACCGACGCCGGGATCACCGATGTCTCGCACTGGCTGGCCCAGCCGGAGAAGCCGGAGCCCTACCTCCAGTCGACGCTCTACACCAAGGTCGTCCTGGCGCTCCTGACCGGCCGCAGCGCGGCCGATCTGCTGGACACCCAGCGCTCGGCGCACCTGCGGATGATGCGCGTCCTCACCGACCGCAAACGCAAGGGCGACCTCGCCGACCAGTTGATCTGCGACCACGCCCTGTTCCACCTGGAAGCCGATCTGCGCTGGCTGGAACTGACCTCTGCCCGTCTCGACCAGCTCGCCAAGGTGGTGGCTCCGTGATTCCCGAAGGCTCCCTGCTCGCCGCGCATGATCTGCGCAAGACCTACGGTTCGACGCCCGCCCTGGACGGGGCGTCGTTCTCCGTGCACCCCGGCGAGGTCGTCGCCGTGATGGGCCCCTCCGGCTCCGGCAAGTCGACCCTGCTGCACTGCCTGGCCGGGATCATCACGCCCGACTCCGGCACCATCACCTACGCGGGCCGCGAGCTGTCCGCGATGTCGGACGCCGAGCGCAGCGCCCTGCGGCGCAGCGACTTCGGCTTCGTCTTCCAGTTCGGCCAGCTCGTCCCGGAGCTGACATGTGTGGAGAACGTCGCCCTGCCGCTCCGGCTCAACGGCGTCAGGCGCAAGTCCGCCGAGCGCACCGCCCTGGAGTGGATGGAGCGCCTGGAGGTCGACGACCTCGGGGCCAAGCGCCCCGGCGAGGTCTCCGGCGGACAGGGCCAGCGGGTCGCCGTGGCCCGTGCGCTGGCCGCGTCACCGAAGGTGATCTTCGCCGACGAGCCGACCGGTGCGCTGGACTCCCTCAACGGTGAGCGGGTGATGGAGCTGCTCACGGAGGCCGCCCGCTCCGCCAACGTCGCCGTGGTCCTGGTGACCCACGAGGCCCGCGTCGCCGCCTACTCGGACCGTGACATCACCGTGCGCGACGGCCGGGCCCGCGACATGGAGCACGCCGTATGACGCTGCTCGAAGAAAGGCGGCCCGTCGCGCCACCGCGTCCGGCGGCACCCTCGCGGGGTGCGGTCACCCTCCGCGACCTCGGCCTCGGCATCCGGTTCGCCGCCGCCGGGGGCCGCGAGGGCTGGATCCGTACGCTGCTGACCGCCGTGGGCGTCGGCCTCGGCGTCGCCCTCCTGCTGCTCGCCTCCTCCGTACCGCATCTGCTCGACGAGCGGAACGCGCGCGAGCAGGCCCGCAGCGAGTCCCGGATCTCCGACTTCCCCGACGCGAACGCCCCGAAGTCGGACAGCTCGGTGCTGCGGATCAACACGACCACCGAGTACCACGACCGGACCGTCGAGGGCCATCTCATGCGCCCCGACGGCTCGAAGCCCGTCCTGCCGCCGGGGATCGACCGCCTCCCCGCGCCGGACACGATGGTCGTCTCCCCCGCCCTGCGGGAGCTGCTCGACGATCCCGGCAACGAGCTGCTGCGGGAGCGGCTCCCGTACGAGATCACCGGCACGATCGGGGACGCCGGGCTGCGCTCCCCCGGTGAACTCCTCTACTACGCGGGCAGCGACACCCTGACGCCGGCCAACGGCGGCCACCGGATCGCGGGGTACGGCGACGAGCGCCAGGGCGATGCCCTCCCGCCCCTGCTGATCGTGCTCGTCATCATGGTCTGCGTCGTGCTGCTGGCCCCGGTCGCGATCTTCATCGCCACCGCCGTGCGCTTCGGCGGCGACCGGCGCGACCGGCGGCTGGCGGCGCTGCGCCTGGTCGGCGCGGACATCCGGACGACCCGGCGGATCGCCGCCGGGGAGGCGCTGTTCGGCGCGCTGCTGGGGCTGCTGTTCGGCCTGGCGTTCTTCCTGGTGGGCCGGCAGTTCGTCGGCGCGGTGGAGATCTGGGACGTCAGCGCGTTCCCGGCCGACCTGGCGCCGGACCTCCGGCTGGCGTCGCTGATCGCGGTGGCCGTGCCGCTGACGGCCGTCCTCGTCACCCTGGTGGCGATGCGGTCCGTGGTGATCGAGCCGCTCGGCGTCGTGCGCCGGGGTCGCGACCGGGGACGCCGCCTGTGGTGGCGGTTGCCGGTGCCGCTGGCGGGTCTCGTGGTGCTCGCGCTCTGGGGCCGGGTCGAGGAGTACGCCCCGGTGAACCCGTTCCCGATCACCGCGGGCGCCGTGCTGGTGCTGTTCGGGCTGGCCCTGCTGCTGCCCTGGCTGGTCGAGGCCTGTGTGAACCGGCTGCGCGGCGGCCCGGTGCCCTGGCAGCTCGCCACCCGCAGGCTCCAGTTGAGCAGCGGGGCCGCGTCCCGCGCGGTCAGCGGGGTCACCGTGGCGGTGGCGGGTGCGATCGCCCTGCAGATGCTGTTCGCCTCGATGAACGCCGACTTCAACCGGATGACGGGCCAGGACCCGACGCGGGCCCAGTTCGCG
This sequence comes from Streptomyces sp. MGP-P1, assembly GCF_057766565.1. NCBI lineage: Bacteria > Bacillati > Actinomycetota > Actinomycetes > Kitasatosporales > Streptomycetaceae > Streptomyces > Streptomyces sp. MGP-P1. Next base: position 276,602 of record NZ_JBYMEM010000006.1, on the reverse strand, counting down.
GGGTACTCCGAGAACGTCACGGGCGAGGGGGCCACCTCGGCCATCGAGCAGTTCCGCGCGACCAAGGGCGTGGAGGTGGTCATCGGCTCGGTGGAGGCGTACGCGTCCAAGCCCGGCGACTACGCGGAGGACGACGTCCAGCCCACCACCTCGCTGACCGTCGGCACCTGCGAGACCCTGCGCGAGCTGGCCCGGATCGGCGCCTGCGAGGACGGCGACACCTTTGTCGTCCACCCGAAGGACGACAAGGACATGACCGCGTGGGTCGACGAGACCGCACGCAAGGGCGAGGTGGTCGAGATCGGCTCCGGGAAGAAGCCGATGCGGTGGACGCTGCCCGCCGACTCCCGGACCGTGACGGGCCGCACCGACCCGATGGGCGACCCCCACTGGGGGATCATGGCCACGATCGGCGCGATCGACGCCGGCAAACTGCCTCACGCCGTGATCACCACCCAGATCCGGGTCGACCGGAGCGTGCCGGACGTCGCCGAGCACGTACGCAACACGGCGGCCAGGATCGATCCCGGAATGCGCTTCGTCACGATCCAGTCGGTGGAGCGCGACCGCCAGTACGCCAGCATCCAGATCGGGCTCCAGGTGGGCGCGAGCGCGGTGCTGCTGCTGATCGCCCTGTCGATGCTGGTCTCCCAGCTGGAGCAGTTGCGTGAGCGCAGGCGGCTGCTGTCGGTGCTGGTGGCCTTCGGCACCCGGCGCTCCACCCTCGGCTGGTCGGTGCTGTGGCAGACCGCCGTGCCGGTGGTGCTCGGTCTGGCAGTCGCGGTCGCGGGCGGCCTGGGCCTCGGGGCGATGCTCGTCCACCTGATCGAGAAGGAGGTCTCCGACTGGTGGCTGTTCCTGCCGATGGCGGGGGTCGGGGGCGCGCTGATCCTGCTGGTCACCCTGTTGTCGCTGCCGCCGCTGTGGCGCATGATGCGCCCGGACGGACTGCGCACCGAGTGACACCCGTGTCCGGTGGATCAGGGCCGGACACGCCCTGATCGGCCTACGGCCGGGGCTCCTGGAGAGGGGCCCCGGCCGTCCGTGTGCTCTCCCGAGGCGTGCGCTCTCAGGCGTCTTCCGCCACCAGCCGCACCGGCAGGGGCTCCATCGCCTCGCGCAGGGCGGCGGCGAACTCCTCGAACTCGCCGCCGCGCGCCGACCCGGTCCGCATCGCCAGCGCCACCCGCCGGGTGGGCGCCGGGTCCGCGAAGTACCCGGTGGCCAGGGCCTCGTTGCGGCCGGTCTCCACCGTCACCGCGGTCCGGGGCAGCAGCGTCACCCCGAGCCCGCCGGCCACCAGCTGGACCAGGGTGGAGAGCCCGGCGGCGGTCGTGGTCACCGGCGCGCCCTCGGTGCGGCCCGCCTCACGGCAGATGTCCAGGGCCTGGTCGCGCAGGCAGTGCCCCTCGTCCAGGAGCAGCAGCGGCAGTTCGCGCAGCGCGTCGCGCGGGATGTCCGCCCGGCCGCCGAGCCGGTGGTCCTGCTCCATGACCAGCACGAAGTCCTCGTCGAACAGCGGGATCTCGGTGACTCCCGGCACGCCGAGCGGCACCGCGAGCAGCAGCAGGTCCAGCCGCCCGGCGGCGAGACCCTCCAGCAGCGAGGAGGTCTGTTCCTCGTGGACCTGGAGGTCGAGGTCCACGTAACGCTCGTGGACGAGGCGGAGCACGGTGGGCAGCAGATACGGGGCGACGGTCGGGATCACTCCGAGCCGGAGCACTCCGGTGAACGGGGCCCGGACCGCCTCCGCCTCCTCCATCAGCGCGGCGACGGCCTCCAGCACCGCTCCGGCCCGCACCGCGAGCCGCTCCCCCGCGGGCGAGAGCAGCACCTTGCGCGTCGTACGCTCGATGAGCTGGACACCCAGTGCCTCCTCCAGGGTGGACACCGCTCCGGAGAGTGCGGGCTGACTCATCCCGATTGCTGCCGCCGCGTCCCGGAAGTGCAGATGCTCCGCCACCGCCGTGAAGGCACGCAGCTGCGACAGGCTGGGCTGCTTGGCTGCCGACTTACCGGACTGCTTGGGGCGGATGCCCTGATTACCCTGGCCCACTGATAGGCACCTCCGATCATATCGACCGAGTGTAGCTATTTCCGCGATCAATGCACTCTGTGCCAAGGTGGAGTTCGTCCAACCCTCAGGAACGCCCCCAAAAGGGGAATTCCAGACGTTGCAAGGAGAGCGCGTGCTCACTGTCGGTGACAAGTTCCCCGAGTTCGACCTGACTGCTTGTGTTTCGCTGGAGAGCGGCAAGGAGTTCGAGCAGATCAACCACAAGACCTACGAGGGCAAGTGGAAGATCGTCTTCGCGTGGCCGAAGGACTTCACCTTCGTGTGCCCCACCGAGATCGCCGCCTTCGGCAAGCTGAACGACGAGTTCGCCGACCGCGACGCCCAGGTCCTCGGCTTCTCCGGTGACTCCGAGTTCGTGCACCACGCCTGGCGCAAGGACCACCCGGACCTGACCGACCTGCCCTTCCCGATGCTGGCCGACTCGAAGCACGAGCTCATGCGTGACCTCGGCATCGAGGGCGAGGACGGCTTCGCGCAGCGCGCCGTCTTCATCGTCGACCAGAACAACGAGATCCAGTTCACCATGGTGACCGCCGGTTCCGTGGGCCGTAACCCCAAGGAGGTCCTGCGGGTCCTCGACGCCCTGCAGACCGACGAGCTGTGCCCGTGCAACTGGACCAAGGGCGAGAACACCCTCGACCCGGTCGCGCTCCTCTCGGGCGAGTGAGCTGATACCGACATGGCTCTCGACGAACTGAAGTCCGCCATACCGGACTTCGCCAAGGACCTGAAGCTGAACCTCGGCTCGGTCATCGGCAACAGCGACCTCCCGCAGCAGCAGCTGTGGGGCACCGTGCTGGCCTGCGCGATCGCCTCGCGTTCGCCGAAGGTGCTGCGCGAGCTGGAGCCCGAGGCGAAGGCCAACCTCTCCGCCGAGGCGTACACCGCGGCGAAGTCGGCGGCCGCGATCATGGCGATGAACAACGTCTTCTACCGGACCCGGCACCTGCTGTCGGACCCCGAGTACGGCACGCTCCGCGCGGGCCTGCGGATGAACGTGATCGGCAACCCGGGCGTGGAGAAGGTCGACTTCGAGCTGTGGTCGCTCGCCGTCTCCGCGATCAACGGCTGCGGCCAGTGCCTGGACTCCCACGAGCAGGTGCTGCGCAAGGCCGGCGTGGACCGTGAGACCATTCAGGAAGCCGTCAAGGTCGCTTCGGTGATCCAGGCGGTCGGTGTGACCCTCGACGCCGAGGCCGTACTCGCCGAGTAGTGACACCGCACCACCCCTGATACGAGAAGGGCCCCGAGGACGACCGACCGTCCCCGGGGCTCTTCTTTGCGTCTCCCTACTCCTGCGGAGGCTTGTTCTCCCGAGCGGGTTCGCCCGGCGGTTCCTGCGGCCCCGGGGGCGCGGGCGCGGCGTGCGCCGGGCTCATCGACAGGGCGGTGGCCCCGTGGTGGCCGCCCCGCTCGCCCGGTTGCCCGTACGAACGCAGATAGCCGACCACCGTGTTGACCACGGCGACCAGCGGTACGGCGACCACCGCACCGCCGATGCCCGCGACCAGACCCCCGGTCGCCACCGCGAGGACCACCGCGAGCGGATGCACCCGGACGGCGCGGCCGAGGATGAACGGCTGCAGGATGTGGCCCTCGATCTGCTGCACGGCCAGGACCACCACCAGCGCCCACAGCGCGGTCCACACTCCCTCGGTGACCAGGGCGACGACCACCGCGAGTGCCCCGGAGACCACGGCGCCGACGAGCGGGATGAAGGCGAACAGGAAGATGAAGACGGCCAGGGGCACGGCGAGCGGCACGTTGAGGACGTAGAGGCCGAACCCGATGAAGATGGCGTCGATCAGGGCGACCAGTACCGTGCCGCGCACATACGCGGTCAGGGTGCGCCAGGCGCGCGGCCCGGCGCCGGCGACCCCGGGGCGGGCCGCGGCGGGCACCAGCTTGAGCGACCACTCCCAGATGCGCCGGCCGTCGTAGAGCAGGAACAGCGTGGAGAACATCGCCAGCAGCAGCCCGGTGAGGAACTCCACCATCACGGTGACGCCCTGGAGCCCGGCCGAGGTGATCTCCTCGGTGTTGGTGCCGATGGTGTCGTTGAGGTTCTTGGCGATGTCGTTGATCTGCGACTCGGTGACGTGGAAGGGGCTGTCGAGCAGCCAGCGCTTCAACTCGTCGATGCCGTCGCGGACCCGGTCGGAGAGCGTGTCGAGGTTCTCCATCACCTGCCACACCACGAACCAGCCGACCAGGCCGATGACGACGAACCCGAGCACGGCGGTCACGGCGGTGGCGAACCCGTGGGGAAGCCCGAACCGTTTGAGGCGGACCACGGTCGGCTGGAGCATCGCGGTGACGAGCAGCGCGGCGGCGAAGGCCAGCACCACGAGCTGTACCGCGCTGATCACCTGCATCAGCACCCAGAGGGTCCCCGCGAGGACGAGGAGGCGCCAGCCGGCCTCGGCGGCGACCCGCATCCCCCACGGGATCGCCGCCACCGGATCCGGCTTGGCGGCGACCGAGGGGGCGTACGAGGGCGGCGCGGGCACCTGCCCGGCGTCGTCGTCCTCCGGGACGCCGGAGGATCGCACCGCGAGGGGGTCGTCGTCCTCGGCGGCGGCGCGCGCCCGCCGCTCGTCCAGTCGCGCGCCCAGCTCCGTCAGTTCGGACCCGAAGCGGCCCAGCCAGCCCGGTAGTTTCGACATGCCTGCTTTCCTTCCCCCATCTTCGCCGCCCAGCGCTCCGCAGCGTGTCCTCACGCCCACCGGCCCGCCAGGATGCGACCGTACACGCGCGAGGCCCCCCACCGTCCGGACGGTGGGGGGCCTCGCGAGGTCGAGAGGGCGGGTCCGTGGACTTCGCCCGCTCCCCTCTAATACCAGTTGTTGGCCTGCCAGAAGGACCAGGCGCCGCACGGGCTGCCGTAACGGCCGTCCATGTAGCTGAGGCCCCACTTGATCTGGGTGGCCGGGTTGGTCTGCCAGTCGGCGCCGGCGGACGACATCTTGTGACCCGGGAGCGCCTGCATCAGACCGTACGCCCCGGAGGACGGGTTGCTCGCACGGTAGTTCCAGGTCGACTCGTGGTCCACGATGTTGCTGAAGCACTGGAACTGGTCCGCGGGGACCATCTGACGGGCCATCGCCTTGACGTCGGCCACGCTGTAGGAGCCCTGCGAGGAGAACGAGGCGGCGTCGCGGACGGAAGAACGGCTGGCGCGCTCGGCGTCTTCCTTCTCCTTCTCCTTCGCCTTCGCCTTCTTCTCCGCCTCGCGCTCGGCCTCGAGCCGGTCCTCGGCCGCCTGCTTCTTGGACTTGGCGTCCTTGGCGGCCTGGATGCGGGCCGATTCCTCGGCCGACTTCTTCGCGGCGGCGTCGGCGGCGGATGCCTGGGCATCGGCCTGCTGCGTCAGCGAAGCGGTCTGGACCTGGGCCTGCTGGCCCGCGGGGATGTCTGCGAGCAGCGTGGTGTCGGCTGCGGCCGCCTCGAAGTTGTTGTTGTCGTCGGCGGCAGGTGCGCCGCCCGCAGCAACGCCTACGACGGCGCCAACGGTGGTGACCGCGGTGGCGGATGCCACGGCGAACCCCCGGACCGAGATCCGGCTCACATGGTGTCCTTCCAGCATCGCCCGCTTAGGTGACCTCGCGGGCGCGTTCGTGCCCCTGACACTGGCCTCCCTACTGCGTGGGTCACGGGAGGCGCGGGCCCGATGGGCAACCCCGGTGAGGGGCTGCCGCGTGGTGCTCGCGGGCGGCATACGGACGTCTCGTGTTGAGTTGTGTGGTGCGTGGCGCCTCTGGAGGTGCCCAAGTGCCGTATGCGGGGCCTGACGGAAGCAAGACTCTGCCGGACGGGAGCGCCGGGAGGCAATTCTGTCTCGCGTGGGAAAGGTCACACCCCGTTTGGCCCCTCGGTTTTTCGGAAATGACGGCACAACACCATGCCGCCCGGCTAAGCTCCTTGGCTCGCCGGGCGGCATCGAAAAGGACATGCGTTTCAGATGTGGCCTTCCTCCAGCATTTCGGTCACCAGCGCGGCGATCTGCGAACGCTCCGACCGCGTGAGCGTGACGTGGGCGAACAGCGGATGGCCCTTCAGCTTCTCGACGACGGCGACGACTCCGTCGTACCGGCCGACCCGGAGGTTGTCCCGCTGGGCCACGTCGTGGGTGAGCACGACACGCGAATTCGCCCCGATGCGGGACAACACGGTCAGCAGGACGTTCCGTTCGAGCGACTGCGCCTCGTCGACGATCACGAACGCGTCGTGCAGGGACCGGCCGCGGATGTGGGTGAGCGGCAGGACCTCCAGCATCCCGCGCCCGAGCACCTCCTCGATGACCTCGCGCCCGGCGACCGCCGAGAGCGTGTCGAAGACCGCCTGCGCCCAGGGGCTCATCTTCTCGGCCTCGCTGCCGGGGAGATAGCCGAGCTCCTGCCCGCCCACCGCGTACAGCGGGCGGAAGACCATCACCTTCTTGTGCTGCTGGCGCTCCAGCACCGCCTCCAGGCCCGCGCAGAGGGCCAGCGCCGACTTGCCGGTGCCGGCCCGGCCGCCCAGCGACACGATGCCGACGTCGGCGTCGAGGAGGAGGTCGAGGGCGATCCGCTGCTCGGCGCTGCGCCCGTGGATGCCGAAGGCCTCCCGGTCGCCCCGCACGAGCCGTACGTTGCCCTCGGCCGTCACCCGGCCGAGCGCCTTGCCGCGCTCGGACTGGAGGACCAGACCGGTGTGCACGGGCAGTTCGGCGGCCTCCGGGACGTACAGCGTCTCCTCGCTGAACAGCAGGTCGATCTGTTCCCCGGCGAGGGACAGCTCGCTCATGCCGGTCCAGCCGGAGTCCGTGATGGCGAGCTCCGCGCGGTACTCCTCGGCGAGGAGGCCCACGGAGGAGGCCTTGATGCGGAGCGGCAGGTCCTTGGAGACGACCGTGACGTCGTACCCCTCGGCCTGGAGGTTGCGTGCGACCGCGAGGATCCGTGAGTCGTTGTCCCCCAACCGGTAGCCGGCGGGCAGGACGCCGGGATCGGAGTGGTTGAGCTCGACGCGGAGCGTCCCGCCCAGATCCCCGAGCGGGATCGGGGCGTCCAGACGGCCGTACCGGACCCGGAAGTCGTCCAGCAAGCGCAGGGCCTGCCGGGCGAAGTATCCGAGCTCGGGGTGATGCCGTTTGGCCTCCAGTTCCGTGACCACCACGATCGGGAGCACGACTTCGTGCTCGTCGAAGCGGGCCATGGCACCGGGATCGGCCAGCAGGACGCTGGTGTCGAGAACGTATGTGCGCCGGTCGGGCATGCGGCGCTTGCTGCTGGTCATCACGGAAGGACGTACCCCCTCGGACGAGGTCGGGGAGTGCGACGGACGGTCGCGGAGCTTCCCGAAGGGAGAGGACGGACCGGGATCGGGCCTCTGTGCGCGGGCCTGACCACGGCCACCGCGTCGGCCGCAGACTGTCTACGGTCCTTCGTGTGCAAAGGGCCTCCCGGGCGAGCGGTCTTGGCACCGCTCACTTGGACGCGACATCCGCCTGGTTGATGACCGGACGTCGACCTGACAGGGGTATTCCCTTTTCGCGGCGAAGCCATGCCGCCGCATATGACACGGTGTGGAGAAGTCCCGGTGGACGCGCGGTGACCCCCGTACGTACGCGATGGCTCCCCTATATAGGGGAGCCATCGACGCAGGCGCGGGCGCGAGGGTGTTTCAGGACACCTCAGGCGCCGTAGCGGCGGTGGCGGGCGGCGTAGTCGCGCAGCGCCCGGAGGAAGTCGACCTTGCGGAAGGCCGGCCAGAACACCTCGCAGAAGTAGTACTCCGAGTGGGCGCTCTGCCAGAGCATGAAGCCCGAGAGTCGCTGCTCGCCGCTCGTCCGGATCACCAGGTCGGGGTCGGGCTGGCCCCGGGTGTAGAGGTGCTCGGAGATCAGGTCGGTGGAGACGACCTCGGCCAGCTCCTCGAAGGTCGTGCCCTTCTCCGAGTGCTCCAGGAGCAGGGAGCGCACCGCGTCCGCGATCTCCTGTCGGCCGCCGTAGCCGACCGCGACATTGACGATTATTCCGTCGATGTCGGACGTAGCCTCCTGCGCCTCCTTGAGCACCGACTGCGTCTCCGGCGGAAGCAGGTCGAGGGTGCCGACATGGTGGACGCGCCAGCGCCCGTCCGCGGCGAGGTTGCGCACGGTGTTCTCGATGATGCCGAGCAGCGGCTTCAGCTCGTGCTCGGGGCGGTCGAAGTTGTCCGTGGACAGCATCCAGAGGGTGACGACCTCGACATCGGTCTCGCTGCACCAGCCGAGCAGCTCGGAGATCTTGTCCGCACCGGCCTGGTGGCCCTGCACGGCCGATCCACCGGACGCCTTGGCCCAGCGCCGGTTGCCGTCGAGGATGACCCCGATGTGCTTCGGCACCTGGTCGTGGTCCAGGCGGCCTCCCACCCGGCGCGCGTAGAGCCTGTACACCAGGTCGCGGAAGTTCACTGCGTTCACCCTCTCGGTTCCGTACGGGCCCGGGGCCCGCCCTCCCCGTCGCCGGGGGTCCGGGGGCCGTCCCCCCGCAGGGGTTCGCCGCGCGGTCTGCGCCGCCCGCACGATCCCTCGGCGGTCCGCGCCCCTGGCACTGGCACGGCCGCGCGGGCCTTCGCCGCGCCGCACATCGGCGTTCCCCGAAGCCGCCACATTACTGCGATCGGGTCACGGGGGCCCAACCCGGTCTGTCACAACTCCGTGATAAGGAATGAAACGTGACTGATTACCTCTCCCCCGACCTGCACTACCGGGCCGCCGGTTCGCGCTACGACTCCATGGAATACCGCCGGACCGGGCGCAGCGGCCTCAAGCTGCCCGCCCTCTCGCTCGGCCTGTGGCACAACTTCGGCGACGACCGGGCCCTGGACTCCCAGCGGGCGATCCTGCGCCGCGCCTTCGATCTCGGGGTCACCCATTTCGACCTGGCCAACAACTACGGCCCGCCGCCCGGCTCGGCCGAGCTGAACTTCGGCAAGCTCTTCGCCCAGGATTTCGCGCCGTACCGCGACGAACTGGTCATTTCCACCAAGGCCGGTTATCTGATGCACCCCGGCCCGTACGGCGAGTGGGGCTCCCGGAAGTATCTGTTGTCCTCGCTCGACGCCTCCCTGAAGCGAATGGGCCTCGACTACGTCGACGTCTTCTACTCGCACCGCTTCGACCCGCACACCCCGCTGGAGGAGACGATGGGCGCCCTGGCGTCCGCCGTACGGCAGGGCAAGGCGCTGTACGTGGGCGTCTCCTCGTACAACGCGGAGCAGACCGCCGAGGCGGCCGGGCTGCTCGGGGAGATGGGCGTGCCGGCCCTGATCCACCAGCCCTCCTACTCCATGATCAACCGCTGGATCGAGGACGACGGGCTGCTCGACACCCTGGAGGCGGCCGGGATGGGCTGCATCTCCTTCGTGCCGCTCGCCCAGGGCCTGCTCACGAACAAGTACCTGAAGGGCATTCCGGAGGGCTCGCGCGCCACCCAGGGCAAGTCCCTCGACCCGGGCCTGCTCTCCGACGAGGTGGTCCGCCGGCTCAACGGGCTCAACGACATCGCGCGCGGCCGCGGCCAGTCGCTCGCCCAGCTCGCCATCGCGTGGGTGCTCCGCGACAGCCGGATGACGTCGGCACTGATCGGCGCGTCGAGCGTGAAGCAGCTGGAGGAGAACGTGGCGGCCCTCGCGGGCCCGCCGCTGACCGCCGACGAGCTGAAGGAGATCGACGCCTTCGCCGTGGACACGGCGGGCACGAACATCTGGGCCGGTCGCAGCTGACGTCGGTTCGACGGGGCCTGCGCGCCGGAAGGAACGGGAGCGCCCCGGGGCCGCGCGGCGCCGCCGTCGGCCCGTAAAAAAACGGGCCGGTCCGTGGGGGGGGATACGGACCGGCCCGAGGGGGGGTTTCCACCATAACCCTTCGTAAGTACTGTCGCGTGCCGCGCCACTCCACCATTACTCTCCGGATTCACCGGACTGCGCTCCGGGCAGGGCGACGGACGCCTGTCGGGCCCCGGAGCCGCCCGGTACGACCCCGGTATCGGCCCCGGTACCCACCCCGGTAACGACCCCTGTATCGACCCCGGTATCGAGGGGTCGCGGTACGGCGTCGGCTTGACGCCGCCGGGGCCGTAGAGGACGGAACCTGACCTTTGAGGGCTCTAGGTTCGACGGCATGACGACACGATCCCGCGCGACATCGACAGCGACAGCGACCGTGAGCTGGGCCGGGGCGAACGCCCGGAGGCTGGCCCGCCAGCACCTCCACCCGGATGCCGCCGCCACCGCGTCGCCCAGCGCCGCCACCCCCGGCGCGGCGGTGGCCTCGATGCTCGGCGCGCACGCCCAGGTGCTGTCGGCTGCCGAGCTGTCCGTGGGGCTGCGCGGGGACGGGCTGACGCGCACGGACGTCCGTACGGCCCTGTGGACCGACCGGACCCTGGTCAAGACGTTCGGACCGCGCGGCACGGTCCACCTGCTGCCCGCGGCGGACCTGCCGCTGTGGACCGGGGCCCTGTCCGCCGTGCCGGCGGGCAAGAACCCCTTCTCCAAGGACGCCCGGATGACCCCGGACCAGGTGGAGGCGGTCGTCGCGGCCGTCGCGGAGGCGCTGACCGGGGCGGAGCTCACGATCGACGAGCTCTCCGACGAGGTCGTCGCGCGGACCGGGCCGTGGGCCGGGGACCTGGTGATGCCCGGCTTCCAGACGATGTGGCCGCGCTGGCGGCAGGTGCTGCACCTGGCCGGCCACCGCGGCGCCCTCGTCTACGCCCCGAACCGGGGGCGGAAGGCGACCTACACCAACCCCGGGTGCACCCCGCTGCCCGGCCCCGGGGCGCCGGCCGCCCTCATCGAGCGGTACCTGCGCGCGTACGGGCCGGCCACCTCCGCCCACTTCGCCCGCTGGCTCGCCGCGCCGAAGCCCTGGGCGGCCGGCCAGTTCGCCGCCCTGGCGGCGGCGGGGGCCATCGAGGAGGTCGCCTTCGCGGGCGAGGGTCCGGCGTGGGTGGTCGCGGGCGACACGGAGTTCCCGGTGTCACCGGTGCGCGGCGTGCGCCTGCTCCCGTACTTCGACGCGTTCACCATCGCCTCCCAGCCCCGTGAGCGGCTGTTCCCGGGGGCGGCGTACGAGCGGGCCCTCGCGGGCGGGCAGGCGGGGAACTTCCCGGTGCTGCTCGTGGACGGCACGGTGGCCGGCGTCTGGCACCTGCGCCGCTCGGGCCGCCGGATCACGGTGACGGTGGAGCCGCTGGAGCCCCTGCCGCCGGCCGGGCTGCGCGCGCTGGAGGAGCAGGTGGAGCGGGTCGCGGCGATCATGGAGGGGACGGCGGAACTGACGGTCGGGCCGGTGACGGTGGGGCCGCACGCGTAGGCGCCGGGGGCGGGGTTTCACTCGGGTGTACGGGGGTGGGTTTCACTCGGGGTGTACCGGGGGTGGGTTTCACTCGGGGTGTACGGGGGTGCGTGGCACGTGCGGGTCAGGGGTGGGGCTTCTGGGTCAGGGCAGGGCTCGCGGGTCAAGGGCGCGGCTCGCGGCTCGCGGCTCAGGGAGGACTCCTGGGTCAGGGCAGGGCTCGCGGGTCAGAGGTGGGGCTCGAAGCGGATGGCCATCGTGTCCCCGGCGACCACCACGAAGTCCCCTTCCTCGCACCGGATGACGGCTTGGAGCACCTCCCCGCCGGCGTCCCTCAGCTCCTGGGTGCCGACGACCGTCCACGCTCCCTCGTGGGGCACCGGCGGGAGGAGGGCGGGCGGGGTGTGCTGCCACCGGCTCGCCGGTACGCACCAGTCGGGCAGGCTCGGCCAGGCGCCCGGGGTGACGTGCAGCGTCCGGTCGGAGGCGCAGGTCAGCAGGACGGACTGGTCGTCCGAGAGGACGAACTCGACGGCCTCCGGCTCGCCCGCCCGGCCCTCGGGCCGGTAGTAGATCCCGAGGACCGCGGTGATCCTTGCCCCCGTGAGCCAGTCGGCGTTGCCGTGCCGCGCGCGCCCGGCAGGCGGCGCGCAGTCTTCCCTCTCCAGGGTCATGACCGCTCCCCCTCCTTCGCTGTGCCCTTCGCTGTGCGTGCGTCCCGTCGAGTAGGACGCCCGCCCGCACGATCCCGTTGCCTCCGGGGTAAGGCTGAACTGGCGTACGGGGTAGGCGGGTTGACCGGAGGGCAGGTCCCTGACACCGTCACCGGGGCTTGCGTGCCTCGATCAGGAAGCGGGCGGTGCGGGCGCGGAACGGCCCGTCCGCCTCGATCTTCCGGTGCAGTGCGGCCAGTTGGGGCCGGTACCGCTCGACGGTGAATCCGGGGACCATCCAGATCACCTTGCGCAGGAAGTAGACCACCGCGCCGATGTCGTGGAACTCGGTGCGCAGCGTCTCGGAACGCAGGTCGACCACGTCGAGTCCGGCCGCCGTCGCGGCGGCCCGCGCGTCCTCCGGGTGCCGGCCACGGCGGACCTCGGGCGGCTGGGGGCCGAGGAAGTACTCGACGAGTTCGAAGACGCTGGCCGGGCCGACCTGTTGCGAGAAGTACGTGCCGCCGGGGGCGAGGACCCGCGCGATCTCCTCCCACCACGTGGTGACCGGGTGGCGGCTGACCACGAGGTCGAAGGCGGCGTCCCCGAAGGGCAGCGGCGGCTCGTCCGCGTCGGCGACGACGACCGCCCCGAGCGGGTGCAGGAGGGCGGTGGCGCGGGCGACGTTGGGCGGCCAGGCCTCCGTGGCCACGGTGACCCGAGGGAGCTTCGGCGCGGCGGCCAGGACCTCGCCGCCCCCGGTCTGGAGGTCGAGCGCGGCGTGGGCCCGGCCGAGGCGGTCGGCCATCGCGCGGGCGTACCCCCAGGAGGGGCGCTCCTCGGTGGCCCGGCCCTCCAGCCAGGAGAAGTCCCAGCCGTCCACGGACACGGCGTCGGCCTCGGCGACGAGGGCCTCGAACCGGTCGCGGGAGGCCGCGGAGTCGAAGGGGAGGGGGACGGAACCGGGAGCGGGGGCAGGGCCGGGGACGGCTTCGGATGGTTCGGGCATACGGGAATCGTGTCAGGCGGACCCGGAGCGCGCGAACGGATTCCGCGCCCGTGCGGGCACCCGCGCGAGGGGCCCCGTACTCACCCGGCCAGAGCCCCCAGCAGCAGGCCGGTCAGCGCCCCGGCGATCATGAACGGGCCGAACGGGATGCCGGTCCTGCGCCCCGCCCGGCGCAGGAGCACCAGGGCGAGTCCGTACACCGCCCCGAACAGGAACCCGACGAACCCGCCCACGAACAGCACGGTCCAGCCGTACCAGCCCAGCGCCACGCCCAGGGCGAGGGCGAGCTTCACATCACCGAAGCCCATGCCGTTCGGGTTGATCAGGAAGAGCAGGAAGTAGAAGCCGCCGAGCGCCAGACCGCCCAGCAGGCCGGAGGTCCAGGACCCCGCGTGCCCGGGAAGCAGCGCGGCGCCGCCGAGCAGCAGGACGGCCGCGGCCGCCAGGGGCAGGGTGAGCGGGTCGGGCAGCCGGTGGACCCGCCGGTCGACGACGGCGAGGAGCACGGCGACGGGGGTCAGCGCCAGCCATCCGACGAGCTCGGGCCTGCCCCCGGTCGCGGCGGCGAGCGCGACGCAGGCGGCCACGGTGACCAAGGGGGCGAGGACACCGGGCGCGTACGCGGCGGACGGGGCGGGAGTGGGGGCTCCTGTGTCGTTGCTCGCTTCGGCGGAGGCGGGGGGCCCGGTGTCGCGGCTCGCCTCCGCCGCATCAGGGGATCCGGTGTCGCGCCCCGCCTCGGCGGGGGCGGGAGGTCCAGTGCCGCCGCGGCTCGCCCCTGCGGAGGCCGCGCCCGGTTCGGCGCCCGGTCGGCCGATGGCGGGCAGGCCGGTCTCGGCGCCCGTGCCGGTATGGGCCCCGGGCGCGGCCGGCGTTCCCGGGGCGGCGGCGGCGCAGGGCGCGCACCGGGCCGGTCCCAGCCAGCCGCGGACCGGGCCGGTGAGCGGATGCCCCGAGGGGCACGCCGTACGCCAGGGCTCCTCCGGCTCGACGGCGAACCGGTACGCGGCACGCGGGATCAGCAGTCCGGTGACGGCACCCCAGACCGCGGCGAGGGCGAGCAGCACAGCGTCCACGGAACGACCCTAATGGGCCGTGGGAGCAGGGGTCTTGGGTCCGGGGGCCCAAGCGCGGGCGTATCGGACCCGGGCGGGTCCGCCGGGGGCTACGGTCGGTGCCCATGAGGACATGGCGCGATGGCGACGGGACACTCACGGTCGGCACGGGCCCCGGGGCCCGGGAGGTGCCGCTGCGGATAGCGGCCTCGTACCGGGCCCGTACCAAGGGGCTGCTCGGGCGGGACGGGATCGAGGGGGCGATGATGCTCACCCCGTGCGGGAGTGTGCACACCTTCCGGATGCGGTTCCCCATCGATGTGGCGTACCTGGACCGGAAGTTCACGGTCCTGGCCGTCCGCACGATGAAGCCCGGCCGCCTCGGACTGCCCCGGCTCCGGGCCCGGCACGTGGTGGAGGCGGAGGCCGGGGCGATGGAGCGGTGGGGGGTGCGGCCGGGCGTACGGGTGGAGCTGGGAGCGACGGCCCACGCCTCCGGGGCACCCGGGGCGTCAGGGGCACCCGAGGGTTCCGGAGCCTGAGAACGCGGCGCGAGGCCGTTGGGACGGGGCTACGGCGGGCCCGCGCCCAGCAGGGTCCAGGCCCCGTAGGCGGCGGACGCGCAGGCCAGTACGGCGAGGACGACGGCCGTACGCCCGGTCGTGCGCAGCCGCAGCAGGGCGACGGCGGGCGGCAGCAGCAGGGGGAACGCCGGCATCATCAGGCGCGGCCGGGAGCCGAAGTACCCGGCGCCGATCAGCGAGATGACGACGATCGTGAGGGCGTAGACGAGCACCGGGAGCGGTTGCCGCTGCCGTACACACAGCACCACCAGCCACCCCAGCAGCCCGAGCGCCGCGCAGAGGCCGAGGGCGGCGGGCCACGGAAGGCCGGCGATGAAGGCGGCGAGCGCGCGACCGCCGTCGATGTTGTTGCCCCACTGCGCCTGGACGTCGAAGTAGGCGAACGGGCTGCCCTCGCGGACGGCCACGAACACCACGTACGCCAGCCAGCCCAGCGGTGCGAGCGCCACGCCCGCGATCATCCGTGCGTTGCGGCGGAGCACCGGGCCGGCGCGGCGCTCGTCGCGGTACTCCCGTACGAGGGTGACGGCCGCGGTGATCGCCAGGGCCGCGATGAGCGCCGCCGCCGTGGGCCGGGTGAGCCCCGCCAGGACGCAGAGCGCGCCCGCCACGATCCAGCGGCCCTGGAGGACGGCGTACAGCGCCCAGGCGGCGAGCGCGGTGAACAGGGTCTCGGTGTACGCCATCGACTGGACGAACGCCGTCGGGTAGACCCCCCAGAGGGCGGCCAGCACCACGCCCGTACGCCGTCCTCGCAGCTGGGCGCCGACGGCGTAGATGCCCCAGGCGGCCAGCAACCCGGCCGTCCAGGCGACCAGGAGTCCGGCGCCGCCGAGGGTGAGTGGGGTCACCTCGGATACGGCTCGCTCCAGGGCCGGGAGCAGAGGGAAGAACGCCAGGTCGGAGTGGACGGAGCCGTCCGGGAGGGTGACGGTGTAGCGGTAGCCGTTCTCGGCGATGCGCTGGTACCAGACGGAGTCCCAGCGTCCGCTGAGCGGCCCCAGGGGGTCTTTCCCGGCGGCGGACGCTGCTGCCCAGAAGGCCAGGAGCCCCAGGGCCCGGGCGGCGGCGTAGACCGCGAGCGCGGGCACGGCGGCCCGGAGCGCGGCGGCGGCCCGGGTCCCGGGGGTGCGGGGGGTGCGGGGGCCCGGGGCCGGACCGGCGGGCGGCCGGGCGCGGAGCTGGTGATCGGACATACGGCCGATTATGACGTCGACGGCGGGCGTCGCTCCGCAGCGGGGGCCGGGGCCCGGGGGGGTGTCCGGGGGTTCGCGGCGGCCCGGCTCAGACGCCGAGCACCTCGTTCCCGTACACCTTCCACGGCGACATCTCCACCCCGTCCATGACGGCCAGCTGCGGGTGGCGGGCGGCCGTCTCGTCCCGTACGGCGACGGCGTCCGGCCAGGAGTGGAGGTGCGCGTCACCCTCGATGACGACGCCGTCCCAGTCGGTGGCGGCCGTCGCCCCGCTCCGGTCGACGACGAAGCCGATGCAGAGCACGGAGGCCCGTCCGACGGTCCGCCGGATGGCGCTCACCGCGTGTTCCCGCTCCGGCTCGGGCAGCTCCCCCACGGAGAACTCCACGACGACGACGCCGGCCCGGGCCTGCCGGATGCGCACCAGGAGGTCGCGGCCCCCGTCGGTCCACAACCGGAACCCGACCTCGCGGAGCCGCTGGAGTCCGGCGATGGACAGCAACTGCTCGCGGGTGACGGGCGAACGGGCGCCCAGGGACGCGGAGTCGAGACTGACGAGCACGGTGCGGCCGGACACCGGGTGCGTCGGGCGGAGCCCTTCGGCCTCCAGGTCGCCCAGCAGGGTCCGGGCGTCCAGCCGGGTCCAGCCCAGGTGGTACGAGTAGAAGAATCCGGCATCCATCGACGCCCCACCCCCATCGCGCTTCTTCGCGGCGTCGTGGTCGGCGACCACCGGCACATCCGAGGGTACTGAGCCGCGGCCGGGGCGGCGTGGGCCCACGGGCCCACGGGCGGCCCAAAGCGGAACGGCGGGCGCGCCACGGCGCAACACAGCTCGCGCCCTGCGCACTTGGGCCCGGGTTTGGGGCCGGGGGCCCGAGCCGGGGCCGCTTCTCGGCCGTACGCTCCCAGCCGTCGGGCAACACGCGCGGGGTCGAGAAGAGGTGAACCGTGAGCGGTGACGGGGGCTGGGGCTGGGGAGATCGGGGCGCGGGCGGCGCACCGTCGGGGCGCCACGACATCACGGGGTACGACGCCCCACCCCACGTCCACCGGGACAGCCGCTTCTTCGCGTTGACCCGGAGCTGGGTGACCGGCGGCCTCGTCCATCTCGCCCTCGGGTTCGTCATGAGCCGGGTCCTGGTCGATCTGCTGGCCACCGAGGAGCGCCTGGAGTCCTTCGGCTGGCGGCTGGCCCTGCTCCATCTGCCCGCCCTCGTCGTGACGCTCCTGACGGTCCTGGCCTCGGCCCGGATCCTCCCCGAGGAGTACCGCGAGTCCTCCCGCGTCCTGTACCTGCTCTCCGTCCTCGCCGTACCGCTGGCCGGGCTGCTGTACGGCCTCGCCGTCGCCGGGGACGTCGTCGGCATCGAGGGCGTCCTCATGCCCGGCGTCTCGCTGGCGGCCGGTGCGGCGTCGGGGGTGGCCGTCGATCGGCTCCTGGAGGAGCGCGCCACCCGGACCCCGGAGCCGCCCCGGTACACGTACGACTGGCGGGACGGCGGTGCGACCGCGGTGGAGTACCTGATTCTCGTCGTCTTCGTCGCCCTCGTCACCCTCGTCACCCTGCTGATCGGCGCGATGGCCGGGGCCGGGGCCGGGGTCGCGGCCAAAGTCGGGGCCGGGGCCAAGGTCGGGGTCGGGGTCGGGGTCGGGGTCGGTGGCAAGATCGGGGAGCGCCTGCGGTGCGCGATCAGCTCGCCGGCCGGTGGCGGCGGCTCGTGCTTGACCGGCGGCCAGGACGACACCCCGAACGGGGGAACGCCCATGACCGGGGTCCTGGATGCGGGGGTGGACGCGAAGAGCGTTCCGTTCGCGGTGCGCCTGAACGCGGGGAAGGACGCGGTCGACGCGGAAGACCTGGACGCGGTCGTGGGGTCGATCACGATCAAGTAGGGGATGCGCTGGGGGGGTTGTGGTGTTGTTCGGACCACCGCCCACCTTGGAGGAGACCCTCACCATGGCAGAGCTGGAGATCGACGCCGTCGTGTTCGACGTACTCGGCACGCTCGTCGACGAACCCGCCGGACTCCGCACCGGCATCCGCGCACTCGTCGACGGACCCGCAGGACTCCGCGCCGGCGTCCGCGCGCTCGACCGGTCCTCCGACGCCCCAGGCACTCCCGATACCCCGGGCCCCCCGGACGCCTCGGACACCCCGGGCACCCCGGATACCGCCGGGACCGAGCGGCTCCTGCTGCTGTGGCAGCGGTACATCGAGCGCGAGCAGCGCCGCGTCCTCGACGGCGACCGGCCCTACCTGCCCAGCGATCTCCTCGACCGGGAGGCCGCCGGGCTCGTCGCGGAGGCCGCCGGGGTCGACGATCCGGCAGCGGTGGAGGCGCTCGCCCGGTCGGCCCGGTGCCTCCCGCCGTGGCTCGACACCGTGGCGGGGCTCGCCCGGATCGGCGGGCGCTTCCCGCTGATCGGCCTCTCCAACGCGAGCCGGACGGCACTGCTGGAGCTGAACGCGTACGCGGGACTGCGCTGGCACCAGGCGCTGTCCGCCGAGGACGCCCGCGCCTACAAGCCGGACCCGGCGGTCTACCGGCTGGCCGTCACCGGCTCCGGGTCGCCGCCGGAGCGCCTGCTGATGGTCGCCGCCCACGCCTGGGACCTGCGCGGGGCGCAGGCGCTGGGCCTGCGCACGGCCTATGTGGCCCGCCCGGTCGGCGACCCGCCCTCCTCCTCGGACCGGTTCGACCTGTACGCGGAGGATCTGGCGGAGCTGGCGGATCAGCTCGGGGTGTCCTAGGGAGTGGCCGAAGCGTGGGGCAGCTTCCG
Source organism: Streptomyces sp. MGP-P1 (assembly GCF_057766565.1). Taxonomy (NCBI): domain Bacteria; kingdom Bacillati; phylum Actinomycetota; class Actinomycetes; order Kitasatosporales; family Streptomycetaceae; genus Streptomyces; species Streptomyces sp. MGP-P1. Next base: position 257,919 of record NZ_JBYMEM010000006.1, on the reverse strand, counting down.
CTTCTGCCCCGCTTCTGCTTCCGCTTCTCAGGGCAGCAGCGGGCAGGTGAGGGGGAGGACGCGTTCGGTCAGCCGCCCGGTGAGGACGGTGTCGGTGAGGACGGGGTCGGTGTCGGTGAGGACGGGGTCGGTGTCGGAGTCGGTGTCGACCGCCCCCGTCAGCCAGTCCGCCGCGGTCAGCCGGTCCACCACCTCCCGAAGGTCGCCGGGAGCGATGGCGCACCAGGAGGAGAGGGCTTCCACGCCGAGGCCCTCGCCCTCGGGCCCCAGTCGTCCATCGGGGGTGACACCGGTGGCCAGGGCCAGGGCGAGCAGACGGGCGTCGGCCGTGGTCTTGGCCTTGCGTAGCTTCTTCTCGCCGACGACTCGCTGGGCCCAGCCGCTGAGCTTGGGGCGCATCTTCCTGCCGAAGGTGAACGGGCCCGGGTCGCTCTCGTCGGGCGTCAGGGACGGCACGTCGATGCGGGTGGGGTTCTCCGGGCGGGAGGCGATCAGTTCCTCGACCGTACCGGCGATTTTCAGCCAGCCGCACTCCAGCAGTTGCTCCACCAGGTGTTCGGGTTCCGCCAGGGGCAGCCCTTTGAGGTCCTGCCCGACGAGGTTGCCGGTACCGGACTGCGCGGTGCGCAGCGTCAGCATCACCACCAGCAGGCGGGCCTCCGGCCCCGGCAGGGGCGCGTTATCGGCCACGTGGGCGAGGACGGCCCGTGCGTGATCCCACTGGGCGGACGCGGTCAGCAGCCGCGCCACGGCGGGGCCTTCGCCCTCCGGGGCTTCACCGATGCGGTGCAGATGCTGGAGACGGGCGGTGGCGGCGGCCTGTTCGGCTCGCTGGGCGTCGAGGCGGAGTCCGGTGTCGGCGGTGACTTCGGCCCAGGCGCTGAAGGCCTTCGCCTTGCGGGCGTGGAGGTCGGCGAGCATCGCGAGGTCGGGTTCGGCGCGCTGCTGGTAGGCGCGGAAGAGCTCTCCCAGTTCGGTCAGTTCGTCCCGCAGCGCGACGGGCCGCAGGTCGTGCGGGACGAACCGCTGCGCGATCCTCCCCCGCCGGGCGCGCTGCCGTGCCGGCCTCGGGGGCCGTGGAGGCCTTGCGGACCGTGGAGCCGGCACCTCGTGCGGGGCGGCTGCCCCGGCAGCCCCGGAAGTGCTGTGCGAGAAGTGGGGCCCGACGGCCGACACCGTCGGCGCGGGGACCGTCGAGGGCCGGGAGGCGGCGGCAGGAGCCGTCCGGTCGGGAGCCGGGGCGGTCGCGGCGATCTTCGCGGTCGGATGCGCGGCAGCACAGCGCGAGCAGCACTCCATCACCTGCCACCAGCGCCCTTCCCGGTCCGTGACGACGGCCAGGACGACCGCGCCGCCGCACCGCCAGGGCGCGGGGCGCTCACGCGGTCCGGCGGGGCGGATGTGGGTGTGGCATTCCGCGGCCCGGCAGGCGCAGTACGCCGACGGGCTGGGGGCAGGGCCCGCGCGCAGGTGGGCCTTGAGGTGCGCGACCGCCGCCGTACGGCCGACGGCCGCGGAGGGCAGCACCTGCGCGGCGCAGGCCGGGCGGCTGCACGAGACGCGTACGTCCGCCCGGCCGCGGCCGACAGGATCCAGCCGCACCGTCCATGTGCGTCCCGTCACCCGCTCGTTCGTCGCGTGGGCCTCCACACCCATCACACCCTCCTCGACGCCTGTTCGTCCGTGCACCCCGGCACCCCCGCTGACCCACGTCTCCGTGGCGCACGGCGTGTCGCATCCCGCCGCACTGCCGCCGGCCCTGATTCCGGCCCGGCCGCACGAGGGGCCCACCGTGTTCTTGTCCGTAGGGGATGTGTTTGATCCACAACGCAAACGACGGTCCGCCGTTCGGGTGACGGGCTCGGAGAGAATGTGGCCGGTTTACGGCCCTGACGGACCTCCGTGCCGGGCCGTCCGCCGCAACGACGAACGGTCCGGCACGCGATGGTCGTCGCGCGCCGGACCGGGCCGTCTCCCGTGGGGTGCGGAGGAGGTCAGGACCCCGCGCCGCGCGGGAAGGAGACCTCCACGCGGCGGTTCTTCTTGCGGCCCTCTTCGTTGCTGTTGCTGGCGATCGGGTACTGCTCGCCGTAGCCCCGGATCTCGTAGGTGATCGTGGCGCCGAGCTCCTTCGACAGGACCCCGTGCACGGCGTCGGCGCGCTGCTTGGACAGGACGTCGCCGTGGGCCGAGGAGCCGAGGTTGTCGGTGAAGCCGAAGACGCGGACCTTGGTCGCGTTCTGCTTCTTGATCTCGGCTGCGATCGCGGCGATGCGGGCGTTGGCCGCCGAACCGAGCTTCGCGCTGTCCTTGCCGAAGAGGACTTCGGCCTGCAGCGCGAACTTGATGTCGGCGTTGCTGTCCTCGCGGCGTTCCTCGCCGCCGAGGTCCTCCACGACCTGGACGATGTCCAGGACCCGGCCGGGGGCGAGGGTGCCGCCCTCCGGCATCTTCAGGTCCGGGTCGTTCGGGTCGACGGGAACGGGCGGCTCCGACGTCGCCTCCGTCCCGGGCGGGACGCTCGGCCCGTCGTCGGCGTACGAGGGCGAGGCTCCGAGCAGCGTGGTGCCGGCGATCAGGACGGCGACCGCGACGGCTTGGCCCATGCTGTGGGCCGCCCGGGGGCGCTTGGTCATCTTCATGGCCGCACTCACCCAGAAATCTTCAGCGAGGTGGTGGCGAAGGTCGGGAGAGTGAAGTCGACCTCGGTCGTGCCCTGCGGCGGGGCGGGGAACTGCATGAATACCGAGGCGGTCTCACCCGGTGCCAACGGGGCGATCGCCGTCGTGCACAGGCACCGGGCGTCGGTGTCCCGTAGAACGTAGTAACGCTTCTTGCCGACTTTGTCGACCAAGGTCGCACCGGCTACCGAGTTGGGGTTCTTCCGGACAACCGATTGTTCCTGCCCACCCCAGCTGGCACTGTTACGAGTCCCGTCACCGCCGTTCTTGATCGACGCCTGCACAGTGACGAAGCCGCCCGCGTCACGCTTGACCTGGTTGACGACGAGTGTCAGCCCCTCCTCGCCCCGTGCCTCGGCCAATTTGGCATCCGGGTCCACGTTCTCGCCCGCAGCCGTGTCCTCCTGCTGCGTCTCGCCCTTGTCCTCCGCGGAGGGGCTGGCCGGGTCGGACGGCGCGCTGGAACCCTCGTTGCCGGGCTCCCCGCCTCCGTCGTCGCCACAGCCGGCGAGCGCGAGGGCGAGAGCAGCCGTCACCGAGACAGCCGCCATCGCCTTTCTGGTCGTCGTGGTCCGCCGCATGCTCATGGTCCGATTCCTCTACTCGTCGTTCGCTTCGCTGTCACTGGTCGACCAGCCGCACGTCAAAGAGGGTTCTGCTCACGCTCTCCCACAGGCCGGGCCGCCCGATCTCGGCCGTCGCGATCTTGATGACATCGCCGCTCAGGCACGTGAAGATGAAGAGGTCCGGGGAGCCGTTGTTGTCGGCGTCGATGGCCGCCGGGTTGGGGCAGCGGAACTCGATGAGCGCGGTGGCCTTGGCCTTGGCGACCTTGTCCTCCGAGCCGGGAAGCACGGGCGAGTCCACCGGATCACGGCCCTCGACCTCGACCTTGATCAGGTCCCGCAGATAGCCGGACGAGGGCGTGCAGGAGGTCGTGTCGGCTTCGTTGGCGTTGGCCAGCCGTTGCGCCTCGGCGCAGGGCGGGGCGAAGCCTGCGCCAAGGAAGGCGTCCAGCGCGTTTTTGGGCAGCGAGCCGAGGAATCCAGGCCCGAAGTTGGCACGCGCCTTCTGAGCCGCGGCCAGCGCGGCTGCGTCCGCCGCGCCCTGGGAATCATTACGCAAGGCCGAGGCCTTGCCGACAGCGAAGAAGGCCAACGCAAGGAAGAGCAGGCCCGCCACCATCATGATGTAGATGGGGAAGGCCTGCCCTCCGTCCGACCGTGGCTGCTGGATCACTTCGAGGTGATGGAGGTCACCAGTCCGTCGATGCGGCCGGAGATGTTCCCGCCGATCCCGGAGGCCGCGATCGCACCGATGATCGCCACCACTACCAGGATGATGCCCAGGTACTCGAACGCCGTCTGTCCCCGGTCCTTCGCCGCGTAGCGCTTCTGGATGCTGCTGACGGCGGTGTTGGCCCAGCCGTTGACGCGGACGGCGGTCTTCAGGGTGATGTTCGACATGGTGTTCCCCTCCGGGTTCGGCCGACCGGTTGCCGGCCGACTCGCACGTTCCTGTTGCGCCGTCCTCGGTACCGGCTTCCTCCCGGCCGGTGCCGTTGGCGACGTGAGAAACATAAGGGAGAACCGCCGCTGCCGCAGAGGGCCCGTGGGCCCATCCCCGGGCCCAAAAAGCTCCCCTGTTTGCGTCGTTGTGCCATCGCCCGGTCATGGCTGCCGCCCGGTGGTCCGGGGCGCGGTGCCGAGCCAGTGGGCGATCGCCTCGCTGCGGCTGGCGCTGTGGAGCTTCGTGAAGATGCGGTTGATGTGGTTCTTCACGGTCTTCTCGCTGATGAAGCAGGTTGCGGCGATCTGCTGATTACTCATTCCGGACGCAATCAGGTCCATGACCTCCACCTCCCGCGAACTCAGCTTGTACTGCTGCCTGTTGGGGGTGGGCACCGATCCCCCGGACAGAGAAGACTGTCCCACAGAAGGTTGCAGTTGCGAAAGACTTTCCGAAGTTTCGAGGGGGCGTGGCTCCGGGTGCGCGGGCAGGGGCGCCGCCGTCAGGACCGCCCCGAGCCCGTCCGGCAGGGGGCCCCGGGGTGGAGCCGATCCCAGCCGCATGTGGGCCAGCAGAGCGTCAGCAGCCGTGGCGGTGAAGTTCGCGCGGCCGTCCTTCGTGTCGCGCACCGCCCTGACCAGTTGGTCCGCCGTGAACTCGCCGTGCACCAGGTAGCCACCCGCGCCCAGGCGCAGCGCCTCGTGGACGATCTCGCTCTCGCGGCTGTACGTCAGCATCAGCACGGGCGCGAGGCCGACCAGGTGCGGCAGGGCCGAGATCCCGTCCACGCCGGGCATCCGGACGTCGAGCAGGACCACGTCGGGGCGGTGCTGGAGCGTCCTCTCGTAGGCCTCGCGGCCGTCCGCCGCCTCTGCCACGACCTGGATGTCCGCCCGGCCCGAGAGCAGGACGCCCAGCCCCGCCCGGACCACCGGGTTGTCGTCCGCGACCACCACCCGGAGCCGGGCCGGTTCGGGAACCGCGGGAGCCGATGGGAAGGGGGACGCGGTGGGCCCTTGGAACGCGGGGGGCGGCGTCGGCACGGCCGGGTGCTGGATCGCAGTGTGCTGGTGCCTGGGCTGTCCGGCGGAACCGGGGGCCTGGGCGAGCGGGGTGTGCGACGACGTGTGCTGGGGGGTGTGGTGGTGAGCCGACGCCCCATCGCGGTTCGGCAGGGGGGAGACATCGTCCGGCATGCTGCGACCTCCTCTCAGGGTCGGGGTCATGGGTGGGGGGTCGTGACGTTCTCGGGCGCGAGCGACGGCCGGAGCGGTGGTGAGGTCTGCGGCGGGGAGGACGACGGGGCGTTCTCCCCGCAGGCCGGGCCCGTCAGCGCCGCCAGGGGGAGCTCCACCCGCACCTCCGTGCCCTTCTCCGCACTCCCGCGGCCGATCCGGATGCGGGCCCCGATGCAGGCGGCCCGCTCCACCATGCCGACGAGGCCGAAGTGGCCGGCCCTGCGGAGGGTGTCGAGCGTCGTTCCGGCGGGGAGGCCGCGCCCGTCGTCGTACACGCTGATGCGGAGCATGTCGCCCTGCACGCCCGCGAGGACGATCAGGTAGGAAGGGCCCGCGTGGCGGTGGGCGTTCTCCAGGGCCTCGGAGGCGACGGTGAGGAGTTGCCGGGCGACCGCCTGCGGTACGGGCGGGACCGGGGACTCCTCGGCAAGACGGCGGAAGGTGGCCGTGACCGGGTGGCGGTCGGTGAACTCCCGCGCCTGAGCCGCGAGTTCCGCGACCAGGTCGACGCCGCCCTCCAGGCCCTGTTCACGGCGCAGGTCGGTGAGCAGTTCCCGGGATTCGGCGGCGGCCCGGCGGGCGGCGCGGGCGACCAGTTCCGCCTGGAGCTTCACGGCGGGCGGGTCCATGCGCCCGGCCGAGCCCGCCAGGCCGTCGGCGGCCAGCGCCAGACCGTGCAGGGTCTTGGCGACCGAGTCGTGCATCTCCCGGGCCAGGCGGGTGCGCTCGCCCTCCACCGCCTCGTTCACGGCCAGCCGCGCCCGGGTCTCGGTGAGCGCCTGGGTGGCTGTCCCGAAGCGCAGGAGGAGGTTGCGCAGGGTGACCCCGACCGCCCCGGCGATCACGCAGAAGCCGGGCAGGAGCAGGGCCGGCGCCCCGCCCGGCTCCAGTTTCGGGACGCTCGCGTACACGCCGAAGACGATGACCACCTGGAGCGCCGCGAAGACCGCCGCACCGCGCCAGCCCTGAACCAGGCCGGCCAGCAGCGGGGTGCAGACGGTGACGTACGCGAGGGTCGACTCGGGGGTCGCCGTGATCAGCAGCAGCGCGCCGAAGAACACGTCGACGGCCAGGAGCCAGGGGTGCCGCAGGAGCACCGGGCCGAACCGCTCCCAGTCCCGGAACAGCAGGTACGAGCCCATGAAGGTGACCAGGATCGCCGAGCCGATGAACCAGGTGGGCAGGCCGGGAGCGGTACGGTCGATCGCGTACGGAGTCGCTATCGCGATCATCGCCAGGCGGAAGCCGAAGACCTGGCGGCACATCGCCTGGAGGGCGTTGACCTGGATGGCGAAGGCCGGGCGGGTCGGGACGCCGGTGTGGGCGCGGGTCAGTTCCGCCGTCAGTCCGGGCTGGGCTCCGCTGAGCTGGAATGCCATGTGCCTGTCACCTCCGTCTCATCCCCGTAACGCTCGTGCTCCGCAAGGCCGGTCGACAGCTTCAGCGCACGCTCCGGACGTAGGAGTTCCGTCCCCATCCGGCCCGTCGTTCATGTCATCCCGCCGTCCTTCATGTCATCCACCCGTGAGGGACGTGAGGTCGACGTCGGCTCCGTACACGAATCCGACGGTGAGGAGGAGCAGTGTCCCCGGGAGGAGGAACGTGGTCACCGCGAACGTGGCCTTCGGGACCGCCCTGGCCGCCTTGCGGCGGGCGTTCTGGGCGTCGGTGCGGCGCATGTCGTTGGCGATCTGGATGAGCGTCTCGACGATCGGCGCGCCCAGCTCCTCGCCCTGCTGAAGTGTCGTGACGAACATGGCGACCTGTTCGGAGTCGTTGCGTCTGCGGAGGTCCTCGAAGGCCTGGCGGCGGCTGACGCCCATGTCCATCTGCCGGAGCGTGATGCGCAGCTCGTCCGACCAGGGGCCCTCGTACTTCTCCGCGACTCTGTCCAGCGCCTGCCGGAAGCCGAGTCCGGCCGAGACGACGACGGCCAGGACGTCGAGGAAGTCCGGCAGCGTCCGCTCGATGTGTTCGCGGCGCACCCGGATCGCCGACCAGATCCCGGCCTCCACCCAGAACAGGCCGAAGGCGACCATCAGGAGGGCCAGGAACAGCTGGCCGCGCAGGAGCATCGAGAAAGCGCCGAGGACGCCCAGCGCGCCGTAGACCGCGCGGCGAGCGGCGTAGCGGTCGAGGGTGAGGCCGCCGGGGTTGCCCGCCAGGTCGATCTGGCGGCGCTTCTTGTTGACGGCCTTGGGGCCCATCATCCGCAGCACCATGGGGGCCCAGCGGATGCCGAGGCGGTCGATTCCGGAGCCGACCGCGCTGGTGCGGGAGGCCCCGGACTCCAGGGCGACGGCCAGGTCGCTGGGGAGTTTGGCATCGGCCCGGTACATCCGGATGCCGTGGATCGCCCCGTAGACGGCGAGTCCGACGACCAGGGCTAGCAGCAGGTCCATGTCCGTCCCCTCTCTTCCTGGTTCCTGGTCTCAGACATCGGTTCGGACATCGGTTCAGACGCCGGTTCGGACATCGGTTCAGACATCGATTCGGGAGAAGCGGCGGATGACGACGAACCCGATGGCGTAGAGGACGATCGACACGACCACCGCCACCTGGCCGAAGAACGCCCCCGTCATCCGGTCCAGCGCGCCGGGCATGACCGCGTTCATCAGCAGCATCGCGCCGATTCCGAAGAGGGGTACCGCGTAGGCGGTCACGGTGACCTGGGAGAGCTGGGTCTTGACCTCGCGGCGGGTCTCCTTGCGCTCCTCCAGGGTCTCGGTGAGGTTGCGCAGCGAGCTGACGACCGTACCGCCGGCCCGGTTGGAGAGGACCAACGTGGTGACGAGGACGACGAGTTCGCGGGAGGGTAGGCGGTCGGTCAGCTCGCTGAGGGCGTCCTCCAGGGGCTCGCCGACGGCCAGCCGTCTGGCGACCCGGGCCAGCTCCTCGCCGGCCGGGTCCTCCAGTTCCTCGGCCGCCATCGACAGCGAGGTGCGCAGCGCCAGGCCCGCCTGGGTGGCGTTGGCGAGGATCCGGGAGAGCTCGGGGAGCTGGTTGATGAAGCGCTCGGTGCGCTTGACCCGCTGCCAGTTGAGGAACGCGTTGGTGCCCCAGAGGCCGATCAGGGCGGCGACCGGGCCGAAGAACGCGGCGAGCAGGGAGGAGGCGATCATCCACAGCCCCGCCATCGCGACGACCGCGTAGACGAAGAACTCGCCGGGCGTGATGTCCATGCCGGTCGCCGCGAGCTTCAGCTCCAGTCTCCGCCCGAGCGCGGTGGCGCGCAGTCTGCGGTCGAACCTTTTGAAGCGGCGGGGGCGGCCCGTCTCGGGGATCTGCCCGACGTGGGAGAGCCGGTCGACGAGGGCGTCGCGGTCGGCCTTGCCGCCGGAGTAGGAGTGCAGGCCGATCACGCCGAGCACGCAGGCCAGCAGCGTGACGCCGACGGTGACCAGGGGGAGGTTGACGTTGTCCATGGCTCGGTACCTAGTTGGCCTCTCGGGTGGCGAGCTGCTCGGCGGACTGGGCGACGCCGAACGCCTGCGGGATGGGCTGACTGGCCAGGTAGAGGCGCTCGGCGAGCTTCCGGGGCAGCGGGAGGTACTGGAATTCGCCGTAGATGCGGCCGTCGGGGGCCATCGGCTGTGCGTTGAACCGCGCGACCGTGACGATGCGGTACGGGTCGCGGCCGTGCGAGTCCAGGACGGCGATCTCGGTGATCTTCCTGGTGCCGTCGGCGTGCCGGGTGAGCTGGACGATCACGTCGACAGCGCTGTTGATCTGGTCGTGCAGCGCCTCGAAGGGGATCTCGACCTCCGACATCGAGGCGAGGGTCTGGAGACGCATCAGCGCGTCCTCGGCGCTGTTGGCGTGGACGGTGGCCAGCGAACCGTCGTGACCGGTGGACATCGCCTGGAGCATGTCGAGCGACTCACCGCCTCGGACCTCACCGACGACGATGCGGTCGGGGCGCATACGCAGCGAGTTGCGGACCAGGTCGCGGATGGTGATCTGACCCTTGCCCTCGACGTTCGCCGGTCGGGTCTCCAGCCGGATCACGTGGCTCTGCTGGAGCTGGAGTTCGGCGGAGTCCTCGATGGTGACGATGCGCTCGATGTTCGGGATCAGTCCGGACAGCGCGTTGAGGAGGGTCGTCTTGCCGGTGCCGGTGGCCCCGGAAACGATGATGTTGAGTTTGGCCTGCACCAGTCCGGCGAGCAGGACCAGCATCTGTTCGTCCAGCGAACCGAAGCCGATCATCTCCTGGAGCGTGAAGGAGCGGGGGAACCGTCGGATCGTGAGCGTCGCGCCGGTCAGCGAGAGCGGCGGGATGATCACGTTGACACGTTCTCCGCTGGGCAGGCGGGCGTCGACCATCGGGTTGGACTCGTCGACGCGGCGGTTGACGGTCGACACGATCCGCTCGATGGTCTGCATCAGCTGTTCGTGGGAGCCGAAGCGCATCGGGAGCTGTTCGACCCTGCCGTTGCGCTCGACGAAGATCTGGTCGGGGCCGTTGACCATGATCTCGGTGATGGACGCGTCCTCCAGGAGCGGTTCCAGGATGCCGAGTCCGAGCGCCTCGTCCACGACGCGGCGGATCAGCTGCGAGCGCTCGACGGTGGAGAGGACCGGGCCCTCGCGGCTGATGATGTGGCCGAGGACGCGCTCCAGCCGGGCCCGCCGGTCGGCGGCGGCCAGCGAGGACATCTCCGCGAGGTCGATCTCCTCCAGCAGCTTGGCCCGGTAGGTGGCCACCATGTGGCCGTCCTCCCGTGCCCCGCCCTGTTCCTCAGGAGCGGTCATACGTGCCCGCAGGCTCATCGGCGTAGCTCTCCTCGGTGTTCGCGGACGGTGCTGGTCCGGCAGGTGCGGTCCGGTCCGGCCCCGGTCAGGGCCGTAGGTGGCGGTGGGGGGTCAGAAACGGATCCGGGACTTCTCGTTGGGCATGGTCGTGCTCCGCTCGGCCCACCAGTCGTCCAGTCCCGGCACCACGGAGGGCACCTTGACCCGGACGGTGACCGTGATGTCCTGGCCGCCGCTCCTGCGGTAGCGGAATCCCCCCTCCTCCACCCAGTCGCTCACCGCGTCACGGGCGTTGGACCGACCACTGCCCCGGGCGTCCACGCTGGCTTCCGTACGGGCTCCGGCGCGCGCGGCCGTGCCCGCCTGGTTGGCGGCGTACGCGGCCAGGCCCAGCTGGATGGCCGCCATCGCGACGAGGAGCAGCAGGGGGAGGAAGCCGAGGTACTCCATGGCGACCTGGCCCCGGTCGCCCCTCGCGCGTGCGACACGGGTGGGCCCGCTGTACGGATGTGTCGTCATCGCTGATCCTCCCTCGGGGATCCGGCCTCGCCGGTGATCTCGGTGTCGAGGTCGAACAGGCCCGGCACCAGCACCGGGACCTTCAGCTTCACCGTGGCCTGGTACAGGCTGCCGCCGCCCCGGCAGGTGACGACGACGTTCTCCGCCCAGGCGTCGGGGAGGTCCTTCTTCGCCCCCTGCTGACACGCCGCCCTCGCCCCGTACTCCGCCCCGCTGCCCTTGCGCGCGCCCACGTCGGCCGCGTTACCCGCGAGGCTGAAGGTGTAGCCGATCAGGGCGCACTCCCAGAGCACGAGCATGATCAGGATGATGAAGGGGGTCATGCCCAGGAACTCGATCGCGGTCTGTCCGCGGTCCCGATCCAGCTTCCGGTCCCGGTCCCGGTCCCGGTCCAGCTTTCGGTTCCCGGTCCCCAACCAGCGGTTCCCGTTCCCGGTCCCGTACCGGCGGTCACGTAGGGCGGTGATCCGCCCCCGTATGCCGCTTCGTGCCGTCGTCGTGGTGGTCATCGCTCAACGTGTCCCCTCGGAGTCTCCAGTCCACGGCCGGAGCCGTCGCGCCGGCGGCGCGGGCGTCCGATCGAGCCCCGGTCGTTCTTCGGAGCGCCGCTGTTCCGCTTGACCAGGGCGCCGCCGCTCTTCTTCGCCGTCGCGCTCTCCTTGACGATGCCCAGCTCTCCGGCCAGGCCCCAGAGCGCCTGCTTGACCGTGCTCTTGGCGTCCAGTTCGTGCAGGCGACCGGAGTCGATGGACGCCTGGAGTTCCTTGAAGTTCGCGGGGATCGCCGCCGAGGCGACCCGGGTGCCGGTGATCTTCTGGATCAGCGGCGGCTGGATCTCCGTGTTGCGGGTGAAGCGGTTGACGAGGGTGATCGTCTCCTCGGCCTTGCGGATCTGGAGCCGTTCCCACATCCGTACGATGCGTTTCGCGCCGCGCACCGCGATCACGTCCGGGGTCGTGACCAGCAGGGCCACGTCCGCCATCTCGATCGCCGCGGCGTTGGCCCCGTTCATCTGGCCGCCGCAGTCGATGACGACGATCTCGTAGCGGGTACGGAGCGCGCTGACGATCTGGCGGGCCGAGCGGTCGCTGACCTCCTCGCCGCGTTCGCCCTCGCCGGGGGCGAGGAGCAGGGCGAGGCCCGTGGAGTGGGAGAACACCGCGTCCGACAGCACCCGGGGCGAAATGTCGGTGATCAGTGCGAGGTCGACCAGGGAGCGGCGGAACTGGACGTCGAGGAACGAGGCGATGTCCCCGGTCTGGAGATCCATGTCCACCAGCGCCACCGTGTTGCCGGACGCCTGCGCGGCCAGGGCGAGCTGGATGGCGGTGACGGTCGCGCCGACGCCACCCTTGGCTCCGGTGACCGTGACCACCGTGCCGCCGGGGCCGGTGAAGACGTCGTTCGCGGAGGTGAGGTGGCGTCGGACGCCGGAGGACCACTGGGCGGCCGCCTGGACCCGGTTGGCCAGTTCCTCGTAGCTCAGCGGGAGGGCGACGAGGCCGCGCGCCCCGGAGTCCATCGCGTCCGCGAAGAGACTCGGGCTGGCGTCCGCGGTGATCATGACGACGCCTACGGACGGGAAGCGCATCGACACCTCCCGGATCAGCTCCAGGGCCGGCACCGGGCCGATCCGCTCGTGGACCAGCACCACCTCGGGCAGTTCGTCGACGCCCTCGCCCGCGAGGCGGGCCAGGGTGTCGATGAGCTGCGTCGAGTCGCCGACCGGGGTCGCGGGTTCGGCGTCGGGCAGCTGGCTGAGCAGGGTGGTGACGGAGCGGGCCGCGTCGAGGTCACCGACGGCGGGGAGGATTCTGGTGGTCATCCCATCCTCACTTGTCCTTGTCGAGCGTGTAGGTGCGGTCCCCCGGACGGATGGTGCCGTCGCTGCCCGGGGCGACGAGCGCGAGACGCACGTGCTCCGCGAAGGACTCGGCGTAGGCGACGCGCTGGGTGTCCAGCGTGTTCAGGGCGAAGGTGATCGGCACGGCCTCGGTCGCCCGGGTCCCCCGGTCGTCCGCGCTCGGGTCCAGGGGGGTCAGCTCGCCGACGTCCAGCACCTTGGCGTTGGAGACGATGACCTTGGACTGGGCCGTGTCGCCCTGCTCCTCACCGGCGAACGTGGCGTAGATGTTGACCGTCGCACCCGGTGTGATCTTCCCCGCGACGCCGGTGGAAGCGTCGATCATGATGGCGATCTCCTGCTCACCCACCCGGAGTTCGGGCTTGCGGACCATCATGTCCGACTGAAGAAGGGAGCCTTCGCGGAGCTCGGTGACCGCGATCTTCGACTCGACCTCTCGCAGGTCGGTCACGGCGTTCTCCGAGAGCCAGCGTTTGGGCATCTTGATCTTCTCGAACTGGCCGCTGTTCAGGGCCGTGTACGGAGCCACGTTGGTCTTCAGCTGGTACGCCGTCACCTCGGGCCCGACCTTCGAGTTGACGTCGCTGATCACCGAGAGCACGCCGGCGAAGGCCGCGAAGGCACACAGGACCGACAGGAGCAGGAGTATCACGCCGCGGCGCTGGCGGGAGTTCATGGTCCGGACAACCTCGTTCGAATCGGATGCGTGGGACGGACTGCGGACGGAGAGAGCGGTGCGGTGCAGCGGTTACGCGCATACATCTGCCGTGAAGCCGTGGAGCGGGTGAAACGGTGGAGCCGTGGAGCGGTGAAGCGGTGAAGCGGTGAAGCGGTGGAAGTCGAGCGGTTACGCGCTTACATCTGCGGTGGCGTGCTGCTGCGGGCCCCCGGAGCGGGGACGGTCGCGTGCGGGGAGTGCGGGGAGTGCGGGGAGTACAGAAAAGCACGGGAAGTACGGGAAGTGCGGGCAGGAACCGGGAGGAGTGGGTCCCGCGGGGAGGAGCGGTCTCGCTAGGGGCCCTGTGATTCGCCGGCCCCGTGGTGGAGGACACCGGTGAGGAGCGCGCGGTTCTCCGAAGCCGCGAGAGGAGCGGAACAGAATGCGCAGCGGTCGCCGATGAGTTCCATGGCGCACCAGTGGCACTTCTCCCGGCGTACGGAGGAGACCAACTGGTAGAGCACGGAGAGGTCCGGGAGATGGGCGGCGAACTCCACCAGCTTTCCCGTGCCCCACCAGCGCGGTGAGTCGGACGGGACCCGGGCGTCGTGAATGGCCTGGACCTTCCAGGCGGGCGCGAGGGTCTCCTGTACCCAGTCCGACTGCAGATTCCCTTTGGCGACCAGAAGATGCGTGCCGAAATCCGGTCCCGTCGGCGGTTCGACGGTCGGCCCCACCTTCACCAACTGTGACTCGGGTCCGGCGAGCACGGCGAACTGGGAGCCGGGGACCCAGGACGTGGCGTGGCTCTTGAGGCTGACCGGGACCCGCTCGAGCCGGGCGACGGAGTTGAGGAGTGCACCCGCGTAGATGTAGTGCGAGAGCAGCCGGGCGGCGGAGGCGACCACCCCGGGGCTGAAGTCGCAGATGGACAACTGACGGAGCTGGCGCACCAGTACGGCGAGGCCGAGGGGCGGGAGGTCCACCTTGACCAGGGCGATCCGGTCGCTCTCCAGCACCGAGCGGATGGAGTGGAGGCGACGCTCGTGCTCGGGCCGGATGCCCGAGGGGTAGAGGGCGATCACATACCCGTGCTGTTCCAGCAGCAGGTGCATGTCGCCGATCGCCAACTCCAGCGTCTGGGCCTCGGGGGCCTGGAGCAGAGCGGCGGTCGGCGTCTGCTGGTCGGTGGGCGGCAGCACCAGGTCTGCGCTCGTCACTGCTATTGCGGTCGGCACGCTCTTCCCCGTTTCGGCTCCGGTCGACGTGGGGACGTCGGCCGCAATCGCTCCTGCTCCGTGCTCCTGACCCAGCACTTTAGCCACGTCTCACCAGGCAGAGAACAGTTATCGGAGACCAGTACGACATCATGCGAACACCGTTCCTACGGGACCCGGGTGCTAAACGGGACGAAAGCGATTCCCCCCAACTCGACTGTCATCGCGGAGCGTTACCGAAGCCTTCGTCCGGCTTTCAATCAGGTATCCATTCACGCACGTCAGACTGGATTCCGCGAGGCCGGCCGCCTTTTCGTAAGAGCGTTTCCGTGACCGTCGGACGATCGCCCGCAGGATCACCCGTGCGGGGGGCGATGTGCGGGCCCGAGGTGGTGCCGGGCGGAGAAATCCTCGGCCCCGCCCCCGCCCCGGGGCCCCGGACGCCCCGTCGCCGACCCGGTGGCACGACCTCGCCCTCCCGTTCGCTGAAGGCGTTTTACCGCCAGAGGTCTTGACAACTTGATTGGTCTGGACCAGTTTTATGCGCCAAGCGGTGGCCACCGCCCCCGGCCGGACACCCCGTGTTCAACGTCCCCGGTTCAGCACCCCCTGTACCACCGCCGTACGACATCCCCGCTCCCCGCCCGGCCCACCCCGTGCAGCCCCGGCCGCCCCTCGTCCGTCCGGCACTCCTGCACGACCCCCGCCAGGCCACCAACTCCCCACGGAGGAACCAGTGGAACGCTCCGCAGGCAGCAGTCGCAGAAGGCGTCGTCGCTCCCGTCCCGTCCTCGGCGGCACCATGGCCGTCGTCGCGGCCGCGGCCCTGACCGTCACTGGACTCGTCAGCACCGCCCAGGCCGCCGACGTCAACAACGCCAAGAACGCGGGCTTCGAGTCGGGCCTCGCCAACTGGACCTGCGCCGGGAACAGCGGGACCGTCGTCTCCTCCCCCGTGCACGGCGGTACGTCGGCGCTGAAGGCCACCCCGGCCGGCCAGGACAACGCCAAGTGTTCGCAGGCCGTCAAGGTGAAGCCCAACTCGACGTACGCACTCAGCTCCTGGGTGCAGGGCGGCTACGCCTACCTCGGCGTGAGCGGCACCGGAACCACCGACGTCTCCACCTGGACGCCGGGCTCCACCACCTGGACCAAGCTCTCCACCAGCTTCAAGACGGGCGCGAACACCACCTCGGTGACCGTCTACACCCACGGCTGGTACGGGCAGGCCGCCTACCTCGCCGACGACTTCGAGGTGACCGGCCCCGACGGCGGCGGCAGCGAGGAGCCCGGCCCGGTCATCCCGGCGGCTCCCGCGGGCCTCGCGGCGGGCTCCACGACCACGTCCTCCGTCGCCCTGTCCTGGAACGCGGTCTCCGGCGCGACGGGCTACAAGGTGTACCGGGACGGTGTGCAGGCCACCACCTCCACCGGGACCTCGGCGACCGTCACGGGCCTCACCGCGGACACCGCCTACCAGTTCTCGGTGAGCGCCACCAACGCGGCCGGCGAGTCGGTCAAGTCCGCCGCCGTCAGCGCCCGTACGGCCAAGCCCGGTTCCGGTGGCCCCGGCCCCTCCGTGCCCAAGCACGCCGTGACCGGCTACTGGCAGAACTTCAACAACGGCGCGGCCGTCCAGAAGCTCAGCGACGTCCCGGCCGACTACGACATCATCGCGGTCTCCTTCGCGGACGCCACGGCGACCCAGGGCGCGGTCACCTTCAACCTGGACACCGCCGGGCTGAACGGCTACACCGACGCCCAGTTCCGCTCGGACATCAAGGCCAAGCAGGCGGCCGGCAAGAACGTCATCATCTCGATCGGCGGCGAGCTGGGCACGGTCCGCGTCGACAGCGACGCCTCCGCCACCGCGTTCTCCAACTCGGTGTACGCGCTGATGCAGGACTACGGCTTCAACGGGGTCGACATCGACCTGGAGAACGGCCTCAACGCCACCTACATGACGAAGGCGCTGCGTCAGCTGTCGGCGAAGGCGGGCAGCGGACTGGTCATCACGATGGCCCCGCAGACCATCGACATGCAGTCGACGTCGGGCGAGTACTTCAAGACGGCGCTCAACGTCAAGGACATCCTGACCGTCGTCAACATGCAGTACTACAACAGCGGTTCGATGCTCGGCTGCGACGGCAAGGTCTACTCGCAGGGCTCGGTGGACTTCCTCACCGCGCTCGCCTGCATCCAGCTGGAGGGCGGCCTCGACCCGTCCCAGGTCGGCATCGGCGTCCCCGCCTCCACCCGCGGCGCGGGCAGCGGCTATGTCTCCCCGTCCATCGTGAACGCGGCGCTGGACTGCCTCGCCAAGGGCACCAACTGCGGCTCGTTCAAGCCGTCGAAGACCTACCCGTCGCTGCGCGGCGCGATGACCTGGTCGACGAACTGGGACGCGACGGCCGGGTTCGCCTGGTCGAAGGCGGTCGGCCCGCACGTCCGCAGCCTGCCGTAACGACACCGCACCACACCGCACCACCCGGATCCCGCAGCGCCGCCGCTCCCCCGGCGGCGCTGCGGCGTTACGTCGGCGACCACCCGGTCACCAGGGTGCCGGGTCACCCGGTCACCCGGTCACCCGGTCACCCGGTCACCCGGTCACCCGGTCACCCGGTCATTTGGTCGCCGCAGCACCTGCGCACAGCCGCACCGGGTCACCAGGGCAGTTCGCGCACCTGCTGGACGCACAGCACGACGAACAGCAGCCCGGACAGGGCGAGCATCCCGTTGCTGAGCCATCCGTTGCGCCACTCCCCGGGCGTACGGGAGGAGTTGAGCAGCCAGAGCAGGGTCAGGGCGAGGAACGGCATGAAGAACGCGCCGAGCACCCCGTAGGCGATGACCAGGCCGAAGGGCTCGTCCAGCCAGAGCAGCGTCATCGGCGGGAAGGTCAGCCACAGGAGGTACGCGCGGAACGGCAGCGACCGCTGCCGGCGCTCGGCGACGTCCGGCCCCTCGTGCCCCTCGGTCTTCGCCGCACCGGCCGCCGGGGCCCGGAACCGCTCGACGAAGTCGGCGAACATCAGGCTGACCCCGTGCCAGACGCCGATCAGCGACGAGAACGACGTGGCGAAGAAGCCCACCAGGAAGAGCTTGGCGGTGCCGGCGCCGAAGCGGTCCTCCAGCACCTTGCCCAGATCGATCAGGCCCCGGTCGCCGGAGGTGAGGGCGGTCTGGGAGGCGTGCAGCAGCTCGGCGCCGACGATGAGCATCGCCACGACGAAGACCCCGGTGGTGATGTAGGCGACCCGGTTGTCGAGCCGCATCACCTTCATCCAGGAGGAGTTGCTCCAGCCCTTGGCGTTGACCCAGTACCCGTACGCGGCCATGGTGATCGTGCCGCCGACGCCGCCGATCAGCCCGAGGGTGTAGAGGAGCGAGCCGTCCGGGAGCACGGGCAGCAGCCCGGCGAAGGAGGCCCCGACGTCCGGCACGACGCGGGCGGCCACGTACACGACCACCACGAACATGATGCCGACCAGGACCGTCATGACCTTCTCGAAGACGGCGTACCGGTTGAACCAGACGAAGACCAGCCCGATCAGCCCGGTGACGATCGCCCAGAACTTCAGCCCGGGGCCGTCGGGGAACAGCGCCACGATGGGCAGGGCGCTGGAGGACATGGCCGTCGCCCCGTAGAGGAAGCCCCAGAGCACGACGTAGACCGCGAAGTACACCGTGGTCCAGGGGCCCAGGCTGCGCCAGCCGTCGAAGAGCGTCCGGCCGGTCGCCAGATGCCAGCGGCCGGCCGCCTCGGCGAGCGAGATCTTGACGACGCAGCCGATCACCGCCGCCCACATCAGGGTGTATCCGAACTTGCTGCCCGCGATGAGCGTCGCGACCAGGTCACCGGCCCCGACCCCGGTCGCCGCGACGACGATGCCGGGACCGATGTACTTCCAGCTGGACTTACGTGGTCGGGAGGCCGGCTCCCCTGTCCCTGTGGTTGCGCTTGTCTCCGCCATGCCGATCAAGGAAGCGTAATCGGCCGGGCAGCACAAGGGGGCGGGCGGGGATTCGGGGCCCCTCGGCGCGGGACGTCCCGGTGTGTGCCGGTTCGCTAGATCACCAGGCTGAGCAGCGCCGCGACGACGAAGCCCGCGACCGAGAGCACCGTCTCCAGGACGGTCCAGGACTTCAGGGTGTCGCGCTCGCTGATGCCGAAGTACTTCGACACCATCCAGAAGCCGCCGTCGTTCACGTGCGAGGCGAAGATCGAGCCCGCCGAGATCGCCATGATGATCAGCGCCAGGTGGGCCTGGGACAGGTCCTGGCCCTCGACCAGCGGGACCACGATGCCGGCCGTCGTGACGATCGCGACGGTGGCCGAGCCCTGGGCGACGCGCAGGACGACCGAGATCAACCAGGCGAGCAGGATGATCGGCAGGCCGACGTCGTTGAAGGTGTCGGCCAGCGCGTCCGCGATGCCGCTGCCCTTGAGGACCGCGCCGAAGATGCCGCCCGCGCCGACCACCAGCAGGATGTTGCCGACGGGCTTGAGCGAGGACGTGGAGACGGATTCCAGGGACTTGCGGGACCAGCCGCGCCGGATGCCCAGCAGGTAGTACGCGAGGAACAGGGCGATCGTCAGGGCGACGAACGGGTTGCCGAAGAACTCGATCACCGAGCGGAGCGTGGAGGGGTCCAGGGCGATGGAGGAGAACGTCGCGGCGAGGATCAGGATCAGCGGGGTGCCGATGATCGCGAGGACCGTGCCGAGCGGGACCGGCTTCTCGTGCGGGGTGACCCCGGCGGAGCGCTGTTCGGCGGCGACGGCGGCCTTGGCCTCCTCGGCGGCCTCCACCATGTCCTGCGGGACGTCGACGAAGATGCGCTTGCCGATCCAGGCGGCGTACGCCCAGGCGGCGATGACCGACGGGATGCCGACGACGACGCCCATCAGGATGACCCAGCCGAGCGAGACGTTGAAGAGTCCGGCGGCGGCCACCGGTCCCGGGTGCGGCGGCAGGAACGCGTGGGTCATCGACAGCCCCGCCAGCAGCGGCATCGCGTAGAGCAGAATCGATTTTCCGGAGCGCTTGGCGGCGGCGTACACGATCGGCGCGAGGACGAAGATGCCGACGTCGAAGAAGACCGGGATGCCGAAGACGAGGCCCGTCATGCCCATGGCGAGCGGGGCGCGCTTCTCGCCGAAGGCGTTCAGCAGGCGCGCGCTCAGCACCTCCGCCCCGCCGGACACTTCGAGGATCGCGCCGAGCATGGTGCCGAGCCCGATGATGATCGCGACATGGCCGAGGATGCCGCCCATGCCGGACTCGATGACCGAGACGGCGGCGGATTTCTGCACGGTGCCGAAGAGTTCGGTGACCGAGAGCCCGGCACCGAGGCCGACGGCTATGGAGACCGCGAGCAGGGCGACGAACGGCTGGAGCCTGACCTTGATGATCAGGAAGAGCAGGAGGGCGATGCCGAGGGCGGCGACGGTCAGCAGACCGGCGGTTCCGTCGATCAGGAGGAGCAGGCCACCGGTGTGCGGTGGTGCCTCGACCGGCGGTGAGGTGGCGGCGAGCAGCATGGGGACTCCGGTGGTGCTGGAGGGCAGGGGGGAGCGCGGCACGGCGCCCCCGGGGAGCGGGGCGCCGTGCCGTACGGCGTGCTGGAGCGGTCCTGCGGGCGGGGTGAAGCGATCAGCGGGGGCCTGCGATCAGGGGGACGGGGGTCGGCGGGCCGGGGTGGTCGGCGGGCCGGGGTGGTCGGCGGGCCGGGTGGTGGGCCGACCGAGGGGGTCGGCCCACCGAGGGGGTCGGCCCACCGAGGGGGTCGGCCCACCGAGGGGGCGGCGTGGCCGGGGGGGGTGGCGAGGTGGCCGGGGTGGTCAACCGACCGACGTGGTCAGCCGAGCACCGCGAGGGCGTCGATCTCGATGAGCAGCCCCTTGGGCAGGCCGACGTAGACCGTCGTGCGGGCCGAGGGGGCCGCCTTGAGGTCCTGCTCCGCGAAGTACGTGTTGTAGATCTCGTTCATCTCCGCGAAGTGGTCCACGTCCGTGAGGTAGACGCGCATCATCATCACGTCGTCCCAGCTCGCGCCGCCCTCCTCCAGGATCGCCTTGACGTTGGCGAAGGTCTGGAGGGTCTGCTCGCGGAGCGTGGGGCCGGCGGGCGTCGGGGCCTGGCCCTCCACGGCGGGGAGGAAGCCGACCTGGCCGGCGACCTGGAGGATGTTCCCCTTCTTCACGCCGTGCGAGAACTTCGCGGGCGGCGCGGTGTGGGTGGAGGGGGTGAGGGCGGTCTTCTCGGTCATGGCTGATCAGGCTTTCTTGGGTCGGGTGGTGCCGGAGTACTCCCGGCTGATGGTCTCGGCGGTGCGCCGGACCAGCGGGAGCAGGGTGAGGAGTTCCTCGGCCGTGACGACCACGTTGGGTGCGGACACCGACATGGCCGCGACGACCCGCCCGTCCGCGCCGCGAATGGGGGCGCCGATGCAGTTGATGGACTCCTCGTGGCCACCGAGGTCGGTGGCCCATCCCTGTTCGCGGACGACGGCGAGCTCCTTGAGGAACGCGGCGGCGTTGGGCGTCGAACGGGACGTGTACATGGGGTAGTCGAGCTTCTCGGCGATGACGCGCCGCTCGGGCTCGGTGAGGTCGGCCAGCAGCAGCTTGGCCACGGCCGCGACGGTGATCGCGACGGGCTTGCCGATCCGTGAGTACATCCGGACCGGGTAGCGGCTCTCGACCTTGTCGATGTAGAGGACTTCCTGCTCCTCGTACACGGCGAGGTGGACGGTGTGCCCGCACCGGTCGTTCAGCGCGACCAGGTGGGAGTGGGCGATCTCGCGTACGTCGAGGTTCTCGACGGCCTCCTGGGCGAGCGCGAAGAGCCGGGCGCCGAGGCGGTAGCGCTGGTCCTCCTGGCGGTAGACGAGGCCGTGCTCGTGGAGCGTACGCAGCAGACGCAGCGCCGTGGACTTGTGGACGCCGAGCCGCTCGGCGACCTGGCCGAGGTCGGCGGGGCCCTGGGCGAGCAGCGGCAGGATGCTGAGTGCCCGGTCGACGGTCTGGCTCATGGTGCGCGTACCTCCTCGGGGGCCCGGTCGGCTGCGGTCCAGCCGGGGCCGAGACGAAGTCTCCCCCAGGCCTCGTCGTCGAGGGCCGCGAGGCGGTCCGCGTGGGCGCGGGCGGGCGGGTCGGTGAGGTCGCCGGGGACGGTGAGGACGGCGGCGGCCATGAGGTGCCCGTGCCGGACCCGGTCCCGCACGGGCAGCCCGCGCAGGGTGGCGGAGAGGAACCCGGCGGCGAACGCGTCTCCGGCCCCGACGGCGGCCACGACGTCGACGCGGAGGGCGGGGACGGGAGTGACGGTGTCTGCGGCGAGCTCGGCCCTTCCAGCACCCGTCGAGCCTGCCACGGCACCCGTCGAGCCTGCCCCGGCGGCGGCCTCAGCCTTTCCGGGGGCATTTTCAGCCCCGTCGGCGTTCGAGGAGCGGGGTCCGGCTGCATCCTCGTTCCCCCCGCCCTCCGTGGAGTGCGAGGCCTGGGCATTTTCAGCCCCTCCGGCGTTCGAGGAGCGGGGTCCGGGGCGGAGCCCCGAGGCGAACACCGTCGCGCCCGCGCTCCCCCGCTTCACGACCACCACGGCCGGCTCCGGCAGCGCCGCCCGGATCGCTTCAGCGCCGACGATCCCCCACGCCTCCTCCGCCTCGTCCTCGCCGACGAACACCAGGTCGCAGCGGCGGGCCAGCTCCAGCAGCACGGAAGCGTCCGCGTCGCCGCCCCGCCACAGATGCGGCCGGTGGTTCACGTCGAACGACACCAGCGGGCGGCCGGCACGGGGAGCCGTCAACTCCCGCAGCAGCGCCAGGCAGTCGCCGGACAGCGCCGCCGTGATCCCGGACAGGTGCAGGATCCGGCCCGCGAACAGTTCCTCGTACGGCACATTCGACGGGGACATCGCGGACGCCGCCGACCCGGCCCGGTAGTAGGCGACCTCGTGCGTGTCGGTCCCGCGGTCCGTGGCCGTACGGAAATAGATGCCGGTCGGGCGCACCGGATCCCGGCGGACGGCCGAGGTGTCGACCCCGTACGACGCGATCGTCTCGACGAGGTGGTCGCCGAAGCCGTCCGCGCCGACCCGGCCGACCCAGGCCGCCCGGTGCCCGGCGGCGGCGAGCGCACAGGCCACGTTGGACTCGGCGCCGCCGATCCCGCGCCCGAAGGAGGGCACGTCGGCGAGGCGGCCGGGCTGCGAGGGCAGGAACGTCACCATGGACTCACCGAGACAGACGACATCGGTGCTCGCGGCGGCGTCGGCCGTCCCTGCTGCGGGTCCGGACACTGGAGGGCTCCTCGCTGATCGGCGTGCGGGCCGGTGGTCACCATTGACCGGGCATCGGCTCGGATGTTAGACAGCGTTGAGCGATATACGCAATGGGTGTTGCATATGTTGCAACGAACTTCGAGGAGTCCCCCTTGGCAGCCGAACGCCCCACCGGCCACACCGCCGTTCCCGCGCCCTCCGCCCCCGGCGCCTCCCCCGCGTCCCTGGCGTCCGGCCTCGCCGACGAACGCGTCGACCACCGCTTCAAGGCCCTGCCGCCGGACGCGGAGGGCCTGACGGTCGGGGCGCTGGCCGCCGAACGACGCAACCTCTTCACCGGCGGGTTCACCACCCCCGTCCTGGCCCTCTCCGCCGAGTCGGTGGCGCACAACCTCGACCTCCTGGAGACGTACGCCGAGCGTCACGGCCTCGCGTTCGCCCCGCACGGCAAGACGTCCATGTCCCCGCAGCTCTTCGTGGACCAGCTGAAGCGCGGGGCGTGGGGCATCACGGCCGCCGTGCCGCACCAGGCCCGGGTCTACCGGGCGTACGGCATCGGGCGGATCTTCCTCGCCAACGAACTGGTCGACGCCGTCGCCCTGCGCTGGCTGGCCGGCGAGATGACCGCCGACCCGGAGTTCCGCTTCGTCTGTTACGTCGACTCCGTGCGCGGCGTCGAGCTGATGGAGACGGCCCTCGGCGCGGCGGGCGCCACCCGCCCGGTCGACGTGGTCGTGGAGCTGGGCGCGGGCGAGGGCGCGCGCACGGGGGCCCGCACGGAGGCCGACTGCGCGGCGGTGGCCGACGCGGTGGCGGCGGCCGGTTCGCTGCGGCTGGTGGGCGTCGCCGGGTACGAGGGCGAGGTGCCGGAAGCCGACCCGGGGCGGGTACGGGAGTGGCTGCGGCGGCTCGTCGGGCTCGCGGCCGACTTCGACGCGGCCGGCCGGTTCGCCGGCGTCGAGGAGATCGTCGTCAGCGCGGGCGGCAGCGCCTGGTTCGACGCGGTCGCGGACGTCTTCGAGGAGGTACCCGAACTGAGCGTCCCGGTGCTGAAGTTGCTCCGCTCGGGTGCGTACGTCTCGCACGACGACGGGCACTACAAGCACCTCACCCCGTTCAACCGCGTACCCGAGGAAGGTGCGCTGGAGCCCGCCTTCCGCCTCTGGGCGCAGGTCGTCTCCCGTCCCTCCGGCGAGCAGGCGTTCCTGAACGCGGGCAAGCGCGACGCGGCATACGACCTCGATCTGCCCGAGGCGCAGGTGGTCCGCTCCGGCCGGGACGGCTCGGTCAGGCCCGCCACCGGGGTCACCGTCACCGGCCTCTCCGACCAGCACACCTGGGTGCGCACGGAGGCGGGCACGGAGCTGGAGGTGGGCGACTGGGTCGGCATGGGTCTCTCGCACCCCTGCACCAGTTTCGACAAGTGGCAGCTGATCCCGCTCGTCACGGCGGACGGCACGGTCA
Source organism: Streptomyces sp. MGP-P1 (assembly GCF_057766565.1). Classification (NCBI taxonomy): domain Bacteria; kingdom Bacillati; phylum Actinomycetota; class Actinomycetes; order Kitasatosporales; family Streptomycetaceae; genus Streptomyces; species Streptomyces sp. MGP-P1. The sequence goes on along the minus strand of NZ_JBYMEM010000006.1, from coordinate 233,726 downwards.
CCGACTACATCCGCACGTTCTTCTAGGGCGTTCCCGGCGGAACAGGACCGGACAAGCCGCGCCGCGAACCCGGACAGACCGCGCCGCGGACCCGGGCAGGATCCGCCGGACACACCCTGGAGCCGCAGGCCCCACCACCCCGATAGGCCCCACCACCCCGATCGGAAAGGCGACCCATGGACCTGGTCCTGCGTGACGCGCTCGTCGTCGACGGCACCGGCACGCCCTCCTACCGCGCCGACGTGGCCCTCGACGGCGGCCGCATAGCCGCGATCCATCCCGAGGGCTCCCCCGGCCCCCGCCCCACCGCCACCCGGGCCGTGGACGCGGACGGCCTCGCGCTCGCCCCCGGCTTCATCGACATGCACGCCCACAGCGACCTGGCGCTGCTGCGCGACCCCGACCACAGCGCGAAGGCCGCGCAGGGCGTCACCCTGGAGGTGCTGGGCCAGGACGGGCTGTCGTACGCCCCGGCCGACGACCGCACCCTCGCCGAGGTCCGGCGCTCCATCACCGGCTGGAACGGCAACGGGAACGACATCGACTTCGACTGGCGCACCGTCGGCGGCTATCTGGACCGCCTCGACCGGAACTTCGGCGGCCAGGGCATCGCGGTCAACGCCGCCTACCTCATCCCGCAGGGCACGGTCCGGATGTACGCGGTGGGCTGGGACGACCGGCCCGCCACCGACGCCGAACTGGCCCGGATGAAGGAGCTGGTGGACCAGGGCATGCGGGAGGGCGCGGTCGGCATGTCCTCGGGCCTCACCTACACGCCCGGGATGTACGCGGACGACGCCGAACTCACCGAGCTGTGCCGGGTGGTGGCCCGCCACGGCGGCTACTACTGCCCGCACCACCGCAGTTACGGGGCCGGAGCGCTCGAAGCGTACGAGGAGATGGTGCAGCTCACCCGGAACGCGGGCTGCGCCCTCCATCTCGCCCACGCCACCATGAACTTCGGTGTGAACAAGGGCCGGGCGCCGGATCTTCTCGCCCTGCTCGACGGGGCGCTCGCCGCCGGGGCCGACATCTCGCTCGACACCTACCCGTACACCCCGGGCTGCACCACGCTCGTGGCCATGCTGCCGAGTTGGGTGAGCGAGGGCGGGCCGGACGCGATCCTCGCGCGGCTCGCGGACGCGGAGAGCGCGGAGCGGATCCGGCACCACCTGGAGGTGCTGGGCTCGGACGGCTGCCATGGCGTGCCGATCGAGTGGGACACCATCGAGATCTCCGGCGTCGGCGCACCGCACCTGGCCGCGTACGTGGGGCGCACGGTGGCGGAGTCGGCGGCGCTGCGGGACGAGGAGCCCTGGGTGACCGCCCGGCGGCTGCTCACCGAGGACCGGCTCGGGACGACGATCCTCCAGCACGTGGGCCACGAGGAGAACGTCCAGCAGATCATGCGGCACCCGGTGCACACCGGGGGCAGCGACGGCATCCTCCAGGGCGACAAGCCGCACCCCCGGGCGTACGGTACGTTCCCGCAGTATCTCGGCCGGTACGTCCGGGAGTTGGGCATCCTCTCGCTGGAGGAGTGCGTCGCCCATCTGACCTCGCGCCCGGCCGCCCGGCTGCGGCTCGCCGACCGGGGCCTGGTGCGCGAGGGCTACCGCGCGGACCTCGTGCTGTTCGACCCGGAGACGGTGGCGGCGGGCTCCACGTTCGAGGAGCCGCGCGTACTCCCGGTCGGCATCCCGCATGTGCTGATCGACGGCCGTTTCGTCATCGAGGACGGCAGGCGGACCTCGGTGCTGGCGGGCCGGGCAGTCCGGGGGACGGGCGCCGGGGCGGGGTCCGCCTGAGGGCTCCTCGCGAGGTCCACGAAGCGTCCGCCGCGTGTTCCGCGTCTACGAAGCGTCCGCCGCGCGTTCCGCCGCGCGTTCCGCCGCCCAGGCGAGGTCCTCCTCGGTGGGGCCGTCGTCCTGGGTGAGCGCGCGCCGCCAGTAGCCGCTGAACTCGACGGCGGCCTTGGGCAGTCGGCGCTCCTCCACCAGATGGCGGCGGAGCGCCCGGACGGCGGAGGACTCGCCCGCCACCCAGGCCGCGTCCACCCCGTCGAGCTCCGGTCCCGCCTCCCGGACCGCCGCCGGCAGCGAGCCGCCCCGGTCCCGGTGCACCCACCGGACCTCGGACCCACCGGCGGCGGACGGCAGCTCCCGCTCCTCCCCCGCGTCCGCCACCTCGGCGACGACCACGGCCCCGGTCCCGGCGGGCAGCGCCTCCAGCACCGTGGCGATCGCCGGGAGCGCCGTCTCGTCCCCGGCGAGGAGCATCAGGCGGGCGGCGGGCAGCGGCCGGGCGTAGAGGGAGGACGGGCCGACCATGCCGAGGACGTCGCCGGTCCGGGCCGCCGCACCCCAGCGGGACGCGGGGCCGCCGTCGCCGTGGAGCACGAAGTCCACGGTCATCACGTTGCGTCTCCGGTCGTAGGCGCGGACGGTGAAGCTGCGCATCCAGGGCCGCTCCGCCTCCGGAATCGCGAGGAACGCCTCGTACCAGCGCATGCCGTACGGGTCGTCCGCGGCCGGCTCCGGCAGTCGGGGCACGGTCTGCCCGGCGCGCGGCAGGCAGAGCTTCAGCTGCTGGTCGGGGCGGTCTTGGAGCAGTCCGGGCAGTTCGTCGGCGGTGAAGCCGATCCTGGCCGTGGCGGGGGTGATCCGTGCGACGTCCGTGACCCGCACATAGGTGACCGGCAGTGCCTGGCTCATCGTGCCCGACCTCTCTTCCACTCTTCCACGCTGATAACTTACGGCGTAATGAATTACCCGCCGGACGTTACTTTACATCGTAAGGAGTCGCACGTGGTGGTCTTCGCCGGACAGGGCGACCCGCGCCGTTCCCTCTCCCTCCTGTGGCGCGCGGACACCCCGCCCCCCACGCGCGGCGGCCCGGGCCCCAAGCCCCGGCTGAGCGTCGACGCGATCGTGACGGCCGCCGTGGCGCTCGCGGACGAGGAGGGGATGGGGGCCCTGTCGATGCGCGCGGTCGGCGACCGGCTCGGGCGCACGGCGATGGCGCTCTACACCTACGTCCCCGGCAAGAGCGAGCTGCTGGACCTGATGTACGACGCCGTCCACGCCGAACTCCCCGCCGCCCAGCCGGAGCCGGCCCACTGGCGGGCGGCGCTCACCGCCTGGGCCGGGGAGATCCTGGAGTTCTACGTCCGGCACCCCTGGGTGCTCCAGGTCTCGCAGGCGCGTCCGGTGCTGGGGCCGCACGAGTACGCGGGCCTGGACACGCTGGTCGCCCTGTTGCGGACGACCGGTCTCGATGCGGGGTCGCTGCGGCGGCTGGTGGGGACCCTGTACCCGTATCTCCGGGGGTCGGCGCAGGTGGTGGCCGACGCACGGCTGGCCGCGGCGGCGACCGGGAGTTCCGACGAGGAGTGGTGGGCGGCGCGCTCGGCGGCCCTGATGGAGCTCGTCCCCGATTTCGCGGAGCGCTTCCCGGCCGTGAGCCGGCTGGAGGCGGACGGGCCGGTCGAGCCGTACCCGGTGGCCGGAGCGGGCACGGAGGCCATGCCGTATCCGGAGCGGGAGGCCCGGGAGGCGTTCCGGGTGGGGCTCGGGGTGCTGCTGGACGGAATCGAGGCGGCGCGCGCCCGGCGGCCCCGATAGAGGTCGGGGTCGCCCGGCGCGCGCCGGAATCACCGGGGGCGACTGCCGCCGCTCCGGTTACGGCTTGGGCAGCGCGCAGCCCTCACGGGTGAGGTCGATCGTGCTGCCGGCCCCGATGCACGGGACCATGTTGTACGTCTGCTGGGCGTAGTTGATGCCCTCGCGGACGGTCACCTCGCCGTTCTCGTCGACCTCGCACGGATTGTTGTCCGTGCACTCCTGGCCGCTCTCGTTACCGGTGTTGTTGACGGCGACCACCTTGCCGGTGGCGTCGTCGATCACCGGCGAGCCGGACGTACCGCCGATGGTCCGGCACTCGGGGGTGTAGCGGACCGAGTCCTTCCAGGTCCACCGACCCTCCTTGAGCTGGTGGACGAAGCCGTCGATGTCGCAGCTGTAGGTGCGCTTCCAGTAGCCGGAGGCGACCGTGATGGCGGCGCCCGCCGTCGGGTGGGCGGTCTCCAGCTCCAGCGCCCGGATGCCGTGCCGGTCCTCGATCTGCTGGTAGGTGCTGGTGAGTTCGTAGAGCGAGAGATCGGTGTCGGTCATGGTGCCGTACGCGATCTTGCTCGCCCTCAGCGTGCCGACACCGCTGCCCGAGGCGTTGAGCAGGGTGAACGTCCGGGAGGACGGCTGGTCGACCACGACCTCGCCGGGGCCCGGGAAACCGGACTCCATGCAGTGCCCGTTGGAGAGCACGAGGGCGGGGTCGGTGGGGGCGGCGTCGGGGGTACGGACGACGGAGCCCGAGCAGTTGCTGAGCGCGACGGTCCCGGCGAAGGTCACGGCCTTCGCGGCGGGGTCGGCCTTGGGCGCGGCTTCCTGTGTCCGCGGCGCGGGCGCGGCTGCGGCGACGGGCGCGACACCCGCCCCCAGGAGCAGGGCAGCGAGAAACGCACCGACGAGAGGCTTGTTCATGTGGGGGGTCCCCTCCAGTGATGCCAAGGGCCGGAGATCTTCCGGCTTTTGACATGCGCATGTTGGCGCAGATGTCGGGTCATCACAAGGGGCCCCCTCATCAGGGGCCGGTTCCGGCCGCGGCCACGGCGTTCGCTACCTCAGCCCCGCCACGGCCTCGGGAGCGGCCCCGGAACGGGCCCCGACGCCGACGCCGACTCCGACTCCGGCATCGACCGCGACACCGACCTCCGCACCGACCCCCGCACCGGCTCCGGCCTCCTCCGCACCACGGAAGCCGTCGGCCTCCGTCTCCTCCGTGCCGACCCTCGCACCGGCTCCGGCCTCCTCCGCACCACGCCAGCCGTCGGGCTCCGTCTCCTCAGTGCCGCGACCGATGTGGTCGCGCCCCCACTGCCCCAGCGGTTCCAGCGCGGCGTTCAGCGAGAGGCCCAGGGGGGTGAGCGAATACTCCACGCGCGGCGGCACTTCGGCATACACCTCGCGGTGCACGATGCCGTCGTCCTCCAGCTCCTTGAGATGGGAGCTGAGCACCTTCTCGGTCACCCCGGTCACGGCTCGGCGCAGCTCACCGAAGCGGCAGGTCCGCTCGTTCAACGCCCACAGGATGAGCACCTTCCACTTGCCGCCGATCACGTCCATCGCCGCGTCGATCCCGCAGACGAAAGCCCCCGGCCTCCGTACGATCCGCATCGTCCGCCCTCCCCAGCCTGGTCGCCGGCCGCGGGCCGACCACCCACTCCACGTGGGCACTTGTCGCCCCCGGCACCTTCGACCAGCCTAAGCGGCACGTCCGACAACCATGCCGCTTCCGCCCACCCCGCCTCAGGCTTCCGCCTCCACCGCCTCCGCCTCCTTGGCGTACGTCACCGCTTGGAGCAGCGTCAGTCCGGGTTCGGCCCGGCGCAGGATCTTGATGGCCTCCACGGAGCCCGCAGGCCCCTGGTGTCCGGCGGCGGCGAGCCGCTGCCGCACCCACCGGCCCCGCAGCTCCTCGTCCGGACGCGCGGCGGCCTCCTCGGCCACGGCGAGGGCGCGCTCCAGTCCGGGGCGCTCGGAGTCCGTGGCGGTCTCCAGCGCACGCCGGAGCCCGGCGACGACATCGGGGGCGTCGCGGAGGACGAGTACGGCGAGGGGCTGGGGCTTCCGGAACATGCTCATGTGATCACCGCTACCCGGCCCGGCCCGGTTCTCAACCGAGTCGAGCAGGATCTGAGCGAGCCGCACCTTCCGCCACCTGCGCGGACCCGGGTCTCGGCCCTGGGACCGAGGCCGTGCGATCGCGCACTTCGGTCCGCGGTCGGAGGCGCGCCCGCCCCCCGGCTGCGTACGGTCGGCGTATGACTCTCGACCTCGACGCGTACTTCGCCCGTATCGGCTGGACCGGAAACCCCCGCCCCACGCTGGAGGTTCTGCGGTCCCTGCACCGAGCCCATCTGACCGGCATCCCGTTCGAGAACCTGGAGGCCGTCCTCGGCTCCGCCCCGTCGCTGGCCATCGACGACCTGGAGGCGAAGCTCGTGCACGGCGGGCGCGGCGGGTACTGCTACGAGCACAACACCCTGTTCTCCGCCGCGCTGAGGCAGATCGGCTTCTCCGTGACGCCGCTGACGGCCCGCGTGGTGCTGGGCGCCGCGCCGGGCGACATCCGGCCCCGTACGCACATGCTGATGCGGGTGGATGTGGCGGGCGAGCCGCACCCGTATCTGGCGGACGTCGGCTTCGGGGCGACCGGCGCCCTGCTGGAGCCGATCGAGCTGGTGGAGAACGCCGAGCTGTTCGACGCCCCGCGCCACCACCGGCTCGTCCACGTCGCGCACGACGGCCCGCTGCCGATGTGGGAGCTCCAGGCGGAGAAGGGCGGCTCGTGGGAGCCGCAATACTCGTTCACCCTGGAGCCGTTCGAGGCGCCGGACTACGAGGTGATCAACTGGCACATCGCGACGCACCCGCGCTCGCCGTTCCGGCAGGCGGTGTACGCCCAGCGCACCCGGATCGGCTCCCACCTGCTGCTGGCCGGGCTCGACCTGGTGGAGACGGCCGACGACGGCACGATCACGGAGCGACAGCTGAAGGACGGCGACGAGGCGCTGCGCGTCCTGGCCGACGACTTCGGCATCCGGATCCCGGAGGGCACGCGGCTGCCGGAATGACGACCCCCGGCGGCCGGAACGGGCGCGCCGCTACGCGCCGGCCCCGCTGACGGCCGGGACGGCAGGCGCCGCCGGAACGCGCGGGCCCGGCTCGCGGCCCCGGTGCGGGCACCCGCGTGGCGCATCTCACCCGTTCCGGTAGCCCACGCCGCGTTTCCAAGCCGCGACGCCGCCCCGACCGGGCGATCCCACGGTCCGGGGCGGCGGCGGGCATGGCGATGGAAGACGGGGCGGGCGGGGAGGCGCCCGGAGGGAGTACGCCGGGAGCAATCCCCGCGCACCTCGCGAAACGCCGCCGTAAGCTCGCGGACATGCAGGTCATCCAGTCCACGAAGCTCTCCAACGTCTGTTACGAGATCCGGGGTCCCGTGCTGGAGGAGGCGATGCGGCTGGAAGCGGCCGGTCAGCGCATCCTCAAGCTGAACACGGGCAACCCCGCCGCGTTCGGGTTCGAGTGCCCGCCGGAGATCCTCGAGGACATCCTGCGCAACGTCGCGGGCGCGCACGGTTACGGCGACGCGAAGGGCCTGCTGTCCGCGCGCCGCGCGGTGACGCAGCACTACCAGACCAAGGGGATCGACCTCGACGTCGAGGACATCTACCTGGGCAACGGCGTCTCCGAGCTGATCCAGATGTCGATGCAGGCGCTGCTGGACGACGGCGACGAGGTGCTCGTACCGGCCCCCGACTATCCGCTGTGGACCGCGTCCGTCTCGCTGGCGGGCGGGACGGCCGTGCACTACCGGTGCGACGAGCAGGCCGACTGGATGCCGGACCTCGCGGATGTCGAGCGGAAGATCACCGACCGCACCAAGGCCCTGGTGATCATCAACCCGAACAACCCGACCGGTGCGGTGTACGACGACGAGATGCTGCGCGGTCTCACCGAGATCGCCCGGCGGCACAACCTGATCGTCTGTTCCGACGAGATCTACGACCGGATCCTCTACGACGGCGCGACGCACACCCCGACGGCGGCGCTGGCCCCGGACCTCATGGTGCTGACCTTCAACGGGCTCTCCAAGAACTACCGGGTGGCCGGTTACCGCTCCGGCTGGATGGCCGTCTGCGGGCCGAAGGCGCACGCCACGTCGTACATCGAGGGGCTGACGATCCTCGCCAACATGCGGCTCTGCGCCAACATGCCCTCGCAGCACGCGGTGGCCACGGCGCTCGGCGGCCGGCAGTCGATCAAGGACCTGGTGCTGCCGGGCGGCCGGATCCTGGAGCAGCGGGACGTGGCGTACGACCTGCTGACCTCGATCCCCGGGGTGACCTGTGTGAAGCCGAAGGGGGCGCTGTATCTCTTCCCCCGGCTCGACCCCAAGGTCTACAAGATCAAGGACGACCGGCAGATGGTGCTGGACCTGCTGCGGGCCGAGAAGATCATGGTCGTGCAGGGCACCGGCTTCAACTGGCCCGAGCCCGATCACTTCCGGATCGTCACGCTGCCGACGGTCGAGGACCTGACGGACGCGGTGACCCGGATCGGCACCTTCCTGGACGGCTACGGGCAGCCGTAGCCAGTCGCGGACAGCCGTAACCGGTTACGGACAGCCTTCGGGCCATCACCGATCCAGATCAGGCACAAGTTTAGACTCATTCCAATGTAGGATGGTTCCACGCACCATCGGGAGGCCATCCATGTACGAGCCGATTCGCAGCCCCTCGGCCCACACCCCGGCCGACGACGCGGACTTTCCGCACCGCAGCCGCGAGGAGGAGCTGGACATCCAGCTAGCCGGGCACCTGGCCGCCCTCCTCGCGGTCACCGACGAGCTGGGCCTGACCCCGGCGGGCGACCGGATCGCCGAGCAGGTGGCCCGGCTGCGCGGCGCCCCGCCCGCCCGGCACGCCGGCCTGACCGACGCCGCCCCCGCGGTCCTCCACCGCCGCGCCCACGCCCTCGCGGGTCGTGCCCTGCTGGTGGCGGCGTCCCGCGCCGACACGACCGCCGCCATCCTCTCCGCGATGCGGATGGACGCCCACACGGCGGCCCTCGCCGACCCCGCCCTTTCCGGGCAGCTGGTCGGCGCCCACTGACGGCCCCGGCCCGCGTGCCGTCGAGGCCGCGCGGGCCGGGAGCCATGGCCCATCCCCACCGGGGCCGTCGCGTTCTGGGATGACCTCTTCATCTTCCGTCCACCCGACTCGGCCCGGAATGTGGGTTTCCGCGAGCACGCTGCGCGGGTGAGACGCATCGTGGGAATCGTCCTGGCGGTCGTGCTGATCGCCGGTGTGGCGGCGGCCGTCGCCCTGGGCCGCGACAGCGGGGACAGCGGCACCGCCGCGAAGACCGTGCGCGGCGTGATCGGGTCGGAGAAGGCCGAGTTCTTCGCCGACCCCGACACCGTGAAGGCCCTCGCGGCCAAGGGGTTCACCGTTCGGACGGAGACCTCCGGGTCCTGGGCGATGGACCGACTGCCCCTGAAGGGACACGACTTCGCCTTCCCCGGCTCCAAGGCCCCGGCCGATGAGCTGCGTCGGGGAGCCGACGCCCAGGGCGGCCCGCTGCGGCCGTTCTACTCGCCGCTCGTCGTGGTGGCCCATCGCAACGCGGCCGAGGTCCTCGCGGACAACGGGCTGGCCCGGCTGCGGGCCGCCGACGGGTCGAAGTTCACCACGCAGGGGACCCTCCTCATGGGCCCCTACCTCGCGGCGGCCGAGGACGACCGGACCTGGCAGCAGCTCGAGGGAGCCTCGGGGCATGCCGAGTTGAGCGGCACGGTGTTCATCACGAGCACCGACCCCGTCGCCTCCAACTCCGGCGCGCTCTACCTCGCCGCCGCCTCGTACGTCGCCGACGGCGGCCGGGTCGCCGCGGACGCGAAGGCCGTGGAGCGCACCGCGCCCCTCATGCGCAAACTCGTCCAGGTGCAGGGCGCACAGCAGACGAGCAGCGACGCGCCGTTCCGCGACTTCATCAGCGGAGTGGGCAACCCCCTCGTACTGGTCTACGAGTCTCAGGTGGCCTCACTCCTGATGAGCAGTCAGCGTCAGGAGATCGGCGACCTCGTCGTCCTCTACCCGGACACCACGGTGTCCAGCGACCACACCCTCGTACCGCTGACGGACCACGGCCGCGAGCTGGGCGAGCTGCTGGCCACCGACCCCGGGCTGCGGAAGCTGGCGGTACGGCACGGCTTCCGGCCCCAGGGTGCGGCGGCCGAGTTCATCACCGCCACCGCGGACCACACCGCCTACATCGACCAGCGGCTGACCGGTGTGCGCCAGGCGCCCGTGCCCACCGCGGAGGTGCTGCGCTCGATGGCACGGCGGGCTCGCGGCTGACGACGCCCCGTGCCCGCACTCAGCCCTGTTCCCGCGGCCCCGGCAGCCGGGCCTGTTCCCGGCTCCGGACCCGCACTCGCAGCACAGGAGACCGCCACCATGCCCCAGGACGCCGGACCACCCCGAAGCGCCGCGCCCCAGGACCCTCGTCGGCCGTACGACCCGCCGACCACGCCTCTCGCCCCGCCCACGCCGCTCGTCCTCACCCCGCCGGCGCCCGTCGCCCCCGTCCGCGCCGAGCAGGCCGCAGGGCTCGTCCCGGTCGGGGAGGCCGTGCGCGCCGACCTGGTCCGGCGCGCCGAGGAGTACGTCGAGGGCCTCGCCGGGCTCGACGCCCGCTCCCCCGAATTCGGCGCCCGGGTCGGCGAGATCGCCGCGCTCGGGCAGGGCGACATCCGCGGTGCCGCCCAGCAGTCCAACCGGATGCTGGACCGCACCGTCCGCGCGCTCGCCTCCGGCGAGGGCGACGCCCCGTCCCGGGTGGGGGCCTCGCTGGTCGAGCTGCGCCGCACGGTGGAGGACCTCGATCCGCGCGACACCCCGGGGCGCGGGGCCCGCCGGCTGCTGTCCCGGCTGCCGGGCGGGCGCCGGCTGCGCGACCACGTCGCGAAGTACGCCTCCGCCAAGGGCACGCTCGACCGGATCGTCGGCTCGCTCCGCAGCGGCCAGGACGAACTGCGCCGCGACAACGCCGCGTTGCACACCGAGCGCAACCGTCTCTGGGAATCCATGGGCAAGCTCCAGGAGTACGCGGTGCTCACCGAGGCCCTCGACGGCGTCGTGGAGCGGCGTATCGCGGAGGCCGAGACGGCGGGCGATCCGGTACGGGCCGACGCGCTCCGGGCCGACGTGCTCTTCCCCGTGCGGCAGAAGCACCAGGACCTGCTGACCCAGATCGCGGTCTGCGCCCAGGGGTACCTGGCGATGGACGTCGTGCGGCGCAACAACGACGAGCTGATCAAGGGCGTCGACCGGGCGGCCACCACCACCGTGTCCGCGCTGCGGATCGCGGTGATGCTGTCCTCGGCGCTGGAGAACCAGCGGCGGGTCACCGAGCAGGTGCGGGTGCTCCGCTCGACGACCGAGGACCTCGTCCGGGGCAACGCGGAGATGCTCGCCACGCAGAGCGGGGAGATCCAGCGCATCGCGGCCGACCCCGCGGTCGGCGTCGAGACCCTGCGCACCGCGTTCGGGCAGATCTACGCCACGCTCGACGCCATCGACGCGTACAAGGCGCGGGCGACCGGGGCCATGGCGGCCACCGTGGAGTCGCTCACCGCCGAACTCCACGAAGCCGGGGCCCGGTTGGAACGCAGCCGCGCCACGGACGCAACGCTGGACGGGGGCCGCACATGAACGACCGCCCGACGGATCCGGACCTGGACGGGGCCGCTCATGAACAGCCGCGCGACGGATCCGGCCCTGGACGGGGGCCGCGCATGAACAGCCGCGCGAGAAGGAAGGTCTCCCCGGCCCGGCGCGCGCTCCTCCCGCTGCTGGCCGCGGCCCTGATCGTCCCGCTCGCCGCCTGCACGACGGACCGGGACGACGGGCGGGGAACCGGCCGGGGCGGTGACGACGGGCAGCCCCGCACGGGGACCGTACGCGTGCTGGCCTCCAGCGAACTCAGCGACATGGAACCCCTGCTGGAGAAGGCGCGCGAGGCTACCGGGATCACCGTGCGGCCCACCTGGGCGGGCACGCTGGACGCCGTGGAGCGCCTGGCGTCCGGGAAGGCGGACGGGGCGTTCGACGCGGTGTGGCTGTCGTCCAACGACTATCTGCGGCTCGATCCGGAGGCCGCCCGCCGGATCGCCTCCGAGACCCCGCTGATGGCCTCCCCGGTCGCGCTCGGGGTGCGGCCCGAGACGGTACGGCGGCTCGGCTGGGATGCCGGGGCGGTCAGCTGGGCGCAGGTCCACCGGGCGGTCGCGGCCGGGGACCTCACGTACGGGATGACCGACCCGAGCCGCTCCAACTCCGGTTTCGCCGCGCTGGTCTCGGTGGCGTCCGGGCTCTCCGGCGCGCAGGCGGCGCTCACCGACGCCGACGTCCGCGAGGCCGGGCCGAAGCTGAAGGAGTTCTTCGCCGGACAGCGGCTGACCTCCGGCTCCTCGGGGTGGCTGGCCTCCGCGTACGCCCGGCGCTCCACGGTGGACGCGCTGATCAACTACGAGTCGGTGCTGCTGTCCCTGAACCGGGACAGCGGCGCCGGACTGACGGTGATCCGCCCCCGCGACGGGGTGGTGACCGCCGACTACCCGCTGAGCGCCCTCACCGGGGCCACGCCCGACGCCCGGGACGCCGTGCGGACCCTGACCGAGCACTTCCGGTCCACCACCGTGCAGCGGGAGATCACCGCGCTGACGCTGCGCCGACCGGTCGTCGCCGGCGCGCGCCCCGCCGACCCGCTCTCCCCCGAGCAGCGCCACGAACTGCCCTTCCCCGGTACGCGGTCGGTCGCGGACGGGCTGCTGTCCTCGTACGAGCACCGGCTGCGGCGGCCGTCGCGGACCGTGTACGTGCTGGACACCTCCGGGTCGATGGAGGGCGCGCGGCTGGCCCGGCTGAAGTCCGCGCTCAACGGGCTGACCGCCGACTTCCGTGAGCGCGAACAGGTCACGCTGCTGCCGTTCGGGTCCTCCGTCAAACAGATCCGCACGCACACCGTCGACCCGGCGGACCCGAAGGCGGGCCCGGCGGCGATCCGGGCGGACTCCGCGGCGCTGACCGCCGAGGGGGACACCGCGATCTACTCGTCGCTCGCCGCCGCCTACGACCACCTCGGCCCGGACACCGAGTCCGCGTTCACCTCCATCGTGCTGATGACGGACGGCGAGAACACGGCGGGCAGGTCGGCGGCGGAGTTCGCGGCGTTCTACCGGGCGCTGCCCGCCGCCCGCCAGGTCACCCCGGTGTTCCCGATCGTGTTCGGCGACTCCGACCGCTCGGCCCTGGAGTCGATCGCCTCACTGACCGGCGGCCGGCTCTTCGACGGGACGAAGGAGGAGGGTCCCGGTTCGCTGGACGGGGCGTTCGAGGAGATCCGTGGCTACCAGTAGGAGCCGCGGCGACGGCCGATCCGCGGCCGCCAGCAGGAGTCGGGGCGGCGGGAGATCCGTGGCGGCCCGGGTCGTCGGCTATCTGGAGTCGGCCCGGAATCTGGCCGGCGGCGCCGCGGCCCTCGTCGGTCTCGCCCTCACCTTCGCCGGGTCCGCCTAGGCGTACTGGCCGGTGGTGGTCGGCGGGCTGTACGGGGCGGGCGCGCTGCTCGCCCCGCCGCCCCGGCCGCCCGCCCCCGCGTTCGAGGAACCCTCGTCCCGGCTGGACGAACTGCGGGCCGACCTGGTGACCCTGCGGGCGTATCTGGACCGGGTGGACCTGCCGGCCGCCGCGGCGGAACGGCTCACCGCGCTGACCGGCCTGCTGGACGGGCTGCTGGCCCCCGGCTGGGCCGCGGAGTCGCTGGCGGAGGATCCGGAGGGCGTGCACGTGGTGGCGCGGGCGGTGCGCCGGGACGTTCCGGAGTCCGTGGACGCGTATCTGCGGACCCGGTGGTGGACGCGGCTCGCGCCGGGCGCGCGGGCTCCGGAGGAGGAGCTGGAGCGGCAGGTGGCGCTGCTGCACGGGGAGGCGCAGGGGCTGGTGGACGGGGCGCGGGAGGCGGAGGAGCTGCGCCAGCGGTCCCACACCAGGTACCTGGAGGACCGGGGCGGGGGCGGTCTGCCGGGCACGCCTCCCGCGGGAACGGGGCGGCCCCCGGAACCGTGAGGGGGTTCCGGGGGCCGGGAGGGTGTCCTTGGTCGGGGACAGGCCCTCCGGGGCTGTCGGCGAGGACAGGCCCCGTACCGCGGCGGATCGTTCGGCCCCACTGGTCAGGGCGGACGTCCGGCGGACCCGGCCGCGGGGTTCGGCGGGAGCGCGGGGCTCAGCCCAGGCGCTTCACCAGCGCGTGGTACTCGTCCCACAGCTCCTTGGGCGTGTGGTCGCCGAAGGTGTTGAGGTGCTCGGGGACCAGGGCGGCCTCCTCGCGCCAGACCTCCTTGTCGACCGTGAGGAGGAAGTCGAGGTCGGCCTCGGAGAGGTCCAGGCCCTCGGTGTCGAGCGCGCCCTTGGCCGGCAGGATGCCGATCGGGGACTCGACGCCCTCGCCCTTGCCCTCCAGGCGCTCCACGATCCACTTCAGGACGCGGCTGTTCTCGCCGAAGCCGGGCCAGACGAACTTGCCCGCGTCGTTCTTGCGGAACCAGTTGACGTAGTAGATCTTCGGGAGCTTCGACTGGTCGGCCTTGTCGGCGCCCACCTGGACCCAGTGGTTCATGTAGTCGCCCATGTTGTAGCCGCAGAACGGCAGCATGGCGAACGGGTCGCGGCGCAGCTCGCCGACCTTGCCCTCGGCGGCGGCGGTCTTCTCGGAGGCGACGTTGGCTCCGAGGAAGACGCCGTGCTGCCAGTCGAAGGACTCGGTGACCAGCGGAACGGCGGAGGCGCGGCGACCGCCGAAGAGGATCGCCGAGATCGGCACGCCCTTGGGGTCCTCCCACTCGGGCGCGATGATCGGGCACTGTCCGGCGGGGACGGTGAAGCGGGCGTTGGGGTGGGCGGCGGGCGTGGAGGACTCGGGGGTCCAGTCGTTGCCCTTCCAGTCCGTGAGGTGCGCGGGCGCCCCCTCGGTCATGCCCTCCCACCAGACGTCGCCGTCGTCGGTGAGCGCCACGTTGGTGAAGACGGAGTTGCCCCACATGGTCTTCATGGCGTTGGCGTTGGTGTGCTCGCCGGTGCCGGGCGCGACGCCGAAGAAGCCGGCCTCGGGGTTGATCGCGTAGAGGCGGCCGTCCTCGCCGAACCGCATCCAGGCGATGTCGTCGCCGATGGTCTCCACGGTCCAGCCGGGGATCGTGGGCTCCAGCATGGCGAGGTTGGTCTTGCCGCAGGCCGAGGGGAACGCGGCCGCGACGTACTTGGAGTCACCGCGCGGCGGGGTGAGCTTCAGGATGAGCATGTGCTCGGCGAGCCAGCCCTCGTCGCGGGCCATGACGGAGGCGATGCGCAGGGCGTAGCACTTCTTGCCGAGCAGGGCGTTGCCGCCGTAGCCGGAGCCGTACGACCAGATCTCGCGGTCCTCGGGGAAGTGCGAGATGTACTTGGTGGTGTTGCAGGGCCACGGGACGTCCTCCTGGCCCTCCTCCAGGGGAGCGCCCAGGGTGTGGACGGCCTTCACGAAGAAGCCGTCGGTGCCCAGCTCGTCCAGGACGGCCCGGCCCATGCGGGTCATGGTGCGCATGGAGACGGCGACGTACGCGGAGTCGGTGATCTCGACGCCGATCGCGGAGAGCGGCGAGCCGACGGGCCCCATGCAGAAGGGCACGACGTACATGGTGCGACCGCGCATGGACCCGCGGAAGACACCGTCGGCACCGGTGAAGACCTCCCGCATCTCGGCGGGGTCCTTCCAGTGGTTGGTCGGACCCGCGTCCTTCTCCTCCTTGGAGCAGATGAACGTACGGTCCTCGACGCGGGCGACGTCGTTCGGGTCGGACGCGGCGTAGTACGAGTTCGGCCGCTTGATCTCGTCCAGCTTGGTGAACGTGCCCTTGGCCACGAGCTCCCCGCACAGGCGCTCGTACTCGGCCTCGGAGCCGTCGCACCAGACCACCCGGTCCGGCTGGGTGATCGCTGCGATCTCGTCGACCCAGGAGACCAGCTCCTGGTGGTGGGTGGGGACAGTGAGGGGAGCCGCGATGTCGCGCGCCACGATCGCTCCTAGTTGAGGGTGTCAGTTGTCGAGGGGCCCCGTGGGGGCTGCGACCCGGATGCTTCGTACCCTTCGAATTCCCCTGGCGCTCATCCGGTGCCGACTGCACTCATTTGATCATCCGACCGTTCCGCCCATATGTCCAGGGGGGCTCACACGTGAGCATCGCCACTCATTTGCGCCCCAAATCCACTACTTACGGTGGCGTAGGTAGCATGCGGATATGACTGACGCCGCCGCTAGCGCGCAGACCCCGGGCCCCGTCGTACTCGATCCCGTCCCCGTCAAACCGCGCATGCGCGGCTGGCTGCACGCGGGAATGTTCCCGGCGGTGGTGATCGCCGGAATCACCCTGATCGCCCTGACCGACAGCACGATGGGCCGGATCGCCTGCGGCGTCTACATCCTCAGCGCCTGTCTGCTGTTCGGTGTCAGCGCGGTCTACCACCGGGGCACCTGGGGGCCGCGGGGCGAGGCGGTCCTCCGCCGCCTGGACCACGCGAACATCTTCCTGATCATCGCGGGCACCTACACCCCGCTGACGCTGCTCCTGCTCCCCGAGTCCACCGCCCGGCCCCTGCTGTGGGCGGTTTGGGCGGCGGCGGCGGCGGGCATCGCCTTCCGGGTGCTCTGGGTCGGCGCGCCGCGCTGGCTCTACACCCCGTGCTACATCGCGATGGGCTGGGCGGCGGTCTTCTTCCTGCCCGACTTCATGCGGACCGGCGGCATCGCGGTCCTGGTCCTCGTCGTGGTCGGCGGGCTGCTGTACAGCGCGGGCGGCGTGATCTACGGAATCAAGAAGCCGAACCCGTCGCCGCGCTGGTTCGGCTTCCACGAGGTCTTCCACTCACTGACGCTGGCGGCGTTCATCGCGCACTACGTGGGCATCTCGCTGGTGGCGTACCAGCACGGATAGGCGTCACGCGTACGCCCGAGGGGCCGGCCGCACGGGCGACCGGCCCCTCAGCGCATCCCACGGCAGCGCTCAGCCGCCCAGCTTCACCGCCAGCTCACCGGCATCGGTCGTCGGCGCGTCGCACACGAAGTGCCGGCAGACGTACGCGGTCGGCTCCCCGCCCAGCGGCGGCCGGTTCACCAGCAGCGGGAACTCCGCCCCCGCCCCCGGCCCCTCGCCCACGGCGACCACCGCGCCCGGGGCCCGCCCCAGCAGCGCCGTACGGTGCAGCTCCCCGCCGACCGGCCCGGCGACGGCGACCTCGCGGGGCCCGTCCAGCAGCGCCTCGGCCACCGCGAGGCCCCAGCCGACGAACCGGGGCACGCGCGGCCCCAGCGCCTTCACCACGCCGAGCGCACCCTCGGCAGCCGTCCGGTGGGCCTCGGACCCGGTGTACGCGGCGTAGGAGAGCAGCGCGCCGGCGGCTGCCGTCCACCCGGACGGGGTGGCGCTGTCGGTGGGGTCCTGGGGCCGGCGGATGAGCTGCTCGGCGTCGTGCGCGGTGTCGTAGAGCTGCCCGCCCTCGCCGGTGAACTGCTCCAGCACGATGTCGAGCAGGAACCCGGCGAACTCCAGCCAGGCGCCCTCCCCGGACACCGCCGCCAGCGCGAGGAAGCCCTCGGCGACATCCCCGTAGTCCTCCAGCACCCCGGCGTTGCCGCCGGCGCGCCCGTCCTTGGACGTGCGGGTCAGCCGGGCCACCTCGCCCAGGTGCACCCGGACCAGCAGATCGGCGGCCTCGGTGGCCCGCTCCACCAGGTCCGGCCGGTCGAAGTAGGCGCCGGTCTCGGCGAGCGCCGCGATGGCGAGCCCGTTCCAGGCGGCGACCACCTTGTCGTCCCGCCCCGGTCGCGGCCGCTCCGCGCGGGCCGCCAGCAGCCGGGCCCTTACGTCCGCGACCCGGGCGGCGTCCGCGGGCCCCGTGTCGCCCGGCAGCCGGAGCACGGAGGCCCCTTCCTCGAACGTCCCCTCCTCCGTCACCCCGAAGTACGCGGCGGCGAAGGCGGCGTCGTCCTCGCCCAGCACCTCACGGAGCTGGGCGGGCGTCCACACGTAGAAGGCGCCCTCGACGTGCTTGCCGTCGGCGTCCTCGCTGTCCGCGTCCAGCGCGGAGGCGAAGCCGCCCTCGGCGGTCCGCAGCTCAGCCACCATGAAGTCGGCGGTCTCCAGGGCGACCCGCCGGGCCTCGTCCGACCCGGTGGTACGCCACAGATGGGCGTACACGCGGCAGAGCAGCGCGTTGTCGTAGAGCATCTTCTCGAAGTGCGGCACCACCCACGCCCGGTCCACGGAGTAGCGCGCGAAGCCCCCGCCGAGCTGGTCGTAGATCCCGCCCCGGGCCATCGCCGAACAGGTGTCGGCGGCCATCTGGAGCGCCCCCTCGGACCCCGTACGGGCGTAGTGCCGCAGCAGGAACTCCACCGCCATGGACGGCGGGAACTTGGGCGCGCCCCCGAACCCGCCGTGCTGTTCGTCGTACTCCCGGGTCAGCCCTAGCAGCGCCTGCGCGGTCTCCTGCTCCCCCGGCACCCCGTCGCCACCGTGCACCAGCGAACGCCCCGCCAGATCCGCGACGATCCGCCCGGCGACCTCGGCGACCTCCTCGCGCCGGTCGGTCCAGGCGGCCACCACGCCTTCCAGGACCTGCTGGAAGGAGGGCGAGCCGTGCCGGGCCTCGGGCGGGAAGTAGGTGCCGAAGTAGAAGGGTTCGGCGTCCGGCGTGAGGAAGACGGTCATCGGCCACCCGCCGTGCCCGGTCGCGGCCTGGACGGCCTCCATGTAGACGGCGTCGACGTCCGGCCGCTCCTCCCGGTCGACCTTCACGGGCACGAAGTGCGCGTTGAGGTAGGCGGCGACGGTCTCGTCCTCGAAGGACTCGTGGGCCATCACGTGGCACCAGTGAATCAGCAGAAGCTATAAGTGGCAGGACGCATAGCCCACACTCAAAAGGATGGGCACGTCCCGCCGCTCAGCTTCTTCCATCGCCTCCTCTCCCCATGGCCACCAATCCACCGGATTGGAGGCGTGCTGGAGTAGGTAGGGCGACTGCGCATCGGCAAGTCGGTTCATACCGCCATCGTTGCACGGACCGACCCGTGGCGGGCAGCGATACGCGCTGCGGGCTCGGCATCGCCCGCCTGCGCAACCTCAGCACGCCCTAGTTGGGTCCGACCGCCAGCCTGACGGCGAGGCCGGTGAAAACTACGCCGCTGAAGACATTGAGTCCACGCACCACGCGGCGACTACTCCGCAACAGCGACGAGAGCTTGCCGGAGAGCAGACCGATCGAGGCGTCGACGGCCAACCCGACGAGTACCAGCGTGAGCCCCAGGATCAGGAGTTGCCACACCGCGTTCCCAAGGCTCGGGCTCACGAACTGCGGCAGGAAAGCGACGTTGAAAAGGATCACCTTCGGGTTGAGCAGATTGGTGACAGCGCCCTGCCGGAACGCACGGAGTCGCCCTGGAGCAGCGCTGCCGGTGTCCGCAGTCTCGTTGCTGTCGAGCCCGGAGTGGTCACGGAACGCCTTGACCGCCAGGTAGAGAAGGTATGCCGCCCCGACCCAGCGCAAGGCATGGTAGAGGCTCGGCAGAGAAGTGAAGAGAGCCGAAAGGCCCATCGCGGCACCGACAGCATGCACCAGGGCGCCGAAGGCCACGCCCAGAGCTGCCATCATGCCTGTAGTCGGCCCTCCGCGCCCACCCATGACCACGACAAACATCATGTCGGGGCCTGGAGTGAGGCACAGGGCGAATGCGGCGGCCAAGAAGGCCACGTACAGAGAAGCGTCCACCATAACCAACATATTGATCACTGCACGGTCACACGGCTACTCAATCCCACGGATTGAGATGCAGATTGCATCTGCTACTCGACGTTGCCGAGAAGCGTCGGGCGGACGAATTCGCCGCGCGTCCTACCGAGACCTGTGCCACTGACGCACCAACGTGATCACGGACGTGGTTCCACGTCGGCTGCCGCGAACGACGGAAGGGCTCTGCCCGGCAACCACCCCGTCCGGCGCGTCGGGGGTCGCCGCCGGCCCGAGCGGCTGCGACCGGGGCGACTCCCACACCGAGCTCCGCCGCAAGCCGGTCACCTGGGTGCGTCAGCTCCCGCGAAAGCGCGCACAACGTGGGTTTTCCATTCACCCCACGGGACGCGGCTTTCAGTCGGAGACTCATTCATCTCATGATCCGATTTCCTGAAGCGCGGATACCACATCGTCTCCTCTCGCGACGAAGCCGAAGCAGTGGCGGACGTTGTAAAGGGCGGCCTGCAAGCAGAAATCCGGGGAAGTGGTGGAGACGCCGTCCTCCAGGAGAACCGCGTCGTAGCCGAGGCAGGCGGCGTCCGACAGGGTCGCGAGCACGCATTGGTCCGCGTTGACTCCGGTGAACAGCAGCGTGTCCACACGGAGGTTGCGCAGGATGGAGTCCAGCGCGGTGTCGAAGAAGCCGCTCATCCGGTGTTTCGTCACGTGGACGTCGCCGTCCGCCGGCCGCAGGCCGTCCACCACAGCCGCTCCCCAACTGCCCTCCTCCAGGACAGGACTGCCGCCGCCGGGCAGGAAGGAGCCGATGCCGCCTCCAGTACCGGCCAGGTCGTACGCGTGCAGGACGTTCGGCGGGATGTTCACCCGGTCCGGCCGGCTCCCCCAGTTGAGCCAGATCACCGGCACGCCCGCGGCGCGTAGCGGGGGCAGCATGTCGGCGATCGCCGAAGCGAGTGCGTCCGCTCCGGACACGTCGAGTCCGATGGACGCCAGCCAGCCGTCCGGGGCGCAGAAGTCGTTCTGCATGTCGACGACGATGACTGCGGTGCGTGCGAGATCCAGAGTGAGGCTCTGCGGTTCGGCCGGAACTCTCAGTGGACGGGCGGGGCGCGTGGGCCGGCAGAGGTCGACCTCGCTGCCCGAGGCCCGCCAGCTGTTTCGCGGGGTGGGCCCGAGCGTTCTCATGGGGGTGGCCGTCACGGCGCGGAGCCCGTCCCCTCGTGGGAGTGCGATCGGTCGTGGGCCGGCGCGTGGTTGTGGGTGTGCGGCTCGTCGGCCACGAAGGCGTTGTCCGGAGCGTCGACGACGGCGCAGAGCAGCCTGACCTCGCCCAGCTGCCAGATGGTGCCGACCTCCGCAAAGCCTGCCTGCTCCAGAGCATCGAGGTGGATGGCGAACGCCGCGGACAGATCGCTGTGGTTCTCCCCGTCGCACCCGCGTCTGGCCCGTTCGGCGACGGCGGCCGCGAACGCGGGCTCCGCCTGCACCTTTTCCCACCATCCGTGCCAGCTGTCCACTTCGTGCTGGGGCAGGCTCCGGCTCTTCCTGCGCCGGAGCAGCGCGCGATCGAGGCTGGACAGCACTGGCGAAGCCTTGCGGTCGCGCTCCAGCTCGTCGCAGTTGACCAGGATTCCGCCCGGCCGCAACAGCGTGGCGAGGCCGCTGTAGAGGCTTGACAGCGTCGCGGGATCGAGCCAGTGCAGGGCGGTGGTGCTCAGCACGGCGTCGGGCTGCCGCTCCAGCCGCAGGCGTGCCGCCCAGTCGGTACTGCGCAGGTCGACGTCCGCGAACCGCAGCCCGGGGACGTCCGCGTACGCCGCCCGGCCCAGCTCGATCAGGAGCGGGTCCGCGTCGACGGACACGACGGTCGCGCCTGGGATGCGTTCGAGGAGACGGACCCCGATGGAGCCGGGCCCGCACCCGAGGTCGAGGACCAGCGGGTCGGGGCGCCCGCTGGTCTCCTCGACCACATCGATGAGGGCGGTGAACTGCTCCTCGCGCTGCGGCAGGAAGGCCTCCTGCTGGCGGTCCCATCGGGTCACCCACGTGCGGGCGGTCTCGGCGTAGGTGGAGGTCGGGGTAGGGCTCGGGGTTGGCATCGACTGATCCTTATGCGTCAGGGGGCGTTACGCGCCGGAAGCGGTTCGGGGCTGGCGGGGGACTCAGGCGGGGGTCACGTCGTAGAAGGAGGGGCCGTCCAGGTACCGGATCGTGTTGGCGTCTCGCAGCACCGTCTCCTCGGACTCGTGCATCAGGATCACTGCGGCCGCATAGGTGAGGTCGTCCACCGTGCGCGCGATGGGCCCGCCCGGCTGGGCGTACGCCTTCATCTCGACGAAGCTCTCCAACTCCCGCAGCTCCTGAAGTCCGTTGTATTTGTTGAGCGTTCCGGCCACGGGGGAGACCAGCCCGACGAACGCGCAGAACTTTCCCGCAGGCGTCTCGTCCCGGTGGTGGGCGAGGAAGTGCTCGGGGCGCAGATACGCGTCGGCGGCCCAGTCGAGCTGTGAGGAGCCGTGGGCCGTCTGCGCGTAATAGGGCAGGTTGGCGCCGCACACGCGGGCCCCCATCTCGACGAGCATCGGCCCCGCGGCAGTCAGCTTGATCTCGACGTGGGCGGGGCCGTGCAGGATGCCGAGAGCGTCGAGCACCTGCCCCGCGTACTCCGTCAACTGGTCCTGCACCGGGCCGCTACGGGCCATGAGGTAGACAGTGTCCGAGAGGTCCGCGACGCCATTGGCGGTGATGCGCGTGGTGCGCCAGATCTCGCAGACTCGGTGCACTCCGTCCCGACTCACGGTGTTGACCATGTATTCGGTGCCCCGGAGGTACTCCTGCGCCACGGCGCCGTCATTGCGCTGGGAGAAGACGTTCTCCTGCCCGGATATCCGGGCGAAGGCCGCTGCGGACTCCTCGGGGGTGTCGCAGAAGAACACGCCGTTGCCCGCCGCGCTGCGCAGCGGTTTGAGGACGATCCGGCCCCCGAACTCCTTGTGCCACCGCATCAGTTCCGTCTCGTCGTGGACGAGCAGTTGACGGGCGCCCGGCACGCCGGCCTGCTTGATCGTCTCGATCATGATGTGCTTGTCGCGCCGGGCGGCACTCAACACGGTCCCGTTCGTGGGCAGGCCGAGTCGTTCGCTCAAGGCGTCGGCGAGCTCGACTCCGATCTCACCGCCCGCGACAACGGCCACCGGCCGGTGTGCCGCGACGGCCCGCGCGGTCTCGT
Source organism: Streptomyces sp. MGP-P1 (assembly GCF_057766565.1). Taxonomy (NCBI): domain Bacteria; kingdom Bacillati; phylum Actinomycetota; class Actinomycetes; order Kitasatosporales; family Streptomycetaceae; genus Streptomyces; species Streptomyces sp. MGP-P1. Next base: position 211,026 of record NZ_JBYMEM010000006.1, on the reverse strand, counting down.
CCAGATCGCCGCGGTGGACGATGTTGTCGGCGTACTCCGACAGATCGAAGGCTCCTTGGTAGGCCGCCGGCACGTCGGGTGTGCTCTGGACCCGTACCATCACGGCCCCCCGCTTCTGGAACTCGTCCGAGAGGATTTTCGACAGTCCGTACGAGTCGACGATGACGACGATGGGAGATGACGACATGATCAGCCTTCCTGAGCGGCGTTGGAGCGGACTTCGGTCGTGTGCGGCTCTGGCTGCGCATCGGCCTGGGCCCGGGCGTCTCCGACCGCGGCCATAGGCCGGCGCCACTGCGCAGGCAGACTGGCGAGAGCCACGGCGGCCGCGGCCGCTCCGACGATCAGGAAGCCGGCCGACGCGTGACCCGCCCAGCCGCTGCCCAGACCGGCGAGGGGCGCCCCCACCGCGTTGCCCCCGGCCAGCGCGGAGCCGTAGAAGCCCATCGTCCGGCCGCGGGTCTCCTGCGAAGCGGCCTGGCTGACGGCCGTCGCGGTCGCCGCGAAGGAAGCGGCCGACAGCATGGCCGCGGGCATCATGGCGATCAGGAGGACCCGCCAGTCCGATACGAGCGTGAGCGGCCCGGTGGCCAGGCCGAGCAGCAGCACCGGGGCCCAGGGCGGTACGGGGAAGGAGAGCGCGCCGAACAGGAACGCGCCGACCACGGCGTACACGCCGCACACCGCGATCAGCAGCCCGACCCACGCCACGTCGCCCTCGGCTCGCAGTACCCCCAGGAGCGAGATCTCGAATCCCGAGGACACCGTGCCGGCGGCGAAGGCGCAGGCCAGCACGGGGAGAAGACCGCCGGTCAGACCGCTCGCGCGGTCGCCGCCGGGCTGCTGACCCGCTCCCGTGGCCGACCGCGGCACATACAGCGCGAGGGCGGTCGTCGCGAGGACCAGCAGACAGCCGAGCAGCCGGGTGGCGAGTGCCGGCGACAGCTGGGTCGCCAGAACCGCTCCGACGCCGGGACCCACCAGATACGACAGTTGGCTGGTCATCGAGTCGAGGGCGAAGCCCGTCTGCCGGTGCTCCGCCGGTACCTGGGAGGAGATCACCAGGCGGACCACGGTGGAGCCCGGTACGAGCAGCAGGCCCGACAGCAGCGCGGCGGCGACCAGCGCCGGATGGGGCAGCAGCGCCGCCACTGCCCAGAAGGCCCCCTGGGCCACAGCGCTGAGGAGCAGTACGGGCCGCAGCCCGTGCCGGTCCATGGCTCGGCCGAGGAACGGCGATCCGGTCATCGCGCCGAGCATCCAGGCTCCGATCACCAGCCCGGCAGGGCCCAGCCCGAGGCCGAGCCCCACGGACACCTGGAGGGCCAGGACGATCGGTATCGCGATCATGGGCAGTTTGACGAGCCACCCCAGGGTGACCACCTGCCACACTCCCGGTACCGCCAGCACCTGTGCGTATCGCTTCATCCCGCCTCCTACGCGAAGACGGAGAGGCGGTCGAGTACGCGGGCTGGGGCGCGGCGCTCCGCCGACGGGCCGCCGGCATCGACGGCGCCGACGTCGAGGGCACCCGACGGGCGCTCCGCCGAGCCGGGTTCGAGCCGCTCACTCCGTGGATGCGGAGTGCACAGGCGCCCGATGCGCCATCTGCTCCTGTCGCCCCTGGAGTGCGGCAGGAGCGTCAGGCTCTGCTCTTCGTGGTCCTCGGCGTGAGCGCGGAGTGCGCAGGCACTCCGGCGCGTCGGCACCGCTGTCATGACGTCCAAGGGACGCACCTTGCCCTTCGTGATCTGTGTGCGCGGTCGGCCGCTAGGCCCTGTCGTCGAACTCCCGTCGTCGCCCGGAGGGCGGCCCTGGGGGGTCAGGTGCGTGCTCTCGGCGTGCCGGGCTCACGTCCTCGTACTGGACGTACTCGGGCGTGGGCCCGGTGCGGCGAGAGTGCGTGCATGGCGCCGCGGGGCAGACGGGAGTTTGACGACAGGGCCTAGTCGGCGAGCATGTCCCGGTATAGATCGGTCTCGATCTCGCGCAGGGCGGTGTAGTCCTCTTCGATCCGCTCCCGGCTGGTCGAGACGAGGTAGAGGTTTCCCGGGCAGGTGGCCAGGTTGACGGTCCGGTCCACAACCGCCACGGAGTCCAAGGTGGTGTCCATCCCGTAGAAGGTGGGGAGGGCGCGGATCCGCTCCAGCGCGGGAGGACGGACGACCTTGCCCTCGACCGGGCTGAGCAGATACGCGTGGCGCGCGTACAGCGCCGGACTCGGCCGGGGGGCGGAAATGGCGTGTGCGAAGGCTTGCGGGTCGAGGTAGCTGGCGGGGAGCAGCGAATTCTGGCTCCTGCCGCACAGTGCCAGGGTGGCGCCGGGGTCGCAGGCGCCCTCGATGCGTGCGCCGGTCTCGATCAGCACAGGGCCGCCGGGGGTCAGCATGATCTCGCTGTGCGCGGTGCCGTTGTCGATGCCGAGAGCCGAAAGTACGTCCTGGAGGTAGTCGGCGAGCACCCCGTACTCCTCCTCGTCCGGATGGACCAGCTCCGAGTAGACGCACACGGCGGTCGCGTCGACCATGCGTCGGTGCATCCGCCATACGTCCGTCACGTGGTGGAGACCACGCGAGCTCACGGAGTTGACGGTGAACTCCACGCCGCCGCCCTGGGAGACGTCGGGCTGCACCAGCAGTTCGCCGTTCGTCCTGCCGAACAGGGACGTCGTGCCGATGAGGTTGGTGAACGCCGCCCGCACCTCTTTCTCGGAGGCGCAGAAGTGCACGCCTTCGGCGGAGGTACCGGCGAGCGGCTTGACCACCACACGTCCCTCGCCGCGGCTTCGATACCAGTCGACGGCAGTCGCCACGTCGCCGGTGCGGCAGTGGGCGATGGCCGGGATCCCGCGCGCCCTCAGCAGCTCGGCCATGTGGTATTTGTCGCGCCGGCCGTGGGACATCGCGGGGTCGAGCGCCGGGATGCCGGGGAGACACGGGGTCAGCCTGTCGGCCAGGTCGACGCCGGACTCGCCGCCGGGGACGAGGCAGGACACCTCGTGGCTGCGCAGAGCGTCCACCAGGGCGGCGAAGCCGTCCGCTTCGTGAAGGGTGAGGAGGAAGTCCTGCGGGCGGAAAGACGCACGCCAGAACTCCGAGTCGCTTTCCTCGCTCAGCACGGCCACGCACCGGTAGCCGAGCCCGTTGAACAACTGGGCGAGCTTGATTCCGGCGCGAACAGGGTCGACGATCACCACGACTGTGCGGGGAACAGCGGTCATTGCTTCGCACTTCCTTGTCCTGGGTCTGGTGGGAAGGGCCTGGGCGGAGGCCCTTCCCAGGGGCCGGTGTGCGGCCGTTCGTCAGGCCGCGGAGCCCGGGGCGGAGGCGACGGCCAGTTCCTGCCAGAAGTCGGCGAGCAGGTTCAGGTAGCTGGTGAACCCGTACTCCAGCGCCTGAAGGTCCTCCTCCGTCTTGCACAGGGCGGCCGAGCTGGAGACGGCGTGCAGCTTGTGTTCCTTCTCCGCCGCACCGATGTGCAGGTAGAAGAACTCGCAGTGCTCGTGGAACTCTTCGAGCGCGAAGTACTGCATGTAGTTGCGCGACCCCTCGTACAGGTAGACGAGCTGGGCATAGGCGTGCCATTCCTGGGCCAGCAGCGCTCCGCAGCCAACCTTGACGTTCTCGTGGCCAAAGAGCTTTGCGCCCTCGTCGACCACGCGCTGCGTGGCGGGCAGGACCGTCGGGTCGATGTCGTCGAACGCGACCTCGCGGCCCTGGACACGGGAGAGCAGGACCGAGAAGAAGTTCTTCAGGAGCACGGTGTGGACCTTCTTGGGGTCACCGTTGCCCATCTCGTCGTTGAGGTTCTCGACTGTCTCGGAGCGCGCCAGCAGGTCGTCCGGGGACATGCGCAGGAAGACCAGGGCGAGCCGGTTGACGGTCGGGGCGACCTGGGAGAAGAAGTTCCGCGCGACGATCTCCACCTTCCCCGCGGGGAGCTCGGTGCTGCGCCACATGTCGAAGAAGGCGTTGTTGAGAGCCGGATGGCGGTACACGGATTCGGCGAGGTTGAGCACCCGCTTCTCGTGGGAGGCGGTCTGGATCTCGGTGGTCGTGGCAGACATGCCTGTTTCCTCTGGTTGGTGGTGTGATCGATGGGTTCAGTGGGGAGGCCGGTTGGCGCGGGGCGTCGTCACCACCGGCGGGCCTCGCCGAAGAAGCCGGGCACCTCCAGGAGACGCCCTGTGTCCCGGGCCCGCAGGTACAGCCGGTGTCCCACGGCGAGGTCGAGCACGCCCAGGCCGAACGGCGAGAAGATGACCGCCCGTTCGGGGTCGAGCGTGATCCGACCCCTGAGCACGTCTGCCAGGGTTCCGTCGATGAAGGACCGGTTACCCAGGGACTGCTCGGCCAGGTGCGGCGACGTGTCGGCCTTGAGGCAGTGATCCACGTCATCCACCACGTTCTGCGCGGTGAGCAGCAGTTCGGGCGTGATGTCGCGCAAAGAGATATTGAGCACCACCTGGCCTGCGTGCAGGGTGTGTTCGGTGCCGATGTACGGAGTCGGGGCCGTGGTCGCGAGGACCACGAGGTCGGCTCCGAGGGCAGCGTCGAGCGACCCGATCCGGCTTCCCGCACCGTGCTGCCGCTCCAGATGGGCGGCGAGTGCGCCCGCCGAGTCGCCGTCGACGTCGTGGACGACCACGTCGGTGAGCAGGATCCCGGCGGCCGCCAGGTACCGCGCAATCGTTCGCGCGATGACGCCGGCTCCGACGATGCCCACCGTACGGGCGTGCGCACCGCCGAGAGCGGTGGCGGCCAGTGCGGCCGACGCGGCGGTGCGTGCCGCGCTGATGCCGGCCGACTCCAGGAGCGCGAAGGGGTATCCGGTGCTGTAGTCGTTCAGCACGAGAACCGCTGAGGCGCGGGGCAGACCGGATGCCGTGTTGGTGGGGAAGCTGCTGATCCACTTGATACCGGCTACGTCGTCCTCGCCGCCGAGGAATGCCGGCAGCGCGATGATGCGGGCATCGGGCTTCTCGGGGAAGCGCAGGAAGTAGCTGTCGGGGTTGACGGTGCGGCCTGCGTCGTGGGCCAGGTAGGCGGCCTCGACCCAGTCGGCGACCTCGCTTTCGTGCCCGTCGAGGAGCTCTGCGATGTGCTTACCGGCCAGTACGGTGAATTCATGCATGTGTGAAGTCGCAATCTCAGATGTGTCGTACGCCAGGCAGATCCGTCAAGGTGTCGGCGCCGAGGGTGCGGGCCACCCAGTTGTCGTCGTACAACGTGCTGAGGTAGCGCTCACCGAGGTCCGGCGCGATCACCAGCACCCTGCTCCCCGACGGAATACGCTCGTCGAGTGCTGCCACGGCGGACAGCGTGGTTCCCGTGGAGGCTCCCGGCAGCAGCCCGTACGTGCGTGCCACCTGCCGACATGTCCGCACCGTCTGCCGCTCGGTGACTCGTACCTTCGTGAACGAGCCGTCGTCCTGGAAGAGTTCTGGCCGTCGGCTGGCTCCCAGGCCCGGCAGGTGCCGTGGGGTGCCCGCGTCGTTGCCGAAGGTGACCGACCCCACCGCGTCGACGGCCACCAGCCTGGTCGGCAGCCGTTGTTCCCGGATGGCCTGGGCGCACCCCATGAAGGTCCCGCTGCTGCCGACGCCGACGAACAGCCAGTCGGGCACTCCGAAGCCGTTCAGGATCTCCGCCATGGTGTGACGGCGATGCGCCCGGGCATTGGCGGGGTTGCGGTACTGGTTGAGCCAGACCAGCCCGGGTGTGGTCTGTAGCTGTTCCTCGATCAGGGCGATGCGGGTCTGGAGGTAGCCGCCGTTGGGGTCCCGGTCCCGTACGACGACGACCTCTGCTCCCAGTGCCCGCATGTGCCGGATGCTCTGGTCGGGGGTGTTGGGGTCCGTGACCAGGGTGAGCCGATATCCCTCGGCTGCGGAGATTATCGCGAGGGCGATGCCGAGATTGCCCGACGTGGACTCGATCAGGGCGGTGCCGGGCCGGACCAGACCCTCGTCCGCCGCGGCCGTCAGCATCTCGCGGGCGGTCTTCAACTTGATCGAGCCGGCCGCGTTGAGCGCCTCCAGCTTCAACGTGGTCTGGAATCGGGGGCGGAAGCCGGGCAGGGTGAGGAAGGCCTGTGTCGCGGCCACGTCGTAGAGCCGGTCCCGGACCGCGCCGGACCTCTCAGTACTGCGTGGACCGTATGCCGGCGGCTGCTGGGTCGCGTTTCTCATCGTGTGCTTCCCGCTAGGTACTTGGCGCCCACGACCCCCGTGAGCGACCGCCCGTGGAAGAAGCCCCGGAGGGCGGGCTCGGCGGCGTCTGGTGCGCGCGATCGCAAGGCGGAGGGTCGCCCCGATACCGGATGTGTCGGGGTGATCCCGACAACGCGGCGAGCGATGGGGTCTCCCCCGCTCGAGCGAAGCCGAGAGCTTGGGGAAGTGCCAGGCGTCGCCGAGCGGGCGGGACTTTCGAAACACGCCCTAGGACGCGGACGATTCCTGGACGTGGGAGAGGGCCTGGTCGAGGTCCTTGATGACAGCTCCGACATCGTTGCTGTAGCCGAGCGCGAGACGCACCGTGCCGCGGGGGACCCCGATGTTCTTCAACTCCTCCTCCGAGTACTCGAAGTAGGTGAAGAACGTGCTTTGCTCGACCAGCGTGTGCGGGGCGCCGAAGTTGGACGCCATGAAGGGCACACGCAGGCGGTCGACGACCGCGGCGGTCTGCTCCTCGGTCATGTTCAGCTCGAAGGTGATGACGCCGCCGAAGCCGTTGAGGTACCGCTTCGCCAGCTCGGAGTGCGGGTGGCTCTCGAGGCCGTTGTAGTAGACGCGGTCCACGCTGGGCTGCGCTTCCAGATAGCGGGCGACCTCAAGACCCATGGAGTTCACCCTCTCCATGCGGAGCTGGAGTGTGTACAGGCTGCGACGCAGCAGGAAGGCCGTGTTCCCGTCCGTGATCGGCCCGGTGGTGTCGCGGTACCACCGGAGCTTCTCGATGAGCTCCTCCCGTCCCGAGGCCACGCCGGCCACGATGTCGCCGTGCCCGCTGAGGTACTTGGTGGCACTGAACAGCACCAGGTCGACACCCCACTTCAGGGCGTAGAAGTTCGGCGGCGGGGAGAAGGAGCTGTCCAGGGTGATGATCACGTCCGGCGCCACGGCCGCGCGGACGCGCTCCACGTCGATCAGATACATATGCGGGGAGGACGGCATCTCGAGGTGGACGAGCTTGATCCGCCCGCGTAGCGCCGCGACGTTCTCGATGAACTTCTCGGGGTCCCGGATCGAGAACTCATGCACCTTCACGCCGAACTTCGGCAGGATGTGGTGGAAGACGTTGCGGACCTGCCGGTACGACTCGGACGGCAGCACCACCTCGTCGCCCGCTTCCAGCAGCGCCAGGAAGGCGGTGACGTGCGCTGCCATGCCGGAAGAGAACACGAGCGAGCTCTCGGCGCCGCTCAGCTCGCTGAGCTGGTTCTCCACGGCTATCCAGGTGGGGTTGGAGTAGCGGCCATAGCGTCCCGCGGGCTCGGACCGGTCGTGCAGCCCCGCTTTGACGTGCTCGGCGTTGTTGAAGTAGTAGGAGGCGCTCTGGTAGGTCGGCGCCTCGATGCTGTTGCTGTACGCGTCGGCGCTGCGGTGTTTGGTCATGGTGGCTCCTTGGGTGGGTTCCGGCGATCGGACGGCTAAGGGACGAGCGTCATCCGACGTCGAGCCGCATCAGGTCCTGGACGGTCTCCCGGCGCACGATCTCGCGGGCCTGCCCCTCGGCGACCGCGATGACCGGCGGCCGCGGAATCTGGTTGTAGTTGTGCGCGAGGCTGCGGCAGTAGGCGCCGGTGCCCGGCACGGCGATGAGGTCGCCGGCGCGGACATCCGCGGGCAGGTAGTCGTCGCGTACGACTACGTCTCCGGCGTCGCAGTGCTTGCCCACGACGCGAACGAGCGTGGGGGCGGCCTCCGAGATGCGCCCGGCGAGCTGAACGGTGTACGTGGCTTCGTACAGCGCGGTGCGCACGTTGTCGCTCATGCCGCCGTCGACCGCGACGAACGTGCGGATGCCCTCGCGGCGCTTGACCGTACCGACACGGTAGAGAGTCACGCCGGAGGGGCCGGCTATGGCGCGGCCGGGCTCGATGGCGAGCCGGGGCGCGGACACACCCAGTGCTTCGCATTCCTTCGCCACTGCGGTGCGCAGGATGTCGGCCATCACCTTGGCGGGTGTGGGTTCGTCCTCGGCGGTGTAGGCGATGCCGAAGCCGCCACCTAGGTTGAGTTCGGGCAGGTCGATGCCGTCTTTCGCGAGCGTGGCACACAGCCCGACGAGGCGCTTCGCGGCGGCCTCGAAGCCCGAGGTGGTGAGAATCTGGGAGCCGATGTGGCTGTGCAGGCCGCGCAGTTCGAGCAGGCCGCCGCCGACCACCCGGCGTACGGCTTCCTCGGCCTCTCCGCTGACCAAGGAGAACCCGAACTTCTGGTCCTCGTGAGCGGTGGCGATGTGCGCGTGGGTGTCCGCCCGCACGCCCACGGTGACGCGCAGCAGCACCGCCGGCTTGCTGCCGGGGAACCGCGGGACCAGGGACTCCAGCCGGTCGAGCTCTTCACGGGAGTCGACGACGATGCGCCCGACGCCGTACTCGAGCGCCAAGGCCAGTTCGGCCTCGGACTTGTTGTTCCCATGCATGAGGACGCGTTCGGGGGGGAAGCCGACGGCCTTGGCGTAGGCGAGTTCGCCCTCGGTGCAGACGTCCAGGCTGAGACCGGTCTCCTTGGCGATCCGGGCACTCGTACGTGTCAGGAACGCCTTGCTGGCGTAGTAGACGTCGAAGTCATGGAAGGCTTCCCGGAACGTGGTGCAGCGCATCCGGAAGTCAGCCTCGTCGAATAGGTAGGCGGGAGTCCCGAAACGCTCGGCGACCTCCGATACCGGCACGCCGCCGATGTTCAGGACGCCCCCCTCGCCTTGCACGGCTGTTTTGGGCCAGATACCGGGGCGCAAAGAGCTGACATCAGCGGGGAGTGAGGGCTGGGTTTCTGTAGCAGACACGGAGTTCCCTTGACGAAGAAAGCGGTATGGATTCTTTTCAAGCGTCCGGAATCGAATCCGGTTTCCTGCATCAGCGCAGAGCGCAGCACCCGTTCATCCTGGTGAACAGGAGGATCGCATGACGTTCGATGCGACGCTCAGATATCGAGGAGGAGTACTGCGGCGAGGATGAACATGACGATCCCGCACGAGACGTTCACACGTCGGGTGAACGTCTTGCTCTTGGCGAAACGCTCACTGAGCGCTCCACTGGCCAGGCCCACGATGGCGTCGGCGGTAAAGCCGATGGCGACGAACACGATGCCGAGAGTGAGCATCTGCAGCGGGATGGGCCATCCGGCGTTCGCCGTGAACTGAGGCAGGAACGCGACGTAAAAGACGATCACCTTGGGGTTCGTCAGATTTACGATCATGGACTTGTACGCAATCCGCGCGTACGAACTCTTCGATCTGCCCGCATCCACGGAAAGATCGGACTTGTCCCTGATGATGGAAATCCCGAGATAGGTCAGGTAGCAGATCCCGACACCCTTGAATATCACCATGAGCCACGGATACTGCGATACGAGGATGGCCACCCCAAGAGAACTGAGGACGGCGTGTACGAACATTCCCCCGGCCACGCCGGCGGCTGCGGCGACTCCGCCGGCCCGCCCCTGTGACACCCCGAATGACATCACGTAGAGCATGTCGGGCCCAGGAGTGACACAGACGATGGTAGCGGCCAGCAGGAACGACAAGAATACCGCACTTTGCATGTCCATAATAATTACGAGGCCATGCCCAGTGTCGTCTGAACTACTGCTTTCGCCACTGCTTTCGCCATTGCTTCCGCTATTGCTGGAGACATCACGCAACCCCCCTCAAAGGTTGCCTCTATCGTGACACCGCACCCCGGCTCGCTTGCCTCAATCCATGCGTGCTTATATGCAGTGACACCATCAGGAGGAGTGAATGAATTGGACATACGGGACATGATGGGGCTAGACCTCCTCTCGCCACTCTCCTCCGTTGAGCTCGCCGTGTATTCCCATGCTGTGGAACGGGCGGGCGTCCGGGAAGACGAGCCGGCGCTGGAGGGCATTTCTCGGGAGGAAGTGGAAAGGGCAGTCCAGGGCTTGCTGGAGCGTCGGCTGCTTGTGGCGGTGGGGGCCGCCGGCGGGCAGTTCATGGCGGTCTCGCCCGAGGCCGCCTCCGACGAATTGGCCGAGCCGATCGCGCGACAGGCCCGGCTCCTGCGCTCCGCCGCCGACCGGCTGCGCGACGAACTCACCCCGGTCTACGAGAGTGGCCTCGCCCGGCGGTCGCGGAGGCCCGCCGTGGAGGAGTTGCACAGCGTCGACGCAGTACGGGATCAGCTGACGAAACTCGCAGCTCAGTCGCAGTTCGAGGTGCTCACCTCGCAGCCTGGCGGCGCGCGGGACGAGGATGTGCTTCAGGAGTCGATGAGGCGGACCGAGGAGCTGCTCCAGCGTGGGGTACACATGCGGACGCTTTATCAGCATACTGCGCAATTCAGCTCCAGTACGTCCGCATATGTTGAAATCGTCACCGGGCTGGGAGCAGAAGTCCGCACCCTCGGGGACGGATTCATGCGCATGATTGCTTTTGACCGCAAGGTCGTTGTGATCGAGTTGCGCAACAACCCCCAAGGCGCGCTGATCATCCGGGAACCGAGTATCGCCGGATTCCTGATCGACACCTTCGAATACATCTGGGTGCAGGCCGAAGAATTTCCGTCGGATCGCGGCAGGGACCAGGCGATCTTCGCTTCGGACAAGACCAAGGAAGATATTGTCCGGCTGCTCGTCCTGGGAGAACAGGACAAGGTCATTGCCCGGCGGATGGGGATGACCGTGCGTACCTGTCAGCGTCACATCGCCAAAATCATGGAGCGCATCGGGGCCAAGAGCCGCATTCACGCCGGGTACTTGCTGCGTGGATATGACGGGGACCTGTCCTCGGCGTTGGTGAACCCCGACGACGGCACCACCGGACGGACCCCCTGAGCCTGGCGGGCGAGTTCTAGGCCCTGTCGTCAAACTCCCGTCTGCCCCGCGGCGCCATGCACGCACTCTCGCCGCACCGGGCCCACGCCCGAGTACGTCCAGTACGAGGACGTGAGCCCGGCACGCCGAGAGCACGCACCTGACCCCGCAGGGCCGCCCTCCGGGCGACGACGGGAGTTCGACGACAGGGCCTAGGGCGACGACGGCTCGGTCAGCGGCAGTGATCCGGGTGGTGCTACAGCGGAGCTTCCGCAGGAGCCGTCAGGACTTGCGGATCGCCACGGCGCGTACCGGGTACGCCTCTTCCGGACAGTCGTCCCGGCTTCTTCCCGCGTGGGCATGACGGCGGCCAGGAGTTCGGCGGCCTCGCGTAGGTAGCGGTAGGCCGCGGCCATCCCGGTGCGGAAGCTTGCGGCGAGACGGGCACAAGTGTCGCCGCGGGGCAGGTCCGCCAAGACCAGCAGGGAGCACGCGAAAGCTCCTGGCGGACTGGTGATGTCGGTCGTGAATCCGTCTACCACGAGCTTTCTTCATATCCGCTGCCGTGATGCCGGTCCAACCACCCGTCAGGTTGGACCGGCTCACCGCCTCAGTGCCGGAGATCCATGGGCAGGGCGTGGAAGTAGGCCACGAACTCCTCCGGTTCGAACCCTTCGGCTTCATACAGGGCTCGGGCGTCGCTGTTGTCGTGGGCGGTCTCCAGTTGAACGCCGACCGCCCCCGCGGCGCGTGCGAGGTTCAGACAGGAGCGCACCAGTGCCCGGCCCGCTCCGCAGCGACGCGCGGCGGCCTCGACGTACAGGTCGTTCAGCGTCCACACCCTGCCCATCGACAGGGAGGAGAACGTCGGGTAGACCTGGGCGAACCCCACCGCGCCCAGGCTGGTCTCGGCCAACAGGATCACCGACTCGTGGTTCTCCATCCTGGCCCGGAGGAACTCCGCCGGGCGGTCTTCACCCGGGACGGGAACCTGATAGAAGGCCAGGTACTGCTCGAAGAGTGCGCTCACTACCGGAAGATCGGCCGGCGTGGCGGTGCGTACGGAAACGGCGTCGGTCATCAGGATTCCTCGTCATTCGTAGCTCGTCTCAAGGCGACAAGCCTGTTCTGCCGGCAAGAGCGGCCAGCACCGTCCCCGAGACGGACTCCGCGGCGGCCGGCGCGGTCTTGAACCCTCCCCCGGACCAGCAGGCGGCCACCGCGGTCCAGGGCTCACCGGGCACAACGCCCAGCAGCGGACCGCCGTCACGGTACAGGTCGGTGCCGTACTGCCCACCCAGGTATCCGGCGTTCTGGAGCCAGGGCCACACGGTCGCGGCACCTTCTCGGATGTGTGCTATTTGCTCCCGTGTCAGTCGGGATCCGGCGGCTGGTAGGTGGCCCCATTCCTCTACCGGACAGCCCGCGAGCAGAGCGCCTGCACCCGACACCTCGGGCGCCGGGCGTCCCCAGACTCCTGTGATCAGATCGACGAGGGCGGGTAGGTCGCGTCCGCCCCGGTCGAAGTATCCGAACCGGATCAGCCTGGTCAGCGGTTCCGCCGTGCCGGCTCCGGCCGGGAGCCTCCCAGCGAGTAGCGCGGGCGTGCCGCTGCCCGCCGCGATGACGACGGTCCGGGCCGTGACGCAGTCGCTGTCCATCGTGAGCAGGGCGCCGACGGGGTGCGAGGTCAGACCGTGCACGCGGACGTCGTCGAGGACCGACGCTCCGTCGCCCAAGGCCTGGAGTCGGTACTCGTCCGCCGCACGCTGAGGCTCGGCGTAGCCTCCGCCCGGCTCCCAGACCCCTCCTGCCGTATGCCGGGCGTCCAAGTCGGGCCAGCGGGCCGTGATCTCCTCGACGGTGAGCAGCTCCACCCCGATGCCGCCCGCCTTGAGTTCGAGGACGCCCCGCACTGCCTCCGGCAGATCACTGAGCCCCAACAACACCAGGGAGCCGGTACGCCGGAAGCCGTATGCCTCCGTGTACGGGGAGGGGCGGCCCCACAGGAGCTGATGGCTGCGGATCGCCAGCGCCCGGATCCCCGGGTCCGGATCGTAGGCGCGCACGATGCCTCCCGACCAGCGGGTGGCGGAAGGCATCGCCGGACCGGCGTCGACCAAGAGGGTTCTGGCACCGGTTGCGGCGGTGGCAGCGGCTACCGCCGCGCCGACCACTCCTGCGCCGACGACAGCCACCTCGAAGGGCTCGTCGTCGGCGGCCCCGGAGGTACGCGGCTGTGCGCGGCCGGGGCCGATCCGGACCGGCTTGATCTCCCAGCCGTTCCCGTCCCGGGTGCCCTGGGTGACGTCGAGTTCGCCGTGTTCGTCGAAGGCGACGCCGGCCACTTCACGGACGCCGGACAGCAACCGCTCCCCCCTGGCGAGCGGATCACGCGTCAAGGCCTGAGCCAGTGACTGGAAAGCCTGTTCGACGAGGCGCTCGGCACCTCCTGCCAGCCGTGCCACGGATACGTCCTGGCCTGCTGGGCCGACGAGTTCGGCGAATTCCCGTACGGAGCAGTCGTCGGTGACGAAGAGACTGCCGCCGTAGCCGGCACGGCGTAGCCCACGCACCGCCCTGGCCACACCGAAGTGGGTCCCGCAGAGCACCACGGCCTGTCGCTCGGCTCCCTCACCACCGTGCGACGGCGCGTTCCACGGGGAGGGCATGACCGTCACGGGTAGCGGGGACGCGGGCAGCGCCACGAACAGCTCAGCGAGGCGTCGGCCGTAGTCGCTGTCGTCATGGCCGACGACCAGCCTGCGACAGCCGCGCTCCGTCGCGGCCGCAGCGATGGCGTGCAGTTGACCGCTGTCGTCCGGACACCACCGAAGCGCTCCGCCCGCAGACCCTTTCAGCAGCTTGGGGCGGGTGGCGACGGGGAGGATGACCGGCACACCCGCCCGCCGGTACAAGGGCAGGGAGCCCTCGGCGCCGGCGCTGTTGAAGTGGCCGATCACCGCCGCGTATCCGCCGTCGTTCGTGATGTCTCTCGCTCGCCTGACGCCCCATTCGGCGTCACCCCGGTCGTCGTGCATTTCCCAGGACAGGCCCGGGGCCGTGTGCCGGTCCGCCGATCGACGCAGCAGTTCACCCCAGACTGCCCGGGGGCCGCTGAACGGGCCGACCACGCCGATCCGGACCAGTTCAGACACCGAAGATCGGCTCCTCGCAGGCGGCGATACGCCCCGTGGTGCGGGGGACGGCCAGTGACTCCGCGGTCACCGGGCGGTCGGGCGCCAGACCCAGGACGCCCGCGAGCCTGGCCGCGCCCTCCGGTAGCGCGGGCGCGGCCCACGCCGCGAGAGCGGCCGCGACGGCGAGCTGCCCGGCCAGGGCGGCCCGGTAGGACGCGCGCCCGGCGGGTCGATGCCGCTCGTGCGCCTGGACATGGGCGAAGTCCGTGGCGCAGAGGATCATCTCGTCGAGGAGGGCGACGGCCCTTCTCGGGTCGAAGCCGGCTGGGGCGTAAGCCTCGCGGAGCTCCGCCACGATACGAAGCAGGCGTCCGTGCAGCAGTTCCCAGCCCTCGCCGGACGGCTCCTCCTTTGGAACGAGCCCTTGGCACTCTTCCCGTACAGCGGTGAACAGGCGGTTCAGCCAGCCGTTCCACAGAGTGTCCAGCCGCCGACGGCTCTCCGCGAGCGCGGGGAGGTCGAAGCTCGTCTCGCGGCCCTGGGGGCGGCCGACGCAGACGTGATAGCGCAGTACGTCGCTCCCGGACAGTTCAAGTGCTTCGTCGGCCCAGACGGCGTGGCGGCGGCTGGTGGAGAACTTCCGGCCCTCCAACTGGTAGAACTCGTTGACTTCGAAGTCGGCCGGCAGTCGCTCGGCGAACCCGTTGGCGAGAAACAGTGCCGGGAAGAGCACCGCGTGGAAGTAGCCGTTGTCAAAGCCGAAGAACTGCACGAGGCGGCCGGCCCCGGCGGAGCCGTCGGAGTCCGGCGCCTGGAAGAGGTAACCCGGCGCCATCTCGAACCAGACGTAGATGCGCTGATTCTCGAAACCGGCCACGGGCACGGGGACGCCCCAGTCGGCCGGATGGGACACCGCGATGTCCGGAAGGCTGTCGGCCAGCATCCTCTCGCACAGACTCCGCAGGTGCGGGGGCATCTTGACGGTTTTCCAGAAGTCGACGAGCTGTTGTTCGTAGGGCGCAAGCGGGAAGTAGAGCCGTTCGCAGGGCCGCAGCTCCGCCGGGGTGTCGCAGACGACGCAGAGCGGGTCGACGAGGTCGGCGCAATCATTGGGCCGACCGCAGGGCTCGCAGGCGTTGCCGTTGGACGTGGCGCCGCAGTGCGGGCAGCCGCCGACGACGTACGCCTCGTAGAGCCAGCGCGAACAGGGCCGGCAGTACGGCAGGTCCGTCACCTTGGCTTCGATGTGCCCGCCGTCGTACAGCCGACGGAAGAAGTCCTGAACGGCCTGCTCGTACCCGAGGTCCCAGCGCGGCCGGACGATCCGGTCGAAGGAGATGGACGCCGCCTGCCACGTCTGGACAACCGAGTCGCCGTAGCCGTCGGCAACGTCTTCGGCTGCCTTGCCACCGTCCTTGAGCCCTCTGAGCTGGACGTAGCTCTGGTGGTCGTCGAGGCCGGTGGTGTAGAGCACGTTCATGGCCTCGGAGCGCAGGAACCTGCTGAGCACGTCTCCGGCCACGTAAGGGCCGGCGAGGTGACCGACGTGCAGATCGCCGTTGGGGGTCGGCGGCGTGGCGGTGATCCACATCGGGCTGCTCATACGGCTGCCTCCGCTTCGGGCTCGTGCAGCGGCCAGTAGACGGACACCCAGGCCAGGGTGGCGGCATCCGCCGGCCCCGGGTGGTGGACGATGTGTTCCTGGTGGCGCGGCAGCACCACGAGATCCCCCGGACCGACGGGCGTGGTCTCCCCGGCCAGCTCCAGGGTGCCTTCTCCGTCCAGGACGATCATCACCTCGTCCTGGGCGTGGCAGTCGGGCGCCGAACTCGTGCCGGGCGGCAGGAAGCACGCCATGGCTCCGATCGGAGGCTGCTCGACACTCGTGGGCCAGGGAATGAGCCGTTGGCAGCGCATACCGAACTCGGCCGCCGCGGCGGACTGGTCGATCCGGAATTTGGTGATCACTTGACCTCATCAGAAGAGAGGAGCATGGCTCGCTTGCGGCGCCGGCCCAGAACTCCGGTGGCGAGGAACGCCCCCAGAACCAGGAGGACGGCGACGGGCAGGGCCGTGCCCGTGAACGGCAGGAAGAGCAAGGCGATCGCGCCGGTCGCCCAGGCGCTCCAGCGCATCGCCCGGGTCGGCCGGTCACGCAGCGCGGCAATCGCCGCTGCGACGTAGAGGAGGAGGAAGACCGCGCTGGTGAGCACAACGATGCGGTCCTCGCTGATGTCCAGCAGACCCATGGTTGCCAATACCGTCGCATAGCCGACGGCGAGGGCGAGGAGTGTCCGTACGGGTGCCCCGGTCCGCGGGTCGATCCGTGCCAGTGCGGAGGGCAGCAGACCCTGGCGCGCCGCAGCGAGGGACATGCGGGAGGCGCCCAGGACCCAGGCGTTGGTCGCCACCATCACGATCATCAGCGCGAGCAGGTCACCGAGGGTGCCGGACAGCCGGCCGCTGTCCGAGCCGAGCAGGGCGGAGAGCACGACCGTGCCGCCGCGGTGGTCGACCGCCAGGTAGGCGGCGGCTACCACCACGTAGATCAGTCCCACGACCGGTACCGCGAACCGGATGGCGCGTCGGAAGGAGTGTGCGGGGTCCCGAACCTCCTCAGCCACGGACGAGACGTTCTCCCACCCGAGGAAGGAGAAGAAGGCGACGACCGACGCGGTGCCCACCGCGGTCCACCCGTGGGGGGCGAACGGCTGGTAGCGGTCGACCGACATCGAGGGCACGGCGAGCAGGACCGCGCCCCCCAGGCATGCCAGCAGCACGATGAGGGCGGCATTCTGGATCCGGGCGCCCAAGGCGATGCCCAGCCGGTTGAAGGCGACCGAGATCAGCATGAACCCGATGGCCAGGTACATCACCCAGTCTTCGTTCATGCCGGTCAGATGGCAGAAGTACCGGGCCGAGATGATGCCCATCACGGGATTGCCGAACGTGTAGACCATCACCAGAAGCATGTTGGCCGTGTCGGCGGCCCGATCGCCCAGCCCGCTGCGGACGAGTGCGCTGATCCCCGACGCGTCGGTATGGCGGGCGGACATCTCCGCGAACATGACGGCGATCGGATACGAGGCCAGGGCCAGCACAGCCCAGGACAGCAGCGACGCAGGCCCTGCGATCGAGGCGGTGACACTGGGTACGCCCAGCACGCCGGCGCCGATGAGGCTGGTGATGTAGAAGACGATCAGCCCGCGGGTTCCGATCCCGGGGGGCGGGGGAGCCGCCCGCCGGGCCTCCGCCGATGCGTCCACCGGGTCCGGACGGATGTCACTCACCCGGCGGCCGTGTCGTGACGCGAGGCGAGCCGCGAGGCGACCATGGAGCTCGTGATCTCTCCTGCCCGCACGGCCGACAGGGAGAGGAGGGAGCTGGTGATGCCGTGGGTGTGCTCCGTGCCGCCCTGGAGGTAGAGCCCGCCGCCGCCGACCCGCTGCGCATGGCGCATCCGGTAGTCCCGGTCGAGGAGCGGTCGGCCATCCGCGTCCCACTCGTACTCCTCGGCCAGGCCGGCGAGTAGCCCCCGCAGGTCCGAGGAGCGGTACCCGGTCGCGTATACCACCGCGTCGGCCGCGAGCATCTCGGTTCCGCCGGAGGACAGGTGCTCGATGGTCACCGTCACCCGGTCACCGAGGTCGGCGGCATCGACCACACGCGATACGTTCAGGATGCGCAGCCGCTCGTCGCCCCGAACCTTCTCCCGGTACGCCCGGCGGTAGAGCTCCTCGATCAGGCCCAGATCGGCCACGGCGTAGTTGGTGTTGCGGTGGTAATCCATCAAACGCCGCTTCAAGGCCTCGTCGGCCTCGTAGTAGACGTCGACGGCCTCCGGGTCGAAAATCCGGTTGGCGTACGGGCTGTCGTCCGCGGGGCTGTAGCCGAACCGGCTGAACACCGCGCACAGCTCGGCCTCCGGAAAGCTCCGGTGGAGGTACTCCGCGATCTCCGCGGCGCTCTGCCCCGCCCCCACCACCACGAAGCGATGGGCCCGGGCCGGTGTGTGGAGGCCCAGTTCGTACAGCAGGTTGCCGCTGTGCCATATGCGCTTCGACTCGGTGACGCCGTCCGGCAGGTACGGGGTCAGGCCGACGGCGACGACCACGTTGCGGGCCAGGCGGACCGTGGTCGAAGCGGGGTCGGACACGTCCTGGGAGACGACCTCGAACAACTTGGCGCCGTCCTGGTCCGTCGTCGTGGAGACCTGGACGACCTCCTCCCCGTACGCCACCTGCCCGGAGAAGCCGGCGGCCGCCCAGGCCAGGTAGTCGTGGAACTCCTCCCGCGTCGGGAAGAACTCCTTGTGGTTGATGAAGTCGATCAGCCGGCCCTTGTCCTGCAGGTACGAGAGGAACCCGTAGCGGCTGACCGGATTGCGCATGGTGGCCAGGTCCTTGAGGAACGAGACCTGCATGGTCGCGCCGTCGATCAGCATGCCCCGGTGCCAGCCGAAGGTCTGCTGCCGCTCCACGAAGACCGAGGTGAGGTGCTCGTCCGGCGGCGCGGCCTCGTTGTGCTCCCGCACAGCGATGGCGAGCGCCAGGTTGGACGGGCCGAAGCCGATGCCCAGGATGTCGTGCGCGTCTGCTTCGTGGACAGGTGCCAACGGCAGACTCACCGTCCGATGTCTTCCAGCGACGTGCCGTTGACCGCGTCCGGCACGGGCTTGCCGGCGAACGCCAGGCGAACCGACTCGGCCACCGAGACGCCTGCCTTCTCCTGGGCCTCGTCCGTGGACGCGCCGAGGTGCGGGGTGACCACCACCGAGTCGAAGCCGAAGAGAGGCGACGCCGTGGTCGGCTCGAATTCGAAGACGTCGATGCCGGCGCCGGCGACCCGGCCTTCCTTGAGGGCGAGTGCCAGGGCCGTCTCGTCGACGATGCCCCCGCGGGCCGCGTTGATGATCCGGACGCTCGGCTTCACCTTGCGCAGCGCGTCCTCGCCGATGAGTCCGACGGTGTCGGTGGTCCTGGGCAGGTGCACCGTGATGAAGTCCGAGGTCTCCAGCAGGGTGTCGAGCGGCACGAGCGCGACTCCTAGCTCCGCGGCCCGGTCGGGCTTCGCGTAGGGGTCGTATGCCACCAGGTTCACGCCGAACCCCGCGAGTCGCTGGGCGACCAGCGCGCCGATCCGTCCCAGGCCCACGATGCCGACGGTCTTGCCCGCGAGTTCGATGCCGCCGTACTGGGAGCGAGCCCACTTTCCGCCCTTGAGCGCGGAGTTCGCCGACGCGATGTTCCTGGCCGTCGAGAGGAGGAGCCCGACCGCCAGTTCGGCGGCGCTCACGATGTTGGACGTGGGCGCGTTGACCACGAGGACACCGGCCGACGTGGCGGCGGGCACGTCGACGTTGTCGAGTCCGACTCCTGCACGCGCGACGATCTTCAGCAAGGGCGCGGCTGCCAGCACATCGGCGTCGACCTTGGTGGCGGAGCGCACCAGCAGGGCGTCGACGTCGACGACTGACCTGAGGAGCTGGTCGCGGTCGGCGCCGTCACAGGACCGCACGATGAAACCAGGGCCGAGGGCGCTGATCGTGGCCTCGCTCAGCTGCTCGGCTATGAGAACTACAGGAAGGCGCTTTTCAGGCATCTCGGAATCTTTCTCTCTCTTCGGTCCTGCTCATGACAAACAACGCTCACCATGCCCGGCTGTTCAGCGACCCCCCTCGAGATGCCGGCACATCAGCCCCACCCCAAGTCCCGCTTGTCCGAGTCCGTAGCGCCACTGGCCGTCGCGACGGAGGGCTCCGGTACAGCGTTCGCGACCCCGATAAACGGGGAAGAGAGGAGGAGAGTAGACACAAAAGCTAGAAGCGCTTTCTTCATTTCATGTCCCGTTCGATAAAGCGATGACGAGGCGTCTTCACGACTCCTCCATGTTCCGGCGCGGCACCCCGAGGGGGAAGAGGAGGCATGTGTCGCAACGCGAAAGAGCAAATTGCGATGCCTGGATAAAACGAGACAATGCAGTCAGAGAGAAGGGAAGGTTGCCATGGCCACCGGGTTCTTCTCGACTGCGTATGCCTGGGCTGCATGCGACAGATTCTTCAGTCTGTACTCGCTGAGACGGAAGTTCCGGCGGCAGTCCCCGCGAGAGATCGGAAGATTTGATCGCTCGTCCGCCCTGAGACGCGAAAAGGGTGGGTGTGCCCCGGCTGCAAGCCGGGGCACACCCACCCTCACACGTCTGCTGCCGCAGGACGGCTACGTGAGCAGGTCGATGACGTAGTCGATGCAGGCGGTCAACGCTTCGACGTCGGACGGCTCCACTGCCGGGAACATCGCGATGCGCAGTTGGTTGCGGCCAAGGCCCCGATAGGAGTCGGTGTCCACGATCCCATTGCGTCGCAGCACCTGGGCGATCGTGGCGGCTTCGATGCCCTCGGCGACGTCGATGGTTCCGATGACCTGCGAGCGCTGGGCGGGATCCACGACGAAGGGCGTGACGTGTTCGCTGCGCTCGGCCCAGTCGTACAGACGCGCGGCGGAGTCGGCGGTCCGCTTGACGGCCCAGTCGAGACCGCCCTGACCGTTGATCCACTCGAGCTGCTCGCCCAGCAGGAAGAGGGTGGAGAGAGCCGGGGTGTTGTACGTCTGGTTCTTGAGGGAGTTGTCGATCGCCGTGGGTAGGTCGAAGAACGCCGGGATGTGCCGACCGGAAGCGCCGATGGAGCGCGCCCGGTCCAACGCCGCAGGTGAGAAGGGTGCAAGCCACAGACCGCCGTCGGCGGCGAAGGACTTCTGGGGGGCGAAGTAATAGACGTCGGCCTCGGTGATGTCCACCGGCAGGCCGCCGGCGCCCGAAGTCGCGTCTACCAGCGTCAAGGCGCCCGCATCCGCTCCCGGCACCCGGCGCACCGGTGCGGCGACTCCGGTCGAGGTCTCATTGTGGGTGAGTGCGTAGACGTCCACACCGGCCTCCGCGACAGGCTCCGGGTGCCCGCCGGGCTCGCACGCGATGACCGAGGGGGCATCCAGCCAGGGCGCCTTGCGCGCTGCCTTGGCGAACTTGGAGGAGAACTCTCCGAACGACAAGTGCTGCGATCTGCGTTCGATGAGCCCATGTGTGGCGATGTCCCAGAAGGCGGTGGAGCCACCATTGCCGAGAATCACCTCGTAGCCGTCGGGGAGCGAGAGCAGCTCGCCAACGCCTTCCCTGACCCGCCGTACGAGTTCTTTCACAGGGGCTTGACGATGGGAGGTACCGAGGAGAGTGGTGCCGGTGCTCGCCAGAGCGGTCAGTGCTTCGATTCGCACTTTGGAGGGACCTGCGCCAAAACGGCCATCAGACGGTTTGAGAACCGAGGGAATCTGAATCTCGTTGATCATCGCGTGATCGTAATGGGGCGGGAACACGAGATTCCATGTGGTGTCCAAATACTGGACGCCGGATCATTTTTTACCAAAACTTTCTCACGCACATCACCAGGCTCCGTGTCGCAGTTCTCCAGGGGCCGCTGATCCGACGTGCCCTCGGGCGCCGTCCTCCTCGTGGAAATCCCGTGATGCCGGTCCACCCGGCTCATTCTGCGTCCTCCGCACTCCGCGCCTCCCTGGCCATCAGCAGCACATCGGATCAGGTCCGTGCGCATCTGGTCGGCGATGACCCGGGCGACGGCCTTCCGGCTGAAGCAGTCCAGCACTGAGCGTTCCGAGCTTCGCCACAGGAGTGGGAGGCCCGGCTCGTCCTGGGGGTGCCGGTGGAGGACGAGGAGGAGTACGGCGGGGAGCGGCGGGGGCGAGTCGCCCGCCCACGACTTGACCCTCCCCTTGCCCTGCGCCCCTCGCGCCGGGGCGCGCCACGCAGGACACTTGACCCCGACGCTCGGTAACTGACGCTTGGTATCCGACGCTCCGGAGCCCGAGGTCCGGAGCGCGGCACTCGGAGGGGGACGCATATGCGGGACAGCCATCGGGCGGAAGCCGAGAGGCTGTTGGTGCGCGCCGTGGAGGAGGAGGCGCGGCGCACCGACGGACGGACCGACGTCGGTGCGCTGATGTCGCGGGCGCGGGCCGCGCTCGACACCATGGCCGCCGGCGCGGGCGAGGAGTACGCCGCGTACACGCGGGCGCTGGACTCGGTGGCGGCGGGAGCGCGCCCCGTCTCGGAGCGTTTCAGCAGAGCGACGCTCGGAACGCCCCTGCTGGTGACGGGAGTTGCCGCCGCTGCCGCGTTCGGCGCGGATCTGGCGCTCGGCGCGGGCACCGGCCTGGCGCTCGGCGCGGGCGCGGCCGTCGCGGTGGCCGGCACGGCGACGACCGTGGCGAAGGCGACCGTCTCGCACTGGCCGGCCGCCCACCGCCGCGCCGGAGCGGCCGGACAGCCGGGCGGGGCCGAGCAGTTGCGGCTCCAGTGGCTGACGGCCCTGGAGGTACGGGGCATCCGCCCGTATCTGGACCAGCAGCGCATGCTGGCCAACGCCGCGCGCGCCCCGAAGAAGCAGACCGCCTCGGCGGGGCGGCCGTTGCGCGGCGGGGACCGGAGCGCGGCGGCCCGCACCCGGGTGGTTCTGGAGCAGTCCTTCGGGCATCTCCCCAAGGCGGAGGGGCCGTTCACCGGGCGGCGGGCCGAGCTGGCGCAGATCGGCCAGTGGGTGCACGCGGCCCGCGCGTCGACGCGGACCCGGCCGACGGTCGTCGTGCTGCACGGTGCGCCGGGGGCGGGGCGTACGGCGCTCGCGGTGCGGGCCGCCCACGCGCTCAAGGACCAGTTCCGGGGCGCGTGCGTGGTCGATCTGCGCGGCCAGGTCGCCGGGGAGAGCCCGCTGCCGACCCGGGACGCCCTGCTGCACCTGCTGAACCGGCTGGGCGCGCCGCGCGAGCAACTGCTCTTCCGGGAAGGCGCTTCGGCCGAGCAGCAGGTGCGGCGGCTCGGCGAGCTGTACCACCAGCACCTCACGGGGACGCCGGTCACGATCGTGCTCGACGACGCCACGGACGCCAGGCAGGTCCGCACCCTGATCCCGGAGCGCTCGGACAGTCTGGTGATCGTCACCGCCCGGGAGCCGCTGGAGCTGCCCGAGGACCTGCCGGCCTGGGTGCACCACCTGCCGGTCGGCCCGCTGGACGCGGCGGGTGCGGAGGAGCTGTTGCGCGAGGTAGCCGAGGAGGAGGAGACCGGGCCGTACGACTACCCGTCCACGGACGCCGTCGTGGAGCTGTGCGGCGGGCTGCCGCTGGCGCTGCGGGTGGCCGGTTCCGCGCTCGGGGCCCGTAGCCGCCACACGCTGGCGGAGGATCTCGCCGCCTACGGTCAGGTGGACCCGGTGGAGCGGGCGCTGTGGCTGCGCTACACCGACCAGGGCGAGCACGCCCGGCGGCTGCTGCGGCGGCTCGCGCTGGCGGGCCGGGCGAGCCTGGGGGCGGCAGCGGCGGCGGCGCTGCTCGGGGCGGACGAGCAGGAGGCGGAGCGGCTGCTCACCGTGCTGGCCCGGGCGGGGCTGCTCACTCGCGTACGGGGGTCGCGCTACCGGCTGCACGATCTGGTGCGGGCGTTCGCGCTGGCCCGGCTGGTGGACGAGGAGGAGCCGGCCGAGCGGGCGGCGGCGCAGGAGCGGCTGCTGACGAACTACGCGGAGCTGGCCGACGCGGTGATCCGGATGGTCGACGGGAAGATGTCGACCCGCGCCGGACGGTTCGGCTCGCACGGTTTCGGTTCGCTGGACTCGGCGCTGCGCTGGCTGGACGACGAGTCGAGCTTCATCACGGCGGCGCTGCGGCACGCGGAGGGCGTCGACCAGGCCACGTTGCAGCATCTGCTGGGCGCCCTGTGCGACTACTGCCTGCTCCGCGGCGACCTGTACCGGCTGGGCGAGATCCGCGAGCTGACGCAGGCCGTGGGCCAGGGGCTGCTGGAGCGGTCGGTGCAGTGGCGTACGGGTATCGCGGCCCGGCAGCTCGGCGAGCTGGACAAGGCCCGCACCACGCTGTCCTCGGTCGTCGGGCTGTACCACGAGGCGCGGAACGACGCGGGCGAGGCGCTGGCGCTGTGCTCGTTGGGCATCACCCTGCACCACCAGGGCAATCTGACGGAGGCGGCGGCCCGGCTCGGCGAGGCGCTGGCGCTCCAGTCGTCCGGCGCGCAGGCCGAGGACCGCGCCTGGACCCTGCACGCCCTGGCGGCGGTGGAGCGCGACCGGGGTGATCTGGCGCGGGCGCTGACACTGCTGGCGGACGCGCTGCGGCTGCACCGGGAGGGCGAGTCGCTGCACGGTGAGGCGTGGACGCAGTTCCAGCTGGGGCAGGTGCGGCTGCGGACGGGCGAGGTCGGCCCGGCCGAGGAGGCGCTGAACACCGCCCTGGGGCTGTACGGGCGCACCCGCGACGGACGCGGCGAGGCGTGGGCGCTCACCCAGCTGGCCCGGGCCCGGCTGCTGGACGGCGATCCGGGGGCCGCCCTCACGCAGTTGCGCGAGGCGCTGGACCGGCACCGGGACAACGAGGACGCGCGGGGCGAGGCCTGGACCCTGTACTACCTGGGGCAGGCGCTGGAGGAGGAGGGGGACACCGATCAGGCGGTGCGTGAGCTGGAGCGGTCCCGCACGATGTTCTCGCGGATGCGGGACGTGTACGGGCTGGCGTGCGCCCGTCACCACTCGGGCCGGGTGACCCGGGACCAGCGGGCGGCGCAGACGGGCAACCTGCGCAACTCGGGGTTCGCCCGGCAGTTGCTGATGGACGCGCGGGCCGACTTCCGGCGGATCAAGGTGCCGTACGGGGAGGCGTGGGCGTGCGTGGAGCTGGCGTTGATCGACGCGGGCAACGGGCGTGCGCCGCAGGCGCTGGAGCTGTGCGGTGAGGCGGCGGAGCTGTTCGCCTCGTACGGGGACGCGCGGGGCGGCGACTGGGCCCGGTTCCTGCGCTGCACTCTGCTGCCGTACGCCTCGCCCGGGGGCATCGAGGTGGGCACGGTGGTGGCGCAGCAGGAGCTGGCCGAGCTGATCGAGGGCGGGCACCCGGCGCGGGACGGCAAGCTGGAGCAGTCGGCGGCGGCGTTCGCGGTGGCGCTGGAGCGGGGCGTGGACCTGGAGGACGGCTGGCAGGCGTGGCGGCTCGGGCTGACCCCGACCCGCGCCGCCGGCCAGATCATGGGCGTCACGTTGGAGCCGGCCCGGCCTTGACGGCACACCCGTGACAACACGGCCGTCACGACACGGGCCGTCACGACATGGCCGTGGCCCGCGCGGACCTGTGCGGGCGGACCTGCGCGGGCAGGCGTCGGAGACCGGCGCCCGTTCGTCACGGGTCGGCGCCCGCTCGGTCACGGGCCGCCGGGCGTCCGGCACCGGGGCCGGACGCCCTTCCCGTACGCGCGGCGCCGGCGCGGGTTACTTCCGGGTCGCGGCCGCCCCGTCGGCGGCGGGCTCGGCGGCCACCGCGTCCGGGTCGGGGGCCTCCTCGAAGTTGACCTTGCCCATGTGGCGGTTCATCGACTTCATCAGGGCCCACACGCCGACGGCCAGCGCCGCGAAGACGAGGAAGCCGAGGACGCCGGGGGTGACCTTGTTCTTGTCGAGCTCTTCGGCGGCGAGCGGGACGAGGTGCGTCAGTGCCTGGGTCGCGTACATATCAGGCATTGTCGCGGATGCCCGCGAAGAGGTCGCTCTCGGGGAGGGAGGTATCGACCCGGGACTTCGCCAGCTCGTACTCCTCGGTGGGCCACACCTCGCGCTGGATGTCCATCGGGACCCGGAACCAGCCGCCCTCGGGGTCGATCTGCGTGGCGTGCGCGATGAGCGCCTTGTCGCGGATCTCGTAGAACTCGTCGCAGGGAACGTGCGTGGTCAGCGTGCGTTCCACGCGCTCGAACTCCTCCCAGCGCTCCAGCCACTCGCCGTACGGGGACTCCAGCCCCCGGGCGAGGAGCGCCTCGTGCAGGGCGACGGTGCGCGGCCGGTTGAAGCCCTGGTTGTAGTAGAGCTTCATCGGCTCCCAGACGGGGCCGAACTCGTCCTCCGGGAACCGCTCCGCGTCGGCCGCACCGTCGAACGCGATCATCGAGATCGTGTGCGTCATGATGTGGTCGGGGTGCGGGTAGCCGCCGTTCTCGTCGTACGTGGTGATGACCTGCGGCCGGAACGCGCGGATCTTCGCCACCAGGCGCCCCGCGGCGGCCTCGGGGTCCTCCAGGGCGAAGCAGCCCTCGGGCAGCGGCGGCAGCGGGTCGCCCTCGGGCAGCCCCGAGTCGACGAAACCGAGCCACTCCTGCTGGACGCCCAGGATCTCCCGGGCCTCGTCCATCTCCTTCTTGCGCACCTCGTGGATGTTCTTCTCGATGTACGCGTCACCCTGGAGCTTCGGGTTGAGGATGGAGCCGCGCTCGCCTCCCGTGCAGGTCACGACCAGCACGTCCACCCCCTCGGACACGTACTTGGCCATGGTGGCCGCGCCCTTGCTCGACTCGTCGTCGGGGTGGGCGTGAACGGCCATCAGCCGCAGCTGCTCAGTCAAAGCTCGATCCTCAGTCATTGGTCGCTCTGGTCGATCATGGTTCGGTCAGGTCGATCCGGGTCGCTGTCGGAGCCGGTCCGGGTCTCTGTCTCACGAGGTGCCGCGCCCGCGCGGCATCGGTGCGGGGCGCGGTCGGACGCCGGGTGGGCGGCTTCTATAGTGACTGAACGAGGGGCCGGAAAATTCCTCGATGCCCGGTCCGGAGGGAACGATCATGACGACGGTTCGTGAGGCTCTGCCCGAGGGGCGGTACGGCCGGACCGAGGATCAGCGTGCGGACCGCAAGCTGAAGATCGTCGGATCGGTCCTGGGCGTCGCCCTGCTCGGCGTGATCGGGTGGATCGGCTTCGACTACGTCGGTGGCCAGGGCATCAGCGCCGAGATGATCAAGTTCAAGGTCGTCTCCGACGCCCGGGCCGATGTCCACCTGGAGGTCCGCAAGGACCGCGAGGGCCACGGCTACTGCCTGGTGCGGGCGCTCAGCGAGGACGGCTCCGAGGTGGGCCGCAAGGAGGTCCGCTTCGACCGGGCCGAGGACCGGATCGACGAGGTCGTGACCGTGGTGACCCGGTCCAGGGCGACCGCCGTCGAGCCGATGGGCTGCACCGCCGACGACGGCCCGACCGGCTGACCTCTGTTCCACCCCTGTGACCTGCGACGATACGGGTCGCATCGGCCGACTGAGGGGTGTGACGGTTTACCTTCTCCCCCTTTTCCTGCGGAATTGTTAGGCTCGTGGTTTCGCCCACCCGGAGAAGCACATGCTTCTGGGTAGGGCGATGCTTTGTATTCCCAGCACCGACGAGGAGCACCTGTGACCCAGACCAGCGAAAACGTCACCTGGCTCACGCAGGAGGCGTACAACCAGCTCAAGGCCGAGCTGGAGTACCTGTCTGGTCCCGCGCGCACGGAGATCTCCGTCAAGATCGCGGCGGCCCGCGAGGAGGGTGACCTCCGGGAGAACGGCGGGTACCACGCGGCCAAGGAGGAGCAGGGCAAGATGGAGCTGCGGGTGCGCCAGCTGACCCAGCTCCTGGAACACGCGAAGGTCGGCGAGGCGCCGGCCGACGACGGCGTGGTCGAGCCCGGCATGGTCGTCACGATCGCCTTCGACGGCGACGAGAGCGACACGCTGACCTTCCTGCTCGCCTCCCGTGAGTACGCCAGCACGGAGATCGAGACGTACTCCCCGCAGTCCCCGCTCGGCCTCGGCGTGAACGGCAAGCGGACCGGCGACGACGCGGACTACGAGCTGCCGAACGGCAGGACGGCCTCGGTGAAGATCCTGGCGGCGAAGCCCTACAGCGGCTGATCCGGCCGCACCACGACGGAACGACACGGGAGCCCCGGCCACGGACGGCCGGGGCTCCCGTACGTCGTGTACGTCGTCGAGCCGGCGCTCCCGTGCGCCGTAACGGCCGGGCCCCTGTGCGCCGTAACGGCCGGGCTCCCGTGCGTCGTGCACGTCGTAAGGCCAGGGCCCCCGTGCGTCAGCGTCCACACCCGGGCCGCACCCGGGCACCCGGGCCGCACCCGGGCCGTTCCCGCGGGCCGTTCCCGCGGGACCGGTCAGGAGCAGTCGCCGGTGCGGCCGAGCGTCTCCTCGGGCGTCACGCCGGGGCGGGTCCACTGCGGGGTGGGGCGGCTGGCCGGGCCCCAGCTCGCGGTCCCGTCCGCCTCGGTGCGCCAGTACCAGCAGGCCTGGCCGCCCTCGCCCGGATACCCCTCGCGGACGCTGCCGATCGTCGGCCGGCCCTCGGGCCGGTCCTCCCACGCCTCGCCGCGGCCGTAGGGCGTCAGATCGAGCAGGCCGAAGGAGCCGTTGGCCGTCTCGATGCCCCGGCCCGTCGTGGAGTAGGTGAGGAACACGCGCCCGCCGTCGCGCAGGAAGCAGGCGAGGTGCCCCATCTCGCCGCCGATCGGCGCGTCCAGGCCCCGCACCGAGTACCAGGGCTGGGTGTAGCCCATGAACGCGGTGAAGGCGGCCACCTCGTCCCAGGAGCCCGTGGTCACGACGGCGAACGAGACGCCCCGGGCGTTGAGGTAGACGGCGTCCCTCAGGTGCCAGACCGCGTCGGTGCAGCCCTCGCACTGGCCCTGGTGCGGTGCGCCGTCGTACCACATGTGCTGGTAGACGACGAGCTCCCGGCGGCCCTCGAAGAGGTCCAGGAACGGGACCGGGCCCTCGGGTCCGACGACCTCGGCCGTCCCGTCGACCTCCACCATCGGCAGCCGGCGGCGGGCCGCGGCGAGCGCGTCGCCCTGGCGGGTGTGGGCCTTCTCCCGGACCAGGAGCTCGTCCCGGGCGGCCTGCCAGGTGGCGTGGTCGACGACGGGCGGGGCGCCGGGCAGACCGGTGGCCGGTTCGTCCGGTGTGCTGGACATGGTTGCCTCCGTGGTGTCGGCGTGGCGGGCGTCAGACGGCGGCCGAGCGGTACTTGCGGACCGCGAGGGTACGGAAGACCACGATGATCAGCACGGACCAGAGGACCGAGGCGAGGATCGGGTGCTCCATCGGCCAGGCCCCGGTGACGGACTTCGGCACGCCCGGCATCGTGTTCCCGAAGAGCTCGCGGGCCCCGGCCACCGTGGCGCTGAAGGGGTTCCACTCGGCGACGTGCTGGAGGAACGTCGGCATGCCGGTGACCGGCACGAAGGCGTTCGAGATGAACGTCAGCGGGAACAGCCAGATCAGACCGCCGGAGGTCGCCGCCTCCGGGGTGCGCACGGACAGGCCGATCAGCGCTCCGATCCAGGAGAACGCGTAGCCGAGCAGGAGCAGCAGCAGGAAGCCGCAGATCACCTTGCCGAGGTTCTCGTGGGTGCGCCAGCCGACGATCAGGGCGACCCCGGCGAGCACGACGAGGGTGAGCGTGGTCTGTACGAGGTCGGCGAGCGTCCGTCCGGTGAGGACCGCGCCCCGGGCCATGGGCAGCGACCGGAAGCGGTCGATGAGCCCCTTGTGCATGTCGTCGGCGATGCCGGCGCCGGCGCCCGCGGTGGCGAAGGTGACGGTCTGGGCGAAGATGCCCGCCATCAGGAACTCCTTGTACAGCTGTGGGTCGGTCGAGCCGCCGATGCTGATGGAGCCGCCGAAGACATAGGTGAAGAGCACCACGAACATGATCGGCTGGATCAGTCCGAAGATCACCATCTCGGGGATCCGGGTCATCCGGATCAGATTCCGCTTGGCGACGACGAGGGAGTCCTTCACGGACTGTGTGAAGCCCCCGGCGGGGCTGGGGACCAACGAGGGGGCGTCCTTGGCGATCGCGCTCACCGGGTGTCCTCCTTGCTCCGGGAGTCGCGGGAGCGTTCCGCTACGGCTCCGTCGGGCTCCTCGTCCCCGTTCTCGCGCACCTCGGCCGCGTGGCCGGTGAGGGAGAGGAAGACGTCGTCCAGGGTGGGCCTGCGCAGGGCGATGTCGTCGATCTCCACGCCCTGGGCGTCCAGGTCGCGGATGATCTCGGCCAGCAGCTTGGCCCCGCCGCTGACCGGGGCGGTCAGCTTGCGGGAGAGCCGGGCGACGGTGACCTCTCCCTTGCCGAGGGCGGTCAGCACGGCCCGGGCGCGCTCGATCTCGTCCGGGCGGTGCACGACGACCTCGACGCGCTCGCCGCCGGTGCGGGCCTTGAGCTGGTCGGAGGTGCCGCGGGCGATGACCTTGCCGTGGTCGATGACGCAGATGTCGTGGGCGAGGCGGTCGGCCTCCTCCAGATACTGCGTGGTCAGCAGCAGCGTCGTGCCGCCCGCCACCAGGTCCTCGATCACGTCCCAGAGCTGCTGCCGGTTGCGCGGGTCGAGCCCGGTCGTCGGCTCGTCCATGAACATCACGGGCGGCGACACGACGAGCGCCGCCGCGAGGTCGAGGCGCCGGCGCATACCGCCGGAGTACGTCTTGGCGGTGCGGTCGGCGGCCTCGCCGAGGTTGAACCGGTCCAGCAGGACGCCCGCCCGGGCCTTCGCGTCCCGGGCGCTCAGGTGGTAGAGCTGCCCGACCATCTGGAGGTTCTCCCGGCCGGTCAGATACTCGTCGACCGCGGCGAACTGTCCGGAGAGCCCGATCGAACGGCGTACCTCGTTGGGCTTCTTCAGTACGTCGATCCCGGCCACGAACGCCGTGCCGCTGTCCGGGCGCAACAGTGTGGTCAGCACGCGTACGGCGGTGGTCTTGCCGGCGCCGTTGGGGCCGAGCAGTCCGAGGACCGTGCCTTCGGGGACGTCGAGGTCGACGCCGTCGAGGGCTCGTACGTCGCCGAAGGTCTTCACCAGACCTTCGGCGTGGATCGCACCTGGCATGGAGGGGCTCCCCCGTCACTCGCGGATGGTGATGGTGTCGCCGGTGGCGGCCTTCCGGTCCGATCCTAGGATCGGTGGGCAGCCACCGCTCGGCGAACGCGCGTATCCCCGGCTCCCGGCGCGCGACGAGCCCGCCCGTGCGCCCTCCTCAGCCCATCACCCGGAAGCCCGCCGCCCGCAGCGCCGCCTCGACCTCCGCGCAGTGCTGCGGCCCCTTGGTCTCCAGGTGCAGGTCGACCTCCGCCTCGGTCAGGCCGAGGCGCGGGTCGGTGCGCACATGGCTGATGTCGAGGACGTTGGCGTCGGCCACGGTCAGCGCGGCCAGCAGCGCGGCCAGCGCCCCCGGGCGGTCGGTGAGGCGCAGCCGCAGGCTCAGGTAGCGGCCCGCGGCGGACATTCCGTGCCGCAGGATGCGCTGCATCAGCAGCGGGTCGACGTTGCCGCCGGACAGCACGGCCACCACCGGCCCCCGGAAGGACTTCGGGTCGCTGAGCAGCGCCGCCACCGGGCTGGCCCCGGCCGGTTCGACGACCAGCTTGGCCCGCTCCAGGCAGAGCAGCAGCGCACTGGACAGCTCGTCCTCGGTGACCGTGCGGACCTCGTCGACCAGCTCCTCGATCAGCCGGTACGGTACGTCGCCGGGCCGCCCCACCTTGATGCCGTCGGCCATCGTGGCCGGGGCGTCGAGCGAGACGGGGTGCCCGGCGGCCAGGGACGGCGGGTAACAGGCGGCGCCCTCGGCCTGGACGCCGATGATCCGGACATCGGGGCGCAGGGCCTTCACCGCGACGGCGACGCCCGCGGCGAACCCGCCGCCGCCGATGCCGAGGACGATCGTGCGGACCTCGGGGCACTGCTCCAGGATCTCCAGCCCGACGGTGCCCTGGCCCGCGATGATGTCGGGGTGGTCGAAGGGGTGGATGAAGACCGCGCCGGTCTCCTCCGCGTACCGCTGGGCGGCGGCGAGGGTCTCGTCGACGACCTGGCCGTGCAGCCGTACCTCGGCCCCGTACTCCCTGGTCGCGGCGACCTTGGGCAGGGGCGCCCCGACGGGCATGAAGACCGTGGAGCGTACGCCGAGGAGCGACGAGGCCAGCGCGACGCCCTGGGCGTGGTTCCCGGCGCTGGCGGCGACCACCCCGGCCGCCCGTTCCACCGGGGTGAGGCCGGAGATCCGGACGTAGGCGCCGCGCAGTTTGAAGGAGCCGGTGCGCTGGAGGTTCTCGCACTTGAGGTGCACCGGGGAGCCGACCAGCTCGGTCAGATGGCGGCTGCCCTCCAGGGCGGTCACCCGCGCCACCCCGGACAGCATCTTCTGCGCGCCCCGGACGTCGTCGAGGATCAGGGCCGGGTGGCGGGCGGTCGTGCGGAAGCTCATGTCCACAAGTCTTGCAGCTCCGACCGGGCGCGGCAGACTTGTCTCATGGCGGCCTGCGGTGGTGTCCGCGGGTTTGTGCGGCACTGGTACTCGTTGCCCCGGGGCCGCGTACTCTGTCCCCCACCCATCCGACACCGCACGAAGAGAGCCCCCGGCCATGCCCCCTCAGGACATGACGACTGCTGCGTCTCCTTCCGGGCGCCGCCCCCGAACACCCGGGCCCCGACCGCCTGCTGGACTCGCTCCAGCACGAGGTGGCGGTCTTCGCCCGCCGTGCCGAGCAGACCCGCCTCGGCGGTGTCGGCCAGGTCCGCAACTCGATGGACCGGGCGGCGTACCTGCTGCTGAACCGGCTGGACCGGGAAGGCCCGATGGGCGTCAAGGCGCTGGCGGCCGGGATGGGCATCGACTCCTCGACGGTGACGCGGCAGGTCGCGCCGCTCGTCGACACCGGTCTGGTGAAGCGCACGTCGCATCCGGAGGACGGCCGGGCCGTGGTGCTCCAGCTCTCGCCGCGCGGTCAGGCCCGGCTGGAAGAGGTCCGGGCCTCGCGGCGCGAGCTGATGTCCCAGGTGACGGACGGCTGGTCGCGGGAGGAGCGGGACACGTTCTGCGCCCTGCTCACCCGTTTCAACGGGTCGTTGGCCGCCCGGCAGGCCGCGTACCAGCCGCCGCAGTCCGACTGACGGGGGCGCGGGCGGCGGTCGGCCCCGGGGCGCAGCCCCGGGGTTACGCCGGCCAGGTGCCCGTCACGCGCCTGGTCACCTGGGCGCCGGAGCGCTCGACGGCGGCCTTGACCACGGAGAAGATCGCCCCCTGTACGGCGGCGGCGAGGAGGATCTGCGGCCACGAGCGGCCCTCGTCGAGGGCGTCGGGCGCGTCGCCCTCGCCCTCGATGAGCTTCCACGTCTGCTTGAAGGCGGCACCCGCGATCATCCCGCTGACAGCACCCAGGACCAGGCCGACCGGCTTGTAGGCGATCTTGGCCCCCTTCATCGGGTGCGTCCGCGGCTGCGGCGTACCAGCAGGAAGGCGACCAGCAGGGCACCGCCCGTGAGGAGCGGGGCGCGGTGGGCGCGGACAGCTGTCGCGGCTCGCTCCGCCCCTTCCCTCAACGGATCGGGTGCCTTCACCGCCGCGTACCGGCCGGCGCGCGCCGTACGCTCGCGCAGCTGCGCGGTGACCCGCGCGGTCTCTTCCAGCACGGCGTCGGGTGTCCTGTCCTTCACCCGCTGCGCGGCCTGCTCCGTCAGGTGGCGCACCCGGCCGGATGCCGTCCCGGCCTTCCCGGCGGCCCGCTCCTTCACCGTGGCGATCTTGTCCCTGGCCTGCCCCGTGAGGTCGGCCTTCGCCGCGAGCGCCTCGACGGTCTGCCCGAGCTTGTCGCGCGTTCGCTCCACCTGTTCGCGCAGTTCCTCGGGGGTGGGCGTGCCCGTGTCGTTTTGCGATGCGTCGTTCATCGGTGTGCCTTCTCCATCGGTGTGCCTTCTCCTTGGGGCCGGGGCCGAAGCCGGGGCCCGGGCCGAAGCCGGGGCCCGGGCGCCTGTGGGTGGCTCAGCGCTTGCGCGAGCCGCCGATCCGGCTTCCTGCGCCGACGCCCGCGACGTGCAGGGCGAGGAGCACGAGGCCGAGCAGCATCACATTGCCCGACGCGAACACTTCGTTGGTGGAAATGTCGGCGGCGTTGATGAGGAAGGCGACGAAGAACAGAACTGCGGCTGCTATACCCAGCATGGGAGTTACTCCTTCGAATCGTGTCGTCCGTGTGCCCGGCATCGGGAAAACCAAGCCTCGGTGCGGAACAGCACTCGGCGTCAGAGTCCATCGACGAGCACCGTGAACCGACCTGGCCCGTGAAGCGACGTGGCGCAGGTTGCCCGGCTTCCCTGAAATCGGGCCGGAAAACAACCGATTCCGTGGGCGTATGCCGGATGGTCCGGGGCAAGAGGCTGATCAACGGTTGCTGAGGCAAAGGGCGGATCGCCAGGACGGGGCGAGAGAGCGAACCCGTGTCGGCGCTGCCCCGACGGCCGCCCTGAATACGTTTCATTCCTATCCATACGAACGAAGGAATTACCATGAGCGAGAACCTGTGGGGCTACCAGCCGAATGTCGGCCACACCGCCGGTACCGACCTGATCGGCTACAAGGTCGAGGCGACGGACGGCAGTATCGGCAAGGTCGACAAGCACTCCGACGATGTCACGTCCTCGTACGTGGTGGTCGACACCGGCGTATGGATTTTCGGCAAGCACGTTCTGCTCCCGGCGGGCACGGTGAGCCGGATCGACAGCGCCGAGAAGAAGGTCTACATCGACCTCACCAAGGACCAGATCAAGGACTCTCCGGAATTCGACAAGGACAAGCACATCGGTGACACGGAATTCCACCGCACGACCGGTGAGTACTACGGCCGCCACCGCCGCGTCTGACACGACGCCCAGCGGAACAGCGGGCGGGGCGGGAAGGCATCATGCCTTCCCGCCCCGCCCGCTGTTCCGCTGGTACGCCACCGCACGGAAGTCCTCCGTGCGGTGCCCTGTGAGTCCGCGGACCCGGCCCCTCTCGGGCGCGCTTCCCCGCACCGGCCGCGTCCGGGCTCTTGACCGGGACGGTGCGCCGGGGCTCGTATGTGGTCCATGGCAGAGCGGACGACCCACCGGGACCGGCTCCGCGCCCTGGAGTTCGAGGCCTTCGTGGCGGGCGCGGGCGGTCGTCTGCTGCACACGGCGACGCTGCTCACCGGCGAACCGTCGCACCCGCCGGGCGCGTACGCACGGGCCGAGCGGCTGCTGAACGCGGCGCTCGCCCGTACGTACGCCGACTGGGACGGGCTGCGGGGCGGTGACCCCTACGATCTGGCCCGCCGGGAACTGGCGCTCCGGTTCGCCCGGGAGGCCCGGCGCCATCAGCGGCCGCGCGGCGGTCCGCTGGACCGGCTGACCCCCGTCGAACGGCTCGTTCTCGTTCTGCGGGTGTACGAGGAGGTCGGCGAGGAGCAGACGGCGGCGCTGCTCGGGCTGCCGGGCGACCGGGTCCGCGCCGTGTGCGCCCGGGCGGTGGCGGCGCTGCGCGCGCCGCGGGGTGCCGCGGGTTCCGGGCGGGCGCCCGCGCGGGGTACGGCCGGGCCGCGGCCGGCCCCGGGCGCCCGGGCGGCGCCGTGAGCGCCGACCGCAGGGACCCCCGGGAGGAGCAGGTCCGCCGGATGCTGGACGGCCCGCACCCGGCCCTGCCGCCCGGCCTGGCGGCGCGGGCGGTGCTGCGTGGCGGGCGCCGGTTGCGGCTGCGCCGGGCGGCGCGGCGGACGGCGCTCTGCCTGCTGGCCGCGGCGTTCGCGGCGTTCCTCGTCTGGGCCGGGGTCGAGCAGCCGTGGGAGACGGAGCCCGCGCAGGTCACTCCCCCGTTGGAGGGCTGGTGAGCCGTTGGGGTCCGGGGGGCGACGCGCCTACGCTGGAGGGGTCGAGCGAGCCGAGGAGGCCGTGATGACCAGGAAGGTCGCGGATTGCCGCGAGTATCCGAGCGAGACGAACTGCACGCTCACCATCTCCGGTGAGGAGGACGAGGTCGTCCGGGCCGCGAGTGAGCACGCCGCGTCGGTCCACGGGCACGAGGACGGTCCCGCGCTCCGCGAGCAGGTCAGGGGCATGCTGGCGGACGAGAAGGTGGGCGCCTGACACGGGAAAGGGGCTCCCGCCGACGGGCGTCCGACACGTGAGGGGCGCCCGCCGGTTCCGGTGGGCGCCCCTCTCACTTCTGCCGGGTCGGCTTCACCTCCGCCGGGTCAGCCCAGCGCCTGGGTGAGGTCGGCGATCAGGTCGTCGCCGTTCTCGATGCCGACGGAGAGCCGCACCAGGTCGGCCGGGACCTCCAGCGGGGAGCCGGCGGCGGAGGCGTGCGTCATCCGGCCCGGGTGCTCCAGGAGGGACTCCACCCCGCCGAGGGACTCGCCGAGCGTGAAGAGCTTCGCCCGGTTGCAGACCTCGACCGCCGCCTCCTCGCCGCCCGCGACGCGGAAGGACACCATGCCGCCGAAGGCCTTCATCTGCTTGGCCGCGACCTCGTGGCCGGGGTGCTCGGGCAGACCCGGGTAGAGGACCTGGGAGACCTTGGGGTGCCGGGTCAGCAGGTCGGCGACCTTCGTGGCGTTCTCCGTGTGCCGGTCCATGCGGACGGCGAGGGTCTTGATGCCGCGCAGCACGAGCCAGGCGTCGAAGGGCCCGGCGACCGCGCCCATGGCGTTCTGGTGGTAGGCCAGCTCCTCGGCGAGTTCCGGGTCGCTGACGACGAGCGCGCCGCCGACGACGTCGGAGTGGCCGCCCATGTACTTGGTGGTGGAGTGCACGACGACGTCCGCGCCGAGCGCGAGGGGCTGCTGGAGGTAGGGGGAGGCGAAGGTGTTGTCGACGACGAGGCGGGCCCCGGCCTGCCGGGCGACCTGCGCCACGGCGGCGATGTCGGTGATCCCGAGCAGCGGGTTGGACGGGGTCTCCACCCAGATTGCCTTGGTGCGCGGGGTGAGCGCGTCCCGTACGGCGGCCACGTCCGAGGTGTCGGCCACCGAGAACTCCACGCCCCACCGCGAGGCGACCTTCGCGAACAGCCGGAACGTGCCGCCGTAGGCGTCGTTCGGGATGACCACGTGGTCGCCGGGGGTCAGCAGCGTACGCAGGAGGCAGTCCTCGGCGGCGAGGCCGGAGGCGAACGCGAGGCCGCGGCGGCCGCCTTCGAGGGCCGCGAGGTTCTCCTCCAGGGCCGTGCGGGTCGGGTTGGCGCTGCGGCTGTACTCGTAGCCGCCGCGCAGTCCGCCCACGCCGTCCTGCTTGTACGTGGAGACCTGGTAGATCGGCGGAACCACCGCGCCGGTGAGGGGGTCGGCGGTGTTCCCCGCGTGGATGGCGAGGGTTTCGAAGCTGTGCTGGTCGCTCATGAAGCCCGAGCGTAGTTCGTGGAGAGGGCCCTTACCGGCCACTCGCCGGTCCGGGGACAATGGGGTCATGGAGATTCTGTTGTTCCTGCTCGCGATGTGCATGTTCGCGGCGGTCATCGGCCCCTGGGTCATGCGCCGCCGGGGCGGTATCCGCCAGGTCGCCCCCGGTTCGCCGGACGCCGCCGACCCGGACACGTACGGCTTCGCCCGCCAGGAGGCGCTGGACGTCCGGATGCCCGGACCCGACCAGGACCTCCTGGACGTGCTCGACGTCGTCCAGGGCACCCAGGACTGGCGGGCGGCCTCCCAGCTGCTCGCCGGGACGCCGAAGGAGGGCGAGGTGCGCTGGCAGCGGATCCAGGCCTTCGCGGGCGCGGCCTCGCTGGAGCTGGCGCGGCGGCCCGGGGAGGGCGGCGCGTGGCTGCGGAACTGGCGCGCGGAGTCCCCGAAGGACGCGGGCGGTGCGGCGGTGCACGCGGAGTTCCTGGTGCAGCAGGCGTGGCGGTCCTCGGCGGCGGGGAGCGACGACTTCCGGATCATCCTGGAGGAGGCCCGTACGGTCTGCGGCGAGGCGGCCCTCCTCGCGCCGGGCGACCCCGTCCCGTACATCGTGGAACTGGCGGTGGCCCGGGGCCTGGGCTACACCCCCGAGCAGTTCGACCAGCTCTGGGTGAAGATCATCGACCGGGCTCCGGCCCACATGGGCGCGCACATCGCGGCGCTGCACTTCCACTCCGAGAGGTGGCACGGCTCGCGCAAGGACGCCGAGGCCTTCGCCACGGCCGCCGCCGCCCGTGCCCCGCGGGGTTCGCTGCTCGCGGCGCTGCCGCTGTTCGCGGTGTACGAGCACCTGCCGGAGGTCAACCTCGTGCAGGGCTTCTACCGGGGCCAGGTGGTCACCAAGGCGGTCGAGGGTGCGATGTTCGCGGTGCACGCGGCCCGCCCGGACGACCCGATGCTGGCCCATGTGCGCCACCTGCTGGTGCTGTTCCTGGTCCACATGGAGCGCTGGTCGGAGGCGATGCACCAGCTGATCCGGATCGACGGCCACGTGGGCGCGCTGCCGTGGACGGCGGACGCGGACCCGGCCGCGCAGTACACGGTCTACCGGGCGCTGGCGGTCGCCGGCTACGAGGCGAACGGCGGCAGCCCGGCGACACTGCCGCACTGATCTCCCGCTGTTCCGCTCTCCCGCTCTTCCGCTCTCCTGCTGTCCTGCTCTCCTGCTTCCCGGGCGACTGATCTCCTGGTCTTCGGGCGGTGGTCCCGTTACGCGGATCCGTACAGGATCACGGCCCGGTGGGCGCGGGTGCGGGGGCCCGGCCGACTGCCGTGGTCACCAGCGCACCGGCGACGAGCGCCGCGCCGGTCCCCATGACCGCCGTGACGCCGATGCCGTCCGCGACCAGCCCGCCGGCCAGCGCCCCGAGCGCGATGGCGCCGTTGAACACCGCGACGAAGAGCGAGGATGCCGCCTCGCGGGCGTCGGGGGCGGCGAGCAGCACCCAGGTCTGCGTGGCCACCGAGACACCGCCGTAGCCGAGGCCCCAGACCGCCATCAGCACGGCCGCGAGGGCCGGGGAGCCGCCCAGCCACGGCAGAGCGGCCAGGGTGAGCGCCAGGACCGTGCCGATCACCAGCAGCGCCGTGCGGGGTGCGCGGGCGGCTCCGGCCCCGGCGAGGAAGTTCCCGGCCACGCCCGCGGTCCCGTACACCAGGAGCAGGGCGCCGACCGTGCCCGCGCCGACGCCGGTGACGTCCTCCAGAACCGGCCTGACGTAGGTGTACGCGGCGAAGTGCCCGGTGACCAGGAAGCCTACGACGAGGAGGCCGGTGCGCAGCCGGGGGTCGCGGGTCAGCCGCAGCACCCCGCCGAGCGGAACGGTGCGCTCGGCGGGCAGCCGGGGCAGCAGAAGCGCCGCCGCGACCAGCACGACGGCCCCGAGCGCGGCGGCCGCCAGGAACGCGGCGCGCCAGCCTGCGAGGGCGCCGAGGTACGTTCCGGCCGGGACGCCCAGGACGGAGGCCACGGCGATACCGCTGAAGACCAGGGAGGTGGCGGCGCCGGCGGACTTCGCGGGGACCAGGCGCACCGCGAGCCCGGCCGCGACGGCCCAGACGCCGCCCATGCCGATGCCGACCAGCACGCGGGCGACGACCATGGTCCCGAAGTCCGGCGCCCAGGCCGCACCGAGGTTGCCGACGACCAGCACCGCGACCAGCACGCACAGGGCCGTACGCCGGTCGGCGCGGCCGAGCAGCGGGACGAGGGCCGGGGCCGAGAGCGCCGCGACGAGGCCGGTGACGGTGAGCGTCAGACCGGCCACGCCCTCCGGGACGCCGAGCGAGCGGCCCATCGGCGTGAGTAGCCCGACGGGCAGCATCTCGG
This sequence comes from Streptomyces sp. MGP-P1, assembly GCF_057766565.1. Classification (NCBI taxonomy): domain Bacteria; kingdom Bacillati; phylum Actinomycetota; class Actinomycetes; order Kitasatosporales; family Streptomycetaceae; genus Streptomyces; species Streptomyces sp. MGP-P1. The sequence continues at coordinate 171,433 of NZ_JBYMEM010000006.1, read as the reverse complement.
AGGTGACCACCGTGAACGTGCCGAGCGCGAGGGCCACCACACCCGGCCAGCCGTGCCGGGAAGGCGCCGCGCGAACGGGCGGGGCGGGCGGGGCGGGCGGGGGTTCGTGAGCCTGTGTCATGGCTCCAGCCAACCGGGGGCGGTGAACGGGAACAACGGCCGAACTCTCATCCTTCTATGAGCTGTACTCATCGACCCGGACGGGATCCGGACCAGTGTCGGGATCCGGACCAGGGTCCGGTCCCAGGGTCCGGACTCATCGATCCGGACCGGATGCGGACCAGGGAGGCGGGGGACACATGAGCAACCCGGAGGTCCGGGAGCTGGAGGCGTTCCTCGCCCTGGCCGAGGAGTTGCACTTCGGCCGGGCCGGAGAGCGCCTCTACCTCTCGCAGAGCCGGATCAGCCAGCTGCTGCGGGCCCTGGAGAGCCGGATCGGCGGCCGACTGGTCGACCGCACGAGCCGCCGGGTCCGGCTCACCCCGCTCGGCGAACAGCTCCACACCGGTCTGCGACCCGCCTTCGACGCGATCGTCACGACGATCGACGAGGTGCGGGAGGTGGCGCGGGGTCTGGGGGGCGTGTTCCGGGTCGGCTTCCAGGGCACGGCGAACGACCCGTTCCTGCGGGCGGTCACGGCCTTCCGGGACGGGCATCCCGACTGCGCCGCCGAGATCGTGGAGATCCCGCTCTCCGACCCGTTCGGCGCGGTGCACCGGGGCGAGGTGGACGCGGCGGTGGTGCTGACGCCGGTCCTGGACGGCGCGTTGGCGCTCGGCCCGGTCTTCTCCACCCGGCCGCTGACCCTCGCCGTCTCCGACCGGCACCCGTACGCGCGCCGCCCCGGCATCGGCGCCGAGGACCTGGCGGGCTGCCCGCTCATCGGCGTCACCGGGGCGGCCCCGGAATACTGGCGGCTGGCCCAGGCCCCGGCCGTCACACCCGGCGGCCGCTCGATTCCGTCCGGGCCCTCGGTCAGCAGTCTGCAGGAGGGGTTGGCCCTGGTGCGGGCGGACCGGGGCGCCATGCTGCTCTGCGACCCGACGGCGGACTACTACGGCAGCCACGCGGTGGCCTTCGTCCCGGTGACCGGTCTTCCGGACTCATCCCTCGCGCTGGTGTGGCACCGGAACAACGAGACGGCCCGGACACGGGGTTTCGCCCGGGCGCTGGCGGACGTCGTCGAGGACGCCGGTGCCGCCGGGTGAACGGCCGGGCGCACGACCGGGCGAACGGCCGGGGCGGTTCTGACGCCCCGAGCCCCGCCCTGCCCCGCCCCGCCCCGCGCCCCGCCGCGCCGGAGCATCGGCCCCGGAGCCCCGGTCCGGTGCCCCGGCCCCGGCCCCGCCCCGGAATCCCGGCGGCCGCTCCCGTGTTGTACGTACCGAACACCGACCCCCGGAGGAGCCCCCGCATGTTCCTGAACCACCGCACCCCCGAGCTCCCCACCCCGGAGCAGGCCCTGCGCGGCCGCCCCGTCCCCGAATTCACCGTCCCCTCCCGCCACACGGTCCTCGGCAACCCGCTGGTGGGCCCGTATCCCGAAGGCCTGGAGGTGGCGGACTTCGCGCTGGGCTGTTTCTGGGGTGCTGAGCGGAAGTTCTGGCAGACCGAAGGCGTCTGGACGACGCTCGTCGGCTACCAGGGCGGCTACACGGAGAACCCCTCGTACGAGGAGGCCTGCTCGGGCCTGACCGGGCACACGGAGGCGGTACGCGTGGTCTTCGACCCGGCCGTCGTCCCGTACACGGAGCTGCTGAAGCTCTTCTGGGAGTCGCACAACCCGACCCAGGGCTTCCGCCAGGGCAACGACGTGGGCACCCAGTACCGCTCCGCGATCTACACCCACTCCCCCGCCCAGGCCGCCGCCGCCGACGCCTCCCGTGAGGCGTACCAGAAGGTCCTGACGGCGTCGGGCCACAAGGAGATCACCACGGAGATCCTCCCGGCCGATGGCCGCCCGTTCTGGCCGGCGGAGGCGTACCACCAGCAGTACCTGGACAAGAACCCGGGCGGCTACTGCGGCATCGGCGGCACGGGCGTCTCCTGCCCGATCGGCGTGGCCCCGGTCGAGGGCTGATCCCGGGGCCTTACCCCTGCGCCGGCCTTACTCCTGCGTCGGGACCTCACTCCTGCGCCGGCCTCACTCCTGCGCCGCCCCCTGGCCGAGCATCGCCGGAAGCAGTCGTCGCAGCAGCGTGACGAACAGCGCGTCCCGGTCGGCCGGCGGTGCGCCGGCCGCGGTGAGGGCGGCGAGCAGGTGCGGGTGGCGGCCCTCGGCGGCGACGGCGGCCAGATGGGCCGCCTGGGCGGACCGGTCGCCGCCGCCCGTCGCGCCGGTCGCGCGGCGGGCGAAGAGGACGGCCAGGGCGCCGAGGAGGCCGATGGCCTCCAGCTTCTGTCCGGCGGTGCCCGGGGCGGGGGCCAGGATCCCGAGCGCGTGGTCGAGGTAGTCGATCGCGTGCGGGCCCAGCACCTCGCCGCGCCGGTCGTTCAGATCGGCCAGCCACGGGTGCCGGATGTGCGTGTCCCGGGACTGGAGGGCCAGGCCGACGAGCTCGTCCAGCCAGTCACCGCCGGTGGCGCGGGAGAGGTCCAGCTCGCCCGCGACCGCGTCCGCCATGAGGTCCAGCAGCTCGTCCCGGCTCCCCACATAGCGGTAGAGCGAGGCGGGCCCCGTACCCAGCCGCTGCGCGAGCGCGCGCATCGACACGGCCGCCAGGCCCTCCGCGTCGGCGAGGGCGAGGGCCGCCGCCGTGATCTGGGGGCGGCTCCGTTCGGGTGCGGGGCCGCGCGCGCCCCGCTCGGGGCGTGACCAGACGGTCGTCGGCCGGGTCTCGCGGTCATCCACGGTCCGCCACCTTCCTCAGTGCCCCTGTCCGGGCTCCGGAACTGGCTGTAGTCTAATACCGCGAACATCGTTCGCAGTAATGTCGTCCACCGGAGGAGCCCGCCATGACCTGGACCGAACGCCGCTTCGCCCGCAACGGTGCGGTCGAGCTCGCCCACGACCGCCTCCAGGAGGGCGCGGAGGGCGAACCGCTGCTCCTGGTGATGGGTCTCGCGGTCTCCCGGCACTGGTGGCCCGGCGGGTTGTGCGGGGCCTTCGCCGACGCCGGATTCGCCGTCGCCCGCTACGACCAGCGGGACGCGGGCGAGTCCACCCGGGTGCCGAAGCGCACCGCCCGGGGCAACCCCTTCGCCGCCCTGGCCGCCGGCCGCAGTGCGGCCTACACCGCCGAGGACATGGCCGACGACGCCGTCGCGGTCATGGACGCGCTCGGCTGGGAGTCGGCCCACGTCTTCGGGCAGTCGCTGGGCGGTGTCGTCGCCCAGCGCGTCGCCCTGCGTCACCCGGGCCGGGTGCGCACGCTCACCTCGTCCGCCGCGCTCCCCAGCGATGTGGGCGGGCTGGGAGCCTTCCGCCATCTCCGGCTCGGCACGCTCGCGAAGTTCGCCCGCATCAAGCCCGCCCGGGGCCGGGAGGAGCGGATCGCGGTCGGGCTCGCGGTGGCCCGGCTCGTCGCCTCGCCCGGCTACCCGTTCGACGAGGCGGAGGCCCTGGAGCGGATCACCGCCGACGTGGACACCGGCATCGCCGACCCGGACGCCCAGTCCCGCCAGATCGGGGCGCCGTGGCGCGGCCCGTCCCTGGCCGAACTGCGCGTCCCCGCCCTGGTGCTGCACGGCACGGACGACCCGCTGCTCAAGCCCTCCGCGGGACGGGCCACCGCCGCCGCGATCCGCGACGCCCGGCTCGTCGTCCAGCCCGGGGTCGGCCACGACATCCCGCGCGAGCGGCACACCGCCGTCGCCGCCGAGGTACGGGCACTCGCGGACCGGGCCGCCCGGGTCGGCGACCGACCGTGACGGGCCTCCCCGGGCCCGACGGCTCCGCGTACCGGCCCACGCAACGTCCCTCTCACGTCAGGCGGCCAGCAGCACGCCGCCCCTCGGGCCCGACGGGCGCATAGCACCGACCGAACCCGCCGGACCGGTCGACCGCACGGACCGGCGGCCACCGGCCGCACTCGACCCGAGCGAACGCGACCGGGACCGCGCGGCCGTGAGGGCCGCCAGCCGCTCCCCCGCCAGCGCCAGGACGTCGGCGAGGCTCAGGCCGAGCGCCTGGGCCGCTGCGGCCAGCACCTCGGAGGAGGCCTCCTTGAGCCCCCGCTCCACCTCGGAGAGATACGGCATGGAGATCCGGGCCGCCTCGGCGACGTCCTTCAACGTCCGCCCCTGGGCCTGGCGTTCACGGCGCAGCACCTCCCCGACGAGGTCACGCCAGAGCGGCTCCCGGGGGAGAGCCGGGACCGCCGCCGGGAGCGGGCGCAGAGGGATCACGTCGGCCTGGTTCGTCACTCGGATGCTCACCGTCCCCAGCCTAGGAGCGCGACGCCGCCCCGGCACGGGTCGGGCGTTGCGCTCCGGGCGGATCTGCTGGTGGCGAAGTCGCGTGACAGACAGCCGACGCCGGGGGACGGAGGGTTCGAGGAGGCGATGCGCGCTCACCCCGCCACGGCGACGGCGGTTCGACGTCGCCGGTAGTAGGCGATCGCGAGGGCGATGGTGATGGGCCCCCAAGCGGCGATGGGGGTGACGCACACCGTCGCCAGGGCATGCCAGGCGTCGTTGGTGTACCCGATGGAGTCGACGACGCCGTACAGGGTGAGGTCGCGATCATCGCCCAGCGGGACGGCGGTGAACAGAAGAGTGAGGATCAGGCCGCCGAGCACGGCGGGGACGACGGCCGCCATCGGCCGGACGCGTCTGCCGCCGATGACCGGTATCCAGGCGGGCGCCGTCTCTCCCCAGCCCCGGACCAGCCCGATGGTCAGGATCGCGACCACTTCCGTCAGCACGCTGAGCCCGAGAACATACGGGATGCTCAGCCAGTAGGCAGGCAGGCTGCCCTCCTGAGCCTCCTGCCCCATCGTGAAGTGCAGAGCGAAGGGCAGCCGCCACAGGCACGCCGGCAGCAGAAGCAGCGGTAACGCGTAGGCCAGGCGCTTGGCCCAGCGCGGAACGGGCCGCTCGGTGTCACTGACGGTCGGGGGCCGGTGCAGGATCTTCGGCGTCATGACTCCACCCTCGCGGAGCGGGCACGACGCCGAATCCCCCGAGCGAGCCAACCCGCTCCCCCGCCCGGGGGAGACCGTGTCTGGCGGCCTCACCCGGGCGGGGCAGCGGTTCCGGCGGCGACCCCAGCGGAGCCGGGGCCTCGCTCCGTACGGTCAGATCAGCCCCTGCGCCAGCATCGCGTCCGCGACCAGTTCGAAGCCCGCGATGTTCGCGCCCACCACGTAGTTGCCGGGGCTGCCGTACCGCTCGGCGGTCGTGTAGCAGGAGTCGTGGATGTGCCGCATGATCTCGGCGAGCCGCTCCTCGGTGTGGGAGAAGGTCCACGAGTCCCGGGACGCGTTCTGCTGCATCTCCAGCGCGCTCGTCGCGACGCCGCCCGCGTTGGCCGCCTTGCCGGGGGCGAAGGCGACGCCCGCCTCCTGGAACACCCGGACCGCCTCCGGCGTGGTGGGCATGTTGGCGCCCTCCGCGACCGCCTTGACCCCGTTGCGCACGAGGTCCAGTGCGTCGGCCTCATGGAGTTCGTTCTGCGTGGCACAGGGCAGGGCCACGTCCACGGGGACCGACCACACCCCCGTGCCGGGGACGAACCGGGCGTGCGCGCCGCGCCGTTCGGCGTACTCCGAGACCCGGCCCCGGCCGGCCTCCTTGATCTCCTTGAGGAGGGCGAGGTCGATGCCCTTCTCGTCGACGACGTAGCCGCTGGAGTCCGAGCAGGTCACCACGGTCGCGCCGAGCTGCTGGGCCTTCTCGACCGCGTAGATGGCCACGTTGCCGGAGCCGGAGACCGCGACGGTCTGACCCTCCAGCGACTCTCCACGGCTGCGCAGCATCTCGGCGGTGAACAGGACCGTGCCGTAGCCGGTGGCCTCCGTACGGGCCTGTGCGCCGCCCCAGCCGAGGCCCTTGCCGGTCAGGACGCCGGACTCGTATCGGTTGGTGATCCGCTTGTACTGGCCGAAGAGGTAGCCGATCTCCCGGCCGCCCACGCCGATGTCACCGGCCGGGACGTCGGTGTACTCCCCCAGGTGACGGTGGAGTTCGGTCATGAAGGACTGGCAGAACCGCATGATCTCGGCGTCGGACCGTCCCTTGGGGTCGAAGTCCGCGCCGCCCTTGCCGCCGCCGATCGGCATGCCGGTGAGGGCGTTCTTGAAGATCTGCTCGAAGCCGAGGAACTTCACGATGCCGAGGTTGACCGAGGGGTGGAAGCGCAGCCCGCCCTTGTAGGGGCCGAGCGAGCTGGAGAACTCCACCCGGAAGCCGCGGTTGACGTGGATGTCGCCGGAGTCGTCCGACCACGGCACGCGGAAGATCAGCTGGCGCTCGGGCTCGCAAACGCGCTCGATGATGCGCGCGTCGATGAACTCGGGGCGCTGGGTCAGCACCGGCCCGAGCGTCTCCAGGACCTCACGGACCGCCTGGTGGAACTCCTTCTCACCCTGGTTGCGGCGCAGGATCTCGGCGTAGAGCGGCTCGATGACGCGTGCCGCGGCATCGTGCGTGCGGGTGGAGTCGGGCGAGTCGGGGATGACCGGCATCTGATCAGGACCTTCCGTGGTCGGCTCGTGCGCGTCGACGCCCCCGCCCCGGGGAGCGCCACCGGTCTGCCTCCCCCGCCGGAGCCCCGTGGACTCCCTCCGGGGAGGACCACGCGGCCGACGTCCGGCAGGGTGATACGCAGGACCGTCGTACGATCCGATTGTCCCGTGCGGTCCGATGATCTTCGAGGACCATCCATATATTGGCCATGATCGGCCGTTTTGATCAGCGTCCGGGCCGTCGCGCAGGACCCGGAGCAGGCCCGGACCAGCGTTCCGGGCGGCTCACGCGGCTCGGATCCACCGGCCACGCGCCCACCCCTACAAGTGGCCAAGCTCACATTCCGGATCGGCGTTCGCGGGGGCCTCGCAGCACCCAGAGCCCGGCGCCGGAGGCGAGCACGACCACGCCCGAGACGATGCTCAAAGCCATTTCGAGGCCGTTCCTGTCGACCGCGAAGCCGAGGAGGACGTTGGCGACGAGGGCGGCGGACAGGACGAGCCAGAGCAAGGACTTCATGACGGGATGCCTCCGTGGTCGGTGATGCGTCCAGCCTGTCGGCCGGGGCGCGCCGCGAGGAGGAGGCGAGCCCCCGTATCGGGGTGGAGCAGGCTGAACCCCGCCCAGCGAGCGGGCGGGTGGGCGGCGCGGCCGGGGCCGAGCGGGATCATGGACCGGGCCGCCGGGAAGGCGCACGTGCGGCCGGTGGGCGACAACCGCAAGGGTCCCGTGAAAACAACGCCGGGGCGGCGGAGTTACCCGTCAGGAACAAGGACACCCCGCCTGACGATCAGTCATGATGCCCCCATGACGAAGCCGCGGGGGCGTCGGCGAGGACAGCCTCCTGACGCATTACGGGCGCTGTACGACGTACGCCGGGCCGGGGTCGGCGCCGCTCGTTCCCGGTCGGCCCCGCCCACGACCGCGGGCCGGTCGCCGCAGGGGGACACGCCTCCCCGGGCGGCGTATCCGGCGTACGCCCGCTCGGCGTACCCCACCCCCGCGCCCCGGGGGCAGCCGCGCGTCCCCAGGAGCACGGGCGACATGCGGCGCTACCTGGCGGTCGGCCTCGACAGCTACCTGTGCCTGCTCGCCGTCGGGCTCCTGGTGCGGTCCTGCCTGAACTCGGGCGGGACCGGACACGCGGTCGCCCTGCTGGTCGTCCAGTTGGTCACGCTGTCGTTCGCCAACCAGGTGCTGCTGACGATGGCGGTCCGGGCGAGCGCCGGAAAGCTGATCATGGGGGTGCGGGTGATCCGGCTGCCCGACGCGGGGAGGCCGGGATTCCGCCTGCTGGTGCGACGCTGGCTGTACGGGCTCCTCTGGCTGCCGAGCCGGCCCTGGCACCTGCTCCGCGGCCCGGCGGCGGCCGACGCCCCCGACAGGGCCCCGGGCCGCCGCTCCGAGACGCCCGAGGACCTCGCGGGCGTACGCCAGGTCCGGCGCAGCGATCTGCGGTCGTACCGGGCGGCGATGCGGGCGCGTACGGACTGAGCCCGCTCCGTCGAACCCTCGGGCGGGAAAGCTCCTCTTCAGCGCCAGTCGCCGGTGATCCAGGCGACCAGGCGGGGGTGGGCCGTGTACGGGTCGCACTCGACGACCGTGCTGCTGATGACGAAATCGTAGGTGACGACCTGCCCGACGTCGCGGGCCGCTCGGGTGAAGCCGTCGGAGAAGTCCCCGGGTTCCCCGATCGTCATCGGCTCATCGAACGCGGCCGGCGGATCATCGTGGCAGCCGACATGAGGGAGGGGCTGACCGAGGTACCAACCACAGACGAAGACGGCGTACAGGGCGGCGATAGCGCCCAGACGGCGCGGAGTTATCCAGGTTATCCAGTGAGACACCCGCCGGAGTGTTCCACGAACCGGGTTCCGGGGAACGCGGCGACCAGCCCCTGGCGGCACGCGGCGGTCAGCCTGGCGGCACGCGGCGGTCAGCCCCTGGCGGCACGCGGCCGATGCCCGGCGAGCCACTCCTCGGCGTAGGCAACCGCTTCGGCCAGTCCGAACAAGCGGCCCACAGCACCGCCGACTTCTCCCCTGACCACCGCCTTGTCCCTCTCGAAGGCCGCCCCCAGATCATCGAAGCGGTCGTCGGAGATCGCGGTGTCGCGCACCGTCCTCCAACGGCGGCCCCGGGAGGTCATGACCGCGAAGGAGTTGTCGACCTCCATCCCCGGAATCCGGTATTCGGCAAGGTGAAACGCCGTACACGACGCGAAGTCCGTGCCCAGGAGAAGGATCCGCGCTCCACTCTCTTCGAGCCGCGCGAGTGGGCTGCGTTCCCCGAGCCGGCAGTCGAGCGCGTGGCCGTCCACGATGTCGGCGGCGCGCGGACCCACGGCGGCGAAGGACGTCTGCGGATGGCGGCTGCGGAGAGCCCCCGGCCAGGTCCGGACGGTCTCCGGGACCGCACCGACGCCAAGGGCGGGTGTGGTGCGCGCGTCGAAGGGCGGCATCGCCGCACGGATGTCCGGCCACCACGCCTCGGGCACGGGCCTGTTCCCCCAGTGGGCCGGATCCGAGTTGCTTCCCGAGTACGTCGGAACGACCAGGGTTCCCTCGTCGCCGAGAACGTCGAGCAGTGCCATGACGACGACGACGGGACCGCCGCAGACCCAGCCGAGCGAGCCGAGGGAGGAGTGCACCAGCAGCGTTTCACCCGGCTTCAGGCCGAGCGCGCGCAGATCCGAGGCGAGCGAATCGCGTGTGCACATCGGGCCGGCCGGGGCTTTGTGAGGCATGGTCGCCCAGTGTCCTGGCCATACGGCCACCGCACCACAGGATTGTTGGCGACAGGACCTAGCCCGCGCTGCCGGCCGGCGACGGAGTCAGCGGCCCGGCCGTCGCCGGCCTGCGTCGGCGCCAGTACGCGTACGTCAGGATGCCGACCATGGGGCCCCACAGGACCAGAGGGACGTAGCAGGCGTAGAAGTAGACGGTCTCCCAGCCGCCGGCCTTGCTCGGAAAGTCGGCAGGCAGCGGATCGCCGTTGGTCTTGGACTGGGTGACCGTGGTGATGATCGCGATGACCGTGAAGACCAGGGTCAGGATCGTCGCCCCGATGGTGGCCGGGACGACCACGGCGGCCGTCGGTACCCGCCGCCCACCCCGTCCCGGCACCCAGCGGGGGAACACCTCGCCCCAGCGGGCGACCAGCCCGACGGCCGTGAGGGCGAGGACCTCGGAGACGAGGGTGAGGAGGACGACGTAGCCGTCCATCGCCCAGTCCGCGATCGACCCGCCACGCTTGTCCGCGGTGAACAGCACGCCCAGGCGCCAGATCCCGGACGGGAGCACCACCAGCGGCACCGCGTAGGCGACTCGGCGGGCCCAGCGCGGCACCCCTGCGGCGGGCTCGTGCGCCGCACGCCACGTCCGAGGCAGGCGGCCCTCGCGGCGTGGCGTGTTCGCTGCTTCGCTGGTGGTCGTGGTCCTGGTCGTGGTCGTGGTCGTGGTCGGCCTGGCCTGGAACATCTGCGCTCCTCACGTCCACGGGCCGGGCCGGCCCGTGCGCTTCGAGACTCGCAGCAGGGGCGGCCGGTCAGGATCGCTCCGCGGACCGAACGACCTCCGCCGGGCGGGCGAGCACGCATCCGGACGCTCAGCCCCGGGGATGACGGAGCACCGGCGGACGACTCGTACGTGCGCCCGGAATCGCGCACAGCGCGAGGGGCTCGCCGCGTGCCCGTCAGGCGTCGAAACGGCCGCGTGCACTCTCGATGTGACCGAGGTGCTGGTGGGTCCAGCCGCACAGGGCGTCGACCGTGGTGCGCAGGGCCCGGCCGGGCTCGGTGAGGGTGTACTCGACCCGCGGCGGCACGGTGGGGTACACCTTCCGGTCGACCAGGCCGTTGCGCTCCAGCATGCGCAGGTTCTGGGTGAGCATCTTGTGGCTGATGCCCTCGACCTCGTTCCGCAGCTCGCTGAAGCGCAGGGTGCGCTCGCCGAGCGCCTCGATGATCAGGAGCGCCCATTTGTTGGCGACGTCCGAGAAGATCTCCCGCGCCAGGGAGTCCGCGCGCCGCAGGTCGGCGTCCTCGGGCAGGCCCTTGAGCAGTTGCTTGGTCACCATGAGGTTCCTCAGTCACCGAAAAGTGCGTTCTTCCAGGTCAGCCCTCACTCTCCTACAGTTTCCGAGTAACCACAAGAGAGCACAAAGGAAGGCGAACACCGTGGCCGGCCACCATGGATGTCCTCACCTACGACGTGCCGGCCGAGAGCGACTTCGGCTACGCGCACCGGGGCACCGGACACGCCGAAGGCGGCGGTCCCGGAGTCTGCCGGGACCGCCGCCTTCGGGCGGGGACGGGGGGTGCCGAGGAGGAACGGCGGGGGAAGGATCAGGCCTGGGAGCCGGCCGTCCACTCGGACCAGCTCATGTTCCAGCCGTTGAGGCCGTTGTCCGGGGTGATGGTCTTGTCCGGGGAGTTCTTGACGATGACCACGTCGCCGACGAGGGAGTTGTCGTAGAACCAGGCGCCCGGCGCGCTGGAGTCGTTCGCGCCCTTCACATCGGCGAGACCCACGCAGCCGTGGCTGGTGTTGGCGTTGCCGAAGATGCCCTTGCCCCAGTAGTTGCCGTGGATGAAGGTGCCCGACGTGGACAGGCGCATGGCGTGCGGCACGTCCTTGATGTCGTACTCGCCCTTGCCGTCGTCATCGGTGAAGCCGACGGTGGCGCCGTTCATCCGGGTCTCCTTGTGCTTCTCGGAGATCACCATCTGACCGTTGTACGTGGGGTTCTCGGGGGAGCCCGCGGAGATCGGGATCGTCTTGATCGTCTTGCCGTCGCGGGTGACCGTCATCGTCTTGGCCTTCACGTCGACGGTGGAGACCTGGTCACGGCCGACCTTGAAGGTCACGGTCTTCTGCTGGACGCCGAAGACCCCGTCCGCGCCCTCAACGCCGTCGAGCGCCAGCTTCAGGGTGACGGTGGAGCCGCCCTGCCAGTACTTCTCCGGGCGCAGATCCAGTCGCTGGGAGTTGAACCAGTGGCCGACGACTTCCTGGCCGCTGCTGGAGGTCACGGTGATGCCGGCCTGGACGGCCTTCTTGTCCGTGATCGCCTTGTTGAAGTTGATCGAGACGGGCATCCCGACGCCGACCGTGGAGCCGTCCTCGGGGGTGAAGTTCCCGATGAAGCTGTTGTCGGGCGAGACGGTGGTGAAGGAGCTGTTCTCGTGGGCCTCGCGGCCCTTCGAGTCGGCCGCCGTGGCGTCGATCTTGTACGTGGTGGACCGCTCCAGCTGGCCCGCGGGCTTCCAGCTGGACCCGTCGGCCGCCAGCGTGCCCTCGACCGGGTCGCCGGCCGCCGTGGTCATGACGACCTTGGTCAGCTTGCCCTTGGCGACGGTGACCTGGGCAGCGTTGTTGATGCTGGCGTTGGCCGCGCCGTTCTTCGGCTTGATCGCTATCTGCGCCTCGGAGGCGTCCGCGGCTGCTGCCTTGTCCACTTCCTGCTGCGACGACTCCGAACTCCCGGCGTTCGTCTTGCCGCCCTTGTCGCCGTCGTCGCTACAGGCAGAAAGCACCAGCACGCCGCCGAGCAGTGCGGACATGGCCATGAGGCCCCTGCGCCGCTTGCTGTCCGTCATCACACGCTTCTCCATCGTCGCCGATTCCCCAAAATCCCCGGACGGGGCCGCCAGGCCGCTCTTCCCCGTCAATGTTCCAAGAACACCCGGAAAGGGTGCTCCGTTCCACATCCATGACAGATGTGGGGAACACCACTCATCGACGCGGCCCCGGCAGCGGTGGTTCCCGCGCCCCGGTCCTTCTTTCCGCCGGCGCCCGGCACGGCCCCGGTCCGCCGGTGAGCGGGGGCCGGGGCCGGTGTTCTCACCGATCACGCCCGCTGCGCGGGGTCACCGTCCTCGCCGTCGTTCGTCCCATTGTGCGCGACCGCGTCGCCGTACCCCTCCTCCTCGTCCCCGTCCGGCGGCAGGAAGAGGTCCTCGTCGCCGTCGTCCGCGCCGTCCCAGCCCTCCGCGTCGGGGTCGTACTCGATGCCTTCGCTGCTCCAGGAGGCCTGGGCCAGCTCGACCCCGGGCACCTCGCTGACCAGGTCGAAGGGATCGACCAGCGAGGCGAGGGCCTCCGCTCCGTCTGCCCGGACCGTGGCCTCCGCATGCATCCGCTCCTCGGCGGTGTCGCTCCCGGCGACCGCCGCGACGGGCTCCCCGTACTCGGCGGCGATGGATTCGAGGGCGGTACCGGTCAGGGCGTCGAGGTCGGTGACCTCCAGCACCATCTCCACGCGAAGTCGAACAAACCTGGATGTCTCTTCTGTGCTCATAGGCCGGAGCGTAAGGCCCGGCGCGGCCGCGACTTTCCACCGACCCGCTGCTTTGCTTAGCATCGGCCCACGGGGCTAACTCATGGTTGTCGCAAGGGGATCGAATCTGTGTCCGTCACTCGTCGCACACTGCTGACCGCCACCGCCGCAGGCACACTGCTGGCCGCTCTCTGGTTCGTCCCGTCGGCCAACGCGACCGGCGAGAGAGGCATTCAGGGCACCCCTGCCGCCGCGTCCGACCGAGCCGCCGAAGAGCCCGCCGGGAGCCCCGACGACGCCTCCGGCGCGCTCCTCGCCGACACCGGGGCGGGCCCGGACATCACGCCGTATCTCATCGGCGGCACAGCCCTGTTGGGCCTCGGCGCGGGCTTCGTCACGTACTCGGTGCGCCGCGCCGGGTCCGGGGCGCGCCCGGCGCTCTGAGCATTCCGTACGTACACGAGAGGGCCCCGCGACGATGGCGCGGGGCCCTCTCTTGCGTGCGCACGTCACGGCCTCTTCCGTGCACACGTACGTACGGGGTCGGCTCAGGCCAGCGGCCCCGTGACCGGCTCCACGGCCGCGACCAGGCGCCCCTCCCGTACGAACGCGTCGGCGGCGGCCAGGTCCGGCGCGAGGAAGCGGTCCGGGCCCGGGCCCTCGGCGCCGGCGGCCCGCAGCGCGTCCACGGCCGCCTGCGAGGCGGGGGCGGGGGGCAGGCCCTGGGCGGCGCGGATCTCGACGGCGCGGGTCGCGGCGTACAGCTCGACGGCGACGATCCGGGCCAGGTTGTCCACGGCCGTACGGAGTTTGCGCGCGGCGGACCAGCCCATGGAGACGTGGTCCTCCTGCATCGCGGAGGACGGGATGGAGTCGGCGGAGGCGGGCACCGCGAGCCGCTTCATCTCGCTGACCAGGGCGGCCTGGGTGTACTGGGCGATCATCAGGCCCGAGTCGACCCCGGCGTCGTCCGCGAGGAACGGCGGCAGACCGTGCGAGCGGTTCTTGTCGAGCAGCCGGTCGGTGCGGCGTTCGCAGATCGAGCCGAGGTCGGCGGCGACGATCGCGAGGAAGTCCAGGACGTACGCGACGGGCGCGCCGTGGAAGTTGCCGTTGGACTCCACCCTGCCGTCGGGCAGGACCACCGGGTTGTCGACGGAGGAGGCCAGTTCGCGGCCCGCGACCACGGCCGCGTAGTCGAGGGTGTCGCGGCCCGCGCCGTTGACCTGGGGGGCGCAGCGCACCGAGTAGGCGTCCTGGACCCGGGGTGCGTCGCCTGTGATGTCGGCGTGCCGCCCCGTCTGCCCCGACCCGGCCAGCACCCGCAGCATGTTGTCAGCGCTCACACCCTGGCCGGGGTGCGGGCGGATGGCGTGCAGCTCGGGGGCGAGGACCTTGTCCGTGCCGAGCAGGGCCTCCAGGGAGAGGGCGGCGGTGATGTCGGCCGAGGTGTAGAGGTTCTTCAGGTCGGCGAGGGCCATGACCAGCATGCCGAGCATGCCGTCGGTGCCGTTGAGGAGGGCCAGGCCCTCCTTCTCGCGGAGCTCGACCGGGGTGATGCCGTGCGCGGCGAGGAGCTCGCCGGCGGGGCCGACGGTGCCGTCGGGCCCCTCCGCGTCGCCCTCGCCCATCAGGGTGAGCGCGCAGTGCGAGAGCGGGGCGAGGTCGCCGGAGCAGCCGAGCGAGCCGTATTCGTGGACGACGGGCGTGATGCCCGCGTTCAGCACGTCGGCCATGGTCTGCGCGACCTCGGGGCGCACGCCGGTGTGGCCCGAGGCGACCGTCTTGAGCCGGAGGAACATCAGCGCGCGGACGACCTCACGCTCGACGCGGGGGCCCATGCCGGCCGCGTGGGAGCGGACGATGTTGCGCTGGAGCCGCGCTCGTAGTTCCGGGCCGATGTGGCGGCTGGCGAGGGCGCCGAAGCCGGTGGAGACGCCGTAGACCGGCTCGGGCTTGGCGGCGAGCGCGTCCACGATGAGACGGGCGGCGGACAGGGCCTCCACGGCGGCGGCGGAGAGCTCGACCCGGGCGTCGTGGCGGGCCACGGCGACGACGTCCTCGGCGGTGGTTCCGGACGTCCCCACCACAACAGTGTGCATATCCATATTCAGCAGCGTACGTATTGAAAGCCTTCATGTCACTAGTGGTGCCGCGCAGGGCCCCTTACGGGACAACGTGCGTACGTGAGCGGCTTGCCCGTCGCGCGCGCTGCCGGGAGGCTGCACGCATGCGTCGACTCCTGCTGCTCGCCCCGTTGTTGCTGTTCTCCGCCGCCGGATGCGGAATGCTCCAGTCCTCCGAGGGCGAGGCCACGGACTCCGCGCGGGACGTGGCCAGGAAGGCGGGCGAGCGGCTCTACGGTCAGCGTCCGCGCACGGCGGAGGAGGTCGGGTACATCGCCTCCGGCATCGAGGGGGTGGAGGTACTGCGGGTGAAGGGCGCCTCGACCCGTGAGGGGGACGGCATCGAGCTGGTCGTCCGCACGTCCGGCACGGCGTACGACCAGAAGTTCGACCCCCAGCCGGTCACCGTGCGGCGCTGTTTCGCGGTCCGGGTGTCGCCGGAGTCGCAGTGGCGCGAGGACCCGCGTGACGTGGACTGCCCGGACGGCCCCCCTATGACCTTCGCCCCGCCGCCCGAACCGCCCGCGCTGCCGTACGAGGAGCTGCGCGCAAAGCTCCCCCGGGTGCCGGAGGGCGGCCGGGTGGACGAGGCAGAGGTGCGCCGGGCGGTCGCCGCGCTGGACCTGGACGAGGCGATCCGTACCGAGGTGAAGGCGGGCGCCGACCGGGTCGGTGTCCTCCTGTCGGTGGAGGGCAACGGCTACGACCCGCAGGACTGCCTCCTCGGCCGGGTGAGCCCGGGCGCCACCGAGGTGTGGGTGCCGTCCCGGATACAGCGGATGCGCGGAGAGGGCGGCTGCACCGTCCAGAACGCCCTGGACCGGATGCCGCCACCGCACTGAGGCCCGACACCCACCACACGCTGGGACCGACGCACCACCACACGCCGAGACCCGATGCGCCACCTCGCCGGGGCACGCGCCCGCGCTCAGCTCGAACGCGGCGGCACACCCGGGGTCACGGCCTGTTGCCGCGCAGCCTGCGCCGGTCGTGCGCGGACTTCGGCGGGGAGTCCGCGAGCCGGATGACCTCGCCGTCCCGCCCGGCCACCACCGGGCCCGGCGAGCGGGCGGCCTTGGCCCGGTACTGCGCGGCGTCCGCGAGCCGGAAGAGCCTGCGGGCCGAGCGCACCGGGCCGATCGGGTCACCGGTGGAGGCGACCCCGCAGGCGACCCCGTCGCCCAGCTCGATCACCGCCGCCCGGTCGCACAGCTCGGTGGCGACGCCGACCACCGCGTCGGCCGGGGGGCCAGCCGCCAGCAGGCAGAACTCATCGCCGCCGAGCCGGGCCGCCAGCGCCTCCGGCAGCATCGCGCCGCACAACGACAGCACGGAGCCGAAACGTTCCAGCAGGCGGTCGCCGACGGCGTGGCCGTGGGTGTCGTTCACCGCCTTGAGGCCGTTCAGATCGCAGACGACGAGGCTGACGACCGTGTCGTCGACACGGTGCCGCTCGACGGCCTCGTCGAGCCGGATATCGACCGCGCGGCGGTTCGCCAGACCGGTCAGCGGGTCGGTGAAGGCCAGCTTGCGGACCTCCTCCAGGCGCTCGGTCTGGGCGATCCCGGAGGCCACGACGGCGGCGAGCACGGTCGCGAAGTTGGCGTCGGCCCGGTCGAAGACGGGCTGCCCGGCCGGTCGCGCCACATACAGCTCGCCCCACGCCCGGCCGTGCAGCACGATCGGCGCGACCACGCAGCAGCCCCGGCCCCGCCGCCGGAGCGCCGCGACCCGCTGGTGGCAGTACGGGCGGGCGCCACGCGCCGGGCCGCCCGCACCGGGCTGCCCGTCGGCGGTCTCCACCCAGGCGTCGGGTTCACCGCCGCCCGCCCAGCGCTCGTGCAGGAATTCGGTGATCTCCGGGAACTCATGGACCGGGTAGGCCTCCTCCTCGGGGAACTCCTCCTCCCCCTCGGCCCGTTGGCCCGCGTTCACCAGCACCCGCAGTCTGCCCCGGTCCCGCTCCCACACGGAGAGCGCGGCGAAACTGCCGCTCAGCGCCTCACAGGCGCCCAGCGCCGCCGCCCGCCACGATTCACGCGGCGTGTAGGCCGCGGCCATGGTCTGCGCAAGCGAAACCACGGCCCGCAGCCGCTCATCGTCACCACCCATTGCTACAGCTTATGTAGATTTGTTCCTTTTTGATCAGTTTGAAGCGTAACTAATTTCAACTATTTTCCGGACGGGCACTCACTCCGCGTAGCAGGCATTCCGGTCACTCACCGGGCCAGTCGGGGCGCCGCTTCTCGTTGAACGCGGCCACCCCCTCCGCCCGGTCCCCGGAGAAGGCCACCGACCGCCAGGCCGCGTCCTCCACCTCCAGGCCCGCCCGCAGATCGAGCCCCTGCCCCAGCCGGAGCGCCTTCTTGGCCGCACGCAGCCCGACCGGCGAGTTGGCGGCGATCCGGCCGCCCAGCGCGAGGGCCTCCGCACGGTCCCGGCCCGCCTCGACCAGCTCGTCGACCAGCCCCAGCTCGCGGGCGTCGGCGGCCTCGACGCGGCGGGCGCTGAACACCAGCTCGGCGGCGCGCGCCGCCCCCACCCGGCGCGGCAGCAGCTGCGTACCGCCGCCGCCCGGGATCACGCCCACGGACACCTCGGGCAGCCCGACCACGGCGGTGGTGTCGGCGACGATCACATCGCAGGCGAGGGCGAGTTCGAAGCCGCCGCCGAGGGCGAAGCCGTGCACGGCGGCGATCACCGGCATCGGCAGCTCCAAGACCCCGGTGTAGGCGGCGCGGGCGGTGGGCCGCTGGCGTACGAGGTCGGCGTCGGTGAAGGAGTTGCGCTCCTTGAGATCCGCGCCCACACAGAAGGCCCGCTCGTGGCTGGAGGTCAGGACGGTGGCCCGGACGTCCCGGTCGGCGCCGAGTGCGTCGCAGGCGGCGGCGATGGAGCGGGCCATGTCGGTGGAGACGGCGTTCATGGCCTTGGGCCGGTCGAGGACCAGCTCGGCGACGTGACCCTGCCCCTCGTGCCGTCGTACGACGACGAACTCCCCGAACCGCTGCTCGGACGTGACGGTCATGGCTGCTCCCCTGTCATGGACGGTCTGTTAACGAGCGTTACCGTCACGGATCCTAGACAGGTGGTGCCCGCCCCCGACAGGCCGGGACGGCGACGGGGACGCAACGACCGGAAGACGGGCGCGACGACGGAGGCGTGACGGCAGAGGCGGGACGGCAGAGGCGGAGGGGCGGGACGGAGGGGCGGCCGCCCTCAGGAGCCGGTCTTCCCCCGCCGGGCCAGCAGCCACGGCTCCACCACACCGAGCCCGCGCACCGGGCGCTGCCACATCGGCTGGAGCCCGAAGCGGTACGTCGGCAGCGGCGGCTCGTCGTCGGGCTCCAGGCCCTCCTTCTCGGCGACCCGGGCTCGTTCGGCCACGGCCGCGACGGCCTCGGCTGCCTGCGCCTCGGACTCCGGGGCATCGCCGTGCCGGACCAGCTCCTTGGCGAATGCCCCGTCGACCAGGACGGCGTCCTTCGGCGCTATCGAGGTGAGCCGGCTGGCGAGGTTCACCGTGGTGCCGAAGACATCGCCCATCCGGGTGGTGACCGTGCCGAAGGCGATGCCGACGCGCAGGGCGGGCATCGTCTCGTCCTGGGACATGGCCTCGATCAGCCGGAGCGCTATCTCGGCGGCGGTGCCCGCGTCGTCGGCGGCGAAGAGGACCTCGTCGCCGAGGGTCTTGATGAGCCGGCCGCCGTGCGCGGCGACCAGGTCGGCGGCGGTCGTCTCGAAGGACTCGACCAGTTCGCCGAGCTCCTCCTCCTCCAGTCGTCGGGTCAGCCGGGTGAAGCCGACCAGGTCGGCGAAGCCGACGGCGAGCCGCCGATCGACCATCTCCTCGTCGTCTGCGGCCTGCACGACGCGGCCGGTCGCGGCGGCGAGCTGGCGCCGCCACACGTAGACGAGGAACTCCTGGAGCTCCGGGAGCAGCAGCTCGACCAGCGGATACGTGACCTCGGTGCGGGTCATGCCGGGCTCGGGCGGCTCGGTCAGCCCCTCCAGGAACGAGTCGATCTGCCACTCGGCCAGCCGGGCGGTGGTCTGCCCGGTGGAGCGTGCCACCTGGATCGCCATCGGCTCGCTGAGCAGCCCCGCCTCGACGAGACCGGCGAGCCGCCGCAGGGCGAGCACGTCGGCCTCGGTGAGCGCCTTGGCCTGGCCGATGTCGGCGAAGCCCATGGCCCGCCAGAACCGGGAGGCCAGGTCCATGGAGACCCCGGCGGTGCGCGCCGCCTGGAAGGGCGTGTAACGCCGGTCGGCCCCCAGGATCAGCGCTTCGAGGCGGATGGCGAGGGGGTCGTCGGTCGGTTCCACCGTGTGGTCGACCTCGTGGTGGGGTGTGGCGTGGACCGAGGAGTCCGACCCGGGCTCCTCACCCGCGCCGGACGTCGTGTCGCCGACGGTCACCAGCCGCCTCCTGCCCGTTCCCTGCGCACTGCCCTGCCGATCTGTCGCTGGATCGCCTCAACGATACGGCAGGTGTGCCCCAGCTCACGTCCTTGGTTGTCCGTCATCGGTGCGTCGCGCGTGACATCTCAGGCATACGCGGTATCCACCGGTACGCCCGCCGGGGGCACCCGGCCGGTCAGGTCAGGCCGCCCGCGGCGCCCCGCAGGTGGACGACGTCCCCGGCCGACACCGGCCGCTGGAGACCACCCTCGGTGGAGAGGACGAGACGCCCGTCCCCGTCGATCGCGACCGCCTCGCCGATCAGGGACGTACCCCCCGGCAGCTCCGCCCGCACGGTCCGGTCCAGCGTCGCGCAGCCTGCCGCGTAGGCGGCCTGGAGCCCGCTCGCGGCCGCGTCGCCGTCCGCCGCCTTCCACCGGCCGTACCATTCCTCCAGCGAGCGCAGGACGGCGCGCAGCAGGGTCTCGCGGTCGGTGGAGACCGCACCGGCGAGCGCCAGCGACCCGGCGGTGGGGGCGGGCAGCTCGTCGGCGCGGAGCGAGACGTTGATGCCCAGGCCGACGACGATGCCGTCCCCGGCGAACTCGCCGAGGATGCCGCCCGTCTTGCGTTCCTCCCCTTCCACCGAGACCAGCAGGTCGTTGGGCCACTTCAGCGACATGTCGACACCCGCCGACTTCGCGAGCCCGGTCGCGGCGGCGACCCCGGCCAGCAGCGGGACCCACCCCCACCGCTCCACGGGGATGTCGCCGGGCTCCAGGTGGACCGAGAAGAACAGCCCGGAGCGGGGCGGTGCGGTCCAGGTCCGCTCCAGCCGTCCGCGCCCGGCGGTCTGCTCCTCGGCGACCAGCACCGTGCCCTCGCCCGCCGCCCCGGCACGGGCCCGCCCGGCGAGGTCGGTGTTGGTGGATCCGGTGGACTCCACGACCTCCAGCGACGTCCACAACGCGTCCGGCCGCAGCAGTCCGCGCCGCAGCGCGGTCACGTTGAGGGGCGGCCGGTCGAGGTCCGACCAGCGGTTGTGTGGCGCATCCGGGGGTGTCATGCAACCCAGCCTAGGTGTGGCAAAGGACGCACTGCCTTTCCGGAGGCGCGCCGATACCCTACGAGTCAGTAGCCAGAGCCGGACTGACGGCTGGCCGTCCCCCCGTGACCGGTGCCAGACGTCGTCCCCGTGACCAGGCAGGGAGCCGCCCCCCGATGTCCGAGCCGCTAAGCGACATCCACACCACCGCGGGCAAGCTCGCGGACCTGACGCGCCGCATCGACGAGGCGACGCACGCCGGTTCGGCCCGCGCGGTCGAGAAGCAGCACGCCAAGGGCAAGCTGACGGCCCGTGAGCGCGTCGAGCTGCTGCTGGACGAGGGCTCCTTCGTGGAGCTCGACGAGTTCGCCCGGCACCGCTCCACCAACTTCGGCATCGAGAAGAACCGCCCGTACGGGGACGGTGTCGTCACCGGTTACGGCACGGTCGACGGCCGCCCGGTCTGCGTGTACTCGCAGGACTTCACGATCTTCGGCGGTTCACTCGGCGAGGTCTACGGCGAGAAGATCGTCAAGGTCATGGACTTCGCGCTGAAGACCGGCTGTCCGGTCATCGGCATCAACGACGGCGGCGGCGCGCGGATCCAGGAAGGCGTCGTCGCGCTCGGCCTGTTCGCCGAGATCTTCCGCCGCAACGTGCACGCCTCCGGGGTGATCCCGCAGATCTCGCTGATCGTCGGCCCGTGCGCGGGCGGTGCGGTCTACTCGCCCGCGATCACCGACTTCACGGTGATGGTCGACCAGACGTCGCACATGTTCATCACCGGTCCCGACGTCATCAAGACGGTCACCGGCGAGGACGTCGGCTTCGAGGAGCTGGGCGGCGCCCGTACGCACAACACCACCTCCGGGGTGGCGCACCACATGGCGGGCGACGAGAAGGACGCCATCGAGTACGTCAAGTCGCTGCTGTCCTACCTCCCGTCGAACAACCTCTCCGAGGCCCCGGTCTTCCCGGAGGAGGCGGACCTCGCCACCACCGACGAGGACCGCGAGCTGGACACGCTCATCCCGGACTCGGCGAACCAGCCGTACGACATGCACACCGCGATCGAGCACGTGCTGGACGACGGCGAGTTCCTGGAGACCCAGGCCCTGTTCGCGCCGAACATCATCACCGGCTTCGGCCGGGTCGAGGGCCACCCGGTCGGCATCGTCGCCAACCAGCCGATGCAGTTCGCCGGCTGCCTGGACATCAACGCCAGCGAGAAGGCAGCCCGCTTCGTCCGCACGTGCGACGCGTTCAACGTCCCCGTCATCACCTTCGTGGACGTGCCGGGCTTCCTGCCGGGCGTGGACCAGGAGTACGGCGGCATCATCCGGCGCGGCGCGAAGCTGATCTACGCCTACGCGGAGGCGACGGTCCCGCTGATCACCGTCATCACCCGCAAGGCGTTCGGCGGCGCGTACGACGTGATGGGCTCCAAGCACCTGGGCGCCGACCTGAACCTCGCCTGGCCGACCGCCCAGATCGCCGTCATGGGCGCCCAGGGCGCGGTGAACATCCTGCACCGCCGCACCATCGCGGCCGCCGACGACCCGGACGCGACGCGGGCCGAGCTGATGACGGACTACGAGAACGCGCTGCTCAACCCGTACGTGGCGGCCGAGCGCGGCTACGTCGACGCGGTCGTCATGCCGTCCGACACCCGGGCCCACATCGTCAAGGGACTGCGTCAGCTGCGGACGAAGCGGGAGTCACTGCCTCCGAAGAAGCACGGCAACATCCCGCTCTAGCCGCAGCCGTACGTTCGCCCGTTCGCCCGTTCCCAGAAAGGCCTGCCCATGATCAAGGTCGTACGGGGCAACCCGACCCCGGAGGAGCTGGCCGCCGCTCTGGCGGTGGTCCGGGCGCGCGCCGCGGCGGCGTCCGCCGTCTCGTCCGGCGCTCCGCTGCCGCCCGAGCAGTGGTCCGACCCGGGGCGCATCGCCCGCGGCGGCAGCCCGCGTCCGGGCCCCCGGGCCTGGGCCCGGACGTACTGGCCGGCCTGAGCGCGCGAAGCCGCCCCCGCCGGCGCGGGGGCGGCTTTGAGTACCCGTACTCAGGCGTAGGGGCGGGCGGCGCAGCAGGATCGGGAGCATGCTGTGGTCCGACCCCGAGAACAAGCCTCCGAAGGAACTGCGCGACGCCCAGGCCATGATGCGCAGAGCGGGCGTCCTGCTGGCGCTGGCGATGCTGGTGGCGATGTTCGTCCTCGGCATCCGCTGAGAGAGCGGCGTGGGCGGGGTCGCGTCCGCCCGGGTCCCGGCCGCCCGTCGCCCTCCGAGAGCCGGGGCCGTGGCCGCCCGTCCCCCGCGGGCCCTTCTACGATGGCCCGCATGACTGATCAGCGCCGTCTCGTGCTCGCCTCCGCCTCCCCCGCCCGTCTCGGTCTGCTGCGGCAGGCAGGATTCGCTCCCGAGGTGATCGTCAGCGGGGTGGACGAGGACGCCCTGAGCGCACCGACCCCCGCCGAGCTGGCGCTCGTCCTGGCCCGGGCCAAGGCGGCGGCCGTCGCGGAGCGCGCCGAGGCGGCGGGCGCCCTGGTCATCGGCTGCGACTCGGTGCTGGAGCTGGACGGCGAGGCGCTGGGCAAGCCGGCCGACGCCGAGGAGGCCACCGCCCGCTGGAAGTCGATGCGCGGCCGGTCGGGCGTCCTGCGGACCGGGCACAGCGTGATCGACACCGCCTCGGGCCGTACGGCCTCGGCGACGGGATCCACGGTCGTACGGTTCGGCGAGCCGAGCGACGCCGAGGTCGCCGCCTACGTGGCCTCGGGCGAACCGCTCCACGTCGCGGGGGCGTTCACCCTGGACGGCCGCTCGGCGCCGTTCGTCGACTCCATCGAGGGCGATCACGGCAATGTCATCGGGCTCTCGCTGCCGCTGCTGCGCCGACTGCTGGGCGAGCTGGACGTCTCCGTCACGGAGCTGTGGGTCTGATCCGTCACGGCGTCCCGGAGCTGCGGGCCTGATCCGTCACGGCGTCACGGAGCTGGGGGCGTGATCCGTCACGGAGCTGGGGGCCCGCGGCGGTCCCGCCGAAAACACCCCTAGGCCGTCCGGGCCGCCGGGCCCGCCCCGTCGCTCACGCCGTCCTCCTCGGCCCGGGTCTCGGGCCCGTACGCCAGCAGGGTGAGCACCAGCAGGGCCAGCACGAGCATCATGAACGCGAAGGCGCTCCAGCCCACCAGGCCGACGGTGACCGCGCCGAGGACGCCGTGCACGACCGCGCAGCCGATCAGGGCGACGCGTCCGAAGCGCCCCGGGGCGCGGTCGCGGGCCCCGGCCAGCAGGGCGATCAGCCCGCACAGGACCAGCAGCAGGCCGGAGACGACCCCCATCACCCAGGTGCCGGTGGACATGGCGTCCGGGTCCAGGCCGGCGAGCGACATGTTCTGGTTCTCGGCGACCGTGGCCAGGACGGCGTTGATGAGCACGATGCCCACCGCCTCACCGAACAGTACGAGCGCGGTCACGATCGCCACCGGTCTGCGCATGACCGATCCACCCCCTGTTACCTACGGTACGTGCGTAGCGCGGACCCTACTCATGGGTATTCGTTCGGACAAGGGGTCGGACAGGCCCGTGCGCCGGGCAAAGAATCCTTCGACCGTTCGTAGGGACCCCACAAAGAAATGCTGCGAGGCGTTGACCCTAAAGACAGAGACCTGCACCACACCGGCTGGTTACTGTGCGGTTGAGGATCGCGGCGTACCGTGGTGCCACAAGGGATTCCACTACTGGGGCAAGCCTCGGATCACACTCCGTGTGGGCAAGCTCACCAATGGGGACGGGTCGTACAGCCGTGTCGGTAGTCCCTAAACTCAGCTTGTTTCGAGGAGGGAGTCATCGTGCGCAAGGTGCTCATCGCCAACCGTGGCGAAATCGCTGTCCGCGTTGCTCGGGCGTGCCGGGACGCGGGGATCGCGAGCGTCGCGGTCTACGCCGAGCCGGACCGGGACGCGCTGCATGTCCGGGCCGCAGACGAGGCGTTCGCCCTGGGCGGTGACACCCCGGCCGCCAGCTATCTGGACATGGCCAAGGTGCTGCAGGCCGCCAAGGACTCGGAGGCGGACGCGATCCACCCCGGGTACGGATTCCTGTCGGAGAACGCGGAGTTCGCCCAGGCCGTCCTGGACGCGGGGCTGACCTGGATCGGCCCGCCGCCGCAGGCCATCCGTGACCTGGGCGACAAGGTCGCCGCCCGGCACATCGCCCAGCGCGCGGGGGCCCCGCTGGTGGCCGGCACCCCGGACCCGGTCTCCGGGTCCGACGAGGTCGTCACGTTCGCCGAGCAGAACGGACTGCCCATCGCGATCAAGGCCGCCTTCGGCGGCGGCGGTCGCGGCCTGAAGGTGGCCCGCACCCTGGAGGAGATCCCGGAGCTGTACGACTCCGCCGTCCGCGAGGCCGTCGCGGCGTTCGGCCGGGGCGAGTGCTTCGTCGAGCGCTACCTCGACAAGCCCCGCCACGTGGAGACCCAGTGCCTGGCCGACACCCACGGCAACGTGGTCGTCGTCTCCACCCGTGACTGCTCGCTCCAGCGCCGCCACCAGAAGCTCGTGGAGGAGGCCCCGGCCCCGTTCCTGAGCCAGGCGCAGAACGACGAGCTGTACGCGGCGTCCAAGGCCATCCTGAAGGAGGCCGGCTACGTCGGCGCCGGGACGGTCGAGTTCCTCGTCGGCGTCGACGGCACGATCTCCTTCCTGGAGGTCAACACCCGTCTCCAGGTCGAGCACCCCGTCACCGAAGAGGTCACGGGCATCGACCTCGTACGCGAGATGTTCCGCATCGCCGACGGCGAGGAGCTCGGCTACGGCGACCCCGCCGTGCGCGGTCACTCCTTCGAGTTCCGTATCAACGGCGAGGACCCGGGCCGCGGCTTCCTGCCGGCCCCCGGCACCGTCACCACCTTCGCCCCGCCGACCGGCCCCGGCGTCCGCCTCGACGCGGGCGTCGAGTCCGGCTCGGTCATCGGCCCGGCCTGGGACTCCCTCCTCGCCAAGCTCATCGTGACCGGCGCGACCCGCGAGCAGGCGCTCCAGCGCGCCGCCCGCGCGCTCGCCGAGTTCACCGTCGAGGGCATGGCCACCGCCATCCCCTTCCACCGTGCCGTCGTCGCGGACCCCGCCTTCACCGCGGACCCGTTCACCATCCACACCCGGTGGATCGAGACCGAGTTCGTCAACGACATCAAGCCCTTCACCGCCCCGGCCGAGACGGACACGGACGACGAGGCCGGCCGGGAGACCGTCGTCGTCGAGGTCGGCGGCAAGCGCCTGGAGGTGTCGCTGCCGTCCTCGCTGGGCATGTCGCTGGCCCGCACCGGCCTCGCCGCCGGCGCGAAGCCCAAGCGCCGCGCCGCGAAGAAGGCCGGCTCCGCCGCCTCGGGCGACAGCCTCGCCTCGCCCATGCAGGGCACCATCGTCAAGATCGCGGTGGAGGAGGGCCAGGAGGTCAAGGAGGGCGACCTCGTCGTCGTCCTGGAGGCCATGAAGATGGAGCAGCCGCTCAACGCGCACCGCTCCGGCACTGTCAAGGGGCTCAGCGCCGAGGTCGGCGCCTCGGTCACCTCCGGCGCCCTGATCTGCGAGATCAAGGACTGACCGCCCGGCACGCTCCGCAGGGGCCCGGTCCACGTCGTGATGACGCGGGCCGGGCCCCTGCGTCGCAGTGGCATCCTGGAACCCACAGAAGGTCCGAGGTCCGAGGACCTGGGGAGGGGCTGAAGCCATGGCAGGGGCGATCCCGATGGGGACGAGCACGGCACAACCGCCGGTCCGGCCGATGCGCGCGGACGCGCGCCGGAACCACGACCGGCTGGTGGGCGAGGCTCGCAGGGCCTTCGCCGAGCACGGCACGGACGCGTCGCTGGAGGACGTCGCCCGCCGGGCGGGGGTGGGCATCGGCACCCTCTACCGGCACTTCCCGAACCGGGACGCCCTGATGAACGCGGTCTTCCAGGACGCCCTGAGCTCGCTCCTGGACCGCTCCCGGGAGCTGGCGGCGGCGGAAGCCCCGTGCCGGGCGCTGGTGGACTGGCTGGGCGCGATCGTCACTCATGCGGGTGAGTACCGAGGCCTGGCCCACGGTCTGATGTCCGCCTCCCACAACGGGAGTTCGGCGCTCGTCCAGTGCCACCTGCCGCTCCGGGAGGCGGGCGCGGGCCTGCTGCGCCGGGCCCAGGAGAGCGGGTCGGTGCGGGCGGACGTCTCGATCGACGATCTGCTCCAGCTCACCAACGCGATCGCGCTGGCGGCCGAGCAGTCGCCCGACGACCCGGAGTTGGCGGAGCGGCTGCTGCGGCTGACGCTGCGCGGGCTGAAGTAGCGGGCTCCTGCGGCGGCAGATCCAGCCTCTCCGGCGTTTGGGGAGCGGGGGTTCGGGGGCAGCGCCCCCGACCCGGGCCTAGGCCCTGTCGTCAAACTCCCGTCTGCCCCGCGGCGCCATGCACGCACTCTCGCCGCACCGGGCACACGCCCGAGTACGTCCAGTACGAGGACGTGAGCCCGGCACGCCGAGAGCACGCACCTGACCCCGCAGGGCCGCCCTCCAGGCGACGACGGGAGTTCGACGACAGGGCCTAACGCCGCCGCAGGTCCGCGACCCGCGCCCGCTCCCCTGGAACGTCCGCCAGCGCGGAAGCGCTGCGGAGCTGCGGCCCGAGACCGCCGTTCTGCGTGCGCCGCTGACCGGGCAGCGGCATGTCCCGCCGGGGCTGACGCCCCGGTGGGGGGCTGCCCCCGCCGGACGCGTCCGCCTCCGGACCGGCCACCGTGATCTCCACGCCCTGGTCCGCCAGGGACTGGAGCTCGGCGGCGGCCCGCTCGTCGTGGAGCGGGGGCTCGTCCGTCACCAGGCGGGTGATCAGCTCCGTGGGCACCGTCTGGAACATGGTGTCCGAGCCGAGCTTGGTGTGGTCCGCCAGGACGACCACCTCCGCGGCGGCCTGCACGAGAGCCCGGTCGACGCTGGCCGAGAGCATGTTGGAGGTGGACAGGCCACGCTCCGCCGTGAGGCCGCTCCCCGAGATGAAGGCCCGGGAGACCCGCAGCCCCTGGAGGGACTGCTCGGCCCCGCTGCCCACCAGCGCGTAGTTGCTCCCGCGCAGGGTGCCGCCGGTCATGACGACTTCGACCCGGTTGGCATGGGCCAACGCCTGGGCCACCAGCAGGGAGTTGGTGACGACGGTCAGACCCGGGACCCGCGCGAGCCGACGGGCCAGCTCCTGCGTGGTCGTGCCGGCGCCGACCACAATGGCCTCGCCCTCGCCGACGAGGCCAGCGGCCAGGTCGGCGATGGCAGTCTTCTCCGCGGTGGAGAGATGGGATTTCTGCGGAAAGCCGGACTCCCGCGTAAAACCGCCCGGCAAGACCGCACCGCCGTGCCGGCGGTCGAGGAGTCCTTCTGCCTCCAGTGCCCGCACGTCCCGCCGTACGGTCACTTCGGAGGTCTGGACGACGCGGGCGAGCTCACGGAGCGATACCGCCCCGTTGGCACGCACCATTTCGAGGATCAACTGACGACGTTCTGCAGCGAACACGGAACTGACAGTAACCTGACCGTCGGTGAGTTTTCAGCAGTTTGCGCCGAATAACAGAAGTTGTACTTCAAAGGGGCCTCCAAGTGGTATAGGAGACCCCTTTGCTGTTCGGCGGTGATCGTCAGGCGGTCGCCGCGCCGTCCGGACTGCCGCCCAGTTGCGGCGAGATGCCGGAAATGCCGTGCCTCCCGGGCTCTCAGCCCTCACCCGTGAGCTTGCGGGTGTGCAGCTGCCGGGCCACTTCGGCGATCGATCCGGACAGGGACGGGTACACGGTGAATGCGTTTGCGATCTGTTCCACCGTCAGGTTGTTGTCGACCGCGATCGAGATGGGGTGGATCAGTTCGCTGGCGCGCGGCGCGACCACGCAGCCGCCGACCACGATCCCCGTACCGGGACGGCAGAAGATCTTGACGAAGCCGTCGCGGATGCCCTGCATCTTGGCGCGCGGGTTGCGCAGCAGCGGCAGCTTCACCACCCGGGCCTCGATCTTGCCCGCGTCGACCTCGGCCTGGCTGTAGCCGACGGTGGCGATCTCCGGGTCGGTGAAGACGTTGGCGGAGACGGCCTTGAGATTCAGCGGGGCGACCGCGTCGCCCAGGAAGTGGTACATCGCGATGCGGCCCTGCATCGCGGCGACCGAGGCCAGCGCGAAGATCCCGGTGACGTCGCCGGCCGCGTAGACGCCGGGGGCGCTGGTGCGCGAGACCCGGTCGGTGAGGACGTGCCCGGAGTCCTTGAGCCGTACGCCGGCCTCCTCCAGACCCATGCCCGCGGTGTTCGGGATCGCGCCGACCGCCATCAGGCAGTGCGAGCCGGTGATGACCCGGCCGTCGGCCAGGGTCACCTCGACCCGGTCGCCGACGCGCTTGGCGGACTGGGCGCGGGAGCGGGCCATGACGTTCATCCCGCGGCGGCGGAAGACGTCCTCCAGGACGGCAGCGGCGTCCGGGTCCTCGCCGGGCAGCACCCGGTCGCGGGAGGAGACGAGGGTGACGCGCGAGCCGAGCGCCTGGTAGGCCCCGGCGAACTCGGCGCCGGTGACGCCGGATCCGACGACGATGAGCTCCTCGGGAAGCTCGTCGAGGTCGTAGACCTGGGTCCAGTTCAGGATGCGCTCGCCGTCGGGCTGCGCGTCCGGGATCTCCCGGGGGTGGCCGCCGGTCGCTATCAGCACGGCGTCGGCGGTGAGCCGCTCCTCGGTGCCGTCGGCGGCGGTGACGACGACCTGGCGGGACCCGTCGGCGGCCTGGAGCCCGTCGAGCCGGCCCCGGCCGCGCATCACGCGGGCGCCGGCCCGGGTGACGGAGGCGGTGATGTCGTGGGACTGGGCGAGCGCGAGGCGCTTGACCCGGCGGTTGACCTTGCCGAGGTCCACGCCGACGACCCGGGCGGCCTGCTCCACGTGCGGGGTGTCGTCGGCGACGATGATGCCCAGCTCCTCGTACGAGGAGTCGAAGGTGGTCATCACCTCGGCCGTGGCGATCAGGGTCTTCGAGGGCACGCAGTCGGTGAGGACCGAGGCCCCACCCAGACCGTCGCAGTCGACGACGGTCACCTCCGCGCCGAGCTGGGCGCCCACCAGGGCTGCCTCGTAGCCGCCGGGGCCGCCGCCGATGATCACGATCCGGGTCACGAAAAGTCCGCCTCGCGTTGTGTAACCCGCGGCCGTCTGCCGCCCCGGCCGGGGGTCCGGGGGATCGCCCCGGGGGAATGCAGTACGTACTCCATTGTCCCGCACGCGCCAAAGCGCTTCGCCCCGGGGCCCTCCATACGGGAAAGAGGGCGTTTGCCGCACGGGAACGAGCTGCCCGCACACCGGGTGCGCGCCGTCCCGCACTCCCCCGACCGGGGCCTTCGTCACAGGAACCGCCGCTCCCGCGCCCACCTCCCGTACCCTCGGTCCCATGTCGCTCTACGCCGCGTACGCCGGCAACCTCGACGCGCGGCTCATGACCCGCCGCGCTCCGCATTCCCCGATGCGCAGCACCGGCTGGCTCAACGGCTGGCGGCTGACCTTCGGCGGGGAGCAGATGGGCTGGGAGGGGGCGCTGGCCACCGTGGTGGAGGCGCCGCGCTCCCAGGTCTTCGTCGCGCTGTACGACCTGGCGCCGATGGACGAGGACTCGATGGACCGCTGGGAGGGCGTCGGACTCGACATCTACCGGCGGATGCGGGTGCGGGTGCACACCCTGGACGGCGAGGAGCCGGCCTGGATGTACGTGCTGAACGGCTACGAGGGCGGGCTGCCCTCGGCGCGCTATCTCGGCGAGATCGCGGATGCCGCGGAGTCCGCCGGCGCGCCGCACGACTACGTGATGGAACTGCGCAAGCGCCCCTGCTGACCAGGGCGGACCGGGGCCCGGTCGCACCGTGTTCGTGCAAAAGCACAAAGACGCGTGACGTGCCTCTGCGCCCGTACATCTACGCGCGTAGGGATTCAGCGGTTACGCTCGTCCGCGTGAACGCATCTGTTATTCCGGACAACATCCAGGGCGACCCGCAGGCAGCCGCCGCCGGGGCCGCCGCACGCCTGCGCGAGCTGACCGGCGCCGAGACCCATGACGTCGCCCTGGTCATGGGCTCCGGCTGGGCGCCCGCGGGCGAAGCACTCGGCGTCCCCGAGGCCGAGTTCCCCGTGACCGATCTGCCCGGTTTCCCGGCGCCCGCCGTCGAGGGTCACGGCGGCACGGTCCGCTCGTACCGGATCGGCGAGAAGCGCGCCCTGGTCTTCCTCGGCCGCACGCACTTCTACGAGGGCCAGGGCGTCGCCGCCGTCGCCCACGGGGTCCGTACGGCGGTGGCCGCGGGCTGCGGGACCATCATCCTGACGAACGGCTGCGGTGGGCTGCGCGAGGGCATGCGCCCGGGACAGCCGGTCCTGATCAGCGACCACATCAACCTGACGGCCGCCTCCCCGATCATCGGCGCCAACTTCGTCGACCTGACCGACCTGTACTCCCCGCGCCTGCGCGCGCTGTGCAAGGAGATCGACGACACCCTCGAAGAGGGCGTCTACGTGCAGTTCCCCGGCCCGCACTACGAGACCCCGGCCGAGATCAACATGGTCCGGGCCATGGGCGGCGACCTGGTGGGCATGTCCACGGTCCTGGAGGCCATCGCGGCCCGCGAGGCGGGCGCGGAGGTGCTCGGCCTCTCCCTCGTCACCAACCTGGCGGCGGGCCTGTCCGGAGAGCCCCTCAACCACGAGGAGGTCCTCCAGGCCGGCCGCGACTCGGCGACCCGGATGGGCGCGCTGCTGTCGAGGGTGCTGGACCGCGTCTAGGGCTGTACGCAGCCGGTCCGGCGGGCGTTTGCCGGCCGGCGCGGCTGCGTTCTCAGCGCGCCCGGCCGGCGTTTACCGACCCGCGCGGCTGCGTTTCCAGGCCGCCCGGCTACGTCTCCAGCCCGCCCGGCTACGTTTCCAGGCCAGCCCGTATACGTCTTCAGCCCGTCCGGCGTTTGAGGACCGGGGTCCGGGGCGGAGCCCCGGTTTCGGGAAGGGGCGGGGCGGGGAACAGCCCGCGCAGCGCCCACACCACCCCCGCCCCACCCTCACCCCCGCACTCACACCCCCGCACCCCCTCCCGCACCCCCGAAAGGCGGACCCCGTGCAGCACGACCTCATCGCGCAGGCCAGGACCTGGCTGGCCGAGGACCCCGACCCCGAGACGCGCGCGGAGCTGGGCGCGATCATCGAGGCGGGCGACGCCCAGGAGCTCGCCGCCCGCTTCGCGGGCACGCTCCAGTTCGGCACCGCCGGGCTGCGCGGGGAGCTGGGAGCCGGGCCGATGCGGATGAACCGGTCCGTGGTGATCCGGGCGGCGGCGGGCCTGGCCGCGTATCTGAAGGCCCAGGGCGAGGAGGGCGGCCTCGTCGTCATCGGCTACGACGCCCGCTACAAGTCGGAGGACTTCGCGCGCGACACCGCGGCCGTGATGACGGGCGCCGGGCTGCGCGCCGCCGTGCTGCCCCGCCCGCTCCCCACCCCCGTACTGGCGTACGCCATAAGGCATCTGGGCGCGGTCGCCGGGGTCGAGGTCACCGCCAGCCACAACCCGCCGCGCGACAACGGCTACAAGGTCTACCTCGGCGACGGCTCGCAGATCGTGCCTCCGGCCGACGGCGAGATCGCCGCCGCCATCGACGCGGTGGGGCCGCTGGCGGGCGTGGCGCGCCCCGAGGACGGCTGGGAGACCCTCGGCGACGAGGTGCTGGCCGCCTACCTCGCCCGTACGGACGCGGTCCTGGCCCCCGGCAGCCCCCGTACGGCTCGCGCGGTCTACACGGCGATGCACGGCGTCGGCACCTCCGTGCTGACCGCCGCGTTCGAGCGGGCCGGATTCCCGGCACCGGTCCTCGTCGCCGAGCAGGCCGAGCCCGACCCCGCGTTCCCCACCGTGGCCTTCCCGAACCCGGAGGAGCCCGGCGCGATGGATCTCGCCTTCGCCACCGCGCGCCGGGCGGCGCCTGACCTGGTCATCGCCAACGACCCGGACGCGGACCGCTGCGCCGTCGCCGTGCCCGACACCGCCACGGAGGGCGGCTGGCGGATGCTGCGCGGCGACGAGGTGGGCGCGCTGCTGGCCGCGCACCTGGTGGAGCGGGGCGTGAGCGGCGTGTTCGCCGAGTCGATCGTGTCGTCGTCGCTGCTCGGCCGGATCGCCGAGAAGGCGGGCCTCGGTCACGAGGAGACGCTCACCGGCTTCAAGTGGATCGCCCGGGTGGACGGTCTGCGGTACGGGTACGAGGAGGCGCTCGGCTACTGCGTCGACCCCGAGGGCGTCCGCGACAAGGACGGCATCACCGCCGCCCTCCTCGTCGCCGAGCTCGCCTCCGTACTCAAGGAGCAGGGCCGTACGCTCCTGGATCTGCTGGACGACCTGGCGCTCGCGCACGGCCTGCACGCCACCGACCAGCTCTCGGTGCGGGTGGAGGACCTCTCGGTCATCGCGGACGCCATGGCCCGGCTCCGGGAGCAGCCGCCGACCGCGCTGGCCGGTCTCGCCGTCACCTCGGCCGAGGACCTGGCGCGGGGCACGGACCGGCTGCCGCCCACCGACGGGCTGCGCTACCACCTGGAGGGCGCCCGGGTGATCGTCCGGCCGAGCGGCACCGAGCCGAAGCTGAAGTGCTACCTGGAGGTCGTCGTCCCGGTGGCGGACGCGGCCGGGCTGCCCGCCGCGCGGGCCCGGGGCGCCGAACTGCTCGCCGGGATCAAGCGGGACCTGGCTGCGGCGGCGGGCATCTGACGCTCAGCTCTCACGCCGAAGGGCCGGCACCCCCGGGGAGGGGGCCGGCCCTTCGGCGTGAAGTCGCCTCGGCCTCTCAGCCGAGCGCCCCCACCACCACGAGCAGGACGGCCCCCGCGACGGCCGGGGCGATCACCTCGTACGCCCAGCGCACGGAGCCGCGGTCCGCGCCCTCGGCGGTCGTGTCGCCGGCCCGCTCGGCGATGTCCCGCAGATCGCGGACCGTCTGGTCGGCGGATGCGGTGCGCGCGGCGGAGTCGCGGACGTCGGCGCTGACGGAGGTGCGGCCGTAGGGGTCGTCGTGCGCCGCGCGGGCCGCGCTGCGCGCCGCGCGCTTGCGGGCGCGCAGGGAGACCGGGACGGCCCACAGCTGGTACTTCGTGCCGTCCTGGGCGAGCAGCTCGGAGGAGTACGAGGCCCGTACGTCGGCGACCTCGGTCCAGGGCAGCTCGATCGTCCGGAACGGGTTGCGGACCCGGATGCGCTCGTCGTCCGCGAAGACGGCGGGCCGCAGGGTGAACGCCACGACCAGCGGCACCACGAGGAGCAGCGCGGCCGCCGCCAGCCAGGGCACCCGCCCCTCGCCCCGGATCATGGCGTCCCCGGCCATCCAGGCGACCAGCAGGAGCAGCAGCGACCCGCAGACCAGTGCGGCGACGGAACGATAGGTCCGTGTCGCGGGGGGCGGCTCCGCGGGAGGTGTGGGGCTCGTCATGGGGCCGATTCTGCCTGACGGGGGCGGAGGGGGGCCCAGCGGCCGCACCGCACGGCCGCACGGCCGCACGGCCCGGAGGAGCCGGGCCCGCGGGGGCGGGGTGCGGGACGCACGGACGGTCCGGCCCCCTGTACAGGTCGCTACGCGCGTAGATATGCTCCCCTGGTGACCATGCCCACCACTGCTCCCGCATTTTCCGACGCGACGGCGTCCGACAGTGCGCTGCGCCGCTTCCTGTTCGGGCTGCCCGGCGTCGACGCCGTCGGCCTCGAAGCGCGCGCCGCCGCCCTCGGAACCCGCTCGATCAAGACGACGGCCAAGGCGTACGCCATCGATCTCGCCATCTCGATGATCGACCTGACGACGCTGGAAGGCGCGGACACCCCGGGCAAGGTCCGGGCTCTCGCCGCCAAGGCCGTCAACCCCGACCCGACCGACCGCACGACGCCCCGGACCGCCGCGGTCTGCGTCTATCCCGACATGGCGGCCACCGCCGCCGCCGCGCTGGCCGGCTCCGGCGTGAAGGTGGCGTCCGTGGCGACGGCCTTCCCGGCGGGCCGCGCCGCGCTCGACGTCAAGCTCGCGGACGTTCGCGACGCCGTGGCGGCCGGGGCCGACGAGATCGACATGGTGATCGACCGGGGGGCGTTCCTCTCCGGCCGGTTCCTGAAGGTGTACGAGGAGATCCTCGCCGTGAAGGCGGAGTGCGGGACCGCCCGCCTCAAGGTGATCTTCGAGACCGGTGAGCTGTCCACGTACGACAACATCCGCCGGGCCTCCTGGATCGGGATGCTGGCGGGCGCCGACTTCATCAAGACCTCGACCGGCAAGGTGGCCGTCAACGCCACCCCCGCCAACACGCTGCTCATGCTGGAGGCCGTCCGCGACTTCCGTGCGCAGACCGGCGTGCAGATCGGCGTGAAGCCGGCCGGCGGCATCCGCACCACCAAGGACGCGGTGAAGTTCCTGGTGCTGGTGAACGAGACCGCGGGCGAGGACTGGCTGGACCCGCACTGGTTCAGGTTCGGTGCGTCCAGCCTGCTCAACGACCTGCTGATGCAGCGCCAGAAGCTCAGCACCGGCCGTTACTCCGGCCCCGATTACGTGACGGTGGACTGATAGCCATGGCATCCGCATTCGATTACGCACCGGCGCCGGAGTCCCGCGCCGTCGTCGACATCGCGCCCTCCTACGGGCTGTTCATCGACGGCGAGTTCACCGAGGCCGCCGACGGCAAGGTCTTCAAGACCGTCTCGCCGAGCAGCGAGGAAGTCCTCTCCGAGGTCGCGCGGGCCGGCGCGGCGGACGTGGACCGGGCCGTGCAGGCGGCCCGCAAGGCGTTCGAGAAGTGGTCGGCGCTGCCCGGCTCCGAGCGCGCCAAGTACCTGTTCCGGATCGCCCGGATCATCCAGGAGCGCAGTCGCGAGCTCGCCGTTCTCGAAACCCTCGACAACGGCAAGCCGATCAAGGAGACCCGCGACGCGGACCTCCCGCTGGTCGCGGCGCACTTCTTCTACTACGCGGGCTGGGCCGACAAGCTGGACCACGCGGGGTACGGGGCGAACCCCCGTCCGCTGGGCGTGGCCGGTCAGGTCATCCCGTGGAACTTCCCGCTGCTGATGCTCGCGTGGAAGATCGCCCCGGCGCTCGCCACGGGCAACACGGTGGTCCTGAAGCCCGCCGAGACGACTCCGCTCAGCGCCCTGTTCTTCGCGGACGTCTGCCGCCAGGCCGGGCTGCCCAAGGGCGTCGTGAACATCCTCACCGGTTACGGGGACGCGGGCGAGGCCCTCGTGACGCACCCGGACGTGAACAAGGTCGCCTTCACCGGCTCGACCGCCGTCGGCAAGGCCATCGCGCGCGCCGTCGCGGGCACGGACAAGAAGGTCACCCTTGAGCTGGGCGGCAAGGGCGCGAACATCGTCTTCGACGACGCGCCGATCGACCAGGCCGTCGAGGGCATCGTCACCGGGATCTTCTTCAACCAGGGCCAGGTCTGCTGCGCGGGCTCCCGGCTGCTGGTCCAGGAGTCGGTCCAGGACGAGGTGCTGGACGCCCTGAAGCGCCGGCTGTCCACACTGCGCCTGGGTGACCCGCTGGACAAGAACACCGACATCGGCGCGATCAACTCCGCCGAGCAGCTCGCCCGGATCACCGCCCTGGTGGAGACCGGCGAGGCGGAGGGCGCGGAGCGCTGGAGCGCCCCTTGCGAACTGCCGTCGTCCGGTTACTGGTTCGCCCCGACGCTCTTCACGAACGTCACCCAGGCGCACACGGTGGCCCGTGACGAGATCTTCGGCCCGGTGCTCTCCGTCCTCTCCTTCCGCACCCCGGACGAGGCGGTCGCCAAGGCGAACAACAGTCAGTACGGCCTCTCGGCCGGCATCTGGACGGAGAAGGGCTCCCGCATCCTCGCGGTGGCCAACAAGCTCCGCGCGGGCGTCGTCTGGGCCAACACGTTCAACAAGTTCGACCCGACGTCGCCGTTCGGCGGCTACAAGGAGTCGGGCTACGGCCGCGAGGGCGGCCGCCACGGCCTGGAGGCGTACCTCGATGTCCGATAACAACCGACTTGGCGTCTTCAAGACCTACAAGCTGTACGTCGGGGGCAAGTTCCCCCGCTCCGAGAGCGGCCGGGTGTACGAGGTGAGCGACTCCAAGGGCCAGTGGCTGGCGAATGCGCCGCAGTCCTCCCGCAAGGACGCGCGCGACGCGGTCGTGGCCGCGCGCAAGGCGTTCGGCGGCTGGTCGGGCGCGACCGCGTACAACCGCGGTCAGGTCCTCTACCGCGTCGCGGAGATGCTGGAGGGCCGCAAGGACCAGTTCGTCCGTGAGGTGGCCGCCTCCGAGGGGCTGTCGAAGTCCAAGGCGGCGGCCGTGGTGGACGCGGCGATCGACCGCTGGGTCTGGTACGCGGGCTGGACCGACAAGATCGGGCAGATCTCCGGTGGGGCGAACCCGGTGGCGGGCCCCTTCTTCAACCTCTCCACCCCCGAGCCGACGGGCGTCGTCGCGGTCCTCGCACCGGGGAAGTCGTCGTTCCTCGGCCTGGTCTCGGTGATCGCCCCGGTCATCGCGACCGGCAACACGGCGGTCGTCGTCGCCTCGGCCGACGCCCCGCTGCCCGCGCTGTCGCTGGGCGAGGTGCTGGCCACCTCGGACGTGCCCGGCGGCGTGGTCAACATCCTGTCGGGCGTCACGGCGGAGCTGGCGGCCCCGCTCGCCGCCCACCAGGACGTCAACGCGATCGACCTCACCGGTGCGGACGCCGCCCTGGCGAAGGAGCTGGAGATCGCGGCGGCGGACAACCTCAAGCGCGTCCTGCGCCCCGGGTCGGCCGACGCGGACGGCGCGGCGGACTCCGCGGACTGGTCGGCCTCCCCCGGCACGCACCGCCTGACGGCGTTCCTGGAGACCAAGACGGTGTGGCACCCGACGGGCGCGCTGGGAGCCGCCGGCTCCTCGTACTGACCGACACGCGATGCCCGGACGGGGCCGCCCTCCCACCCCGGGGCGGCCCCGTCCGCCGTCCGTCCGCGCCGGGCGTCAGCCGGTGACGAGCCCGGTGACCGTCCCCACGACGGGCAGGTCGCTCAGCGAGCCGCCGCTGCTGATCGGGTCCGTGAGGACGGCCGTGGTCAGCGGCTTGAAGTCCGCGATCTGGGTGCCCACGGCGTTGTCCAGGGGGTCCACCCCGGTGTTGGCCAGCGGGTCCAGTTGGAGGTCGGTGATCGGGGCGACGCTGCTGGCCAGCGAGGTCCCGAGCGCGCTGGTCACCGCCGGTCCGGCCGTCTCGCCGACCGCCTGGAGGGCCGAGGCGCCCTGGTCCGGGATCTCCGCGACCGGGGGCAGCTGGACGGCCCCCGCGGAGCCCGCGCCGGCTCCCAGGGCGGCTCCCAGCGCGGTGAGGGTCAGACCGGCGCGCAGCAAGCCGCGACGTTCGGGCCTGCGTGCATGAAGTGCCATGTTTTCCACCTGATCGATCTGGTCGGGTAATCGTCTGTGCGCGCAGAGTAGTTGAGGTGTGATGCTGGATACCAACAGGAGACCCGAGGGGTCCCCTGCGCGGCTCAATGCCTCACACTTCTGTTCTGTGAGTTCCCAACCGATCCCGACCCGCGTCGTCCTGCTCGCGGGCCCCTCCGGCTCCGGCAAGTCCGTCCTGGCCGCCCGCACCGGCCTGCCGGTGCTGCGCCTGGACGATTTCTACAAGGAGCACGACGACCCGACACTGCCCCGGGTGCCGGGCTCCACGGACATCGACTGGGACTCCGCCGGGTCCTGGGACGCGGACGCGGCGGTGGCCGCCATCGCCGAGCTGTGCCGCTCCGGCCGTACGGACGTCCCGGTGTACGACATCGCCACCAGCTCCCGTACGGACCACGAGGCCTTCCACATCGAGCGGTCACCGCTGTTCGTGGCGGAGGGCATCTTCGCGGCGGACATAGTGGAGCGCTGCCAGGAACTGGGCCTGCTGGCCGACGCGCTGTGCCTGCGCGGCCGCCCGTCCACCACGTTCCGGCGGCGGTTGGTGCGGGATCTGCGCGAGGGCCGCAAGTCGGTGCCGTTCCTGCTGCGGCGGGGCTGGCGGCTGATGCGGGCCGAACGCCGCATCGTGGCCCGCCAGACGGCCCTGGGGGCGTTCCCCTGCGGCAAGGAGGAAGCGCTGGGGCGGTTCGCCGCCGCGGCGGCCGGGCGGTGCCGCAGGGCGGGCGTGGGGGCCCGGGTCCCGGAGTAGGGACGCGCGCCCGGGGTCAGCCGGTGGGGCGGCCGCGCAGCCGAGGGTCCTGGCTGTGCTCGGTCGCTGACTTCCTGGTTCGCGGGGGCCGGGGACGACGGCGCCGTAACCGCCCGGACGCGCGGAGAAGCGGGGCCGTACAGGACCCCCCGGCCCGTACGACCCCGCTGTGTCTCCCCCGTGACCCGCGCCTCCCCCGAAGCGACGGGCCGTTCCCCCGTGGTGGTTCCCCCGAACCCCCTCGGTCCCCGCTTTTACCGCTCCCCCCGTACTCCCCCGTATTTCCCCCGTGGCCCCCGCCTCCCCCGAGACGGAGGGCCCAGCCTCAGGCCACCAACTCGCCGAAGGACTCCTGCTCGTCACGTCCGAAGCTGAGGACCTCGTCCTCGCGCAGCCGGCGCAGGGAGCGCCAGATGCTGGACTTCACCGTGCCGACACTGATGTCGAGGATCGACGCGATCTCCGGGTCGGTGCGGCCCTCGTAGTACCGCAGGACCAGCATCGTGCGCTGGAGTTCGGGCAGCCGGGCGAGCGCCTGCCACAGCACCGCCCGCAGCTCCGTGCCGCGCATCGCGTCCGTGTCGCCCACCGTCTCCGGCAGCTCCTCGGTCGGGTATTCGTTGAGCTTGCGCCTGCGCCAGGCGCTGATGTGCAGATTGGTCATGGTGCGGCGCAGATAGCCGCCGACCGCCGCCTTGTCGCTGATCCGGTCCCACGCCCGGTAGGTCGAGAAGAGGGCGCTCTGCAGCAGGTCCTCGGCCTCGAACCGGTCACCGGTCAGGTGGTAGGCGGTCGCGTACAGGGAGGCCCGTCGCTCCTGGACGTAGGCCGTGAACGCCGCTTCGGCGTCCGCGTCTCCCGTCCGGGCCGTGCGATCCCCCGTGGCCTCCCCGTACGCGCTCGCCGCCCCCTTGGGCGCGTCGACCACCGTCATGTACGGCACGCGCACCTGCTCCGCCACCGTCTGGCGCTGACGCCCGGCGCTCCGAACACACCCCCGTATATTCGTGGCGCCGGACTTCTCCGTGCTCCGCCCGACGTCGTGGAGACGCGTGACTACTGCGCTTGAGCTGGTGCTGTGCAGTGCGTTCATCTCGCGCCCCCTATCGGTGGAGTTCGTTCGTTCCCTGCTGACCAAGAGCTTGCCGGGGCAGTTTCATGGCGCTGTCCCCCGACTGTCACAGGCCTGTCACAGGGGTGGTCGGGGCCGTGCCCGGACAATCGGACCGGGCCACAGGTCGAACTGAAGCGCCACCATGGGCCAGAATGACGTTCGTGCCTTTCCTGTTGCTGATCGAGGACGACGACGCCATCCGCACGGCCCTCGAACTCTCGTTGTCACGCCAGGGCCACCGTGTGGCCACCGCGGCGACGGGAGAGGACGGCCTGGAGCTGCTGCGCGAGCAGCGGCCCGACCTGGTCGTGCTGGATGTGATGCTGCCCGGGATCGACGGTTTCGAGGTGTGCCGGCGTATCCGCCGCACCGACCAGCTGCCGATCATTCTGCTGACCGCGCGCAGCGACGACATCGACGTCGTGGTGGGACTGGAGTCCGGCGCGGACGACTATGTGGTGAAACCTGTCCAGGGACGCGTCCTCGACGCCCGGATCCGTGCCGTGCTGCGCCGGGGGGAGCGCGAGTCGACCGACTCGGCGACCTTCGGCAACGTGGTGATCGACCGCTCCGCCATGACCGTCACCAAGGACGGCGAGGATCTACAGCTCACACCGACCGAGCTGCGGCTCCTGCTGGAGCTGAGCCGCCGGCCCGGCCAGGCCCTGTCCCGGCAGCAGTTGCTGCGCCTGGTGTGGGAGCACGACTACCTGGGCGACTCCCGTCTGGTGGACGCCTGCGTGCAGCGGCTGCGCGCGAAGGTGGAGGACGTGCCGTCCTCGCCGACCCTGATCCGTACGGTGCGGGGCGTGGGCTACCGGCTGGACTCGCCTCAGTGACCGAAACCGCCAAGCGGTCCCTGCGCGCCGGTCTGCGCTGGACCAGTCTGCGGCTGCGCCTGGTCGTGGTGTTCGCGCTGGTGGCGCTGACGGCCGCGGTCTCCGCTTCGGGGATCGCGTACTGGCTCAACCGCGAGGCCGTACTGACCCGTACGCAGGACACCGCGCTCGACGACTTCCGGCGGCAGATGCAGGAGACCGCGGCGGAGCTGCCCACACGTCCCACCAAGGACGACCTCCAGCGGGCCGCCGGTCAGATGGCGTCCAGCTCCCCGGGTTACAGCGTGCTGCTGGAGGCCGAACGCGAGCGCGGCAAGCCGATCGTGGGCTACTCCGACCTGGACAGCTTCACCCGGGCCGACGTGCCGGACTCGTTGCAGGAGCAGGTGGCCCGCAAGCAGGCGCTGACGTCGAGCAACGAGCACGAGTACCACCTGTTCTGGCAGCGGACGAGCATAGCCGGCACGCCGTATCTGGTCGCCGGTACGCGGATCATCGGCGGCGGCCCGACCGGCTACATGCTCAAGTCCCTCGACCAGGAGCGGCAGGACCTCAACTCGCTGGCCTGGTCGCTGGCGATCGCCACCGCCCTCGCGCTGGTCGGCTCGGCGCTGCTGGCGCAGGCCGCCGCGACGACGGTGCTGCGTCCGGTGCAGCGGCTCGGCGACGCGGCCCGCAAGCTCGGTGAGGGCAAGCTCGACACCCGGCTCGTGGTCTCCGGCACGGACGAACTCGCCGATCTCTCCCGTACGTTCAACAGGACGGCGAGCTCTCTGGAGAAGAAGGTCGCGGACATGAGCGCGCGGGAGGAGGCGAGCCGCCGGTTCGTCGCCGACATGTCGCACGAGCTGCGGACCCCGCTGACCGCGATCACCGCGGTGGCCGAGGTGCTGGAGGACGAGGCGGACACCCTCGACCCGATGATCGCGCCCGCCGTGCACCTGGTGGTCAGCGAGACCCGGCGGCTCAACGACCTGGTGGAGAACCTGATGGAGGTGACCCGCTTCGACGCGGGCACGGCCCGGCTGGTGCTGGACACGGTCGACGTCGCCGACCAGGTGACCGCGTGCATCGACGCGCGGGCCTGGCTGGACGCGGTGGACCTGGACGCGGAGCGCGGCATGATGGTCCGGCTCGATCCGCGCCGGCTGGACGTGATCCTGGCCAACCTGATCGGCAACGCCCTCAAGCACGGGGGTTCGCCGGTGGGCGTGCGGGTGCGGACCGAGGGCGAGGAGCTGGTCATCGAGGTACGGGACCACGGTCCGGGCATCCCCGAGGAGGTGCTGCCGCACGTGTTCGACCGTTTCTACAAGGCCAGCGCCTCCCGCCCCCGGTCGGAGGGCAGCGGGCTCGGCCTCTCCATCGCCATGGAGAACGCGCACATCCACGGCGGTGACATCACGGCGGCGAACTCCCCGGACGGCGGTGCCGTCTTCGAACTGCGGCTGCCGCGCGACGCCGAGAAGCTCGCGCACCACGGCGAACCGGGGGCCAACGCCCCGGACGGGAACGGGGAGACGTGAAGCGCGGCGATGTCACGTACCGGCGAGGCCCGCTCCGGCGGCGTACGGCAGCCTCGCTGGCGGCCGTGCTGGCGGCCGCGGCGCTGGTCTCCGGGTGCGGGATCCGTACGACCTCGGTGCCGGTGGACGCGGGGCCCGCGCCCTCCCGGGTGCCGTGCCGGCTGTCCTCCTCGGACGTCGCCACCCGGTCGCCGGACAGCGTGAGCACCACGGTGTATCTGGTGTGCACCTCGCAGCTGGTCACCGCGGAACGTCCGGTGGCGGCGGACGCGACCGGCACCGACCCCCTGGTGGTCGCCCGGGCGCTGCTGGAGGAGGTCCAGCAGGCGCCGCCCGCGAACGAGCGGCGGGCCGGGTTCACCACCGCGGTCCCGGCGGGGCTGCGGGTGACCCCGGCCCGGGACGGCGACCCGGCGGGGGCCGTGCGGCTCAGCAGCCAGCCGGAGGACCTGTCGGCGGAGGCGCTGGCCCAGCTGGTGTGCACGTACGCGGAGAGCGAGGCGCTGGTCCGGGACGGCTCGGTGGTCCTGGGCGGGCCCGGGGACTACCCGCCGCGCGGCTATCTGTGCACCTCGCAGACGAAGTCCCGGCCGGGCGACCTGGCCACGCCGGACGCCGTCCGGCTGGACTGACACGGGTTCCGGGCGGTCCGCGGGCCCTCCCGGGCGAGCCGCCCGGGAGGGCGTCCGCGGCGGCGCGGAACCGATCCTGCCGGTCGCGGCGTCTTGGTGGACGTGCGTCACAGTTCGGACGGCGAGACCGTCATCCACTTCCGCGCGGCGGGGGTCACTCTCCTCGTCGCGCATCTGCTGTTCGTCGGGTGGCTGACGCTGCGCCCGCTGGACGTTCCCTGGATCACGGCGGCGAATTTCGAGCCGCTCGCCGGGATCAGGGCGGACCTCGCGCTGGGACCGGCGGAGGCGGTCCGCCGGATCGGCGGGGCGGTGTTGCTGCTGGCCCCGCTGGGGGTGCTGCTGCCGATGGCCGGGGGCCGGATCTTCGTCTCCCCTTGGGTGTCACTGCTGCGTACGGTCGCCGCCGGCGCGCTGATCTCGCTCGCCATCGAGCTGGGCCAGACCGGGGTGCCCGGTCAGGTCGTCGACATCGACTCGCTGCTGCTGAACACCACCGGGGTGGTCCTGGCCCATCTGCTGGTCGTCCCGGTCTGCCGGGCCCGGCTGCGCCGCCGGGGACTGCCGGGGGTACGGGACCTGCCCTACTACCGGCAGGAGACCCGACTCAGGGACGAGGCCCCTGGGGGGTCGACCCCGACGATTACCGGGGTCGGTCTCGCCCCGTAGAGCGATGCTTTGTCCCCCTTCGCGGCGCACCATGGATACATCGGGGAGCGCACGAGGCCGCTCCTCACACCACGGTTCGCGAAGGAGCCCACCATGGCCGCACTTGTCCGCCCCCGCGAAGGCCGCATGATCGGCGGAGTGTGCGCGGGTCTCGCCCGGCGCTTCGGCATCTCCGCCAACACGATGCGCGTCATCTTCGTCGTCTCCTGCCTGCTTCCCGGCCCGCAGTTCCTGCTCTACCTGGCGCTGTGGGCGCTGCTGCCGTCGGAGAAGTCCGCCTCCTCCGCGACGGCCTGGTGACGCGCCGGACCACGGGGAGCGGATACGCGCGGTGGGGCGCACACCCTGGATCAGGGTGTGCGCCCCACTGGCGTGTGCGGGTGGCGCCGGTGGCCCGGCGCGCGGGCCGGGGTGGCCCGGAAGCCTCTCAGCCGCCGAGCGGGATCCCGTTGGCGGTGAGGCCCTTGGTGGGCAGTCCGCCGAGCAGGCCGGTGACCGGGGCGGCCGCGTCGGTGGCGTCGCCGCCGAGGATCTTTCCGACGGTCTCCTGGACCGGCGCGTTCTGGGCCGACTTGGCGACGGTGTCGAGCGCCATCGTCGAGACGGGGAGCACCCCGGCCGCGGCCTCCAGCGGCAGCGAGGGGGCGGCGGAGGCGCTGCCGGCGGCGGCAGCGGCGAAAGCGGCGCCGAGAGCGGCGACACCGAGAGTCTTGGCAGCAGACTTCTTCATGGAGAATTCATCCTTGGGGAAGGGGATGTGAGCGGCTCTGCACGCTAGCCATCCCGCTGCCCCTGTCGCAAACATCCCGACACGCGGAAAAGGGCCGGGTTTCCCCTTCCCGGCCCTTTGACCTATCGGGTCCCTCAGCGTGCGGAGGCCGCGGAACCGCTGGTCACAGCGGTCTGGCGGAAGAGCCACTCGGACTTCAGCTCCGCGTATCCGGGCTTGACAACGTCGTTGATCATGGCGAGACGTTCATCGAAAGGAATGAAAGCTGATTTCATCGCATTGACGGTGAACCACTGCATGTCGTCGAGCGTGTATCCGAAGGCCTCGGTCAGCCGCTCGAATTCCCCGGTCATGCTCGTGCCGCTCATCAGCCGGTTGTCCGTGTTCACGGTGATCCGGAAGTGCAGCTTGCGCAGGAGTCCGATCGGGTGCTCGGCGTACGAGGTGGCCGCGCCGGTCTGGAGGTTGGAGGTCGGGCACATCTCCAGCGGGATGCGCTTGTCCCGTACGTAGGAGGCGAGGCGGCCGAGGGTGACCGAGCCGTCCTCGGCGGTCTCGATGTCGTCGATGATCCGCACTCCGTGGCCGAGGCGGTCGGCGCCGCACCACTGGAGCGCC
This sequence comes from Streptomyces sp. MGP-P1, assembly GCF_057766565.1. Classification (NCBI taxonomy): domain Bacteria; kingdom Bacillati; phylum Actinomycetota; class Actinomycetes; order Kitasatosporales; family Streptomycetaceae; genus Streptomyces; species Streptomyces sp. MGP-P1. The sequence continues at coordinate 126,577 of NZ_JBYMEM010000006.1, read as the reverse complement.
TGCCAGATCGACGGCAGGCCGAAGGCCTCGCCCGCGTGGATCGTGAAGTGGTTGTTCTCGCGCTTGAGGTACTCGAACGCGTCGAGGTGGCGGGTGGGCGGGAACCCGGCCTCGGCGCCCGCGATGTCGAACCCGACGACGCCCTGGTCGCGGTAGCCGTTGGCGAGTTCGGCGATCTCCAGCGCACGGGCGGCGTGCCGCATCGCGGTGAGGAGGGCGCCGACGCGGATGCGGTGGCCGCTCGCGCGAGCGTTGCGCTCGCCCTCGCGGAAGCCCTCGTTGACGGCCTCGACGACCTCTTCGAGGGTCAGGCCGCCCTCCAGGTGCTGCTCGGGGGCGTAGCGGATCTCGGCGTAGACGACGCCGTCCTGGGCGAGGTCCTCGGCGCACTCGGCGGCCACCCGGAACAGCGCGTCACGGGTCTGCATGACGGCGCAGGTGTGGGCGAACGTCTCCAGGTAGCGCTCCAGCGAACCGGAGTCGGCGGCCTCGCGGAACCAGACGCCGAGCTTGTCGGCCTCGGTCTCGGGGAGGGAGTCGTAACCCTGCGCGCGGGCCAGCTCGACGATGGTGCCCGGCCGCAGGCCGCCGTCGAGGTGGTCGTGGAGCAGCACCTTGGGGGCGCGCCGGATCTGGTCGGAATCAGGGACGTTCGGGGTCTGGCTCGTCATCTTGGCACTCTAGCGCCTACGCGCGTAGAGCGCCTGGTGTCGATGCGTAACAGTGACCGCGAAGTCGGGTGGAGTACACCTCTCCTTCTGACACTGTTCTGTCATGGGACAGAGCGCACTCTCCTCGCCCGATGCCCGGCTGGGACGGGCCGTTCGGACGGCCGGAACGATGGACGAGGTCAGCGGCGTGGTTCTGCTGCTCCCGGGCGGCCGGGCCGACTCGCACCGTCGCCCCTCCCCCCTGTCGTACGCGGCACAGCTGCCGTTCGCCCGTTCCCTGGCCCGCGCCGGGGTGGGCGACGGGCTCGCGGTGCACGTGCTGCGCTACCGCCGCCGGGGCTGGAACGCGGACGACGCGCATCCCGTCGAGGACGCCGCGTGGGCGGCCGACGAGGTCCAGCGCCGGTACGGCGACGTACCGGTCTGCCTGGCCGGCCACGGGACGGGCGGCCGGGCCGCGCTGCGGGCGGCCGGGCACGGCGCGGTCACCTCGGTCCTGGCGCTGGCCCCGTGGCTGCCGGAGCAGGCGTCGGCCGAACCGGAGCCGGTGAGGCAACTGGTGGGCCGACGGGTGCTGATCGTGCACGGCACCAACGACGAGCGCACCGACCCGGAGCTGTCCTACCGGCTGGCCGAGCGGGCGAAGAAGTCCAACCGGGACACCTGCCGCTTCGAAGTCCATTCCGACGGCCACGCGTTGCGCCAGCACCGCTCCGAAGTGATGGCGCTGGCAGCCGACTTCGTGCGTGGCTCGCTCTTCGCCCGGTCCTACGCCCGCCCGGTCGCGGACGCGCTCGCCGCGCCGCCGCCGCTGGGGCTGCGGATGCCGCTGGCCGCCGGGTTCGGCCGGTCGCTGCGGCACTGAGCGCATGCCTCGCCGGGCGTCCGCTCAGTCCGGCAGCAGGTGGCCGCGGCGCGAGAGCAGGAAGCGTTTGAAGGCGGCGACCGGCGGGGTGTCGGGGTGGCCGTCCAGCCAGGCGACCCCGATCTCGCGGGCGGCGCGCGGCGAGGTGACCGTCAGCTCGACGACGCCGGGGCGGGCGACCGCGGGCGGCGGCAGCAGGGCCACCCCGAGCCCGGCGGCGACCAGCCCGCGCAGGGTCTCCGCCTCCTCGCCCTCGAAGGCGACCCGGGGTGTGAAGCCCGCCTCCGCGCACAGGTCGTCGGTGATCCGGCGCAGCCCGTAACCGGGCTCCAGGGTGACGAACGTTTCGTCGGCGGCCTCCGCGAGACGGATGCGCCGGCGGGACGCCAGACGGTGGTCGTCGGGGACCACGAGGCGCAGCCGCTGTTCGTCGAGGCGGCGGGAGACCAGGTCGGGGGCGTCGGGCACGGGTGAGGTGAGGCAGAGGTCGAGGCCGCCCGCGCGCAGCCGTTCGATCATCGCCTCGCCGTAGTTCTGCACGAGCTGGAAGCGGACCTTGGGGTGGTCGACCCGGAAGGCGCGGATCAGGGCGGGCACGGTCTCCGAGCCCATGGTGTGCAGGAAGCCGAAGGAGACCCGGCCCGCCGTCGGGTCGGCGTCCGCCCGGACCGAGTCGGCGGCCTTCTCCACCTCGGCCAGGGCCCGTTCCGCCGAGCCGAGGAAGGTGCGGCCCGCCGGGGTGAGCGAGACGGTGCGGCCCCTGCGGGCGAACAGGGCGACGCCCAGGTCCGCTTCGAGCCGGACCATGGCCCGCGAGAGCGTGGACTGCGGGACGCCCAGCTCCTGTGCGGCCCGGGTCACATGCTCGTGCCGGGCGACCGCCTCGAAGTACGCGAGGCGAGGCGCGAGCACGGCCCGGATGTCTTCTTCGTAACTGCTGGGTGACAGCCGAGGCCCTGAGCTGCGTTCATGCGCCATGGGATTGATTATCGCAGTTCTGTGCATTGGACGCATGAAACGTCTCGCTCTACTTTCGACGTATGCCTCCTGCCAGTACCGGGGCATCCACCATCGTCGTGGATGCCTCTGCCCCGCAGTCCCCCGTCACCACCACCGCCGAGCCCTCCGCCGCCACCCATGAGCGTCTGGAGCCCGGCCGCCCCGGCTACCGCCGGATGAGCCTCGCCCTCTTCGCCGCCGGTGTCGCGGCCTTCGCACTCCTCTACTCCACCCAGGCGCTGCTGCCCGCGCTCTCCGCGTCGTTCGACGCGACCGCCGGACAGGCGAGCTGGACGGTCTCGGCCGCGACCGGGGCGCTGGCCCTGTTCGTGCTGCCGCTGAGCGCGCTCTCGGAGCGGTTCGGGCGGCGGCAGATGATGACGGCGTCGCTGGCGGTCGCGGTGCTCGTCGGACTGCTGGTGCCGTTCGCCCCCTCGATGGGCGCGCTGATCGCGCTGCGCGCCGTCCAGGGTGCGGCGCTCGCCGGACTCCCGGCCTCCGCGATGGCGTATCTCGCGGAGGAGGTGCGGCCCAAGGCGCTGATCGCCGCGATCGGACTGTTCGTCGCGGGCAACAGCATCGGCGGTATGAGCGGGCGCATCCTCACCGGCTGGGTCGCCCAGGCCTGGGGCTGGCGTGCCGCGCTGGCGGCGGTCGGGCTGCTCGCGCTGGCGTGCGCCGTCGCGTTCCACTTCCTCATCCCGAAGGCCCGGAACTTCCGTCCCGGTTCGCTGAACCCGAAGGCCCTCGCGAAGACCGTCGCCACGCATCTGGCGGACCCGCTGCTGGTCCGGCTGTACGCGATCGGCGCGCTGTTCATGACGGTGTTCGGCGCGGTCTACACGGTGATCGGCTACCGGCTCGTCGAGGAGCCGTTCAGCCTGCCGCAGGGCGTCATCGGCTCGATCTTCCTGGTCTACCTGGTCGGTACGGTCTCCTCCGCCGCCGCCGGACGTCTGGTGGCCCGCCTCGGCCGCCGGGGCGCGCTCTACCTGGCGGTCTCCACCACGGCCGCCGGGCTGCTGCTCTCGCTGGCCGACCAGCTGGCCGCCGTACTGCTGGGCCTGGTGCTGATCACGGCCGGCTTCTTCGCCGGGCACGCGGTCGCCTCGTCGTCGGTGAGCCGTACCGCGACGACGGGCCGGGCACAGGCCTCGGCGCTCTACCAGTCGGCGTACTACCTGGGCTCCAGCGTGGGCGGCACGCTGGGCGCGGTCGCCTTCCACGCCGGGGGCTGGACGGCGACGGTGGCGCTCGGGCTGCTCGCGGTCATCGGGGTCGTCTCGATCACCCTGTACGGGACCCGGGTGGCGCGCGCGGAGCGGCGGGCGCTCGTCCCCGCCACGCGCTGAAGCACAACCGAGACGTACCGGCGCGCAACCACCGCACCCCCTCGCACGTCTACCATGCGTAACCAGCAACGCACTGTGGGCGAAGGGGAGTCGGCGCGCATGCGAGTCACGGCGAAGATATCCGGAAGACCTCTGCGACGAGGGGTGGCCCTGTCCGTCGCCGGACTGGTGGCCGCTCCGGCCCTGGTCCTGGGCACCGGCACCGCCGCCCACGCGGCGTCCTGCACCACGTCGGTGGGGCCGCACCAGAAGCAGGTCGAGAAGTTCCTGAAGCGGCCCGTGGACGGCAAGCAGTCGACCGCCGACTGCAAGGCGATCCAGAAGTTCCAGAAGAAGCACGGGATCACCCCCACCATCGGCTACGCCGGTCCGCTGACCTGGCGCACGATGAACACGATGCTCGCCCAGAAGGCGGCCGGGAAGAACCCCAACAAGGCGAAGAAGTGCCCCACCGACAAGGGGCGCATCGCTTGTGTCGACCTGACGCGGCAGCTGAGCTGGATCCAGGACGGCACGAAGCTGAAGTACGGCCCGGTGCCGGTGCGGACCGGCCGGAACGGCGTCGAGACCCGGACCGGGTCCAAGAAGATCTACTGGCGCAACATCAACCACTGGTCGACCATCTACAAGGTCTGGATGCCGCACTCCCAGTTCTTCGACGGCGGCCAGGCGTTCCACTCGGTCACCAAGTCCATGTACAACCCGCCGGGCTCCGGCGGCTGCGTCAACATGCGCCCCGCCGACGCGAAGGCATACTGGAAACTGCTGAAGAACGGCGACGACGTGTACGTGTACGGGCGCAAGCCCGGGACCTGAGCGACGCGCTCGGCACCGGCGGACACCTTGAGGGGTGCCGGGAGGATCGTGGCCGCGGCCACGGCCGCCGGGCGCCCCCTTGTCCTCTTTCCGCCCCGACTGTCAGTGGCCTGCGGTAGCTTCCGACGTACCGGGTGACGGATGCCACAGCGCGGGCTGCGCGCGACAGGGGTGGAGCGATGAGCGATCTGACCACGACGACGGCCACAGGAGCGGCGGCGGGCGCCGGGGGCGCCGCCGACGCCGCCGGGATCGACAGCCGCCTGGAAGGGCACCGGATCGAGCTGACGGGGTACTGCTACCGGATGCTCGGATCCGCCTTCGAGGCCGAGGACGCGGTGCAGGACACCCTGGTCCGGGCCTGGCGCAACTTCGACAAGTTCGAGGGCCGCTCCTCGCTGCGCTCCTGGCTCTACCGGATCGCCACCAACGTCTGCCTGGACATGTTGAACGCGGGCAACAAGCGGGCCCGCCCCGTCGACCTGACGGGCCCCACACCGCTCGCCCAGGCCGCGCTCAGCCCCCGCCCGGAGAACGTCTGGCTGGAGCCGATGCCCGACGGCCGGATCCTGCCCTCGGTCCAGGACCCGGCGGAGGCGGCCGTGGCGCGCGAGTCGGTGCGCCTGGCGTTCGTCGCCGCCCTCCAGCACCTGCCGCCCAAGCAGCGGGCCGTGCTGATCCTGCGCGAGGTCCTCGCCTGGAAGGCCGCGGAGGTGGCCGAGCTGCTGGAGACCTCCGTCGCCTCGGTCAACAGCGCCCTGCAGCGGGCCCGCGCCACGCTGACCGAGACGGAGGGCCGGGCGGGCGACGTGGCGGACCCCCTCGACGAGGAGCAGCAGAAGCTCCTGGAGCGCTATGTGAAGGCGTTCGAGGGATACGACATGACCGCCCTGACCGCGCTGCTCCACGAGGACGCGGTGATGACGATGCCGCCGTTCGACCTGTGGCTCCGCGGCACCGGGGACATCACGGGGTTCATGACCTCCATCGGCGCGTCGTGCGCGGGCTCCAAGCTGGTGCCCGTCCTGGCCAACGGCTCCCCCGGCTTCGCGCACTACAAGCCCGCCGAGGACGGGGACGGGTTCGTGCCGTGGGCGGTCCAGGTCATCGACATCCAGGACGGGGCGATCACCGGGATGCACTGCTTCCTCGACGTCCCGCGCTGGTTCCCGCTGTTCGGCCTGGCCGAGCGGCTCCCGGCCGACGCGTAGGAGTGAGTGGCCGGGCCGACCGGCTCCCGGCCGACGCGTAGCACTCAGTGGCCGGGCCCGGCACCCCGGGGCGCCGGGCCCCGGGTCGGCGCAGCCGGGGCGCCGGGCCTCCGCCGGCAGCCGTACGCACGTAGGTGCGCGGCCGGAGACGGTACGGGCCCGGCCCGTGCGCGCCCGACGTCAGCGCGGGTCGGGCACCCGCCCCTCCGGGCCCTCCTCCAGGGCCACCACGTCGGCCAGCCCCACCAGGTCCAGCAGCGAGCGGAGTTCGGGGGGCACGCGCAGCAGCCGCAACGTGCGTCCGGACCGGCGGGCGACGAGCGCGAGGCGGGCCACCGCCTCGACCAGGGTCAGATCAGGCCGGATCACCCCGCCCACATCGCAGTCCACCGCCGCGCCCGGGGCGAGGGCAGCCCCGCGCGGGTCGGCGAGGGCGCGTTCCAGCTCGGCGCAGAGGCCGGGCACGACGGCGCGGCCGACCTGGCCGGTCACGGTCAGGGCGATCGGATTCTCGGTATCCACACCAGGCAGACCGGACCGGCGGGCGAAATTCATCGGCCCTCTCCGTGCGACCCCGCCACGGAGGGGCCGTTTTGCGACAACTGTGAGCTCCTGGCGCCTTGCGCGTAAACCAACTCCCCCATTCTTCCCTCTAGTTCGGTGAACCGACGGGCCGCAGCCGTGGTTCCTGCGTCGCTGCGGACCGGCGGGACCGAGAAACCATCGAGTTCTCCAGGGGGAGAGTTGCGCAGACACGTGAGAACCGCGTGCATACCGGCGGTCGCCACTGCCGTGGCCGTGGCGCTGGCGGCGGGCATGACCTCGTCCGCCGTCGCCCAGCCGGATCCGAGGGCGTCGTCCGACGCCCGGGCCCAGGACCGTTCCCAGGACAGGGAGCTGCGTCAACTGACCCTCGTCACGGGGGACCGGGTCACCGTCGACGACCAGGGCAAGCCGGTCGCCTTCCGGCCCGCGAAGGGCCGGGAGAACATCCCGGTGCAGCGGATGAGCACCAAGGGGCACACCCTCGTCGTTCCGGCGGACGCCCATCGGCTGATCGTCTCCGGCAAGCTCGACCGTCGGCTGTTCGACGTCACCGAGCTGAGCCGCCCGGAGAACCTCCGGGCCCAGCGCGACGGTCTGAAGCTGATCGTCGGCTACCGGGGCGAGCAGGCGGCCGCCGCGAAGGCGCAGGTCCGCGACGCGGGCTCCACAGAAGTGGGACGCAGTCTGAAATCGCTGAACGCCGAGTCGGTGACCACACCGACCGCCGACGCGCCGGCCATCTGGAAGGCGCTCACCGACCGACGCGCGAGCGGTGAACGGGTCACCACCGCGGCCGGCATCGACCGGGTCTGGCTGGACGGCGTGCGCCGGGCGAGCCTCGACAAGAGCATCCCGCAGATCGGCGTCCCGGCGGCGTGGAAGGCCGGGTTCACCGGCAAGGGCGTCAAGATCGCGGTCCTGGACACCGGGACGGACGCCACCCACCCCGACCTCAAGGGCCAGATCCTCGCGGAGAAGAACTTCAGCGCCGCCAAGGACACCAAGGACCGGGTCGGCCACGGCACGCACGTCGCCTCGATCGCGGCGGGCACCGGCGCCAAGTCGGGCGGCAAGTTCAAGGGCGTGGCCCCGGACGCCAAGCTGCTCGCGGGCAAGGTGCTCGACGACGACGGCTACGGCGAGGACTCCGGCATCCTGGCCGGAATGGAGTGGGCAGTCGCCCAGGGCGCCGACATCGTCAACCTGAGCCTCGGCGGGATGGACACCCCGGAGGTGGACCCGCTGGAGGCCGCGGTCGACAAGCTGTCGGCCGAGAAGGGCGTCCTGTTCGCCATCGCCGCGGGCAACGAGGGCAACAGCGCGGGCACGGTGGGCTCGCCGGGCAGCGCGGACGCCGCGCTCACCGTGGGCGCGGTCGACGACCAGGACAAGCTGGCGGACTTCTCCAGCCGCGGCCCGCGGGTCGGGGACGGGGCGGTCAAGCCCGACGTGACGGCCCCCGGCGTGGACACCACGGCGGCCATCCCGTCCGGCTCGCTGATCGCGAAGGAGGTGGGCGAGAACCCCGCCGGCTACGCGACGATCTCGGGTACGTCGATGGCCACCCCGCACGTCGCGGGCGCGGCCGCCCTGCTCAAGCAGCAGCACCCCGACTGGACGTATACCGAGCTGAAGGGCGCGCTGACCGCGTCCACGAAGCCCGGCGCGTACAACCCGTTCCAGCAGGGTTCCGGCCGGATCGCGGTGGACCGGGCGATCGCCCAGACCGTGGTCGCCGACCCGGTCTCGGTGAGCTTCGGGGTGCAGCAGTGGCCGCACACCGACGACAAGCCGGCCACCGAGAAGGTCACGTACCGCAACCTCGGCACGAGCGACGTCACCCTCGATCTGAAGGCGACGGGCACCGGCCCCGCGGGCAAGCCCGCCCCGGCCGGCTTCTTCACGCTCGGCGCGGACCGGGTCACCGTCCCGGCGGGCGGCACGGCGGAGGTGACGCTGACCGCCGACACCCGGCTCGGCTCCACGGCCGACGGCACGTACTCCGCGTACCTGGTGGCCACCGGCGGCGGGCAGACCGTGCGCACGGCCGCCGCGGTCGAGCGTGAGGTGGAGAGCTACGACGTCACGGTCAAGCACCTCGGGCGGGACGGCCGCCCGGCCGCCTACGCGGACAGCACGCTCTTCCGCTTCGGTGCGCAGTCCGGCAACCCGTTCCTGAGCCCGCCGGTCGTCGACGGCACGGCGAAGATCCGGGTGCCCAAGGGCACGTACGTGGTCAACTCCACGGTCTACAACGACCCGGACGACGTCACCAAGGGCGCCGACTGGATCGCGCAGCCCAAGGTCGCGATCACCAAGAACACCTCGCTGACGTTCGACGCCCGCAAGGCGAAGCCGGTGAAGCTCACGGTGCCGGACGCGAAGGCGAAGGCTCAGCTGTTCTCCCCGGACTACCGGGTGGAGGAGGCGAACGACGCGGTCTCCTTCGGCCGGCTGATGGAGTCACCGGCCGGCATCCGCACGCTCCACGCCGGCCCGAAGATCACCGACGGCTCGCTCGCCCAGCACTGGTCGGGCACCTGGAGCAAGGGCGCGTCGACCGAGTACGACATCGCGGTCGGCGGCACGGTCAAGCAGCTCGCCACCGGCTTCGACCGGAAGTTCACCACGGCGCAGCTGGCCAAGGTGAAGATCACCATGGGCTCGGCCGCGCCGAAGAAGAAGGGTTCGATCACCGCCTTCCCCCTCCTGCCCACGCAGGGCGGCAGCTGGGCGACCTCGATCGACCAGAAGCTGCCCGGCACCCGCACGCTGTACGTCTCCACCGGGGACAAGGTGGCCTGGAGCTTCGACTTCGACCAGCAGGGCCCCCTCGACGCGGACGGCTGGCCGACGTACGAGGCCAACTACCAGGTCGGCAAGGAGGCGGCGTACAAGGCGGGCAAGACGTACACGAAGTCCGTGAACACGGCGGTGTTCGGCCCGCTGGTGGACAAGGACTACGGCATCGTCCGTGACGGCAACGAGATCACCGGCTTCCTCCCGCTGCTGGCCGACGGCCGGGGCAACGCGGGCGAGATGCTGTTCACGTCGGCCGAGACCGTCCTGTACCGCAACGGCAAGAAGCTCGGCCAGAACGGCGACCCGGTGGGCGGCGAGCCCTTCCGGGTCCCGGCGGGCGCGGCAGACTACAAGCTGACGACCACGGTCCAGCACAACGCCAGGGTCAACCCCCTCTCCACCCGGGTGGACGCGGCCTGGACGTTCCGCTCGAAGAAGACCGCGTTCACGATGCTGCCCGTCTCCACCGTCCGGTTCACCCCGGCCGTGGGCGCCGACGGCCGGGTCAAGGCGGGCAAGACCGTCGCGGTGCCGGTGAAGGTCCACGGCGCAGCTGCGGGCAAGAACCTGAAGTCGCTGAAGACGTACGTCAGTTACGACGGCGGCAAGACCTGGAAGAAGGTCACCGTCAAGAAGGGCAAGATCACCGTCAAGAACCCGGCCAAGGGCAAGGCGATCTCCTTCTCCGCCAAGGTCACCGACAAGAAGGGCAACACCTCGTCGGTGAAGATCTACAGCGCGTACTTCGGCAAGTGACCCGATACGTCCGGTAGTTCACGCTCGCATGACGGCGGCCCGCCGCACGGATCCTCTCCGTGCGGCGGGCCGTCCGCGTGTCAGCTGATGGGGAAGACGCTGGTGTCGATGACCAGCCCGAACGGCTCGGGAAGGGTCAGCTTCCGCCCGTACTCGACCGTTTCCAGGACCCGGTACGTACCGCCCTCCGGCTCCCCGTACAGCGTCGCGGTCGGGCGGCCGGAGTGCCAGGGGTCAAGGAGCAGGAAGAGCTCCACCCCGGCCTTGGCGTAGCCGTTGACCTTGCTGACGCGGTCGTGGTTGGCGTTGGCGCGGGAGGTGATCTCGACAACGAGGCGGGCTTCGGCGGCGGGGACGGTGTGACCGGTCCCGACGAGCAGCGCTCGCTCCATGACCACGAGGTCGGGGATATAGATGCCATCCCGCCCCGGCAACGAGAGGCCGAGCGTCTGGTAGACACCCCAGTGCTCCGGGATGACGGTGTAGAGCCTGCGCTGGAGCAGCTCAGCGGTGGTGTTGTGGTCCTTGGACGGCGGTGGCGACACGGTGACGATCTCCTCGATGATCTCCACCTTGCAGCCCTCGGGTGCGTCCGTCTCCTCCCAGATCCGGACCAGGTCGTCCCAGTCCTGGCCGTGGCCCGGCACGGGTTCGACGGTGAGTGCGCTCATGGCGGTCTCCTCTATCGGTACGTCACCTGGGGCCTTGCGTCCGGATCAGGGCGGGCTCGCGGGCCCCGGCACGCGCATCTGCCGCGTTGTCGTCAATCACCATGGCTCCTTCCCCAAGCTCTCGGCTCCGCTCGAGCAGGGGAGACCCCATCTGCCTCAATCCTCCGCCTTGCAGCTGCACGCACCGGACCCCGCTCCCTGATCCACCCTGATCCGGACGCAAGGCCCGAGTCCAGCATGCCGAACGGGACCGGTGGCAGTCCACCGATCCCGTTCACCCATATGGGGAAACCGCAGGTCAGGCGATACGTTCCCGCACCACCGGCAGCGGTGCGAACGACGTGCCGGCCGGGGCGATGTCGTACGCCTCGGGCAGCGCCTTCAGCGCGTAGTCGAACTTCTCCGGGGTGTCCGTGTGCAGCGTCATCAGGGGCTGGCCCTCGGTGACGGTGTCGCCGGGCTTCGCGTGCAGCTCGACGCCCGCGCCCGCCTGCACCGGGTCCTCCTTGCGCGCGCGGCCCGCGCCGAGGCGCCAGGCGGCGACGCCGACGTCGTAGGCGTCCAGGCGGGTCAGTACGCCGGAGGAGCGTGCGGTCACCACGTGCTGCTCTCGGGCGGTCGGGAGCGTGGCGTCCGGGTCGCCGCCCTGGGCGGAGATCATCCGGCGCCAGACGTCCATGGCGGAGCCGTCGGCGAGGGCCTTCTCCGGGTCGGCGTCCTTGAGCCCGGCGGCGTCCAGCATCTCGCGGGCGAGGGCGAGGGTCAGGTCGATGACGTCCTTCGGGCCGCCGCCGGCCAGCACCTCGACGGACTCGCGGACCTCCAGCGCGTTGCCCGCGGTGAGGCCGAGCGGGGTGGACATGTCGGTGAGCAGCGCGACCGTGCGCACCCCGCTGTCGGTGCCGAGCGCGACCATGGTGGAGGCCAGTTCGCGGGCGTCCTCGATGGTCTTCATGAAGGCGCCCGAGCCGACCTTGACGTCCAGGACGAGCGCTCCGGTGCCCTCGGCGATCTTCTTGGACATGATCGAACTGGCGATCAGAGGGATCGCCTCGACGGTGCCGGTGACGTCGCGCAGCGCGTACAGCTTCTTGTCGGCGGGGGCGAGGCCGTCGCCGGCGGCGCAGATGACCGCGCCGGTGCCGTCGAGGACGCTGAGCATCTCCGCGCCTGTGAGGTGGGCCCGCCAGCCGGGGATGGACTCCAGCTTGTCCAGGGTGCCGCCGGTGTGGCCGAGGCCCCGGCCGCTGAGCTGCGGCACGGCCGCGCCGCAGGCGGCGACCAGCGGGGCGAGCGGCAGGGTGATCTTGTCGCCGACGCCGCCGGTGGAGTGCTTGTCGGTGGTCGGGCGGGACAGCGCGTCAAAGTTCATCCGCTCGCCGGAGGCGATCATCGCGGCGGTCCAGCGGGCGATCTCGGTGCGGTTCATCCCGTTGAGCAGGATCGCCATGGCGAGGGCGGACATCTGCTCGTCGGCGACCTCGCCGCGGGTGTAGGCGTCGATGACCCAGTCGATCTGCTCGGGGGTCAGCTCGCCCCGGTCCCGCTTGGTGCGGATGACGGAGATGGCGTCCATGGGAATCCTTCCGGCCTGGTGCGTACGCAAGAGTAAGAGTCCCAAATGACTCTACGCGCATAGAGGGGCAGAGGAGCGGTGGCCCTTCCGGGAAAGGGAAGGGCCACCGCCAGGAGATACGAGGTTCAGCCGAGGTGCTGCGGGCCGAAGGCCTGGGGCAGCATCTGGTCCAGCGTGCGCCGTCCGTCCGGCGTCTCCAGGAGCAGCTCCGGGCCGCCGAACTCGTACAGCAGCTGTCGGCACCTGCCGCACGGCACCAGGACCGCCCCGGTGCCGTCCACGCAGGTGAAGTGGGTCAGCCGGCCGCCGCCGGTGGCGTGGAGCGCGGAGACCAGACCGCACTCGGCGCAGAGCGAGAGGCCGTAGCTGGCGTTCTCCACGTTGCATCCGGTGATCGTGCGGCCGTCGTCCACGCGGGCGGCGACACCGACCGGGAAGCCCGAGTAGGGGGCGTACGCCCGGGACATGGCGTCCCGGGCCGCGGCCCGCAGGGTCTCCCAGTCGGCCTCGCCGAACGCCTCGGCGGGCGGGCCTCCGGCGGCGGGCGGCGTCACTTGCCCTCGCCCTTGCGGTACGGCACGCCGTCCGCCTTGGGCATCCGCAGCCGTTGCGCGGAGAGCGAGAGGACCAGCAGCGTCGTGACGTACGGGGCGGCGTCGACGAACTGGCTCGGCACCTGGTCGGTCAGGAGGTACCAGGTGAACAGCAGCGCCGAGACGGCCGCCGAGATCACCGCGGCGACGTACTTCTTCCGGTACAGCTGCCAGAACACGGCGATGACCAGCAGGATCGCCAGCAGGAGCAGCATCGCGTGGACGTTCTCCGCGCCGCCGCGCAGCTTGAGGCTGTCGGTGAAGCCGAAGAGTCCGGCGCCGAGCGCCATGCCGCCCGGCATCCAGTTGCCGAAGATCATCGCGGCGAGGCCGATGTAGCCGCGGCCGCCGGTCTGGCCCTCCTGGTAGATGCCGGTGGCGACGATCGCGAGGAACGCGCCGCCCAGGCCCGCCAGACCGCCGGAGATCGTGACGGCGATGTACTTGTACTTGTAGACGTTGACGCCGAGGGTCTCGGCGGCCACCGGGGACTCGCCGCAGGAGCGCAGCCGCAGTCCGAACGGGGTGCGCCACAGGATCCACCAGGTGGCGGGGATCAGCAGCAGGGCGACGACGGTCAGCAGGGAGAGTCCGGTGACCAGGCCGCCGAGGATGCCCGCGAGGTCGGAGATCAGGAACCAGTGCTGTTGTTGCAGGTCCTGCAGCCAGTCGGAGAGTCCTGGGATCGTGATCTTGTCGATCTGATCGATGCGCGGGGACTGCTTGGAGGAGCCGCCCTGGATGCCGTCGAAGGCGAAGTTGGAGAGGTAGCGGGTGACGCCGACGGCGAGGATGTTGATGGCCACACCGGAGACGATGTGGTTCACGCCGAAGGTGACGGTGATGACCGCGTGCAGCAGGCCGCCGAGGCAGCCGCCGAGGATCCCGAAGAGGACGCCCACCCACGGGCCCCACTGGAAACCGGCCCAGGCGCCGAACCAGGTGCCCAGGACCATCATGCCTTCGAGGCCGATGTTGACGACGCCCGCGCGCTCGGCCCACAGGCCGCCGAGTCCGGCGAGGCCGATCGGGACGGCCAGTTCCAGGGCGCCGGCGACCTGGCCGACCGAGGTGACGTCGTTGGCGCCGCTGATGAGGCGTACCAGGGAGACCAGGGCGAGCGCGCCCGCGATGATCAGGAGGACGACGGGCAGGGAGAGCTTGCGGCGGCCGCCGCCCTTGGTGGGGGCGACGCGTGCGGCGGTGGCTTTGCTCGTGCTCACAGGGCCGCCTCCTTCTCGGTCTTGATGGCATGGCCGGCGGCGAGCTCCTCGCCGACCTTCTGCTGCTGGCGGCGGATGCCGTACCGGCGGACCAGCTCGTAGGAGACGACGACCGAGATCACGATCAGGCCCTGCATGATCGTGGCGATCTCCTTCTCGTACCCGTACTGGTCGAGCGAGGCCGACGACTTGTCCAGGAAGGCGATCAGCAGGGCGCTGAAGGCGATGCCGAGCGGGTTGTTGCGGCCCAGCAGCGCGATGGTGATGCCGGTGAAGCCGATACCGGTGGGGAAGTCGAGGCTGTAGGTGTGGGTGTCGCCGAGCAGCGTCGGCATGCCGGCCAGGCCCGCGACCGCACCGGAGATCAGCATCGAGGTGAGGATCATCTTCTTGGCGTCCACGCCGGACGCCTGGGCGGCGCTCTCGCTGGCGCCGGTGGCGCGCAGGTCGAAGCCGAACCGGGTGTGGTTCAGCACGAACCAGTACAGGAGGCCGCAGCCCGCGGCGACGAACGTGAAGCCGTAGATCTCCCCTGCCTGGTCGCCCATCGGCAGCCCCGGGAACCAGCCGGACTCGGCGATCTCACCGGTGGTCAGGTTGTTGGAGCCGGCCGGCTGCTCGCCGAAGTTCTTCGGCAGGATCAGCCAGGCGACCAGGGCGGTGGCGATCGAGTTGAGCATGATCGTCGAGACGACCTCGCTCACCCCGCGGGTGGTCTTGAGGAAGCCCGCGATGCCCGACCAGAACGCGCCGACCAGCATCGCGACGATCACGATGAGCGCGATGTGCAGCGGCCCCGGCAGGCTGACGCTCGCGCCGACCAGCGCGGCCATCATGGCGGCGAGGCGGTACTGCCCGTCGACGCCGATGTTGAAGAGGTTCATCCGGAAGCCGACGGCCACGGCGAGTGCGGCGAGGTAGTACGTACCGGCCTGGTTGACGATCAGGACCTGTACGTCGACGTAGCTCGCCGACTCGAACATGATCCGGTACGGCTCGAAGGGGTTCCGGCCGGAGGCGAGCAGCACCGCGGTCGTCAGCGCGAGGGCGACGACCAGGGCGAGCACCGGGCCGGCGAAGCCCAGGATCAGCCGGTCCTTGTCGAATTTCTTCATCGGGCCTCGTCCTCCGGGCTTTCGAGGTGCCCGGTGGCGGCGCCGGTCATGGCCGAGCCCAGTTCCTCCGGGGTGATGGTGGCCGGGTCGGCGTCGGCGACCAGTCGGCCGCGGTACATGACGCGCAGGGTGTCGGAGAGCCCGATCAGCTCGTCCAGGTCGGCCGAGATCAGCAGGACGGCCAGCCCTTCGCGGCGGGCCTCGCGGATCTGGTCCCAGATCTGCGCCTGCGCGCCGACGTCCACGCCACGGGTGGGGTGGGCGGCGATGAGGAGCTTGGGCGCGTGGCTCATCTCGCGGCCGACGATCAGCTTCTGCTGGTTGCCGCCGGAGAGGGAGGCCGCGGTGACCTCGATGCCGGGGGTGCGCACGTCGTACTCGCGCACGATCCGCTCGGTGTCGGCGCGGGCCGCCTTGTTGTCCAGCAGCCAGCCGCGGCTGTTGGGCTTCTCGGTGACGTGGCCGAGGATGCGGTTCTCCCACAGCGGGGCGTTCAGCAGGACGCCGTGGCGGTGGCGGTCCTCGGGGATGTACCCGATGCCGGCCTCGCGCCGCTTGCGGGTGGGGACCTGCGAGATGTCGTCCTGGTCGAGGGTGATCACCCCGCCGTCCGGGATGCGCATGCCGATCAGGGCCTCGATCAGCTCGGTCTGCCCGTTGCCCTCGACCCCGGCGATGCCGAGGACCTCGCCCTGGTGAATGGTGAGGTCGATGCCGGCGAGCACGTCGCGGACGGTGCCGTCGGGGTCGGTGACCGTGAGCGCCAGGTCCTTCACGCGCAGCATCGGCACATCGGTGACGGTGGACTCGCGGGTCTCCGGCGAGGGCAGCTCGCTGCCGACCATCAGTTCGGCGAGCTGCTTGGTCGTGGTGGACGCCGGATCGGCGGTGCCCACGGTCGTGCCGCGGCGGATCACCGTGATGTCGTCGGCGACGGAGAGCACCTCGCCGAGCTTGTGCGAGATGAAGATGACGGTCAGGCCCTCGGCCTTGAGCTCGCGCAGGTTGGCGAAGAGCGCGTCGACCTCCTGCGGTACGAGGACCGCGGTCGGCTCGTCCAGGATCAGGATGCGGGCGCCCCGGTAGAGGACCTTGAGGATCTCCACGCGCTGCCGGTCGGCGACCCCGAGGTCCTCCACGAGCGCGTCGGGCCGGATGCCCAGACCGTACGCGTCGGAGATCTCCTTGATCTTCTTCCGGGCGCCGGAGCCGATGCCGTACAGCTTCTCGCCGCCCAGGACGACGTTCTCCAGGACGGTGAAGTTGTCGGCGAGCATGAAGTGCTGGTGCACCATGCCGATGCCCCGCTCGATGGCGTCGCCCGGGTTGGAGAACGAGACCTGCTCGCCGTTGATCGCGATGGTGCCCTCGTCCGGCTTCTGCATGCCGTAGAGGATCTTCATCAGGGTGGACTTGCCGGCGCCGTTCTCACCGACGAGGGCATGGACCGTGCCCTTGGCGATCGTGATGTCGATGTCGTGGTTGGCGACGACGCCGGGGAAGCGCTTGGTGATGCCGTGCAGTTCCACGGCAGGGGGGCTGCTGGACGCGTTGATGACGCACTCTCCTTGGCCGGACAGGAGCGGGGGCGGAGGGGCTGGGGGGCTCTGGGGGGCGGGGGTGAAGTTATCGCGCCGGAGGGCTGTCTACACGCGTAGCGCTGCCGAATCGTGAAACACAGGTGCACGTCACGGTCCGGACGCGCGGTCCGGGCCGGGTGGGAGAGCACTGCGAGAGGCGGATCTTCATTCGTTTCTGCCGCGAACGTTCGCGTTCCGCGGGGGACCGCGAAAGTTGGCGTTCCGCGGCGTGGAGCCTGTCCGTACGGCGGGAATGGACTCGCGGCCCTGTCCGTCCCCGCCGACCGCGGATGCGGCCGGCGGGGACGGACAGGGCCTTGAGGAAACCAGCTGTACGGCAGGAGGCTCCGTGCTGCTTACGGAGCGGTCTTGACGGTGATCTTGCCGCCGATGATGTCCTGCTTGGCCTTGTCGACGGCCGCGATGACGTCCGTCATCTTGGTGAACGCCGGGTTGGACATCGACAGGCCGACGCCGTCCTTGTCCAGGCCGTAGCGGATCTCACCGGTGGTCGGCTTGCCGTCCTGGACCGACTTGATCAGGTCGAACACCGAGTCCTCGACGTCCTTGGTGACCGAGGTCAGGATGGACTCCTTGTAGGCCGCGAGGCCCTTCTGCTGGTACTGGTCGGAGTCGACGCCGATGTTCCACTTGCCCGCCTTGGAGGCGGCCTCGATGGCACCGGAACCGGCCAGACCGGCGGCCGAGTAGATCACGTCGGCCTTCTTGTCGAGCTGGCCCTGGGCCGCGGCCTTGCCGAGGTCGGGCTTGGAGAAGCCGTCGAAGTTCGGCGGCTGCGTGAGGTACTGCGGGAGGACCTTGACCGCGGGGTCGGTGTCCTTGGCGCCCTGGATGAAGCCCGCCTCGAACTTCTTGATCAGCGGGGTCTCGACACCGCCGATGAAGCCGATCGTCTTCGTCTTGGTGACCTTGGCGGCGGCGACGCCGGCGAGGTAGGAGCCCTGCTCCTCGTTGAAGACAATGTTGGCGATGTTGTCGCCGGTCACCGAGGCGTCGTCGATGATGCCGAAAGTGGTCTTCGGGAACTTCGGCGCGACCTTCTTGATGGCGGGGGCGTAGGCGAAGCCGACGCCGATCACCGGGTTGTTGCCGGAGCGGGCCAGCTCGGTGAGGCGCTGGACCTTGTCCGCGTCGCCCTCACCGTCGGAGGGCTCGGCCTCGCTGCCCTTGACGTCGAGTTCCTTCTCCGCCTTGGCGAGTCCGGCGTAGGCGGCGTCGTTGAACGACTGGTCGCCGCGGCCGCCGATGTCGTAGGCGATGGCGGCCTTTTCGCCGCCCGAGTCGGAACCGGCGTCCGACGACGATTTTCCGCCACAGGCGGTGACACTGAGAGCGAGCGCCGCGGACGCAATGCCCACGGTGGTGATCCTGGTGATCCGGCGCAAGGGAAGGCTCCTTCAAACCTGACCGAAGCGCCTCTTCCGGCGCTGGTTTCGCGGCGATCGTAACGCGCGTAGATGTCAGATAAGAGCACGTACGGAAGCCGTTATCGGATCGTCGTGAACAGAAGGCCTCCCGTAGGTCCACGAACGGCCCACGAAGACTGTGTCAACGCTCCGCTAACGGTTCCCGTCGAACAGCGCCGCGGCGGTGAACAGCTCGACCCCCACGGTGATGGCTTCCTCGTCCACGTCGAAGTTGCCGCGGTGCAGGTCGAGCCCGCGCGTGTCGCCCGGGGTCCGGACGCCGAGGCGGGCCATCGCGCCGGGCACCCGCTCCAGGTACCAGGAGAAGTCCTCGCCGCCCAGGCTCTGCTCGGTGTCCTCGATCGCATACGATCCGCGGCGCTCGGTCATCGCGGCGTCCAGCAGGCCGATGGACTCCGCGTCGTTCACCACGGGCGGCACACCGCGCACGTAGTTGATCACGGTCTTGGCCCGGTGCATTCCGGCCACCTCGTCGATGGCGGAGTGCACCAGGTCGGGGGCCGCGCGCCAGGCGTCCAGGTCCAGGCAGCGGACGGTGCCGGAGAGCTCGGCGTGCTGCGGGATGACGTTGGGGGCGTGCCCGGTCTCCAGCCGCCCCCAGGTCAGCGCGAGCCCGGAGCGGGCGTCGACCCGGCGGGCGAGCAGCGCGGGCACGTCGACGGCGATCCGGGCGGCGGCGGTGACCAGGTCGGTGGTCAGGTGCGGCCGGGCGGTGTGCCCGCCGGGCCCGTCGAGCGTGACCTCCAGCCGGTCGCAGGCCGAGGTGATGGCCCCGATCCGCAGCCCGATCCGCCCGACGTCCACCTTCGGGTCGCAGTGCACCCCGATGATCCGCCCGACACCCTCCAGCACCCCGGACTCGATGGCGTCGACCGCGCCTCCGGGCAGGACCTCCTCGGCGGGCTGGAAGATCAGCCGCACGGCGTGGGGCAGCAGCCCCTCCCGGTCGAGACCGGCGAGCACGAGCCCCGCCCCGAGCACGGTGGTGGTGTGCACGTCGTGCCCGCAGGCGTGCGCCCGGTCGGGCACGGTGGACCGGTAGGGCACGCCCGCCTTGGTGTCCGGGATCGGCAGCGCGTCGATGTCCGCCCGCAACGCCAGCATGGGCGTCACCCCGTCCCACTCCCCCACGTCGCACATGAGCCCGGTCCCGACGGCGAGGACCTTCGGCTTCAGCCCGGCCTTCTCCAGCCGGTCCTTGATGGCCGCGGTGGTGCGGAATTCCTGGTTGCCCAGCTCGGGATGCATGTGCAGATCCCGGCGGAAGGCGATCAGCTCGGCACGCAGTTCGTCGGAGAGCCTGCCGGGCAGCGCACCTCCCCCGGACTGGCCGGCCGGGTTGTGGGGGCGGGAGGCGCGGGACTTCAACTGGTTCACCTTATGAAGCGTAGGCCCCCTGCCCCCTCAACTGGCCACAGATCAACAAAACTTCAGCCGCTCAGGCGAACAAATTTCCTGTGAGGACGTGTGACGCTGGGTGGTTGCGGGTATACCCGTTCGCCTTCCGCACCGGGGTCCGCGCGCTTGCGGGAAAGGCGCGAGACACGCGGCGAGAGCCTTCATAGGATCGCGCAGAAATCATGAGCATCCTGTGAGGAGCCCTATGAACAGTCGGTCCGACTCCGCCCCGAACAGAAAGAGACGGAACAGAGAGGGACGGAACAGAGAGGGACGGCTCCGTCACGGCACGCTCCTGGTGGCCGTCGCCGCGTCCCTCGGTACGGTCGCCGCCCTGGCCCCGCCCGCCGCAGCCGCGCCGGGCCTCTCCCGTACCACCGCGTCCGCCGACCGCGCGCGCCCGGCGAACACACCCCCCGAGATACCGGACCGCCTGGCCACGAGCCCCGCGACCGCGTGCGCGGGCGGATTCATCGGCAATACCCGGACGACGCTCATGGCCCGGGTGCAGGACGCCGACTCGCCCTCCCTCACCGCACAGTTCCAGGTCTTGGACGCCGACGGCACGGACCCGGTGGCCGAGCATTCGGTGGACGCCACGGCGGGCAGCACCGCCGCCGCCTACTCGATCGACCTGCCTTCCGGCGATTACCGCTGGCGGGTCCGGGCCACGGACTCCGGGGGAGCCGCATCCGCCTGGACCGGTTTCTGCGCCTTCTCGGTCGACCGCGTACGTCCGGACCGGCCGCCGACGGTCGTGTCGGAGGAGTTCCCCGACGCGGACGCCGGATGGCCGGCGGAAACCGGGGACGCCCGCACGCCCGGCACCTTCACTTTCGGCGCCGACGGCGTGGACGACGTCGTCGAGTACGTCTGGTACAGCACCTTCGACTCGCAGCAGCGGAAGGTCTCCGTCTCCCCCGGTGGGACGGCCGACGTGACGGCCACTCCACTGACCGGCGGCCCGCACATGCTGTACGCGTACAGCGTCGACCGTTCCGGCAATCGCTCGGACACGACCACCTACCACTTCTACGCCCGGGGCATCACCACACCCGACGCCCCCGGCGACCTCAACGGAGACGGCGCCAAGGACATCTGGAGCCTGGACGACCGAGGCGAGCTGCTCACCTACGCGGGCCGGGGCGACGGGACCTTCGCCCCCGCGGCCGACGCCGGACTGACCGCCCCCGGGGCCGGCACCGCCTACCGGACCGACTGGAACGACGACGGATACATCGACCTGGTGACCCTGGAGTACAACCCCAACACGCGGCGGAAGCATCTCTGGGTCCATCCCAACAGCGGCCTGGGAAGGGTCGACGGCACCCGGGACCGGCAGCTCCTGACGGTCGACTGCCCGGTCCCGGACGAGGACTACGGCTGTGTGGGCGAGCCCGGCTGGACCGGCGACGACCATTGGGGCGACGCGGAGCAGGTGATCGCCCCCGGCGATCTGAACGGTGACGGCAGAAGTGATCTCCTCGTCCGTGAGGGCGGCCGGCTGTGGATCTACCACGGCAAGCACGGGATGCGGCTGAATGTGCCGGTGGCGGTCGGCGGCTCGGACTGGGACGACTTCACCGTCCTCGCGCCCGGCGACCTCGACGCTGACGGCCTGGCCGACCTGTGGCTGCGCGACAACGCCACCGGCGACCTCCACAGCGTGCGCGGCGGCAGCGGCACGGACGGCGCACCGGACCCCGCCGCCTGGGGCGACCCCGCGAACCGTGTGCTGATCGGCACCGGTTTCACCATGGTCGCCCGCCCGGTGCTGGACACGGTCGGCGACCTCGACGGCGACGGTGTCGCCGATCTGCACGGCCGTACGCAGGACGGCACCCTGACACTGTGGCCGGGCCGCGTGGCGGCGGACGGCGGCTTCGGCTTCGGGGAGGGGCGGGCGATCGGGTAACTCCCCCGGATCGGCCGGGTGTTCCCCCGAGGATCGCCTGACTCCCCCGGGCCGCCGCCGCGCCGGCGGCGGCCCTCAGGTAGCCACCGACGACAGCCGCTGCACCCCCCGCGCCGTCTCCGTGACCCCGCTCAGGAAGCCCTGGGCGCGGGGCGAGGCCGTGGCGCGGAGCCATTCCGGGGCGATGTCGCAGACCGCGACGTTCACGCCCGTGCCGGCCAGGGCCAGCGGGAGGGTGTGGACGACCGTGGAGGGGAAGCTGACGATCGTGCGGCCGATGGGGCCGCGGCGGGCGATGAGCTCCAGGGGGAGGTCCGGGCGGACGATCTCCAGGCCGGTGGCGGCTTCCAGGGCGTGGAGCTTCTCGGCGGACTCGCGGCGGTGGGCGAAGTAGCGGGTGGCGCCGTGGGCGCGGGCCAGGGCCGTGACCGCCTCCTGGTACGGGACGGGGTCGACGACGCCCGTCTCGACCAGGGAGGTGCCGACCAGGTCCGCGCCCTTGCCGATGCTGGGCGGGCCGAAGCGGGCGCGGGTCCAGGCGAAGGTGTTCGGGGTGACCGCGATGCCGGGCGGAGCCTCGACCGGCATCGCGGTGAACACCTCGACCGTGTGGTTCGCGCTCGGGGTGAAGCGACGGCGGGCCGTCGCCGTGACCGGGGCCAGGACCAGTTCGCGCGGTCCGGTGCGGCCCCGGCGGTGCCAGCGCGTCAGCCGTTCGCCCCGGGCCAGCTGGGCGACGAACTCCATGGTGGCCGTGCCGTCGTCGACCACCGTGAGGCGATCGGCGCGGACCAGGGTCAGCAGGAGCTGCACATAGCGGGAGAACGGGTCGCCGATCACTATGTGGTCCGCGCGCCGGACCAGGCCGGCCAGGGCGCGCAAGGCCTTCAGGGGGCGCCGGACTCGCCGCGCGCCTCCTGCCAGCGGACGGCGATGCCCTCGTCGCGGGCCAGCTCCGCCATCCGGCGCAGCTGACCGCGCGACATCGGGTCGACCGGGGGGAGGACGACGACCGTGGTGGCGGCCGGATCGTCTCCCCCCTGGGTGTGAACCCACTCCAGGACGTTCAGGAGCTGGACCGGGCTCTCGACGAAGGCGAGGTTCACCGGTCGGCGCTCAGACCGCGACCGGCTCGGGGGCCGCCGCGTTCTCGGTCTCGGCGACGACGCCCGCGACCCGGCGGAGCTTCTTCATCGGGCCGAGCTCGGACTCGTACACCTTCTTGACGCCGTCACCGAGGGAGGCCTCGATGGTGCGGATGTCGCGGACCAGGCGGGTCAGGCCCTGCGGCTCGACGGAGGCGGCCTGGTCGGAGCCCCACATGGCGCGGTCCAGGGTGATGTGGCGCTCGACGAACGTGGCGCCGAGCGCGACGGCGGCGAGGGTGGTCTGGAGGCCGGTCTCGTGGCCGGAGTAGCCGATCGGGACGTTCGGGAACTCCTGCTGGAGGGTGTTGATGACCCGCAGGTTCAGCTCCTCGGCCTTCGCCGGGTACGTGGAAGTGGCGTGGCAGAGAAGGATGTTGTCGCTGCCCAGGACCTCGACCGCGTGGCGGATCTGCTTCGGGGTCGACATGCCGGTGGAGAGGATGACCGTGCGGCCGGTGGCGCGCAGGGCGCGCAGCAGCTCGTCGTCGGTGAGGGAGGCGGAGGCCACCTTGTGGGCGGGGACATCGAACTTCTCCAGGAAGGCGACGGCCTCGGTGTCCCACGGGGAGGCGAACCAGTCGATGCCGCGCTTGGCGCAGTGCTCGGCGATGGCGGTGTACTCGGCCTCGCCGAACTCGACGCGGTGGCGGTAGTCGATGTACGTCATCCGGCCCCAGGGGGTGTCGCGCTCGATGTCCCACTGGTCGCGCGGGGTGCAGATCTCCGGGGTGCGCTTCTGGAACTTGACGGCGTCGCAGCCGGCTTCGGCGGCCGCGTCGATCAGCGCGATGGCGTTGTCGAGGTCGCCGTTGTGGTTGATGCCGATCTCGCCCGTGATGTAGACGGGGTTGCCGGGGCCGGCGGTGCGGGTGCCGAAGGTGCGCAGGCGGGAGGTGCTCATGGTGGTGCTTCCTTACTTGGTGGGGACTGTGGGGACAGAGGGAGTGATGGTGAGGGTGGGGCCCAGCAGCCAGGCCGCGATCTCGCGGATGGCGCCGTAGCCGCCGGGGGTGGTCGTGACGGCGCGCGCCGCGGCGCGTACCGAGTCGTGGGCGCTCGCGACGGCGACGGGCCAGCCGGCGATCGAGAAGCAGGGCAGGTCGTTGACGTCGTTGCCGACGTAGAGGACCCGGTCGGGGGCGATGGACTGCTCGTCGCACCACCGCTTCAGCGCCTCGTCCTTGCGGTCGATGCCGTGCAGGACGGGGATCTGGAGCTTGCGGGCCCTGGCCGCGACGACCGGGTTCTGCTCGGTGGAGAGGATCAGGAGCGGCACTCCCGCCTTGCGCAGCGCGGCGATGCCCAGGCCGTCGCCCCGGTGCACGGCGACCGTCTCGCGGCCCTCGGAGTCGACCATGACCCGGTCGTCGGTCTGGGTGCCGTCGAAGTCCAGGACGACCGCGTCCACGTCCGCGAGGGAGGGCAGCGGGGAGGGGTCCAGGAGCGGGGCGAGCGCCCGGGCGCGGGCCAGGTCGTGCGGGTCGTCGATCTCCAGGACCCGCGCCGGGTCGGTGGGGACCAGGGCGGTGTGGCCGAAGAAGCGGTGGCGGTGGGTGCGGAAGCCCGCCGCGTCCATCGCGTAGGCGGCGCCGGTCTCCAGGTGGTCCTGGGGGCGGTCCTGGCGGCGGGGGCGTACGGACTTGTCGTGGTTGACGCCGTACGTTCCCTCCTCGACCGCGTGCCCGTCGCGCCAGACGAAGCCGTGGAAGGGGGCGACCGTGACGGCCGTGTCCGCGCCGTCGTGGGCCACCGCCCGGGCGACGCCGTCGATGTCCTCGCGGGAGACGAACGGGCTGGTGCACTGGACGAGGAGGACCACGTCGACGCTCCGGGCGCGCTCGGCCTCGTAGACGTCCATCGCGTGCAGCACGGCCGCTTCGCTGGTGGCGGTGTCGCCCGCGATGGCGGCGGGGCGCTCGACGACGTGCAGCCGGTGGGCGGCCCGGAGGTCGGCGGCGGCGGTGCGGGCGGCCTCGGCGATCGCCCCGTCGTCGGTGGTGACGACGACGTCGGTGACCTCGGGGGCGGCGAGCGCGGCGCGGACGGCTCGGGCGACCAGGGGGATGCCGCCGACCTCGGCGAGGTTCTTGGCGGGGACGCCCTTGGATCCGCCGCGGGCGGGGATCACGGCGAGGACGGTCGGGGGCGGTTGCATCGTTGTCCCTGGGGTCATGGTGGCTGCTCCTGGAGTCGTGGGCCCCGAGGCCCCGGGGGCTCCCTCGGGCGAGGTCACAGCTCCCCCATCCGGCGGATCACGGGGGCGACGCGCTGGACGCCCTGGCGGTAGGCGCCCCGGGCCGCGTTGCGGACGGTTTCGCGCACCGCGCCCCGGACCCGGCCGGGCTCCTGTGGTGCGGCGGCCCCGGGGAGGGGCGTGCCGTCGGGGGCCAGGTGGTGGCGGCCGAGGATGCCGGGGAGGTAGCCGGGAGCGGTGGCGGGTGTGTAGTAGGGCGCCGGCGGCGGGAGTTGGCCGGTGGCGAGGAGGGCGGTGACCTTGGCGCGGGCGGTGTCGTAGGCGGTGCCGTACGAGCCGTCGGCGGCGACGCCCTGGCCGGCCAGCCACGCCCCGTCGGGCCGGGGCCGGACCCCGCCGTCGAGCCGGTCCCAGGAGGTGAGGAGCCCGGAGCCGACGAAGTGGTGGTTGCCGAGCGTCTCGCGGACGCCGAGGTCGGTGAGGACCGCGGTCGGGATACGGCGGTGCAGGGACTCCAGCGCGGCCGTCGAGGAGACGGTGACCAGGAGGTCGGTGCGGTCCAGTACCTCGCCCATGTGCCCGTACACCAGGCGGAAGTTGGGCGGCAGGCCGCCGGGCAGCCTCTGCGCGAGCTTCTGGTAGGGCAGTTCCTCGATGTGCGTGGTGTGCTCGCCGGGCTTGGAGCGCAGCTTCAGCAGCACCTCGCGGCGCGGGTGCAGCCGGGCGTGCTCGACGAGCCTGCGCAGCAGGTACGTACGGTCGGCGCGGGAGGCCGGCACGGAGGGCTGGGCGGCGAACACCACCGTGTCGCGGCCCTCTTCGGGGCGGTACGGGGCTCCGCCCAGGAAGGGGAGGGCGGCCTCCGTGACGGCCGAGGCGTCGGCGCCCACTCCCTCGTACACCGCGCGGAAGCGCTCCGCGTCGTGGGCCGAGTTGGCGAGGACGACGTCCGCGCCGTGGCGGAGGAGGAGCCCGTCGGCGAGCTTCTCGTAGACGACGCCGACGTATCCGGTGACGACGACGGGGCGGCGCGGCAGGTCGAGGGCGGCGAGGCCGTGCAGCATGGCCTGGACGCCGCCGCCGACGAGGGCGAGGACGACGAGGTCGTACCCCTCGTCGCGCACGGTGTGCAGGAACTCGACGGCGGTGACCTCGCGGACCCGCCCGGCGTCGATCCCGACCTCGCCGACCTCCGCGAGTTGGCGGGGCGTCGGGGTGGCCCGGCCGCGCAGCAGCAGCCCGCTGACCTCGACGGGCCGGGCGTCCGGGCCGTCCGTCCCGGCGGTCAGGCGGCGCGCGGTGAGCGCGCCCCATTTCCACCGGGTGTCGGAGTCGGCGAGGACGGCGACCCGCAGCGCCGGTCGGGGCGCGGCGGGGGTTTCGGCCGGTTCGGCCTCATTGCTGGTACGTGGGGGCACGTCCTAGAAGTTAGGAAGGCATTTCGATGCGCGGCCCAACGTGATGGCAACAGATGGTTAACAGCGAGCCGACGCTTGGGGGCGGGCCCGAATAGACCCCCAATTCCGGTCCAGGAAAAGGTAGTTCACCTGAGGGACGGGCGTTGTTCACCTTCTGGGCGCATGGCGGAAAAGGAAAGGGCCGGAGCCGCACCTAACGTGATGCGCGTGGTTAAGCTCTCCGTCATCGTGCCGTTCTTCAACGTGCGGGCCTACGCGCCCGACACGCTCAGAAGTCTGCGGGCCAACGCCCGCGAGGACTTCGAGTTCCTTCTCGTCGACGACTGTTCGACCGACGGGACACCCCGGCTGCTGCGCCGGGCCGCCGACGAGATCCCCGGGGCCGTGGTTCTGCGGCACGAGGTGAACGGCGGTCTGGCGACCGCGCGCAACACCGGTCTGGAGGCCGCCCGCGGCGAGTACATCGCCTTCCTGGACGGCGACGACTGGCTGGCCCCCGGGCACTACGAGCGGCTGGTGGCCCGGACCGAGGCGCTGGGCTGCGACTTCGTGCGCACCGACCACGTCCAGGCGAACGGGAAGTCGCGGACGATTCGCCGGGTGCCGCACGGGCCGCACGGGGTGGTGAGCGACCCCCGGGCCGCGATCCTGCCCGCCCACCGCACCACGTCGGTGGACTACGCGTTCGCCTGGGCGGGCCTCTACCACCGGCGGCTGCTGGACCGCGGGCTGCTGCACTTCACCGACGGGCTGCGCACGGCCGAGGACCGGCCGTGGATCTGGCGGCTGCACCGGGAGGCGGAATCCTTCGCCGCCCTGGGCATGCTCAGCCATTTCTACCGGCGCGGGGTGGCCACGTCGCTGACCCAGATCGGCGATGTACGCCAACTCGATTTCCTGCGCGCTTTCGACCAGGTGATCGCCGAGACGGCCGCCGACCGTGACGCGGACGCTTTGCTGCCGAAGGCCGTACGCACCTACTGCTCGGTCATCGCCCACCATCTGGGCTCCCTCGACAAATTCGAACCGCCAGTGGCCCGCGAACTGAAGTCGCGCGGCGCGGACGCCCTGGGGCGCCTGCCGCAGCCGCTGCTGGACGAGGCTCTCGACGCCATGGACGTGACACGAGCGACCCGGGTGCGCAGGCTGCGCCGCCGCGCGGTCGCCGCGAAGGGGGCCTCGGCCGCATGACCATCCGGATCTTCCACGCCTCCTCGCCCGCCGCGACGGTGCTGCTCGCCGCGGCCGTCGACGCGGGCTGCTTCACCGAGCCCGACCGCCGGATCCTGCTGCTGTCCCGGACGGGGCCGGCCCCGGAGGCCGTCGCCGATGTCTCGGAGACCGCCGGTTTCGAGCGGCTGCGCGCCCGGTTCGACGAGGTCCTCTCCTGGAACGACGCGATCTCCCCCTTCCACCCGGACGGCTGGAACCCCCGGGCCGACGACGCCCCACTGTGGGAGCGCCACTTCCGGCGCGCCTGGGGTCTCGGCGACGAGGAGCTGGAGCTGGTCGTGGACTCCCCGCACGCCGGTCCCGCCCGCGCCCTCACCCAGGTCTTCGCCGGTGTCCCCGTCGATGTGTACGCGGAGGGGCCCGGCGGCTACGGCCCGACCGGGGAGAAGATCCCCCCGCTGACCGGGGTCCGGGTGCGGCGGCTGCTCCATCCGGACCTGGTTCCCGGGGCGCGCCTGTTGTTGCTGGGCGAGTACGGGGTGGAGCAGCGGACCGTGCCGGCCGAGGCGATCACCAAGGTCGTCGGTGAACTGGCGGACGCGGAGGTGGGGTTGCCCGCCGCCGAGGCGCCCGCGCTGCTGCTCGGGCAGGACCTCGCCGGGGCCGGGCTCATCACGGTGGCCGAGGAGGCGGGGCTGCGGCTGGAGATGGTGCGCGGGGCCGCGGCCCTCGGCCACCGCCGGCTGGTGTTCGCGCCGGACCCGTACGCGCCGTGGGAGGACCCGGCGGCGCTGCGCGCCGAGGCGGACCGGCTGGGCGTCGAGCTGACCGTGCTGGACACCGTGCGGCCCGTCGTGGCCGATGTGCTGCTGCACCGGCTGCGGCCCGCGCTGGTCGTCGGGTGCACCTCGGCCGCCCTGTTCGGGGCGGCCCGGTTCCACGGCCTCCCGGTGGCGGCCGTCGGCACGGGGCTGCTCCTGGAGCGTCTGGCCCCGTACGAGAACGCCGAGCGGATACCGGCGACGCTCGCCGACGCCCTGCTGCCGGGGATCGGTGACGCGGAGACGGTCGCCGCGCAGCCGCCCTGGACGGGTGCGGAGTTGGACGGTCTGCTCGCGGCCGTCGCATTCGCGATGCGGCCGAGGGTCCGCCCCGATCTGCGTCCGGCAGCCGAGCGCTATCTCTCCACGCACCTGGACGACCGCACCTGGCGCTACTTCAAGCGCCGCCGCCTGGCCTCGCTCGCGCTTCCCGGCGTGGTCCCGGCCCGGCTGGCGTTCCTGCGGAGCAGTCCGGCCCTGCGCCGGGTGGCCCGGCGGGCCAGGGCGTTGCGGAGCGGCCGGGGCTGAGGAGCGGTTGGCGTTGCGGAGCGGCCGGGGCTGAGCAGCGGTTGGGCGGCCAGGGGCCCCTCCCGGTAAGCGCGGCAGGCGCGCGGGGCGGCCGGGGCTGAGGAGCCGCTGAGCGGCCAGGGGCCCTCCCGGTGAGCGCGGCAGGCGCGCGCGGGGCGGTCAGCCCAGCACCTTGCTCGCGCCCGCGCGGCCCCACAGCATGGCCGCGCCGAACGACACGGCCGTCGTGGCCACCGTGATCCCGACCACGAGCGCGGCGGCGGCCGGGCCGCCCAGGTCCGCCCGGACGAAGGCGTCGGTGAGGACGCCGAGCACGAGCACGTGCACCAGGTAGGCCCCGAACGACGCGTCGGCCAGCCGGGTCAGGGCGGGGCGCAGCCCCTCCGGGACGCGCAGACCGTGCAGGGAGATCAGGACGCCGCAGCTGAACAGGGCCACCAGGACGTGGGCGTACGGGATCGCGTAGTGCACCTCGTGCTGGTACGCGATCACCCCGGCCAGTCCGGCCGCCGCGAGCAGCAGCCACGGGAGCCGCCTCCGGCCGAACGTCCCGGCCGGAGCGGCGAGCAGCAGCGCCCCGAGCACCGCGTAGATCAGCTGGTACGGCCCGAACGCCCAGCCGAAGCGGGGCAGTTCGCGTCCGGTGGCCTCGGCCAGGTCGCCGAAGAGCGACGGTGCGGACGCCAGGACCAGCAGGGCCGCGCCGAGGCCCCAGGGCCGCTTGCCCGACCTGACCAGCACGACCAGGCCCAGGACCATGATCACGGGGAGGTAGGCGTAGAGGTACCAGAGGTGGTAGGCGGGGCGGACCGAGGCGAACACGGAGTCCAGCGCCAGTTCGCCCACCGGGTCGTCGTTGGTTCCGCGCAGCCTGCCCCAGGCGAGGTAGAGCGCCGTCCAGACGGCGAGGGGCACCACGATCCGCACGATGCGCCGCCGCAGCCGCGCGCCGTCCTTCGGCGGGGCCCCGACCAGGACCACCCAGCCGGCGATGGCGAAGAAGAGAGGCACGGCGAAGCGGCCGACGGAGTCGGCGGTCAGCCCGGCCCAGTAGGTGCCGGCCCCCTGGGACGCGGTCCGGCCCACGGCGTTCACGAAGGCCGATCCGGCGTGCAGGCCGATCACACCGACCGAGCAGAGCAGCCGGATCAGGTCGATGTCGTAGCGGTGCTCGCGGACGGGACGGGGCGTCTCCGGAACCGTCGGCGCCGGGGCGGGGGCGGGGGCGGGGGGTGTGGTCGGCATGGTCCTCAGGGGGTGGACGGGGCGCGCAGCAGGGCTACGGACGGGGTGGGACCGGGCGTCACGCCCGGCCCCCGGGGCGGGCGGTGTGGTCCCGGTCGGCGGCGGGCCTGGGCGCGGGAACCGCGTGGCCCGCGCCCGGGTCGCCGAACGGGTCGGGCAGGCCGGTGAGTTCACGCAGCCGGGCGAGGTTGTCCCGGGTCACCGACCAGAGCAGGTCCTGCCGGTCGTGGACGTCGGCCACCGCCGCCGGGTGGTCGGCCAGGACCGCGCGGGCCCGTTCCGCGAGCCTGGTTCCGAGGGCGCGCTCGTGGACGGAGACGCCCCAGTCGGGCCGGTCGATGTCGGCCAGGAAGTAGGCGAGTTTGGGGTGCGAGACCAGGCTGATGACCGGGGTGCCGCAGCCGAAGGGGATCATCCCGGCGTGCCCGCGCATCCCGATCACCAGCCGGGTGCGCCGGTAGAGGTCCCGCATGGCGTCGTTGGAGAGCAGGTACAGGGGCTCCACGGGGAGCGTGAGGCCGTGCTCCCGGCGCAGGTCGTCGACGAAGCGTTCGTCGGCGGGCATGTGCGCGGCGTAACGGACCTCGGCCGACGCGGACACGGCCCGGATCGCGGCGGCCATCTCGGCGAGGAAGTGCCCGTAGTCGTGGCCGAAGCGGAGCCCGGCCCGGTCGTAGGCGCAGTTGACGAGCACGGTGTCCTCGCGCGCGGCCGGTTCGGCGAGGCGGGGGTCGAGGTGGCGGGCGACCGTGGTGGGGCAGGGCTGGTAGCGCACCTTCTCGCGCAGCGACTCGGGCAGCAGTTCCCTGACCCGGGCGACGGAGCCGTGGTTGCGCAGCCCGAAGAACGCGGACCGCTCGACCAGGGCCCGCAGGGAGGCCGCGAACCGGTCGCGGCGGTAGCGCTGGCCGTCGAAGACGTTGTAGCCGACGGCGAAGACCGCCAGCGGGGCGGTGATCCGGGCGAGGACGTCGTCGGGGATGTTCCACTGCCAGCCGCTGTTGCCGTTGGGCGCGGTGTCGGGGAGGAAGAGTCCGCCGCCGCCCACGATCACCGCCCGCCGGGCGTTCAGGCGTTCGAGGGAGGCCTCGTCGACCAGTAGGTGCGCGTGCTGCTGGTGCCAGCGGTCCGGGCCGGTGTCGGCGGTGAAGCAGCTGCGGACCGCTTCGGGCAGCACCTTGTCGCCCGCGTTCTCCTCCCCGTCGGCGAACAGGGCGACGTGGGCGAGCTGTTCAGCGGGCCGCGTACGGACGGGCTCGCGTTCGACTGCGGCCAAGGCGGCCGTACGGGCGTACCAGGCACGGCAGTTGGCGTCGGTCGGGTCGGTTTCCAGACCTGCGAGCGCATAGCCGCGGGCATCCTCGGTGCGGCCCAGCAGCCAGGCCAGTCGGGCCAGTTGGCCGAAGGCGCGGGGTGCGAAGTCCGGGGAGGCGGTCGCCAGCAGCAGGTGTGTCTCGGCCTCCTCGTACCGGGACAGCGCCATCAGGCAGACGCCGAGCGTCTCGTGGCAGCGCGGCAGGTCGGGGCGGCCCGCGACGGCCTCTCCCAGCAGGGCGACGGCCTCGTCGTGCCGGCCGCGTCCCCGGTGGATCTCGGCGAGCTGCCGGACCAGGTCGATCGGCGGCCGGGACCCGGAGGGGAACGGGAGCGCGAGGTGCAGCAGCAGATCGGGGTGCTTGGGGCCGGGCAGGGCGAGGAAGGCGGCCCGGAACGCCTCGTCGTCCAGGTCGAAGCGCGCCCTGGCCGCCCGGGCGGGGGCGAAGCCGGTACGGGTCGCGGGAACGCCCGCGAAGTTCAGGACGACGACGTCCTCGGGGACCGGCAGGCCGTCGTGGAGCCGCCGCGCCGGGAAGTCGTCGCGGGAGTCCAGGGGTACGAGGGGTACGAGGAGGCCTGCCGGGATGTCCTTCGCCCCGGGCGGCACCGGACCGAGGTCCTGGCGCTGGATCACCATCAGTCCGTCGTCGGGGACGCCGCCGCGCGGGTCCGGGGCGCCGTCGGGTCCGGGGCGCGGCACGGCGGCCACGCCCGTACGGAGCCTCAGCAGGGCGCCGAGCCGGCCGAGGGCGACCATGGCGGGGGTGAGGGCGATCACCGTGTCGTACCCGTCGAGGCGGAACACGTCGTCGCGTCCCTCGGCCGGGCGCGGGATCAGCCGGGGGTGCAGTCGGCGCGCGGCGTCGAAGGCGGCGTCCGGCAGGCCGGGGTGCGGGACGACGACGTCCTCGCAGAGGGCCGGGTCGCTCAGCGCGAGGCTGCGCAGGAGGGCGTGGAGCCCGGGCAGTTCGTCCGCGTCGGCGACGTACACGGCGAAGGCGATCCGGCGCTTCCCGGTGACGGCGCGGCGGTCGTCGTCGGCGGCGGTCTCCGTGGCCGCAGCGCTCGTTGCGGGGCCGGTCTCGGACCCGGGCGTGGAGTCGTTCGTCGTCATCTCAGGGTGATCCTCACCGCGGTGTCGTCCGTGTTCGCGGCCCGTGTCCCGACCCATTCCCGTTCGCGCGGGGACAGGGCCGCCGGTCCTTCGAACCCGATGAGGTCCACCCGGGCCGGGGTGCCCAGGAAGTCGAGGAGCCGCAGCACGGTGTACGCGGTGCTCGCGGGTCCCGCGCCGCCGGGCTCCTCGCCGAGCAACGCCGGGTCGTACAGCGGGCGGCGCAGCGTGGCGTCGCCGACGCGGTCCTGGGCGCCGGGGACGAGCCGGCCGCGCAGGGCGAGCCGCCAGTGCGGGAGCGGGTCGCCGAAGACCAGCCGGACACCCGCCCGCCGGTCCCAGCGGGGGCCCTTCCACGGGGTGTCGCCGCGCAGGGTGCAGGCGTGCAGATCGGTGCGGGCGGCGGGGGCGGTGTGGCGTACCTCGTCGCAGCGCACGACGAGGTCGTAGCCGTGGATCAGGGCGGCCATCGGGCTGCCGGGTCGCCGCTCCTGCTCGGCGGTGCGCGGGGTGTCGGCGACCAGGCACACCGTGCGGCCCGCGACGAGCCGGCGCAGACCGGGTACGCCGATGGGCTCGGCCCCGCCCAGCAGCGGGTCGGCCATCGGGTCGCGGTCGGAGAGCCGGCGGTGCTCGGCGTAGAGCGCGGCGAGCCGGCGCACCATCGGGTCCCCGGCCCCGTGTTCGGCGGTACGGAGCCGGACGAGGTCGGTGAAGGCGGCGCGGGCCTCGGCGGCGGGAAGGTGCCGCGACAGGCGGGCCGCGGCGCGGGACGCGTCCGTTTTGGCCCCCGCCGTCTCCCGGAACAGCGTCAACGCCTCGTCGACGCGGTCCCCGGCGGCGCGGAGGGTGACGATCCGGCGTTCGACGTCGCGGGAGGCGGCGGCGTTCTGCTGGAGCGCGAGGTGGCGTTCGTACGCGGCGATGGCCTCCTCGCCCCGGCCGAGCGCGTCCAGCGCGTTGCCGCGCAGCCGCCACGCGCCCTTGGAGCGGGCGCGCACGGCGGTCGCCTCGTCGGCCAGGGCCAGGGCGAGGCGTGCCTCGGCCTCGCCCCCGCTGTCCAGGGCGTGTTGTCCGGTGCGCAGCAGCGCGTCGAAGGCGTCGGCGCCCGGAGTGGAGCACGCGGTGGTCAGGGCGCCGATCGACGCGATGAGCCGGGTGTGGCGGACGTCGGTGAGGGGGCCGGTGGCGGCGAGGGCGGCGAGGTGGTCGCCGCAGAGCCGCAGGGCGGCCAGGAGCGCCGGGTCCGGTCCGCCGCCGGGCGCCCGGGGCCGGTGTGCCGGGCCGTCCCGCTATCGCACGTACTGACGTGAGCAGCCCGGTGAGGGTCTGGCCCATGCTCGTTCCGCCGTTCTGTGAGTCGGGCTGTGGGGTCGGACACCGACCCGGGTCCGCGCCCCGGCCCCGGGTCAGAGGCCCAGGGTGCTGCGGGTGCGCCGCACGGTGCGGCGCACCCGGACCGCGGCTCCCCGGGGGCCGCCGCCGGGGAGGGTGAGGCTCTGGAGGCGGCGGCGTTTGAAGTAGTGCTGGGTCGTGGGGTCGAGCCGTTCCCGCAGCCAGGCCTCGGCGTCGGGGCGCAGCCCGGGGTTGAGCTTGGCCTGCATGCAGTAGCCGACGGTCCTCACCAGCGGGGCGAGGGTGTCCGGGGCCGTGCGCGGTAGCAGGGGGACAGCCCCGGCGCCGTGCGCGTCCAGGTCGGGGACGAGGTGGTCGGTGATCGTCAGCGGGACGCGGTTGCTGTTCTCGTACGGGGTGATGCGGTCGAGGACCAGGCGGGTGCCGACGCGGGCGACGGGGATGCCGTAGTAGGCGGCGGCGGTGAACATCGCGGTGGAGAAGCAGCCGACGACCAGGGTGGGCGCGCACCGCTCGTACAGCGTCTCGGCGAGCAGCGGGCCGTCCAGGGTGGTGAGCCGTACGCCGGCCGCGGCGGCGGCCTCGTCCAGGGCGCGGGAGTAGCCGGCCGGGGCGGTGGGGTGCGGCTTGAAGAGGATGGAGGTGTGCCCGGCGCGGGCGGCCCCGCGCAACATCCGCACGTGCAGGTCCTCTTCCTCCTCCACGGTGAGGATGTTGAGGGCGGCGAGGTACTGGCCGAGCAGCATCGCGGTGGGTACGGCGGCCTCGGCGGCGGCGAGCTGCTTGTCCCCGTCGGCCGCGGCGGCGATCTCGGCGAGGACGGTGCGGAAGGCGTCGTCGGGGACGAGCTCGGGTTCGACGCCGGCCTCGGCGAGGAGGAGCGGGCGCAGCCCGGTGACCAGGTCGAGGTGGAGGACGCGCCGGATGCGGCAGGCGATGGACTGCGGCAGCCGGTTGCGGGTGGGGCCGTAGCTCATCAGGCCGTCGGCGTAGACGTGGACGGCGCTCTCGGAGAAGATCGCGGCCAGCGCGCGGCCCGGGTTGACCTGGATGGACTCGACGGCCAGGTCCACGGGGGCGTCGGGGGCGATGTCCCAGGCCAGGCGGAAGGCCCGCTGCCACAGGACGGTCTCCTCGGAGCGGGGGCCCCAGCCGCTGGGGTGGTGCGGGCTGATCGCCTCGTTCCAGTCGACGACGGCGTCGAAGCGGGCGGCGAGGGAGCCGTAGCCGCGCATCTCCTCCAGGCGCAGGGCCGTTTCGGGGACGGCCGCGTTGTTGGAGACCAGCAGGATCCGGTGGCTGTCGGTGGCCCGGCCGAACTGTCCGGCGTCGAGCGCGGCGGCGAGGGTGGCCGCCCCGTACAGGGTGGACACCTGGAAGATCTGGGTGCGCGGGGGCGTACGTACGGAGGTGGGTACGGGCGTGGG
Organism: Streptomyces sp. MGP-P1; assembly: GCF_057766565.1. NCBI lineage: Bacteria > Bacillati > Actinomycetota > Actinomycetes > Kitasatosporales > Streptomycetaceae > Streptomyces > Streptomyces sp. MGP-P1. Next base: position 91,299 of record NZ_JBYMEM010000006.1, on the reverse strand, counting down.
TACGGACATCGGTCAGGCGGCCTTCTGCTTGGCGCGCAGACGGCTGAGGAGCGTGCCGCGCTTGTCGTCGATCATCGTCAGGGTGCGGTCGAGCACGTCCTGCGGCATCCGGTGCAGTGCGGCGGCCGACTCGGAGCGCAGCCGCCGGGCGGTGGCGGGCTCGTAGTCGTCGGCCTTCTCGTTGTGGAAGGCGATCATCGCGCAGTAGGTGCGGACGGCCTTGGGCAGCAGGGTCTTCGCGTCCCGGTCCGCGCGCAGCTGGTCGAGCAGCGTGTCGTAGGCGGGGAAGAAGTCGAGTTGGCGGGCGTCCTTGATCTGGGTCAGGGAGGTGGTGACCCCGCGCCGGTAGAAGATGCCGTACAGCCCGAGCGCCGCGTAGGTGCGGGCGCGCAGATGGAGCTGCCAGATCCACAGCCGGTCCTCGGCGGTGCGCAGTTCGGTGGCGAAGCGCTGGGCGCCGTCCGCGAAGAGCCGCCGGTGGTAGATGCCGGCCCAGACGAACGGGTAGTCGACCATGGTCTCGCGCTCGGGCACCCCGATCCCGTCGCGGGGGTCGAGCAGGGTGTCCCGGAGGGGCGCGGGGGCGCGCCGCACGACGCGGGTGGTGCCGGTGGACTGGACGTGGTCGGTGCGGGCGAAGTCGCAGTCGAGGTCCTGGGCGGCGCGCACCAGCCGGTCCAGATGGCCGGGGGCGTACCAGTCGTCGCCGTCGAGGAAGGTGAGGTAGTCGCCCTCCGCGGCGTCGATGCCGCTGTTGCGGGCGGCCGCGATGCCGACGTTCGTACCGTGTCTGATCACCCGGGTGCGCGGCAGCCGCTCGGCCCAGTGGTCGACGATGTCCTGCGTGCCGTCGGTGGACGCGTCATCGACCAGCAGGAACTCGATGTCCGGGTCCGCGTTGCGGGCCAGGCTGCCCAGCGTGGTCGGAGCGTAGGCCGCGACATTGTGGAGCGGTACGACAACGGACAGTTTCGGCACGCGTGCCCTCGCCTTCGATCATGGTCCCGACAACCTAGTGAGACGGCGGGAGGATCGGGTGACGCCCGCCACGACAGCGGGTGAACTCTGCGCGTCCGCGGAATGACCGGCCACGCGCGCCGGAGAACGTTCCGGGCACGCGCGCCGGAGAACGCCGGACAACGGGGCTTGACCTCAACTTTGCTTGAGGTTCTACGTTCTGAGGCATGAACTACTCACACGACGACGCAGGACTCGCCCGCCAGCCGATCGGCTACTGGAGCTGGGCCGCGCACGAGGCGACGGTCACCCACATCCGCTCGGCGCTGGCCGAATACGGACTCACCCAGCCTCCCTGGTGGGTGCTCAACCAACTGGACGGTGCGGACGAGGAGGGGCGGGACCGGGCCGAGCTGGTCACCATGCTCAGCGGCTACCTCGACACCGGGGCGGACGGCATGGAGGAGGCCGTGGAGAGCCTCCTCGAACGGGGGCTGGTCTCCGAGGACACCGTGGCCCGGCTGCGGATGACCCCCGAGGGGCGGGCGCTGCGTGAGAAGGCGCTCGCCCGGGTCACCCGGGCGAGCGCGGAGATCCACGAGGGCATCCCCGAGGCGGAGTTCGTCGCCGCGCTGAAAGTGCTCCAGCGGATGATCCACAACGTCGGGGGGAAGGCCTGGCACCAGTGAGGCCGGAGCTACACGCTGCTGAACGAGAGCTTGGCCGCGAACCCGAGGAACAGGACGCCCGCCGCGGAGGTGGCCCCCGCCGACAGTCGTTTACGGCGGCGGAAGGCGGCGGCCAGGCGGGTGCCGCCGAAGATCAGCACGGAGAGGTACGCGAAGCTGGCGAGCTGGAGGAGCGTGCCGAGCACCAGGAACGACAGCGCCGGGTAGGCATAGGTCGGATCGACGAACTGGACGAAGAAGGAGATCAGGAACAGGATCGCCTTCGGGTTGATCAGGCTGACCACCAGGGCCCGGCGGTAGGGCCTCTCCACGGGGGCCGTCGCCCCGGAAGCCCCGGAAGCCCCGGCCGACGCAGCCGCGCCGGCGGCCCCGGCGGCGTCCACGGTCTCCGCCAGTTCGGCGGTGCGCCGGTGCCGCTCGCGCCACAGCGACACGGCCGCCCGCAGCATCCCGATAGCCATCCAGGTCAGATAGGCCGCGCCCGCGTACTTGACGATCGCGAAGAGCAGGGGCGTGGTCTGGAGCAGGGACGCGGCGCCGAGCGCGGAGAGCGTCATCAAGATGGCGTCCCCGGTCCAGACGCCCGCGGCGGCCGCGTAGCCGGTGCGCACGCCGCGACGGGCGGCGACGGAGAGCACGTACAGCGAGTTCGGCCCCGGCAGAAGGACGATCAGCGCCAGACCGGCGAGATAGGTCGGAAGATCGGTGACACCCAGCATGGACGGAGTCTCGCACGCCTGTACGGGGTGTCGTCCAGGGGCTTTCACCAGGCGCTATCGGCGGTCCGGCCGCACCCGGGAGACAAGCGCGCCGTGCGGGCGGACCCGGCCATGATCGGCCGGGCAACCCCTCGGGGGGCTGGACGCGCGGCCGGGGTCCGACGGAGGATTCGGTGACCGGGCCGGGCGGGAATTCCGTACAGGAGGCGCCGGGCGGGCGGTGAACCAGGGGGGACCGAGCATGGCGGACACGTACAGCGGGTGGGACGGCCGGGGAGCGAGCGACCCGGGCGGGACGCGGCCGTCCGAAGCGGTCGCAGGACCGGGACCCGGGCCGGGACCGGGACCAGGGTCGGGACCGGGACCGGGGTCGGGACCGGGACCGGGGCCGGGGCCGGGGCCGGGGCCGGGACCGGACGTAGCCGCCGAGCGGTGTGCGGGCGGAAGGATCCGGGGGCGCCGCGTCGCCGCCGCCTCCCTCGTCGCGCTGGCGGCCCTCGCGACGGGATGCGAGCCGGGGACCGCCGAAGGGGCGCAGGAGGTGCCGCCGCCGGTGCGCGCCACGCAGGCGGCCGCGCCGACGCCGAGCCCCTTCCTCACGGCCCCCGCCCCCACGACCGAGGACGCGAAGCCGCGCACCGCACCCAGCCCGTCGGCGTCCACCGCCGCCCCGGCCCCGGCCCCGACGAGGGCCAGGCCGGCCCCGAAGACGAGCTCCGCACCGCCGCCGCGCGTCCTGATGCGTACGGGGTCCGAGAGCGACCAGGTGCGGGAACTCCAGGCCCGGCTCCGCCAGATCGCCCACTTCGGGCGGAATCCCACCGGCTACTACGGCTCCGTCACCGCCGACTCCGTACGCTCCTTTCAGGCCAAGCGGCGGCTGCCGGTCACCGGAAGCACCGACGCGGTCACCTGGCAGCGGCTGCTGGCCATGACCCGGGTGCCGACGGCCGCGGAGCTGGACCCGCCGACCGAGCGGCGGGTGGCCGCGCCGGACGAACGGTGCCTGAAGGGCCGGGTCCTGTGCATCAGCAAGAAGAGCCGGACCCTGGCGTGGATGAACGACGGCAGGGTCGTCTCCGCGATGGACGTGCGCTTCGGCTCGGAGTACACGCCCACCCGGGAGGGCGTGTTCGAGGTGTTCTGGAAGTCCCGCGACCACGTGTCGACGCTCTACGACACCCCGATGCCGTACGCCCTGTTCTTCAGCGGCGGCCAGGCGGTCCACTACTCCGCCGACTTCGCGGCCAACGGCTACGGCGGCGCCTCGCACGGCTGCGTCAACGTGCGGGACAAGAAGAAGGTCGCGGCCCTGTTCGACCAGGTGAAGAACGGCGACAAGGTCGTCGTCTCCTGGTGATCCGGAACGGATGGCGCGCTGCCTGCCGGTGATCCGGCGTACGGCGGGCGAGGAGGAGAGGGCGCGGGCGGGACCGGGGGAACGTGTCCCGCCCGCGCCGATGCGCTGAGCCGAAGGTACGGGGGGAACCCCGGCTCGTTGCGCGGCCGATGACCAGTCGGCTCACTCTGTACTGCGCCCGGCCTCCGGAAAACGTCACACCCGGCCGCCCTGGCGGGTCGCGAGGCCTCTTGCACCGCAGGTCAGGGGGTGGCTCGGGCCGGCAGCGAGCGGTCCAGATCCGCAAGGAAGGTTCTGGTCGCCGACGGGCGGTTCAGCAACCAGCGCGGTGGCGGCGGTTCAGGCAACCAGCGGGGCGCGGTTCGGATCATCAGCGCGGCACGGTTCAGATCATCAGCAGGCAGGACGGCGGTTCGGGTCGTCACGGAGCGGTTCAGATCATCAGCAGGCAGGACGGCGGTTCAGGTCGTCACGGAGCGGTTCAGGTCGTCAACGAGCGAGCGCGGAGGCCACGCCGGAGCTCCTCGGGAGCGGCGGGGCCTCGGTGTCCGTCCCGGCACCCGTCTCCGGGGCCGCACCGGAGCGCGGTACGGGGTGGAAGGAGACGGGCGGCAGCGCGCCGCCGTCACCGTCGCCCGGCCCGTTCTGACCGTCGTCGTCACCGTCATCGTCACCGTCACCGGAGCCGCCGGAGCCGCCGTTCCCACCCTTCCCGCCGTTCCCACCGTTTCCGCCACTCCCGCCGCCGCCGTCGAGGAGGCGGTCGCAGAAGCGCTCCAGGTTCTTCTCGCCCTTCGCGAACCGGATCAGCTGCCGTCGGCTCCGGTCGTCCAGGCTGCCGTCGCGGAAAGCCTTGCAGGCCTTGACGGACTGCTCGTACCAGTTCCCGGACGCCGTGTCCTCGCCGGGGCCGTCGGGCTTCTCCTCCTGGCCCGCGCCACCCCCGGCCGTCTCCTCGCGACCGTCGCCGCCCGGCTTGTCCGGACTGCCCGGGCGGTCCTCGCCGGGCTCCCGGCCGGTGTCGCCGGTTCGCGCGCTGTCGGGGTGCTCGGGCCCGTCGGACTCCCGGGTCGCGGGCGAGGAGGGCTCCTTGGACGCGTCGGGCGGGGGCGGGTGCGCCGGGGACGACGGGGCGTCCGCGTGCCCGCCGGAGCTCAGCGGGCCCGGGGTCACGGCGGCCGACACGGAGGTGGCCGGCGCGGGCGAGCCCTGTCCGCCGAACGTTCCGGTGAACACGCCGGTGCCTGCGGCCACCGCCACCCCGCCGAGCGCACAGCCGGCGAGCGAGGCGACCAGGCCGAAACGGACCGGCCGACTCCAGCGTGGGCGGCGGGCCGGGGTGTCGGGGGCGGAGCCGAGGTGGACGGCGCGCAGCAGACCGGGCCTGCCGGGGACGGCGGCGGAGAGACCGGTGAGCCGGTCCACGCCGTTGCCGTGGCCGGCCTGCCGGAACGCGGCGAGGACCGCGTCCTCGCCGGGGAGTTCGCCTGCCGGGGTCCTGGACCCGCCGCGGGCCGCGCCGAGTGCTTCGGCGAGCCGGAAAGCGTCGGTGCGGGCCTCGTCGCCGACGGGGACGACCGGTTCGCCGCGGAGCAGTCTCTCCGCCGCGTCCTTGTCAAGCCACTCGTAGTGCTCGTCGGCCATCACATGTCCTTCTGCGTCCACGGTCGCGAATGCGTCACACCGGGAGTGACCCCGGCGGGCGCCACCGGACCGCCCCGCCCGGGGCGCTGCGCGGGTACGCCTCCGAGGCCGGCGCCACCGGCCGCCCCCTGGCCCGCACCGTCGTCGCCGCCCCGCGCCGGGTCCGGGGCGTCGTCCACGGGGGCGCCGTCCGTCCGGTTCGCCCCGGGGTGCTCCGCGCCGAGGAGTTCGGCCAGTCGCTTGAGGCCCCGGTGGGCGGCGGTGCGTACAGCGCCGGGCCGCTTGCCGAGGGTCTGCGCCGCGCTCTTCGCATCGAGCCCGACGACCACCCGGAGCACGACGGCCTCGGCCTGGTCCTGCGGCAGCTGGGCGATGAGGGACATGGTGCGGTCCGTGTCCAGCGCCTCGATGGCGTCGCCCGCGGTGTCGGACTCGGCGGCCCGCGCCGTCAGTTCGGTCTCGTCGCCGCCGATCGCGGGGCGGCGGCTGCGCATCCGCAGATGGTCCAGCGAGCGGTTGCGCGCGATCCGGGCGGCCCAGCCCCGGAACCGGTCGGCGTCACCGCTGAACCGGTCGAGGTCGCGCGCTATCTGCAGCCACGCCTCGGACGCCACGTCCTCGGCGTCCGGCTCCCCGACCAGCGTCCGTATGTAGCCCAACAACCGTGGCTGCACCGCGCGGTACACAGCACGGAAGGCGTCCTCGTCCCCGTCCTGTGCCGCGAGCACCGCGGCAGTCAGCTCCGCGTCGTCCCCCAGCACTCCCTCAACCCGCTCTGCCGTCCTCGATCGCAGCTGGTCAACTGCTGCGCAACCCTGCGCGAACCAGCACGCTACGTGCTCGGCGGGGGCCGCGTCCATGACTTGTACAACCCGCAACAATTCGTCGGCCGACGCGCGGTGTGACAGAAAACGCAGTCATGGCGCTGAGATGAGTACGGGGTCGTGCTGCGACCCCGTGGAAGACGGCCGGGGCCTCTCCTGTGGGGGGTGGCGGCCCCGGTCGTCGCTCCAACGTGTGGTCCTTTGGCCTGGCGCTTCGTAGGCCGCTTACCCCCTCCGTGACCAACGCGCCGGCGAATCCTTCCGGGTGAGCGCGTTCTCGGAGTCGACCCTGCCGCTTCTGCCGGAGAGCCTGCGGTCAGCGGCGGTGGTCACCGGCAACCCCGTACGGCCGGAGGTCCTGACCGGCCACCCCTGCCACCCCTGCCGCCCCTGATCGCGCAGGGTTCACGCCCACGGGTTACCCGGCGCTCCTGTGTCTGCCGGACGTATGGGGACCGGAGCCGTTCCGGCCGTTTCTCCGCCTCGTTATTCCGGGTACCGCACGGCCGAGGCCGCCGGGTGGGAAGACGAGCAGAAGGAGGTCCGGCCGTGGACACGGACGCACGCCAGCAGGGGAAGGACGCGCGGGGAGGCGCGGGGCTCCTGGAGATCGCCTCGGGAGGGTCCTTCTCGCGCGCACTGGCCGTGGCGGCCAGGCTGGGGATCGCGGACGTCCTCGACGGCGCCTCCATGACGTCCGTCGACATCGCGGGACGGACCGGCAGTGATCCGGAGGTGATGCTCCGCCTCCTTCAGACCCTGGCCATGCGGGGAGTCTTCGTGCGCGACGGGGACGGGTTCCGGCTGGCGGAGAGCCACGCCGCCCTGCGCGGCGACCATCCCCGTTCCCTGCGGCACCACTGCATCCTGCTGGCCGAGACCTACGACGACGCCTTCGCCGGACTGCTCGGCACGGTCACGACCGGGCGCTCCGGGTTCGAGAACGTCTTCGGCCTGCCGCTGTACGCGTACCTCGGCCGGACACCGGAGGCGGAGCAGGTCTTCGACGCCGCGATGGCGGAGCTGGCGCGACCGACGGCCGCGGCGCTCGCCGAGAAGTTCTCCTTCTCCGGGCCGGGGCGGCTGATCGACGTCGGCGGCGGGAACGGCACGCTGCTCATGTCGCTCCTGGCCCGCGATCCGGCACTCCAGGGGACCTGTGTCGACCGGCCGGGCGTCTGCGCCCGGGCGGCGGCCGGCCTGGCGGAGGCCCCGGACCGTTCGCTCGCCGACCGGCTCCGCTTCCAGCCGGCGGACATCTTCGAGGAAGTGCCCGAGGGCGGCGGGGTCTACCTGCTCAAGAACGTGCTGCACGACTGGTCGCCCGAGCAGGGAACGCGCATCCTCACCGCGGTACGGCGGGCCATGGAGCGCACCGCGCACGCCGTCGACCGCACAGGAACGCGGCCCAGGCTGATCGTGCTGGAGCCCCTGCTCGACCGGGAGTCGGACGGCGCCCATGCCCTCTACCAGATGGTGCTCTGCGGAAAGGAGGTCCGCGGGTTCCGGACCGCCGAAGACGTCTGGCGGCTGCACACGGCCGCCGGCCTCGAACCGCTCTCCGTCACGCGCCTGTCCGACGGGCACCACGCCTTCGAGAGCCGATGTCCGGAGTGATCAGGCTGCTGATCGAACTGCTGATCAGGCTGTCATTCCCGGCCCTCGCGCGTGCCGGCGGTCGCGCGCATTGAGCACGGCCGGCGGTCTCGCGCGTCGAGCACGGCTTCCCCCGCTTCGCCGATCGCCTCCCGGGTTACGCCCCGGGTGGCGATCGGCAACCTCGACCCCACCGTGTCCCGCCCCGTCCCTCAGTCCCGGCTCAGGTCCCTGAGCGCGGTGTTCAGCTCCAGGACGTTCACCCGCGGCTCGCCCATGAAGCCGAGCAGCCGGCCGGTGGTGTGATCGGCGACGAGGTCCTCCACCTCCTTGACGTCGAGGTTGTTCTTCTCGGCGACCCGGTTCACCTGGAGTGCGGCGTACGCCGGGGAGATGTGGGGGTCCAGGCCGGAGCCGGAGGAGGTGACGGCGTCGGCCGGCACGTCCGCGGGCTTCACCTGGTAGGTGGGGGTGGAGTTGTCCTCGACCACGGCGGCCTTGGCTTCGGTCACCCACTGGACCAGTTCCTCGTTGTCCCCGGAGCGGTTGGTGGCCCCGGAGAGGATCAGGGAGTACTGCGTGTTGACGCTGTTGCTGCCGAGGCCGTTGGAGGGGCGCGGCTGGAACCACTTCAGGTCCGGGGCGGGTGACTCCTCGCCGTCCTTCGGCGGGAGGTCGTACCGCTGGCCGATGAGGGAGGAGCCGACGACCCGGCCGCCGCTGTCCTTGATCTCGGAACCGTTGGCCTTCTCGTTGAACAGGGCCTGGGCGACGCCGGTGACGGCGAGCGGGTAGAGGACCCCGCACACCAGGGTGAGGACGAGCAGGGCTCGCAGTCCGGCCCCGAGCACGCGCACGGTGCTGCTGACGGAGTTGTTGGTCATGGCGGATCAGCCGATTCCGGGAAGGAGGGAGAGGAGCAGGTCGATGATCTTGATGCCGACGAACGGGGCGACGATGCCGCCCAGTCCGTAGACGCCCAGGTTGCGCCGCAGCATCCGGTCCGCGCTCGCGGGCCGGTAGCGCACGCCCTTGAGGGCGAGCGGCACCAGCGCGACGATCACCAGGGCGTTGAAGATGACCGCGGACAGGATCGCGGACTCGGGTGAGGTGAGCCCCATGACGTTGAGCCGGTCCAGCGACGGGTACGCCACGGCGAACATGGCGGGGATGATCGCGAAGTACTTCGCGACGTCGTTGGCGATGGAGAAGGTGGTCAACGCTCCTCGGGTGATGAGGAGTTGTTTGCCGATCTCGACGATCTCGATGAGTTTGGTGGGGTTGGAGTCGAGGTCCACCATGTTCCCGGCCTCCTTGGCGGCCGAGGTTCCGGTGTTCATCGCCACGCCGACGTCGGCCTGGGCCAGGGCGGGGGCGTCGTTGGTGCCGTCGCCGGTCATCGCGACGAGCTTGCCGCCGGCCTGTTCCCGCTTGATGAGGGCCATCTTGTCCTCGGGCGTCGCCTCGGCCAGGAAGTCGTCGACCCCGGCCTCCTCGGCGATCGCCTTCGCGGTCAGCGGGTTGTCACCCGTGATCATGACCGTACGGATGCCCATGCGGCGCAGCTCGTCGAACCGCTCCCGCATCCCCTCCTTCACCACATCCTTGAGGTGGACGACCCCGAGGACCCGGGCGCCGTCCGCGTCCTCCACCGCCACCAGCAGCGGCGTACCGCCGGCCTGGGAGATGCGGTCGGTGAGCGCCTGCGCGTCCGGGGAGACGCTGCCGTCGCGCTCCTTCACCCAGGCGATGACCGAGCCGGTCGCGCCCTTGCGGACCTTCCGCCCGTCCAGGTCGACGCCCGACATCCGGGTCTGCGCGGTGAACTCCACCCAGGCGGCGCCGGTCAGCTCCCCCTGGGTCCGCTCCCGCAGCCCGTACTTCTCCTTGGCGAGTACGACGATCGACCGGCCCTCGGGGGTCTCGTCGGCGAGCGAGGAGAGCTGCGCCGCGTCCGCGAGCGCGCCCTCGGTGACGCCCTCGACCGCGAGGAACTCGGCGGCCTGACGGTTGCCGAGGGTGATGGTTCCGGTCTTGTCGAGGAGCAGGGTCGACACATCGCCCGCGGCCTCGACCGCGCGCCCCGACATGGCCAGGACGTTGCGCTGCACCAGGCGGTCCATGCCCGCGATGCCGATCGCGGACAGCAGGGCCCCGATCGTGGTGGGGATCAGACAGACCAGCAGGGCGGCGAGCACGATCAGCGATGTCTGGTCGTCCGCGCCCGCGTAGATCGCGAAGGGCTTCAGGGTGACGACGGCCAGCAGGAAGACGATCGTGAGGGACGCCAGCAGGATGTTCAGGGCGATCTCGTTGGGCGTCTTCTGCCGGGAGGCGCCCTCCACCAGGTTGATCATGCGGTCGATGAAGGTCTCGCCGGGCTTCGTCGTGATCCTGATGACGACGCGGTCGGACAGCACCTTCGTACCGCCGGTGACGGCCGAGCGGTCGCCGCCGGACTCGCGGATGACCGGGGCGGACTCGCCGGTGATCGCGGACTCGTCGACGGAGGCGACGCCTTCCACGACATCGCCGTCACCGGGGATGGTGTCGCCGGCCTCGCAGACCACCAGGTCCCCGATGCGCAGGTCCGTCCCCGCGACCCGCTCCTCGTTGGGGCCGATGACCCGGCGGGCGACGGTGCCGGTCTTGGCCTTGCGCAGGGTGTCGGCCTGGGCCTTGCCCCGTCCCTCGGCGACGGCCTCGGCGAGGTTGGCGAAGACGGTGGTCAGCCAGAGCCAGGCGGTGATCGCCCAGCCGAACCAGTCGGTCGGGTCGGTGAACGCCAGCGCGGTGGTGACCACCGAACCGACCAGCACGACGAACATCACCGGCGACTTCACCATCACGCGGGGATCGAGCTTGCGCAGCGCGTCCGGGAACGACTTCAGCAGCAGCTGGGGGTCGAACAGCCCGCCGCCGACCCGGTTGGCAGCACCGTGGCCATCGGCCGGCGGTATGTCCCCGTGCGGCGCGCGCGTCGGGGTGGGGGTGACGGTGCTCATGAGGCGAGCCCTTCGGCGAGCGGACCCAGCGCCAGGGCCGGGAAGTAGGTGAGTCCGGTGATGATGAGGATCGTGCCGACGAGCAGCCCCGAGTAGAGGGGCTTGTCGGTGCGCAGCGTGCCCGCGGTCTCGGGCACCGGTTTCTGCCCGGCGAGCGAGCCGGCCAGGGCCAGGACGAACACCATCGGCAGGAACCGGCCGAGCAGCATCGCGATGCCGATGGTCGTGTTGAACCACTGGGTGTCGGCGTTGAGCCCGGCGAAGGCGGAGCCGTTGTTGTTGGCGCCGGAGGTGTAGGCGTACAGGACCTCGGAGAAGCCGTGCGCGCCCGAGTTGGTCATCGAGTCGGCGGGGGTCGGCAGGGCCATGGCGACGGCGGTGAAGCCGAGCACGAGGGCCGGGGTGACGAGGATGTAGCAGGCCGCGAGCTTGATCTGGCGGGTGCCGATCTTCTTGCCGAGGTACTCCGGGGTGCGTCCGACCATCAGCCCGGCGATGAACACCGCGATGATCGCCATGATCAGCATGCCGTAGAGGCCGGAGCCGACACCGCCGGGCGCGATCTCGCCGAGCTGCATGCCGAGCATGGTGATGCCGCCGCCGAAGCCGGTGTACGAGGAGTGGAAGGAGTTCACCGCCCCGGTCGAGGTCAGCGTCGTGGCGACCGCGAAGATCGACGATCCGGCTATCCCGAAGCGGGTCTCCTTGCCCTCCATGGCGCCGCCTGCGATCTCGAACGCGGGCCCGCGGTGGGCGAATTCGGTCCACATCATCAGCGCCGTGAAGCCGATCCAGATGACGGCCATCGCGCCGAGGATCGCGTACCCCTGCTTCAGCGATCCGACCATCCGGCCGAAGGTCCGCGTCAGCGCGAACGGGATCAGCAGGATGAGGAAGATCTCGAACAGGTTGGACAGGGGGTTGGGGTTCTCGAAGGGGTGGGCGGAGTTGGCGTTGAAGTAGCCGCCGCCGTTGGTGCCCAGCTCCTTGATGACCTCCTGGGAGGCGACCGCGCCGCCGTTCCACTCCTGCGTGCCGCCCATGAACTGGCCGACCTGGTGGATGCCGGAGAAGTTCTGGATCGCCCCGGCGGCGACCAGGACGATCGCGCCGATCACCGAGATCGGGACCAGGATGCGGACGGTCCCGCGCACCAGGTCGGCCCAGAAGTTGCCGAGTTCACCTGTACGCGACCGGGCGAAGCCCCGTACGAGTGCCACCGCGACGGCCATGCCGACGGCCGCGGACAGGAAGTTCTGCACCGCGAGACCGCCGGTCTGCACGACGTGGCCCATGGCCTGTTCGCCGTAGTACGACTGCCAGTTGGTGTTGGCGACGAAGGACGCGGCGGTGTTGAACGCCTGGTCCGGGTCGATCGAGGAGAAGCCGAGCGAACCGGGCAGCGAGCCCTGCACCCTTTGCATCAGGTACAGGAAGAGAACGCTCACCGCCGAGAAGGCGAGCACTCCGCGCAGATAGGCGGGCCAGCGCATCTCGGTGGCCGGATTGGCGCCGATGGCCTTGTATATCCACTTCTCCGGGCGGTAGTTCTTCTCGGAGGAGTAGACCCTGGCCATGTAATCGCCCAGCGGGCGGTAGGCGAGGGCGAGAGCGGCGATCAGGGCTGTGAGCTGGAGCAGACCAGCGACCTGGGGACTCATTTCCTTGACTCAGAACCTCTCCGGGTAAAGGAGAGCGAGGATGAGATATCCGAGCAGGGACACGGCCACGACGAGGCCGACGACGTTTTCGACGGTCACAGCTTGGTCACCCCCCGGGCGATGAGAGCCACCAGCGCGAACACCGCGATCGTGGTGGCGACGAAGGCCAGATCGGCCATCGCGAGCTCCTGATTGACGTGATGAAGAAAATCGGCCGTTTGGCCGATACGAGCAAACCGCGACTTCATCGGGGCGATAAGCCACCTTGACGGGGTCCATACGAATACCGGGGGACCCTTGACGCCGATCTGACGCGGCCGACCGGGCCATGCGCACGCGGCCGTACGCCCACGGCCCCCGCCCGCACTTTCTAAGCGCCGATGTCGCGCCGCCGGAGGTCCTCCTGCGTCTCGCGCCGGATCAGCAGGCGTGCCGCGCCTTCGTGCACCGCGACGACCGGCGGCCGGCCGACGAGGTTGTAGGCGGAGGCCATGGAGACCTGGTAGGCACCCGCCACGGGTACCGCGAGCAGGTCGCCGGAGCGGATGTCGCCGGGCAGGAGGACGTCGCTCGCGAGGACGTCGCCGGCCTCGCAGTGCCGGCCCACCACCGTGGCCGCGACCGGTCCGGCGGTGGCCGCGCGGCCGATCAGGCGGGGCGCGTAGCGGGCCCCGTACAGGGCGGGCCGGGGGTTGTCGCTCATGCCCCCGTCGACGGCCACGAACATGTTCGGGCCGGTGTGCTTGACGGAGAGGACGCGGTACAGCGCCACCCCGGCCGGGGCCGCGATCGCCCGCCCGGGTTCGATGGCCAGCCTCGGCACGGGCAGGCCCGCCGCCGCGCAGCCGGTGGCGAGTTCCGCGCCGAGGCGGCGCGCGAGGGCGGTCAGGTCGAGGGCGGGCTCCCCCGGCCGGTAGGCGACCCCGTGCCCGCCGCCCATGTCGAGCTCGGGGAAGGTGACGCCGTGGCTGTCCTTGACCCGGGCCATCAGTCCGACCATGCGCCGCACGGCCACCAGGTACGGCCTGACGTCGGTGATCTGCGAGCCTATGTGGCAGTGCAGGCCGGTCAGTTCGAGCTGCGGCTGACCGAGCACACGGGCGATGGCGTGCTGGGCGGACCCGTCGGTGAGGGACAGGCCGAACTTCTGGCCGTCGGTACCGGTGCGGATCTTCTCGTGGCCGCCCGCCGACACCCCTGGCACCACCCGCACCATCACCTTCTGCCGCCCCGCGGGGCCGGTCAGCGCGGCGATCCGGGCGATCTCCGACGGGCTGTCGACGACGATCCGCCCGACCCCGAGCCGTAGCGCCGTCCCGATGTCGTGCGGTGTCTTCGCGTTGCCGTGCAGCACCATCCGCTCCGGCGGGAACCCGGCGGCGTGGGCGAGTTCGAGTTCACCGCCGGAGCAGACGTCCAGCCCCAGGCCCTCCTCGTCGATCCACCGCGCCATCGCCCGGGACAGGAACGCCTTGGCCGCGTACAGCACCTGGGCGTCGGGGAAGGCGGCCCGGTAGGTCCGGCAGCGTGAGCGCACCTCGTCCTCGTCCAGCACGTACGCGGGAGTGCCGAACCGGTCGGCGAGACCGGCGAGCGAGACCCCTCCGACGCTCAGGTCGCCGTGCGGGAGCCGGACGGTGGAGGCGGGCCAGACGGACAGATCGTCCAGCCCTGCCGGGGGCTCGGTGAGAACGGGAGCGGACATGGCGGCGTCTCCTCGGGAGGCGTGGGACGGGGCGCGGGTCACCGGGCGCGCGCGGGCTCTTCGGCCGCGCGCATGGGCACGGCGGTGACGGCCGGGGCCGAGAGGACCGGGTCGACGACGAGCCGGTCGACACCGAGCGGCTCCGTGAGGGAGCGCAGGGCCGGTTCGGCGAGCCTGATCGCGGCCTGGCCGGCTCCGAGGGCCGCGGTCAGCAGCCCGAGGCCGGTGAAGCCGACGGCGGTGCGCTCGCCCAGCGGCGTACGGAACATCCGCAGCGCGGGGCCGGCGGCTTCCGGCCGGACGGGCACGTACAGAAGCACGGCCCGGGCCTGTTCGTCGGGGTCGGGGTCGTCGTCGTACGAGAAGAGGCACATGAGGTTTCCTCCGGGTGGAGCCGCGATCGGCCGTCGTCCGGCCGCATGACGTCGAAGCTATGCCCGCCCCGGCGCCGGAAGCCCTCCCGCCTTACGCGATGTTGACGGGCACCGCCCGGTTCATACGCATCGCTGACGCTCGCCTCCCCCGGCCCGCTCTTCAATGGAATTCCGGAACAGGACGAGACAGGAGGCCGGACCGTGCGGCAGAGAATCGTGGTCGGCGTGAGCGGCTCCCCGGGGAGCCTCACCGCCCTGCACCGGGCCACCGCCGAGGCGCGGGAACGCAACGCGGATCTGTACGTCGTGCTGGCCTGGCAACTGCCCGGCGGAGGTCTGGGCGGCCGTGCCACCTATGGCACCGCCGCGCTCCGGGAGTACCGGGAAGCCGCTGTCGAGGAGCTGCGCACCCTTCTCGACGGTGCGTTCGCCGTCAGGAGGCCGGGCGTCGCGCTGTCCGGGCTCGCCGTGCGCGGCGAGCCCGGAGCGGTTCTCGTCGAGGCTGCCGGGTCGGCCGACGGCCTCCTGGTCGTGGGTGCGGGCTCACGCGGCAGACGGCTGCCCGCCCTGCGCCCGTCGGTGGCGCGTTACTGCCTGACGCACGCGGCCTGCCCCGTTCTCGCGGTGCCCCCGAACCCGCTCGAAGCCGAGCTCGCCGCCGTACTGGGCGACAACTGGCCCCTGCCGCCCGGGCGGTGGGGAACGCCGGGGCGGTGGGGAACGCCCGGGCGGTGGGGAACGCCCGGACGGTGGGGAACGCCCGCGCCGTAGGGGAACACCGGGCTGTAGGGGAACGCTCGCGCCGTAGCGCGCCCGTTCGTCAGACCCGGCCGCGGGCCCGTCGTGACATCACGGCGCGCAGGACCCGGCGGCCCTCCGTGGACAGGTCCAGCGCCTTGCGGAGTCCGGCGCCGCTGCCGGCCGTGCCGGTGGTCTCCGCCAGGATCTCCAGGATGCGGACCTGCCGTTCCAGCTCCCCGGCGACCAGCGGCCCCACGGCGGCCGGTTCACCGCCGCGGGCCGCCTCGAGCAGCCGCTCCTCTTCCGGCGGCGTCTCCCCGTCCGGGGCGTCCAGCCGCCCGTGGATCCGCAGGGCGACCAGCGAACAGGCGTCCGCCCACCCCCGCAGCGGTACGGCGTCGAAGTCGGAGGGGGCGGCGCCGAGCATGGTCCGGACGAGCGCGGCCGGGCCATCGGTGACGGACTCGTGCTCCATCCCCGTCCGCACCGCCGCGAGCCGGATGGCCCAATCCTGTCCGTTCTCGCAGCTCGCCCAGAGCGGGCGCAGCGGCTCCGCCCCGGGCCCCGCGAGCAGCGGCAGGCACCGGTCCAGGCAGGCCAGCGCCCCGGCGGCCAGCGCGCGCTCGTCGGCTCGTTCGATCAGTTCCAGCAGACTCATCGACGTCTCCCTCGGTCTACCGGATACTGCGCCGAATGGCCGAAAATCGTCACTATGGGGCGACGGGCTCCGGGGCCGCCCGCTCGGGGGCGGCCGCGGCCTGCCGGATGCCGGCCCGCTCCCCCTGCATCCGGGTCACCGCGCGCACGAAGAGGACGGCGAGCACCGCGGCCACGAGATCCAGCGCGTCGGCGGCCGCGACGAGGGCCGCCGCGTCGGCGATCTGCTCCGGCTCCTGAGCCCGGTTCCACTGGCTCACGGCGATCCGGGAGGCGAGGACGGAGACGATCCAGCCGCCCCACCACAGGTTCAGCAGCGTCTTGGGAACCGTGCGCCACCCGCCATCGGGGTGGAGCGGGACGCTCGCCTCCCAGATGCCGCTCGCGACGCGGTAGGGGAACCAGAGGTTGGCGACCGGGACGAACCAGCCGCCCACCGCCCAGCCCGGCCCCATCCGCTGCACGCCGGACTCGAAGACCTCGGCGTTCCGGCGGGCCCGGTGGAACCAGATGATGAAGAGGACGCCGGTGGCCAGGAACGCCGCCGTCTGGAGCGTGCCGGCGAGGTCGTACAGCTCCTGCGCCCGCAGGCCGGGCCCGGTGTAGATGTTGAGGGACTCGTCCGCCGCCAGCCCCTCCCACAGGCTGCCCAGGTGCAGACCGGCGCCGATGACGAACAGGTCGCTCGCGACGACGCAGCCCAGCAGGGCGACCACCGCCCGCGCCAGGCCGACCGGCGGACGCGGCGCGCCGGCGCCCCGGCCGCCGGGGACGAGGTCGGGCACGGGGCCGGGAAGGGGTGCCGCCCCGGGGACCGGGGCCTTCGCGCCGCCGGGCAGCGGGGGCCGGGTGCCCGAGCAGAAGGTGCACAGCCCGTCGTCGGTCACGGCCGTTCTGATACGACAACGGGTGCAGAGCATGGACATGGCGAAGTCCCCCCAAGGACGGGCCGGCGGTGTGTGGCCTCACGTCCCTCCCCAGGAGCGCGCGGTCGGCGGACCGTAGCCCGTGGACGGCGTCGCTGTCCACGGGCTACGGTCCGCCGCCGGGTAACGCCCCCGGACTCACCCCGCGCTGCCGGTCCGCTCCGCCAGTTCCTGGAACCGCGCCCAGCTCAGCGCCGGTTTCCGCGGATCCCACAGCTTCTGCGAGGTCGCCACCAGGGGCATCCTGATGCCGTCCGCCACCTGCTGGGTGGTCTGCGCGTTCGCCAGGTCGCCCCAGACGGCGAACCGGCCGCCGAGGATCTGCTGCGAGTAGCGCTCCGCCACGGGCTCGGTGCCGCGCATGACCAGCGGGGTCCACTGCTCGTAGATCCGCTCGCCGGTCGGGTAGACGAACTCGTTGGGCTCGCCGAGCACGTAGTAGAGGAACTCGTCGTTGAGGTTCAGCATCTTGTAGCCCGCGGCGAGGTACTCCTGCGGCGGGCGGGCGCCGATCTCCTTGCCGGTCCAGTACTCGATCTCGATGTTCTCGTCGGCCTTGACCTTCGTGTCCCGGAAGAGCCCGTCGTTCCAAGCCTTGGCGGTCCGGCCCTTCGGGACGACGACGGCCGCGCGGTCGTTCAGCCAGCCGGTGGCCAGGTCCTCGATCGAGGCTCCGGCGCCGTGCTTCTCCTCCGCCGCGCGCTGGAGCTGCGGGTAGGAGGCGGCCGGGTTCTGGACGGTCAGCGCCTGGTACTCGTCCGCGCCCAGGTGCCAGAAGCGCCCGGGGAACAGCTCGGTGTACTCGTCGAGGAGTTCGTCGATCAGCTTGGCCGCGCCCGGCTTCGAGATGTCGATGGAGCCCTTCGACTCCACGCCCGCGGTGTTGCGCAACTGGAGGTCGGGGTGGGCGGCCAGCACCGCGCCGAGGTGTCCGGGCGAGTCGATCTCGGGGACGACCTCGATGTGCCGGCTGTTGGCGAGGGCGACGATCCGGCGGACCTCGTCCTGGGTGAGGGCTTCGTCGGAGACCACCTCGGGGTGCGACTTCGACTCGATCCGGAAGGCCTGGTCGTCGGAGAAGTGCAGGCCGAGCTGGTTGAGCTTGAGGTCGCCCATCTCCCGTATGCGGTCCTCTATCCACTCCGCGCTGTAGTGCTTGCGCGCGATGTCGAGGTTGAGTCCGCGCTGCGGCCGGTCCGGCCGGTCGTTGACGACGCCCTCGGGGAGCGTGCCGTCCGCCTTGACCGACTGCTTCAGGGTGCGGGTGCCGTAGAAGACGCCCGACTCGTCGGGTCCGGTGATCTTCACCTTCCGGTCGCGCACGGTGAGCGTGTACGACTCGGTGGGGCCCGCGTCCTTGTCGCCGAGCGCCAGCTCGACGTCTCCCGTCCGCGCCGGTTCGGCGCCCCGGTAGCGGATCTTCAGCTCCTTGGCGAGCAGCTCCGCCTCGTCGGCGAGCACCTGGCTGCCCTTGGCTATGACGACGGTGCTGTCCTTGCCCGGCTGCCAGCCGGGCCCCCGGGCCGGGGTGTGCTCGCGCACCGCGGGGATCGTGCTCGGTGTGCTGGACATCGGGTAGCTGCGGGAGGGCGACGGGGCGACGGCCTCGGCGGAGGTGCCGGAGGGCGACGCGGTGTCGCCGGACGATCCGTTGCCGGACCCCTCCGGCCAGACGACGACGGTGAGGGCGACGGCGGCCGCGGCCGTGACAGCCGCGCCGGTGACGAGGGCACCACGCGTGGGCGACATCGGGCAGATTCCTCCGTTGAGGGGGCAGGAGCGGGTGAAACGAGTGAAGAGACGATGAAACAGGTGAATAGGGTGCAAGGTTGACATTTCTGCCGAGGTCTCGCCCATCGAGGGCTTCGGGGGATCGAACAGAACCCCGGTCGACGCAGGTCAGATACTCGTCACACGTTCCGAAACTCTCCCGTTCGGGTGATTTCTGCGCGGTCCGCCCGACGTCCGCCGACGGATCTCGCTAGCGTTGCGGCACATTCGTCTCTCCCTTCACTCCCGCCCCCGCGGAACTCACCCCCACGCCGGGCAACCTCGGTACGTCCTGATCTGTCTTCCAGGGGCAGAAGGTTCCTTCCGGGGCCACGGAGTCATAGCCGTCGTTGATACGAGGAGTCCACGCTGTCCAGGTCCAGCGAGCCCCCCGCCGGCCTGCCGAAGCGATCCGCGCCCCCGGCCGGCCGTCCGGCCGTGCCCGCACAGCCGCGCCACCCGCTTCCGACCGACGGCTCGGAAGGCCCGGGTGGCCCCGGAAGGCCGGGTGGCCTGGAAGGCCCGGGAGGCCCGGGAGGCCCGCCCACCGCCGCACCGCCGGTTGATCACGCCTCCGGCCTGGCCCATTTCAACCACCTGCCCTTCGCCGCCGCCGAGGCGGCCTTCCTGGAGTGCTGCGGCAGTCTCCGCTGGGCCCACCGGATGGCCGCCCACCGCCCCTACCCGGATCTCGGCGCTCTACTGGCCGCGTCCGACGAGGCGGGCTACGACCTCGCGCCCCGGGACATCGCGGAGGCCCTGGCCTCGGAGCCGGCCCCCTGCCTGCACGACGACGCCCCCCGCGCCGCCCACCTGGCGCTGCGGGCCGCGCACGCGGCGTACGAGAGCCGGTTCGGCCACGCCTTCGTGATCTGCCTGGACGCCTGCCGCCCCTCCCAGCACGTGGACCAGGTGCTGGCCGGGATCCGGGTCCGGCTGGCGCACGACCCGGACGAGGAGCGGGCGGTGGCCGCCGAGGAGCTGCGGCGACTCGCCCGGAGCCGGATCCTCGAACTGCTGGCGGCGGACCCGCGGCGGTAAGGGGTGCCGGACGCGCGGCGGTGGGGGTGCCGGACGCGCGGCGGTAACGGGCGCTCTAGCCCGTACGTGCCTGTTTGATTGCCACTTTGATCACACGGGAGGCCCCGGCGGATACGAACCGACAATGCGTCGCTACGATGGCCAGGGCCGGTGGACCGTACCCGGCCGGGTCAGACCGACAGTCAAGCCGGCCGACCCTCATCCCCGCTCCCGGAGGGTTCTTCCGTGCCGGCTGGAACGCTGTACCGCGGCCGGGAAGGCATGTGGTCCTGGGTGGCTCATCGAGTCACCGGTGTCCTCATTTTCTTCTTCCTGTTCGTACATGTCCTGGACACCGCTCTCGTCCGCGTCTCCCCCGAGGCCTACGACGAAGTCGTGGCCACGTACAAGACGCCGATCGTCGCGCTCCTCGAATACGGCCTCGTGGCCGCGATTCTCTTCCACGCGCTGAACGGTCTCCGGATCATCGCCGTGGACTTCTGGGCCAAGGGCCCGCGACTCCAGAAGCAGATGCTCTGGACCGTGATGGGCATCTGGATCGTGCTGATGGTCGGGGCCCTGTACCCCGTCCTCGGTCACGCCGTACGCGACGTCTTCGGGAGCTGAGGCCCATGTCCAGTGAGACTTCTTCCGCAGCCGCCATCGGCGACGTCGAAGGCGTGAGCCTCTACGACGTCGACCACCCGGCCCCGGTGATCGAGCCCCCGCGCAAGCGCACGGGCAAGACCCCCAAGGCCTCGCGCGGCAACTTCGAGATGTACGCCTGGCTCTTCATGCGCCTGTCGGGCATCCTCCTGACCGTCCTCGTCATCGGCCACCTGCTGATCCAGCTGGTGCTCGACGGCGGCGTCTCCAAGATCGGCTTCGCCTTCGTGGCGGGCCGCTGGGCCTCGCCGTTCTGGCAGGTCTGGGACCTGACGATGCTGTGGCTCGCCATGCTCCACGGCGGCAACGGCCTCCGTACGGTCATCAACGACTACGCCGAACGGGACAACACCCGCTTCTGGCTGAAGATGCTCCTGTACACCGCCACGGTGTTCACCGTCCTGCTGGGCACGCTGGTGATCTTCACCTTCGACCCGAACATCCGCTAGGCGCCGGGACAGAGGGACCAGAGGGAAACCATGCAGATCCACAAGTACGACACCGTCATCGTCGGCGCCGGCGGCGCCGGCATGCGCGCGGCCATCGAGTCGACCAAGCGCAGCCGTACCGCCGTGCTGACGAAGCTCTACCCCACCCGCTCCCACACGGGCGCCGCGCAGGGCGGCATGGCCGCCGCGCTCGCCAACGTGGAGGAGGACAACTGGGAGTGGCACACCTTCGACACGGTCAAGGGCGGTGACTACCTGGTCGACCAGGACGCCGCCGAGATCCTGGCGAAGGAGGCCATCGACGCCGTCCTCGACCTGGAGAAGATGGGCCTGCCGTTCAACCGGACGCCCGAGGGCCGCATCGACCAGCGCCGCTTCGGCGGTCACACCCGCAGCCACGGTGAGGCCCCGGTCCGCCGGTCCTGCTACGCCGCGGACCGCACGGGTCACATGATCCTCCAGACGCTGTACCAGAACTGCGTCAAGGAGGGCGTGGAGTTCTTCAACGAGTTCTACGTCCTGGACCAGCTGATCACCGAGGTCGACGGGGTCAAGAAGTCCTCCGGCGTCGTCGCGTACGAGCTGGCGACCGGCGAGATCCACGTCTTCCAGGCGAAGTCGGTCATCTACGCCTCCGGCGGCACCGGCAAGTTCTTCAAGGTGACCTCGAACGCCCACACCCTGACCGGTGACGGCCAGGCCGCCTGCTACCGGCGCGGCCTGCCGCTGGAGGACATGGAGTTCTTCCAGTTCCACCCGACGGGCATCTGGCGCATGGGCATCCTGCTGACGGAGGGCGCCCGCGGTGAGGGCGGCATCCTCCGCAACAAGGACGGCGAGCGCTTCATGGAGAAGTACGCGCCGGTCATGAAGGACCTCGCGTCCCGTGACGTCGTCTCGCGCTCCATCTACACGGAGATCCGCGAGGGCCGCGGCTGCGGTCCGGCCGGCGACCACGTGTACCTCGACCTGACGCACCTGCCGCCGGAGCAGCTGGACGCCAAGCTCCCGGACATCACCGAGTTCGCGCGGACGTACCTCGGCATCGAGCCCTACACGGACCCGATCCCGATCCAGCCGACCGCGCACTACGCCATGGGCGGCATCCCGACCAACGTCGAGGGCGAGGTGCTGGCCGACAACACCACCGTCGTCCCGGGCCTGTACGCCGCCGGCGAGGTCGCCTGCGTCTCGGTGCACGGTGCCAACCGCCTGGGCACCAACTCGCTGCTCGACATCAACGTCTTCGGCAAGCGCTCGGGCATCGCCGCCGCCGAGTACGCGGTGAAGACCGACTTCGTCGAGCTGCCCGAGAACCCCGCCCAGCTGGTCGCCGACCAGGTCGAGCGGCTGCGCGGCTCCACCGGTACCGAGCGCGTCGCGACCCTGCGCCTGGAGCTCCAGGAGTGCATGGACGCCAACGTGATGGTGTTCCGCACCGAGCAGACGATCAAGACGGCGGTCGACAAGATCGCCGAGCTGCGCGAGCGGTACCTCAACGTGTCCATCCAGGACAAGGGCAAGCGGTTCAACACCGACCTGCTGGAGGCCATCGAGCTGGGCAACCTGCTCGACCTGGCCGAGGTCATGGCGGTCTCCGCGCTCGCCCGCAAGGAGTCCCGCGGCGGTCACTACCGCGAGGACTACCCGAACCGCGACGACGTCAACTTCATGCGCCACACCATGGCGTACCGCGAGGTGGCCGCCGACGGCGCCGAGTCGATCCGGCTCGACTACAAGCCGGTCGTGACGACCCGCTACCAGCCGATGGAGCGTAAGTACTGATGGCTACCCCGACCCTGGACAAGACCGACGGGACCGCGAAGCCCGAGGCCGGCTTCGCCGACTCCCCGTTCATCACCGCCACGTTCCGGATCCGCCGCTTCAACCCCGAGGTCTCCGACGAGGTCCAGTGGCAGGACTTCCAGATCGAGATCGACCCGAAGGAGCGTGTCCTCGACGCCCTTCACAAGATCAAGTGGGAGCTGGACGGGACCCTGACGTTCCGCCGTTCCTGCGCGCACGGCATCTGTGGCTCCGACGCGATGCGGATCAACGGCAAGAACAGGCTCGCCTGCAAGACGCTGATCAAGGACATCAACCCGGACAAGCCGATCACGGTCGAGGCCATCAAGGGCCTCACGGTCCTCAAGGACCTCGTGGTCGACATGGACCCGTTCTTCCAGGCGTTCCGCGACGTCATGCCCTTCCTCGTCACCAAGGGGAACGAGCCGTCCCGCGAGCGGCTGCAGTCCGCCGAGGACCGCGAGCGGTTCGACGACACCACCAAGTGCATCCTGTGCGCCGCGTGCACGTCCTCGTGCCCGGTGTTCTGGAACGACGGCCAGTACTTCGGCCCGGCGGCGATCGTCGCCGCGCACCGCTTCATCTTCGACTCGCGCGACGAGGCCGGCGAGCAGCGGCTGGAGATCCTCAACGACCGTGATGGCGTGTGGCGTTGCCGCACCACGTTCAACTGCACGGACGCCTGCCCGCGTGGCATCGAGGTCACCAAGGCGATCCAGGAGGTGAAGCGCGCGCTCATCACGCGTCGCTTCTGACCCGCTCGTAGCACCTGTTACGTCGACAGGCCCCGTCCCCGCAGCCTTCTGCCGGGGGCGGGGCCTGTTGCTGCGCCGGGGGCCGCACGGGCGGTACGGTTCAGCGGAGCTGAAGACCGAAAGAACGGGGATCGTCGTGAGCGAGCCGAATCCGTACGCGGACGACGCGTACAAGTGGGGACCGCCCCAGCAGCCGGGCCACCAGCCGACGGTGGCCGACGGCCCGGGGTACGGCCATCCGGGGCCGGGGGCTCCGCCCGCGTACGGCTATCCGCAGCCGCTGCCGGAGTCCGCGACCCAGCCCGGCCCCGGTTACGGGTACCCCAACGCGGCGCAGCCGACGATGCCCGGCCAGTACCTCCCGGTGCCCCAGGGAGCGCCCGGCCGGGGCGGCGTGCCGATGCTGTCGATCGGCGACATCACAGTGATGAGCGACGCGATCGTCACCCCGTCCGGGACGATGCCGCTCAAGGGCGCGGTCTGGACGGCCACGGACATGTCGCGCACGGAGGAGAAGATCCCGACGCACGCGGTCGTGCTGGCGATCATCTTCGCGCTGTTCTGCCTGATCGGTCTGTTGTTCCTGCTGATGAAGGAGAAGCGGACCACCGGCTTCATCCAGGTCACGGTCACCAGCGGCGGCCGGCACCACTCGACGATGATCCCCGCCATGGGCCCGTACACCTTTCCCGCGGTCATGGGCCAGCTCAACCAGGCCCGCTCCCTGAGCGCCTGACGCCAGGGACCCTCTGACCCACCTCCCCCAGGACCCCTTCTTGAACATGTTCAAGAAGGGGTCTACAGTCATGCCCGAAAGCATTTTTGAACGCGTTCAAGGGAGGGTGGGGCATGGACCTCACTGTTGTCGCGTACGTCATCTATCTGCTGATCACCGTGGCGCTCACCGTCTGGGTCGCGCGCACGCTCAGCCGCAACGGACGGATCTTCCTCGCCGATGTGCTGCACGGGAACGAGAAGCTCGCCGACGCCGTCAACCACCTGCTGGTGGTCGGCTTCTACCTGGTCAACCTCGGGTTCGTCACGCTCTACCTGAGATACGCCGGCGGGGTGGCCAACGCCCGTGAGCTGTTCGAGGTCCTCTCGGTGAAGGTGGGCGTGGTGCTGCTGGTGCTCGGCGTCATGCACCTGGGCAATGTGTGGGTCCTCAGCCGCATCCGCCGCCGCAGCACCCTGGAGCGCGAGCAGACCCCGCCCGTGCCGCCGGGGGCCTGGACGCCGCCGGCCGGCCGGGGCCCGTGGGCCGCACCCGCGCCCGGGCGGTGAGCCAGGCGACCCAAACCGCGTACGAGGCGCCGCCGGGACCCGCCTCGTACGCCGCCGCCCGCTACCGCTCCCCGGCCCTCCCGTCCTGCGCACCCGGGGTCCGTGAGTGCGCCGCCCCGCCCGGAGGACCGGGGGGTCCCCGATAACCTTGGGCCCGTGGCGAAGGAAGAGAAGAACGTGCAGGAGACCAAACCGGCCAAGGCCGCGAAGAGCGAGCAGACCCGCACGCTGATTCTCGAAACGGCGCTCCGGCTCTTCGCGGAGCGCGGCTACGACCGGACGACCATGCGGGCCATCGCCCAGGAGGCGGGCGTCTCGGTCGGGAACGCCTATTACTACTTCTCCTCCAAGGAGCACCTGGTCCAGGGCTTCTACGACCGGATCGCCGGCGAACACGCGGCGGCGGTCCGGCCCGTGCTGGAGGGCGACCGGGATCTGACCGTACGCATCAGGGGCGTACTCCTCGGCTGGCTCGACGTGGCGGAGCCGTACCACCGCTTCGCCGCCCAGTTCTTCAAGAACGCCGCCGATCCGGACAGCCCGCTCTCCCCGTTCTCCGAGGACTCGGTGGCCGCCCGCGACGCGGCGATCTCCATCCACGAGCGCTGCGTCGCCGGAGCGGACGTCAAGAGCGACCCGGAACTGGCGCCACTGCTGCCGCAGTTGATGTGGCTGATGCAGATGGGGCTGGTGCTGTTCTGGGTGTACGACCGCAGCGAGGGCGCCGAGCGCAGCCGCCGGCTGGTGGAGCGCACCGCGCCGATCGCCGCCCGGGCGATCTCGCTCTCCCGGTTCCGGGTGCTGCGACCGCTGGTACGGCAGATCCACGGTCTGCTGGTGGAGTTCCTGCCGGGTACGGAGACGGCCGGGCCCCAGGGGCGAGACGCCCCCGAGGCCCGGCCGGCCGGCTGACCCGTCCGGATCAGATCCAGCTGAGTTCCCACAGGCGCCAGGTGCCGGTGCCGTCGGAGAGGTACTGGGAGCCGGCGACCTCGGACTTGGCGACGACGTAGTCCTTCTTCTGCCACAGCGGCAGCAGGGGGACGTCCTCGCCGACGAGCGACTGCATCTCCTTGAAGTCGTTCGAGGTCCGGCTGCGGTCGCTGAACTGCTGTGTGGCGGCGATCAGCTGGTCCATCTTCTTGCTGGAGTAGCCGCTGTGCAGGACGTTCCCGGTGCCGACGAGCGGCTGGCTGAAGGTGTCGGGGTCCGGGAAGTCGGGGAACCAGCCGACGGTGTACATCTCGTACTTGCCGGCCGCGTACCCCTTCTGGTACTTCGTCCACTCCACGGCCTCGACCGTGACCTCGAACAGTCCGTCCTTCTCCATCTGACGGCGCAGCTCGGCGGTCTCCTTGGTGTACATGTCGCCCTCGCGATAGGCGAAGTGGACGGGGACCGGCGTCTCCACTCCGGCCTGCTCCAGCAGTTGCGCCGCGCGCTTGGGGTCGGAGGAGGGGTAGGCGTCGAAGAAGGGGGTGCTGTGGCCGATGTAGCCGGTGGGGATCAGCGAGTACAGCGGGTCGACCGTGCCCTGGTAGACCTTGCGGACCAGGGGGCCCCGGTCGAGGAGCGTGGCGACGGCCTGACGGACCTTCTTGTCCGCGAACGGCGAGCCCTCGCGGACGTTGAAGATGATGTTGCGGATCTCGGCGCTGGCCGCCTCGGTCACCCGCACGTCCGGGTTGTTCACGTTGAGTTCGGCGAGCGTCTCGGACGGCAGCTGACGGTGGGCGATGTCCACATCGCCGCTGTCCCAGGACGTCTGGAGTTCCTCGGAGGTCTTGAAGTAGCGGATGTTCACCGCCTCGCCGGTCTTCTTGAGCGCGCCCCGGTACTTCAGGTTCGGCACCAGCTCGGCGCTCTTCCCCGACTCGTACGACTTCAGCACGTACGGGCCGGAGCCGTCGACCTGGTTGCCCTGGCGGAGCTTGCCCTTCGGGTACTTGGTCGGGTCGACGATCGCGGCGGCGCCGGTGGCGATCTTCTGCGGGAAGGTCGCGTCCTTGCCGGACAGGTTGAACGTGATCGTGCGACCCTCGGTCGTCACCGTGTCGAGCGTGGGGAAGAGACCCGCGGGGCCGACGTCCGACTTGATCGTGAAGATCCGGTCGAAGGAGTGCTTGACGTCCTCGGCGGTGATCTTGCGGCCGTTGGAGAAGGTCAGGTCGTCGCGGAGCTTGCACTGGTACGTCTTGAGCTTCTGCCCGACGAATCCGCAGCTCTCGGCGGCGTCCGGTTCCGGCGTGACCGCACCGGGCTTGAAGGTCATCAGCGACTGGTAGATGTTGCTGTAGATCGCCCAGGAACCGGCGTCGTAGGCACCGGCCGGGTCGAGGGAGGTGACGACGTCCGATGTCCCGACGGTGATCGCGTCGGTCTTCGCCTCCCCCGACGGGAGCAGTTGCCAGGCACCGACGCCCGCTATCACCAATACCGCGAGAATCGCGAGAATCCGTACCCGGACCGACCGCATTGCCGTGCTCTCCCTTACCAGCCCCACCTCGGCGGACGCGTTTGTGACGCGCACATCGCCGCATGTTCGCGCTTACCCAATCACACGATTTTCACATCTGGAAGAGTAAATGGGGCGCTCACAGCCTTTTATTGGACACGCGCCCGAACCTCTGTCCGAAAAGGCTGTTTCGCGCTTCCTACCTGCGGGTTTCCGTAGCTGACGGTGACTCTGCGGTGTGGATTCCATGACCAGGCATACGGGCTCCCGGAACGTCGCACCCGCAACGGAGGCGGACGCGCGCCCCACGCCTACGCCTGACGGGAGGCCAGCTCCACGACGGTGATGTCGGAGGGGGCGCCCACCCGGACCGGCGGGCCCCAGGCGCCGGCGCCGCGCGAGACGAAGAGCTGGGTGTCGCCGTAGCGTTCGAGCCCGGCGACGGTGGGGTTGGCCAGCTCGGCGAGGAGGTTGCCGGGCCAGAGCTGTCCGCCGTGGGTGTGGCCGGAGAGCTGGAGGTCGACGCCGTGCTCGACGGCGTCGTGGATGACGACGGGCTGGTGGGCGAGGAGGACGGCGGCCCGGCCGCGGTCCCGGTCGCCCAGTGCGCGGCCGAAGTCGGGCCCCTGCCCCTCGGTCTCGCCCGCGATGTCGTTGACGCCGGCGAGGTCGAAGCCCTCGATCTCGACCCGGGCGTTCTCCAGCGGGATCAGGCCCAGTTCGCGGACGTGGTCGACCCACTGCTCGGCGCCGGAGAAGTACTCGTGGTTGCCGGTGACGAAGAAACTGCCGTGCCGGGCGCGCAGGGCGGCCAGCGGTTCGGCGGCGGAGCCCAGGTCCGCGACGGACCCGTCGACGAGGTCGCCGACGACGGCGACCAGGTCGGGCGAGGTCGCGTTGATCGTGTCGACGATCCGGCGGGTGTGGGCGCGGCCGAGGATCGGCCCGATGTGGATGTCGCTGACCACGGCGATCCGGAAACCGTGGGCGGAGCGGGGCAGTCTGGCCAGCGGGACGGTGATGCGCCGGACGCTGGGCCCGCGCAGCACGCCGTACGTGCCGTACCCGACGGTGGCGAGTCCGGCGGCGGCCGCCGCGCCGCCGACCACCCGGGAGACGAAGAGCCGCCGGGAGGGGCCGGGAGCGGTGGACGTGGACGTGGAGGTGGCGGTGGAGGTGGTGTCCGGGGCTTGCGCGGAGGGTTCCGCTTCCGGTTCCGCCACGGGCTCCGGGGCCGTACGCGCCACGGCTTCCGAGCCGCTCGGAGCACCACCCGACCGGGACGGCACCAGCTCTTCGGCACGAGGGCGGGTCTCGCCCGGGACGTCGGCGAGGGCGCCGGAAGCCGTTCCGCTTTCCGCCGCGCCCGTCCTTGCGTCGCGCCGGGCGAGGAGCCGCAGGAGAAGGGGGCGTACCCCCTCGCCCACGAGCAGCGCCAGCGTCAGGTAGAGCAGGCAGGCCAGCCAGAGGAAGCCCGGCCAGGCCAGCACCTGCTGGAGCCAGAAGGGGGCTCCCACCCGGCCGGACGTCATGGCGCCGACAGTCAGCAGGGGCAGGACGAAGGCCGCGACGGTGCCCGCCCGGCGCAGCGGGCTGCCCGGCGCCGTCGTGTCACCGACGAAGCGGCGCCACAGATACCGGTGCACGGCGCCGAGCAGCGCCAGCACGACGAGCCCCACCAGAGCGAAGACCACTGCTGCCATCCGAGCTTCCCCATGTTCCCGTCGTCATGCGCGGTCGTCGCGCAAAGCCCTCACTCCGCGCAACCCGATCACGCCGACCGCCGTCCCCAGAGACAAGGACGTGATGGCGAGCAGCAGGTGCACCCAGAAGTACCCGGTCGGCTCGCCCGCGTCGTCGAAGGCGAGCCCGCTGCCGTCCTGCCACAGGTTCTTGACGAAAGTGATCCAGATGAACCAGCTCCACACCCCGAACGCGAGCAGGAACCAGGACACGCGGCGGCTGAGCTTCATGGGTCCAGTATCGCCGCCGCCTCCCGGCCCCCTCTCCCGGGGTGGCGTCCGAACGGGGCCGTCCCGGCGTTCCCTGCGGCGGGTCAGCCGGTCCGGGTCCGCATCCACACCTTCGCCCTGTACGTTTCCGACCGTGCCTGCTCTGAAAAAGATCGCCACCACGGTCACCGCCGCCGCCTTGTTGTCCGGTTTCGTCCTGAGTCCCGCCGTTGCGGCCGACAAGGACAAGAGCGACGACAAACAGCCCAAGCCGCCGAGCACGATGTCCAGCCTCGGCGGGGAGCAGCTCGCGAAGGCCGGCACCCAGGTCAATCTGGGCGCGGGGGCGCCGGTGCTGCCCAAGAAGCTGACCGGCCGGTCCTGGATCGTCGCGGACGCGGAGAACGGCGACGTCCTGGCGGCGCACAACTCGCACTGGCGGCTGCCGCCCGCATCCACGATGAAGATGCTCTTCGCGGACACCGTCCTGCCCGCGCTCCAGCCCACCTCCCTGACCCACAAGGTGACGGAGGGCGAGCTGTCCGGGGTCGGCGAGGGCAGCAGCCTGGTCGGGATCAAGGAGGACCACACCTACACGGTCCACGACCTGTGGCTCGGGGTGTTCCTGCGGTCGGGCAACGACGCGGTGCACGTCCTGTCGGAGATGTACGGCGGCATCCCGCAGACGGTGACCGCGATGCAGAAGCACGCCGAGGAGCTCCAGGCGCTGGACACCCGGGTCGTCTCACCGGACGGGTACGACGCGCCGGGCCAGGTCTCCAGCGCCTACGACCTGACGCTGATCGCCCGCAGCGGACTCCAGAAGAAGGACTTCCGTGAGTACGCGGCGACCGCGTCCGCCGACTTCCCCGGCGAGGAGAAGAAGGGGAAGAAGCGCGACTCCTTCGAGATCCAGAACACCAACCGGCTGATCACCGGGGACATCGGCGTGGACCCGTACCAGGGCATCGCCGGCGTCAAGAACGGCTACACCACTCACGCGGGCAACACGTTCACCGGCGTCGCCGAGCGCAACGGCAAGGTCCTGCTGGTCACGGTCATGAACCCGTCGGCGGAGGAGAGCCACGCCGTCTACAAGGAGGCCGCCCACCTGCTCGACTGGGGCTTCGCCGCGAGCGGCAAGGTGGCCCCGGTCGGCGAGCTGGTGCCGCCGAAGTCCGTGGACACCGGCACCGCGACCGGTGGCAAGGGCGCGGCACCCGCCGCCGGGGCCGACCAGGGCTCGGGGGGTCAGGTGGAGGCCGAGCACGCGTCGGCGGCTTCGGACGGTTCCAGCGGGGTCGGGATCGCCCTGGCGATCATCGGCGGTCTGCTGGTGTTCCTGGCCGGCGGGGTGTTCCTCGTCAACCGCCGCTGGCCGATGACCGGCCTCACCCGCCGCACCCCGCAGACGGCCGACCCGGCGGAGCAGGCCGAGCAGGCGGAGCCGGCCGCCGCTTCCGCCCCGGGCGCCTCGGCCGCCCCGGGCGCTCCGACCGACAAGTCCTAGACGCGGGTGGAGCCGTTGGGCCCCGTGACGGCTCCACCCGGCCCCGGCCCGCCCGCGCCGGGCCCGCCCGCGCCCGGCCCTTCCGCGCCGGGGGCCTGTTCGGTCTCCGCGCGGACCTCCTCGCCCTTGCTGCCGGTCGCCGTCCAGGCGGCGCAGAACAGCAGCAGCTTCGCGGTGAAGTTGATCCACAGGAGCAGCGCGATCGGCACGCCGAACGCGCCGTACATGCTCTTGCCCGCGACCTCCCGCATGTAGCTGCCGAGCAGCAGCTTGAGCAGTTCGAAGCCGACCGCCCCGAGCAGGGCCGCGACCATCAGCCGCCGCCGGGGCGGCTCCACCCCGGGCAGCAGCGTCAGCAGGTAGAGCAGCAGCAGGAAGTCCGCGACGACCGCGACCGCCAGGGCGGCCACCCGCAGCAGGACGCCGCCGGCCCCGTCCTCGGGGATGCCGATCAGATCGGCGGTCCAGCCGACCGCCGTCGAGCCGACGGTGGAGACCGCCAGGGTGGCGAGCGCCGCGCCGCCGAGGCCGACCAGCAGCACGGCGTCCTTCACCTTGGCGACGACGGGGTTGGCCTCCTGGACCTCGTCCAGCTCCCAGACCGCGCGCAGGCACTCCCGCATGGAGCCGACCCAGCCGACGCCGGTGAACAGCAGCAGCGCGCCGGCCACGAGGCCGACCGTGCCCGCGTTGGCGATCAGCCCGTCGATGCCCAGCTGGTCGGAGATGCCCGGCACCTGGTCGGCGATCTTGTCCTTGACGGTGTCGACCTGCTGGTCGCTCAGCAGGGCGGCGGCGACGGCCGCGCCGACCGCGATCAGCGGGAAGAGCGCCAGGAAGCTGATGAAGGTGATCGCCGCCGCGAGCCTGGCCCAGTGGACCCGGTCCAGCCGCTCGTAGGAACGCCACACGTGCGTTTCCATCAGCCGGGCGGCCAGGGGCCCGATCACGGGGAGTTTCTTCAGCCAGTCCATGACGTCACGCGTACCCTCCTGGGCCCGGAACATCGGCGGCCCTCCCCGGACTCTCCCGGACCCGCCCGGCGGTACTTCGTCACGCTCCGCCGACACTCACTCCGTCACCCGTTCCGGTGAGCGAATTCACCAATGCCGCGAAGGGGATTTCCCGGACGATACGGTCACCCTCATGTCCGTCGACACGGTGTCCTTGACCGGCTGGGGCCGCACCGCCCCGACGACCGCCGTGCGGTTCCGCCCCCGCACCCACGAGGAGGCCGCCGTCGTCGTCCGGGGGCGCGGGCCCCGGGGTGTCATCGCGCGCGGGCTGGGACGGTCGCCCGGGGACGCGGCGCAGAACGCGGGCGGCTCGGTGCTCGACCTGACGGGCCTGGCCCGGGTCGGCGGTGTCGACGCCGCCGCCGGCGTGGTGCGCTGCGACGCCGGGGTGAGCCTGGAACGGCTGCTGCGGGTGCTGCTGCCGCTCGGCTGGCTTCCGCCGGTCGTGCCGGGGACCGGCAGGGTGACGGTCGGCGGGGCGATCGCCTCCGACCTGTCCGGCCTCGACCACCGCCGCTCGGGCTCGTTCGCCCGGCACGTGAGCGCCCTGGAGCTGCTCACCGCCGACGGCCAGGTCCGTACGGTGCTGCCGGGCACCGCCCTCTTCGACGCGACCGCCGGGGGGCTGGGGCTGACCGGGGTGATCCTGGGCGCCACCCTGCGCCTGCGGCGCGTGACGACCGGGCTGATGTCCGTCTCCACCGAGCGCGCCGGGGACCTGGACGATCTGCTGGCCCGCTTCACCGCGGGCGGCGACCGGCTGCCGTACGCCTCCGCCTGGATCGACCTGATGGCCCGGGGCCGGGCGACCGGACGCGGGATCCTCACACGGGGGGAGCACGCCACCCCTGATATGCGCCCGGCGCACGCGGGGCGCACTTCGCTTTCCTGGCGTGTCGGAGGGCCCCAGGGACGGTTCAGGCTCCCCGGATTCCCACCGGTGCCCGGCGGGCTGCTGGGCCCGGCCTCGGCCACCCTGTACAACGAGATCCGCTACCGGGGCGCACCCCGCGCGCGGACCGGTGGGCTCCGGCCGGTTTCCGCCTTCTTCCACGCCGCGGACGCCTTCCCGGACGCGAACCTCCTGTACGGGCGGGGCGGCCTGGTGCGGTACCGGTTCGCCGTCGGGTACGGCCGGGAGGAGACCCTGCACCGGGTCGTGCGGCGGATCGCGGCGCGCCGGAGCCCCGCCGTGCGGGCCGTGCTCCAGCGGTTCGGGGCGGCGGACCCCGGCGGGCTGTCGTTCGCCGCGCCCGGCTGGTCCCTGGCCCTGGACCTGCCCGCGGCCCTGCCCGGACTGGCCCGCTTCCTCGACGACGTCGACGAGGAGGTGGCCGCCGCCGGGGGCCGGGTCTGCCTGGCCAAGGACTCCCGGATGCGGCCGGAGACGGCGGCCGCGATGTACCCGGGTCTCGCGGAGTTCCGGGAGCTGCGGGCACGGCTGGACCCGACGGAGGCGTTCCGCTCCGACCTGTCGCGCCGGCTCGGGCTGTAGGGCCCCCGGCGCTGCCCGCGTCTCTCCCCACCCCCTCTGACCAGGAGATTTCCGTGAAGGATGCCTTCGGCGCCCCGCAGTCCCTGCTCGTCCTCGGCGGCACCTCCGAGATCGCCCTGGCCACCGCGCGCCGGCTGATCGCCCTGCGCACCCGCCGGGTCTGGCTGGCCGGGCGCCCCTCCCCGCCCTGGAGTCGGCCGCCGCCGAGCTGCGCGGCCGGGGGGCGGACGTGCGGACCGTCGACTTCGACGCGCTGGACTCCGCCTCCCACGAGGTCGTCCTCGGCAAGGTCTTCGCGGAGGGCGACATCGACGTGGTGCTGATGGCGTTCGGGGTCCTCGGCGACCAGGCGCGGGACGAGGAGGAGCCGATGGCCGCGGTCCGGGTCGCCCAGACCAACTACACGGGGGCGGTCTCCGCCGGGCTGGTGTGCGCCGGCGCACTGCAGGCGCAGGGGCACGGTTCGCTGGTGGTCCTGTCGTCGGTGGCCGGGGAGCGCGCCCGGCGCGCCGACTTCATCTACGGCTCCAGCAAGGCGGGCCTCGACGCGTTCGCGCAGGGGCTCGGCGACGCGCTCCAGGGAACCGGGGTGCAGGTGATGGTCGTCCGTCCCGGCTTCGTCCGGACCCGGGCCACGGCGGGACGGCCGGAGCAGCCGTTCGCGACCGGCCCGGAGGAGGTTGCGGAGGCGATCATCACGGGGCTGCGGCGGCGCTCGGAGAGCGTGTGGGTGCCCGGTTCGCTCCGGGTGGTGATGGCGGCGCTGCGGCACGTCCCCCGCCCACTGTTCCGCCGGCTGCCGGTCTAGGGGCCGGTCCAGGTCCTGTCGTCGAACCGCCGTCGGTCTCGCCGGCCGGGGCGCTCAGGGCCGCAGCGACGGGGCCGGCGGCGCGTCGATCGTGTAGCCGCCCTGGGCAGGGACGGCGGGCGTGCCGCCGCCCGCTCCGAACGGGAAGTCCCGGAGCTTGCGCCAGACGGCGTCCGGGCCCTGCTCGTACAGCGCGAAGGATCCGCAGGTCCAGGCGGCCTCGTAGTCCGCGAGCTCCTCGTAGGCCCGGTCCATGGCCTCCTCGGCGATGCCGTGGGCCACGGTGACGTGCGGGTGGTAGGGGAACTGGAGCTCGCGCACCAGCGGGCCCGACGCGTCCCGGACCCGCTTCTGGAGCCAGGCGCAGGCCGAGGCGCCCTCGACGACCTGGACGAAGACGACCGGCGACAGCGGGCGGAAGGTGCCGGTGCCGGACAGCCGCATCGGGAACGGCCGGCCGGCCGAGGCGATCCGGTCGAGGTGCTCCTCGATCGCCGGGAGGTCGGCCGACTGCGCCTCGGTCGGCGGCATGAGGGTGACGTGGGTGGGAATGCCGAAGGCGGCAGGGTCCCCGAAGCTCGCGCGGCGGTCCTGGAGCAGGCTGCCGTAGGGCTCCGGGACCGCGATCGAAACGCCGAGCGTTACGGTCCCCACGTCGTTCTCCTCCACCGTCGATGGTCGATTTCCGGTCATGCCGCGTGGGCCGGGTTTCCGGCCCACGCGTTCGTCGCCGCAAGTGTGACCCCTGCGGCCATGATCTCGCCAGGGTCCTTGGACTCAGTGCTTCGCGGGCAGGAAGCCCATCCGGTCGTACGTCTGTGCCAGGGTCTCCGCGGCGACGGCCCTGGCCTTCTCCGCTCCCTTGGCCAGGATGGCATCCAGCGTCTCCGGGTCGTCCAGGTACTGCTGGGTGCGGGTCCGGAAAGGAGTGACGAATTCCACCATGGCCTCGGCCAGATCGGTCTTCAGCGCACCGTAGCCCTTGCCCTCGTAACTCCGCTCCAGGTCCTCGACGGGGCTGCCGGAGAGGGTGGAGAGGATCGTGAGCAGGTTGCTGACGCCCGGCTTCTTCTCGGCGTCGAAGCGGATCACCGTGTCGGTGTCGGTGACCGCGCTCTTCACCTTCTTCGCGGTGACCTTCGGGTCGTCGAGCAGGTTGATGAGGCCCTTCGGCGTGGAGGCCGACTTGCTCATCTTCACCGCCGGGTCCTGGAGGTCGTAGATCTTCGCCGTCTCCTTGAGGATGTACGGCGCGGGGACGGTGAACGTCTGTCCGTACCGGCCGTTGAACCGCTCGGCGAGGTCGCGGGTCAACTCGATGTGCTGGCGCTGGTCCTCGCCCACCGGGACCTGGTTCGCTTGGTAGAGCAGGATGTCCGCGACCTGGAGCACCGGGTAGGTGAAGAGGCCGACGGTGGCCCGGTCGGCCCCCTGCTTGGCGGACTTGTCCTTGAACTGCGTCATCCGGGAGGCCTCGCCGAAGCCGGTGAGGCAGTTCATCACCCAGCCGAGCTGGGCGTGCTCGGGCACATGGCTCTGGACGAAGAGCGTGCAGCGCTCGGGGTCCACACCGGCCGCCAGCAGCTGCGCCACGGCGAGCCGGGTGTTGGCCCGCAGCTCGGCGGGGTCCTGCGGGATGGTGATCGCATGCAGGTCCACGACCATGTAGAAGGCGTCGTGGCTCTCCTGCAGCGCCACCCACTGGCGCACCGCGCCCAGGTAGTTGCCGAGGTGGAACGAGCCCGCGGTGGGCTGGATCCCGGAGAGCACGCGCGGACGGGCGGCCGCACCGGTGCGGCCCGTCTGCGGCTGGTCGGTGGGGAGGTCAGAGGCCATGGCTCCATTGTCTCAGGTACGGGGGCGATCTCTGGCAGCCGGTGCGGGGCGGAGAGGGCGCGTACCCGCGGGAGCTCGGAGCACGGGAGCGCACGTCCGAGGAGAACCGCACATTTCGGCTGCCCGGCGTGCGACGGCGGGCGCGCCGGGCGATGGAGGTTTCCCGGCGCGGGTTCCGACCGACGATACAAAGTGGGCACCACCCCCGCCCACGCCGCACGACGAACGGAGATCCCGTGTCGATCACGGAAACTGCCATCGCCTCCGCCGAGGCGCACAGCGCGCACAACTACCACCCGTTGCCGGTCGTCGTGGCCTCGGCGGAGGGCGCCTGGATGACGGATGTCGAGGGCCGCCGGTACCTCGATCTGCTCGCCGGATACTCGGCACTCAATTTCGGCCATGGCAACCGTCGGCTCATCGACGCGGCCAAGGCCCAGCTGGATCGGGTGACGCTGACGTCCCGGGCCTTCCACCACGACCGGTTCGCCGACTTCTGTACGGAGTTGGCGGCACTGTGCGGCATGGAGACGGTGCTGCCGATGAACACCGGTGCGGAGGCCGTGGAGACCGCGGTGAAGACCGCCCGCAAGTGGGGCTACCGGGTCAAGGGCGTGCCGGACGGCATGGCGAAGATCATCGTGGCCTCGGACAACTTCCACGGCCGCACGACCACGATCGTCAGCTTCTCCACCGACCCGGAGGCGCGGGCCGACTTCGGCCCGTACACCCCCGGCTTCGAGATCGTCCCGTACGGGGACCTCACCGCGATGCGGGAGGCGATGACCGAGAACACCGTGGCGGTGCTGATCGAGCCGATCCAGGGCGAGGCCGGGGTGCTGGTGCCGCCGGCCGGCTATCTCCCCGGCGTACGGGAGCTGACCCGTGAGCGGAACGTGCTGTTCATCGCGGACGAGATCCAGTCGGGGCTGGGGCGTACCGGGAAGACGTTCGCGTTGGAGCACGAGGGCGTGGTGCCGGACGTGTACCTGCTGGGGAAGGCGCTCGGCGGCGGGGTGGTCCCGGTGTCGGCGGTCGTCTCGTCGGCGGACGTCCTCGGCGTGTTCCGGCCCGGCGAGCACGGCTCCACGTTCGGCGGGAACCCGCTGGCCTGCGCGGTGGCGCTGGAGGTGATCGCGATGCTGCGGACCGGCGAGTACCAGCAGCGGGCGGCGGAGCTGGGCGACCATCTGCACCGGGAGCTGGGCCTGTTGACGGGCGGCGGCGCGGTGGAGGCGGTGCGCGGCCGGGGTCTGTGGGCGGGCGTCGACGTCGCTCCGGCGCTGGGCACCGGCCGGGAGATCTCGGAGAGGCTGATGAAGCTGGGGGTGCTGGTGAAGGACACCCACGGCTCCACGATCCGGATCGCCCCGCCGCTGGTGATCAGCAAGGAGGACCTCGACTGGGGCCTGGACCGGCTGCGGGCGGCACTGAGCGCCTGAGGGAGCCGGGGGCAGGGCCGGGGCCCGGCCCCGGCTCTCAGAGGATGACGTGGGGCAGGAAGCGGGCGTACTCGTCCGTGACCGGCCCCGCCGACTCCCGGATGCCGAGCCCCGCCGCCTCGTCCTCGACGACCCACGCGCCGAGCACCACCCGGTTGCCGTCGAAGTCGGGCAGTGGGGCTGCCTCCTGGTAGCAGCACGGCTCGTCGCGCGTCACGGGCGGCGAGCCGGGGCCGTACAGCTCGACGCCGGCGCCCTCGCGGCCGAGCAGCGGCTTGGACACGTATCCGGCCCCGCCGGGACCGGCCAGCTCGCGCGGGCCGTCGAGGTAGGCGGGCAGCAGGTTGGGGTGGCCGGGGTACAGCTCCCAGAGGATCGCGAGCAGCGCCTTGTTGGAGAGGAGCATCTTCCAGGCGGGCTCGATCCAGCAGGTGGTGCCGGAGCCGCCGCCGTTGTCGAGGGTGTCCAGCACCTGCGGGCCGAAGCGGTCGGTGGCCAGCCACTCCCAGGGGTAGAGCTTGAAGCAGCTGCGGATGAACCGCAGCCGTTCGTCGACGAACCGGCCCGACAGGCGGTCCCAGCCGATCTCCTCGACGGACAGCGCCTCGGTGTCGAGTCCGGCCTGCCGGGCGGTCTCGCGCAGGTACGCGACCGTCATCAGGTCCTCGCCCAGCTCGTCGCCGTCGGAGTGGACGAAGTGCAGCGGCCCGGGCGGCAGCAGGGGCGCCTGCCGCTTCCAGGCGTCGACCAGCCGCTCGTGCAGGGAGTTCCACTGGTCGGCCCCGGGGAACCGGTCCTCCATCCAGAACCACTGCGCGCTCGCGGCCTCCACCAGCGAGGTCGGGGTGTCGGCGTTGTACTCCAGCATCCTCGCCGGGCCGTCCCCGTCGTAGCGCAGGTCGAACCGCCCGTACACGGAAGGTAGTTCGGCGCGGCGGCGCCAGGACTCGGCGACCAGCGCGGCGAGGCGGGGGTCGGTGATGCCGAGGTCGGCGAAGCGGCCCTGCTCGACGATGTGCGCGGCGGCGGCCAGGCACATCGTGTGCAGTTCCTCGACGATCTCCTCCAGCGCCTCGATCTCGGGCAGCGAGAAGACGTAGTAGGCGCTCTCGTCCCAGTACGGGCGCAGCGAACCGTCCGGGTAGCGGGTGAGCGGGTAGACGACCCCCTGCGCCTCGACGGTCTCCTGCCAGCCGGGGCGCGGCTCGATCGTGCAGCGTTCCACGACGGTCAGCCGCCGCCGGAGCCGGAGCAGCCGAAGCCGCCGCGGTCGACCGCCGACTTGTCGAAGCTGCCGCCCTGCACCTTGCCGCTGTCGCTCTTGCCGCCGTAGTAGTACGAACCGTTGCCGCCGCCGCGGCACTCGGAGCTCGGCAGGGTCCGCTGCGTCGTGCGGTCGGCGCAGCGCTTGTCCGGCTCCGAGCCGCAGGACGTGATCGTCAGGGCGAGCAGCCCCATACCGCCGAGCACGACCGTGCTCGACCTCAGCCTTCGTGTGGACATGTTCGGTTCTCCCCCGTAGTACGCGTTCGGATCCGGCGCCCCTTTTCCGCCACCGGACCTCTTGTCAGATTAGTGGGAGGGGGGTGCTGTTCGGAACCTGGCCCTCACGGGAGCACCCGGCACAGGGCGTCGAGCGCGCCCGCCCAGGCGCTCTCCGACGGCGAGCCGTAGCCGATCACCAGGGCGTCGCGGGCGGCCGGGGCGTCCGGATGCCGGTAGCGGGCGAGACCGTCCAGTGCCAGGCCCTGGAACGCCGCCGCCTGGATCACCGAACGCTCGGCGCCCGGCGGGAGTTCGAGAACCGCGTGCAGCCCGGCCGCGATGCCGCTGACCTCGATGCCCGGCGCGCGCTCCGCGAGCGCCGCGACGAGCTGGTCGCGGCGGCGGCGGTAGCGCATCCGCATGGAGCGCACATGCCGGTCGTACGCCCCCGAAGCGATGAACTCCGCGAGCGTCAGCTGGTCGGGCGAGCCGGACATCCAGTCGGAACCGCCCTTCGCCGCCACCACCTCCCCCACCAGGCCCCGGGGCAGCACCATCCAGCCGAGGCGCAGCCCCGGGGCCAGCGACTTGCTGGCGGTGCCGAGATGGACGACCCGCTCCGGGTCGAGGCCCTGGAGCGCCCCCACCGGCTGCCGGTCGTACCGGAACTCCCCGTCGTAGTCGTCCTCCAGGAGCAGCCCGCCGGTGGACCTGGCCCAGTCGACGGCGGCGGCGCGCCGGTCCGGGTGCAGCGGTACGCCGGTGGGGAACTGGTGCGCCGGGGTCAGCAGGACCGCGCCCGCGCCGCGCAGCGCGGTTGGCTCGCCGGTCCGGGACCCGTGCTCGTCCAGGGGCAGGCACGGGGTGCGCAGCCCGGCGTCGGTGAGGAGGTCCCTGTGGACGTCGAGGCCGTACGACTCGACGGCGACGTCCCGGACCCCGCGCCGCCGCAGCACCCGGCCCAGCAGCGTCAGCCCGTGCGCGAAGCCGGAGCAGATCACGATGCGCTCCGGGTCGGCGTGGACCCCGCGCGCCCGCGCCAGGTACTCGGCCAGCACGGTGCGCAGTTCGACGCGGCCGTGCGGATCGCCGTAGCCGAAGGCCTCGTCGGGCGCGGCGGTGAGCGCCTTGCGGGCGGCCTTGAGCCAGGCGGTGCGCGGAAAGGCGGAGAGATCCGGCGAGCCGGGCTTCAGGTTGTACCCGGCCCCGGGCCGCGTCGGCCGGGGCCGGGCCGCCACGGGGTCGTTCCGGCGCGGCGCGGACCGCTGGGCGACCCGGGTCCCCGAGCCCTGGCGGGCGGTGAGCCACCCCTCGGCGACCAGTTCGGCGTAGGCGTCGGCGACCGTGTTGCGGGCGACGCCCAGGTCGGCGGCGAGCACCCGGGAGGACGGCAGCCGGGTGCCGGGGGCCAGGCGACCGGTGCGCACCGCCTCCCGCAGCGCCTCCATCAGCCCGCTGCGGAGCCCCTGGCCGACCGGTTCCAGATGCAGGTCCGCGCCGAAAGTGGCCCAGGAATCCGTCATGCCAATGGACCATACCGGGGTGCCATCGGCGTCGTAGCGTCGTCCTCATGACCTCCACACACGAGCACCACCACGCCCCGGGCGACCTCTCCCCCGAGGAGCCGCCCCGGATCTCCGTCTCCCAGCTCCTCCCGGACGTCTACAAGGCGATGGTCCGGCTCGACATCGCCGCCCGCAAAGGCCTGGACCCCGTCCTGGTCGAGCTGGTGAAGATCCGGGCCTCGCAGCTCAACCACTGCGCGTTCTGCCTGGACATGCACAGCAAGGACGCGCTCGCGGCGGGCGAGTCGGTCGAGCGGATCGTCCAGCTCAGCGCCTGGGGGGAGTCGCGGCACTTCTACACCCCGAAGGAGCTGGCGGCGCTGGCCCTCACCGAGGCGGTCACCGTCCTGACCGACGGCTTCGTCCCGGACGAGGTGTACGAGGAGGCCGCCAAGCACTTCGAGGAGACCGAGCTGGCCCAGCTGATCGCCTCGATCAGCGTGATCAACGTCTGGAACCGCTTCGGCGTCACCGGCCGTCTGGGGCCCGGCCACTACACGCCCGGCGACCACAGCAGCTGACCAGGGGCTCCGCGGAGCATGCGTGAGCGCCCCCGGCAGCAGGTGCCGGGGGCGCTCGACGTGTCGCGCGGGTGCGGGTCTCAGATGAGGCCGAGCTCGCGGACCGCGTCGCGCTCCTCGGTGAGCTCCTTGACCGACGCGTCGATGCGCGCACGGGAGAACTCGTTGATGTCCAGACCCTGGACGATCTCGTACTTTCCGTCCTTCGTGGTGACCGGGAAGGAGGAGATGATGCCCTCGGGGACGCCGTAGGAGCCGTCCGACGGGATGCCCATTGAGGTCCAGTCGCCGGCGGCCGTGCCGTTGACCCAGGTGTGCACGTGGTCGATGGCGGCGTTGGCGGCCGAGGCGGCCGAGGACGCGCCACGGGCCTCGATGATCGCGGCGCCGCGCTTGGCGACGGTCGGGATGAAGGTGTCGGCCAGCCACGCCTCGTCGTTGACGGTCTCGGCGGCGTTCTTGCCGGCGATCTCCGCGTGGAAGATGTCCGGGTACTGGGTGGCCGAGTGGTTGCC
Source organism: Streptomyces sp. MGP-P1 (assembly GCF_057766565.1). Taxonomy (NCBI): domain Bacteria; kingdom Bacillati; phylum Actinomycetota; class Actinomycetes; order Kitasatosporales; family Streptomycetaceae; genus Streptomyces; species Streptomyces sp. MGP-P1. Next base: position 50,091 of record NZ_JBYMEM010000006.1, on the reverse strand, counting down.
CCAGATCGTCAGCTTCTTGATGTCGGAGACGGCGGCGCCGGTCTTGGCGGCCAGCTGCGAGATCGCGCGGTTGTGGTCCAGACGGGTCATCGCGGTGAAGCACTCCGCCGGTACGTCCGGGGCGGCGGCCTGCGCGATGAGCGCGTTGGTGTTGGCCGGGTTGCCGACGACGAGGACCTTGATGTCGTCCGCGGCGTTGTCGTTGATGGCCTTGCCCTGCGGCTTGAAGATGCCGCCGTTGGCGGCGAGCAGGTCACCGCGCTCCATGCCCTTGGTGCGCGGGCGGGCGCCGACGAGCAGGGCGACGTTCGCACCGGCGAAGCCGACGTTCGGGTCGTCGGTGATCTCGATGCCGCGCAGCAGCGGGAAGGCGCAGTCGTCGAGCTCCATCGCGGTGCCCTCGGCGGCCTTGAGGCCCTGGGGGATCTCCAGGAGGCGCAGGTTGACCGGCACGTCCGGGCCGAGCAGGTGGCCGGAGGCGATGCGGAAGAGCAGCGCGTAGCCGATCTGGCCGGCTGCGCCGGTCACGGTGACATTCACGGGAGTGCGGGTCATGGCGGTCTCCGTTTAGACAGCTGGCGGTGGGGGTCCCGGCCCCTGGTGCCGGACCCTGGTGCTGAACACCCTCCCCGCCCCGACGAATCTTGACGTGAAGAGATATCCAGCGGTCAGGCTATCGGACCCGGCCCGGCCCGGCCGCCCGCCCCCCTGTGGCACCGCACACAACCGGTCACGCATTGCGCCCGTGGGCCACGAGGCTCCTGGCTTCCGCCGCCCCGCGGGCCCGCCGTCACTCGCCCGGGTCGGTGCACCCCTTCGTGCCGGAGGTGAGCGTCGCGCAGGCCTTGGCGTCGGCCGCCTTCTTCACCGCGACCATCGGGGTGTACGCGTCGGAGTCCCCCATGACCTCGCTGTTCTGCGCCCCCTCGCCGACGGTGATCCGCACGGTGTCGCCGATGGCCGCCTCGGAGAGCCGGGCCCAGGAGGCGGAGCAGACCTCGCTGTAGCGGACCTCGATCTTGCTGCCGCCGACCACGGCGCCGGCCACCGTACGGGCGAACTCGCCGCCGCAGCCCATCGCCTCGGGGTCCTTCCCGGCGCACTCCGCGCCGCTGCACTCGACGCCCACGGGCAGCTCCGAGGCGGCCTCGGTGGGAGCCGCCGACGAGGTGGGGGTGGCCTTGGCCGCGTCGTCGCCCGGTGCGAGCAGCACCGCGCCGACCACGACGATCAGGGCGCCGACGGCCCCGACGGCGAGCATGGGGCCGTTCCTGCGACCGCCGGGGGCTTTGCCCGGCCGGGTCCCGCGCGCGTCCCGGCCGGAGCCAGAGCCGCGGCCGGTGCTCCCCGCCGTGTTCCGCTCCGGCCGCGGCCCGCCCTGGTTCGGCCGCGGCCGGTCCTGGTTCGGCCGCTGCCCGTCCTGGTTCGGCCCGCCGTCGTACGGTCGGTCCTGGTGGTGGGCGGGGGGCGGTGCGGTGCCGCGTTGGATGGGGACGAGGAGTTGGCGCGTGTCGTCGTCGCCGGGCTCGTGAGCCCCGCCGCCGTACGGGTCCTTGCCGTAGGCCTCGCGGGGCGGCGCGTCCGTGCCGGCCGGTGCCGCGGCGGCGGGAACCCGCGCGCCGACGCCGGACGCGCTGTGCCGGCCTCCGGCGGAGGACCGGCCGGACCGTGCGGCCGCCGGAGCGTCGGGAGCCGTCGTGCCGAGCTCGCCGAGCGCGGCACGGGCCTGCGTGATTTGGATGGCCTCCATCGTCATGTCGTGGCGCATCTCGGCCCGGCTCCAGGCCCGCTCCGCCAGCTCCCACATGGTCGTGAGGTGGTGCTGAGGGGTGCCCGTCACCTCGGCGAGGGCCACGACGGCTCCGCGCGGGGCGAGCAGCCGCCCGTTGAGATACCGCTCCCAGGACGTCTTGCTGTAACCCGTGCGGTCGGCCACGGCGTTGATGTTCAGCCCGCTGCGGTCGACGAGCTTTCGCAGCTGGCCGGCGAACTCCCTGATCTGCGGATCGAGCTCTTCGGGCAGTGCCTTCCAACGAGGCATCGCGTTCCCCCCTCTTGTCCCCCGGACGTCATTGCTGTGCCCCGCTACGGCCGGTCCCCCGGTCCGCGCGCCCCCGGCCCGTCCGCCGCCGCCCGGTCCGGACCGAACCGTCAGCTGGACTACCCACGAGGATGCGCGGAGCCAGGGTGTCAGTTCCTGACGAGGAGGCGCACGGAAGCGTTCGGGACGGGGTGCGTGTGTTCCCACGCACCCCGAAGTCCGCGCCGGCCACTGCTCCGCCTGCTCCGCGCCGCTCTGTGCGCCGTGCCAGTCTGCCATCGTTGCGCGGCGATCACACCGTGCCGGAATGGTCACTTCCGTGCCACAGGCCACAGTGAGCGCTTGTTCCGGTCCTCCTCGTCCATGACGCTGGAGTCGGGACGGGGCAAGGCCGCCCATCTCGCCGCATACCGGGGCTTCCTGCCCGGTTGCCCTGTTCCGCCGTGGTGTCCGTCCCTCCTCGGGGGTGGGGACGGGCACCACGGACCTGTTTCGGGACGGGGCGCCCGTCGGCGGAATCGGGACAGATGCCTGCAAAATCCTGTCGTCGGACTGCCGTTGTCGCCCGAAGAGCGACGGGCGACGGGCGACAACGGCAGTCGACGACAGGGCCTAGCGGATCGTGAAGCGGACCGCGTCCTCCAGGATCGGGACGTCGAGCCACGGATTGGGTTGTGCGACGAGCGCGAGCAGCACGATCAGCGTGCCCATCAGCCCGTACGTGACCAGGTCGGTGAAGCGGGAACGTACCGCCAGCATCCCGACCGAGGGCACCACCCAGCGCAGCACGGCACCGGCGATCAGCGCGCCGCCGATCAGGATCGTGCCGATGCGGAACGCCTGGTCGAACGGGTCGAGCACCACGATCAGCAGTCCGAGGCCCGCCGCGCAGAGCACGGTGAGCAGCGGCCACTGCCGGGCCGGGGCGGGCGCGTCGCCGGAGGCGGCCCTGCCGCCGCCCTCGGGCCGGGCCGTGTCCCGGGTGAACCGCGGGAACCGCCTCGACCGACGGGGGCGGCTGTCGGCCGCGTCGGCCCCGGCGGCCCCGCCCGGGGCCGTGTCCGTGTCCGGGGCCGTGTCCGTGTCCGTGTCCGTGTCCGTGTCCGTGGACTTGGCAGTGTCCGTGGACGCGGCAGTGTCCGGGCCCTGAGCCGTCGCGTTTGTGACGTCCGCGACCGGGCCCGGGGCCGGGCCCGGCCCGGTGGCCCTGGTGGACCCGGTCCGCTCTTCCCGCTCGTCCGGTTCGCGCGGCTCGTCCGCCGCCCGGCCGGCCGGGGCGGGGTCGGCCGGACTCGTACCAGCACCCATGGGGTTCCCTCCGGATCCGGCCGTCAGCCCGTTGCCGCGGCGTCGGCGGCCTCGGCGGCGGCCCGCTCGGCGGCCTCGACCACGTTGACCAGCAGCTGCGCGCGGGTCATCGGGCCGACGCCCCCGGGATTCGGGGCGACCCAGGCGGCCACCTCACGGACCCCCGGGTGCACATCGCCGACGATCTTGCCGTCCGCGTCCCGGCTGACGCCGACGTCGAGCACGGCCGCGCCCGGCTTCACGTCCTCCGGCTTGATCAGGTGCTGCACCCCCGCGGCGGCGACGATGATGTCGGCCTGCCGCAGGTGGGAGGAGAGGTCCCGGGTGCCGGTGTGGCACTGGGTCACCGTGGCGTTCTCCGACTTGCGGGTCAGCAGCAGCGGGATCGACCGGCCGATGGTGACACCGCGTCCGACGACCACGACGTGCGCCCCGTTGATCTCCACGCCGTGCGCGCGCAGCAGCTGGACGACGCCCTGCGGGGTGCAGGGCAGCGGGCCGGTCTCGTTGAGGACGAGGCGGCCGAGGCTCATCGGGTGCAGCCCGTCGGCGTCCTTCTCCGGGTCCATCAGTTCCAGGATCCGGTTGGTGTCGATGCCCTTGGGCAGCGGCAGCTGGACGATGTAACCGGTGCACTCGGGGTTGGCGTTGAGCTCCCGGACGACGTCCTCGATCTCCTCCTGCGTGGCGGTGTCGGGAAGTTCGCGCTGGATGGAGCCGATGCCGACCTGGGCGCAGTCACGGTGCTTGCCGTTGACGTACCACCGGCTGCCCGGGTCGTCCCCGACGAGCAGGGTTCCGAGGCCGGGAGTGATCCCCTGGGCCTTGAGGGCCGCCACACGGACGGTCAGATCGGATTTGATCGCGGCAGCGGTGGCCTTGCCATCGAGAATCTGGGCAGTCATGCGCCCATCCTCGCGGATGACCCCGCCCGCATACCAATTGCCGGTGCCGCCCCCGTACCGCACATTGCACTTGCACAACATCCGGGACTCCGGACTGGACAAACATATGTTCCGCTTATAACGATGAAGGTCGCGGTTGTACGGGGGGCGGGCCGCTGATCGATGTCCTTCCTCCGTGTGGCCATCTCGTCCCCACACGTCTGTTGAAGGAACACCCCTTATGAGCTTCGGCGACCCGAACAACCCGTACGGGCAGCAGCCCGGCCAGCCGCCCCAGGGCCCGCCGCAGGGACAGCCCGGTTACGGTTACCCGCAGCAGGCTCCGCAGGGTGTCCCGCCGCAGGGCTACGGCTACCCGCAGCAGCAGCCGGGGTACCCCCAGCAGCCCGGCTACCCGCAGCAGCCGGGCCAGCCCTACGGCGGCGGCTACCCGCAGCAGCCCGGCCAGGGCGGCATGCCGGAACTGGCCCACTGGGGGCTGCGGTTCGGCGGACTGATCGTCGACGGGCTCGTCATGATGGTCCCGTACATCCTGGTCATCATCGGCGGCGGAGTCGGCGACTCCTTCGGCATGATCCTCAGCGCCGTCGGCTTCATCGGCCTCCTCGCCGTGGCCATCTGGCAGCTGTACCAGGAGGGCACCACCGGCCAGACGATCGGCAAGAAGGCCGTGGGCATCCGCCTGCTGCGCGAGGCCGACGGCCGCCCGCTGGGCTTCGGCATGGCCTTCGTGCGCCGCCTGGCCCACTTCCTGGACAGCCTCGCCTGCTACATCGGCTGGCTGTGGCCGCTGTGGGACGCGAAGAAGCAGACGTTCGCGGACAAGGTCTGCTCGTCGGTGGTCGTCAAGGCCAACTGATCCACCTGGTCGGGTCGATCCGATCATCTGATCCAGCGCAGCACCTCGCACGTACGAAGGCCGCACCCGGTGAACGGGTGCGGCCTTCGCGCGTAGCCGGCCCGGGGCCGCTGCCCATCGACCCGGGTCGCGGTCAGTCGACCCGGGTCGCGGTCGGTCACCCCGGGTCGGGGTCAGTCCCCCCGGGTCGCGGTCGGTCACCCCGGGTCGCGGTCAGCCGCCCCGGACGCCCGGGATCTCCGCCGGCTCCGGTGACGTGCGCTCCATCACCACGAAGCTGCCGCCCCGGTGCTTGAGCCGGTAGGACGCCTCGGGGTGCAGCTGCTGGGCGTACGCCACCGGGTCCTGGATCGGACGGGACCAGCCGAAGTCCAGATTGATGGCGACGATGTCGGGTGCGGTGCCCGGGGCTCCGCCGACCCAGTAGACGGTGCGGTCCGAGGTGAGGTGGGCCATCAGCGTGATGTCCGTCTCGACCCGCGCCCCGGCCGGGATGGCGTCGAGCGCCGCCCGGGCCGCCTGGCTGCGGGCGTCGTCGGTGCGGTAGGTCTCCGGGCGCAGCAGGTCGCGCAGCGGCAGGTGCTGGGTCATCGCCACGGCGATCGCGGCGGCGACGGGCACGGCGACCTTCGCGTACGAGGCGAGCCAGGGCCGGTGCGAGTCGCGGCTGCGGCGGACGCCGTCGGCCAGTGCGAGGAAGAGCACCGGCATGAGGATCGCGCTGTAGTGCCAGACCATGCCCCAGTGGTTGCTGTCCTGCGAGAGCAGCCGCCAGCCGAGCGTGGGCACGATCAGCAGCGTCAGCGGTGAACGCAGCGCCATGAACGCGGTGATGCCGACCAGGAAGACCAGCATCTCGATCTTGACGGACGAGTTGAGGACGCCGAGGACGGAGTCCAGCATGGAGACGTCCTGCTCACCGTTCTTGTCGATCTTCTTCCAGTAGTCGTAGGTGCCCGCGCTGCTGGCCGCCGGGATGAGGACCATGAGCGTGACGACGAAGGCGGCGACCCCGAAGGCGGCGAGCAGCGCGCCCTGGAGGCGGCGGCCGTACACGAAGAGCAGGAAGCCGACGACCGCAACGGTGGCGCCCAGGTCCTCCTTGACCAGGACCAGGGGGAGCGACCACAGGAGCGCGGCCGTGTACCGCTTCAGAAGCAGGGCCCGGCAGACGAGGGCCAGCAGCGGTACGGCGAACGCGATCTCGTGGAAGTCGGCCTTCACCGCTTCCTGGATGCCCCAGGAAAGCCCGTACGCGACGGTGACGCAGAGCCCCGAGCGCCCGCCGAGGAGCTGCTGGGTGGTGCGGCCGACGATGACCGCTCCCAGCGCGAACAGCGCGGCCTGCGCGAACAGCAGGGACTCGGCCGACGGCCAGAGCCAGTACAGCGGGGCCAGCAGCGCCACGATCGGGGAGAAGTGGTCGCCGAGGATCAGATAGCCGGGACCCTTGATGTCGACGACCGGGGCGTCGAGTCCGGCGTACGCCCGGACCTCCTGCTCGAAGATCCCCAGGTCCCAGGAGGGCGAGCCGAAGCGGCTGTACTGGAAGTACGCGTAGAGGAAGTAGAGCGCGCACAGGATCGCGCCGGCGACGAGGTACGGGCGCAGGGGTACGCGTTCGGCGGCGGCGTCGCCGCCGCTCGTAAGCGGCGCGTCGTCGGCCGGACGGGCGTCCGGCCCCGGGCCCTGGGCGGGCAGGCGTCCCGGTCCCGACCGGTCCGTTCCACTCTTGTTCAGCTCAAGCACGGTGACTGCCCCCGCTAGGGATTTCCACGGCCGTTCATTAGAACAGAGCGGCCAGCCGATTCCGCACGACGGACCGGCCGAGGCCGCACCCGTGTCGGGGTGCGGCCTCGGGACGGGTCGGGTCGGGTCGGGCCGGATCGGCGAACCGGTGGAAGAGGTCCGGGTCCGTGGTCCGGGGCAGCGGTCCCGGCGAGGTGCCCGGGCCAGTGGTCCCGGCCACTTGTCCCTGTCAGTGGTCCCGGCCACTCGTCCCGGTCAGTGGAAGAAGTGGCGCGTGCCCGTGAAGTACATGGTCACGCCGGCCTTCTTCGCGGCCTCGATCACCAGCTCGTCGCGGACGGAACCGCCCGGCTGGGCGACGGCCTTGACGCCGGCGGCCGTGAGGATCTCCAGACCGTCGGGGAACGGGAAGAACGCGTCGGACGCGGCGTACGAACCGGCTGCCCGCTCCGCGCCCGCCCGCTCGACGGCGAGCTTCGCGGAGTCGACCCGGTTGACCTGGCCCATGCCGACGCCGACCGAGGCGCCGCCCTTGGCGAGGAGAATCGCGTTGGACTTGACGGCGCGGCTCGCCCTCCAGGCGAAGGCCAGCTCCTTCAGCTCGGCCTCGGAGAGCGCGTCGCCGGTGGCGAGCGTCCAGTTGGCCGGGTCGTCGCCGTCGGCCTGGAGGCGGTCGGCGACCTGGAGGAGCGCGCCGCCGTCGATGGCCTTGACCTCGAACGCCGCGGCCGGGGCCTCGGGGGCGAGCAGCACGCGGATGTTCTTCTTGCGGGCCAGCACCTCGACGGCGCCGTCCTCGTACGCCGGGGCGACGATGACCTCGGTGAAGATCTCCGCGACCTGCTCGGCCATCTCGACGGTCACGGGGCGGTTGACGGCGATGACGCCGCCGAACGCGGAGAGCGGGTCGCAGGCGTGCGCGTTGCGGTGCGCGGTCGCGACGTCGTCGGCGATGGCGATGCCGCACGGGTTGGCGTGCTTGATGATCGCGACGCACGGCTCGGCGTGGTCGTAGGCGGCTCGGCGGGCGGCGTCGGTGTCCGTGTAGTTGTTGTAGGACATCTCCTTGCCGTGCAGCTGCTCGGCCTCGGCGAGACCGCCGTCGCCGGAGGTGTAGAGCGCGGCGGGCTGGTGCGGGTTCTCGCCGTAGCGCAGGACGTTCTTGCGCGTGAAGGTGTCGCCGAGGAACTCGGGGAGGCCCGAGTCGCCGTCGGCGGCGTAGTCGGCCGCGAACCAGGAGGCGACAGCGACGTCGTAGGCGGCGGTGTGCTGGAAGGCCTCACCGGCCAGCCGCTTGCGGGCGGTGAGGTCGAAGCCGCCGGCCTTCACGGCCGCGAGGACGTCGGCGTACCGCGCGGGGCTGGTGACGACGGCGACGGAGGGGTGGTTCTTGGCGGCGGCGCGGACCATCGAGGGGCCGCCGATGTCGATCTGCTCGACGCACTCGTCGTCGGAGGCGCCCGAGGCGACGGTCTCCTTGAACGGGTAGAGGTTCACCACGACCAGGTCGAACGGCTCGACGCCGAGCTCGGCGAGCTGCTCGCGGTGGGAGTCGAGACGGAGGTCGGCGAGGATGCCGGCGTGGACGCGGGGGTGCAGCGTCTTGACCCGGCCGTCCAGGCACTCGGGGAAGCCGGTGAGCTCCTCGACCTTGGTGACCGGCACCCCGGCGGCGGCGATCCGCCCGGCGGTGGAGCCGGTGGAGACGAGCTCGACGCCCGCCTCGTGCAGACCGCGGGCGAGGTCTTCGAGCCCCGCCTTGTCGTAGACACTGACCAGAGCGCGGCGGATGGGCTTATTCACCGACATGACCGAGATGAACCTTTCGTCCCTCAATGCGATAGCCGTCACGGGCGATCCGCCCCACGGCCTCGACGAGCAGCGAGCGCTCGACTTCCTTGATGCGTTCGTGAAGGGCGGCTTCGCCCTCCGGGGTGTCCTCCTCGGTCACCTCGACCACGCCCTGCGCGATGATCGGACCGGTGTCGACGCCGTCGTCGACGAAGTGGACGGTGCAGCCCGTGACCTTGACGCCGTACGCGAGTGCGTCACGCACTCCGTGGGCGCCGGGGAAATTGGGCAGCAGGGCGGGGTGGGTGTTGACGGTCCGGCCGCCGAACTCGGCGAGGAACGCCGGACCGACGATCTTCATGAAACCGGCGGAGACGACGAGGTCCGGGCGGTGCGCGGCGACCTGCGCGGCGAGCGCCTCGTCCCAGTCGGCGCGGGTCGCGTGGTCCTTGACCTTGCACACGAACGTGGGGATTCCGGCCCGCTCCGCGCGCTCCACGCCACCGGTCCCGTCGCGGTCCGCGCCGACGGCGACGATCCGTGCCCCGTACGCCGCCGGGTCGTCGCCGATGGCGTCGAGCAGTGCCTGGAGATTCGTACCGGATCCGGAGACCAGCACGACCAGCCGGGCAGGAGAGGCGGAGGGGGGCGGGGAGGCCACGTCGGGGCCCTTTCTCACGTGATGACCGCAGGGTGACGCAGGTGCGGCATGCTCTTTGTAGGGTCGTACGAAAGTATCGCTTCGCCCGATACGGGGAACCCTACGAACGGGCCGACCGTCAGCAACGATACCGGCACACCCGACGGCCCCCACGGGACGGGGGCGTGACCGGGAGGTAGCGTCAGGGGACAGCGAGCCGTCCACCGGGCGGACGAACCGTCCTACGGGCGGACATGACGAGATGGGGAAGACGTTCACCACATGCCGGACCGACGCCGTCGCACCGCCTTCCGCTTCCCCCTGCCCGAGCGGTCCGCTCCCCTGATGCGGGAACGCCTGCCCTCTTCGCCGGACCCCTCGTCCCCGGACTCCCCGTCCCCGGGCTCCTCGTCCCCGGACCCTTCGTCTCAGGGGCCCTCCTCGTCCCCGGGTCACTCCTCGCCGGATTCCTCCTCGGGATCCGCACCGGCCTCCGGCACCGGCGCGAAGCCGCAGGAGGACAACCCGTTCGCCGCGCCGCCCGTGGACCGTCCGGACCAGCCGTGGCAGCCGCGCCGCCCCGCCGGGTCCGACGGGTCGAATGGGTCGAACGGTTCGGACGGGAACGGTGGGCCCGAGGGGGACGGCTCCGCCGGGGGTCGCCCGTCGTGGGGCAGCCAGTGGAGCAGCAAACAGCCCGGCCGGGGCAACGGCGGCTTCGGCGGCCGCCCCGGCGGGAACGGCTCCGGCGGCCCGGGAGGCAAGGGCGGATCCGAACGGGGCGGTCCGGGCGGGCTGCGCTGGGACCCCAAGGACCCCGCGCAGCGGCGCGCCCGCTACGCGGTGCTCGGCGGTATGTGGGCCTTCTTCTTCGCCCTCTTCGACCTCTCGGAGCTCGCCCTCCTCCTGGGCGCGCTCTCGACGTACTGGGCGATCAGCGCGCTCCGCACCCCGATGAAGAGCGCCTCCGCGACGGACCGCACGGCGGCGGACGGCACGGGAGCGGCCGGGACCGCAGCGGGGACCGGGACGAGGGCCACGGCGGGCGATGTCTCCGGAGCCTCGCGCACCGCGCCCGCGCCCGCCACGCCGCCGAACGTCAGCAGCAGGCAACAGACCACGGCGGCGGTGAGCGGACTGGTGACCGCCCTGCTGGCGCTGCTCATCGTGGCGACCACGTTCACCGTGCAGCTCGTCTACCGCGACTACTACACCTGCGTGAACGACGCCCTGACCAAGACGGGCGCGCTGTCCTGCAACGACCAGCTGCCGGAGCCGCTGGAGCCGTTCTTCGGCGTCAAGGAGTAGGCCCCGGGCGGTCCGCTTCCGGCGCGGGCCGGCCTGCGGCGAAACCGGCGGCATCAGCGGAATCGGCGGAATCGGCGGGGCCGGCCTGATCAGCGGGGTCGGCGGGACCAGCGGGAAAGTCGGCCATCAGGCCGCCGGACCCCCGCTTCAGGGAGGCCCAACGGGCCTCCCTGAAGTCTTTCTCGTGCTAGTCCTTCTCAGACCGGTCTTTCTCGCGCCGGTCCCTCTCGTGCCGGTCTTTCTCGCGCCGGTCTTTCTCGCGCCGGTCTTTCTCGTGCCGGTCCTTCTCGTGCCACGGGTCGGTCGGCAGGAAGTCGTACGGCTCGAACCCCGCCTCGCCCCTCCCCACCCCCGGCCCGGCCCCGCCGAGCAGAGCACCGGAGGCCGTTTCGGGGCCCGTCCCGGGGGCCGGAACGGCGGACGCGGCGGAACGGTCCTGCACAGCGCCCCCCGCCCTTCCCCGCCCGCGCCACGGTGCCCACCAGCGGCTCGGACACCCGACGGCTGCCTGCGCCCCGGTCCCCGTCTTCTCGTCGGGCGCCGTCGCATTCGCTGTCGCTGTCGCTTTCGTCGGTGTCGGTGTCGGCGTCGGCGCTGTCCCCGAGGGCTCGTCCGCTTCCGGTACGTCCCTGCGCCAGGCCCAGCCCGGGGTGCGCAGGCGCCACAGCCGCAGCAGCAGGACCGCAGGTACGCCGATGCCCGCCGTCCACGCCAGTGCCGCCGGCCCGGCCAGCCACCACACCGGGCCGAACTCCCTCAGCGCCTCGGTGCCGAGCGGTCCGCCGGCCACCGCCATGAGCAGCCCCGTCGCGGCACCGCAGGCCAGGGCGGCGAGCAGCGTCACCAGCACCGTCTCGCGCCGGCTCCACATCTGAGCGCGGGGCGCGTCGGCGGGCGCGGCCCTGCGGGCGGTGAACCAGGCGACCGCCAGCGCGGCCGCCACCGGCACCACCAGGGCCGCCCCGCTCAGCAGGGAACCCGGCCCCTGGTCCGGCACGGCCGCCAGCAGGGGGAAATGGGGCGCCACCGGAGTCCCGTCGAGGCCCAGCGGGGTGGCGGTGGCTCCCGTACCGAGCGAGAAGCCGGGCCCGAGCCCGTACGAAGCTCCCCACAGTGCGGCGTTCGGCACGAGCGAGGCGGCCAGCAGGAGCACGGCGAACCGCCCCGACCAGTCGCCCGCGAGCCCCAGGAACGCCTCCTGCGCCGCCCCCGCGTTCCGCCCGAGCGCCACCGCGACCAGCAGCGCACCACCCCCGAGCAGCACCGCCACGCCCACCGCCGCCGACCGGCACGCCGCCTCCGCCCGGTCCCGGAAGACTGTCCGCACGATCGCCTCCTGAAGCACCAGGGGAGACCAGGACGGCAGGGGCCCGAGTGGCCGGCCGGCCGCCGTCCACACCCCGGCCGCCACGGCACCGGCCACCACCAGCGCCACCGGGAACACCAGCGTGTCCGGGTCCGGGCGCAGCGAACCGCCCCGCGCACCGGCCGCCGCCCCCGCCACGACCAGCAGGTATCCCGCCGTCACCGCGCAGAACGCGCCCGCCTGCGAAGGCCTGGGCCGACCCTCCTCCGCCTCCGCCGCATCGCGCGCCGCGCGGTGCGCCAGCCAGATCGGTCCCACCACGAGCAGCAGCGGCACCAGGGAGACGGGGGCGGGAGCGCCGCTCAGGGTGTCGGGCCGCACGAGCCCCGCGCCGTGCGCGAGCAGCCAGACCCCGGCCGCCGCGCGCAGCGCACCGCCCGGCCCGCTGTCGGGATACGGGGAGCTGATCCACAACACCATGACCAGCACCGTCAGCGACCCGAGGCCGAGCCCGGCGGCGACGGCTCCCCGCACCAAAGCGGAGGCCAGGGCCAGGGTGCGGTTCCGGTCGACCGTCGCCTTCGGGCTGCGGTGCGTCATTTGGGTCACGCGGCCCATGCTGCCAACGACACGCGCTTATTCCGCGTAACACGCGAACAGCCGTTGTGTCGCCCAATATACGTTTATGTACTTTTTCACTCAGTGCGGCGCTGTCGGGGGTCGTCCATGACCCGGAGCGCGACCGACGAGGCCGCCGCACCGCAGCTGCCCTCCCCCAAGGAGCGCCGCAGACTGCGCGAGGCGAAATCGCTGAGCGAGGAGCAGGTAGCGGCGGCGGTCGGCGTCACGCGCGCCACCGTGCGCTCCTGGGAGACGGGCCGCACGAGCCCGCGCGGACGCAAGCGCGCGCTGTACGCGAAGCTCATCGCTCCCGAACCGGACGCACCCACCCCCGAACCGGCGGCTCCCACCCCCGAACCGGACGCACCCACTCCCGAACCGGCGGCTCCCACCTCCGGACCGGACGCACCCACCCCCGAACCGGCGGCTCCCACCTCCGGACCGGACGCGCCGACCACGACGCCACCAGGGGCTGTGCCTGTGGCCGCGGCAGCGCAGGAGCCCACACCCCAAGCCCCTCCCGAAGCCCCTCCGGAGGTACACGAGCCGGTGGTGGCGGCCACGGAGGCGAAGGCTGAGGGCGAGGCTGAGGGCGAGGGCGAGAGGGAGGGCGAGCGGGAGGGAGCGGAGGCGGTCGGCGAGCGGCGTCTCTCCCCCGGCGAGGCGTTCGACGAGCTGTACGCCCGGACCGCCCCCGGCCTCGTCCGGCAGGCCTATCTGCTGACCGGCCGCCGCGCCCTGGCCGCCGAGTCCGTCGAGCGTGCCTTCCAACTCGCCTGGCACCGCTGGCCGGAGGTGGCCGTCGACCGCGACCCGGCCGGCTGGGTGCGCGCGGCGGCGTACGAGTACGCGATGTCCCCCTGGCACCGGCTGCGCCGCGCGCACCGGCATCCCGACGCCGCGCCCACGGAACCGGGGAAGCAGGCGCTGTTCGACGCGCTGCTCGACCTGCCCCCGGCCTACCGGCGCACGCTCCTCCTGTACGACGGGGTCGGCCTGGACCTCCCGGAGACCGCGGCCGAGACGGAGGCCAGCACCCCGGCCGCGGCGGGCCGTCTGATGACCGCCCGCGCCGCCGTCGCCGAGCGACTCCCCGAACTCGCGGCCGTCGGCTCGCCCGCCGAGCAGTCGGCCCTGCTGCACGAACGGCTCGGCGGGCTCGCGCGCGCCGAGCACGTCCCCGTACCGCGGCCGGCCCGTGCCGTGCGCACCGGAAGCGAGGACAAGGCCAGGCTGTGGACCCGGGCCGCCATCGCGGGGGTCGCGCTGCTCATCGCCGTGACCGGACTGACCCTGCACACCGCGCCCACTCACTACGAGCCGCCGATCGCCCCCGCCGAGCGGGTCGGGGGCGTACCGCCGCGCGGTGGTCCACAGAAGCTCACCGCCCAGGATCTGAAGCTCCAGAAGTCGCTGCGCGAACAGCTGTCGCACGGTCCGGAGCGGCTGATTCCGCAGCTCCGGTGAGCTGTCACGCGGACTGAGCTGTCACGCGGACTGAGCCGTCACCCGGACGGCGGGCGCGTACGCGAACGGCGGGCGCGTACGAACGCCAGGCGCGTACGAACGCCAGGCGCGTACGCGTACGCGAACGGCCCGGGCCCGCACCCCCTGTGATGCAGGGAGTGCGGGCCCGGGCCGTTCGCAGCGTGTCTCCGCCGCCTGACCGACTGCGTCAGGCGCCGAGGATCTCGCGCGCCAGCTTGGCGGTCTCGGTCGGCGTCTTGCCGACCTTGACGCCGGCGGCCTCAAGGGCCTCCTTCTTCGCCTGGGCGGTGCCCGAGGAGCCGGAGACGATGGCGCCGGCGTGGCCCATGGTCTTGCCCTCCGGGGCGGTGAAGCCCGCGACGTAACCGACGACCGGCTTGGTGACGTTCTTCGCGATGAAGTCGGCGGCACGCTCCTCGGCGTCGCCGCCGATCTCGCCGATCATCACGATGAGGTCGGTCTCCGGGTCCGCCTCGAACGCCGCGAGGGCGTCGATGTGCGTGGTGCCGATGACCGGGTCGCCACCGATGCCGACGGCGGACGAGAAGCCGATGTCACGGAGCTCGTACATCATCTGGTAGGTCAGCGTGCCGGACTTCGACACGAGACCGATGCGGCCGGGCTTGGTGATGTCGCCCGGGATGATGCCGGCGTTGGACTGGCCGGGGGTGATGAGACCCGGGCAGTTCGGGCCGATGATCCGGGTCTTGTTGCCCTTCGCGCCGGCGTACGCCCAGAAGGCGGCCGAGTCGTGGACGGCGATGCCCTCGGTGATCACGACGGCGAGCGGGATCTCGGCGTCGATCGCCTCGACGACGGCGGCCTTGGAGAAGGCCGGCGGCACGAAGAGGACGGACACGTTCGCGCCGGTCTTCTCCATCGCCTCGGCGACGGAGCCGAAGACCGGTACCTCGGTGCCGTCGAAGTCGACGGAGGTGCCGGCCTTGCGCGGGTTCACGCCGCCGACGATGTTGGTGCCGTCGGCGAGCATGAGCTTGGTGTGCTTCATGCCCGTCGCGCCGGTCATCCCCTGGACGATGACCTTGCTGTCCTTGGTGAGGAAGATAGCCATGGTGGTCTGAGTCCCTCTTCCTTACTTCGCAGCCGCGGCGAGCTCGGCGGCCTTGTCGGCCGCGCCGTCCATGGTGTCCACACGCTGCACGAGCGGGTGGTTGGCGTCGGAAAGGATCTTGCGACCCAGCTCCGCGTTGTTGCCGTCGAGACGCACGACCAGCGGCTTCTCGACCTTCTCGCCCTTGGACTCGAGCAGCGCGAGCGCCTGCACGATGCCGTTGGCGACCTCGTCACAGGCGGTGATGCCACCGAAGACGTTGACGAAGACGGACTTGACGTCCGGGTCGCCGAGGATGATCTCCAGGCCGTTCGCCATGACCTCTGCGGAGGCGCCGCCACCGATGTCGAGGAAGTTGGCGGGCTTCACGTTGCCGTGGTTCTCACCGGCGTACGCGACGACGTCCAGGGTCGACATGACCAGACCGGCGCCGTTGCCGATGATGCCGACCTCGCCGTCGAGCTTGACGTAGTTGAGGTTCTTGGCCTTGGCGGCAGCCTCGAGCGGGTTGGCTGCGGCCTTGTCCTCGAGCGCCTCGTGATCCGGCTGACGGAAGTCGGCGTTCTCGTCGAGAGACACCTTGCCGTCCAGGGCCAGGATCCGGCCGTCCTTGGTCTTGACCAGCGGGTTGACCTCGACGAGGAGCGCGTCCTCGGCGACGAAGGTGTCCCACAGGGTCACCAGGGCCTCGGCGACACCCTCGGCCACGTCGGCCGGGAACTTCGCCAGGGCCACGATCTCGCGGGCCTTGACGATGTCGACCCCGTCGACGGCGTTGACGGGGACCTTCGCGAGGGCCTCGGGGGTCTTCTCCGCGACCTCCTCGATGTCCATGCCGCCCTGCACCGAGGCCATGGCCAGGAAGGTGCGGTTGGTGCGGTCGAGGAGGTACGAGACGTAGTACTCCGCCTCGATCTCCGGGGACAGCTCGGCGATCATCACCTTGTGGACCGTGTGGCCCTTGATGTCCATACCGAGAATGTCGGTCGCCCGGGCGACCGCCTCGTCGGGGTCGGCCGCCAGCTTGACGCCGCCGGCCTTGCCTCGGCCACCGACCTTCACCTGCGCCTTGACGACAGACTTGCCGCCCAGCTTCTCGGTCGCCTCGCGGGCTGCCTCAGGCGTGTCGATCACTTCACCGGCCAGCACCGGTACACCGTGCTTGGCGAAGAGGTCCCTCGCCTGGTACTCGAACAGGTCCACGCGCGTCCGTCCCTTTTAGTGGTATCGCGGTTCGTTCTTCTGCGTGGGCGTGCCGCGATGGGCAACGTGACTGCGCGGTCACAAGGAAGGCGTACACGGTGTCCGAGTACGCGGCATGTCCATCCGGCAGGTTATCCCCGCGCTCCGTGTGACCCTAAATCGCAGATCACACCTGAGCGGTGATAACGGTCACAGGGGGTGGCCCCTCCGGCTCCCGGGCGGGGTCGGCCGGGAGTCGGAAGAGGCTGGTCGGCACCGAAGTGCCCGGCCCGGGCCCCCTGGGCCGGGTACTCCGATGTGGTGATACCGCGCGGCTTCTCAGCCCGCGACGTTCGCCCTCGTCGGACATCTCAGGGCCGACTCCTCAGAGCCGACTCCTCCGAGAGGGCTTCTTGGCGAGGGTTTCTCGGAGAGAGCTTCTCGGAGAGGCTTCTCAGAGCGCGGGCAGCGCGTCCGTCGCGAAGGACGGGGCGACGGAGGTGACGCCCTGGACGTCGGCGCCCGCGTGATCGACGGCGGGACGGGCGTCCTCGCTGACCCTGTCCGCCAGACCGCCCGCGAACGGCCGGGCCTGCGCCCCGACGCCCTCGGCCAGCGGCTGCACCCGGGTGGTGACCCCCTGCGCGAACGGCGCGACCGCGTCACCGGTCAGCCCCTCGGCGAGCGGTGCCACCTCGGAGGCGACGCCCCCGGCGAACGGCAGGGCCGCACCCGTGGCACCGGCCGCCAGCGGCTGGACCTCGGTCGTGACGCCCTGCACGAAGGGTGCGGCGGCGTCGCCGACGACACCCTGGGCGAACGGCGCGACCTTGCCGACGACACCCTGGGCAAGCGTGCCGACGTCGCCGACCGCCTGCCCGACGACCGGGACCGCGACGCCGACCGCACCCGCGGCGAGCGGCGGCAGAACCGAGTCGGACGTCTGCCCGACCACGGGCCCCGCCTCGGCCAGCGCCTCCTGGACGGCGGCCGGCGCCTGGTTCTGCGCGTAGCCGGGGATCTGCTCGATCGGCCCGAAGAGGTAGTCGATCTCGTCGGCCGGCGCGGCGGGAAGCCGCTCGGCCCCGGGCACCTGCTGTACGTCGCCGAGCTCCGGGACCTGCGGCGCACGCACCTGTGACGGGAGGCCGTCCCGTACGTCGGCCGCACCGGCGGCCTTGCTCCCGGCCTCCGTCAGCGTGCCCTTGACTCCGTCGGGGCCGCCAAGGCCGTCGACGGCCCTTGCGTCCGTGAGGACCTTGGCGTCCTTGAGGACCTTGGTGTCGGTGACGTCCTCGACGATCTCCGTCGCGTCGGGGGCCTCGGCCGCCAGGTCCGGGGTGGAGAGCGGTACGGACACGGGCAGCTCGTCCGCGCTCGCCGCGGCGGTGCCGAGCGCCCACATACCGGTGGCGGTGGCGGCGACGGCTATGGATCGGCGCATGTTCTTGTGCATGGGTGTGTCAGATCCTTCGAAGATGTTCGGCGGTCCGGAGAACTCCGGACGCGGGCAGACCTGTTCCGCCCCCGCGCGGCAGGTCGAGGCGGGGAACGGCCTGCCCTAGCCGGGGAATTCGAGGATCTCGCCGGATCTGTCGGGTATCGGGGCGGCGGTCGCCGGGAGGCCCGCTCCCCGGACGGGCGCGGTGAACGGACCACTCGGGGCACGGACCGCGTGCGGGTCGCCGCCGCGCGGCCCCTGGCCGTCGGCCACCGCCGTACGCACGAGGTCGCCGCAGGGACCGAGCGGCGCACGGCCCGGAGCCGGCGTGGGCTCGGGGACCGGCGCACGCCCGCTGTCCGACGCTTCGGATACGTCCGGCACGGCCGGGGCGGAGCTCTGGTCGGCGATGCTCCGGACGTGGCCGGCCGCGGGCTCGGCAGAGGCGTCCGCCGCGGCGTCGGCGGGCGCCGCCGTGCCGCTCCCCGCCCCACGGTCGGTGTCCGGCGCGGAAGGTGACGGAGCACCGGGTATTTCGGGCCCACCACCGGGCACGGGGAGCACGGAGAAGAGCGGGGGAAGCCCCGGCAGGGGCGGCACCAACGGCCGCACCTCCCCGGCGATCCGGTCCACGGTGCCTACCGCGCCCACGACCACGGCGTCACGGAGGCGAGCGGGCGCACGGGCAGTGGAGGCCAGGGAGGCAGTGGCGCCAGGGGAAACGGTGGAGGCAAGGGCCTCGGCGCGGGCAAGGGTGCTGGCGGAGGCAAGGACGTCGGCGGAGGCCGCGGGTTCGGCGGCCGGTTCCCCGGCGGATTCCGCTACAGGTTCCGCAGGGGCCTTCTGTACGGTCCGCTTCTGTACGGTCCGCTGCTGTGCGGCCTGTTGCCGGGCGGCCCGCTCGACCGGCTTGATCAGCGTCCTGACCACCGGCTCGGCCGCCGGTTCGGCTGCCGTACGGGCTGCGGCCTCAGGGACTGCCCCCTCCAGCGCGGCGCCCGGCGCGGCGTCCGCCACGGAGGTGGTGAGCGGGCCCGGGCCCGGACGCTCCCGCGCTTCCGCGTGTCCGCCCGCGAGGAGACCCAGGGCCAGCAGCCCGCCGAGGAACAGCACCGCCTGTACCGCGCGACGCCCCGCCGTACCCCGCGCCGGGCGCGGATCGACGGCTGCGCGAGCAGCGGCGGTTGCGGTCACCTCGGTGGATCCTCTCTGGTGCACGGGTGGCGGAATGCGCCCCTCCGCGAATGACGGGTCGATGCTTGCACGAGCCCATGGGGGGCGCGCAAGTCCCCCGTTACTGTTGGGTCTCCTTGTCCGGTATGGGCAGTGGCCTCTTCTCGATCGCCGCCGCCATGACGTCCGGGAAGAGATCCGGCGTACAGGCGAACGCCGGTGCGCCCAGCGCCCCGAGGGCTGCCGCGTGCTCGTGGTCGTACGCGGGTGCGCCCTCGTCGGAGAGCGCGAGCAGCGTCACGAACTGCACGCCGGAAGCCTTCATCGCGGCGACCCGCTTGAGCATCTCGTCGCGTATGCCGCCCTCGTAGAGGTCGCTGACGAGGACGACGACGGTGTCCGAGGGGCGGGTGATCTTCGACTGGCAGTAGGCGAGCGCCCGGTTGATGTCGGTGCCGCCGCCGAGTTGGGTGCCGAAGAGGACGTCGACCGGGTCGTCGAGCCGGTCCGTGAGGTCGACGACCGCCGTGTCGAAGACGACGAGCCGGGTCGAGAGGGTGCGCATGGAGGCGAGCACCGCACCGAAGACCGAGGCGTAGACGACCGACGCGGCCATCGAGCCCGACTGGTCGATGCACAGGACGATGTCCTTCTTGGCGGACCGGGAGGCGCGCCCGTGGCCGATGAGGCGCTCGGGAACGATCGTGCCCGTCGGCGGCGCGCCGTCGGCCCCCGGGACGGGGAGGTAGTTCTTGAGGTTGGCCCGGATGGTGCGGTTCCAGTCGATGTCCCGGTGGCGGGGCCGGCTGATGCGCGCCGAGCGGTCCAGGGCGCCGGTCAGGGTGGCCCTGGTACGGCTCTCCAGACGCCTCTCCAGGTCCTCGACGACCTTGCGGACCACAGCGCGCGCGGTCTCCTTCGTCGTCTCGGGCATCGCCTTGTTGAGGGAGAGCAGGGTGCCGACGAGGTGGACGTCCGCCTCGACCGCCTCCAGCATCTCCGGTTCGAGGAGCAGGGCCGCCAGGCCGAGCCGGTCGATCGCGTCGCGCTGCATCACCTGGACCACGGAGCTGGGGAAATAGGTCCGGATGTCGCCGAGCCAGCGGGCGACGGAGGGCGCCGACGCGCCGAGACCCGCCGAACGGCCACCGGAGCCCCGGCCGCCGGGCCTCTTCCCCGCGCCCCCGCCGTACAGCGCCTCCAACGCACCGTCCATCGCGGCGTCCTGGCCGGTGAGGGTGCGCGCGGTGCCGTCGGCACTGTCCGCGCCGAGCACCATCCGCCAGCGCCGCAGCCGCTCGGCGTCGGGCACGGCCGGGGCGGGGGGCCATGCCGTCCCGGAGTCCTGCGCCGTCGTCCGTTCCATCGTCTCCCCCGTCAGGTCCGTCGGGTCCGTCTGGCCGTGGCCCCTCGTGCCCTGGTCCGTCGCGCCCTGGCCTGTCGTGCCCGGGTCTATCGCGCCGTGGCCTGTCATGCTCGGGCCCGTCGCGCCGTGGGCGATCGCGCCCGGGCCCGTCGCCCTGCGGTCGGTCGCGCCCGGGTCCGTCGTGGTCGTCGTCATCCCGCTGCCTCCTCGGGCTCCGGGGGGCGGCCGATCAGCAGGCGCAGCACCGGCTCCACCGCATCGGCCCTGGCCCGGTCGAGACCGGGTCCGAAGCCCCCGGGCGCCCGGGCGGCGTCGTCCCGGCGGGTGCCCTCGTGGACGGGCCCGCGCCGGACCAGCTCGCCCAGGGTGCGCCGTACGCCCGGGTCGTACGCGGAGAACGTGCGGCGCAGCAGCGGCAGCACGTCGGTGAACATCTCGGCGGGGACACCGGTCAGCCAGGCGTCGACGAGGCCGAGCAGCCGCTCGTCGTGGACCAGCAGCATGCCGCCGCCCGACGCTCCGCCGACGAACCCCTCGATCCACGCGGCGGCGTCGGCGGGCGGCGTTCCTGGCGAGAGCGCCAGGCCCATCAGCCGGGCCGCCTCGTCCTCGGCCAGCCGTCCCTCGTCCAGGAGCAGCCGGGTGGCCCGGCCCCGGATGACCCCGGCGACCGTGACCCGGGCCGCCAGCTTGCGCAGAACGGCGTCCCAGCGCTCGCGCAGTCCTTGGGCGGGGGCCGTTCCGGCGAGCAGGAGTCCGATCGCACCGTGCACGGCCTCCACCTGACGGCGCAGCGCCTCCGCCCCGTCGCCG
The DNA here is from genome assembly GCF_057766565.1 of Streptomyces sp. MGP-P1. Lineage (NCBI taxonomy): Bacteria > Bacillati > Actinomycetota > Actinomycetes > Kitasatosporales > Streptomycetaceae > Streptomyces > Streptomyces sp. MGP-P1. Next base: position 29,028 of record NZ_JBYMEM010000006.1, on the reverse strand, counting down.
TCGAGGCCGGTGCAGGCGGGCGGCAGACCGACGCAGATCCGCTCGGCGAGTCCGGCGGCGACCTCCGCGAGCGCCGCCGTGTCCGTGGAGCGCACGTCGCCGTACCGCAGGGAGCGTGCCAGGGCGGGCAGCGCGTCCGCGAGGTGGCCGACGTCCGCGTCGAGCGCGGCCCGGTCGGCGAGGGCCCGCATCACGACGGGCAGCGCGTCGGGCAGTCTGGCCAGGAGGCAGTGCTCGGCGAGTGCGGTGACGTCCGCCAGCGCGGCCGCCGCCACGGCCCCCGCCTCGGCCTTCGCGGTGGCGGCGGTGAGCACGGTGGTACCCCACACGCCCGCCTCGGCGACCCGGACGTGCAGTTCCGGTTCCCAGCTCAGCCGCCAGCTCTCCCGGAAGGTGCCGGTGCTGCCCCGGCCCTCGACCGGGTCGCCCCAGCCGACGTCGAGGAGGCGCAGCCGGTGCAGGAGGCGGCTACGGGCGGCGTCGGTCTCCTTGCGGAGGTCGAGGTCCAGCTCGCGTTCCGACGCCTCCGGCTTGAGCCGGAGGGTGCGCTGGCTGCGGGTCAGGTCCCGTTGCAGCGGGACGGCAGGGGCGGTATCCGGCACCTCGCCGAGGGTCTCGCCGACGATCAGCCGGTCCCGGACGAGGGCGAGCGGGACGTCGGAGCCCTCGCACATGACGGCCCGCACCGCGTCGGTCGTCTCGCCGAGGCCGGCCAGCGGGCGGCCCCGGAGGGCGGCGAGGGTCTCGGCGAGTCGGACGGCCTCGATGACATGGGCGGTGGAGACGAACCGGTCCTCCTCGCGCAGCAGTCCGGCGACCTTGGTCATCCATCGCTCGATCGGCCGGTCGGCGACGTCGAAGAGGTGCCCGTACCAGCCCGGCGAGTCGATTCCCGCCCCGTATCCGCTGTGCCGGGCGAGCCTGCGGTGGGTCCAGGGCACCCAGGTGAGGTCGGCCTTGACCTTCGGGAGGCCCTTGAGCAGGGCGCGGTCGGCGGCGAGGGTGGTCCGCGCGGCGAGGGCGGGAACGTGCCAGGCGCCGCAGACGACGGCGACGTCGTCCCCGAACTCCTTGCGCGCGGTACGCAACTGGATCCGCATGTACGCCTCGCGCACCGCGTCCCGGGGCTGCCCGCCGTCGCCGTACGCCTCGCGGAGAGCGCTCATGGCCTCCGCCAGGGCGACGAACGGGGCGAGCGCGTCGCCCCCGTCGCTCACCTCGTCCCCGGCGCTCTCGTGCACCGTGGCTCCGGGCGGACCGCCGGTGGGTGTCGCTCCGGTGCGTGTCGCTGCGATGGGCGTCGCTGCGCCGGGCGTCGCTCCGGTGGGTGAGCGGTGCTCGACGACGTCCTCCCACCAGCGTTCGGGATCGTCGTATCCGGCGGTCTCGGCGAGGACCCGGATCGGGTCGACGACCGGCTTGGCTTCTTCCTCGGCCCGCTCCCCCGCCGCCGACTCCTCGCTCCCGATGCCCGGCGCGGGTTCCTTGAGCGCGAGGGAGTGGGCGGCGGGGAGGTCGATGAAGCGGACCGGGACGTCGTGGTCGAGAGCCCAGCGGATGGCCACCCACTCGGGCGAGAACGCGGCCATCGGCCAGAAGGAGGCCCGCCCCGGGTCGTCCACGGCGTGCGCGAGCAACGCGACGGGGGGACGCATCCGCGGGTCGGCGGCGAGGGGCAGCAGCGCGTCGCCCTCGGGCGGCCCCTCGATGAGGACGGCGGCCGGACGGGTCGCCGCGAGCGCGGCGAGGACCGCGCGGGCCGACCCGGGGCCGTGATGCCGCACCCCCAGGAGCCAGGGCCCGGCGGCCACGCGGGGCCCCGGCCCGCCCGCAACGGTGGCGGCCGGGGCCCCGGTCACCGCTGCCGTCCCGGTCGTGGCTGCCGTCCCGGCCGTGGGGGGCGCTCCGGTCGCCGTCCCGTGGGGGCTCGTCATGCGGATACCTCGCGGCAGGCGCGGTAGAAGTCCTTCCAGCCGTCCCGCTCGCGGACCACGGTCTCCAGATACTCCTGCCACACCACCCGGTCCGCCGCCGGGTCCCGGACGACCGCGCCGAGGATGCCGGCCGCGACGTCGCCGGGACGCAGGACGCCGTCGCCGAAGTGGGCGGCGAGTGCGAGACCGTTGGTGACGACGGAGATCGCCTCCGCCGTGGAGAGCGTGCCGGAGGGGGACTTGAGCTTGGTGCGCCCGTCGGTGGTCACTCCGTCGCGCAGTTCGCGGAAGACCGTCACCACGCGGCGGATCTCGGTCAGCCCCTCCGGCGCCGCGGGCAGGTCGAGCGAGCGGCCGATCTGGTCGACGCGCCGGGACACGATGTCGACCTCGGCGTCCGGGGTGGCGGGCAGGGGCAGCACGACGGTGTTGAAACGTCGGCGCAGCGCGCTGGACAGCTCGTTGACGCCGCGGTCCCGGTCGTTGGCCGTGGCGATGAGGTTGAACCCACGGACGGCCTGGACCTCCTGCCCCAGCTCGGGGACGGGGAGCGTCTTCTCGGACAGGATCGTGATGAGCGAGTCCTGCACGTCGGCGGGGATGCGGGTCAGCTCCTCGACCCGGGCGGTCATGCCCTCGGACATCGCCCGCATCAGCGGACTGGGCACCAGGGCGTCGCGGCTGGGGCCGTGGGCGAGCAGTTGGGCGTAGTTCCATCCGTAGCGGACGGCTTCCTCGGGCGTACCCGCCGTGCCCTGCACGAGCAGGGTCGAGTCGCCGCTGACGGCGGCGGCGAGATGCTCGGACACCCAGGTCTTGGCCGTACCGGGGACGCCGAGCAGGAGCAGCGCACGGTCGGTGGCGAGCGTCGTCACGGCCACCTCGACCAGGCGGCGCGGGCCCACGTACTTCGGCGTGATCACCGTGCCGTCCGGCAGGGTCCCGCCCTGCAGATAGGTGGCGACGGCCCAGGGCGACAGCCGCCAACGGGCGGGCCTCGTGCGGTCGTCGGCGGCTGCGAGCGCCTTCAGCTCGTCGGCGAACGCGTCCTCGGCGTGCGGGCGGAGCACCTCGGCGCCCGCCTCCGGCTCGACGGCCGCGGTGGTTTCGGACACGGTCATGGATCCCCCTCCAGATCGTTCGACCTGATCTGGTTCCCACCGTGCACCATGCCACTGACAACGGGCCCTGACCGCAGGTCAGGACCCGTTGGGAGGTGCGCGGGACCAACCCCGCCGCCCCCGCCGGTCCCGCGCTCGACCAGTCACTCAGGCGCTCGACCGGCCAGCCGCTCGGCCAGTCAGCGGTCAGCCGGTCAGCCGGTCAGCCGGTCAGCCGGTCAGCCCACGATCGGGGACACGGCGACACAGCCACCCGCGGAGAGCATGCCCTCCCCCTTCGCCTCCTTGATGACCTTGCCCTTGTACGTGATGGTGCAGGTGATGTCGGCGCCGCCCGCGTCCAGGGCCATCGGCATGACGGCGGGCGGCATGATGCCGCGCAGCTCGACGGTCTTCTTCCACGGCAGGGTCGGCGAGGTGACGGTCTCCAGCTTCGGCTCCATGGCCTCCCCGCCGCCCCCGTGGTAGGTGATCTCGTCGACGCTCTTGCCGGTGACCTCGTACGTGACCTCGTACTTCTCGTCCACGGTCGTGTCGACCGCCTTGCCGACCGCCTCGTCCACCGACTCGGCCGAGCAGGCGCCGAGGCCGAGCACGAGACCGGCGATCGCGAGGGCGTGGGCAGCGGCGCGTACCGGGCGGGTGGTTCTTGCGGTACGTGCGGTGCGGATGGTGCGGTTCATTGCGGGATCCCCCCTGGATCGGACCGGGCACGGATTTTTCCGTACGCGGAGATCGCAGAGAAACGCAAGGGATGGGCAAAGTCAAATCCCGCTCGGATCGGCTGCTTCGCAGGTGGGAGGGGTTTGTCAGTGGTGCCCCCTACCGTCGGAGGCATGCTGCTATCTCACGGGGGAGAACCCTCGCCCACCGGTGGACCGGTGGCGCGCTGGTCGGTGGAACAGGTGCTGGCACTGGCTCCTGACGAAGCATCACGCAAGGCGAGCACGCGGCTCGGCGCGGCCGGCCCGTGGACGGCCACGGGCCGTGACGCGGCGGGCGCGGTGTGGGGCCTGTGCAAGGGGAGCGGGAGCACGCCGTACCGCACGGTGGTCGACACCACCGGCCCGGCCTACTCCTGCAGTTGCCCGAGCCGGAAGTTCCCGTGCAAGCACGCGCTGGGGCTGCTGCTGTTCCGGGCGTCCGACGACGCCGCGTTCCGGCCCGGTGAGCCGGCCGACTGGGCCGCGGCGTGGGTCGAGGCCCGGCGCGGACGCGCGGCGGAGAAGGGCGGGCCGGCCGCGGGCGGTGACGCGCGGGGCCACGCCGACCCCGTCGCCGCCAGGAAGCGGGCGGAGCGCCGTGCCGAGCGCGTCACGGACGGGGCCCAGGAGCTGGAACAGCGCCTGGCCGACCTGCTGCGCGGCGGACTCGCCGCGACCGACCGCTCGGGGTACGGCCTGTGGGAGGAGACCGCGGCCCGCATGGTCGACGCCCAGGCCCCGGGGCTCGCGGCCCGGGTGAGGGAGCTGGGCGCGATCACCGGGTCCGGTCCGGGCTGGCCGGTCCGCCTGCTGGAGGAGTGCGGCCTGCTCCATCTGCTGGACACCGCCTGGCTCGGCCGGGAGCGGCTGCCGGGCCCGCTGGCCGCGACCGTGCGGACGCGAGTGGGACTGCCCGTGTCCGTCGAGGGCGCCCCGGTCCGTGACCACTGGCAGGTCCTCGCGCAGTACGACACCCCGGACGGCAGGATCGTCGCCCGGCGGATCTGGCTGTACGGGCGGGAGTCGGGCCGTACGGCTCTGCTGCTCTCGTTCGGCGCAGCGGGCCGGCCCCCGGCTCAGGCGCTGCCGGTGGGCGCGACGGTCGACGCCGAGCTGACGCCGTACCCGGGCGGCGGGCAGCTCCGTGCGGAGCTGGGCGAGCAGTTCGGGGCTCTGGCCCCGGCCGGGCCCCCGCCGGGGGTCGCCGCGGCGGCCGCGCCGGCCGTCTACGGGGACGCCCTGCGGGAGGACCCCTGGCTGGACGCCTGGCCGGTCACCCTGCGCGATGTCATACCCGTGCCGGCCAAGGACGGCTGGCAGGTGGCGGACGCGGGCGCCGACTCCGCGCTGCCGATCGCCCCGGCCGCGCTGTCCCGGCCGGGGCTGTGGAAGCTCGTCGCCCTGTCCGGCGGTGGCCCGGTCACCGTGTTCGGCGAGATCGGCCACCGCGGCTTCGACCCGTTCGCGGCCTGGGACCCGGGCGAGGCTGAGGAGGACGGGCGCACCACGGGCGGCTCGATCGTCCAACTGGTCTGATCCGCGCGCCCGGGCGCCCCGGCTCGCAGCCCTTCCCCCGCCACCAGTCCGCCGCCCCAGTCCGACATCCGCGCATTTCTGCCGCTGGAGGGGAAAGATGCCTCGCTCGACCAGCCCCACCACCACTACCGCCACCACCGTTACCGCCGCCTCTGCCACCGATACGGCCGTTACCGCCGTCACCGCCGCCGCTTGCGCCTCCGTCGACTCCCTCCCCTGGGAGGAGCTCGTCACCTCGGCGCTCCTGGGCACCGACCGCCGCCCCCCGACACCACACGGCGGCCCCGCACCGGCCGATGCGCCCACCGCCCTGCTGGACGCCGCCGCACTGCACACCGTGCGGCAGCGGGCCGGGCTGCTGCCGGCCGTGGCGGAGAACCGGCCCGGGCCCGCCGCACCGGATCCCCGCCCGGCGCTCCCCGAGGCCGCCCGGCACCGGCTCGCCCACCTACTGGCCGACCGTGCCGCGCCGCCGGGCAGCGGTCGCCGCGGGTCCGCCCCCGACCTCACCGAGCTGATTCCGCAGTGGCTGGCCACCGCCAACCGGAAGGGTTTCCGCGCCCCGGCGGCCCTGTTGCCGCAGTTGCTGGACGCCGCCCGCGCGCGTACGGACCTGCGCCCGCAGGCGCTCGCGTTCGCCGGGCCGCGCGGCCTGTGGCTGGCCGCGCTGAATCCCGACTGGAAGTTCGCCCTGCGGGGCGCGGCGAGCGGTGCGCTCCACTATGACGTGACGGATCCGGAAGCGGTGGGCCGGCTGTGGGAGGAGGGGCTGTTCGCGGAGCGGGTCGCGCTGCTCGACGCCGTACGGGCGCAAGATCCGCCCGCGGCGCTCGCCCTGCTCGCCACCACCTGGCCGGCCGAACGGGCCGAGGACCGGCTGATGTTCCTGGACTCCCTGCGGTCCGGTCTCGGGGGCGACGACGAGCCGTTCCTGGAGCAGGCCCTCTCCGACCGCAGCCGCAATGTCCGCGCCACCGCCGCCGAACTGCTGTCCGCCCTGCCCGAGTCGGCGCTCGCCGGACGGATGGCGGCCCGCGCGATGTCCTGCGTGAACCCGGACCGTACCGGGGGCACCGCCTCCATAGCCGTGGAGGCGCCGCACGAGTGCGACGCGGCGATGCAGCGCGACGGCGTCGCCGCGGTCCCGCCGCCCGGTCGGGGCGAACGGTCCTGGTGGCTCGTCCAGTTGGTGGAGGCCACCCCGCTGGGCAGCTGGGAGGAGCGGTTCGGCGGACGTCCCGCCGAGGAGGTCGTGGCCCTGCCCGTCGCCGACGACTGGGCGGACGAGCTGCACGCCGCCTGGTGCCGGGCGGCCGTGCGGCAGCGCAATCCGCAGTGGGCCCGGGCTCTGCTCGGGCGCCCTCGGCGCCCCGGCGAGCGGCCCCGGGGCGGCCTCGATCGCCGAGCGCTCGAAGCTCCTCGCGATCCTGGAGCAGGCCGAACGCGCCTCCTGGGTCGCCGAGTTCATCGCCGCGCACGGCCTCTCGGAGGCGTTCCAGCTGCTCGGGGTGTGCACGGTCCCCTGGGCCGGGCCGCTCGGGCGCGCGGTGGTCGACGCTCTCGACATCGCGCGCGACGGCGGGAGCTACCCCTGGAGTTTCAGCGGAGTGATGGGCCTCGCGGAACGCTGTCTGGATCCGGCCGAGGCCGACCGGCTGGAGGTCCTGACGGCCGCACAGGACGAGCAGGAGGGGGCATCGCCGGGGGCGGGCGGATACTGGTCGGAAGCCTTCCAGCGCCTGGTCTCCACCCTGCGGCTGCGCGCCGCGATGGAGGCGGAGCTGATGTCGTGATGCGCGGGGGGAGCGGCGCGGATCTGCCTGCCGCCGCAAGGGAACGGAGCCGACCCGCCCACCGCCGTGACCAGCGACGACGAAGACGCGGGCACAGCGCGGGCGACCGCGAGCGCGCGAGCACGCACCCGGGCGGCGGGGACCGCGAGCACACACGCACGCCGGCGACCGCGACCGCGAGCGCACACGTCGGCGAGGGCGGCGGCGACGGCCCGGGACGGCGACGGAACCGCCGTCGCCCGCGCGGGCCCCGTATGCAGCGGGCCCGCTCCGGGGCCGGTGGTCAGGCCTGCGCGGCCTGGCGGACGTTGGCGTTGACCCACGTGACGATCTCGGTCGTCGTCGCCCCCGGGGTGAACAGCTCCGCGACGCCCAGCTCCTTCAGCGGCGCGATGTCGTCCTCCGGGATGATCCCGCCGCCGAACACCTTGATGTCCTCCGCCTCCCGGGCCTTCAGCAACTCGATCACCTTGGCGAACAGCGTGTTGTGCGCCCCGGAGAGGATCGAGAGGCCGATGGCGTCGGCGTCCTCCTGGATCGCCGTGTCGACGATCTGCTCGGGCGTCTGGTGGAGCCCGGTGTAGATCACCTCCATACCGGCGTCCCGCAACGCCCGCGCGATGACTTTGGCCCCGCGGTCGTGGCCGTCGAGTCCCGGCTTGGCCACCACCACACGGATCGGACCGGTCACACCCATCACTGCCTCCACCTGGTCTCCCGCGCCTGAAGGGCCGGGGATGTGAACGAACGTTATCCACAGCATCCCGCAAGGCGCCGTTTCGCGGCAGGCGGGGAGGGGGAAATCACATGTGGGACAAGTTCGCCGGGTGCCATCGACCCGTACGCGACCGATCGGACACCCCCTCGGGAGCCGCCACGAGGTTGTCGTACCACCGCGCCGCCAGCCGCACGGCACGGTGGTGCGGCCCACGTGGCCCGCAGGTCCGCGACCCTCGCGGAGACAGAGATACCCCGGAGACAGAGACACCCCATGAGGGCATACGGAGGACATACGGGGACGGGAGCCGTCTCTCCCCCGTACGCCAGTCCAGGAGGCCGGCCGTGAAGCTCCTCCCTCTCCTCCCCCTGCTGCCCCGCCTGCCGGGCCCCCGCCTGTCGTCCGCGCTCCTCGGCGCCACCGCTCTGGAGCTGGCCGTCCTCGCCGGGCACCTGATCGCCTACCCCTTCGGTCTCACCCCGGAGCGCCGCCGGTCCCCGCGCCCGCCGACCCGCCCCCTGAGCACCGGGGCCGACGGCCCGGACCACGGCGGGACCACCCCGCCCGAGGCCACCACCCCGCCCGAGGCCACCGCCCTGCCGGTCGCGGCCGCCGGAGCGCCGCCCGTCGTCCTGCTGCACGGCTTCATCGACAACCGCTCCGTGTTCGTCGTCCTGCGGCGCGCGCTGACCCGGCACGGCCACCGTCACCTGGAAGCCCTCAACTACTCGCCGCTGACGCGCGACATCCCCACCGCCGCCGAACTGCTCGGGCGGCACGTGGAGGACATCTGCGAGCGCACCGGGCACAGCCGGGTCGACGTCGTCGGGCACAGCCTCGGCGGCCTGATCGCCCGGTACTACGTACAGCGACTCGGCGGTGACCGGCGGGTGCGCACTCTGGTGACGCTCGGAACCCCGCACGGGGGCACCGCCGTCGCCCCGGGGGCGGGCGTTCACCCCATCGTGCGTCAGATGCGCGGCGGTTCCTCCGTGATCGAGGAGCTGCGCGCCCCCGCTCCCGGCTGCCGGACCCGGTTCGTGAGCTTCTGGAGCGAGTGGGACCAAGTGATGGTTCCGGTCGAGACGGCGTGCGTCGACCATCCCGATCTCGACGCGGTGAACGTACGCGTCACCGGCATCGGACACCTCGCACTGCCCGTGCACCCGACGGTGGCCGCCGCGATCCGGGAGGCTCTTGAGGCACCGGAGGCCGGAGAGGACACCGCCACCGCCACCGAATCCTCCGCCGGGACGACTTCCGCGGCCTGAAATAGAACATCAGTCGAACGTAGGGCCAAGGCTGCGCCTGCCGTCCACCGAAAGACGGCCGATTGCCCGTTTCCTACGAACGCAAAACCTGTCGAAGATTGTCGTCCTCACATACCGCCGGGTACAGTCGCGGCCACTGCTTCCCCCTGGGACTCCCCTGACCGGGAGCCAGAACAGTCCTGCTGCCGAGGCGAGAGAGAAGTTGGTGAACGACCAGCACCCCCACGCCGGGCATGTCGGGTACGACGACCGATCGACCGGCAGCTTCGCCACCGACCCGCTCTTCGGCTCCCTTTTGGGCGGCCACGACACCGGCTACGACGCGGGTCACCCCGCCGCCGGACACGGCGACACCACCTACGGCGTCGGCTACGACACGCCGTACGCGACCGGACAGCCGGACCACAGCGGCCAGTACGACTCCTCCGCGTGGAACACCGACACCGGCGCACAGCAGACACCCGCCTACGACGGTTACGCCGCCCAGGACCAGGCCCCGCAGCAGTGGGACGCCTCCGGGGCCTGGCAACAGGTCGCCGATCAGAACCTGACCGGCCAGTGGGCGGCGGCCGACACCGGCGCGTTCCCCACCACGGGCTTCCCGGCCGCCCCGTACGGCGCGGAGACCACGCACGCCACGGAGGCGTACGGCACCGGCGTGTACGGGACGGACGCCTACGACACCGGTACGTACCCGGCCGGTGCCGCGTACGGAGCCGACGCCTACGAGACCGGGTCGTACCCGACCGGCGCGTACGGCACGGCGGCCGTCGCCGCCGACACCGGGACGTACGCCACCACCGCCTTCACCACCGGCACGTTCGACGCGGGCACCCATGACACCGGTGCGCAGGGCACGGGCGCGCACGGCACGGGTGGTGCGCATGACACCGGGGCGTACGACTTCGGCGCCTACGAAACCGGCGCTTACGGCACCGTTTCCTACGGCACGGGTACGTACGACACGGGCGCCTACGACGCGACCGCGTGGAACTCCGGCGCCACGCCCGGGGACACCGCGTACGAACCCGAACAGACGTCGCACCCGCTGTACGAACAGCAGCCGGCCGACGCGACGGCGCCCGGGGCGGCGGCCGAACCGGACGGTACGGCCGAAGCGCCGGGGACCGGCCACCACTCCACCGCCGAGTTCGCCGCCCTCGCACCGGACGCCGTGCCGGAGCCGGCAGCCGGGGACGACTTCCCCGCCGCGCACTCCGTGAACCGCACCGCCGTCCGCCCCCCCGCCCCCCGCAACCGGGCCCGTCGGCGTACTCCCGCCAAGCGTTCCGCCCTGCTGACCATCGCGGTGCCCTCCGCCTGCGTGATGAGCGTCGCGGGCATCGCCGCCGCCTCGGTCGGCGGGATGCCCGGCGGCGAGGAGAAGCCGGAGGAGACGACCACCTCGCTGGCGGTGGCCGACCCCAGCACCGTCAAGCCGGTCGCCGCGAACAACCGGCTGGACAGCCAGCTGGAGCAGCTCTCCGAGGGCAGCGACGACTTCCGTGCGCGCGCGAGCCGCACCCAGGAGCGCATCGACCTGCGGGAGCGGCAGGCGGCGGAGAAGCAGAAGCGCGAGGAGGAGGCCGCACGCCGCGAGGCGCTGCGACCCAAGTTCGTCCTGCCGGTCAAGCAGCACGGGCTCAGCGCCTACTACGGCCAGGCGGGCGTCAACTGGATGTCCGTGCACTCGGGCATCGACTTCCCCGTCTCGTACGGCACTCCGGTGATGGCCGCGACCGACGGCACCGTACGCACCCAGCTGAACAGCGCCTACGGGGTCATGGCGATCGTGACCGCCGCCGACGGCACCGAGACCTGGTACTGCCACCTCAGCAGCACCAAGATCCGCTCCGGCCCGGTGAAGGCCGGCGACGTCATCGCGTACGCGGGGAACTCGGGCAACTCCACCGGTCCGCACCTGCACTTCGAGGTCCGGCCCGGCGGCGGCTCGGCCATCGACCCGCTGGCGTGGCTGCGCAGCAAGGGCATCGACCCGAGCTGAGAGACCATCACGAGCACGAACAGACGGAAGCGGGAGAGAGCGCCGAGGCGCTCTCTCCCGCTTCCGTCGGTCCGGCCCTGTCCCGGCCGTCTACAGCTTCTCGACCGGCGCGTACCGCAGCAGCAGCTTCTTCGGGCGTTCGTCGCCGAAGTCGACCGTCGCCTTGGCCTGGTCGCCGAAGCCCTCGACGGCCGTCACCGTGCCGAGCCCGAACTGGTCGTGCGTGACCCGGTCCCCGGCCACCAGGGTGACCGTCGGCTTCTCCGCGCCGCCGCGCCGGGTCGCGAAACCCGAGGGTCCGGAGCGGGAGCGGGAGGAGGACAGTGAGGACGTGATGCCGGAGGTGGGCCCCGCGGGGGCGGCCATCGGGCCCTTGCGGCGCCAGTCCAGGTGCGCGTCCGGGATCTCCTCCAGGAATCGCGAGGGCGGGTTGTACGAGGGCTGGCCCCAGGCGCTGCGCATCGCGGCGCGGGTCAGGTAGAGCCGTTCGCGGGCGCGGGTGATGCCGACGTACGCGAGGCGCCGCTCCTCCTCCAGCTCCTTGGTCTGGCCGAGGGCCCGCATGTGCGGGAAGACGCCGTCCTCCATGCCGGTGAGGAAGACGACCGGGAACTCCAGCCCCTTCGCCGTGTGCAGGGTCATCAGCGTGATGACGCCGGAGCCGTCCTCGTCCTCGTCGGGGATCTGGTCGGAGTCGGCGACGAGCGCGACCTTCTCCAGGAACTCCGCGAGGGTGCCCGCGCCTTCCTCGTCGCCGCGCTCCTGCTCGAATTCGAGGGCGACGGCGGCGAGTTCCTGGAGGTTCTCGATGCGGGTCTCGTCCTGCGGGTCGGTGGAGGCCTGGAGCTCGGCGAGATAGCCCGTGCGCTCCAGGACGGCTTCCAGCACGACGGCGGGGCCGGCGCCGGATTCGACGATCGTGCGCAGCTCCTCCATCAGCGTGTTGAAGCGCTTGACGGCGTTGGACGAGCGGGCGGCCATGCCGTACGCCTCGTCGACACGGCGCAGTGCCTGCGGGAAGGAGATCTTCTCGCGCATCGACAGGGCGTCGATCATCGCTTCGGCGCGGTCGCCGATGCCGCGCTTGGGGACGTTGAGGATGCGGCGCAGCGGGACGGTGTCCTCGGGGTTGGCGAGGACCCGGAGGTAGGCCAGGACGTCCCGGACCTCCTTGCGCTCGTAGAAGCGCACACCTCCGACGACCTTGTAGGGCAGGCCGACGCGGATGAAGATCTCTTCGAAGACACGGGACTGGGCGTTGGTCCGGTAGAAGACGGCGACGTCGCCCGCCTTGGCGTCTCCCGCGTCGGTGAGCCGGTCGATCTCGTCGGCGACGAACTGCGCCTCGTCGTGCTCGGTGTCGGCGACGTAGCCGGTGATGCGGGCGCCGCTGCCGGCGTTGGTCCAGAGGTTCTTGGGGCGGCGGCTCTCGTTGCGCTCGATCACGGCGTTGGCGGCGGAGAGGATCGTCTGCGTGGAGCGGTAGTTCTGCTCCAGCAGGATCGTCGTCGCGCTCGGGTAGTCCTCCTCGAACTGGAGGATGTTGCGGATGGTCGCACCCCGGAAGGCGTAGATCGACTGGTCCGCGTCGCCCACCACGCACAGCTCGGCGGGTGCGTCGGCCTCCCCGGCCGGGCCGACCAGCTCCCGTACCAGCGTGTACTGGGCGTGGTTGGTGTCCTGGTACTCGTCGACGAGGACGTGGCGGAAGCGGCGGCGGTAGTGCTCGGCCACGTCCGGGAAGGCCTGGAGGAGGTGGACCGTCGTCATGATGATGTCGTCGAAGTCCAGGGCGTTGGCCTCGCGCAGGCGGGCCTGGTAGAGCGCGTACGCCTGGGCCAGGGTCTTCTCGAAGCCGTCCGTCGCCTGCCCGGCGAAGGTCTCCTCGTCGATGAGCTCGTTCTTGAGGTTGGAGACCTTGGCGGTGAAGGACTTCGGCGGGAACTGCTTCGGGTCCAGGTCGAGGTCGCGGCAGACCAGGGCCATCAGGCGCTTGGAGTCGGCGGCGTCGTAGATCGAGAACGACGAGGTGAAGCCGAGCTTCTTCGACTCGCGGCGCAGGATGCGGACGCACGCGCTGTGGAAGGTCATGACCCACATGGCGTTGGCGCGGGGGCCGACGAGCTGCTCGACGCGCTCCTTCATCTCGCCCGCGGCCTTGTTGGTGAAGGTGATCGCGAGGATCTGCCCGGGGTGCGTCCCGCGCTCGGCCAGCAGGTGGGCGATGCGGTGGGTGAGGACGCGGGTCTTGCCGGAGCCGGCTCCGGCGACGATGAGCAGCGGGGACCCGGCGTGCACGACGGCGGCGCGCTGCTCGGTGTTCAGCCCGTCGAGCAGGGAGGCGGAGTCGATCACCGGGCGCGCGTGACCGTCCCGGTAGTACCCGTCCCGGGGCGGCGGGGGCGCGTCGTAGACGCCCCCGAAGAGTCCCTCCGGCACCGCTTCGGGTGCGTGGTCCTCGGGGGGCGGCGGGGGGCCGTCCTCCACGGGCTGGAGGCCGGTCAGGAAACTGTCGTCAAAGAGGCTGCTCATCGCCTCCCGAGTCTAGGCGGCCGGACTGACAACGTTCCGCAGAAGCAGGGAAAGGCCGCTCGCACCACGCCCCCGCCCGTACGCACGGAGACCGGACGTCGACGTTCCGTGAAGGAGCGCCCCGGTCGGAGGGGTGCCCAGCCCCCGATCCGGAAAGGTCACGAAAATGTATCGGGCATATCGCTCATCGTCCTTCCCAGTGGCGGGGCCGGTTGGCTAGCGTGCTCGGTCAGGTGGCCCGTACCTCCCTGAGGCGAACCACGCCTGACGGGCGCCTCTGCCGAATCCGTCCTGCCGGCCCGGCAGCTCGGAACCGGGGACCCACACGCGACACCGGGGTGAATCGGTCCGTGCCCTCGCAGCCGGACCGTAGGACAGCCTTCCGTTCCGTCCGAACCCGACAGCTAACCCGGTAGGCGGTCCACGGAAGGAGATGCCGGTCTTGGCATCGCATCGCAAGCCGCGCACGAAGGTGCGCACCACCACCCCCGCCGTCGGACTGACGACGGCCGCGCTGGCCTCCGTGACGCTGCTCTCCACGCAGAGCGCCACGGCCGTGCCGGCGGAGCCGAAGCCCGCCATCGAGGAAGTGCAGAAGAAGGTCGACGCCCTGTACCGGCAGGCGGGCGCCGCGACCCAGGAGTACAACCGGGCCAAGGCCGCCTCCGCGTCCCAGCGGACGAAGGTCGACACGCTGCTCTCCGACGTGGCGAAGCGGGCCGAGAAGATCAACGAGGCGCGCCGGGCGCTGGGCTCCTACGCGGCGGCCCAGTACCGCGACGGGGGCATCGCGCCCGCGGCGACGTTCTTCCTGGCGGACAACCCGCAGGGGTACTTCGACCAGAGCCGGCTGATGGACCGGGCGACGGAGCGGCAGCAGAAGGCCGTCGACGAGGTCCGTACGCAGCAGGCCTCGGCGGCGAAGAAGCGCGCCGAGGCGGTGAAGAGCCTGGAGACCCTCACCGAGTCGCAGGCCACGCTCGCCTCCAGCAAGAAGGACGTGCAGACCAAACTCACCGAGGCCCGGGGCCTGCTGTCGAGGCTGACCGCCGAGGAGAAGGCGCGGCTGGCGGAGCTGGAGCGCAGGCAGGAGGCCGAGGCGAAGGAGAAGGCGGCGAAGCTGGCCGCCCGGCAGGCCGCGGAGGCGAAGGAGAAGGCCGAGGCCGAGGAGAAGGCCCGCGAGGAGGCGGCGAAGGAGTCCGGCGGCGGTTCGGGCACGGGCTCCGGTTCCGGTACGGGAACGGGAACGGGAACGGGAACGGATCCGGGCTCCGGCACCGGCACCGGTACGGACAGTGGTTACGCCGCCAAGGCGGAGAAGGTCCTGGCCTTCGCCCGCGCCCAGATCGGGAAGCCGTACGTGTGGGGCGCGTCGGGCCCCTCCAGTTACGACTGCTCGGGGCTGACGCAGGCGGCGTGGCGGGAGGCGGGGGTGACCCTGCCCCGGACGACCTGGGACCAGGTGGAGGTCGGGACGCGGGTCGCCACGTCCGATCTGACCCCCGGAGACCTGGTCTTCTTCTACGACGACATCAGCCACGTCGGCATCTACAAGGGCGACGGGATGATGATCCACGCCCCGAAGCCGGGTGCGAACGTGCGCGAGGAGTCGATCTACTCCATGCCGATCTACGGAAGCGTGCGCCCGGCGTAGTGCGTGTTCGGGGGCGGCTTCTCAGCGACCGCCCCCGAACGCCTCAGGTCCAGACCGTGGCGATGAAGATGTTGACGGCCGTCAGTCCGCCGACCGCGGCGAACGCGCCCTTGTCCACCGTCTCGTCGTCCCGCTTGACGTAGACGAGGGCGAGGATCACGACCAGCAGCGCGAGCTTGATGCCGATCTTGACGTTGTTCACGGCCTGGTCGTCGGCCTGATTGAGCCCGACCAGGGCGATGCCGGTGACGAGCATGGTCAGCGCGCCGTGCAGCATGGCGGGGGTGAAGCGGGCGGTGCCCGCTCCCATGGCCTTCATCTGCGTCAGGAAGCCGCCCAGCAGGGAGGCGATGCCGATGATGTGCAGGGCGACGAAGACATTGATGAGTACGTCCATGGCTCCGGAGCCTAGCCAGGGCCAGGGATATGCCTTGCAGTGAGGCACACCTTCCTTGCGCGCTTCCTCCGCTATTGAACGCATTGCCCCGATATATGGGCGCATCGGTGATCAACCAAGACCGCCGAAACGTCATATCAGGGCAATAGCGGTCACGGCGACTCTTTTCCCGGCCCTGGGATTAGCGTCCTTCACGGACCCGCCGGTATCCCCCGGCGGACAGCCGACAGGAAGGATGCCGCCCTCGTGGCAGCCCACCGCAGGTCAGCTCACCGAAAACCCAAGCAGCGCCCGCTCACCGGCTCTGCTGCCCGCACCGCCGCCACCCTGGCGCTCGCCGGGGCCGCCACCGCGGGATCGGTCACCGGGGCGGGCGCGGCCCCCGCCGAACCGGCCCCCACCGCCGCGCAGGTCAAGTCGAAGGTCGACCGGCTCTACCACGACGCCGAGGCCGCCACCGAGAAGTACAACGGGGCGAAGGAGGAGGCGGCCACCGCCACCCGCGCCGTCGACGCCCTGGCCGACGAGGCCGCCCGTCGCACCGCCCGGCTCAACGCCGCCCGGCACGCCCTCGGTTCGCTGGCCACCGCGCAGTACCGCAGCGGAACCCTGGACCCGGCCCTGCAACTGGCGCTCTCCTCCGACCCCGACACCTTTCTGCAACGCGCCTCCCACCTCGACCGGGCGGGCGACCGGCAGAGCGGCCTCCTGCGCGGCATCCAGCGACAGGTCTCCCGGATCACCCGCGTCAAGGCCCGCGCCGACCAGGAGACCGAACGCCTCGCCGCCCGCCGCGCCGAGCTGCGCGAACACCGCACCGCGATCCGCGCCAAGCTGGCCGACGCCCGCAGGCTGCTGGACACCCTGACCGCCGACGAGCGCGCCGCCTACGAGCGCGCCGCCGACGCCCGGGGCGCCGGCGGCCCGGCCCACGCCGACCGCTCGGCCGTCCGCGGCGGTCCGGTCGCGGCCCCCGGCTCCCGCGCCGCCCAGGCCATCGATTTCGCGTACGGCGCGATCGGCAAGCCGTACGTCTGGGGCGCGACGGGCCCGAACGCCTTCGACTGCTCGGGCCTGACCCAGGCGGCCTGGAAGGCGGCGGGCGTGAGCCTGCCGCGCACCACCTACACCCAGATCAACGCCGGACCCAGGGTCCCCCGCGCCGAACTGGCCCCCGGTGACCTGGTCTTCTTCTACTCCGGGATCAGCCATGTCGGCCTCTACATCGGCGGCGGCCAGATGATCCACGCCCCGCGCCCCGGAGCGCCGGTCCGCATCGCGCCCGTCGACCAGATGCCTTTCGCCGGAGCGACCCGGGTGGCATAGTCCGCCGCGCAGGTCCCGATCTCCCGGTGAAGGAATCCCCGTATGACGTCGATGGCGCACGCCGTCCAGGACTACGCCCGGGCGCTCGCGCTGCGCTCCCCGAACCACTACCGGGTGGGCCCGTTCACCGTCCGGCACAACCCGGGCTGGGAGCTGAAGTACGCCAACTACGCCATCCCCGACCGGGACGCGGAACCCACGGCGGACGAGGTGGCGGCCCTGGTCGACGCGTTCGGGAAGCACGAGCGGCTGCCCCGTCTGGAGTTCCTGCCCGCCTGGGCCCCGGCCGTCGAACCGGCCCTGCTGGCCGCCGGTTTCACCGTGGAGAACCGCGCCCCGCTGCTCGTCTGCGGTCGCGAGGACCTCCGGCCGCCGCAACCGGTCGACGGCCTCCGTATCGGCACACCGGTCACCGAGGCCGAGTTCACCGAGGCCGCCCGCGTCCAGCACCACGGCTTCGGCGGCGAGGGCGAGCCCGAGCCGGGAACGATCGACTGGCTGCGCACGGCGGCCACCGGCGACGGGGTCGCCGCACTGGCGGTCCTCGACGGCACCCCGGCCGGGGCCGGCGGCTGCTCGGCCGCGATCGACGGCCTGAGCGAGCTGGCCGGGCTCGCCGTCGCCGCCCGCCACCGCCGCCGGGGCGTGGGCGCCGCGCTCTCCGCCTGGCTGACGGAACGAGCCTTCGACCGGGGCTGCCGGATGGTCTGGCTGGAGCCGGGCGACCCCGACGTCGAGCGGGTCTACGCGGGCATCGGCTACCGCCGGATCGGCGAGAAGGTCAACATCTCGCTGGAGCCGGCCGACCGGTGAGCAGCGGTCTCAGACCAGCCGTCGAGCCGTCGCCCACCGGGTCAGCTCGTGCCGGTTGGAGAGCTGGAGCTTCCTGAGGACCGCCGAGACGTGCGACTCGACCGTCTTCACCGAGATGAACAGCTGCTTGGCGATCTCCTTGTAGGCGTAACCGCGGGCGATCAGCCGCAGCACCTCGCGCTCGCGCTGGGTGAGGCGGTCCAGGTCCTCGTCGACCGGCGGGGCGTCCGTGGAGGCGAAGGCGTCCAAGACGAAGCCGGCCAGACGCGGCGAGAAGACCGCGTCACCCTCCTGGACCCGGAAGACCGAGTTCACCAGGTCGGTGCCGGTGATCGTCTTGGTGACATAGCCGCGCGCACCGCCCCGGATGACGCCGATGACGTCCTCCGCGGCGTCCGAGACGGACAGCGCGAGGAAGCGGACCGGGTTCTCGGCCGTGCCCATCATGGGGGCGCAGCGGCGGAGCACCTCGACGCCGCCGCCACCCGGGAGGTGGACGTCGAGGAGGACGACCTCGGGGCGGGTCGCCGTGATGACGGTGACCGCCTGGTCGACGTCGGCGGCCTCGCCGACCACCTCGACGCCGGTCTCCTCGGTGCGGCCGATCTCGGCCTGCACCCCGGTGCGGAACATCCGGTGGTCGTCGACGAGCACGACCCGTACCCGTCGCTCCGGGCCCCCGGTGGCTTCGGTGTTCTCGGTCATTCGCTCGCCCTCTCCATCTCCAGCTCGACCTCGGTGCCCCCGCCGGGCACCGAACGCAGCCGGGCGCTGCCGCCGTTGCGCTGCATCCGGCCGATGATTGATTCTCGTACGCCCATCCTGTCCCCGGGAACCTCGTCGAGGTCGAACCCCGGGCCCCGGTCTCGTACGGAGACGAAGACCGTGCGGCCCTCTACCTCCGCGAAGACCTGGACGGCGCCGCCCTCGCCACCGTACTTGGCGGCGTTGACCATCGCCTCGCGCGCGGCCTGCATCTGTGCGGTCAGCCGGTCGTCGAGGGGGCAGTCGCCGACCACGACGACCTCCAGCGGGACGCCGTGCTTGTCCTCGACCTCGGCGGCGGCCCGTTTGACCGCCTCCGCCAGGGTCTCCGGCTCGTCGTCCTCGTCCTTGCCGGTGCCCTCGGGGTTGTAGAGCCAGTTGCGCAGCTCGCGTTCCTGGGCGCGGGCGAGGCGTCTGACCTCGCCGCCGTCGTCGGCGTTGCGCTGGATCAGGGTGAGGGTGTGCAGCACGGAGTCGTGGACGTGGGCGGCGACCTCGGCCCGCTCCTGGGCGCGGATGCGCATCAGGCGCTCCTCGGAGAGGTCCTGGGTCATCCGCACCAGGTAGGGGCCGGCGAGCAGGGCGATGCCGGTGAGCACGGCGATGGCCGCGGTGAGCACGTTGCCGAGCTGGGCGGCCGAGCCGCGCACCACCATGAACACGGCGAGCCCGAGGCCGACGAGGGCCACCCCGGCGAGGCCGCGGGCCACGTGCAGCAGCTTGCGGTTGCGGCCGGTCTCCATCCAGCGGGCGCGGCGGGCGTTGTCCGCCTGCCGCCAGACCAGGACGGAGCCCGCGCCGATCAGGAGGGTGGGCCAGATGTAGCGGCCGGCCTCGCTGCCCATGTCGGCGTTGACGACGAACGCGACGGCCCCGATGGTCAGGGCAACCAGCGCGAAGACCTGGCCCCTGTCCGGTTTACGGAGCTTGCGGCGGCCCTCCGCCGACGTCTCGAACACGGAACGCGGGGCGTCGACGCCGCCGACGCCGAGCGGCACGACGATCCAGAACACCGCGTAGAGCACCGCGCCGAGGCCGTCGGTGAAGAACAGCCCGAGGAAGAGGAACCGCACCCAGGCGATCGGCAGCCCGAGGTGTCCGGCGAGCCCGCGCGCGACACCGCCGAGCAGCCGTCCGTCGGCGCTGCGGTAGAGCTTGCGCGGTGCGGGCTCCTCCGGGTCGGCGGTGACGGAGCTGGCGGCTCGGGCGGTGGCGGCTGGCATACCCCGATCGTCACACGTGCGGGCGCGGCGCAACATCAGGGTCGGCCCCCGAAGTGACCCTGATGCTGTCCCCAGCGCACACCTGATGACAGCTCCCGGCCCGGCGCGTGCGCCCCGGCCCCTCAGGGGCGCACGCGGGCAATATCAGGGACCGGCCAGGGTCGGCGCGGGTCCCGGCGGGGGGTCCGGACCGTCACCATGGAGGCATGACCGCTCCCTCGGACGCCGCTCCCGGCGTCGCGCCCCCCGAAGCGCCGAAGCCGACGCTGCGGCGCACCCCGCGACAGAAGGTCGTCGCTGGGGTGTGCGGCGGACTCGGCCGGTACTGCGACGTGGATCCGGTGATCTTCCGGATCGTGCTCGGTGTGCTGTCGGCGACCGGAGGCATCGGTCTGATCTTCTACGGCTTCGCCTGGCTGCTGCTCCCCGCGGACGGCGACGACGAGAACGAGGCGCGCAAGCTGCTGTCGGGGCGGGTCGACGGGGCGTCCCTGGTGGCGCTGCTGCTGGCGCTGATCGGCTGCGGGCTGTTCCTGTCGATGCTGCACAACCGGGACATGCTGGCGTTCGCCGCGCTGCTGACGCTGGCCGTCGTCGGCTTCTCCGTGTGGACGCAGTCCCGGCGGACGGCGGGGGCCCCGGAGGACCCGGCGGCCCCGCCCGGCGCACCGGCGGCCCCGCCCGGCCCCGTACACACGGGCGGGCTCGGCACGCCGCCGCCGGAGGTGAAGGCCCCGCCGACACCGGGCAGTCCGTCGTGGTGGCGGGACCCGATCGTCAAGGACGGCACCACGGGGCCGGCCGGCCCCGGCTATCTGTGGGGTCCGCCGGACACGGACGTCGGCACGGCGCACGCCGGGGCGAAGTCCGGGCGGCCCACTCCGGACGCCCCGTTCCTGAGGCCGCAGCCGTCGCCCGTGGAGCGCGGGCCGCGCTCCATCGGCGGTCCCGTCTTCCTGACGGCGCTGGTGGCGGGCGGTCTGGGCACCGGACTGAGCTGGGAGCAGCAGCCGCTGGGCACCGCCCTCCAGATCGGCCTGGTCGCCGCTCTCGCCGTCTTCGGGCTCGGTCTGCTGATCGCCTCGTCGCTGGGGCGGACCGGTTTCGGCACGGTCCTGATGGCGATGATCACTGCGGGTCTGCTGGCGGGCGCGGCGGCGCTGCCGAAGGACATCGACACCTCGTGGGCGCGCCAGGAGTGGCGGCCGGTCTCGGTGTCGGCCGTCGCACCGCACTATGAGCTGCGCACGGGCGACGCCCGGCTGGACCTGTCCGGACTGAAGGTGGCCAAGGACGCGACCGTGCGCACGGGGCTCGACGTGGCGGCGGGGCGGGCGGCCGTCGTCGTCCCGGCGGACGTGACGGTGAAGGTGCGCGCCGAGGCGGGTCTCGGGGAGATCCGGCTGGAGGAGGGGCAGCGGGTCCAGGTCCGGATCAACAGCGACGAGGCGAAGCGGCGGACGCTGCCGCCGCCCGCGGGCACGAAGCCCGCCGGAACGATCGAACTGGTGCTGGAAGTCGGCATCGGACAGGTGGAGGTCACCCGTGCTGCGTCATGAATTCCGGCCCGGCCGCGCGGTGGCGGGCCTGGCGATGCTGGGCCTGGCCGGCGGGTACGCGGCCGACGCCGCCGGGGCCTGGGAGGTCCCGTGGACGTTCTTCCTGCCGCTGTTCCTCGGCGGGCTGTGGCTGGCCGCGACGGTGACGTGGGCCGCCTACATGCTGCGGCGCCGGCGCGAGGCGAGGAAGGCGTCGGCGGAGAACACGGTGGCGCCCGCGAGCACCAGCGGCAGCCACGCCATCAGATAGGGCAGGTCGTTGCCGTAGTAGTACGGGGTGGCCTGCCAGCTCACGGTCAGCCAGAGGCTCAGCGAGATCAGCGCGCCGCCGAGCGCCGCGAGCCGGGCCCAGAGCCCGACGAGGGTGCCGAGGCCGACGAGGAGTTCCCCGATCGCGATGGCGTAACCGAAGCCCTCGGGGCTCTTCAGCGCCAGGTCGACGAGGGCGGGGATCGCGGAGGAGTCGCGCACCCCGCGCATCATCTCGCCGATGGAGCCGGTGCCGGTCGCGGACAGGAACGCGCTGTCCGTGAGCTTGTCGAGGCCCGCGTACACGAAGGTGACGCCGAGGAAGATACGCAGCGGCAGCAGGGCGTACGTGCCCGCCTGCTCCCTCAGTGTCCTGCGCTCGCCCAGACCGTACGATCCGCCGCCGTAACCGTTCATCACCGCTGCCCTGCTTCCCGAGATCCCGTCACCTCGACCATACGTACGCCCTCGGGGCGCTGCTCACCAGGGCTGGGACGCGATCGGCGGCAGAAATCCGCCCGGCTGTCGGGTGCCGGTCAGTCCGTGACGTCGATCGGGCAGCGGTTGGTCTCCACCCCGGCGGCGGTGACGACCTGGACGTCCACGGTCCCCGGCTCGACCTCGACCGGGACGGGCACGGTGAGAACGGTGTCGGTCGGGTTGGCGAAGCCCCCGGCGACCGGGATGAGCGGTACGTGGACATGGACCGTGCCGATCCGTACGACGAGCCGGGCCAGCCGGTCGGGGCCGCCCGCGCCGGGCGGTACGAAGCCCGCGCCCCGGATCTCGATGTCGTCGCCGGTCCGGATGGGAGCGTCCAGGTCCCCGGCCTCCCGGGCCCGCACGACGGACAGCACGACGGGCCGGCCGCCCTCCGCGTACTTCCCGGCGAAGTAGGTCGCCGCCGAGACCGCCACCAGCAACGCGAGTCCCCACGGCAGATCGGGCAGCTGCTCGGGGCGGCGGGCCAGTCGCACCGCGGCGAACACCACGGCGACGGTGCTGACCAGCACGTACTGCACATCGGTGAAGGAGCCGCGCCCCGAGTCGTCGGTGAGCAGGTCGGCGGCGCGCGGCCGGTCGGCGCGCAGCTTCTGGAGCCGTCGGCCCAGCACCCTTACGGTCACCACGCCCCGCACGACGACGGCGACCGCGCACACGAGCGCCAGCACGGCCACGACCCCGGCGGAGCGCACGAGGTCGAGCCCCTCGATCAGCGCGTCCCTCTTCTCCGGGTCGGAGGCCCCGGCCAGTTGCAGCGCGAGCACGAGAACGGCGAAGACGGCCAGCAGCACCCAGAGCCCGGCGACCGTCCGGGAGGTGGAGAGCCGGTTGTCCTCCCCGATCAGCGGGGCGAGGAGGCCGCCCCGCGCGCGGTGGAAGCGGGCGGCGGCGGTGAGCAGCCCCGCCGTGAGGAGGGCGGCGATCAGCCCGGCGGTACGGGCGGTGGACCAGCCGGCCCCGATCGCGGTGAGGCTCGCACCGACCAGGAGGGCCCCGGCCCCGCCCCAGACGGCGAACAACGTCCCCCGCCAGACCTGGTGGAGCCAGGCGTCACCGGCTTCCCGAGCCCGTTCGGCGACGGTGCGGGCGGAGCCGGTCAGCTCGTCGGACACCCACTGCCGGGACGCGGACGGAGACTGGGCGACCCCGGCGGGGAGCCCCTTGCCCGCCGCCAGTTCGTCCCGTTTGGCCAGGAACGCGGCGACGGCGCGCCGGTGTCCGCGACGGGCTCCGTGCGGGCAGTCGCCACACGTACAGCCGCCGCTGTGCGTGCCGCTCGTCCTGGATTCGTCCAACGCCACGGAGGTTTACGCCCTTTCCCGCCCCGGTACAGCCAACTCACTCGCGATATCCGCGAATTGTGCCGTACCGGACGGCCGTGTGCCGCATCGGGGCGGGCCGGGGGCGCGTGTCGTCGATACGTTCGAGCGATCCGCTGCCACAGGGGCTGGTAGTTGATCCAGGCCACCAGGTCGCCGCCGAGGTGGTCGCGGGCGGTGGAGGCGTCCCGGTGCGAGATGAGGACGGGTTTCCCGGCGGCCCGCGCCGGCAACTGCACCTGGCAGGCGCGCCCCATCGTGAGGAACCACCAGGCCGCCGCGTCCACCGAGCCGCCGACGGTCAGCAGCCCGTGGTTGCGCAGGATCACCGCCTTGTGAGGCCCGAGCGCGGCGGCGATGCGCCGGCCCTCGTCCTCGTCCACCACGACTCAGGCACGGCTACCGGCTCGGACACGGCGGCTCCTCGGGGTCCCTGGGCGTACGGGACCGGAAGTCACCGCCGGGTGGGTCAGGTGGCCAGAGGCGCGACGCCCCCGGGCGTCAGGCGCTGAGCACCAGATAGGCGAGCGTGAGATACGAGCGGTAGCCGCCGTAGTAGCCGGCGCGGCGGGCGTCGATCTCGGCCGTCACCTCGGCGTGCAGCGGATGGTCCGGGTGTTCCAGTGCCCAGCGCTGCCCGCGGCCGATCGGCCCCTCGGACTCGAAGAGGTCCCATTCGCGCTCGTCTGCGACGGTGACCTGGAGCGCGCGCAGCCCGACGGACTCCGCCAGCCGGATCAGCTCAAGCAGCGACCCGAAGTCGCCGTGCTCGGCCCCGATGCCCTCCAGTGCGGCGGGGGTCGGTTCCTTCAGCCAGATCCCCTCGCCGAACAGGACCCGTCCGCCGGGGCGCACGGTGGCGGCGAGGGCGGTGAGGGCCTCACGGGTCGTGCCGGGCCAGGCGTGCGAGGAGCCGATGGAGACGGCGAGGTCGTACCCGCTCTCGGTCCACTCGGCGGCGGGCACCTCGTGGAACCGCACCCGGTTCGCGAGCCCTCGCGCCTCCGCGAGTCTCCGCCCGCGCGCCACTGCGGCCGGATCGGTTTCGACGCCGTCCCCGGTGGAGCCGGGCGCGGCTTCGACGAGCCGCATCAGCAACTCGCCCCAGCCGGAGCCGAGGTCGGTGATCCGCGATCCGGGAGCGGGGTCGCAGGCGGCGATCAGCCGGGCCGCGTGTTCCTCGGAGAGCGGGGTGTTCCAGGTGAGGCGGTCATTGCCGGCGGCGGACACGATGGCGCGGACTTCTTCGGCGGACATGGGGAGGGAGCCTGGCACGGGGGGCGGGGCCCGTGCCAGCGGTTTCCAGGCCCTGTCGTCGAACTCCCGTCGTCGCCCGGAGGGCGGGGCAGACGGGAGTTTGACGACAGGGCCTAGGGGCGGCCTCGGTGGTAGATCTGCGTGAGGTCGATGTCGACCGGGAACGGGACTTCGAGGTTCATCTTCTTGCGGTGGATTCCGGTGGGCGTGTACGTGTCCGTCGCCGGGTCGAGTTCGTAGACGTAGACGACGGGCAGGTCATCCGGTCCCTGCTCGACCCGCCAGAAATGCCTCACCCCCGCCTCGGCGTACTTGCGCGGTTTGACACCTCGGTCCCGGTCCTCGGAGTCGGGCGACACGACCTCGACGGCCAGGACGACGTCCTCCGGCGCATACCAGGTCTGGTCGGCTCCGGTGTCCGCCTCGGCGCGGTACACCAGCAGATCGGTCTCCGGGCGATTTCTGCGGTCCAGCCTGATCGTCATCTCCCGGTCCACGTCCAGATCCGCGGGCACGTGCGTGAGCAGTGCCGTCTCCAGCAACCACATGGCTCGCGTGTGGAACTTACGCTGCGGACTCATGAAGACGAGACTCCCGTCGATCAGCTCGGTGTGGGGCGGGAGGCCCGGAATCCGGTCGAGGTCGTCCGCCGTCCAGCCGCCTGCCGGCGGGACAGGCCACCGGTACGGCTCCTGCTCCTCAACCCCTGGCTCGGGTGCGGCGCTCATAATTACTCCCATACGCCGAAGTCTCGTCTCTTCACTCAGCGTACCCACCCGATACGACAATGCCGCCGCCCAAACGAATGAGCGACGGCATCGACGTTGACCTGAGGGCTCTCAGGAGGCGGGAGGGGTCACTCCCACTCGATCGTCCCCGGCGGCTTGCTCGTCACGTCGAGGACGACGCGGTTGACGTCGGCGACCTCGTTGGTGATCCGGGTGGAGATCTTCGCCAGCGTCTCGTACGGCAGACGCGACCAGTCGGCCGTCATGGCGTCCTCGGAGGAGACCGGGCGCAGCACGATCGGGTGGCCGTAGGTGCGGCCGTCGCCCTGGACGCCCACCGAGCGGACGTCGGCGAGGAGGACCACCGGGCACTGCCAGATGTCGCGGTCCAGGCCCGCCGCCGTCAGCTCCTCGCGGGCGATGGCGTCGGCGTCGCGCAGCAGGTCCAGGCGCTGCTTGGTGACCTCGCCGACGATGCGGATACCGAGGCCGGGGCCGGGGAACGGCTGGCGCTGGACGATCTCCTCGGGGAGGCCCAGCTCCTGGCCGACCATGCGGACCTCGTCCTTGAACAGCTGGCGCAGCGGCTCGACGAGCTGGAACTCGATGTCGTCGGGGAGTCCGCCGACGTTGTGGTGGGACTTGATGTTGGCGGTGCCGGTGCCGCCGCCGGACTCGACGACGTCCGGGTAGAGCGTGCCCTGGACGAGGAAGGCGACCTCCGGACCGTCCTCCTGGAGGATCTCCAGCTGGGCCTGCTCGAAGACACGGATGAACTCGCGGCCGATGATCTTCCGCTTCTGCTCGGGGTCGGAGACCCCGGCCAGCGCGTCGAGGAAGCGCTTCTGCGCGTCGACCACCTTGAGCTTCGCGCCGGTCGCGGCCACGAAGTCCTTCTCGACCTGCTCGGTCTCGCCCTTGCGCATCAGGCCGTGGTCGACGTACACGCAGGTGAGCTGGGAGCCGATGGCCTTCTGGACGAGGGCCGCGGCGACCGCGGAGTCCACGCCGCCGGAGAGGCCGCAGATGGCGCGCTTGTCGCCGACCTGCTCGCGGATGAGGGCGATCTGCTCCTCGACCACGTTGGTCGTGGTCCAGTTCGGCTCGATGCCCGCGCCGCGGTAGAGGAAGTGCTCCAGGACCTGCTGGCCGTGGGTCGAGTGCATGACCTCCGGGTGGTACTGGACGCCGTAGAGCTTCTTCTCGTCGTTCTCGAAGGCGGCGACCGGTACGACGTCGGTGGACGCGGTGACGGTGAAGCCCTCGGGGGCCGCCGAGCAGGCGTCGCCGTGCGACATCCACACCGGCTGCTCGGTGGGGGTGCCCTCGAAGAGCGTGGAGCCCGCCTTGCTGACGTGCAGCGGGGTACGGCCGTACTCACGGGCCCCGTTGTCGTCGACCGTGCCGCCGAGCGTGGTGGCCATCAGCTGGAAGCCGTAGCACATGCCGAAGACGGGCACCCCGGCCTCGAAGAGCGCGCGGTCCAGGGACGGCGCGCCCTCCGCGTACACCGACGAGGGGCCGCCGGAGAGGATGATCGCGCGCGGGTTCTTCGCCAGCATCTCGGCCACCGGCATGGTGGACGGGACGATCTCGCTGTAGACCCGGGCCTCACGGACACGGCGGGCGATGAGCTGGGCGTACTGCGCGCCGAAGTCGACGACGAGGACCACGTCGGCCGTGGCGTCGGGGGCGGCGGGGGGTGCTGCTGGCACGGGAGCGGCCTTCCGGCGGTGGTGAAGGGGGTCGGTTCTTCCGATTCTACCGGCCGTGCGCGGACCCTCCGCCGGGCCGCGGGACGGGGCCGGCGCCCGGGGCCGGTGCCCGTCGCGTCTCAGGATCCGGGCCCCGTTTTGTGGGGGCCGTCGGGCCGGGGCCATACTGTCCCCATGCGTCAGCACACGACCTTCGTCTTTACCTATGGCATCCGGCCCGCCGGCTGCCATGGTCGTGCTGCTTGAGCTACTGACAAGCAACGTTCCAGGCGCCCCGGGCCAGCAGGCCCGGGGCGTCTCGCGTGTCCGGGCCTTCTCGCCCCGGGGGCCGTCACCCCACCGGGAGTCACCACCATGAGCAGCACCACGGACACCATCGCCGGCACCCCCGCCGCCACCCCCGCCGTCACCCCCGCCGAGCTGACCGGCGCCCGCACCGACGAGGCCGCCGTCCTGATCGGCGGCGCCCGGGAGCGCATCGACGCCCTCGACGACCGGATCATCGGCCTCGTCCAGGAACGGATGGCCGTCTCGGCGGTGATCCAGCAGGCCCGCATCGCCTCGGGCGGCCGACGGGTCAACCTCTCCCGGGAGACGGCCGTGCTCGGCCACTACAGGGACGCGCTGGGCAAGCCGGGCACCGCGCTGGCGATGACGCTCCTGGAGCTGTGCCGCGGCCGGGTGTGAGGCTGGTGGGCGGAGCCCGGACGGAACGGTTCTCCGTATGCCGGACGTGGGCCGCATCTGCGTTCGGGACCCGTCTCACCCGTACGGCGCGTGACCGGGGGCGCGGTGCCTTCGTTGAGCCTGATGTCCGTGCCAACCAGGGGCGGCGCCGGTAGGAAACCACGCGTGGCTCCGCCGGGACGTGTGACGTATCTCAGGTACGTCGTGGGACCACATCCCGGCGTAAGTGACCGGTCCGCAGGGGACAGCAGCCCGGTCACCCCATATGCGGCCGTACCCGGGGACGCCCGGGTCGGCCGCATCGGAAGTGTCCCGGCGGAGGCCTGCTCCCCTCCTCCGTCCTTCTCCGCCGCCGGTCAGGCGTGCCGCCCGGCCCGTCGCCGTGCCGCCGCGAACAGCACCAGGCCCCCCGCCAGCGCCGCGGCCGCCGTGCCCGAGGCGAGCAGGGCTGTCGATCCTGTCGAGGCGAGGCCGCCCCCGCCGCCCGCTCCCCCGGTCGTACCCGCCGTGCCGCCGCCGGACGTGGTGGAGGCCGAGGGGCCAGGGGTGCCGGACGGGCTCTCCTCCGGGTCCGGGGCCGAGGTCGGCGGGGTGGACGGTTCGCCGGAGCCGCCGCCGGGGCCGCCCGTCGAGCCGCCGGATTCAGAGCCGCCGCCCTCACCGTTGAGGATCAGGTGCGCGGTGTTGTTGGCGGGCTCGGGGTCGAACGGCAGCGCCGGGTTCTGGGTCCACGTGCTGCGGACGGTCACCTCTCCGCTCGCGCCGATCAGGGCCCTGTCGATCCTCAGCTCGAAGGGCAGTCCGAGGTCGGCCCCGTCCCGCACGGTCATCGAGGTGTCGCATACGTAACGCGGTGCGGGGCTGTTCTGGTCCTCGCGGTACTTCCCGTCGGCGGTCACCGCACGGCAGCGGTCCGGCTTCGCGGTGACCGACGCGCCCTGCGGGACGGTGAAGTCGAGCGTGGCGACCGGCTCGCCGGAGCGGAGGTGGCCGATCCAGGCGGGGCCCTCGTTGCGGAAGCCGATGTCGGCCTTCACCGTGGTCCCGGCGGCTCCGGACGCCTCGTCGCCGTACGCGACGAAGTCGGCCGTGTTCTTCGACAATGAAGCGGCGCACGAAAAACGCGAAAGCGTTTCACGATAAATGCGAAAACGACTACTTTCTGCCTTTGCGAGGTTAATATCGGCTGGCGACTGAACGAAGTAGATGTACACAACA